>NZ_JBLXIQ010000005.1:0-373624 GCF_048269445.1 Marinobacter sp. | reverse complement strand
GGTGACGATGACGGGGGCGGACTCGAAGGCTTTTCAGGGTGTTGGTCCTGAGTGCCAAAGGTCGGGCAGCCAGCCTCCAGCCATGCGGTCAGGACGGAACCTCCGAGGGTCCAAAGGTCTGTTCCGCGTTGGATGGCTTCCTGTTGGAGCTGGAGGTAGATGGAGGACGGGGCGCAGACGTAGAAACGGCGCTCTTTGTCTTCCACCTGGTCTTTTCTGGGTGGGATATGGCTCATGGTTGCGTCTCCGTGACGTTGGGAAGATCCAGGTGGCCGCAGTCCCAGGCGTCCCGCAGTTGAATAAGGCGGTCAAAGGCCGGGCTGTGATGGCCGCTGGCTTCCAGTTCATTGATCAGGGCGTCGGTGAAGCCGGCTTTGCAGCGGGCCATGTAGTCGCACGGGTAGTCGGTGCGGACTTCCTGCAGGTGGCTTAGCCGGTGCAGGAGATTGTTAAAAAGGCCTTCCAGGGCATCAGCAGTAAGCGCAGAGGACGGACGAAGGCCCTGGAAGGCGAAACTGGCCGCGTTGATGGCGCGGCTTACGTCGTGACGGTGGTATCTCATGCGGCGGCCCTCAGTGCGGTGCAGGCCTGCCCTATTGCCCAGGCTTCGAAATCCACAACGGTGTGCTGCAGGGTGAAGCGGGACAGGGCGTTGACGCAGTCCATGGTGTAGTTGAACAGGTCGTCGTCCAGTTCATTGAAGGCATCGGCCATGCCGAGCAGTTTGGTGATGCTGTCGCAGTAGGCGTCCCACTCACCGACTTTGTGGAGATGTACGGCGACACTGACGACGGACTGGATGCCTTGCAGTTTCCGCTGACGGAGGGCCGGGGTCATACGTAGGCCTCCAGGCGAATGCCTTTATAGCGCTGTCCTGGTAACGCGCCACAGGTGGCCAGTTGTTCACCACGAAGCACCACCGACTCCGGGAGAGCGCCTTTGACGCTTTGGAAGTAGTCCAGATAGGCATCGAGCCTGGAGCGGATCTTCAGGGACTTTGCGTTGTCGTTGAAGCGGACAGCATCGCCGTTCACTGGACGCTGTTCTATATAAGGAGAGACGAAGGACCAGCCAGCGGCACCGTTGACACGATCACCACCAACGGCCATCCACTGACGGCCTGAGGCGCTGACAGCGACGGTTCCAGGGGCAACCATCCAGGCTGGTCCGAGGCGATCAGCACGGGCTACACACTTAGCGCCATCGAAGAAGAAGATCTTGCCCCATTCGATACCAGTAGAGGCGCTGAGCTCAAGGTATTCGGCCCTGATCTGGCCAGCACGGTTAAGACGCTTCATTGCCAGTCCTCCTGTTCGAGTGCCACCTGAGAGAGCAAGGCGATGTTCACCATCCGAACCCGGCCCACCTTCAGGGACGGGAGATGACCTTTTTCGATCTGGCCCCGGACCTGCCCTTCCGTTAAACCGGTGAGCTGGGCATAGCGGTCCTGGGTCATGACCGGGGTTGCTAGCAAGATGATTTGTTTCTGCTCGTCCACTGTTTTGCACTCTGCTACACTGAATTACACACTCATTTGTGGTGACCTTATTTATAGGTACACCCTATTTCTAAGTATACTTAGGGCTAAGTACATGTCAAGCGAACTAGCAAAAAAAGTTCGACTAATTCGGGAGGCCGAGACGAGCGGAAGAGCCGAGTTCTGCGAGATTATTGGCGTTGCGAAAAAGACGCTCGAGGGAATGGAGCAAACAGGACGAATACCGCGAGGAGACTTGCTCGAGAAGGTTTGTCAGACCTGGCCGAAATACACACTTTGGCTTATGACTGGCAACACCGACGAGTCATGTGGTCAGATCGATCCAGAAACAGAAGTTGCTAGAAGAGAGAACAGCCTGAAAGCAGGATAGGTTTCAGCCTGGCGGCGAGAATTGCCAGCTCCTGGTATGGAGACCGACGAAGGGAAAGACAAGAACAAAAGGGCTGGCCGTCGTAGTGTGTGGTGGCGGTTTCAGGCAAAGGGAAACGTAAGAAGTGGTGACCACTGCTAGCAAAAACCCAAGGAATGACCATTAACATTTAAGTGAAGTTAAAGGTTCATTTCCGAAAACGAGCCTAAAGAATTAGGGCTTGCACGCAATATATGCTCAAAATTAGCAGCCGAGCCCAAGATTACGACATGAGGCTTGCAAAATATTTTTAGTTATTAGGGAGCTTTTATGGACTGGAATGGATTTACATCAACGACAGGGATGCCCTTGAGGAAAGTAACCCCATCTCTACACACAACAGTTCTTCTTGTATCTGCAATAGGTTTGCTACTGCTTGGTTACAACTCAGGCGCTATTCATGCATTCGTTGTGGATGGGATAGGCTTAGATGAAAGCTCTTGGCTTTCCAATTTCATAAAGGACCATTTGGTAGAGGCAAAGTGGATCGGCTGGGTAATTCTTATAAGCTCCATAATAACCTACTTTGTTGCAAGCGGCATCGAACGCTTTTTTAGAGAAAAAATATCTCCGATGGTCAATAGCCACGTAACAAAACTATCGAATCAGTTAGAAGAATCAAGCAATGACACCAAGGAACTTCTCAGCGCAAAACTATTAGATAATATGGTCGCGGCCGCACCTAGAGAGGCTATCAAAAATAAACTCAAAGACATCCACGAAAAAGCCTATGGCCCGCACTGTGGGCATGAACGAGGCTTGTATTCAGCACTTTCGGAAAAACTGTCGCCATTTCTTGAAGCGGAGACCCCTCACAGGTCGGACTATCACCAAACCGTTACAGTAAGAGAGAATGGCGACAACAGCATTATTTGGCATGAGGTATGCAGCTACCAGATTCACACCGTTTGTTTAGAGGAAAATCAAAGCTATTTTGATGAACCTGAGAAAGAGAAAAAAGAAGCGGTCACTCATACCATAAGATACATATCAATTGTGAAAGCTGCAGAGCTCACATTTGATGGAGATAATGCAAAATATAAACTTAAAATATCAATCGATGACGAAACCGTCTTTGATTCAAGCACTGATTTGCACCTCAAAGACGACAAGGTAGAAATTAAGCCAGATGTCGAGGGAGTAAAAGTAGAGCAGAATGGAAATTCGTTCAAAATTACTTTCGAAAAAGAACACCAGATAGAGCATCCATGGACATCAGTAGAGATCATGGAGACATCTACAATACTGGATGACTACTTTATAAGCAGAAGAAACGAACCAACCTGTGGTGCAAAGATAACAATGAACCTTCCGGACGACTGGGAGTTCGAGCTGATAAGATTCGGCCATCCTGATGATTGGACTATACACCAACATCCAGGAAATACTTTGTCAGCATGGACCTCCAAGTGGCTATTGCCGGGAATAACATTTTTCTGCAAATGGAAAAGACCAGACATGCAGCAGCTGGCTCTTGAAGAAGAAGGCCCACAAACTCCAGCAGAAGAGCAAAACTCCTAAACGAAAAAAGGGCCTTGAGGCCCTTTTTTATCAACTCTACCAGGAATAACAATCAGTTATCAGTCACCTTGCCGACTGAAAACCTGTTGTCAGTGACTTTTAACTTGTCTTCAGAAGTTCGATTGTCGGTAACTTTCATAATTTTCTCCCGGTTATTCATGAGCGACCAAGCTAACAGTAATTAGATAGACCGCTTCGTTATTGCAAGCATGGACAACTACGTGCTTGACACCACGCTCACTATGTGCTAGGCACCAATTTCTATTTTTTGGGACAAGCATTGTACCAGATTCAGGAAAAAGTCCAAGATTCCATTTTCTGAGTACCACTACTCTCATTACTATCTTTTCTGCTAATTAGATTAGTTCAGGTTTCCCTTTGATAAAAGCTCCAGCAGAGAAAGATAAAGAATTTTAACCATTGGTTAACACTTTCCAAGCACCTGAGAACCTATCAACGGATCTCTCAACCCCAATCGTATACGGTGAGGCCACAGAACTCTGTAAGACTTTAGCCCCTAACGGTGTAGGAAAATGCTCACAAAGGAACATCTCGGCATCATAACCCATTGTTTTATAGGGCATCAAAAAAGACAGATCTGCTTTCTCGATCATAGGTTGTTCCGGTACCGAGTACACGCCATATCGCGGTAAGCCTTGCTCTTTTCAGTATCATCCTTGTCATATTCCGCCGTCCAGAATTCGCATAATTCGCGATTCTTTTGAACCATTGCCCGCTTATGCTCAGCTTCTCCCTGTGCATCCGCCTGCCTACGCTCCAAACGGAACTGGCTGCAAGGTTGAGCAAGTGAAAATTCCAAGAGACTCTTTAACACGTCATTAACCAAGACCGGTTGACGAGAAACGTGTCAACGCGACGTCAACGGACTTGTGTTTTATTGTGGAGTTGAGTGAAGGTCAAAAATTCTAACTGATTGTTTTGTGCAGAGATACGGTTTTCTGTGGTGTAGAATATTCTACATCAAGGCTCTCATAATCCCATGCCACCCAGAGTCCATAATGGGCATCCCTGCCACACTCGGATCACGGTAACCTGAGCTCACCCACCAGCAACTTTGCCATTGGACTCATCAGGATCATCATCAACAAACTCACGGAACTCTGCCGCTCTCTCCCGCAGAATTCGCTTTTTCTCCACGTCGGCAAACCGCTTTAAAACCTGGCGAATCAGTGGCTGGTATCCAATGCCGTTGATCTCGGCGATCATCTTGAAGTCTTCAATCAGGGATTTCTGGAGACGAATAGAAATAGGCTGCAGCCAAGCAGCTTCGTTCAAGGCTGCGTCATCCAGGTTGTTGGATACGCGGACATACTCTTCATCACTACCTAAGCTTCCGTTTTCCCAGGCTTCTGGGGTACCTTCGATTTTTTTCTTGCTCATTCTGTTCCTTCCCTCGCTCTCATGCCTTTACGTGACTCCGGAGGACATCCCGGTATCATCATACCCCTAATCGAAATTGTATATACATCGTATATACTTAAGATTCTCCAAAACCAACCAAGCCAAGTGTCAACAACGTGTCCACGGGGTTGTGTTAATCTGTGGTTATGTGTGGGGCTAGGTTTTCGTAACTCGCTGAGTTTACGAATATTGTGGTTTACTGTGTTGCTTTGAAAGGGTCCGGCATCGGGTTCAATTCCCGCCGTCTCCACCAAACAACCGAAAAAGCCCCTGATTTCAGGGGCTTTTTTCGTTCTACACTGTCCGAAATATCCACGACCAAAACACCCTTTCACGTCCCGGCCAGCTTAAGCACCCGCTCCAACATCGGGTCCTTGCCCTCCTCTCGCCCCTTCCGGCCAAGGTAATGCAGACGGATATGGGGCGGGATGCCGACGTCTTCATACAGCTCGCCGTCGTAGGCCCGGTAGATCTCGTTGGATAAGGTCAGGTGCCAGCCATTGGGCAGGTGGCGCTCAAGGGTATCGGAGAGGATGCCATGGGTGGGCTCGCCAATCAGGGTGAGGCGGGGATGCTGCAGCAGCGAGAGCACAAAGATTTCGGCAGCGCTGGCCGTCAACTCACTGGTCAGCACAAACAGATTGCCACGGAACGTCCGGCTGGCAGGCGTTACATGAATGCTCTGTTTACCGGTGAAGCCATTGCCATGACGGGCGGCCTTGGTGAAGGCCAGCCGCTTGCGATCCATCAGGTAGGCGGCAAACCGCAGCGCGACACCGTCATAGCCGCCGCCGTTACCCCGGAGGTCCACCACCAGGTTGGGAAGCTCGCCAATATCGGTGAGCACCTTGTGCATGATACCGTCCACGGCATTCAGGTCTGCCGCTGGCTGGCCGGTCTTGCCACTCTGGCCAGCCATGGCGCGGATATTGAGGTAGCCGATGGCCTCGTTGAGTCGCCCCCACTCCACCAGCCGGTTGCCACCATGGCTTACGCGATTCGCCAGATAATCCTCATGGATAACATCGTGCAGCCATTCTTTCAGGTCGCCCAGATAACTGGTGAGCTCCCGGTCATCACGGGCGTCTTCCAGCTCCCGTGTCAGCCGCTGGTATAGTGCGGGGTGGGCACCGGCGCTGTAGTGGCCCGAAGGTGTATGCAGGCGGATATGGCCGTCCTTCAGTGGCCGCAGCATGGCCGCCATGGTGGCAAACAGGGTTTCTCGTGAACTGCCCGCGTGAATTTGCGGGCGATAGGTGCGGTACGCCTCATCCCAGGCCACGCCTTTGAGTTCAAACAGGGCATACTGCTCGGCGAAAGTTCGCCAAAAGATCTCGAAGTTGTACTCCGGGTCCTTGGGGTCATGCTTACGGGTTTCAGAGGCACTCGCTGGTAATGCTTTCAGACGCCGAAAACCAATACGTGCCACACCACTGACGCGGTGAGCACTGAATGCCTGCCCACCGGGGGAGACCTCAAAGTCTTCGTAATAATGACTGAGCTTCTCAAGGCTGCCGCCATATAGCTCCCGGCAACTGATGGCAGTCTCCTCAAACAGGGTATACCGGTCGCTCTCGATCCGCAGTACCTTGCCGTAACCTTGAGAGCGCCAGACACCCTGAAGGTTTTCGAAAACCGGAGCAGACGTGGCACGATTACGCTGTTGGCTTAACTTCATGGAGCACTCCAGGCCCGTTTGTGCGACGCCTGGAAGCATGGGCCTTGCGTCCGGGCATCGTAGATCCTTACCAATAAAGACTAGTCAGTTCAGCACTAAAAGGTAAGTGACTATCAACATAATGGAGACTCAAGAATGTCGATACTGATTACGGGCGCAATCTGGCGGTGAGTCTTGAGAGGAAAGGTATCGCGGTGAGTATCTACCATCCGGGTTGGGTTGCGACAGACATGGGAGGGGGTTCCGAAGGTCTGATGTTGAAAGAAGCCGTGCCTCGCCTTCGCAGTCAGATTGACAAGCTCACGATATCCGAGACCGGGGGCTTTAAATCCTGGGACGGATCTGACTGTGAAGTCTGAACATCAGAAGGATTTTGTCACCAATTGAAACAAAGCTGCTCACTCTCACCTAAAGATAAACCTGCTACTATTATTACGACATATCTCGGAGATATGAGCATGCTCTTTTTTGCCTGTGCCATTCCGAGTTAACAGCTCAAAAAGCTCCTCCTTTCAGGGGCTTTGCTTTTGAAAGGATCCGGTTTTATGTCCATAAAGGCCACGCAGACCCAAAAACTGTTGCTGTTCCGGCTGTCTGGTAATCGGTTGTTCGGCCTTGGCACGCTGAAAATTCGGGAAATTCTTCCTTTCATGCACCTGACCAAACTTCCCCACAGCCATCATGCGGTTGTTGGCACGGCCACTTTCCGGGGCTCTACAGTGCCGGTAATTGATATGGCAGCAGCGGTTGGCTATCCACCATTAACCCGGGAAGAAAAAGAAAAGGCCTCAATCATCATCACGGATGTCCAGCGCCAGGAAATTGGCTTTCTGGTAAGGGGCGTCCAGCAGATCATCGAGGCGGACTGGAAGCATGTAACACCGCCACCCAAGGCCCTTGGCGAAAGGGCCTTCATCACCGGCCTGCTGGATGTGGACGGGGATATCATCCAGTTGCTGGATGTCGAATTGTTGCTGGCCAAAGTCTACCCGGAATCCCTCAATACAGATGAGGTCATGCTCACCGACGTTCAGAGCGGAACACTGAAGTCCCTCAATATCCTGCTGGTGGACGACTCACAGGTGGCCCGAAAACAGTTAAGTGATGTGCTGGACCGCAAGGACATTTCTTACCAGGTCACGTCTAATGGTGACGAGGCACTGCAGATCCTCCTGAAGGACGATGAACTGGGCCGTCCCATCGACATTCTAGTGAGTGACATTGAAATGCCCGGGCTGGATGGCTACGAGCTCACGTTCAACATCCGGGATAACAATGCCCTGAAACAGCCCTACATCATCCTGCACACCTCCTTGAACAGTGAGATGAGCCTGAGTTATGCCAACCAGGTGGGCGCCAATGAGGCGCTCACTAAGTTCGACGCAGATGAGCTTCTGCAGGCCATGTTGCGGGGCACAGGGCAGGCGGAGTAACGTAGCTACCCTTGTGAGCTGAAACGCTGGCTCAGATTCTCGAAAAAGGCTTCAGTTTCGGCGCGAATCTCGGCCAGTTTGGCTTCCCACTCATCCTGATAACGGCTGAAGGTCCCGTCACTCAGGCGGCTCAAGCGTTCACCTGTTTCAGCCAGGGTATGGCTCGCATCCGCCAGGGTTTCCATGGTGGGCTCATCCAGCGCCTCACCCTTGGTGTCCAGATCGTGTGCCGCCTGCTCCAGAATCACCCGATCTTCCGGGGGCGCCTGCCGGTCTTCTTTGAGCGCCTCCTCAAGCGATTCCTTCAGTTCCTTCATAGCGTCCTGGAGGGTGTCGCCAAAATCTTCCATCGCATCCTGAGCCTGGCGGTTGATTTCGGCGGAATAGGCTTCAAAACTGCGGGCAAACTCGTCCATGCTGGCTTCAAAATCGTCGGAGGATGATGAAAAACTTTTCGACAATTTCTCACCAAGCTTGTTCAGCTCTCCCATGATGCCACGCAATGGCGACGGGTTGAGAATCGCCTCCCCGGTACGCTGGTAATCCACGAGCCAGCCATCGGGCTCCCGGATCAGGTAGGTGACCAGCTCCAGCCGCTCCCCTTCAGAGCCGCTTTCTGCCGGCAGTCGGGTAACAATGGTCGCTTCAGTGCCATCAATGACCACTCGGCCGAATGATGGAACGGCGTTGGTCCAGTTGCGTTTGTAGCCGTCAAACTCAGCCGATTCCGTCAGCGTGGAGAATTCCACCACATCGCTGGCGTCGTTTTCGGCCATGGCCTGCCAGAAGGCTGCGGCGACTTCTTGCGGACTTTCAGGGCTGCTACAGCCTGCCAAGAAGGCAAACACCAGAGCGGTGATCAGCCCCTGGAGCGGTGAACGGGTCATTACGATACTTCCTTCTAATCAAGATGCGATCAGCATAATACAAAGACTAAAGCGCAAACCAGTTTCGCTTGATGACTTCGTATTGCTCTTTGGTAATAACCCCGTCTGCAGACAGCCGGCGCATTTCTGAAACCGCCAGAGGAACCTTGCCTTTGCCCTCCGGTAACTGGCGCTGACCCATGGCAATACCTGTACACACTGACTCAATTAAGGCTGCCACCCTGGCTTGGTCCGCCGCGTCAACTGAGAACAGGGCCACTTCGCTGTTCAGCGCCAGAAACTCAAAACAGTGCCGGCGCCGGCGGAGCGCTACCGCAGCGAGCACCATGGCCACGCCAAATGGAGGGACCAGCCACCACAAGGAAGTCGGGACAAGGGAGTAGATTGCCGCTGGCACTGTGATCAAACAAGCTGCAGCGAACCAGAGCTTGTAATAGAAGTCTCTGATTTCTCTCGGCTGAGGCTCCACAAAGGTCAGATCGATCACTTTTTCCGGCAACTCCTTCTTGCGCCGGTGCGTCTGGATCGACAGATAGTGCCGGTTGAACCGACTGAACAGGGTGCTGGATCTGGCCCGGACGCTGGTCTGGCGAAATCGGCACTCGATCTGCCAGGCTGACCGGGGCGGGATGGCCCTATCCGGGCGATTGAGATCACGGCTGGGAACGTCCCAGCTGTCCAGGTCAATGATATCTGTCTGGCCTAACGCAACTGTCACGACATTTATCCTTCTCAGGGTGCAGGGAGCTCAAACTTTTCCGGGTCGTTGAACAAGTGGGCACCGCTGTCGAGCCACTCTGCAATCAGCCGTAACTCTGCATCGCTGAGCATGCCCACATGACTGCGCCGGATCTCGGCAGTCGCCGCGGTGTCCACCTCGTATTCATCGTCATCCGGATCGTTATCAAACAGGCTGAAGAAGCGGGCACTGGCAATGGCCCCGCGCGCGCTCATTAGACGGCGGGCGAAACAGACGCCTGGGTCGGGCAGTACTGTCAGGTCACCCTGAACGCCGTCCGGGCAGGCGCCATCCACTGTTGGGTCCACTTCTATCCACTCGCCGTTTTCCTGCTTCATGTAATAGTCGGGGTTAAACAACTGCACGTAGGACTCCAGCTGTCGCGCATCCCAGGAGGCATTGCCGCTGCCCAGCAGCAGCCCGGTGCTGGCACCGCCACCCCCGGTACCGTCCGGGCAGGATTTGCTCTCCGCGGCACGGTGACAGTTCTGGCAAGAGGTCACCACGTTCTGGTTCGGATCGACCCGGCAGCTGCTCCAAATCGGCTGAATGTGCTCCCGATAATTAATGGTCGCCTTGCAGTCGCTGGTCCAGTTGGTCAGGCAGGAGATATCCGTCACTGGCACTGGAGTGGTCAGGTCCGCGTAAGGAATCTCATACCCCAGAGACTGATCCGGTGGATTGCTCCAGTAGTCCTCATAGCGAATCGTGTCCGCCCAGGTCGTGGTGAGTGCCCCCAGCGAATTCACCAGGGTTTCTGCCATCGTGTCTTTCCAGTTCTCGGCAATGATCGTCGGATTGGCGTTGGGGAATGGCAGACCGGCACCGGCCGCACCCGGGTTAGCCGACGCAAGCTCGACATCGGTTCGGGCATGGGGAATATCGACCTCGGGGTCATGACAGCCGTAGCACTTGAGCACTTCGCCGTCCTCCAGCAACAGCGAGCGTGGATGTTGAATCAGATAGTTGTAGTTGTAATCCGGGGCAGCAATCAGGTCCACACGCTTGCCGTATTTGTTGACGACCTCAAAGGTGAAGCTGGTGTCCGCCGGCACTTTCACCATGGCTGAGCCATCGGGCTCCACCATCGCGTAAGACAGCACGTCGTAGAGGGCACGGTTGCCCGAGCCAACGAGTGGCGTCAGCCCTAGCGGAGGCTGGGAGCCATCGGTCGGGTTCAGAACCTCGTTCGTCAGGATCGCCTGCTCCAGTTCCGGCGGAATACTGCGTTTTCCCAGCACGCGGACAAACCGCTCTGAGCGATCGTCCGGATGAGTCACTGACGGGTCCCTCCGTGTTTCTATGCCGCCGTCATAGAGCTCCGCGCTATCGGCACCGTCCAGATCGTAAACACTGCGGATATGGAAAAGAGCGGTGTTTTCTTCGAGGTTAAGACTGGGCCGTTCGCCGGTGTAAGGCTCCGCCAGCTCGTTATAATCTGCGATCACGATGTCGGTATACAAGGCGCGTTCGTGGCCCCTCACCACTGGCAAGCGAGTATTCTCGTTAGGATTCACCATCCAGATGCCGTATTGCGGCTCACTGAGGTTATCCACGGTGGACGAACCTTCACAGACGGCAGTAATAGAGGCATCGGACGTCAGGCATTGTGCCCAGCTGGCCAGCAACCGGGCAGAACCGTCGTTGTAGGGTGCAACCGCACTGTACCAACCAGCCGGGGAGACCTGATTGGGGTAAAAATTGACCAGCCCCGGTGTCATCGACTCCTCTGCCTCGCCAATGACACTTGTATCCACGGGCTTGCCCACGGCGAAGAAGTTCTGGCTGTTGATTTTCACCAGATCACCGCCGTATACGGGGCTGTAGATATGGCGCATAACGGTCAGGAGATTGCCGTCGTCGAGGGGGATCGGGTCCATGTAATGAATGAAGGAGGCATCTGAAAACTCTTCACTAAGGCTGCCAAAGTATCGATGTACATTGCCGCCGCTGGGCGTAATCCGATACATGCTGAGCACGTCCTCGACGAAAATACGCTCACCGTCTACCTGGCCCGCAAGTGAGGCACCGCATTTGTCTGCAACGGTCCATTCCTTGGGCTGTTCCAGGCCTGACGGGAATTGGCCACCGTTACCCTGGCCAAAACCACCGCCGTGAGGCTGCTGGTTGAAATTGGGGTCATCGATGTTGTCCAGCGTGCAGTCCTGCAGCGTTTCGTAAATGCGACCGAAACGAATGAAAACCACGTGCCCGTCGTTCATGGTTCCGGGTTCAATATCGTGGAACTGGCCAAAAGTAATCTGGGCCAGCCCGCTGCCGTCCGGGTTTACAGAATGCAGCAGTGACGCCGGTTCATTGAAGTCTTCCAGATATTCCCGAAGATCGAGATTCCGCCAGTCGCCACGCGAGTGCTGGCGGGAAGATGAAAAGATGATCTTTCCTTCGTTGGTATACGTCGGGTTGGTATCCTCGCCGATATTCGCCAGGTCGTCGTCCGCAAAAATCCGGCGCACCTGTCCGGTGGCGAAACTGTATTCGTAGATGTTCCAGGTACTGTGCACAACGCTGCCCGCCGGCCCATGGGCGGCGAAGACCATGTGCTCTCCGTCCGGAGACACTTCCAGATCCTTAACATCGTAGGCACCGCTGCCAAAATAGCCTTTCAGGACATTGCGTTCGCTGGAGTTCAGGGCGATCCGGTCCCGCACCATCAGTTTCGCACCCGGATTGAACGCGTATGGCGCGCGGGGGTCCAGCGGCGGCCGGATATTCAGTGACGAGGTGTCACCCATGTCCGGATAGTCCCTGACCACATAGGCAAAGGGCTGATCAGAGAGGATGTTCTGCTCGTTATCGCTGAGTTCCCCCTCAATGCAACCACTCAGGCCCGTCACCACCAGGCCTGCTAGAACCAGACCACCAACCTTGCTGCGTAAGTTATTCATCATCCTTCTCCCCAACCCGCACTGCAGCAGGCAACCGGAGCCAGCCAGGAACGGCCGGTTCCGGATGTCCATCAACCAGGCATGAAATCGAACTTGTAATTAACCGGCGTTGCCGCGACATCCTCCGGACCGAAGGAAATCATCTGAATCCGGGCCAGGAGCTTCAGCTCCAGCTTCTTGTCTTCCAGTTGGCTATCCACCAGATTAATCTTGGAAATGCTGCCATCCGGCTCGATCACAATATGGAAAACAAACTTGCCCTTGAGCCGCGGATCACTGCGCAGAGCGCGGTTATAAAGGGCGTATATCGCGCCTTTGTGCTGCTCGAAGACTCTTCGGATAGACTCCATGTCCCGACCACCATCGACGCTCGATCGATGAGAACCACCGCCACTGCTGCCGCCGGCCCCGCCCGAGCCACTGCCTATCGGGCTTTCAACGGCTTTCGACGAATGCGCCGCGAGCTGTGTGCCGCTGCCAGAGTCATTCATTACCGAACTGTTCACACCGCCACTGGTTTTGGTTGCCGAAGTGGCGCCCAGTACAGAGCGCGCGGCCTTCGCGGCAGCGCCGGTGGTCACGTTCGTGTTGCGAGCCTGAAGTTTGGCCACATCCAGAGAACTGCGCAGTGAGGACAGTTCCTTCGAAAAGGCTGCGACACCCATTTTGGAAACCTTTTCGCGGGCCTTTGTAACCTCCTTGGCAGGCGCGGGTTTCGGAGCGGCCTTCTTTTCAGCAGGTTCCGGTTCTGCTTTCTCCTCCTGCTTCACCGGTTCAGGTGGAGGCGGAGGTGGCACGACCTTACGTTGCTCAATGAGGACCCTGGCGAGGCTCGGTGGCACCCGCTCTTTTTCCTCACGGTCAACTTCTGGCAAGGGAAGCCAGGGAAAGATCACCGCCAGCAGCAGAAGCAGCAGCAACAGGCGCTTGAGTATGCGCTTGAAGCGACTGTCCTCTTCGCCACTGGATTCCCAGGGCAGAGCGAACTCGTAGGGTGTTGTTGTCATTGCAGTCATCGATCCTCTCCGTCAGGCGCCGCTGTTGCCGGAAACGCGTGAAACGGCCATGGAAAGGTCCCGATAATCTGCCTTGGCGCAGGTGAGCATTACCCGCTTAAGGAGTTCGTATGGGATTTCCTGGTCACCCAGAATGGTCACTGCACGGCCAAGAGTCTTCTCGCGCTCGGTCAGCTCTGAACGTTTGCTGGCCTGGAAACGGAGCTCTTCCATCAGGCCATCAATGAGGCCGTTGGAGATAATCACCTCATTGATTGAGGCAACTGGCCGGCCATCTACCAGGATGTCATCCTCGGTAATCATGACCACAGTGGTCTCTTTCGGACGCTCTTCCGCCGTGGAATCCGGCAGGGTCACATCATTGACCTTGAGAATTTCATTGCTGCCCGAGTTCAGCAGCAGAAAGAACACGAGGATGGTGAAAATATCCATGAGCGACACCAGATTAAGCTTCGCCGGCTTCATGAACGCTTTTCGGTTACCCTGGAGGCCGAACGAAGTCACCTTGTCATTCATGACTTCCCTCCTTTCTTTGGTGCGTCCCCAAGGGAAATTTCCGGGAAGAGTTCCACGTCCACCGCCTCGGCAACGACAACCGTCTTGGCGGAACGAAGGGTATCCATAGTGGAGACCAGAGACTGATAGGTGACACCCGGCTCAGACAGCAAAAGCACGTCTTTCTTGGCGATGTTCCTCTCTGCCAGACGACGCTTGATTTCCTTCAGAACGTCAGACAGGGCCCGGAAATCATGGTGCGCGTCCTGGCTTTCATCCTTGACCCCGAGCTTCTCGATGGTCTTTACCAGATTGCCGCTGGGGTAATACACCTCAATGGCGGATTCCCGGATGACCACTTCCAACTGCCGGTTGTCCTCGGCACTCGCGGTCTGGGCACCGGTCAGATCCGGCAAGTTGAGCTCAAGAATCGAGATGTGGTTGAACACCATGCTCATAAGCAGTACCGGCACCAGCACGATCATGAGATTCATGAAAGCGGTGATATCGATGTCCGGTTCTTCCGTTTCTCTGCGTTTTACAAACATAACAAATTACCTGCTTGGATCAGGCGTCGGATTCACGCGTATTAACGGAACGACGGTTGCTGCGAACAATGGTGTTGAGAGCTTTCACGCCCGCCATTTCAATACTCTCCACAATTTCCAGAGTCTTGTTCTGCAGCAGGGAGTGGATCAGCAGCAGCGGGATCGCGGCAATGAGACCGAACGCTGTCGTGTTCATGGCCACGGAGATCGACTGAGACAGAAGGGTCGCCTTGTCAGCTGGATCGGCATTGGCGACCGCGGTGAACGCAGCAATCAGGCCAATGATGGTGCCAAGCAAGCCCAGCAGCGTAGATACGTTGGCGAGGATCGACAGATAGTTGGTGCGCTTGGACAGGCGCGGAATGCTCTCCATCACCCCTTCCTGCATCGCGGCGTGGATGTCATCCCGGCGGGGAGATGCCCGCATGGTATCCAGCGAAACCGCAATCAGACGCCCGATGGCGGAACCATTGTCCTGAGCCACCTTTTCGGCCTCGTCGAATTTGTTTTCATTCATCAGCGGCAACAATTGGGCATAGGCTTTCTTGTTGGATTGAAACGCCCGTTTCAGGAATATCCACCGTTCCGCCGCTATGGCCAGCCCAACCATAAGAACAAGTGCAATCGGGAACATGAAGGCACCGCCTTCCTGGAAGAATGAAACTATGCTTGAATAAAAATTCATGTCAGGTACTCCACACGTCGCTGTTTGATTGGTTCGCTTTTAATGTTTGCTTTGCTCGGCCGGGCCCGCGGGCTCTTCCAGAGAAAGTTCGTCGTAGAACTGCATGGTTCTTGAGTGCACATCCCGATCCACTACTTCAAACACCCTGCCGGACACAGAGGTGATTGAACGGTAGAGCTTTTCCGGCCCTTCCGGCGGTTTCCACGGAATGAAATAACTGACCGAGGGTTGCTCCTTGTCGCCGACAAAGGTGCTCTCCAGGTCGATGTCCTCCTGCCCCAGGGTGCTCTGCGCCACGAGCAGAGAAACAATGGCTGTGATAACGGAAAGCCGTGATCCGAACGTTGGCATGGTGGCCTCCTAGCCCTTCTCTTCGGTTTGTTCTGACGCCGTACCTTTGTCCGCTGCCATCGGCTCGGAACTTGCTGCCTCCCCGGTATTTTCGGGCGGCGGTGGCGGATTATCGATGAAGCTGGTTTCAATACCGGTGCGGCGCCGGACCTCCACCAGCCAGTCGGCAACTCTTTCATCGTCGCCCCCAACCAGGAACTGGTATGCCTCGTAGTGGGGCTGTGCCTGCTCGGGTTGGTTCATGTAGAGGTCGTTCAGAATCGCCAGATTCAGATGGGCTTCCGGAAAATCCTTCCAGATCTCAAGTGCCGACAGATAGGTTTTCCGGGCACCGGCAAAGTCTCCCGTGCGGCGCTGAAACAGGGCCAGAGCGAGGTAGGCATTGACGTTATCGGGATTGACCTCGAGCGCCTTGCGGTAGGATTTCTCGGCCCGCTCCATCCGTTCTCCAATCTCCGCTAACTCACCCAACTTGACCCACGGCCCCGACAATTCCGGGTAATCGCGGGTGATGGACTCAAAAGCCTTGCGAGCATCCCTGTACTGTTCTTCCGCCATCAGCTCGCTGGCATCCTGGAAGCGGGTAACCACAGCCGGTGGCACAGCATCAGGCGCGGCGGTGTAAGGGTTTGGCACCGGTACATACTCCACTTTCTTACCCTGGGCGTCGTAGGCCTGCTGCGGCAGGTATTGGTGCTCCGGTTCCGGCACGTCGCTGGTTTGGGCAACCGGGGAAACAAGGTCCTTTCCCGGTTTTTCCGGAGCGGTTGTGGAATTGCCCATTGAACCCAGCCCGGCGCAACCGGAGAGCATGAGTGCGGTGATCAATGCGCCCGCACGCACGGGATTAACGGATACCATCGCCATACGCCACCTGTACTTCCTGTTTGTCGAATCGAGCTGGATTCAGCTTCGCCATCGCCCCAAAGCTTCGTTCAATCCAGGGATTGAACATGCCGCCCCAGGAGCGTTCGATGTTCGCCTGATGCACTTCAATCGCGAGATCTTCAAAGGGAATCGCCTGCTCTTCGAGCACCAGCTCGTATTGCATGGCTTCAAGTTCACTCAAGCCTTTAGGCTTGGGAGCATCCATAAGCTCCCGGGCGAACTGCCCATATAAATCAGCGATATTGAAAGTCGCGCGCGTGGTCTGATCCAGAACGCTGTAGTCAACCGCCTGCTGGTAACGATCCAGCGCGTTCTTCAGCTTTTCGTTCTTGCGCGGAATACTCTTGTTCAGAGGATGACGAAGCCGGACCCGGTCAAATTCAGTGCGCCAGTAATCGCCATATTCATTGTTCGCCCAGGCCGCCAGCCAGGCAGAGCGGTCACTCTGCCAGCCGGATGGCGCCTTGTTGTGACCGTCGATCACCCGGCGCAGCCAGTACAAATGACGGTTCAGGTCATCCATACGCTTGTATAGGTAAGCCACGTGGTAACGGGCTTCCATCCGGGTATCAAATGGTTCTTCATAATCGAATGCCCATTTCTTGAAGTAGGTGAGTGCCTGCTCCTGGTCGCCAGCCTTTTCATACAGCTCGGCGGAGAGAAACAGTGCATCCCTCCGAACACTGGCCCTGGCATCGCTTCGATAGATGGACTCGTACTCACGCGCGGCCTTTTGCCATTGTTCGTCCTGCTCGTAGGCCCAGGCGATCTTCTGGGGCAGGTCTGCCGCCAGCTTGTGGTTCGGGAACAGGCGGCGCAGCTCGTTCATCTCTGCCAAAGCCGGGTCCCAGTCTTCCAGTGTCATGAGGTGGGTCGCGGCATCAAACTGGGCAATCACCCGGACATCGGTATTGGGAGCCTCCTCCTTGATGCGAAGGAACTGTTCCACGGCGCCGGCGAGGTCTTTGGCCTCCAGAGCTTGTTCACCCTGCTTGTAGATGGTGACCGCCATACGCTCGGAAATTTCGCCATACTGCTTGTCAGCGGTGTCGATGTATCGAAGCTGGTTGCGATAACCGGCCTCGGCCGCCGGGAAATCACCCAATTCGAACTGACTGTGAGCGATGACCCCCCAGGCCGTGCGATTGAGCTCCCGGTCCACATTACCCTCCCGGCTGACGATGCCGGTGGCCACTTCGAGGGCTTTTTCATACCGACCCAGGGCAAAGAGTTCCTCAGAGGTTTTGGCCAGTACTGCACCGGAACGCTCGTCGTCCCGGAAAGCCTGAACAAAGCGCAACTGGCTGTCGACGCCTTTGCTACGCCAGGCGCGAAGCTGTTCACTGCCCTCCCCTGTCTCCGCCATCAGACGCTCGGCTTCTTTCTGGTAGGCAATGATGGCGGCGTAACCCGCGTCGGCTCCGAACCCGGAGCTATTGAACTCGTATGCCGTACGCTCGTAGTGCGTGATTGCAGTCGGGTAGTCGCCGCCATCGAAGGCCGCTTCCGCACGCATATAAACCATTTCCGGCACTTTCGGGTCGTTCGGGAAAGTCTGCTCAAACTCACCGTAGAATTCGGCGGCTTTCAGGAAACTGGTGCGCTGTTCCGCAACGCTGGCGACCTGACCGGCAGCTGAGGCCGCACCTTCTGCCAGCTCGCGCTTCAGGCGTTGTCCGGTGGCATGGTAGTGCCGGGCCAGTTCATCAATGTAGGTTTTGAGATTGGGTATAACCTTGGCCCGGATGTCTGCCGGCTTGGTCTTCCAGAACTCGGAGCGGATGCCATAGTTCCGGACATAGCTCTCTTTCTCGGGCAGGACCTGCTGGGAGAACTCGCCATCCACATAAGCACGGATCATGTCCGCGTGCATTTCCGGTGCCCTGTCAGAATCCGGGTTCTGCACCACGAACGCCCGAAATGAGGACGCAGAATCCTCATAACGCTGTTTCTCGAGATAGTGCTTGCCCAGACTTGAGTAAAGGATCCAGGTGTATTTCGCACTCTCCGGGCGGCGGGCGAACATGCTGTCAATCTTCGAAGCGCCTCCGGCATAAGCCAGGCCGACACTCATGATCCGCAACGTATCGTCAACCAGGGAACGGTTTACGTTATCCAGTTTCTCGATTTTCCCGTCGGCCGGCACCAGCCGGTCCAGAACCTGCGAAAATGCCATCAGGCTGTTGTCGTAATCCGACAGTTTGTACTGGGACCAGCCCAACAGGTAGTAGGAGTTGTTGAGGAACGCAGAATCGTTTCCCAGGGCGATGACCGCCCGATAAGCCTGTTCTGCGTTTTCATACTCTTCATGGCGGAAATGAATATCGCCCTTCCGGAAATAGACTTCGGCCAACCGCTCTGAATGAGGATGATCCTGGATGAACTGCTCCAGAACGATTTTCGCGTCCTGATCGCGTCCATCGAGATCATAGGCCTTGGCCAGCTGGTACATGGCCTCGGCATTTTCGTCAGAGTCCGGGTATTTCTGCAGCAGTTCCTGATAAGCGACAATGGCATCCGGGAAATAGCCCGTATCGCCCGGCAATACGCCCCGGAGCTGGTTATAATCACCTTCGAGCATATAAACGCTGGCAATACGGCGCTCAATCTGCTCCTTGAGTTCCCGGTCTTCAATGGTTTTCAGCAGTTCGCGATACTCCCGGCGAACGTCCTCGTGCATGACACGGGGCAATGGTATGTCTGCCAGGGGCTGGTGGCTGTCCTGTATGGTCCCGATGGTTGCGCCATCGTCGAAACTGGCGCATCCACTGACCAACAGCGCAAGCCATAGAATCCTAGATCGCATGGTCATCCCCTTCTTCGTCAGCTGCAGATGCTGCCTCCGTCTCAGTCCCATCGAGGGACTGCAAGGAACGGTCAAGAATCCGGACTTTGGCCAACTGGGCTTCAACCTGGTACTGCTTCAGTCTCTGTTCATGGATATCCAGCTCGGTGGACACCAGCGTGAGCATGACGTCTTCCAACTGAGCGATCAGACCTTCCGTCCGAACCAACCGCGCATCAACCTGCGCCATCATCTGAACCACCGCCTGCTCGAAACGCACACCGTCAGTAATGGTTTGAGCGCCACTCACAGCCTCCAGCATCTGTTCGCCACGGCTTATATCAAAGGCGAGGTCCTCCAATCGCCACTGGAGCGTTTCACGGTCTTCAGGAGCAAGTTCCATCAGTCGCTTGGACAATATCTGGTACTGTTGACGGCTCTCTTTCAGTTGGCCCCGGAGCGAGGCCATTCCCGTGCGGTGGCTACCCCCATCCAGGCTCCTCGCCCTTGCGGCCAGAATTACGTCAAAATCGTCCCGGCGAGCCTGCCAACGCTCCAGGTTGTTTCGAATGGCGTACAAATCCCGCAGATCCTTGAGCAGGGACTGGAAACTGTGATCGGACATCAACTCCACCAGGAACGGTGACAGGTAATTCACCGACACCGACGGAGCCCGCCCAAACCAGTCGCTCTCTCCAAGCACCTCGTCAAGATTGCGGACAAACAGCTCCATCACATCGGCCTGATCCAGGGACCGCCTCGCTTTGTCGAGCCAGTCCAGGGCATCACGGAATTTTCTGTCAGCCTCGATAAAGCCCTGAGCCGCACGGCCGTTCAGCCCCAGCTGTTCGTAGACATGGGGCTGCAGGAGGATGGCCTCCTGAACTTCCGGCAGCGAGATGGAGCGTTTCGCGAGCACGTCCAGGGGACCCAGCGCATCCCGGAAGGCACCGTCGTTAATGGCCATCCAGCTCGCCCCAAGCAAGCCACGGTTGGAGTAGGCCCCGGTGCTGCTTATCCGGGACAACTGCACACCCGCACTGGTCTGGTCGTCGCGACCCGCGTACAGAAAGGAAAGGGCCATTCGGGCACGGTCCGCCAGCCGCCGCAGCTCTTCACTGCCATCGTTCAGGTCGATGACCTTTTCCAGAGCAGCAATGGCTCGGTCTGGCGCTTGCTGGGCACCAAAAGCAATGGCGAGGTTGAAATAAAAATAGGGTGCAAACGGACTATCGGTATCGATGCTGTCGGCAACGGACTCCGCTGCCGAGAAGTAACCAAGCTTCACATTGACCAGCGCAGCGAGATAGCGGTACTCGGAATCAACAGCCTCCGGCAGCCCGCCATGAACATTACCGAGGTTATGGGCTGCGGCGCTGGTATCGCCCCGCAGGTACTGCATTTTCCCCAGGTAGAACCAGGCCCGGTTGCGGACTTCCTCAGTCAGGTTGCCGCGAGCAACGCGAGTGAAGATTTCCTCGGCCTGGGTATCGAGGCCATAGGAGAGACTGACGCCGCCCTTGAGCAGTTCCGGATAGGTACCGTGGTTCTGGATACCGCCGTGCTCCTCTGCCCATGCGTATTCCACCAGCGCTTCAAAATAGTTCTGCTGGTAAAACTCGAAAAGAATGGCGCCATACTTCAGGTCATGCACTTCCGTAACGGCCAATGTCATGCTGCTCTGGCCAGTCAACACACCGATGGTCAGACCCAGAATTACTTGCCGGAGGGCGCGGCTGGCGGAGTGACGAGACAACATGGCTTACCACTCCCGAACGGTGAATTCCGGCTGCTGCCGTGCTTCGGAATCAGCGATGCTCAGCTCGACATACTTCGGACCCTGACCCTTGGTAAAGCGCAGACTACTGCCCCGCTTATACTCACGCCCATTGGGTCCCTGTCCGATAAAGAACCCCGACAGCGTGTGCTCACCAGCGCTGACGTTGCCCAGATGCAGACGGTGCATCCCGCCCTTGGCAAGAGCCTGGCGCTCCTCTTCGCTGTACAGGTAGGAGGTAACGGTTTCGTTATCCAGTCGCAGCTCAACGCCTTCCAGTCGAAAAAACTCACCAACATCCAGAGACAGGAATACATGGAAACGGGTATTCGCCGGAAACAACAGGTTCTCTTCGAGAACCCGCAGGTCCTTATTCAAAACCACCACGGACTGCTTCAGATCCTGAATCTCCCGGGACAGTTCATTCACGGCACGCTGCGCCCGCTCACGGCTCTTGCGAACCGATAGTGGCGTTTCGATAATCTGGTCGAGGGTTGCCGAGGGCGCACCAGAGCCCACTTGGCCGGCGGCCCCGGCCGCTTCTTCTCTGGCCACTGCCTGGCCACCCCAGACCACGAACAGAACCACCGCCAGAAAAACGGATGGCGCTCTGCATGATTTGATGTTTGCTGGCTTGCGACCAGATCCCTGCTTTTGAAAAGTCACCATCGTGCTCCTGAGCCAGAACGCCCGTTTAGCGCTGACCAATAACCATGAACAATCAGGGGACGGACTTTTGAGTTGGCTGACTCTGCCCGGAGAGCTCTTGTGTTCACGGCTCATTTATTCTCGGACGGCCAGTTTTCCTGGGATTCGCTTCATTCGTTAAACATTGTTAAATACGCTAGCACAGATCTTTTCTGATAAATCGAATCATTTTCTTTTCGATTCTATTTATGAGACTTCCTTCGCGAAATTGAGCGTGGGCCATTGCTGAACGCCGGCGCGCTCGTCAGAGTTCCATCGCGGATCACTTTTTTTTCAATAAAAACAGTTCTTTACATTGTTTAACATTATTTTACACAGACAAAGAGCATCGGTTTCAAAGCTATGAACGCCATCACAGACAAGAACATCGGACTTTATTCCCTGTTTTCGGGAAGCCTCGGTCGGGGTGTGCTTTTCTCTCTGCTTTTGCTGACCGTTTCAGTAGGCCAGGCAGATGCTCAGACCGGCTTCGATGAAGACGGTGTAGTGCTTGAGGTAGTCGACCCGTTCATTGAGCTTCACACAGCGCCAGGCCGTGGCTACCCGGTGTTTCACGTGATAGAGAAAGGCGAGCAGGTTGAACTGCTGAAACGCAAAACGAACTGGTACAAGGTGCGCTCCGTGTCAGGTGAGGAAGGCTGGACCAAAGCCGCACAACTGGGCCACACACTTCAGCCAACCGGACTTCCTGCAGACCTTCCTGAAGTCGGGCATGGTGAGTACCTGGCGTCAAACTGGCGGGTTGGCTTCACGACCGGTCTGTTTGAAAAATCTACAAGCTTCAGTCTGGCGGTTGGCTACCGCCCCCTCACCTGGATGGGAGCCGAACTTGAAGCTGGCAAGATTTACAACCGGTCTGTAACCAGTGACTACTATAGCGCCAACGTAATTATCGAGCCGTTTCATCGCTGGAACCTGACACCCTACGCCCTGATGGGCGTCTCGCGTTTTTCCTTCGATGCTCGCCAGAAAGTGCTACTGAGCGACCTGGGCGACGCCGACGCACTTACGTTTGGCGGAGGTCTCAGTTACTACATCGGACGCAACTTCCTTGTTCGGGCCGAGTACCGCCTGTACTCGGTATCTTCCAATTCAGACAGTACGGGTTTAAGTGAATGGAAAATCGGAT
Organism: Marinobacter sp.; assembly: GCF_048269445.1. Classification (GTDB taxonomy): domain Bacteria; phylum Pseudomonadota; class Gammaproteobacteria; order Pseudomonadales; family Oleiphilaceae; genus Marinobacter. The sequence goes on along the minus strand of NZ_JBLXIQ010000005.1, from coordinate 350,749 downwards.
TGAACACCTTCTTTTAATGCCGGCGCTGGCTGGCAAACGGTCTGGCAAGGCACTGTTACTGGCATGCTCAATTGCGCTGCCGCCGTTGGCGGCAGCCGAAGAGCCTGGAGGAGCGACAAAACCGGCACCTGTTCAGGTCATCGCACCCGAAGTAGAACCGCGCGCCATCCGGGAAGCGGATATTGACGCAGAATTCTTCGAGATTGGCGCCTTTGGCGGGCTGATGACTATTGACAACTTCAGCAGCGAGCCGCTACTGGGCGTCAGCGCGGCCTTCCACGCCACCGAGGACTTCTTTCTGCAGTTCAACTATGGCTTTACCGAGGCAGGCCTGACGTCATTCGAGGAACTCAGTGGAAGCAACGTACGCCTGCTGACGGACTCCGATCGCCAATACAGCTATTACGATTTTCTGGTGGGCTATAACATCTTTCCAGGCGAGATCTTTTTCAGCGACTCGCTGGCCTTCAACTCGGCCTTTTATCTGGTAGGAGGTGTTGGAAACACCGATTTCGGGGGGGAAAACAATTTCACCACGACGCTCGGCACCGGGTTCAGAATTGTGTTGCTGGACTGGCTGACAGTGCATGTTGATTTCCGGGATCACATGTTCAAAAGTGACCTTATTCGCCAGTCACAGCTCACTCACAACATCGAGCTCTCATCCGGGATCACCCTGTTTTTCTGACCGGGCAAACGGCAGAGGCCAGATGCAGCTAGAGCCGGCAGGTCAGCTCCGCCAGTTCCTCATCAAAGACCCGGCGGTTTTCGCTGTAATCCACCGGCACTTCGACCAGGTGGACTCCGCCTGCGGAGAGGGCGTTTTCGAGAGTAGACCGCAGGTCTTCTGTCCGGGTGATGCGATGCCCTTCGGCGCCGTAGGATTGAGCGTAGGTAACAAAATCAGGGTTGCGGTAGTCCAGCCCAAAATCGGTGTAGCCCTCCTGCCCCTGCTTCCACTTGATCATGCCGTAGGCGTTGTCGCTGATAATCAGTACCACCAGGTTAAGCTTGAGGCGCACTGCAGTTTCCAGCTCCTGGCTGTTCATCATGAAGCCGCCATCGCCGCAGATGGCCATCACCTTGAGTTCGGGATACAGCATGGAGGCCATCATGCCGCTGGGCAGGCCGGCGCCCATGGATGCCAAGGCATTGTCCAGCAAGACGGTGTTGTTGTCGTAAGCCGGGTAATTGCGGGCAAACCAGAGCTTGTACATGCCGTTATCCAACGTGATGATGCCATCCTCCGGCATAACCTGTCGCACGTCATGGACAATCCTCTGGGGAATCACCGGAAAACGGGGGTCTTCGGCCCGCTCCTGCAAGTGGGAATCCACTGCCTGTTTCACCTCCATCAAGCGGGTGAAATCATGGTTGGCACACTGGCCACAATGCTCCGCCATGTACTCCACGCTGTTGGCGATATCCCCCACCACTTCGTGCTGGGGAAAGTAGACGGGGTCCACATCGGCCGCGCTGAAATTCACATGAATCACCTTCTTGCCGCCGGGGGTCATGAAAAACGGTGGTTTCTCCACAACATCGTGGCCCACGTTGATCACCAGATCGGCTCGGTCGATGGCACAGTGGACAAAATCGCCGGCAGAGAGTGCGGCATTACCCAGGTAACGGGGGTGCCGTTCATCCACAACGCCTTTGCCCATCTGGGTGGTAAAAAACGGAATACCCGTAACATTCATCAGGTGAAGCAGCGCCTGGGATACGCGCTTCCGGTTGGCACCCGCGCCGATCATGATCAGCGGGTGCCTGGCTTCCCTCAGCATGTCGCAGGCCATGTCCAGACTCTTCTGGCTGGCCGAGGGCCGGCGGGCATCGCTGGGCTTGAAGATGTGGGTATCAGATTCCGGCGTCTCGGCTGCTATGTCTTCCGGAAGTTCCAGATGCACCGCCCCCGGGCGCTCTTCCGAGGCCAACCGAAACGCTTCTCGCACTTTGGCGGGGATGGTATTGGCGTTGGTGATCTGCCGGGTGTACTTGGTCAGCGGCCGCATCAGATCCACCACATCCAGGATCTGGAACAGGCCCTGTTTTGAGGATTTGATCGGCTTCTGGCCTGAGATCATCATCATGGGCATGCCGCCCAGCTGGGCGTAGGCAGCAGCGGTAACGAGGTTGGTGGCACCGGGCCCCAGAGTGGAGAGGCAAACACCCACACGGCCCGTCAGACGCCCGTATGTGGCCGCCATAAAGCCGGCCGCCTGTTCGTGGCGATTAAGCACCAGATTGATGCTGGAGGTTCTCAGGGCTTCGAGAAACGCGAGATTTTCCTCGCCTGGCACCGCGAAAATGTATTGAACGCCTTCATTTTCCAGCGCCCGGATAAACAGCTCGGCTCCGTTACCGGCTGGATGATGCTCGTTGGCCATGACCTTCCTCTTGATCAATGAGTTCCAGGTGATCAGCCGGTTTCGGGATCAACCGATTATGGGTGCCTCTGCCTGTAATGCATCGGCGGGCACCCGGTCTGCACCCCAGCTGCGATACACACCCTCTGTTACGCGGCGAAGCTCTTCTTCGTTCACTCCTGCCGGCTCACCCCGCTCCAGTGGATCGTAGTGAAAGATGTAAAGCCGTGAAGTGAACATCTCAAAAGGCAGTGACGATTCCCCGAAACGCTCGCCGCAACCGGAGGTACTCACCTGCACTCCGTCACCCCAGTTCTGGCCGCTGTCATTGTTCGGGTTGAAGAAATACACCCGCATCTCACCTTCCGGATCCAGTGTCACCCGAAGAATGGTAATGGCGTGCCAGCCTATGAACCGGGCGGCACTGTCGGTAACCGCGATACCCGCCGGCTGGGGGTGTATCAGGGGTTGATTGCCGTTGTAGTAGGGATGGTAACTGGCATAAAAGTGGCGGATAAACCCTTCAAGGTCAGTGAGCTTGCCGGTTGCCACATCCACATTGATGGCAAACCCGCGACCGGCGGACCAGCCGTGGAATTCAGGGTTCACCCATCTATGGGGGTCACCTTCACGGCCGACGCATAAGCGGCCCATCTCAGCGTAGATTCGGTCCAGGTGCGGCACTACCACAAGAGAGACAGGGTCTAGGTCCAGAGTCACTTCCGACGCCACGCCACCCCCGCTTCGGGCGGAGGAAACCGGCTGGCCCTCGAAGTGCATGACAATTTCATTGTCTCGGGCCGCCCAGGCGACCATCTGCAACAGGTAATCCGGGTCATTATAGGCCCACATGGACAATGCACGGGCAGACTGGCAAGTGGGGTTGTTGCCCTGCCCCACGCCCAGCGGCTGCCCCAGCATGTTCATCACGCCCTGCATCAGCCAGGCAGCGGGCTGGGGCTGATAGCCATAGGCAAACTGCAGACGCTCCCGGGCCTCGGGGCAAACCGACAGCCTTACCTGGCGCCAGAGCGCCGGCGCCACCGGAGGCTGGTAGAGAATACCACGCTCCAATAGCAGGGCCAGGCCATAAAGGCCCTGGGCTGTCTCTGGGAAAATGGACTCTTCAATCAGGGTACGCACCAGGTCCCGGTAACACAGCAGGCAATCCCGGCCGGTGCTCGACAAGCCCAGAGCCTCACTCAAGAGGGAATCCTGCCCCTCCAGAATGAACCGCACGAAACTGGCATGGTAGGGCGAGACCAGACCGGTGTCGTGCATGGAACGGGCAAAACCGGTGGCTTCGTTCTGTAACGCAGCATTGTCCATGGTCTCCAGCCGTTCCTGGTACACCGTGGTGCCGGGATCCTCACTGCAGGCCCTTGTTGGCCCGTACAGGCTCGAAATGAGCCGGTCGGCACCACGGCCGGCACCGCCCAGATCGGCACTAGGATCTGCCCGGCAGATCGCAATCTGGGTGATCATCCGGCGCACATCACTCACCCGGATCGGCCGTTGCTCAAGGATGCGCCAGATCTCCTCGATAAGGCTGTCGATGACGTGTTCATAGCCGATGTGACTTGCCACATATTGAACCAGGGACTGACTGATCCGTGCCAGTTTGCCCTGCTCCCGCTCTGCCTCACCGGTCATCCCGAACAGCAGGCCCAGATTAATGGCCAGCACCTGGGTCAGATAGTGATGGGCCTGCTCCGCCGAAACGCTCGGATGCAGGTATCTGCCCCGGGCGACTGATAACAGGCGGAGCTCACTGAAGGCCTCGATCACCACGGTGTCGGCATTCTGGCTCTGCAGGGAATATGGGGTGAGCGACGGCAGAAGGGTGGCGGGATCAGCCCAGTCGGTGCCTTCAAACACGCCGGCTTCTTCAAGCCGCTGTGCTCGCGCTTCGATGGCCTGACATCCGTCCGGCTGCAAAAGCACCCGCCGGGCAATATCAAACAGTTTGGGAAGTTTGCCGGCCTTTGCAAAAGGCCGGCTCTCTTCCATCGCTACGATGGACTCGTCCAGTTTTTGCACCAGTTTGTCAAAGTTGACCACTGGTGCCTGGCTGGCCGGTTGATTTTCACTCAAACGTGATTCCTCAGGGCCTGCATCAAACCCTTTCCGTTAATGCATGCCTCGATTATACATAGAAATCGAGTTCTTCCTGATGTTTGAGCAGATCCCGCATGACATACGGGTCTTCGCCGAAGAAATAAATCAGTCCCCAGTGGGTACCGAACGCGGTGCGCTTGGTAACGGTCTCTTCCACCGGTGGCGTCAGTTCATGGGATTCAAAGTACTCGTGATTCTCGGTCTCTTCCGGAATCTCGAGACGGCTGACGACGCGGCGACGCGGGTAAACACCGAAACAGCCGGCGTAACCTTTGGCATCCACCACTTCTTTCGGGAAGAAGGCGGCGATTTCCTCTTCGGTGGTTTTCGGATCGAAAGCCAGAATCATGCCCTGGTAGGCGTTGAAACCGTAGGCCCGTTCCAGCAGCTCAAAAACCTTGAAGCCGGGCGGACGGTAGGCCACCTCACCAAAGTACATGGTGCCGTCGCTGGTCACGAAATACTCCGGATGGACAAAGCCGAATTCAATATCGAAGGTCTTGATCAGCTTTTCAATCTCAGCGGTGATCTGGGCGCGGTATTTTTCCAGATCCGGCGTGGCTGGCACAAACACTGAATAACCGAGAGTGACGTACTCGGAAATGTTGAGGAAGCGGATCTTTCCGTTGTGAATCCAGGCCTCGACAGCGAACTCCCAGCCATCCAGGTGGGACTCCATCAGTACCGGAAATTCCTCATCAGGAATGGTGTCCACTTCATCCGGGGTTCGAATTACCCGGTGCCCCAGACAGCCAGCCTTGTCGAAGGCCTTGAGGTGAATGGGATCGTTGGGATCCCCGTCCAGCTTCAGCAGGGTCTGGTTTACCCGCTTCAGGAACCGGATGACGTCATCGCGGTCATGGGCTTCTTCAAAAATGCCCACGCGAATACCGCCCAGCTGGGCTCGCCGCTTCATCAGTGCCTTGTCGCGCAGCAACATGGCCTGACCAAACAGCCTTGGATTGCCCATCAGCACCGAGTTGATGGCACCGGCCCACTCCACGGTCTCTTCAAACAGCGGGATGGCGACGTCCACTCCCTTATCCTGGAGGATATGGGCAATCTCGACGGAACGGTCGTTCAGTCGCTCGAAGTTCCAGGGCACGTAAGGGATGTCGTGCTCAGTGCAGTATGCTTCTGCCCAGTCCGGGGCGACGACCACGTAACGGCGGTCGAACTTGTCGGCTGCTTCAATGGCATTCAGGCTCCAGCCCAACAGCGCAATATACCCTTTCTCAGGATTGTAGTTTTGCTCGGTCATAGACTCTCCTTTACTAAGGGTTAGCCTTACAACCCTACGCGGACAGCACAAAATCGCAAATTTTGTGACCCACCTCACCAAAAAAAGCACCGTGGCTGCCTGGAGAGAATCCAGCAATCACAGTGCTTTCCATCTTCTTAGATCGTTTGGGAATATCAGCCCAATTTCAGGCTAGACAGGGTCCGTTCGCGCACTTTGGTCAGCAGCGCTTCATCATTCACGAGGGACTGGCCATAGGACGGCACCAGCTCCTTCATGCGCCCCTGCCATTCCGGCGTCTTGATCTTCTCCGGGAAGCAGCGCTCGATAACGTTGATCATTGCATTGGCTGCCGTGGACGCTCCAGGCGAGGCCCCCAGCAATGCTGCCAGCGTGCCATCTTTGGCCGCCACAATTTCGGTGCCGAATTCCAGCTTGCCGCCACCACCGTCGACCTGCTTGATAATCTGCACCCGCTGGCCAGCCATCCGAAGTTGCCAGTCTTCCTCTTTCGCTTCAGGGAAGAAATTGCGCAGTGATTCAATTCGGTCCGGGTGCGACTGGAACACTTCGCCAATGAGGTAGCGGGTGAGGTCCATATTACTCTTGCTGACCGAGAGCATTGGCCGCAGATTGGTAGGTTTCACTGAACCGAGTAGATCAAAGATGGAGCCCTGCTTGAGAAACCGGGTGGTAAAGCCCGCGAAGGGCCCGAACAGCAATGCCGGCTCACCGTTGATGATGCGGGTATCCAGGTGTGGCACGGACATCGGGGGCGCCCCGATCGGCGCCTTGCCGTAGACCTTGGAGTGATGCTGCTCAACGATATCCGGCTTACGACATACCAGCCACTGACCACTGACCGGAAAACCACCGTAGCCACGGGCTTCATCAATACCGGATTTCTGCAGCAGTGGCAGCGCGCCACCGCCAGCTCCCAGGAACACAAAGCCGGCTTCCAGCTTGGTCAGTTCTCCGGTTTTCTGATTTTTGACACGCACTTTCCAGCGGCCATTGTCACGCTGGTCGATGTAGTGCACGGGACAGCTGGTCATCAGCTCGAAGTTGGGCTGGGTTTCAAGCCACTTCACCATGCTGCGAGTGAGGGAGCCAAAATCCACGTCCGAGCCGTGCCTGATCCGGGTGGCAGCCACGCGCTGCATCGGGTCCCGGTTCTTGACCACCAGGGGCATCCACTCTTCCAGGTCGTTCGGGGACTCGGTGTATTCCATTTCACGGAACAGGTGATGAGCACTCAGACGCTCGAACCGGCGTTTCAGGAAAGCCACATCTTTCTCACCCCAGACAAAGCTCTGGTGCGGCGTACGATTAATGAAGCTGGTGGGCTCGGGCAAAATGCCCTGCTCAACCAGATACGACCAGAGCTGCAGCGAAACCTCGAACTGGGCATTGATCTGCAGGGCGCGTTCGATGGCGACGTCGCCATCGTCGGTTTCGGGAGTGTAGTTGAGCTCGCAGTACCCGGCGTGGCCGGTGCCTGCATTGTTCCATCCGTCCGTGCTTTCATGGGCAACGTGGTCGAGACGCTCCACCAGGACAATGTCCAGGGACGGATCCAGCTGCCTGAGCATCATACCGAGAGTGGCGCTCATGACGCCACCGCCGACCAGCACTACGTCTGCCTGTCTAACGGCCATTGGTTTTCACCCTAGCTAATGTTGAGCTTTTCGCCCCCTCACGATCAGCAAGAAGGCCTGTCGGAAGCCGGCCGGGCGCGAGGTGGTAAACGACGCCGCCGTCTGCTTCCGGTCTGAATGTGCGCGAGATTATCCCGATTTTGACCGAAATAATAAATTGCGATTGTCAATAGATTCGTTTTTTTCGACTGCTGCCGATGTTTGGATGCTTCAGGTCCCTTTTACGAACAGTGGCTTGCTACGGGTCAAAGGTCTAAAATCCGGCCGCATTATCGGCCCGGCCGGCTCCGGCCTTTATTCCTAAACCAGGACGGGATTTCCCAATGTCTGCCCTTGAAGTAATTCTGATTATTCTTGCGGTTCTGGCGCTATTAGGCGTCATCTTTGAAGAAGTCATTCATATCAACAAGGCCAAGGTTACACTGTTCTTTGGCACCATGAGCTGGGTGCTTCTGTTTCTGTTCAGTGATAACCCGAAAGAAACCTCTGCCATCTCTGAAGGCCTCTCAGAAAGCATTGGCGAAATCGCGGGGCTATGGCTGTTCCTTGTTGCAGCCATGACCTTCGTTGCTTATCTGAACAAGAAGGGCATGATCGAAAACGTCATTTATCTGATCATGCCGAAGCAGGTGAGCGAACGGAGGCTACTGTTCCTGACTGGCCTTTTCTGCTTTATCTTCTCCTCTTTGGCAGACAATATCACCGCCACTTTAGTCTCATGTTCACTAATTCTTTCTCTGAATCTAGAGCTGAAAAAGCGAATCCAGTTCGTCACCCTGGTCGTTTTTTCAGTCAACTCAGGAGGCGTATCACTGATCACCGGAGACGTCACTACGCTGATGATTTTTCTGGCAGACAAGGTGGAAATACTGACCTTGCTGACGCTGGCCATTCCGGCCTCGATCACGGTTTTTATCCTGGCCCTTTTCCTGTCAGGAGGCCTGACAGGGACGATCACACTCCGCGCCAACACCACCCCGGTTCGGCCCGTCGACGCCATCATCGGCGGCCTGTTTTTGTTAACAATCCTGTGCACCATTGCCGGCAACGCCTTGTTCAGCATCCCGCCGGTACTGACCTTCCTGTTTGGCCTCTCGATCATGTTCCTGGTGTCGCGATTCATGAGTGATGACTCCGATCTGGACCCGATTCTGGAATACATCCGCATTATCGAATTTGAGACCTTACTGTTTTTCCTGGGCATCCTGCTGCTGGTGGGCATGCTCAAGGAGATTCATGCACTCAATTCCCTGGTGGCCATATACGACGTTCTGCCGCCACTTTACGCCAACTACCTGATGGGCATTTTCTCGGCGGTTATCGATAACGTACCGCTGACTGCAGCACTGCTGAAGGCGGGCATCAACATGAGCCCCGGCGAGTGGATGGGACTGACTTACGCGGTCGGCGTGGGTGGCTCATTACTGGTGATTGGATCGGCCGCAGGGATAGTGGCCATGAGCAAAATCCCGGGGCTGACCTTTGCGGCCTACATGCGGTATCTTGCACACCTTCTCGCAGCCTACACACTGGGTTATGCCGGGGTTTACATGCTTGGACGTTTCATCAACTGAGGTTTTTCTATGCTAATGGCATTTGGCGCAATCATCGCCGGCCTGGTTCTGCTGGTCTGGAGTGCTGACAAGTTCGTGGAGGGCGCTGCGGCAACCGCCAAACACCTGGGCATGCCAACCCTGCTGATCGGCATGGTGATCATCGGTTTCGGAACCTCAGCCCCGGAACTGGCGGTTTCCGCCATGGCTGCCGCGGACGGTAATCCCGGCCTGGCCCTGGGTAATGGTTACGGCTCCAACATTACCAATATCGCCCTGATTGTCGGCCTGACCGCGATTATCGCGCCGATTGCCGTGCACTCTCAGGTCATTCGCAAGGAGTTGCCCCTGCTGGTGGTGTTGACGCTGATTGCCGGCGCCCAACTGCTCGACGGCGAACTATCGCGCCTGGACGGCTGGGTACTTCTGGGTGTCTTTGCTGCGGTAATGGGCTGGTCCATCTATCAGGGTATGAAAGGCAAGGCCGACGCGCTGGCCGGTGAGATCGATACCGAAATCGTCACCCACCCCATGCCTCTTAAGACAGCTGTCATCTGGCTGGTTATCGGCCTGATCCTGCTGGTCGTCAGCTCCCGTCTGCTGGTATGGGGCGCGGTGTTCATTGCCCAGAGCCTGGGCGTCAGCGATCTGGTGATCGGCCTGACCATCGTCGCCGTTGGTACATCACTGCCGGAACTCGCCTCGGCCCTCGCAGCCGTCAAGAAGAACGAGCACGACCTGATTCTTGGCAACATTCTGGGCTCGGGCATTTTCAACACCCTGGCCGTCGTCGGCCTGGCTGCGGTGATCCAGCCACTGGCTGTTGATCCGGAGGTCCTCTACCGGGACTGGACACTGATGCTGGCGTTAACGGTTGGCCTGTTCCTGATGGGCTATGGTCTGACCGGCTGGCGCAAACTGGTCAGCCGGGCTGATGGTACCATCCTGGTGCTGGTTTATGTCGCGTACACTGGCTACCTGCTCTCCACGGTGGTCGCCGCCGGAATCGCCTGAGCCGCCAAAAGTGAAGCCGGGCTGCCCGGCTTCACCAATACTCTAACTTCCCACTCTCAAGGTCCTCAGTCTCGCCAGCAGTACCTCCTGTCCCGAAAAACCCACAAAAATATTGCTCAATTATTGATCAGGATCTATAAATAATAAGGATATTCCCTGCTCATGTCAGCCGAGCAGATCATCACCGTCTAACGACAGGTCCAACAAGGAGAGAGGGATCATGAACCCCAAAACAGCCTTACAGCGAGGCCCGAATGATCCGGGCCTTGAGAACTCGACCCGTCGAAGCCTCCTTCTCGGGAGTGCCGGCGCCATGGCCGCCGTAAGCCTGCTCGGCTTCACGCCGCTGGCCAGGGCCGAAGAGCCGAAATCGCTACCCGATTACGCCGCGTGGAAAGAACGCAACGCCCTGATAGTGCACAGCGCAAACACCATGGAAACCCAGCGAGGCGCCATCGGAAACGGCATCATTACCTCCAGCAATCGCCTGTTCGTCCGCAATAACCTACCTGCGCCGCCGGCTTCGATAACCGAAAACCCGGACGCCTGGGAAGTCCGCATCGAAGGCGTCAAAAATCCTCGCACCCTGACGGTCGGGGATCTCAAAAAGCTGGGGGTAACCACCGTCGCGTCCGTTCTCCAATGCTCCGGTAACGGCCGCGCCTTCTTCCCGCACGGTGCCAGCGGCACCCAATGGTCTGTTGGCGCTGCAGGCTGCATCATGTGGACCGGCGTACCGCTGAAAGATGTAGTGGACGCCCTGGGGGGGCCGGCAGAAGGTACTCGCTATATCACCAGCACCGGCGGTGAATCACTGCCTGACGGGATTGACCCCAAGACAATCGTTGTGGAGCGCTCAGTTCCCACCCGGGCCATGCAAACTGCGTTGTTGGCCTGGGAGATGAATGACGAACCACTGCCCCGAACCCATGGCGGTCCACTGCGCATGGTGGTGCCGGGCTACTACGGCGTGAACAACGTCAAGTATGTCAAGAACATAACCTTTACCGAGAATCAGACCGATGCCAAGATCCAGGCCTCCGGCTACCGGATACGTGACGTCGGCGTAAAAGGCGCGCCGGACCAGCCGTCCATGTGGGAGATGAATGTCAAATCCTGGGTCACGGCGCCGCTGGAAACCGCCCGGGCTGGCCGGAACATGATCTACGGGGTGGCCTTTGGCGGCAACGCAGCCGTGGAAAAAGTGGACGTTTCCCTGGACGGCGGCGAAACCTGGAAACAGGCCCGCTTCCTGGGCCCGGATCTGGGCCCCTACGCTTGGCGCCCTTTCGTTCTGGCGGCAGACCTGTCATCCGGCGAACATCGCATTGTCAGCCGGGCAACGGATACCCAGGGCAACAGCCAGCCTGAAGGCCGGACTGATAACGAACGAGGCTATGGCCACAATGGCTGGAGTGACCACGGGGTGACGGTCGCCGTCAGTTGAGCGCCCACGGGGCTGGCCGGAAGAACGGCCACCCCAATTCTCCCGGAAGACAAGAAAATGAGAAAGGCGGCAGTACTGTTGGTGGTTTCCCTGGCTGGACTTTCGTGTCTGGCACAGGCCGATGATATAGAGAAGGGGAAAAAGGTTTTCACCCAGGAGGCCCAGCCTTCCTGCACTGTGTGTCACACCCTTTCAGACGCAAACTCTGCCGGCGCTATCGGCCCAAATCTGGACGAACTGAAACCGTCCCGGGAACGGGTTATCAAAGCGGTCAGCGGCGGCGTTGGCATCATGCCAGCGTTCAACGAATCTCTGTCGTCAGAACAAATTGAAGCAGTGGCAGATTATGTCGCCAGGGTTACCGGTGGGGATAAGTAACATCCCGGGACGGGACCGCCCCGGGATGTAAGGTTTAGCCGTTTTCCTTGAACACCATCGCGACCGAGTTCAGGCAGTAGCGCTGGCCGGTCGGTGGCGGGCCGTCCGGGAAGACGTGTCCCAGATGACTGTCGCACCGCGGGCACCGGATTTCAGTGCGGGTCATACCCATACTGTTGTCTTCGATGTAGCGTATGTGGTCAGAATCAAAAGGCTGAAAGAAACTTGGCCAGCCGGTTCCTGAATCAAACTTGGAGTTGGAACTGAACAGCGGCAGGTCACAGAGCCGGCAGTGGTAAACCCCGGCTTTCTTGTTGTCCAGCAAGGTGCCGCAGAACGGATGCTCAGTCCCATGGTCCAGCAGCACACGTCTTTCATCAGCCGTCAGATCCGCGGCTTTCTCCTCAACTTGAGCTTTGGTCAGTGGTGTCAGGTCATAACCTGCAGCGGAAACTCCCATTTGTGCCTCCTCAGGCCATGCTGTCTGTGTCGTTGTCCGTGAATTCCGGTTTCAGGCGGTCACCATAACTGTCTGCCAGTTTTTCCATCTTCGGCGCGGCAACGGCCATGATGTAGGGCTGGTACGGGTTCCGGGCGGCAAAATTCTGGTGGTACTCCTCCGCCGGGTAAAACGCCTCCAGCGGTTCCAGCGTGGTCACAATCGGGTCCGGATAGACGCCGGCCTGATTGAGCTGGTGGATATAGGCCTCGGTTACCTGTCTCTGTTCCGGCGTTTCGTAGAAAACGGCTGAACGGTACTGGGTGCCACGGTCATTGCCCTGACGGTTCAGCTGGGTAGGGTCATGGGCCACGGAGAAAAACACTTTGAGCAGCTCACCAAAACCGACCTTTGCCGGATCGTAGTGAACATCCACCACCTCGGCGTGCCCCGTGGTGCCGGTACACACGGCCTCGTAGTTGGCTGAGCTGGAATGCCCTCCGGCATAACCGGACTGCACGCTGGTTACCCCATCGATGGCCAGAAATACCGCTTCGACGCACCAGAAACAGCCGCCAGCCAGAACGATTCGCTGCTCACCCTCTGCCGCAGGCAGATCCCGCTCAGGATCCGGAAAACGGCTTCGGGGTACTTTCAGACCCGGGATACTGCACGATGTCGTCATGGTGACCTCTCCGTTCGGATTTGTCTGCCTGTAGGAAGTCGATTGTGGCTGGAAAACGGCCAGTTTGCCAACCATAATGACAACCAGGGTTTGCCATTTTGCGCCCCGGCCATGCCCGGCTCGGCATACAAAGGAAGAAAAATGACGGCAAGGGCTCGCACACCGGAAAATCAGGACCAACTCCTGGAATACCGCCTGAGCCTCAGACTTGGCCCCGTTCATGCCCGCCAGAGACTCGGTATCGAACGGGAGGCTGAAGCGAAGGTATTCGGGCAGGATCACAGCTCGTTCCATCTGGAAAACTGGACCACAGCGCCCGGTTTTATCCGCACCTGCCTGAGATCGGTGGGCATGTGGGGTCGTGGCCAGAGCAACAGCCGGCGCATTAGCACCGCATACAATCGCTTTCACCTGCCCAGCCTGCCTGACTCCTTTGAGGGTTACCGAATTCTGCACCTGACGGATCTGCATGTGGATATGGACGAAGCCAATCTGCAGGCCGTTCTGCGCGTGGTCGAGTCCCTGGAGTACGATCTTTGCGTGCTGACCGGTGACTACCGAAAACTCACTTGGGGACCCATTGAAGACGCTCTCGACGGCATGGCCCGACTACGCGATAGCATCAGAGGCAACGCTTACGCCGTGCTCGGCAATCACGACAGTGTGCGCATGGTGCCAGCGCTAGAGGACATGGGTTATCAGCTGCTAATGAACGAAATGGTCCCTCTTGAGCGTGAGGGGCAAAGCTTATATCTTGCGGGCGTGGACGACGCCCATTTCTACAAAGCGCACAATCTGCACCGGGCCGGCGATAACATTCCGGCGGGGGGAGCCAGCATTCTGCTCAGTCATACCCCGGAGATATGGCGGGAAGCCGCTCACGCCGGTTATGACGTCTTTCTGTGCGGCCACACCCATGGCGGCCAGATCTGCCTGCCAGGCGGCATTCCCATTACCTTGGATGCCGATTGCCCCCGCAGTCTCGGGCGCGGCTACTGGAGAATGAATGGCATGCAGGGTTACACCTCACCGGGTGCGGGTACCTCGGTGGTGAACGCCCGGTTGAATTGCCCTCCGGAGGTCACCCTCCACACCCTTACGCGAGGCCCGGACTGACAATGCAATTAGTGAGGGTGCCGGCGGATACCGATGCGATAGAGCAGCGGTGAGGCGAGAATGTTCGACAGGGTAAAGAATACCACCACACCAAGAACGACCCAGCCACTGACAGACAACCACCACATTGCCAGCAACATGGGCAATAGCGCCTCAGGGATTTGATCCAGACCAACCGCCCTGGCGCTCGAAGCCAGGCCCAGACGGCGCTTGATGAAGCTGCTCAGCATATCGCCTATGAGCCCGAGAACCCCGAACACCATCCCGAAAGTGAATCCCAGCCCGGTAATCAGTGAAAACAGCCCACAGACCAGGGTCCCGGACACCACCCCTCGCCAGGTCTTGCTGTTACCGAGAATGGGGCGGCCGTCTTTCCACAAGCGGCCACCATCAACCGGCGCCGACCAAAGTCCCTTGAGCAGACCAGCAGCAACTACTGGCGCGCCATTGGCAAGCACCAGCATGACAAACAGCTCCATGGATATCAGCAAGCGCGCGGGCTCCCTTTCATGCAATTGGCAATACCAACGGTCAGGCGATTCCGCCCCGGGTCAGCTTCAACGGATCCATGAGTTCTTCCAGTCTGTCGCGGCTCAAGCCGCTACGCTCCTCGGCAACGTCGATTACAGGGCGCCCGCTGCGGTAAGCCTCCTTCGCAATATCCGCCGCCAGGCTGTAACCGATTTCCGGATTCAGCGCTGTTACGAGCACCGGATTCCGGCCTACCCCGGCATTCAGGTTGTCAGCGTTGACTGTAAAATCGCGGATCGCCTTGTCCGCCAGCGTAATCGAGGCGTTGGCGAGAAGGTCTGTCATGTCCAGCAAGTTGCCGGCCACCAGTGGCAACATTACGTTGAGTTGAAAGTTTCCGGACTGGCCTGCAATGGCCACTGCACTGTCCAGGCCCACTACCTGGGCACTGACCATGGCCACCGCTTCCGGAATCACCGGGTTGACCTTGCCAGGCATGATGCTGCTACCCGGCTGCAGGGCCGGGAGACTGATTTCAGCCAGGCCATGAATAGGTCCGCTATTCATCCAGCGCAGGTCGTTGGCGATCTTGGTAAGCACAATCGCCAAACCCCGCAACTGAGCAGACAGAGCCACCGGACCATCCACCGCACTCTGGCCGGTAAACTTGTGTTCCAATGACGTAAAAGCGTAGCCGGTATTGGCCCGCAGGAACTTGATGAACTGGCCGGCAAATTCTGGCAACGCGTTGATCCCTGTACCTACCGCGGTACCGCCCTGGGGCACCGCCAGCAGCTCCTCCGCCGCCGCTTCCACCCGCTTTTCCGCAGCGAGCAGCTGTTGCCGCCAGGTTTTCAACTCCTGGCCGAGCGTAACCGGCATGGCATCCATGAGGTGGGTGCGGCCGGTTTTAACCTGGTTCGAAAAAGCGGCCTCCTGCTCATAGATCACGCCACGCAGGTGCGAGAGTGACGGCAACAGCTTTTCATGCACGGCGGTAATCGCGCTAACATGAATCGCGGTGGGTATCACATCATTGGAGCTCTGGCTCATGTTGACGTGATCGTTCGGGTGAACCTCCTCACCGGCATTGCTGGCGATGGTCGCAATCACCTCATTCACATTCATGTTTGTGCTGGTACCTGAACCGGTCTGGTACCGGTCGACCGGAAACTGGTCCGCGTAGTCACCGTCCACCAGACTTTGACAAGCCTCGGCAATCGCATCCCGAAGATCGTTATCCAGAAGCCCAAGACTGGTATTGGCCTCCGCTGCCGCACGTTTAATCTGCGCTACGGCGGCAATAAATGCCTGGGGCATCGGCTGGCCGCTGATCGGGAAATTTTCGACCGCGCGCTGGGTTTGTGCGCCCCAGAGTGCGGTTGCAGGAACCTGTACATCTCCGAGACTGTCGGATTCCGTTCTGTATTCGCTCATGCTCCCTCCTGTCCATCCGTTTACATTGTGAGCTCTCAAGCTTTTACGTAACGCTGCCGGCTGTGTCTCAGCCGCCGGTATGGGATCTCAGCCGGACATGGTCGCAAATGCCCGTTACCTGTTCAAAATTCAGAATCAGGGTGTGAACGGTATTGGTATAGGTATCGTGCAGGTGAAACTTGTACCGGCGCTGTTTTTCGCCCTGAAGGAAGCCATCATATTCACGTACCAGCTCTCGCACATCGCCCCCGGAATCCTGGCTCCAGGTGGCGTTGAACGGGCCCAGAACGGCGCCGCCGGCCAGGCATATGGTGACTTCGTGGTTGGTAAGGCTGTTCTCCGGAACACTCATGGCTAATCTCCCTTCAGATTTGCCTCAGGTAAGTTTAGTTAAGTGTAGTCCGGAGGATCTTTCTTTGTGTGGTAATGCCCTTCTTTGCAAGGAAGATGATCAGGCAGAGGTAAGCAGGCTGGTCATCAGGGCTCTGAGCCGGTTCGGCTTGACCGGTTTGTTCAGGATCGGAAGGTACTGGGCGCGCAGCAACTTGCGGGTGTCGTCACTGCGGTCTGCGGTGATGATGGCAGCGGGGATATCCTTGCCGAGGTAACGGCGAACGGCGTGCACCGCGTCGTAGCCGGTCAGCCCGCTGTCCAGATGGCAATCAGCAAGGATAATGGCCGGAATCTGGCCTGCGTGTTCCAGTACTTCAAGTGCTTGAACCTTACTGCCGGCGGTCAGTACCTCACAGCCCCAGCGTTCCAGCAATAGCTGCATGCTTTCGAGGACCGCCGGCTCATTGTCGATGACCAGAATGGAGATTCCGTCGAAGCCATCGGAGAATCCCTGAAACGCACCCCCACGGGGCATTTCCAGCCGGGTTTGCGCAGGCTCCAGTGGCAGAGTCAGTGCAAACCGGGAACCGCGCGCGGGTCTGGAGGACACATCAATGTTATAACCCAGAATCCGGACCATACGCTCAACGATCGCAAGCCCCAGGCCCACGCCCTGGCGGCCGCCGGTACCCTGGGGCAGCAACTGGTGAAATTCCGTGAAAATCTCCCTGAGCTTGTCTTCCTCTATACCCACCCCGGTATCCCAGACCTCAATCCGCAACTGGTTACCCCGTACTCTCAAGGCCATCACGACACCACCCGTTCGGGTGTAACGGAAGGCATTGCTTAGCAGGTTTCGCAGAATGCGCGTAAGCATTCGCTGGTCGGTTTTGACCACGACCGGAACAGTCCGGATCCGGAAGGCCAGTCCTTCACTGGTGGCGACCGCCTGAAATTCCTCTGCCAGGGACCGGGCCAGGGCGGCCACATCGGTATACGCCAGATCCGGCTTCATGGCTTGCTGATCGAGTTTCGAGATGTCCAGCAAGTCTGCCAGCAGGTCCTCAGCGCCCTCGAGCGCCCGGTGCACCTGATGCACCATACGGGTCTCCTGCTCCGGCAACTTGCTCTCCTGGAGCGCGGAAACCATCAACCGGGCGGCATTCAGCGGTTGCAGCAGGTCGTGGCTGGCCGCTGCCAGGTATTTATCCTTGCCACGGTTGGCTTCCTTGGCAGCTTCCATGGCCACCACCAGCTCCCGTTCGACCTTTTCGCGCTCCTCAATCTGGTAGCGCAGGCCGACGTTGGCGTTTTGAAGCGCCTCGGTGCGCTCTTCCACCCGCCGCTCAAGAGTGGCGTTCAGCTGCTCCAGTTTCTGCCGTGCCAACACCCGCTCAGTGATGTCCGCCACGAAGGCTTCCACCACTTCCGGCCCGAGGTCCGGGCGGCGCAACAGGGTGACGGCAACGTGCACCGGCTTGCGGTCCGCCCGCTGAAAGCGGGTTTCCCGGGCGCTCAGGCTGCCTTCATTCAAAAGCTCCTGACGAATAGCATCGAACTCACTGGCACTGCAGAACAGCTGTTCCCGCAATCGGATAACCCGCTGCGTCAGGGTCTCAGCATTGTCATAACCGCAAATTCGCGCCATGGCGGGGTTGCAGGCCAGAAAGCCACCCCGCAGGTTGGCCTGAAAGATGCCATGCAGAGCGTTCTCGAATAGCCACTTGTAGCGATTGCGTTCCTGCTCCAGCTCCTCAATCCGCTCTTGCAATGCCGGGTAATAGTTTTTGCGGACCGACTGGCTGCCGAGGCCCAGAAGATCGCCAATTCCGTAGCCACTGTCGTGTTCGTCGTCGTGAACGTCAGAGCGCTTCTTCATAGACAACCTGAACGTCCCGGAGCGATGACTTGCGGGGATTGGTGAGGATGCAGGGGTCCTGCAGGGCAAAACCGGACAGATGGGGAATATCGGAAACGCTGACGCCCAGCTGGGCCAGACGTGCTTCCAGACCCACTTTGCGTTTCAGCTCAACGATTCGCTGCATCAGCCGTTTTTTGATCTCTGGCTTGCTCATTCCCCGGGTGTCGATGTCCATGGCTTCGGCCACCCGGCGGAAACGGTCCTCTGCAGACTGGAAGTTGTAGGCCACCACATGCTCCAGCAACAGCGCGTTGCACAACCCGTGCGGCAAATCCAGAAACCCGCCGAGGCTGTGGGACATGGCATGTACCGCCCCCAGAATGGCATTGGAGAACGCCAGCCCGGCCTGCATTGAGGCCAGCATGATTTGCTCCCGGAGGTAAGGATTGGCGATGTTTTCCACCAGGGGCTCCAGGTTCCGGTTGATCAGCCGGATGGCTTCCAGAGCATGGGTGTCGGTCAGCGGTCCGCTGCCGGTGGACACGAACGCCTCAATGGCGTGAACCAGGGCATCCACACCGGTACAGGCGGTCAAGTAGGCGTCCATGGTTTCCGTGACTTCCGGATCAATCAGGGACACATCCGGCACCACGGCCTTGCTGATGATGGAAAACTTGAAACGGCGGTTCGGGTCGGAAATGATCGCGAACTGGGAAACATCGGCCGAGGTGCCGGCCGTGGTCGGGATCAGGATCAGGGGGGGTGACGGGTTGGTGATGGTGTCCACACCCTCGAACTCCAGAATGTTGCGGCCGTGCGTGGCCACGATGCCAATACCCTTGGCGCAGTCCATGGGGCTGCCGCCACCGATGGCAACAATGACGTCACACTCACTGGATTTGTATAGCTCGGCGCCGGTCATGACCTCATCGACCTTGGGATTTGGGGATACACCGGTAAATACGGTGGAGCGGATGCCTGCATCGGTCAGGAGCGTCACGATCTCGCTGACCCAACCTGCAGCAGCCACACCTGGATCAGACACCAGAAGGACATGCCGGGCACCAAAGTTACTGGCGAAGTTGGGCACCGACTTACGGGAGCCGGCGCCGAAGACAATTTCCGGTGAGACAAACTTTCGCAGGGTAGAGATATCGTGACTCATCAGGCTGCACTCGACCGCTTGTTGTTATAGGAATAGCCGAGAGTTTAACTCAAGTTCTCCGCCCGTTCATTGGCCTTTCGACTATGCTTCCGATAAAAGCTGAACATCCATTCAAGCATGCCCGCCTGGTTGGCCTGATGCCGGAAACCGTGGCCTTCCTGCTCAAACCAGTGCAGTTCGGGCGCTCGGCCTGCGGCCTTCATCGCATCAATCATCGCGCGGGTCTGTTCCGGCACCACGACCTTGTCCTGCCCCCCCTGAAAAAAGATCATGGGCGCGGCAATACGGTCGGCATGGTATAGCGGCGTTCGTTCCCGCCAGCGCTCGGGGTAAGTGTCTGGTGGCCCCAGCAACCAATCCAGATACCCGGATTCGAAACGGTGGGTGATGGCCCTCAATCGTAGCGGGTCCGTCACCCCGAACATGCTGGCGCCGGCGGCAAATTTCTGGCTCCGGATCATGGCCATCAAGGCGGTGTAACCTCCGGAGCTCCGCCCCTGGACAAACACCCGCTGGCCATCCACCAGGCCAAACGAAGCCAGATGATCTGCGGCCTGCTCCATATCCTCGACATCCACCTCACCCCAGCGACCCTCCAGGGCCAGGCGGAAGGCTCGCCCAAAACCGCTGCTGCCACGGTAGTTCACTTCCGCAACGGCGAAACCCCGCTGACACCAGTACTGTACCTGGGGATTGAATACCGGATAGGCGGCAGAGGTTGGCCCACCGTGAGCCACCAGAATCAGCGGCGGCAATTCGGAAGTGGCCAACCTTGGCGTGTACAAAAACCCATGGATGGGCTGTTCACCATGGTTGAAAGCCGGCACTTCGATATCCAGCGGCAGCGAGACACGGAGACCCGGCATGGGCTCTTCGCCGCCAGCCATGATCCGTTCCTGTCCGGTTTTCGGATCAATTTCCAGGACCGTATCCAGACGGGTTGCGGATCGAGCAATGCAATAGAAATAACCACCGGAGGCCCTGAGATAACGGAAGTCGCTGAAGTCCCGGGCAATACGCATGCCCTCATCGCCCAGAGATGGCACCAGCCATAGCTCTCCGGTTCCGTTGCAGTAACGCACTCTGGCCCAGGCACCTTTCCCCAGCGGGCAGTGGTGGGACTCTCCCAGTTGCCAGGGCGCATTGGCATGGTCCAGGTCCGGTGACTCGCAGGAATGCCATTGACCCTCATCAACTGTGGTATTGAGAGACCACGGCTGCCACCAGCCAGCGTGATCGGACAACACCCACAACCGGTTACCATCAAACAGCGGCTGTTGAACGGAGGCTTCTGCAGGTGTTGGCCAGCTCCGGCATTGGTAAAGGCTGCCATCTTCGTCGAGGCTCGCTGTCCAAAGCAGACTGCTTACCCAAGGCATATCGGGCAGCTGCCAGCTTGTCCAGGCCACCTCGCCGCCGTCCGCAGACACTGCCGGTGCGCTGTAAAAGTCCAGGCCGCAATGGAGCACACGGAGTTCACCGTCTGGCGAGATCGCCACCAGTTGCTGCTGGCCATCGGCTTCACGAACCGCCAGCACCCGCTTCCGGGTTGTGTCGGCAACCAAACCGCCAAAGGCCGCGTCGGGGTCGTCAGTAAGCCGGGTACAGGCGCCGGCGCCCAGGGTAATAAACCGGATCTGCTGATCATCCCCGACAACGAAAACGCCGTGGCCAGAAGCCGCCAACGCGCCACCACCATAGCCGTTCACCCGGCTGCGAATGCTCAGTCCCTCAGGTCCCAGCCGAACGGGTCCCTGATCGGAAAGGTGCCAGAGGGTGTTGAAGCCTTCAGCCGGATCGGTCTGCAACCAGTAAATGCCAGCTTCAGAAACCGCCAATTCGCACCGTTGGGTATGAGCAGCGCAAGCCTCGTAGGCACTCAACAGGGGGGTGTCAGGCGCAGACGTTGCCAGTAGGGGTTTCTGAGAGGGGCCTTCAGCCCCGAAAGAACAGCCGGGAGTTGTTCGCATTTCGATACACGAGTCCAGTAAGGCCGGCCGTGGCGTGATCCGCAGCTTTCCTGGCTGCCAATATTCGATCATGATACGACGATTTGCTGCATACTGGATCTGCGTTATCGGCATTGCCGGTCAAAAGATAGGCCTGACAGCGGCAACCGCCAAAGTCTTTTTCCTTCTCATCGCATGAGCGACAGGGCTCTGGCATCCAGCCATCACCCCGGTAGTGATTGAAGCCGGGGCTGTCATACCAGACGCTTTGCAGATCCATGTCTCGGACATTAGGGAAGTCGATAGGCAGTAGCCGGGCGCTGTGGCATGGCAGTGCGGTGCCGTCCGGGGCGACGGTCAGGAACAGGTTGCCCCAGCCATTCATACAGGCTTTCGGGCGCTCTTCGTAGTAATCCGGGGTGACAAAGATCAGCTTCATGGCGGAGCCGGATTTCTGCAGCCGTTCGCGGTACTGGTTCACTTCCAGCTCCGCCTGCACCAGCTGGGCTTTGGAGGGCATCAGCCCTTCCCGGTTCTCGAACGCCCAACCATAGTACTGGCAGGTGGCCAGCTCGACGTAGTCCGCCCCCAGCCGCTCACACAGGGCCATGATATCGTTCATCTGGTGGATGTTGTGGCGGTGAATCACGAAGTTGAGCACCATCGGGTAACCCGCTTCCTTAACCGCCCGGGCCATGGCCAATTTCTGGTCAAAGGCCTTGCGGGAGCCGGCCACCGCGTTGTTCAACTCGGGGTCGGAGGCCTGGAAGCTCACCTGAATATGGTCCAGCCCGGCCTTGGCAAAGGCATCCACCTTGGCCTCGGTCAGCCCCAGGCCGGACGTAATCAGGTTGGTGTAGTAACCCAGCTGCCGCGCCTCGGCGATCAGCACCGGCAGGTCCTGGCGTACCAGCGGCTCGCCCCCGGAAAAGCCCAGCTGGGCCGCACCCATTTTCCGGCCCTGACACAGCACACTCACCCACTCCTCGGTGGTCAGCTCCTGTTCGGTCTGGGCAAAGTCCAGCGGATTGGAACAGTACGGGCACTGCAGCGGGCACCGGTAGGTCAGCTCCGCCAACAGCCAGAGGGGCGGTCCCGCCTTATGGGGGTTGACCGGGTTGATCTGAGCGGGGGCTTCAGGGCGGCTCATGACAGTTCGATCCAGTGTTGTTGCTGGGCCTCCTGGAGGAAGTCACTCACGTCTTTCTCCAACGGGCCAGCGTTCGGGAATTGCTGTTCCAGGTTGCTAATAATCTCCGCGACACTGCGCTGACCATCCACCTCATTGAGAATGGCGCCGGCGCTGCCGTTCAGTTTCACCATACCTTCAGGATACAGCAGGACGTAACTTTCCTGCGCCGGTTCCCACTGGAAACGGAAGCCGCGGCGAAAACGCGGGATCTGGCACATGGCAACCTCCATTACAGTCCCCGATGCCAGACCGGCTGGTCGGTTACGGTATGGTACGGCGGCGTGCGGTGGCTGTAGGCCATGGTCATGGCATCCAGCATGGCCCAGAGGATGTCCAGCTTGAACTGCAGGATCTCCAGAGCCCGAGCCTGCTGGCTTTCGGTGGTGAAGTGATCGAGCGTAATGGTCAGGCCGTGCTCCACGTCTCTTCTGGCTTCCGACAGGCGCTTGCGGAAGTAGCTGTAGCCACCCTCTTCAATCCAGGGATAGTGGGCGGGCCAGCTGTCCAGGCGGGATTGGTGGATCTCCGGGGCAAACAGTTCGGTCAGCGAGGAGCAGGCCGCTTCCTGCCAGGTCGCCCGCCGCGCAAAATTCAGGTAGGCGTCGACCGCAAACCGGACACCCGGCAGCACGTGGCGCTGGTCAATCACTTCGTCCCGGGTCAGGCCTACCGCTTCGGCCAGGGACAGCCAGGCTTCAATGCCACCGACATCGCCATCATGACCGTCATGATCAAGAATACGCTGCAGCCAGAGCCGGCGGACGCTGGCGTCCGGGCAGTTGGCCATGATGGCGGCGTCCTTTTGGGGAATCTTGATCTGGTAATAATACCGGTTGGCCACCCAGCCACGGATCTGTTCCTGCGTACATTGCCCGCCGTACATGGCTTTATGGTAAGGATGATGGATGTGGTAGTACTGCCCCTTATTCCGCAGGGCCTGCTCAAAATCCGTTCGGTTCATGGCGGTGTTGGCTTTGGCGTTCATGGCGGCCCCGACAGGTCGATGTGCATTCCGTCCCAGGACACCTCAATACCGTGGCGGGTCAGTTCCGCCCGCTCCGGCGAGTCCTCGTTCAGGATCGGGTTGGTGTTGTTGATGTGAATCAGGATCTTGCGTTTCGCCTTCATCGTATCGAGCACGTCGATCATGCCACCCGGTCCGCTCTGGGCCAGATGGCCCATGGCCTGGCCGGTCTTGGTACCCACTTCCTGGCGGATCATTTCGTCGTCGTGCCAGACGGTACCGTCCACCAGTAACACATCGGCCTTTTGCATCCAGTCCAGAACACGCTGGTCGGGCCTGCCCAGACCCGGCGCATAGAGCACATTTTGCCCGCTGCGGGTGTCTCTCAGAAAGATACCAATGTTATCCCCCGGGTGCGGGTTGTCCCTGCGCGGTGAATAAGGGGGGGCGTTGCTCAGCAGCGGAATGGCCGTCAGTTCGATGGACGGCGCGCAGGGAATGACAAACGACCTCTGTTCTGACGCTTCCAGGCAGCGCCAGTTCAGGCCACCGTTCCAGTGCTTGAGCATGGTAAACAAAGGGAATCCCCCACTGAGATCCTCGTGCACCTGCTCGGTACACCAGACGTCCAGGGGCAACCCCTCACGAAGCGATAACAGACCGGTGGTGTGATCCACCTGGCTGTCCATCAGCAAAATGGCATCTATTCCGGTATCCCGTAGCGTTCTGGCCGGCTGCATGGCGTGAAAGGAGGCCAACTGCGCACGAATGTCCGGGGAGGCATTAAACAGAATCCAGTGTTCGCCGTCTTCGCTTACCGCAATCGACGACTGAGTGCGGGCCTGTGCGTTCAGGGTTCCCTTACGGAAGCCGTCGCAGTTGGCGCAGTTGCAGTTCCACTGAGGAAAGCCACCGCCAGCGGCGGAGCCCAGAACGTGAATAAACATGGCGGGTAACTCCGGAAGTAAAACGGCCAGCCTCTGGAGCTGGCCGCTTCAGCTCTCAGCGGTTGGCGAAGTACATAGTGACTTCGAAACCGATGCGCAGATCTTCGTAGGCTGGTTTGGTCCACATAATGCTTTCCTCTGTTGTCGTAATTGTTAGCGCATTGTTGGGTCATCAACGATATTGCCGATGACCCACTTCTCATCCTAGTCGACGGGGGTAGGAGGTCAATATGGTACTTTGGAACTGTTTTGGTGCCTCCCCAAGTTGTAGGAATTTCGCTGTCGAACTTAGCCATTGCCTGGAACGAAAAAAGGCCCTGGGAAGGGCCAAAAAATCAAGGTGCACATCCTGTGTGCTGACTCACAGGCGGGCCCGTGTGGAGAGGCCCGCTTACCGCTCAAGAAATCAGAAGAAACCCAGCGGGTTAATGTCGTAGCTGACCAACAGGTTCTTGGTCTGCTGGTAGTGGTCCAGCGCCATCTTGTGGTTTTCGCGACCAACACCTGATTTTTTGTAACCACCGAAGGCGGCGTGAGCCGGGTATTGGTGGTAACAGTTGGTCCACACACGGCCTGCCTCGATGGCACGCCCCATGCGATAGGCACGGTTGATGTCACGGGTCCAAAGGCCGGCGCCCAGGCCGAACTCGGTGTCGTTGGCGATAGCCAGAGCTTCTGCCTCATCCTTGAAGGTCGTTACACCCACTACCGGACCAAAGATCTCTTCCTGGAACACACGCATATCATTCCGGCCCTTCAGCAGCGTGGGCTGGACATAGAAACCGTTGTTATACTGACCTTCCATTTCCTCTCGGCCACCGCCGGTCAGCACTTCCGCACCTTCCTGCTTGCCGATTTCCAGGTACGACATGATCTTGTCGAACTGCTCCTTGCTGGCCTGGGCGCCCACCTGAACCTCGGTATCCAGAGGGTTGCCCCGCTTGATGGCCTTGGTACGTTCAATGACTTTAGCCATGAATTCGTCGTACATGTCTTCCTGAATCAGGGCTCGGGACGGACAGGTGCACACCTCACCCTGGTTGAAGAATGCCAGCACCAGGCCTTCCACACACTTGTCGATGAATTCCGGTTCAGCCTGCATCACGTCAGAGAAGTAGATGTTGGGGGACTTGCCACCCAGCTCGACGGTGGACGGGATGATGTTCTCGGCGGCACACTTGAGGATGTGCGAGCCCACCGGCGTAGAGCCAGTGAAGGCAATTTTGGCGATGCGCTTGCTGGTGGCCAGGGCCTGGCCGGCCTCAATGCCGTAACCGTTGACGATGTTAATCACACCCGGTGGCAACAGGTCGCCGATCAGCTCCATCAGAACCAGGATGCTGGCCGGGGTCTGCTCCGCTGGCTTCATTACGGTGCAGTTGCCCGCCGCCAGGCAGGGCGCCAGTTTCCACACCGCCATCAACAGCGGGAAGTTCCAGGGAATAATCTGACCCACAACACCCAGCGGCTCGTGGTAATGATAGGCCACGGTGTTGTTGTCGATGGCACTGGAGGTGTCTTCCTGGGCGCGGATACAGCCGGCAAAATAACGGAAGTGGTCCACCGCCAGGGGCAGGTCGGCGTTGATGGTTTCACGCACGGCCTTGCCGTTGTCCCAAGTTTCGGCAACCGCCAGCATCTCGATGTTCTGCTCAATGCGGTCGGCAATTTTCAGCAGAATGTTGGAGCGCTCGGTGGTCGAGGTCTTGCCCCAGGCCGGTGCAGCCTTGTGTGCCGCATCCAGGGCAAGATCGATGTCTTCAGCGCCGGAGCGGGGGATCTCACAGATAACATCGCCGGTTACCGGTGTGATGTTCTCGAAATACTGGCCCTTGACCGGGGCAACCCACTCGCCACCGATGAAGTTCTCGTAACGGGATTTGAAAGAAACGACGGAGCCATCCTTTCCTGGTTGTGCGTAGATCATGGTTTCGACCTCTTGTTGTGTTTGTCGCAGGGCAACGCAGCCTTTCGCGTTTACCCATACAATGTAGACGCCAAACCCGGATAGTTGAATGATGCGATGGAGGCGAAAGACTCCTCCCTTGGTAGTAGATGGCACAAGGGTCTTGCCAGCACTGCCTTCGAGCCGGTACACCGTGGCAAAAAGAGTTTGCAGCGCAAACACTTTTGCCAACGCACATAATTTGTGCGCTCGCCCCGCCAGGAAGCATCTGTCTTCAGCCTCGATATTTAAAGTTCAGAAGAAACAAGCGGTTATTAATTGGCATGGACTCTGCCGTAACTCTGTTACGCAGCGAGAAGTTACGGATTCCTTAGCGAGAACGCCGACTTTGCCCGGCGCTGCGATGCCGAGGGTGGGGTGTTACTCGGCCGCCCCTGGTCGCTCCTTATCAAGTAATTGCTGTTTTCGTTCCAGGCCCCAGCGGTACCCACCCAAGGAACCATCGCTTCGCAAAACCCGGTGGCAGGGAATCAGAACGGCAATGCGGTTTCGGCCACAGGCCGAGGCCACGGCGCGCACGGCTTTGGGTTCACCCAGTCGCTGAGCCAGTTCGGTGTAGCTGATCACCTCGCCTTCACGAACGCTTAGCAGAAGTTTCCAGACCCTTGTCTGGAAGGCTGTGCCCCGGATATCCAGAGGCACATCAGGGCTGGGCTGGTTCTGGCTTAGGTGGTCATCCAGCGCGGTCATCCAGGCATTCAGTTCCGGAGATTCGCTGGCCCCGGACGGGGCGAGTCGGGCTTTCGGGAATTCCTTTCTCAGTTGTTCCCACAGGGACTCTTCATCTACTCCGAATTCGGCGAAACACACACCATTATCCGTGGCGGCCATCATTAACAGGCCGAGGGCGGTTTTTCGGCAGGCATAGGCAACCAGCTCTCCATCTCCACCTTTACCGTAGCTCGATGGAGACATACCGACCTGTCGTTCCGGCTTACCATATACCCGGCTGACCGAACCAAAGCCGGCATCGTAGATGGCGTCTGTAACGGCCTGTCCAGTTCGCAGCGCCCGTTTGAAAGCACGCATCCGCAGGGCATCCTGATAGGCCTTGGGCGATACTCCGAAGGTGTCCTTGAACGACCGTTGGAGGTGGGAGACGGACAGCCCGGCAACCTCTGCGAGATCGGCCAGCCTGAGTGGCTTATCGGGATGCGCCTCGATGTAGCGGGCCAGGGCCACCATCCGGTCGGCAACCGGGGTTGCGGCCTTCGTGTTTCCGGAAACCGATAGCAGCGGGTGGTGCTGTGATCTGGGCATGGTTCGGGTCCTGTTTATCCGTCTCTCCACTCGCCCACACTATGCCGTGATCCACCGGGTGCTGCCATCCGTTTCTTGCTGCTCCCGGGCTCAGAACATTTTCAGGTAACGGTCGATTTCCCAGGACGACACGTGGTTCTGGTAACTCTCCCACTCGCCTTTCTTGTACTCGACAAAACTGCTGAACATAGCGTCGCCGAAGACTTCTTTCGTCAGCGGGTCCGCCTCGAAGGCCTCCACCGTTTCCCCCAGATTTCGGGGAAGGTACTCGATACCCTGCTCGGCGATTTCGGCGTCGGAGTAGTAGTTGTACATGTTCTCGTGATGGGGCGCGCCGCTATACGGCAAACTGCTGCTGAGGTTGTGGCAGGAAACCGCACGGCATCAGGCGGCCTGAACGCCCGAATAAGCGCGCCTGAAACAGAAAGGGGCCGCCCGCAGGCAGCCCCTTTCAGACCGGCAGAACACCGGTGCTTTCAAGGATCAGTTGCTGGCAACACGATCCTTCGGCAGTTTGAAAGTCCAGACCATCCCGCCCTGGTTGAACTCCTTCACCACCTTGGCAACTTCACCGCCCCAGAGTGGAACCGCACCACCCCAGCCGGAGGCCACGGAGACATACTGCTCGCCATCCATGATCCAGGTAACCGGGGTGCCAACCACACCGGAACCGGTGTTGAACTTGTACAGCTCCTCGCCGGTCTTGGCATCAAACGCCTTCAGGTAGCCTTCCGGCGTACCGGTGAAAACGAGGTTGCCAGCGGTGGTCATTACACCACCCCACAGCGGCGCAGTATTCTCATAACGCCAGACTTCTTTTCCGGTTTTCGGATCCATGGCGCGCAGAACGCCGATGTAGTCATCGTTAGCCGGTTTGATGGTGAAGCCGGCACCGAGGAAGGCCGCGCCTTTCTTGTAGGACACGGGTTCGTTCCAGATATCCATGGACCACTCGTTGGAGGGCACATAGAACAGGCCAGTGTCCTGGCTGTAGGCCATGGGCATCCAGTTCTTGCCACCCAGGAACGCGGGTTGTGCGAGCACGGGATTGCCTTTGGTCCCTGCGGTGACGGTGGGATCACCCGGGCGACCGCCCTCGGCGTAGATCGGGCGACCGGTCTCCGGATCCAGGCCTGTGGCCCAGGTGATCTTGTCCACGAATGGGAAACCACGAATGAAGTCACCATTCTCACGGTTCAACACATAGAAGAACCCGTTACGATCTGCGGTTGCCGCCGCTTTCACGGTCTTGCCGTTTTCCTGGTAGTCGAAGGAGATCAGCTCGTTGACACCGTCATAGTCCCAGCCGTCGTGGGGCGTCGTCTGGAAGTGCCACTTGATGCTGCCATCGTCCGGGTCGATGGCCAGACGGGAAGACGAGAACAGGTTGTCGCCCGGGCGCAGGTGCGAGTTCCAGGGCGCCGGGTTTCCGGTGCCGAAGAACAGGGAGTCGGTGTCCGGATCGTAGGTGCCGCCCAGCCAGGTGGCCGCACCGCCGTTTTTCCACATGTCGCCGGGCCAGGTGACGCCGGCCTTGCCGCCGGAAATGCCGTTCTCGATGGCCTTGCCATCCTTGTAGACATAGCCCATGTGACCTTCAACGGTGGGACGGGTCCACAGTAAATCACCGGTATTCGGGTCATAGGCTTCCACCTTGCCGACAATACCGAATTCACCCCCGGAAACACCGGTGATCAGTTTGCCTTTAACCACGATGGGCGCTGCGGTAATGGCGTATCCGGCCTGATAATCCGCCACCTTCTTGATCCACATCGGCTTGCCGGTGTCTTTGTTCAGGGCGACCAGCTTGGCGTCGAGGGTACCGAAAATGACCTTGTCGTCGTAGAGGGCAACGCCCCGGTTAACCACGTCACAGCAGGGCATGATGCCGTCTGGCAGGCGGGCGTCGTATTGCCAGATTTCCTCGCCGGTCATCGCATCAATGGCATAGACACGGGAATAGGAGGCGGTTACGTACATCACGCCGTCCTTGATCATCGGCTGCGATTCCTGGCCGCGCATTTTTTCGCTGCCGAACGAGAAGGCCCATACTGGCTGCAAGTACTGGATGTTGCCGGTATTCAGGTTGTCCAGGGTGCTGAAGCGCTGACCCTGGGTACCCATGCCGTAACTGACAATATCGCCCGGCGTTTTGTGATCATTCATGATGTCTTCGTCGGTGACCGCATGGGCCCCGTATGACACCGCCAACGCCAGGGTGCTGGCGGCAATGTGAATCCCGAACTTGTTCGATCTCATGGTTGCGCTCTCCAATTCTCTTGTTTTCGGTTCTCTTGTTTCCGTTTCCGGACGAACCGGGAACTTTTCCCGCCTCTGGTAAGATTCTTCGCCTTGGCGGGAAAACCAACAATTACCCCCCGGAACAGGTTTTCTCATCACTTGGTCGTACTACCTGAACGTCAGGGCCCGCCGGGGTTGGTGGGTGGCGGGATCAACGTTCGCCTTCAGCCCGGGCAATGGCCTGCGCATCCAGAAATTCCCGGTAGTAGGCGGGTACGCTGTAGCGCAGCTCCTGACCGGCAAACAGCGCATTCAGCTCGCCGCTCTTGACCAGCTTGTCGACAATGGCTTCCAGGGCATATCCCAGCTGCCGATGGGTGTGCTTGATGGCCATCCCCACATCCCACACCTGTTTGCCGATGCCGGGGAAGCCATTACCCGCAGCCTTGAAGTCCGCGTTTTCGGGCTTGGCCAGCTCATGATCGATTTCCGCCCGCATGCCCATCACGGCACTGACCTCGCCCTCTCGCATGGCCTGGAACGCCTGCCGCACGTTGGGGTAGTGCCGCACCTGCTCACGCATTCGCCCGCGCAGTCCGGACGAGAGGTAGAAATCCGGCAGGGTATCGATTTCCACGCCAATCGGGTGGTACTGGAACACAGCGACGGTTTCCACCGAGTCCAGCGTTTCCGGGTTAAAGGCTATTTGCCAGGTTTCCTGCTGATAGGGACCGAACAGCACCACCTGTTCGTTGATGTACTCTCCGGTGGAATCCTGCATGTAGGCGTATTGCTTGTCGTAGGGAACACGGAGCATGACATCGGCCAAGCGGCGCTTGGCCAGGTAATGACCTTTCCAGACGTTGTTACGTAGGTCATCCCCCAGGTTTTCGTCGGGAACGATCCAGTGAACGACGAAATCCACGCCCATTTCCTCGGCGATCCGCTGCCCGAGTTCAACATCAATTCCACGGGGCTCACCATCCATTTCATAGGAGTAAGGTGGAAAGTTCTCGTACAACCCCACTTTCAGATACCCGGACTCAAGAATGATGTCGTAGGTTCTTTCCGCGGGTCGGTTCAGGAGCGAGTCTCCGTCGTCGAACCCCTGGGCCAGGACGACCTGGGTGAACAGGAGCAGAGCAAGAATTCGAGGCAGTATTTTCATTGTTTTCTCCCAACGACGTCAGGCCGGCACAGGGCCGGCCCGGATTCAGGCGCAAAACCGTATCGGGTTGCTGCATTACTCCGGCTTGGGCAGTGATTCCACATAGCTACGGATCGCCCACATTGCGTTCTGGTCCAGGGTCTTTTCCCAGGACGGCATTCCCCGGTCGGTACCATTGCGAACACGGCCGATGTAGTACTCGTCATCCCATTCCGTCAGTTCCCGCAGGTCCGGTGTCAAACCGCCAGACATGGCCCGGATACCATGGCAGCCGGCGCAGTTACCTGCGTAGCCGCTCTCACCGATCTCGACCGCCTGGGCGTTGAACTCGCCGTATTCGTTGCCCTTGCGGAACGGATTCTCGGTAAGGACCTCATCGCCAAGCTCTGGAAGATTGCCCGTATCCACTTCCTGTGGTGTGACGTTGCCGTGCGCAAAAACGGAGCCGGTCAGGCCCAGCAGTGCTGAAGTCACAATTGCTTTGAGTGAAAAGGACGTTGCCATTGGTGCTACCTCTGCTTTTTAGATTCCCTATGGTTGGCTGTTGGATTTATCAGGTGCCAACTTGCTATCGCCCAGTCTAGGAATCCAGACGCCCGATCCGAATGCCACTTTGGGGGTTTTGGCCTAGTTCCTTGGTAGTAGATGGGAGGTCCCGGAGCTGAAATCTCATCCTTTGGTACTGGCTGATTCCTACTTTCTGAATATTCCCGGAGCTTTTGCCCTTCTCTAAGCTGAAACCACAACAACAAACGGAGAACCCAATGTCGATTCTGGCTCGGCTTGCTCGGCTGCCCCGGCTATCCAGGACAGTGGGCGCAACACTGATCACTCTGGTTGGCACAGCAGTGGGTGCAGCCCCACTCCAGGCTGGATCTCTGGACGTGCGGATCGGCTATCTGCAGTGGGTTCCGGACCGAGGCCCGGTTCTTTCCAATGTAATTCCCCAGCCGGAAGACGCCGGCCTGCGCGGTGCCGAGCTGGCCATCGGTGATAACAGCACCACCGGTAAGTTTCTGGACCAGACCTATTCGCTGCAGAGTGAGGTGGCAGAGTCGGAGGAGGCGGCCGTTGCCGCCTTTGAAGCCATGCGCCAGAAGGGCATCGAGCTATTTGTCGTGAACGCGCCGGCCCAGACACTGAAAGTCATGATGGACAAGGCCGGCGACAACACCCTGATCTTTAACGCCGGCGCCAAGGACGACGACCTGCGAACCGGGCAGTGCCACACCAACCTGCTGCACACCATGCCCAGCTATTCCATGCTGACCGACGCCCTCGGCCAGTGGCTCAGCCAGCGACGCTGGAAGGACGTGTTCCTGATTACCGGGCCGACCGAGGCTGACCAAGGCTGGGCGAATGCCTTCCGGCGCTCGGCCAAGCGCTTTGGCCTCAAGATTGTTGAGGACAAGCCCTGGACCTTTGACGCCGATCTTCGCCGCACCGCCTCCCAGGAATTACCCCTGTTTACCCAGGCCGATGACTATGATGCCGTGGTGGTGGCCGATGCGCGCGGTGATTTCGGTGAATACGTGCCGTTTAACACCTGGTTACCAAGGCCGGTAGTTGGCACCCAGGGCATGGAACCAGTTGCCTGGCACCGGGTAGTGGAAAGCTGGGGCGCGGCACAGTTGCAAAACCGGTTTCGGGAACTGGCCGGTCGTGACATGAACAGCGAGGATTACGCTGCCTGGACCGCCGTTCGCTCTATTGGCACCGCCGTAACTGATATTGATAGCGCGGCCCCTGCCAATATCCGCAATGTCCTGTTCAGCGACAACTTCCAGCTGGCTGCATTCAAGGGCCGCAAGCTCACCTACCGCGATTGGAACGGCCAGCTGCGCCAGCCGATCCCGCTGGTGCACCCGCATGGATTAGTGGCAAGAGCGCCGTTCGAGAGCTTCCTGCACCCCAATACCACCATGGACACCCTCGGCTTCGACAAGCCAGAGAGTGACTGCCGGATCAACGGTTGAACGCCTTGGCCGCACCCCTTTGAAAACAAAGAGGAATTACACCATGAAACCGCTGTTCAAACAGGCCGTCCTGGGCGCCATGATCGGCCTCTCGACCCCGGCACTGGCCAGCCTGGCCTACGTGTCCAACGAGAAAGACAACACACTTTCAATCATCGATACTGAGACCCAGGAAGTGGTTGATACCATTGATGTTGGCGCCCGCCCCCGGGGCATCCTCCTTTCCAGGGACTACACCAAGCTGTACATCTGTGCCAGCGACGACGACACCGTGCAGGTCCTCGACCTCGCCACCCGCACGATCGTCGATACCCTGCCCTCCGGTGAGGACCCCGAGCAATTTTCTCTGCACCCGAACAACACACACCTGTACATTGCCAACGAAGACGACGCCATCGTGACGGTGGTGGACGTGACCACCAAGGACGTTCTCGCCCAGATCGATGTCGGCATTGAGCCTGAGGGCATGGCCGTGAGTCCGGACGGGAAGTGGGCGGTCAACACCTCCGAAACCACCAGCATGCTGCACTGGATCAACACCGAGACGTTCAAGATCGAGAAGAACATTGTGGTCGGCCAGCGCCCGCGCCACGTGGAGTTCAGCAAGGACAGCAAGATTGCTTGGGCCTCGGCGGAAATCGGCGGCACCGTGCACATCATTGATGTGGATAACCTGAAGCAGATCCATGAGCTATCCTTCAGGGTGCCCGGGGTCAACCAGGACCGGGTGCAGCCGGTCGGTATCGAGTTGACCTCCGATGGCAAATACGCCTTCGTGGCCCTCGGTCCCTCCAACCATGTGGCCGTAGTGGACGCCAGGACCTATAAGGTGCTGGATTACCTGCTGGTCGGTGCCCGTGTCTGGCAGCTGGAGCTGGACAAGGACGAGAAGCACCTCTATACCACCAATGGTGTGTCCGGTGATGTCTCGGTGATTGATGTGGAGGACCTGAAGGTGATCAAATCCATCAAGGTAGGCCGCTACCCCTGGGGCGTGGTTATCGATCCGACTTCATGACTGCTTTATGACCATAGAAGCCCGCAACCTCAGCTTTCGCTACGGCGGCAAGCCTGTGCTCAAGGAGGTCAGCTTCGCGCTGACCCCTGGCCATTTCCACGCTCTGCTCGGGCCCAACGGCGCTGGCAAATCCACCCTGTTCGGTCTTTTGACCCGACTATTAGCGTTGCAGCAGGGGGATATCCTGCTGGCGGGCCAGTCCCTGAAAAAGCAGCCGGCCGAGGCCATGCGCAAGATTGGTGTGGTATTCCAGCAGAATGCGCTGGATCTGGACCTGACAGTACGCCAGAACCTCCAGTATCACGCCGCACTACACGGGCTGTCCCGCAAGGAAGCCCGCGCACGTGGCGATCGGGAGCTTGAACGTTTCGGGTTACTGGACAGGGCCAATGAGGCGGTCCGCCAGCTCAATGGTGGCCACCGCCGGCGGGTGGAAATTGCCCGGGCGCTGCTCCATGAACCTTCGCTGCTGTTGCTGGATGAACCGACCGTAGGCCTGGATGTCGCCAGCCGCAGGGGGCTGAACGATTATGTGCGCATACTTTGTGAGTCTGACGGTCTGACCGTGCTCTGGGCCACGCACCTCATCGAGGAGGTGCGTCAGGAAGACAGGGTGTTAATCCTGCATGAAGGAAAGCTGCTGGCAGACGGCTCGGGCCATGACATCTGCCAGGCCGAAGGCACCCGCGACCTGGCTGAAACCTTCCATTCCCTGACCGGAGCCGGATGATATGAAACCCGCTCATTACTGGCACTGTTTTGTGGGTATCCAGACCCGGGAATGGCTTCGCTTCTGGCAACAACGGACCCGGTTCGCCAGCGCCCTGGTACGACCACTGCTCTGGCTGGTGGTGTTCGCCGCCGGTTTCCGGGCGGTTCTGGGCATTTCCATCATCCCGCCCTACCAGACCTACATCACTTATGAGACCTATATTGCCCCGGGGCTGTGCGGGATGATCGTCCTGTTCAACAGTATGCAGGGGGCGCTTTCCATGGTGTACGACCGGGAGCTGGGGAGCATGCGGGTGTTACTGATGAGCCCGCTGCCCCGGCCTTTTTTGCTGGTGACCAAGCTGCTGGCGATGGGAGTGGTGTCGGTTGGGCAGGTGTATGTGTTCCTGTTACTGGCACTGCTGGTGGATGTGGAGCCTCCACTGTGGGGTTATCTCGCGGTATTTCCGGCGCTGGTGCTGGCCAGTCTTATGTTGGGGGCAATGGGGTTGCTGATCGCCACCTGGATCAAGCAGCTTGAGAACTTTGCCGGGGTGATGAACTTTGTCATTTTTCCGCTGTTCTTTATGTCCTCAGCGCTGTATCCATTATGGAAAATGAACGAAGCGAGTCCATGGTTGTACTGGGTGTGTCAGTTCAATCCGTTCACCCATGCGGTGGAGGCGATCCGCTTCTCCCTGTATCTGGAGTGGAACCCTGTAGCCTATGGCATTACTGCGGGGGTAACCGTGGTTCTGGTGATGCTTGCCACGGCGGGATTTCGGCCTCAGCGGACGAAGATACTGGGGACCACCACGCCTGCGTGATCCGGTGGTAGCGGGCCCTGAAAGAGGGGTCAGGGACCGGCCAAATCCAGGCTGCGAAGCCTGCCCAAAAGCTCGTCAATCAACCCCGGCTCACCAACCACATCATCCCACTGCAACCTCGCCGGACGGCCATCCAGGTACCAGAGACGGTTCGCCAGGAACTCTGCATCGGCGCCATCGTGGGTAACACAAATCATGGCCATGCCCGGATTGGCATCCAGGATGTCGGATATCAGTTTTTTCAGCCCGCCGGCCATCACCGGATCCAGCGATGCAAAAGGCTCGTCCAACAACAGCAAGTCCGGCTTCACCGCCAGGCAACGTGCCAAGGCAGCCCTTCGGGCCATTCCAAGAGAAAGCTGGTCCGGCAAGTAGTGGCCGTAACCGGGAAGGCCAACCTGGCCAAGCAGATTTTCGGCCTCCCGCTCGCTGGCACCGACCAGACGGAGGTTGGCATTGAGGGTCCGCCAAGGCAGTAAGCGGTGTTCCTGAAACAGGTAACCGACTCTGAGTTTGTCGCGTCCGATAATTGCGTCGTCTGGCACCGTTGGGTCGAGGCCGGCAATGGAATTCAACAACGTGGTTTTGCCGATGCCGGAAGGGCCCAACAGGCAGATGCGATCACCCCGTTCGATGGTGGCGAAGACTTCTCCGAGCACAGGCTGGCCGAAATCGCGGCCGGCGATTCTGAGCTCAAGCATGGGCGGCCTCCGGCCGGCGCCAGCGGCTGGAGCGGCGCTCAAGGGGCTGGAGGATGGCCAGTTCGATGAGTTGCACCACGGCGATGAATGCCAGGCTGTACGCGAGAATGGCAGCCACATCGAAGACCTGGAAGGCCATGTGCAGCTGGAAGCCAACGCCGCTGGAGCGGCCGAGTAGTTCGACCACCAGGACGATTTTCCAGATCAGGGCCAGGCCACCGCGGGTGGCAGCCATGAGGTAAGGAAACAGCTGCGGCACCCAGACTTCGCGGAATCGCTGCCAGGGGGTGAAGGCGTAGACAGTGGCCATTTCTTCAAGGCGATAATCCAGACTGCGGGCCCCTTCCCGGACGGTGACGGCGACGCTGGGGACCTTGTTGATAACCACTGCCATCACGGCGGCCACTTCCACCAGGCCGAACCAGACGTACATCAGGATGATGGTAACCAGTGCCGGCAGGTTGAGCATCAGCACCAGCAATGGATCGAACAGGGCGTTGGTAGTTCGCGAACGGCCCATAACGATGCCAATGGCGGTACCGAGAAACATGGCAAGAACAAAAGCCACAACAACCCGCCCGAGGGTGGCACCCAGGTGGTGCCAGAGTTCGCCGGAGGCGGACTCCCGGAGCAGAGTATCCAGCACGGTCAGGGGTGTGGGCAGAAGTGGCGACTCAATAAACCAGGCAATCAATGTCCAAAGCAGGACAAACGCCGGCAGAACCACCCAGTAACTCCAGGCCGGCGGGCGGCCGGAGCCGGTGTTCACGGTTGTCTCCGGTAGAACAGCTTCGCCGGCATCAGGTTGTCCGGGGCGGCCCCTGCCAGTGTCAGCAACCGGTGCAGATCGGCAATGCGTTTATCCGTGACCGGCGCGGGTATGCCGGCAACGAAACCTTGCCGCAATGCCTGGAACACGGCTGCTTCAGGACTTCCCATCAAGGGCCGTAACCGCCGCCAGTGGGATTCTTCGTTCACCAGATCCACTTTTGCCTGTCGCAGAGATGCGGCAAAGCGACGCATCAGCGGACCATGGTTATCCGCCCAGTCCGCCGAAAAGACATAACCAAGCATGGGCAGGCTA
Organism: Marinobacter sp.; assembly: GCF_048269445.1. Lineage (GTDB taxonomy): Bacteria > Pseudomonadota > Gammaproteobacteria > Pseudomonadales > Oleiphilaceae > Marinobacter. The sequence continues at coordinate 313,464 of NZ_JBLXIQ010000005.1, read as the reverse complement.
TGGTCCAGATCCATGGCGGTGAGCAAGTCGGACATACCGAACGCGGAACGCCAGCCGCCCTCTCCCCTCAGGCGAGCCGCAAAATGCCAGTAGGTGACGATCACATCCACCTGGCCACGCTTCAGGGCCTGGCTCAGAAGCGGTGGCGCAGCGAACTGGACCTCGGCGGAATCCGCCAGGTTGATTCCCTTTCGGGCCGCAACCTTCTGCAGCAATATCCAGCCCTTGCTGTCGGGCCCGCCGGCCACGCCAATGCGCTTGCCGGCCAGATCCGCCACAGAGCCGATACCGGAGTCCTCGGCCACCACAATATCACCGACCTGGGACGAGAACGGCACATACAGGTAGGGCGTGCCGGCCTGAAATCGGGACTGCGCCCAAAGCAGGTCTGCAACCGCTCCGTTCACCGATCCGCTGGTGACCGCGAGGCGCGACGCCGGGAGGTTGGCGACGAGTTTCAGCTTGAGTCGGTAGCCGTGCTCACGGTCCAGCCCCCGGTGCAGGATATGATCCAGCTCCCAGTGAGCGGTGCCAAACTGTAGCACGCTGATGGACAGCACTGGGAGCTCTTCGGAGTTGCCGGTTCTGCCATGAGCGGGACTGACCAGCACGGACAGCAGCAATAGTGCGGCAACGACCACATGGACAAAACGGGGCGCAGGCAGAACGCATTGAAAAACTGGCTTTATTATTGGCTGTTGATTCATCCCTTCACGATACGAACCCGGCAGCCGGGCAAGAATAGTACTTTGGTGCCTGTTTTTTGGTGCGATGGTCGCATTCAACCCGGAAGCAAGATCGCGTGTAATGAAATCATCACAATAATAACCAGAGGATCGGCAGCGACTCCGTCGATTCCCTGCACAGGAGGCCGCCATGTTGGACGAGCTTGATGCCGCACTCTCTCCCGAAAACCGTTATCATGATTCGGAAGCCAACCCCGACAATGACAACAAACAGGTTGAAACACCCATGGAGCCGGCTTACAAGATTCTGATTGCCGACGACCACCCGCTCTTCCGGGAAGCCATCAGCAGCGTAATCGCTTCCGGTTTTGCGGGCAGCGAGATAATCGAAACCGCTGACCTTGACAGTGCCCTGGAAATCACCCGCCAAAACGACGATCTGGACCTGATCCTGCTGGATCTGAACATGCCCGGCATGCACGGTCTGACCGGCCTGATTACACTGCGTAATGAAGCACCCACCATTCCGGTGGTGATTGTTTCCGCGGAAGAAGACAAACAGGTGGTGTTGCAGGCCATAACCTACGGCGCCTGCGGCTTCATTACCAAATCCTCGCCCCGGGCCCAGATGACGGAAGCCATTCAGCAAATCCTGAACGGCAATGTGTACCTGCCCTCCGACATCATCCGCACCGGCAAGGAAAGTAACAACCGCCGCAGCCGGCATGAAGACAACCCGATCGCCCCGGAACTGCTGAACTCCCTCACCCGCCGGCAGTTACTGGTACTGGAGCGCATGTCCAAAGGTGAATCCAACAAACAGATTGCCTACAACCTGAACATCGCCGAGACCACGGTGAAGGCCCATGTCTCCGCCATCCTGCGCAAGCTTGGGGTGCATAACCGGGTGCAGGCAATTCTTTCGGCCAGTGACGTGGATTTCAGTCAGTATCTGAAGCGGTAATGCTCTTTCCAAGAGCTTGTTTGTCGGATTACGCCCTTGGCTAATCCGACATCCCCCAGTAACCTCAGCTTCTAAGCAGATGACTCAGCGCACTGCGCAACTTCAGGGGCTTCACCGGCTTGTTCATCAGCAGGTGACCCAGCTCACGAATACGCTGCTTGAGTTCATTGGTGTAGTTCGCCGTAATCATCACTACCGGCGCCGGGCACCGACGACGGCCGTTGATCTCCGCCACCACATCCACGCCGTTTTCATCATTATCCAGATGATAGTCCGCCAGAATCAGGTCCACCCTGGCCTTGGCCGGATCAAGCTGGCGCTCCAGGTCTTCCAGCGACACCGCTGTCACCACCCGGCAACCCCAGCCTTCCAGCAGGGTTTGCATGCCTCGGCAGATGAACTGGTCATTGTCGATCACCCAGATCCGCGCCCCACCCAGACCACTGTCAAAGGACACCGTGTGGTTCTGATCCGGCTCCGGTTGACTGGGCTGCAGCCGGCCAAGGGGAACCTTGACGCTGAACACTGAACCCTTGCCTTCGATGGACGATACCGTCACCTCGTGGCCGAGCATCCGGGAGATCTTGTCGACGATAGCCAGACCCAGACCGAGCCCTTTATCCGGCTGTGAGCCGGCGGGCCGAATACGCTTGAACTCCTGGAATATCTCGGTGAGCTTGTCTTCCGGGATACCCGGGCCGGTATCCCATACCTGCAACAGGATATGATCCCGGCGCCGGCGGCAGCCCAGCAGAATCCGGCCACTGCCAGTATAGCGAATGGCATTGGTCAGAAAATTCCTGAGAATCCGGGCCAGCAGCTGGGAATCCGATTCCACGGTGGCTGAGCTGGCAACAAAATCCAGCCTCAGGCCTTCGGCCATAGCCATTTGCCGGAACTCCCGGGCAATATTGTTGAGCAGATCCCGCAGATCAAAAGCGGTCACGTCCGGCTTGATGACGCCGGCATCCAGTTTGGAGATATCTACCAAAGTGCCCAGAAGATTCTCCACATCATCCAGTGAGGTACTCACCGAACGAACCAGGCCCTCAGCTTTGGGCCCGAACGATTGCTCCAGCAGCGCACTGGTGAACAGCCGCGCAGCATTCAGGGGTTGCAAAAGGTCATGGCTGACCGCAGCCAGGAACTTGGTTTTGGAAAGGTTGGCCCGCTCCGCTTCCAGCTTGGCATCCCGGAGCCGGGCCTCCACGGCTGCCCTTTCGGTGATTTCCTGGCGCAGTTGGCTGTTCAGGCCGGTGAGTGCGGAGGTACGCTCTTTCACCCGGCGCTCCAGGTTGTCGTAGGCCTGCTCCAGGGCCAGCGCGGTCTTACGGCGGTCGGTAATATCGCGAATCAGCACGAAGAAGCCGATGATGTCCCCCTGCTCGTCGAAATTGGGCACATAGGAGCGGAGCATGTAACGTACCTCGCCCTGCTCCCCGGCTTCCTCAAATTCAAAGGTCACGTTGTGGCCATCCATAACCTCCCGAATCTGGGGCAGAAGGCGCTGATAGAACTCTGGCGTATGCACATGATCCAGGCGCTTGCCCAGGGGCGACTCACCCATTCGGCAGTACCAGGCCTCATAGACCTTGTTGCAGAACTGGATAGTCATGTCGGCGCCGACGTAGGCGATCAGTGCTGGTACATGGTCGGTAACTACCCGGATCCAGCGCTCGCTTTCCTCCAGCGCCTTGATCCGCCGCGCCATTTCACTGTTCTTGACGTCGGTGATGTCGGAGTACAGAACCACCAGCCCCCCTTCCCTGGTGAGTCTCTCGGTCATCTGAACCCAGCGCCCGTTGGACAGCAGAAAAACCACACCTTCCGAGTCCGGATGACTGTGCTCCTCGACAATCAGCCCGGAGGTGACGGCCTGCTCCCTGACCTCATTAATGCTTGTGCCCGCCTCAGGCACCTCGACACCCGCCTGGCGCCAGTAGCTTCGGAACCGGCTGTTGCTCTGGATCAGGTGGTGCTGATTGTCAAACAGGACAAAACCGTCGGCGATGCTTTCGATGGCATCGCTGAGGCGTTGGCGGGTGGTTTCGGCTTCTTCCCGGGCACGGTTCAGTGCCTTGTTGCTGCCCTTAAGCTCTTCCATGGCCTGATTCAGGGCCTCGGTGCGCTCACGCACCTGCTCTGCCAGAACCACCGAATGTTCGAAGGCGGCATAGGGTTCCGGCTTGTGGGCGGATCCGGATTCAACCCGGACAATCAGGGCATCCCGGATTCGTTTGAGGCGTTCATTCTCGACCTCAAGCTCAGCAATGCGCCGGTCCCGGTCATCCTCCGCCGGGATATCAGTCTTGTCCGGAACGGACATCAGGCTGGCCAATGACCACCCCCGTAAATGTCTGGTTGATGTGCATGCCGTCAAACTGCTCGCCGTAGGTATTGAAGCCGATCACCTTATGATGGCGCAGGAATTCCGAGACGGCTTCCAATTCCCCGGTCAACTCCGCTTCAAGTCGGCGCAGGAAGCAATCGCAGCCGATGGTCACCAGCGGCGGTCCCACCACCCGCTCGGCGGCTTCAATCTGGGTGCGCACGCTGTGCAGCAAGGATTCCGGCTCCATCGCGGTCATCACGATTCCGGTTTCCACCGCACAGTAAAAGGTCAGGCTCTTGTCCGGATTCACCCTCTGCACCGAGCGCACGAAGTAATGCCCGCCGATCTTCACCCCCATCGGTCGGAGGGCGAAGATCTTGCGATCCAGGGCATCGACATCCACACCCACGGCACGAGCATAGGCATCGGCGGCAGGCTCGGCGTTGAGCTCGTAGACGGTTCGGCTTTCCGGACAAGCATCAGTCACCACCAGCTTTTCGCGGCGTTCAACCATGTGGTGAGTGGAAAACACCCGGAAATCCAGAGGCGTATTGACCAGCAAAACGGTGGCCGCACCGGTATGGAACTGGCCGTCATAAAATACATGGGTGTTGGCCAGGCGCTCATCGTCACCGGCAGAGCCGCCAAACTGGGGAATGGTGCCCAACGCTGCATTGAGCGTGGCCAGAACCAGTTCTTCACGGCTGGAAAGGCCGTCGAGAAGGGTTATCGCAAAGGTGTTTCCCTTGACCGGCGCCAGCTTCGCGTCTCGACAGGTGGATAAAAGCCCGTCGATCACACCTTGAGCGTCCTGCAGGGTAAACCGATCCAGCTCCCGAATCAGCGCACAGTCGATGGCAAAGTAGCGACTGTCGAAACCAATGGCGGTAATACACCCGCGTCCATAGCCCTCCGGCGTTATCTCCCCGGCGGACGTACAACCGCACACACGTACACCCTGGAAGGCATGCTCAAGGGCACTGCCGAGACGGCCAAGATCGTATTCCGCGGAACAGAAGAACAGCACACAATCCAGGTGCTCGTGACTAAGCTGACTGGCAAGATTGGTGGCGGCCAGTATCGGATCGCGAACACTGGAACTCGCCACCCGGACCGCAGGCAGGGTCGTCGCTGGCTTCATAAACGCGTATCTCGAAAACGGATGACTTTCCACCGATTCTACGGCATCCGTAAACGCAGCCAATGCGACTTCAGTGCTTTTAATGGGCGCGCCAAAATGATCGTAAGCCATTGATTAAAAACCCTCCTGAATCAATGCCTGGCGGCGCTGCCGGTTTCCAGAAAGGAAAACCAGCACTTTAGTCCTAGACAACCCGGAGCCGGGACGGGCTCTCCTGCCCATTCCGGCTCAGGTAACGGCTTAGAACATAACGATGGCGCCAAGAGCGATGGTGTCTGCCTCGGTGGTGGTTGCCCCTGTGGTGCGGTTGCGATCTTCGTACATGTTGTACTCGGCAACCAGCTTGAAGTTGCTGTTTACGTCATGGAAGAAACCTATGGTGGTGCTTTCCGTTTCCAGATTCAGGATTTCCGCATCGGTTTCACCGTACGACAGCACAACGCGGTTGGCACCAAAGGCATAGGACCCCTGGATCAGGAAGCCGTCGGCATCGTCTTCAGTCACGGCACCGTTACCAATCAGAACGGGGTTATCGCCTTTGGAGGTGAAGCCAGAAGCCGCCAGGGTGAGCCCGGCAACCGACGCCTTCACACCATAACCGAGGCCGGTGCTATCAACGGTGGTGCTACCATTTTCGGCAGACTGGTAGCGACCGTTCACCCAACCAGTCAGCGCCACGTCATTGAGATTGGCGTTGTAGGTTACCTCGGACTCAAAGCGGGGCGCGGAGTTTTCGTCATTGGCGCCGGTGACCGTATCGGCCGGATCCAGCGCACCTGCAGCCACCTTGAGTCCACTCATATCAGGCGAGCGGTAGGTTATCTGGGCGGAGGGCGTCGGGTACGGATAGCCGGCGCGAATGTTGCCGAATGACACACCGCCCGCCACACCCGGGGAACCGAACCCCATCAGGATCTCATCGAGGAAAATATTGGAACGGGCGTACAGGCCGAAATCCTTACCGATCAATACCTGGCCGAAATCACCGTTCACCGTGGCGTAAAACTGCCGAACATCGATGGCGGTATCTGTGGGTGAATCCAGGCTGTCATTGATGGTGGTCCAGAAAGAAGAACGTCCGCCGAGGGTCAGATCACCCATTTCCTTACTGAAGTTGAAGCCGATGGTGTTCGGCAGAAAGCCCATCTTGATGCGTGAATCGCCAATATCGTTCAGTTTGTCGTCACGATTTACGTAGAAAGCGTTGAAGTAACCGTCAACGGAAAAGCTGGTGCCATCCTGGTTATACAGTTCAACGGCTGCGTTGGCGCCGGCGCTGGCACCCATGGCCGCTGCCATGGCAATTGCTAACCCTGACTTTCTGAAGTTGTTGTTTTTCATAGTTCCCCCGGTTGTTTTTGGAAATCTGGGATCGGAGTTCCGGTTTATCCGGTAACTCCAGGCACGGTCTGTCGCCTGAATTCCATGGTCGGTTATGCCGGAGAGGGGGGGAATCCGCCTAGGGAGCAGGTTTTCTGCTTATTTGGGAGGCATTGGAAATGAAACTTTGGGATTAGTACTTGTCAGTAACCCCGTCAGAAAAACCCCCGGAAGGGCCACCAGGAAACTGTGCCAGCTCCTGCAGGCAATCGTTCAGGAAATCCTCGGGGTCTGCCATGACGGCTTCATCGGCGACCACGCCGAACTGCACCTGGCCAGCGTAGCTGACAATACTGATACCCAGACCGATATCCCCGGCCTGGGGTACCCAGAACATCTGCTCGGATATCCGGCAACCGGCAATGTAACGGGCCTCGGCGGTACCGGGCACATTGGAAACCACCGCACTGGCCTTGCGATAGAACACGTCGACAACCGGCTCCCGCCAGGGTTCGGGAATAACCGTGGCACTGGCCGCCAGCCCCCAGGCAATGCCGGGTTGCCAGCCTTTCTTGAGCCTGCGGGTTTCATGCTTGATTCGGTAGAGGCGCTCCAAAGGGCTTTCGCCATCCACCGGCAAAGGCACAAACACCGTTCCGAAATAATTTCCCAGCGCGCCCGGCGCCGGCTGTAATTCTTCAGGTAGCCGGCTGCGAATATCGACAGGTACTGCAGCGTGGAGAATAGCCTCGTCCAGATCTTCGCCTTCAATACCCAGACGAGTCCGGATCGCCGCTGCCACACAGCTGAGCAACACGTCATTGATGGTGGCGTTGGTGGCTCTGGCTATGGCCCGGAAACGTGCCAGCGGAACCGGATCAGACCAGCGACAGTGCCGACGCCCCAGAAGCGGACGCCTCAGATCCGTCGCAGTATCTTCCGGCTGAGCCAGGAATTCCGAGAATTCGTGCATCAGCTTCAGGCTCTTCTGGGCCACCCGCTCCAGCAACCGGCCTGCGTCCTGCCATTGGTTCCCGCTGGTATCGCCCGGCCCTGGACCGCCGCTGGCCCTCTCCGAAGACGGGTCCGTTGCCATCAACTGTCCAAACCAGGCCTTTGCCGCAGATGTCCAGCGTACCAATTCGGCGGTTTCAGGAGCGCCGTAAATAGCAGGGTGCTGCTGAGGAGATGGCGGACACAGACGATCAAAGATACCCAACAGGGACAGGCCATCGGCATAGCAATGGTGAATGCGCAGCAACAGCACGGCGCCGCCCTGAGCATTCGGGGCCAGCCAGAATTTCCAAAGCGGGCGGTACATGGGCAGAGGCTGATTCAGCCGGGCCGACACCCATTCCTGGAGCGTCGCCGGCGTAAAGCAGTCTACCACCACGTCAAGATGATGGCGGGTATCAAACATCGGGTCCGGCTCCCACCACCATGCTGGTGACCGCTTCACCGGCATGTAACGGAAACGCTCCCAAGCCATCCAGTAAACCCTGAGAAAATCCCGGAAGCGCGGCGCAGTCAGACCATCAGCCCGCAGCATCACGGTGATGGTCATGGGGTTTTCCGGGCGCTCCAGAGCCAGCCAGGCCGAATCCGCAGGTAGCAGAAGGTGCGATTGCTCGTGACTCAAACCCGAACGTCCCTGGAAGAATGGTGATGGTAAGTAAAAACCGAACCCCGCATTGTGCCAGACAAGCCCCGCCGGCTCCATAGAAGGCACGGGCTAGCGGCGTTACAAAAAATTACACGTAAGTAACTATTCAGCCCTATACTGGTTATAAGCCTAAATGCAATGGTTATTAAATACTCGCATCAGTCATCGATTGGCTCCGGGAGACCGTAAGACCGGTATCCAGCACCAATAACCTGGAGCCCCAATCGAGGTACTGTTTGGGTATTGGTACAAGGCATACCAGCACACTGAAGTTTCAATTACAGGCCATTGCCGTGCTGGGGGAGAGCAGTTATGAAAGCGAGCCATGTTCGCAAGCTGATAAAACCGATTGAAAGCGCCTACTCGGAAATGTTCTCGGGGCAGGTCTATCGCGTCGGAAAAGGCGCTGTTTCCGTGCGCAATCACAGCGGCAAGGCGGAACAGACAGTTGTCGGCGTGCATGGATTTCTGGAAAACCACTGCTACTTCACCCAGGCCTACGAAGCGCCCACCACCGAACTGATTCTCCTGACCTGCAGCAATTACCATATCCCGGTGAATGGCATTACGCCGGAAGCCCCGGACTGGGAAGTGCCGATCAAGCATCTTGAAGGCACCATCGAGTACGATGCCTGCATTCTGAACCAGGCGCTGTCTAACCTCCCCACCACCCAGAATGTTCGAGTGCACGGCCACTCCCGGGGCGGGGCGGTGATTCTGGAGGCAATCAAACAATGGCCAGAACTTTTTGAAGATATTGAGGTAGTACTGGAAGCCCCGGTATTGCCTCAGGGTAAACTTCATGCCCTGGTTACCACTGTGCTGGAACCCGTCAGCCACGGAATGTGGCCTTGGCTGATCCGCCTGATCAACAGCGCACCTTCTTCTGCCTATGGCCAGACCTTCTTCGGCAAGATGAACCCGCGCAAGAAACAACTGCTGAGTAAGTTGTTCTCTGCCACCAAAGACCATCTGACCATTGTTCGCAATATCGAGAACATCATGGACTGGATGGCGCGCACCGATACCGGCATCTATAACCATGTCCGCCACGGCACCTTCCTGATCCCGGCCGTGGACCGCATTCTCGATCGCTCCTCCATGCTGGCCAGTGCCCGCCAGAGCCCGACCACCATGAGAATCGTGGAAACCGAAGCTCCGAGCCATTTCATCACCCTGGACAGCCAGGAGTGGGTACCTGGTTTTGAAACGCTGCCGGCGGCCGCCCAAGGGTAAAGCGGCCTAACCGACCTTGCTGCAAGACCTGGACGGCTCCGCTAAACTACGCCACTTTCTCCTTCATCAGGTTTAGTGGAGCCACCCCCATGTACCGTGAGCGCCTTGTCGCTACCGAAGCCCGCTCTGAAAGCGCTCGCCGGCTGCAACAGCTGTTGCTGGATTATCATGATTTCCGGCAGTTGAAAGCGGCGCATCCACTACTGGAAAACACCTTTCGGGTGGCCGACTGGCAGGCAGAGCGCCTGAAAGCGACCCACCTCGATCTCTACCAGCACCCCGGCTACCACCATGGTCTGGAATTTCTGCTGACCGATCTCTACGCGCCGGCCGGCATGACCCGCCGGGATGACAACATCGACCGGGTATTCCCCAAGATGGTTACCTGGTTGCCGGATAACCTGCTGGACACCTTTGCCAGCCTGGTCGAGCTGAACCTGATCACCCAGCAGCTGGATCTGGAGCTGGCAGTGCTTTTTCATCAACAGGGCATATCCACTGATTCACTAACCATCGAGCGCTATTGCACTGCCTACCGGGACAGCGAACGCCTGGATCAGAGGAAAAAGCAGATCACTCTGGTTGCGGACGTCGGTCAGCAGCTGAACCGTTACGTCCGCAACCGCACTCTTGGCTGGTTGCTGTCCATGAGCCGCGCCCCGGCCGAAATGGCTGACCTCACCGATCTGCACAGCTTTCTACAGCGGGGCTACTCGGCATTCCGGAAGATGGATGATGTAAATTCACTGATCGACCGACTAGTCACCCGGGAGCAGCAGGTGATGCGCAACATCCTGAACGGTTACCCTGAGCCTTTCAGCCTGCCGGACGACCTGTAGCCCGACAAACCTTTTGCTCAGACCTTAATGATCTGGTCCAGCTGGGAGTGAATTTCCTGCTCGATTCGCGATTTGAAGGGGCGCAGCATCATGCCGAGTTCCAGATGGATATGCAGATCCGTCGGGGTGATGTTCAGGTGGCCCTTGACGCCGCTGCGCTTGAATTTCAGATGGTCGCCTTCCCACTCATAATGCACATCGAACTGACTGGACAGATCCTGTGCAAGGGTTTCGGCAGCCTGCCTTGCGTGGTCTTTATCCAGGGCATGGGGGCGGTGTACATCAATAACAGACATGAATCAGTTTTCTCTTAGTTTTGGACGGATTTACAGTTTAGGGTGCTATTAAACTTACCGCCACTCTTGTAGCAACCCCGTCAGCGGTTAGAATACGGGGTTCAGATTCTGACAGGACCTCCCCCATGAGCGAGCAGCAAACGCCAGCCAGCCAGGCCGGACACAGCAACGGCCAGGACGACGTTACCCACTTCGGCTTCCGAAATGTGCCCAAGAGCCAGAAGGCAAGTCAGGTGGCAGAGGTTTTCCACAGCGTGGCCGGCAAGTACGACCTCATGAACGATCTGATGTCCATGGGCATCCACAGGCTCTGGAAACGCTTCACCATCGAACTCTCCGGTGTACGGCCAGGCCATCAGGTGCTCGACATTGCCGGCGGAACCGGCGATCTCACCATGAAGTTTTCGGATCTGGTGGGGCCTTCAGGCAGAGTTGTACTGGCCGACATCAACGCCTCCATGCTCCAGGTGGGCCGCAGCCGGCTGACAGACCGCGGTTACGCCGGCAACATCGAGTATGTCCAGGCGGATGCCGAATACCTGCCCTTTCCGGACAACAACTTCAACGCGGTGTCCATTGCGTTCGGGCTGCGTAACGTGACTGACAAGGATCAGGCTCTTCGGGACATGACCCGGGTTCTAAAACCTGGCGGAAAGCTGATGATCCTGGAATTTTCCAAACCTACCAATCCGCTGTTGAGCAAGGCCTACGACACCTATTCCTTTTCTGCCCTGCCACTGATGGGCCAGCTCATTGCCGGTGACAGCGAAAGCTACAAATACCTGGCGGAATCCATCCGAATGCACCCAAACCAGGAAACCCTGAAGGGCATGATGGAGGAAGCCGGCCTGGTAAACTGCAAGTACTACAATATGACCGGCGGCATTGTCGCTCTGCACGTGGGAATCAAGCCCTGATGTTTCCCGGCCCCACCCTTCTCTCTGCCATCACCGGCATCCTTGAGAGTGCCCTTAACCGGGCACTGGAACTGGATCCGGCCGGACATCAGGCACTGACGGAAGCATTGGCGGGGCCGGTACAGCTCAACGTCACCGATCCGTTTGCCTTCACCTGTTCCCTGGACCGGGCCGGCAACCGGGTCCGGGTTGGCAGCCAGCCGGCGGAACAGCCGGCCCTGGAGATAACTGGCAAAGCCATTGCCTTTGCTGCCCTGGCAACCGGTGACGACCGCGTCTTCGCCGATGGCCGCCTTCAAGTCTCCGGCGACGCAGCGTTGGCCCACCAGCTTCAGAGCGCGCTGAACCAGCTGGAGCCGGACTGGGAAGCAGCCATGGCCCGCCACATCGGTGATGTCCCCGCCCACTTTCTCGGCCAGCGCATTCGCGGTGCCGTGCGCTGGAGCCGGCAGGCGTTTCACTCCCTCAATGCCAATATCGAAGAGTATGTGCACGAAGAAAGTCGCAGCCTGCCGGGGCGGCGGGAACTGGAAGCTACCTTCGAGGATATTGATGAGCTCAGCCTGCGTACGGAACGGCTGGAGGCCCGACTGAGCCTGCTTGAAAGCCGCGGCACCACTGACAAACTGGAGAGCCTGTGACCCGTCTGCAACGCCTGTTCCGAATTGCCTGGGTATTCTGCCGTTACCGGCTGGACACGTTTCTTCCCCTTTCCGAGCTGCCCGCGCCACTGAAGGTATTTTTCCTGCTGGCGCCCTGGCACCTTTTTCCCCGACCCAAGCTCAGCCGCGGGGACCGCTTGCGCCTGGCACTGGAGGAGCTGGGACCGGTATTCGTCAAGTTTGGCCAGATACTCTCGACACGACGGGACCTGCTGCCGGATGACATGGCCGAATCCCTGAAAACGCTCCAGGACCGGGTTCCGCCCTTTCCCAGCGACGTTGCCCGAGGCATCATCGAAACCTCCCTCGGCGCGCCGGTAGCCGACCTGTTTGCGGAATTCAGCCCGGACCCGATGGCCTCGGCGTCCGTCGCCCAGGTCCACGCCGCGACACTGCGCAACGGCCAGAAGGTAGTGGTCAAGGTATTGCGACCCGGCATCGAAAAAATCATTCGCCAGGATCTGGCCCTGATGTACCTGATGGCCGGGTTGCTGGAAAGATACTGGTCCGAAGGCAAACGCCTGCATCCGGTGGAAGTGGTGGAGGACTACGACTCCACCATCCACGACGAACTTGATCTGCAGCGGGAAGCTGCCAACGCCAGCCAGCTGCGCCGGAATTTCGAGAACTCCTCACTGATTTATATTCCCTTCATTGACTGGGACTACACCCGCAAAACAGTCCTGGTGATGGAGCGCATTCATGGGATTCCCATCGCCGATACCGCCGCTCTAAAGGCAGCCGGAGCGGACATGAAGGTTCTGGCAGAGAAAGGAGTCGAGATCTTTTTTACCCAGGTGTTCCGGGACAGCTTCTTCCATGCCGACATGCACCCGGGCAATATATTCGTGGACGTTTCCAATCCGGCTGACCCTCGCTACATCGCCATCGATTTCGGCATTGTCGGCACCCTGGCGCCGGATGACCAGAGCTACCTTGCCCGCAACCTGCTGGCCTTTTTCCGCCGGGACTATCGCCAGGTGGCGCAACTGCATATCCAGTCCGGCTGGGTACCACCGGACACGCGGGTTAATGAGTTTGAGGCTGCCATTCGTACCGTTTGCGAGCCGATTTTCGAGAAACCGCTGAAAGATATTTCGTTCGGCCACTTCCTGCTGCGACTGTTCCAGACTGCACGACGCTTCAACATGGAAGTGCAGCCCCAGCTGGTGCTGCTGCAGAAAACCCTGCTGAACGTCGAAGGCTTGGGCCGCCAGCTCTACCCGGAACTGGACCTCTGGAGCACGGCTCAGCCGTTCCTGGAAACCTGGATGCGCAAGCGCATTGGCCCGTCTGGACTGATCAAGTCACTCCAGTCGCATCTGCCCGCCTGGCTCGAACAATCGCCAGAAATGCCTCAGCTGGTACACGATGCACTACTACAGCTGCGGCATTCCGGGCCCACAGAGCAGCAGAATCGGGCTACACTTGAGCTGCTCCGGGAGCAGCAGAAACGTACCGAGCGACGGTGGCGCAGAATCGCTCTGGCCGCAATACTGGTTGCCGGAGCGCTGCTCGGCACCCAACCCGAGTCCCGGCAATGGGTTGACGAACTGCCCGCCTGGGGGTGGGCACTGTTCGCTGTTGCCGGCGGGCTAGTGCTCCGGGGTGGCCGGTAACCCATAAAGAACTCAGGATTCACAATAATGCAAGATTGCTCCGATAACCTCGAGACTCCTGACTGGCTGGATACTGTCCGCTGGACACCGGACGGCCTGGTGCCGGCCATTGCCCAGGACGCCGAAACCGGTGACATCCTGATGATGGCCTGGATGAACCGGGAATCTCTCAAGCTGACCGCCGAAGAAGGCCATGCTGTGTATTGGTCCCGCTCCAGGGGCAAGCTCTGGCGCAAGGGCGAAACCTCCGGCCATGAACAGGTGGTCCGGGACATCCGACTGGACTGCGACGAGGATGTGATTCTGCTGAGAGTGGAACAAAAAGGTGGAATCGCCTGCCATACTGGCAGACGCAGCTGCTTTTACCGGTCCCTGAAGGACGGTCAATGGGTCAGCGTTGATCCGGTCATTAAAGACCCGGACGCTATTTATGGCAGCAATTAAGTAAGGAGCATGGACAGTGAATGATGTACTGGAAAACCTGGCACGGGTCCTGGAAGCCCGGAAAGAAGCAGACCCGGAAACGTCCTACGTAGCCAGCCTTCATGCCAAGGGCCTGAACAAGATCCTGGAAAAGGTTGGAGAGGAGTGCACTGAAACCCTTTTGGCGGCCAAGGACGCAGAACAGTCCGGTGAAACCCGGGATGTGGTCTATGAAACCGCAGACCTGTGGTTCCATAGCCTGGTGATGCTGTCCAGTCTCGGGCTCGGCCCAAAGGATATTCTGGACGAGCTGGCCAGCCGGTTCGACCTGTCAGGGTTAGAGGAAAAAGCGTCACGGAACAAGTGACCGGGAATACCCATAAAGGGGTTTCCGCGAACCGGTTCTGGTAACGTACAATGTCATCGAACAGAAACATTAAAACGAGGACCCCGTAATGGGTATCAGCATCTGGCAATTACTTATTGTACTCGGCATTGTCATTCTGTTGTTCGGAACCAAGAAACTTCGCAACATCGGCAGCGACTTGGGTGGCGCCATTCGCGGCTTCAAGAAGTCCATGAGTGACGAGGACTCAAAGGCCGAGGACAAGGAAACCCTGGAAGGCAAAGCCGACGAGCAGCCGCAACCGGCGGCTGAAGAAAAGCCCCGGGACAAGTCCCACAGCTGAGACCAGGCTGAATGTTCGATATCGGCTTTCTTGAGCTGCTGATCTGTGGCGTCATTGCGCTGTTAGTGCTTGGCCCCGAGCGTCTGCCTACGGCAGCCCGCGCTGCCGGGCGCTGGGTAAGTGGTGCCCGACGCATGGTCAGCCAGTTCACCTCGGAACTGGACCGGCAGCTGAAAGCTGACGAACTCCGTGAAGAACTTCGCAAGGCGGGGGATGTGGGTCTGGACGACGTTCAGAAGACCGTGCGCGGCGCCCTGGATGAAGCCAAAAAATATGAGCATATGATCCTGCCCGAGAACGAAACCAAAAAGCCCAGGCCCGCTCCGGCGACCCGACGGGCGGCCGGAGGCCAGGCGCACAGCGCTTCCAGTGAACCCGATCCGCACGATGCCGGCGATGCATCCCCGGTCCGGGGGCCCACCGCCGAAAACACCACCGATCAACCTGAAACTCCGCAAAGTCCGCCGGAAAAACGTTCATGAATGCAAAGCCAGACGACAATCAGATGCCTCCAGAACACCAGGAAATGCCTCTGATTGAGCACTTGCTGGAACTCCGCAACCGCCTGCTGAAAATGGTTCTGGCGGTAGTCATCTGCTTTGCCGCGATCTACCCGTTCGCCAACGAACTGTATCTGTGGCTGTCCGAACCCATCCGTTCGCTGCTGCCGGTCGGCCAGACCATGATCGCAACTGACGTCACCTCGCCATTCTTCGCGCCGCTGAAGCTGGCGCTGGTACTGTCGGTGTTCGCCGCGATCCCCATTATTCTCTACCAGCTCTGGAGCTTTATAGCCCCGGGGCTTTATGCCCATGAGAAGCGGCTGGCCTTCCCGCTGCTGTTCACCTCGGTGCTGTTGTTTTACCTGGGCGCGGCTTTCGCCTATTACGTGGTGTTCCCGCTGGTGTTCGGTTTCTTCACCGCCGTCGGGCCGGAAGGCATTGTTGAGCTGCCCGATATCAGCAGCTACCTGAACTTTGTGCTGAAGATGTTCTTCGCCTTCGGAGTCGCCTTCGAGATACCCATCGCCACGGTGTTGCTAGTTCTGACGGGTGCCACCACTCCGGATGATCTGGCTGCGAAGCGCCCCTACGTTGTGGTTGGCTGCTTTGTCATCGGCATGCTACTGACGCCGCCGGACATCATCTCCCAGACCCTGCTGGCTGTCCCCATGTGGATCCTGTTCGAGATCGGCATCCTGTTTGGCCGTCTGGTAAGGCGCGAAGTAGAGGAACCGGAAACCGACGAGCCTGCCGGCGAATGAACCTGGCGTTGCTGTTCGACGAAGACTTCGCCGGTCCTGACCGGGTTATCCTGCGCGGACGCCGCCTCACCCATTTACAGTCCGTGATCAAAGTAGCTGCAGGAGACACCATTTCCGTCGGCCGGGTTGAGGGCAACATGGGCATGGGAGAGGTTCTGAGACTCACCGATACCGAAGCAGAACTCCGGGTGACACTGGATCTGACTCCGCCTGCCCCCCTTCCTCTCACGCTGATTCTCGCCATGCCCCGGCCAAAGATGTTTCGTCGGATCCTGCAAACCTGCGCCGCCCTGGGCGTAAAGGATATCTGGCTGATAAACAGCTACAAGGTGGAAAAAAGCTTCTGGCAAACCCCCTGGTTGTCTGAAGAACAGGTACGGGAAAACCTCACCCTGGGGCTGGAGCAGGCAAAAGATACCCGAATGCCACACCTGCAAAGCCGCAAGCTGTTCAAGCCGTTCGTGGAGGATGAATTGCCTGCTCTACTGCAGGGCAAGCAAGCGCTGGTGGCTCACCCCGGAACCAGCACCCCCTGCCCGGTTCACCTGAATCAACCCACCGTCCTGTGCATCGGACCGGAAGGCGGGTTTACGCCCTACGAAGTTGGTAAACTGGAAGAAGCCGGTTGCCGGGGCGTCCATCTTGGCCCCCGCATCCTGCGAATGGAAACTGCGGTACCGGTTCTGGTCAGCCGGCTGTTCGACGCCTGCTTGTCAGGCTGATCGCGCTTGCCACCAGCGGGCCAGTGGAGTGATAAGCGCAACCAGAATCGCCCCGGCCAGAACACCGAACAGGCCATTCCCAACGGTGGGAATCAGTGTCGCTACCATGCCGCTGAAGCCCTCAGCAAAGTGATGAATGGCATCGTAAATCGGCGTAAAACCATGGGTGAGGATACCACCGCCCACCAGGAACATGGCCAGAGTGCCGAGCACGGACAGCGTTTTCATCAGATACGGCGCCAACCACACTATCCCTCCCCCCAGTCGCTGCAGTAAGTCATTGTCTTTCTGGCTGAGATACAGCCCTGCATCGTCCAGCTTGACAATACCCGCAACCAGACCATAAACGGCAACTGTGATCATGATGGCAACCACCGCCAGCACCATGAACTGCATCCCGATGGTCTGGGTGGTTACGGTGCCCAAGGTAATGGCAATAATCTCTGCGGAGAGAATGAAATCGGTCCGGATGGCGCCTTTTATTTTGTCCTTCTCAACCGCTCGAAGATCAACCTCCGGGCTTTTCAGGGCTTCGTGCAGTTCCGCCTTATGCTTCCGGTCTTCTTCGCGGTGAAGAAACTTGTGCACCAGCTTCTCGAAGCCTTCGAAACACAGAAACGCACCACCCAACATCAGCAGGGGTGTAACCAGCCAAGGCACGAAAAAGCTGATCGCCAGGGCGGCGGGCACCAGTATGGCCTTGTTGATCAGCGAGCCCCGGGCCACTGCCCACACCACCGGCAGTTCCCGGGCGGGCTTTACCCCGGTTACCTGCTGGGCATTCAATGCCAGGTCGTCACCCAGGACACCCGCCGTTTTTTTCGTGGCGGCTTTGGTCATCAGGGCGACATCGTCCAGTACGGTGGCGATATCATCGATCAGTACGAGTAGGCTGCTTCCTGCCATGGGACATTCCTTGGTTGAGAGGTTTCAGGTGATCAGGCGCTGCGCTCAGGGATTCAGCCCCATGGCCTGCGCAGCAATACGGTTCTTGACCGGTCCCAGCTGATTGAGCCAGCGCAGGCCGGTGTTGCGTAACCAGCGGACCGGCAGCTCGTCGCGGCCAAACAGCTGCTTGAAGCCCTCCATGGCCGCCATCATAGTGAGATTCTCGCCTTTGCGGCGACGCTGGTACCGCTCCAGAACCAGCTCGTTGGCCGGAGACAGGCCAGCCTTCCGAGCCCGTGACAGCTCGTCAAGAAGGGCGCGGACATCGCCATAGCCAAGATTGGCGCCCTGCCCGGCCAGCGGGTGGATGGTGTGGGCGGCGTCCCCCACCAAGGCAAAGCCGGGTGCAATGTAATCCTTGGCGTGGCGCTGGCGAAGCGGAAACGCAAACCGGCGGGAAACCGCCTCAACCGCTCCCAGCTCCTGCTCAATGGCCCGCTCAAGCTCGGCGGCAAATTCACTGTCTCCCTGCGCCATCAGTCGCCGGGCCTCGTCCGTGTCCTGGGACCAGACGATGGAGCAGAAATGCTCATCGCCGGATTCTGCCAGCAGCGGCAGGAACGCCAATGGCCCGGTCAGGGAAAACCGCTGCCAGGCAGTAAACCGGTGGCTCTGGCTGGTTCGCACCGTGCACACAATGGCCTGCTGATCGTAGTCCCATTCCCGGGTTGGCAAGCCCACCCACTGACGCAAGCGCGAATTCGCGCCATCGCAGCCCACCACCAGCTCGGCCGCGAGTTTGCGGCCATCGTCAAGTTCCAAACGGCAACCACCGGAAGCCCGCTGACATCCGGTAATGCTCGCACCATCGATCACTTCAACAGGGCTTTCGGCCAGGGCAGAAAACAGGGCCCCCACAATACTGCGGTTCTCGATAATGGTCCCCAGGGCCCGGGCCTGGAGTTCGGACGCGTCAAACTCTATACGCCCAGTACCGTCACCATCCCAAACGGTCATAATCTGGTACGGACAATGGCGGCCGGCGGTAATATCCGTCCACACCCCGAGTTGCTCCAGCAGCTGCTGGCTGGCAAGCGAAATGGCACTGACCCGGGGCTCAAAATCCGCCACGGTTGCCGCCGGTTCGGGTGCCTGAACCAGAGTTCTATGCTCCGCCACCTCAACGAGGCCCACATGCCAGCCCTGGCGCGAAAGGCCCAGCGCCAGCGCCGACCCGATCATGCCGCCCCCGGCCACCAGTACATCGAAACGTCTTGACTCAGTCATTGCGCGTCCCTTCCCTGTTTGGCTTGCCCGGCCGGTCTATTACCGCCCGACGGCCACCCAGACCCATGGCCTTACGGGCAAACCAGCGCTTCGCACCAGGCAGAAGATCCAGGCCCACCAATCCCGCATCACGAGCAGCGGTGATCGGCGGCATGGACTGTCCGAACAGCCGCACCAGCGAATCGGAGAACCGGACCGTCTGCTGCCAGTCCTGCCGGTGCAGGGACTGGTACCGCTTGAGCACAGTCAGGTCACCAATGGATTTGCCCTGCTCTGTCGCCAGCCGGAACTGCTCTACCAATGTCATCAACCCCCTCAGGGCCAGGTTGAAACCTTGACCCGCCACCGGGTGAAGCGCATGGGCCGCGTTGCCCACCAGAGCAACTCCGTACCGGACGGGCTCGTCCACCGTGGTCAGCGTTAGTGGATAGTGATGACAGGTGCCGATTCGGGTGAACCGCCCGAGGCGCCAGCCAAACCGTTCCTGGAGCCGACGGCATTTGTCCTCATCCGACAGTTCGAGAACCTCCGCCAGTGCCGCGTCGGTCAGTGTCCATACCAATGCGGATTGGTGTCCCGCGCGGGCTGGGGGGCCATGTGGCAGCAGAGCCATGGGGCCGGCCTCGGTGAAACGCTCAAAGGCACTAAACCCATGACTGTCACTGGTGGAGACGTTGGCGATCAGGGCATTCTGACCATAACTGTGGTGACTGGGCTGGAAGCCCAGTTTCTCGCGCAATCCGGAGCGGCCGCCATCCGCCACCACCAGGCAGTGGGCGGTCAATTCCCGGGTGCCGTTATCATCGGTGGTCAGCTCCACCCGGACGCCATCGGAAATTGGCGTCATATCCGTGACTTCTGCTGGTGCCTGCCACTGCACGCCGGTTTCCAGCAACTCCCGCATCAGGCACAGGCCCATCCAGCGATTGTCGGCCACGTAACCCAGCGCTTCCTGCCCGTGCTCGGAGGCATGCAGCCGGGCTGCCCCGAAATGACCCCGGTCAGACACATGGATGTGATGAATCGGCGTTGCATGTTCTGCCAGCCGTTGCCAGAGCCCAAGTTCCTCGAAGATCAGCCGGGAGCCCCAGGCCAGCGCCGTGGAACGGGCATCGTAACTGGGCTGGTAACTCTCGGGCAGGGCATCAGGTGAGAGCGGAAAAGCCTCCACGACGGTCACCCGGAGCGAGGGCACCATCCGGGCCACCGCCAGAGCAAGAGTCGCCCCGGCGAGGCCGCCGCCGGCAATGATCAGATCAGTATCGGGCTTGGTCACAGGTTGTCATTCCGCCATCAGGGCTTCAATGTCGGCGATGGTTTTGGGAACAGCATCGGTCAAAACCCGGCAACCGTCTTTGGTCACCACCACGTCGTCTTCAATACGGATTCCAATACCTCGCCACTTCTCATCCACATTGGCATTGTCCGGCGCAATGTAGAGCCCGGGCTCGACCGTCAGCACCATCCCGGGCTCAAGCTGTCGCCAGGCGTCACCCACCTTGTAATCTCCCACATCATGCACATCCAGGCCCAGCCAGTGGCCGGTGCGGTGCATGAAGAAGGGTTTATAGGCCTCGTTGGCGATGGCGTCTTCCACCGTGCCGGACAAAAGCCCCAGATCGATCAGGCCCTGGGTCAGGACCTTCAGGGCCGCCTCATGGGGACGGTTCCAATGGTTTTCCGGAGAAACCGCCTCAATCGCCTGGTATTGCGCCGCCAGGACCACCTCATAGAGGGCACGCTGCTCGGGGCTGAATTTGCCGCTGACCGGGAAGGTCCGGGTGATGTCGGAGGCGTAGCACTGGTACTCGCAACCGGCATCAATCAATACCAGATCGCCCTCTTTCAGCGGTGCGCTGTTTTCGATGTAGTGGAGGATGCAGCCATTGGCCCCTCCGCCGACAATCGAAGGATACGCCGTTGAACGGGCCCCATGTTCCATGAAGGTGTGGATCAGTTCAGCTTCCAGATTGTATTCGAAGCCGCCCTTACGGGCGCGCTTCATGGCCCGACAGTGAGCCTCAGCACTTATCTCGCCAGCCTTCGCCATGAGTTTGATTTCATTGACGCTTTTGTAAAGCCTCAGATCGTGAAGCAGATGCTCCAGAGCCACAAACTCACCCGGTGGGTGGGCGCCACTGCGGACCTTACTGCGAATCAGCTTCACCCAGTCCATAACCCGGGCGTCAAAATGATCGTCCTTGCCGAGCGGGTAGTAGACCCGGCTTCGGCCTTCGATCATGCCGGGCAGGATGTCATCAATGTCTGAAATCGGAAACGCATCGTCCAGACCATAACGCTCAATAGCTCCGTCTGGGCCCACCAGAAAGCCGTCCCAAAGCTCTTTTTCCGGATGCCGCTCCTTGCAGAACAGGACTGACTCGCCGTGCTCCCGTCCCGGAATAAGAGCCAGTACCGCCTCTGGCTCACCAAAACCGGACAGGTAATGGAAATCACTGTCCTGGCGAAACGGATGCAGCACGTCCCGATTGCGAACACGCTCCGGCGCCGCGGGAATAATCGCAATGCTGTCCGGCGCCATACGCTCCATCAGCTTGCGACGGCGATCGGCAAACTCCTTCACGGGTATCATGGAGGTCATACATTCTCCTGCAGTGGTTGCCTGCTCAGTGCAAGGTCGGCGATTCAGACGCCGGCTTCTCCGGGGCATTGAATTCGGTAAACACCGCCAGCGCCCCCAGCCGGATGTATTCGGTAATCTCCACGAGCTGCTGCTCGCTTTCGTTGTCAGCTTCCTCTTCGTCCGAGAGCTGGCTGATCGCCACCATATCCTCAATCATTTCGCGGATCTCGTCCGGAGCCTGCCCCAGAGACTCGCCGGCAGACAGGGCCATACCTTCCAGAAACCCGCGGACCCAGGCAATGAGAGCCTCGAGGCGCTGCTCTATGGCGTAGTCGTCGTCAGGCAGTAGAGGATGAAAGCTCATGTCTGCCGATTTCAAAAGATTCAGGGTCTGCTCGTAAGCTCTATTCATAAACGGGGCGAGGTCGTCGGACTCCTCGGAAGCGCTTTCAGGCAATCCCATGTGCTCACACACCATCGCCAACCAGTCCAGCTCCTCAATACGGGATCCGGCAGCAAGTCGACCGCACAGAGCTCCATGCAGTTCGGAGGGGTGGCTAAACGCCTTGTGGGCAGCAAAGACATTGGCCCAGCGCTCAAATTCAGCGGCGCGGGCAGCACCGGAAGTGTCGGTTTCTGACATGAAACAGGCGAATCCTGTGTTGTTGAATGAGGTCTCTATCCTAGCATTCAGCGGATCCCAAGGCACTTTTTAGAGAGCCAATAGACATGCGCATCTCCCTTCACCAGGTATCAATAGTTGCTTTTAAAATCGGAAATGAACAAAATGTTATAACATATCGTTTTAACCGTGAGACAAAACCATGCTCCCGAAAAAATTACCTGCCCAGATCCTGGCGGCGGCCACGATCCTGACTACCGCCCCCTTGTCCGCCAATGCCACCAATAACCCGGGCACTCACCAGCACGGTCACGCCGAATTACAGCTGGCCATCAGTAACAACCAGATTGACCTGATCTTCATCTCCCCCGCCTACAACCTGCTCGGATTCGAACACGAAGCCCGCACCGGGGAACAAAAAGCCAGTGTGAAAGAAACCATCGCCTGGTTAGGAGCCACCCCCCTCGTGAACACACCTGAATCCAGCTGCAGAGTCCAGGATGCGAATGTGCCCTACGAAGCGAGTGCCGGCGATGGCGACCAACGCGATCATGGGCATGACCACAACGAAGAGCCCGCCGGCCACTCTGATATCGAAGTCATCCAGTCGCTGACCTGTTCAGGGCTTGAAGATTCGAACCAACTTACGACACCGCTGACCGCCCGCTTCCCGGAGCTAGAACATCTCAGCCTGGAGTGGGTCTGGTCCGAAGGACAAGGCTCAGGCCGTTTGGCTCAAGGGGAAAGCCTGTTCAAGCTTACCACCCAGTGATGGGGCGCGCGTCACTCGTCGTAAGGCTCAACCCCGGCAGCAACCATGGAATAAGAAGAGGCGCCAAGGTCATTCTCAGTGCGCTCAATCACCAGCTTACCCTCAATCCAGACCGGATCGTACAAGGCCTCCAGGGTAAAGCCCTCTTTGTATTTAACGTGAATAATCTGATTGGGAGGCGGTGGCGGCACATGAATACAAGCTCCGTAGTAGGGCACCAGGAAGAACTCCAGAATACGCATGTCCTGAGTGGTTTTCAGGGGCACCACAAATCCGGGAATACGCCCTTCGACGCCACCCATTTCCGGCACTACCCGACCGGTCATGATCTCGTCCGGCAACAGGGGGGCGCCATCGCCATCATGCTCAATTTCTGGCATATTCTCCAGCAGCGCCAAATCCTCGGCTGGCATCAACTCCAGCCAATCAATCTCTCGGGGTTCAGCCCGGCCTGCCGCAGGGATCAATATCACAAGAGCCATCACTGTGGCGAAAGATAGAGAGCATCTTGCCAATGCAGGGAAAAGCGTCATCGGGTAAAACACTCCTGGGATCGGATTCCGGTAAAACGCCATCATACACCGGGCAGACAGCAACCAACATGACCAGCAAGACAGAATCAGGCAGTAACAGCTCCCCGGGGCCGGAGACTGCCATCGAGGTTTACGGCCTTAATTTCTCCTGGCACCCCGAACAACCCTCCCTCGCTTTTCCGGATTTCACCCTGATTCGGGGCGAACACCTGTTCCTGCACGGACCCAGTGGCAGCGGCAAAAGCACATTACTGAGCCTCCTCGCTGGCATGCTACGACCCGGCAACGGTTCTGTCCGCATCCTCGGCACCGACCTTTATAAGCTCGGAGCCGGCGCCCGGGATCAGTTCCGGGCCGATCACATCGGTGTAATTTTCCAGCAGTTCAATCTGGTGCCCTATCTGACCACCCTGGCCAATGTCACCCTGCCCTGCCGCCTGTCCTCACCTCGGCGAAAAAATACCGAGCCCTCAGTGGCGGAAGAAGCGGAGGGTCTGCTCCGAGCCCTCGCCATTCCCGAAGACCACTGGCAGCGTATGGTCACGAAACTGAGCATTGGTCAGCAGCAACGGATCGCCGCTGCGCGGGCACTGATCGGCGCTCCCGGCCTGATTCTGGCGGATGAGCCTACTTCAGCACTGGACACCGACAACCGGGACCGCTTCCTGGAGCTTTTGCTGAGCCTCGCTCATCGGTACAACACCTCGGTTCTGTTCGTCAGCCACGACCGGTCCCTGGCCAGCTATTTCCATCACCAGCTTGAACTGCGGAGTACCGGGGAATGAAAACACGCCTCGCTGTATCACTGGCCCTGGCCAGCCTCTGGCACCGGAAGAAGATTCTGGCACTGGTGTGCCTGACCCTGACCCTGAGCGTTTCATTGCTTCTCGGGATCCAATACCTGCGCACGGAGGTCAAACAGTCTTTCACCAGCACTATCAGTGGCACGGATCTGATCGTTGGCGCCCGCAGCGGCCAGCTGAACCTGTTGCTATACACGGTGTTCCATATTGGCGACGCCACCAACAACGTTCGCTGGTCCACCTTCCAATCCCTCAAGAACGACAGCCGCCTGAACTGGCTGATTCCCATCTCTCTGGGAGACAGCTATCGGGGTTACCGGGTGGTCGCCACCGACGAGAACTTCCTGAAGCATTTCCGTTATGGCCGCGACCTGCCGCTGGCGTTGGCTGAGGGAAACTGGTTTGCAGGTGTATTTGAGGTTGTCCTCGGGGCCGGCGTTGCCCGAGAGCTCGGACACCAGACAGGCGAAGAACTGGTAATGTCCCACGGTGGCGGACGGACCAGCTTTTCCAACCATGAAGACACCCCATTTACCGTAGCCGGTATTCTTGAACCTACGGGCACACCGGTGGACCAGGCGGTCTATATCGGACTGGATGGCATGGAGGCCATGCACGTGGGATGGGAGTCGGGCGTTGCCCTACCCGGTCGTACAATGACACTAGAAAAGGCGCAAGGACGCGACTTCACACCCGAGGCCATAACCGCTGCATTTGTCGGCATTGACCGCAAGATCCTGACGTTCCGACTGCAGCGGGAGATAAACCAGTTTGCCGCAGAGCCCCTTACTGCCATCCTTCCCGGCGTTGCCCTGAGCGAACTCTGGCGCCTGATGGGCCAGTTCGAGAGGGCACTGCTTGGCATTACCGGCTTTGTCGTGATTACCAGCCTGATCGGGTTGATTGCCGTTTTGCTTACTCTGCAGGCCCAGCGGGCTCAAGAAATAGCCGTGCTTCGGGCAACCGGCGCCTCGCCGGCACTGATTGCCTCTCTGTACATTCTCGAATGCATTTCGCTTGCCCTTCTTGCCTGCCTGCTGGCCGTGGTTATCGGGGCAGCAGGCATATTGCTGGCAAGCCCCTGGCTGCTGACCAATTACGGCCTGCAGGTAACCCTGCGCCCACTGACGGCACCAGAATGGGGATTGCTGGCATCAGTGCCCGTCGCTGCTGCTCTGGTATCGCTGATACCGGCACTCAGCACCTGGCACCAGAGCAGAAGGCTCGGATTCGGGGAGGTGGCCGATCAGTGATCTGCATCACGCAGGCGCTGCAATGACAACCCTGTAAATTGACCGACTTAGCGTCCACACTTATAGTTAGTTGCAATTACCTCAAACCACTGCTGGGCGAGTCATGGAACAGTCCGAAGTACAGGCATTAGCGGACAAGCTGGACAGGCTGATAGAGCACTGTCAGAAACTTGAGCGGGACAACGCTACACTGCGGGAGCTTCAGGATGACTGGAACCGGGAACGGGCCCAGCTGATGCACAAAAACGATCACGCGAAGCACAAGATTGAAGCCATGATCGGCCGCCTTCGGGCACTGGAGCACCACTGATGGCACAGAAACCCACCACCGTTGAGGTAAAAATCCTCGACAAGGAATACCTGGTCGCCTGTCCTGAGGAAGAACAGGACGCGCTGATCAGGGCCGCAAGGCATCTGGACAGCAAGATGCGGGAAATCCGCGCTGGTGGCAAGGTATTCGGCACCGAACGCATTGCTGTTATGGCTGCCCTGAACACCACCCATGAATTGCTGGAACGCGACACCATGTCCGACGCCACCAGCACACTGCTCAGGGCCATGGACAATAAACTCGATGGTGCCCTCGGTGATAGCTCGGGCCGTTAAAATCCGCACAGAATGCACTACAGGTGTTGCAATCGGCCCCGACCCTGACCGTATAATGAGATCAACTTCCTGGGCTGTTCGCTATGGTCGGATACGTCCTCGAGCCGATGCGCATTACCCAGGTGGCTACTTCAGGGCATTGTGAGCACGTCCCCGTCAGGGGAAAGCCTAATATGTCACAGCGGCCACCGACCTTGAACTCTGGGTTCAAGGGCAACATCCGATAACGGCAGCCCGGGAAGCTTTATTTTGAGCCAGTTTATTACCCCCCAACCGTTTGAGTCCCACCCAGACACCCTGCCACGCAATGAACTTCGCGAACGCCTCCGGCAGCAACGTCGCGACCTGAGCGTTGAGCAACAGCAGCAAGCCGCAGAATACCTGGCCCTGAACCTACTGAAAAACCCGGACCTGCACCGCGCCCGCCACGTGGCCATCTATCTGCCCAACGACGGCGAAATCGATCCGCATGTCTACCTGGACATCGCCCGGCGCAAGGGAGTCCGATTCTATCTTCCCGTACTGCACCCGATTCACGAAGGCAGACTGGTGTTCAGCCCTTACGACGACGATGTTGAACTGATCGCCAACCGCTTCGGCATTCCCGAACCGGCATTCAGCAAAGGCCTGCGGCGGCCGCCATGGGCTCTGGATGCGGTACTGTTTCCGTTAGTGGGCTTTGACGAGCAGGGTGGACGCCTGGGTATGGGGGGTGGCTTCTATGACAGAACGTTCGCTTTCAGCCGGATACGGCCGAGGTTGGCCCCCAAACTGATTGGGCTGGCCCATGACTTCCAGAAGGTGAGAAAGCTGCCTGTGGAGCCCTGGGACGTGTCCCTGCACAGCGTGGTGACGGATAAACAGCGTTACCGGTTCAGGGGCTGATTTACTTCCTGAACGGAGCTAACAACGACGTCATTTCTCGCCGCCTTGTCTTCAGAGGCGTGGATGGATGTGAAACCGGTTATCACAAGGCCGACCGCAAAAATCAGCACGATAGCGCGAATAATGTCCGGCTTGCCGCCCATGACGTATATTCCTGTTTCAGGTAGAGGTAAATCTCAGGTAAATCAGAGAGCTATTCTTGTTATCAAGAATCAGACGAAAGACTAACACCTATATCGAGTTTTACAATTTTTGACAGATTAAATTTAAGTAATTCTTCTCCGAACTTGCTGAACCGGGGAGGCTGGCCCCTCCCGGAACTGTGCGGAGCCATGGATGGCGGAGCCCAAGCGTCACATGGATGTGCCGCAAGGAGCGTGTTCCGGGAGGGGCCAGCCTCCCCGGTTCTCGCACCCAACTAAGATGACCGAGCGTTCCCCTGCCCCAGAAACAGCTGATAAGCCTCATTATCCGTCATGTTCTCGTAGCGGAAGCC
Organism: Marinobacter sp.; assembly: GCF_048269445.1. Taxonomy (GTDB): domain Bacteria; phylum Pseudomonadota; class Gammaproteobacteria; order Pseudomonadales; family Oleiphilaceae; genus Marinobacter. The sequence goes on along the minus strand of NZ_JBLXIQ010000005.1, from coordinate 285,962 downwards.
AACCTTGTCGAGCATCTTCTCGAAATCAGCCACTTCGTCATCCTCAACCTGGGCACCCAACAGGACACGACTGTAAGCCGCGCCATGGTTTCGGTAATGGAACATGGAGATATTCCAGCGGGTGCCGAGTGACATCAGGAACTTCAGCAGCGCCCCCGGACGCTCCGGGAACTCAAACTGGAAGACCTTTTCGTTGGTGATGCTCGGGGCGTGGCCACCGACCATGTGGCGGATATGCTGCTTGGCCAAATCGCTGTCGGTCAGGTCGACCACCGAATAACCGGTTTCGCGCAGGTCTTGAACCAGCTCCTCACGGCCATGGCCTCCTGCTGCAATTTGTATTCCGACAAAAATGGTGGCGTTGGTAGCATCAGCATAGCGGTAGTTGAACTCGGTGATGCTGCGCTTGTGCAAGGCATTGATAAAGCTCTTGAACGCCCCCGGCTTCTCCGGAATGGTCACAGCCAGGATGGCCTCACGCTTTTCACCGACTTCCGTGCGCTCGGAAATGTAACGCAGGCGATCGAAATTCATATTGGCACCGCTCAGGGTGGCAATCAGATTTTCATCCTCAATCTGCTCCCGCTCAATGTATTTCTTGATGCCCGCAACGCCCAGCGCACCAGCTGGTTCAGCAATGGAGCGGGTGTCTTCGAACACATCCTTGATGGCAGCGCAGATTTCATCGGTGGATACGGTGATCACCTCATCCACGTGATCCTTGCAGATCTCCCACGGGTACTTGCCGATCTGCTTTACCGCCACGCCGTCGGCGAAAATGCCGACCTCGTCCAGCACCACCCTCTTACCAGCCTTCAAGGCCGCCTGGAGGCAGTTGGAATCCTCAGGCTCAACACCGATCACCTTGACCTCCGGGCGGAGATACTTGATGTACGCTGCCATACCGGCAATCAGTCCGCCACCGCCAACGCAGATAAAGATGGCGTGGATCGGCTTACTGAACTGCCACATGATTTCCATGGCGACAGTGCCCTGACCGGCGATCACATCCGGGTCGTCGTAGGGAGGGATGTAGGTATAGCCGTGCTTCTGGATCAACTCCTGGGCATGGGTAGCGGCTTCATCAAAGGCATCGCCTCGAAGAACCACCTTTGCACCGTGATCCCGCACCGAGCGCACCTTGATTTCCGGCGTGGTCTGCGGCATCACAATGACGGCCTTGATACCAAGCTTTTTCGCCGCCAGCGCGACACCCTGGGCATGGTTGCCAGCCGAGGCACAAATCACGCCCTTGGCCTTCTGCTCTTCGGACAACTGGGCTATGCGGTTATACGCACCACGAATCTTGAAGGAAAACACCGGCTGAAGGTCTTCACGCTTGAGCAAAATATTGTTGCCAAAGCGCTTTGAAAGACTGCGGGCTTCAGTGAGCGGCGTTTCGATGGCAACGTCATAGACGCGCGCATCGAGAATCTTCTTGATGTAGCGTTGCGGCATAGTGATTCCAGTTGTTGCTGGTGGATGGCTGGGAAAAAACCAACAGTGTAGAAAGTTTGCACGGCAGCCGTCTATAAGCAGAGGTCCCTTAAGCGCTATAATACGCGCAAAGCCAATTTGATTTGCAGCCGGAGCCTCCCATGACCCAGGACGAACTGAAAAAAGCCGTTGCCAAAGCCGCACTTGATTACATTGCCCCTCGCCTTGATAGCGAGAGCATCATCGGCGTTGGCACCGGGAGCACAGCCAACTTGTTTATCGACATGCTTGCCGAGCTGAAGAATGAATTTGACGGTGCCGTTGCCAGCTCTGAAGTCACCGCCGAGCGTCTGAAAAGCCATGGCATCCCGGTTTATGATCTCAATAGCGCCGGCGACCTGGAGTTCTATGTGGATGGCGCTGACGAAACCAACGAACGCCTGGAGCTGATCAAGGGCGGCGGCGCCGCACTGACCCGGGAAAAGATCGTGGCGGCCGTTGCCAAAACCTTCATCTGCATAGTCGACGACTCCAAAATGGTTGGAGTTCTGGGCAAGTTCCCGCTGCCGGTAGAAGTCATCCCCATGGCCCGAAGCCATGTTGGCCGGGAAATCGTCAAGCTGGGCGGTGACCCGGTTTACCGAGAAGGCGTGGTGACCGACAACGGCAACATCATTCTCGATGTCCACAACATGGATATTTCCCAACCGATCCGGGTTGAGGAAAGACTCAACAACATTGTAGGCGTGGTGACTAACGGCCTGTTTGCCCGGCGCCGGGCCGACCTGCTACTTCTGGGCACCAAAGATGGCGTGAAGAGCATCAGCGCTGAAGGCGCCTGACCCCGCCATGTCGCACGAAGCAGAGCTGGCCTTTCGGGCCAGTTTTTTATTGCCTGAAGATACCAAAACCAAGCGCTTGCTTGGTGCCGAAAATTGCGCGACACTGCCTCCCATTGATTCCGATCATAGGGAGCTTCACCGTGTCCGATTACTTCAACGAAACTCACGAACAGGTGCGTCAGACAGCCCGAAAGTTCATCAATACCCACGTTCTGCCCCACATTGATGACTGGGAAGAAGCCGGTGAATTCCCGCGGGAGCTTTATCAAAAAGCCGGCCATGCGGGCCTGCTGGGCATTGGTTTTCCGGAAGCCCTGGGAGGCGTTGGCGAAGGCGATATCTTTCTGAAGGTGGCCGCTTCCGAAGAACTCATGCGCTCCACTTCCGGGGGCCTCGTTGCCGGCCTTGGCTCGCTGGATATCGGTCTGCCCCCGGTCGCCAAATGGGCAAAAAAGGACATCCGTGAACAGATCGTTCCGCCCGTGCTGCGGGGCGAAAAGATCGCCGCCCTCGCCGTTACCGAGCCCGGCGGTGGTTCCGATGTCGCCAACATTAAAACCAGGGCTGTCAGGGACGGTGACCACTACATCGTCAACGGCAGCAAAACTTTCATAACCAGCGGCATGCGCGCCGATCACTACACCGTCGCCGTCCGCACCGGGGGCGAAGGCCATGGCGGAATCAGCCTGCTGCTCGTTGACCGGGACATGCCCGGGTTCTCCACTGGCAGGAAGCTCCTCAAAATGGGCTGGTGGGCCAGCGATACCGCTGAGCTCTTCTTCGAGGACTGTCGTGTTCCTGCCGATCGGTTGATCGGCGCTGAAAACGCCGGTTTCCTTGTCATCATGAGCAATTTCCTGGCCGAGCGCTTGAGCCTCTCCATCATGGCCTACATGACCGCCCAACTCGCCTACGAAGCTGCCATCGACTACACCAAACAACGCCAGGCTTTCGGCCGCAGTATTGCGGGCTTTCAGGTGACGCGGCACAAACTGGTGGATATGGCCATCCAGATCGACGTGGCCCGGGAATACACCTACCGCTGCGCCGCCCTGATGCAGGCCGGCAAGAACCCGATCAAACAGGTGGCCATGGCCAAGAATTTCTCGGTGGATGTCTGCGAAAAAGTCACCCGGGAAGCGGTTCAACTGTTCGGAGGCATGGGCTACATGCGGGAAACCGTCGTGGAGCGCCTTTATCGGGACGCGAAGATTCTCTCCATCGGCGGCGGCACCACCGAAATCATGAAGGAGCTCATTGCCAAGCAGATCAAGCTCTGAGCTATCGGTTCCACGTTCGCCCTCTTGTCCTGACCCAGCCTGCCAGTTTTGGGGGCGGGCCGTATCAGTGGCTGTTCCAAAACACGCTACAAGCACGTCCATGTGCGCTTGTTTCGGGCCATCCATGGCCCTCTACAGTTTTGGAACAGCCACTGACACGCCCCGTTCGAGCCCTGAGCGATCAGCTTTCTATTGATCTCCCTTATCTATCAGGGATTGCTTTTGAGTGTTGCTCAGAGGCCGGGGCGGGTATCTGGCAGGGCTTTCCGAAAACGTGGAGCGCCAGGGATGGCGCGACCGAGCCCTACATGGACGTATTCACGGGCGTTTTTCGGAAAGCCCTGCCAGATAGCCGCTTGCAACCAACTCAACGACCAAGGTTTAGTTTCGAACTGCAGGCGACTCCCGTATAATTGCGTCCACTTTTTAATCGCAGTTAAACGTACCTTTAACGTATCAGGAAGGATCGCACATGCAATTCGAAAACATCCCCGCCGGCAAGAACCCGCCTGAAGACATCTACGTTGCCATCGAAATCCCGTCCAACAGCTCCCCGGTGAAGTATGAACTGGACAAAGACATGGGCGCCCTGCTGGTAGATCGCTTCATGGCCACCCCGATGTTCTACCCGGCCAACTACGGCTTCATCCCGCACACCCTGGCCGACGACGGCGACCCTCTGGACGTGCTGGTTGTTACTCCCTACCCCGTCCAGGCTGGCTCTGTGATTCGCTGCCGCCCGGTTGGTGTTCTGAATATGGAAGACGAGGCCGGCGGAGACGCCAAGCTGGTGGCTGTACCTCACGACAAGCTGACCACGACATACCACAACGTGCGGGAAATCACCGATCTGCCCGAGCTGCTACGTGACCAGATCCGGCACTTCTTCGAGAACTACAAGACGCTTGAGCCCGGCAAGTGGGTCAAGGTTCAGGGTTGGGACAACGCTGACGCGGCCAGAAAAGCCATCGTGGATTCCGTGAACGCCTACAAGGGCTAATTCGGAAATTCCAGGGCATAAAAAAACCGGGCATGCATCACGCCCGGTTTTTTTATTTCTGCCAACCTGGGTTGGGGCTTCAGCCCCGAGACAGCAGATCCCGCATATCACTGATGGCCGCGCTGGCCCTTGAGAGATAGGCCGCCATGGTCAGCGAGTGGTTTGCAAGTACGCCAAAGCCGCTGCCGTTCAGTACCACCGGGCTCCACATAGGGCCCTGGGCACCCTCCAGCTCAATGATCACCTGCTTCACACTGGACAGGGCATTTTTGTCCTGCAGCACCTTCCGGAAGTCGACTTCAATAGCACGGAAGATATGCAACAGGGCCCAGGAGCTCCCCCGGGCTTCGTATAAAACATTATCAATCTGGGTCCAGGGCGTTTTCACATCAACACCCCCAGTTTCTTCCTGTAGCGGGTTGTCAATGTCCACGTTGGCCACTGCATCGGATACCGAGGCCTTGCCGACACTCTCACCCAGTGTTCTTGAGAGGCTGCCGATTCTGGTTTCCAAGTCTGCCAACCAGTTTGCCAGATTGTCCGCCCGGGCGTAGAACTGGGCGTTGGCCTGTTCCGGATTGGACAAGCGGTTGAGGTAGCGTTTCAGCGCTACAATGCCGCGGCGGTACTCCGCTTCAGTGGAGGGAATTGCCCAGCTCCCACTGTCAAAATGGAACTGCGGCTCTGCAATGGTCAGGTCCGGATCCTCCGCGGACTGGCTCTGGGAGCGGGCGATATCCCTACGCATGGCCCGGGACAGGTCCCGGAGCTGCACCAGTACGCCGAATTCCCAGCTGGGCATGTTATCCAGCCAGACACCAGGCGGAAATATATCGTTGGAGATGTAGCCACCGGGCTTTTCAAGCAGGGTTTCCGCGATCCGGATCATCGTCACCGTGGTCGCGAAACCGGTGACGGGCTCACGCTCCATTGAATTGGCTACAGAGCGGGTATGCTCACGCACCGAAAACGAATCCGGTTCGCTGCTCCAGTACATGCCGAGGACGACCGACACCAAGAGATAGACCGCCAGCAACACCAGAATGAGTTTGCCAATAACACCGCTGCCCCCGGCATAATCCTGAACATCGTCTTTCTTGTCCCTGAAGTACTGTCTGATTTTGCCTGGCATAAGACTTTTAATCCCCTGTCTGTTGGTTGTCAGCGGCAAACGGCCGACCAAGATGGTAACCCATGGCTCCGTCTATACCCAGCGTACAGAGTACCGAGTATTCCGCCGCAGTTTCCACTCCTGTGGCAAACACCTTTACCCCGCGGCTGTGGGCGATGGCGACCACCGACTCCAGATAAAACCGGTTATCCTCGTGAGTATCAATGTCATGAATGAAGCTGTTATCGATACGCACGCCCTGAAATCTCAGATTTCTCAGGTAACTGAATGGCACGCCCCCGACACCGAAGCGATCAACCAGAACGGGCACGCCGAGTCGTCCTAGCGCCCTGACCAACAAGCCCACTGCAGTTCGATGATGATGAATTGTGTGTTCGGAAATCCCGACCCAGAGATTACGGGCCAGCGAACTGGCCTGTTGAAGCTGTGTTATCAGATCCGAGCGAAACGTTTCGCTGGCAACAGAGGCGTTGCCCAGAGAAATTGCCAGTGGCTGATCCGGCAATTCTGCCAGTCGCTCCAGCACCCGCCGGATCAGCACACGGTCGAGATCCGCAATCAGGCCAAATCGCTCCGCCAGAGGCACAAAGGTGCCTGCTCTCAGGGCGCCTTCTACAGACTCGATTCGGGAAAACACCTGATAATAGACGGGCATCAGCCGACCTTCATTCACCATGGGCTGAAGCCAGAGTGACAGATTCTGCTGATGAATGGCCTCACTGATAATGACCCGCCAGGTTTCCAGATTGTGGTGGCCATCCTTTTCCGGGTCTGCAAGATGGCAGCCGGACTCGGCCCTGCCTTGGGCATTGCGCAGTGCTTCATCGGCCGTGGCCAGTAAATCCCGCGCGCCACGGCCCTCGCGGGTTTTCGCCAGGCCCGCGTGCACCTTGGTATCCATCGTCGGCGCCAGGTCGGCGTATATCCCATCCAGTTCGGCAACCAGTTGCCGGCACCAGACGCCTCCATCGGCGGGCATTACGCCGGGCAGGAACACGACAAACTCGGCACCGGCTCTTCTCCCCGCAAAAGCGCCTGCATGGAGCGTGACGAAATCGGCAAGCACACTTGCGACACGCAGAAGCAGCCGGTCCGCCTCGTCTCTGCCGAAAGACTGGTTGTAGTCGGCGAAGTCGGCCAACTGAATGAGCATCAAAACCCCCGTCGCTGCCTTTTCCTCGGATTCCACTTCCACTTTCAGGCGCTGATCAAACGCACTCCGGCTGGCCAGGCCGGTGACCGGGTCTTCGTTATTGACCCGGCGCAAATGCTGGATGAGCCGAGCCTGCCCCTCAAATAATTGACCGAGGTCATCCGCCATCTGGTTGATGGCATCAGTTACCCGATTGATTTCCCGGGTCGACTTGATCGCTACCCGTTTGCGGAAATCTCTCTGCCCAAGCGCCTGCGCCTGGACTTCCAGGGCATGAAGGGGACTCAGGGAACGACGAAGCAGAACAAACAGCGCAAACAGACCGATGCCGCCAATAACAGCTGTAGTCGTCGTCAGACCCACGGTTATTCTCCAGAGGTCCTGGTAGGCACGGCCGGGGTGACTAATAACCTGCACGGTTCCCAGCCGGCTCCAGCCACGGACAACTTCCGCTTCGGCGACTGGCAATGGAAGATCCGCAAGCACCCGGAACCAGGAGGGCACACCGACATCACTAAGGGTCATGGCCCGGCCAGCGACCTGCTCATCCTGAAGGTTCAGATAAGTGATCGACAGGTACCGCCCGCTGTCGAAAACGGCATCAATCAGTGATGCGGAGGCGACCGGGTCACGTCCATCAATGGCGTTGGAAAGAGACAGACCGATCGCCGTTGCCCCGTCCCGGGCATGGCCCGCCAGCTGATCCGAAACATAACCCCGAAAATAGCCAATACTGGTAATAAACACCGCCACCAGAAGCAATACCAGCAAACTGCCAGTAAACACCAGAAGGATTGTCCGCAGAGTAACCGCACCCTGCTGCTTCCTGTTTATGGTGATTTGCTTCCTTGCCATGAGGAGCTGCTCCGGATTGGCTGTGAGCCAGCCGGCCAGGTGATTGTGACCTGCACCGCAGAGTTGACAAACATTTACAGTGCACAACCTACGCCGACAACATTAAACACTATAGACTCTGCAAAAGGACTAAGGTTGAAAAATTGCCCGCACCGGGGAAGGACGCCCAATAATGAAAAAGAGACAGGCCGGAGCAACATGAACGACGAAAGCCAGAAAGAAAAACTCAGGCAGCATTTCGCACGCCGTGTAACAACCCAGGCCCGGGTTGTTCTGGATACCTGGCAAAAGATTCACGAGGACCGTGAAAAGGCGGCGGCCCACCGCGGGGAATTCGCCGCCGCAACAGACAAATTGGTCCGTTACGCCCAGCGTTTTGAAATGGTCAGCCACGCTGAAGCGGGTCAGACCATCCTTGAACTGATCAACCACTGGGAGACTGGCTCGGCGCTGGAGGAGACCATGGAACGGAAACTCCAGGATGCCATTGAAGCCCTCTCCCAGAGCACCCTGCGCCGGACAGACCGCAACAATTCCGAAGCACCTCACCAGTTCCGTCGCACCCCGGTTTACATTGCCCTGGCCAATCAGGAGATGGCAGGCCGCCTGATCCGTCAGCTCGAATTTTTTGGCTTCCGGGCCTCAGCCTTTGCCAGCGCTGAAGATCTGACCGAAGCCTGCGCCCTCCACAAGCCGGAAACCATTCTGGTAGACGTTAACTTCGGCGGTACTCCCAGTGCGGGCATCGCCACCATTGAACATCTGCAGGAACGTCACGACACGCCCATTCCGATCATCTTCATGAGTGACGAGGACGGTTCCATCGAGACACGCCTGCAGGCTTCCCGCTGTGGCGGCGAGGAATTCTTCTATCCGGCGGTTGATCCGGGCCAACTGATCGAGAAGATCGAAACCTACACCCATGGCAATACAGTGGAGCCCTACAAGGTACTGGTGCTGGACGACTCCCGGGCCCAGGCCAAATACATGGAGACGGTGCTGAAAAAGGCGGGCATGACCGCCCACATCATCACTGACCCGATGCAGATCATTCATGCCCTGGAGGAGTTTTCTCCGGAGATCATTATCCTGGACATGTACATGCCAGGCTGCACAGGCATGGAAATCGCCCGGGTTATCCGTCAGCAGGACCGGTTCCACAGCGTCCCGATCATTTACCTGTCGGCGGAAGAAGATGTCAGCAAGCAGCTCCACGCCATGAGCCTGGGCGGTGACGACTTCCTCACCAAACCGATCGACCCCAAACACCTGATCGCCACTATTCATAACCGCGGACGGCGGGCACGCTCGCTGCTGGCACTGATGATCCGCGACAGCTTGACCGGGCTGTTCAACCACACGCACACCCTGCACCTGCTGGATCAGGAAATAGTCCGGGCGCGGCAGAAAGGGCAGCCTCTGTGCTTTGCGATGATCGACATCGATTATTTTAAGAAGGTGAACGACACATTTGGCCACCCGATTGGGGACCGCGTGCTGAGGAGCCTGTCGATGTTCCTCAAGCAGCGCCTGCGCAAAACCGACCACATCGGCCGCTATGGTGGTGAGGAATTCGCCATCATTCTGCCCAACACCCGCCCAAGCGATGCGCGGAATGTGCTCAACGAAATTCGCGAACGCTTCTCGGAACTTCAGCAACCCGCGGGGGACAGGGAATTCAATGTCACCTTCAGTTGTGGTATCGCAGACTGGAATGAAGAGACCTCCCAGGCCCTTTGCGAGCGTGCAGACCGAGCTCTATACAGCGCCAAGGAAGTTGGTCGCAACTGCGTCACTCTGGCGGACTGATATTCCCGTCCTCCCGGGTAAGGCCCAGCCCTTGCCCGGCGCCCGCCATTTATGAAACCAACGTCGTATAGAAGTTCCTGCCATCGTTCACGACAATGATTGTCATCAACGGAAAGATCCCGTTTCGCTTCATTTGCCGTCTTTTTACGACCAATGGACAACAGGGAAGATTGTCAAAAAGTGTTGATCTGAGGGAAACAAGCACGCACCATTGGGGGAACTTGCCGTTAATTTCGGCGATCCTGTTATGAAAGACATTAAGGCAGACAGAACCATGTCGACAATTCTCGTGCTCCATGGCCCCAACCTCAACATGCTCGGCAGCCGCGAGCCAGAGGTCTATGGTTACGAGACACTGGCGGATATCGACGACCGGCTGCGGACGTTGGCGGCAGAGAAAGGCCATCACCTGTTGCACCTGCAGTCAAACGCCGAATACGAATTGATTGAGCGGGTTCACGAAGCCCGGGCGGAAGGCGTGGATTTCATTATTATCAATCCTGCGGCTTTCACTCACACCAGCGTTGCCCTGCGGGATGCCATGCTGGCTTCGGGGATTCCCTTTATCGAAGTGCATCTTTCCAACGTGCATGCGCGGGAACCGTTCCGGCATCACTCGTATTTCTCGGATATCGCCGAAGGCGTTATCTGTGGGCTGGGCAGCCAGGGGTACGACCTCGCACTTCAGGCCGCCCTGAAACGCATTCACCGATAGACTTGACCAAACGGGACTGGACTGACTATGGATATTCGCAAAATCAAGAAACTGATCGAGCTGCTCGAGGAATCTGATGTCGAGGAGCTGGAGATTCATGAAGCCGACGATTCGGTGCGCATCTCGCGTCGCCGCGAACCGGCCCCTGCCCCCCAGTACATGAGCCATTATCCGGCGCCGCAAGCGGCACCTGCCCCGGCCGCGTCGGCTCCGGCCGCTGAAGAATCGTCAGCGCCAGCAGCTCCGACCGTCCACACCCTCAAATCCCCGATGGTGGGCACCTTCTATCGCTCCCCTTCTCCCACAGCCAAAGCGTTTGTGGAAGTCGGTCAGACCGTCAATGTGGGTGATGTGGTCTGCATCGTGGAAGCCATGAAGATGATGAACCAGATCGAGGCTGACAAGAGCGGAACGATCACCGAAATTCTGGTCGAGAATGGCCAGCCGGTAGAGTTTGACCAGCCCCTGGTCGCCATTTCCTGAACGGGGTGATAGTTACTCATGGCCATGTTAGAGAAAGTACTGATCGCAAACCGGGGTGAAATTGCCCTCCGGATTCTGCGCGCCTGTAAGGAGCTGGGTATCAAGACTGTGGCAGTGCACTCACAGGTCGATCGTGATCTGATGCACGTACGCCTGGCAGACGAGTCGGTCTGTATTGGCCCCAACAGTCCAACCGACAGCTACCTGAACATCCCGACCATCATCAGCGCGGCAGAGGTTACCGACTCCGTGGGCATTCACCCCGGCTACGGCTTTCTTGCAGAGAACGCCGATTTTGCCGAACAGGTTGAAAAAAGCGGATTTCGTTTTATCGGACCGAAGGCCGAGACCATTCGCCTGATGGGCAACAAGGTGTCTGCCATCAACGCCATGATCAAGGCCGGTGTTCCCACTGTGCCTGGATCAGACGGCCCACTCGACGACGATGAAGAGCGGACACTCCGTATTGCCCGGGAAATCGGCTATCCGGTAATGATCAAGGCCGCGTCCGGCGGTGGTGGTCGCGGCATGCAGGTGGTTCACTCGGAAGCGGCTCTGCTCAAGGGCGTCCAGATTACCCAGAGCGAAGCCAAGAATGCCTTTGGCGATCCGACGGTGTACCTGGAGAAATTCCTGGAAACACCCCGGCACGTAGAAGTTCAGGTGCTGGCTGACATGCACGGCAACTGCATTCACCTGGGTGACCGCGACTGTTCCATGCAGCGCCGCAACCAGAAAGTTATTGAGGAAGCCCCGGCCCCGAACATCAACCAGGAATCCCGGGAGCGCACCCTCAAGGCCTGCACCGATGCCTGCAAGGAAATTGGCTACGTTGGCGCCGGTACCTTTGAGTTCCTGTACCAGGACGGGGAGTTCTTCTTCATTGAAATGAACACCCGGGTCCAGGTGGAACACCCGGTCTCCGAAATGGTGACGGGCGTGGATATTGTCCGCGAACAGCTGCGCATTGCCAGCGGTCTTCCCCTGCAATACACCCAGGATGATATCCGCATTTCCGGGCACGCCATCGAATGCCGGATCAACGCGGAAGACCCGAAAACCTTCGTGCCGAGCCCGGGCAAGGTCACACACTTCCACGCACCTGGCGGTAACGGTGTACGGGTCGATTCCCATCTGTACAGTGGTTACACGGTACCCCCCTTCTACGACTCCCTGATCGCCAAATTGATCACCTGGGGTGATGATCGTGAGATAGCACGGCGGCGCATGAAAAATGCGCTGGACGAACTGGTGGTCGAGGGCATCAAGACCAACCAGCCCCTGCATCGAAGATTGGTACGCGATGGCGGCTTTAAACAGGTAGACTTCACCATCCACTACCTCGAGAAACTGATGCGGGATTAATCATGCCCTGGATACAACTCCAGATCCCGGCTGATCCGGATAACGCGGATCAGCTGGAGGATCTGCTCATGGAGATGGGCTCTGACGCCGTCTCCATGGAAGATGCCGCCGACCAGCCCCTGTACGAGCCGGACCCCGGCACCACGCCTCTCTGGAGCCAGACGACTGTCACCGGCCTGTTTGACTCCGACCGTGACATTGAGCAGCTGTGCGCCGATGTTCGGGATGCCTGGCACCAACGAACCCAGCAGGCTCTCCCGGAAATCGAAGTGACACTGGTTGAAGACAAGGACTGGGCACGGGCCTGGATGGACGATTTCCACCCCCTGAAATTTGGTGAACGGCTCTGGATTGTCCCCAGCTGGCACGACGCTCCGGACCCGGACGCCGCCAATCTGATACTGGACCCCGGCCTCGCCTTTGGGACCGGCACCCATCCCACGACCGCCCTCTGCCTGGAATGGCTGGATAGGCAGGACGTGCAGGGCAAGCAGGTCATCGACTATGGCTGCGGCTCAGGCATTCTTGGCTTGGCGGCCCTGCTACTGGGCGCAGACCATGTCATTGGTGTCGATACTGATCCCCAGGCCCTGGAAGCCAGTCGGGAAAACGCCCGCCGGAATGGCGTCGATGAGAGCAAGCTGGACCTCTTTTTGCCAGAGGATGAGCCCAATGTTCAGGCAGACGTGATGCTGGCAAACATCCTGGCCCAGCCATTAATCGGCCTAGCGCCCCATCTTGCGGCACGGACCAGGCAGGGCGGTGACCTCGTGCTGTCTGGCATTCTGTCTCATCAGGCCCGGGACGTGATGGCGGCCTACGAGCCCTGGTTCGTTATGGACGAACCCGAACAGCGTGAAGAATGGATACGCCTCACAGGACGGCGCAACGACAGATGACGAATACGGTCTTAACGACTAAACTCCGACACTTGTAGCCCAGTCGCTTTCAGGAAGAAGCATGACCCAAAGCAGCCTGCAGACACAGTGCCCGAATTGCCAAACCCGCTTCCGGGTAACCGACGAACAGCTTGGCATTGCCAAGGGCAAGGTCCGCTGCGGGAGCTGCATGAGCGTATTCAACGCCATCGAGCACCAGGTCATTCCCGCCTCCGGTCAGAAAGCAGGGACGTCAACCGCCTCAGAAAGACCGTCACCCCAGTCACCAGCATCGGACTCCTCCGGAGTCAGCGAGGAAGATTTCGTCTTCGCCGACAACCCTGAAGAAGACGCAGCGGAAGGCCGTTATGCCGGCACCAAACTGACCTTTTCCGACGACGAGCTCAGCGATAGTTTCCGGAGCTTCGACGAACGCGAAGCAACGGATTACAAGGATGCCGACACCGACACCTCGAACGAGGACGTGGATGAAAGCTGGGCAGAAGCCATCCTGAAAGAAGACGAACCGGCATCCCGGAAACAGGCACCTGCTCCGCGCTCCGCACCAGCACCTAAACCCGAACCCGAGCTTCGGGTCGAGCAAGAGCCCGTGCCCGATATCGCACCATCGCCGGCTGCCGCCGCTCCGGAGCCCGCAAAAACGGATGACCCCTTTGACGACTTTGTTGACGAGTCCGGTTTTGATTTCGATGAGCCAGATCGCCCCGGGGGCTCGTTTCATGCCGAGCCGCCCTTCAGAGATCTGCGACGAGACCCGATTGGCGCTGAACCCGGCAAAGGTGGTGGCATCCGGACTCTGGTCTGGAGCCTGATTGTTCTGTCTCTGGTGGGGGTTCTCGTCGCCCAGGTTACCTGGTTTCAGTTTGATCGCCTGTCGGCCATTCCGGAACTACGACCGTTTTACGAGAAAGGCTGCGAGCTGGCAGGCTGCAAACTCAAACCACTGATTAACGTCGACGCTATCCAGAGCAGAAAGCTGGTGGTAAGGACCGACCCGGATAACCGATCCCAGCTCGTTGTTGATGCGGTCATCATCAATCGCGCCGACTTTGAACAGCCATTCCCGGCCATTGCCCTGACGTTCTCCAACCTCAACGGCGATGTGGTTGCACAGAGCGTGTTCACACCCGATGAATACCTCGCCGGGGAAGGCAAAGAGCTGAACGCCATGCCGACTGATACGCCCGTGCGAATTGCGATCAGCATCCGGGACCCGGGCCGCGATGCGGTGAACTACAACATTCTGTTCCGCCCCCATTCACCCTGATTCAGCGGGCACGCATCTTCTCAACAGGCACCGCCGACGGCCATTGCGCAGAACAAAAGTCAACCAGAAAGAGCGAAAAATAATCAGTTTTTTCGCCCTTCAGCCCCTTCAATCAAAGTGCCCCCGGCGGTATCATTAGCGCCCTTCGGATACTGGATCGGTTATTTATTGAACAACCGCTCAGATCCGGCCTTGCTTAACCCGCTGTGACACGGACTCAGATCATGCTGCCAACGGCAAAAATCGGGCCGTACACGTTGCCCAATCCCTTGATTGTTGCGCCCATGGCTGGCGTAACAGACCGTCCATTCCGGCTATTGTGTCGAAGACTCGGTGCCGGCCTGGCAGTGTCGGAAATGGTTATAGCGGATAGCAAGCTCTGGCATACGCGCAAGTCCAGGACACGCCTGAACCACGAAGGCGAACCGGAGCCCCGCTCGGTGCAGATCGCCGGCGGTGATCCGCAAATGCTGGCCGACGCCGCGCGACAGAACGCCGAGTTCGGGGCCCAGATCATCGACATCAATATGGGCTGTCCGGCCAAGAAGGTTTGCAACAAAGCGGCGGGCTCAGCACTGATGAAAGATGAAGCCCTGGTGCGCGAAATTCTTGAGGCGGTGGTCAGCGCGGTCAAGGTTCCCGTGACCCTGAAAATGCGTACCGGCTGGGACCGGGACAACCGCAATGCGCTGGTTGTTGCCCGGATGGCTGAGGATGCCGGCATACAAGCCGTGGCCATCCACGGCCGGACCCGGGCGGACAAATACGAAGGAGCGGCGGAATACGACACCATTGCCGATGTAAAATCCCGCGTAGGGATTCCGGTGTTTGCCAACGGTGACATCACATCCCCGGAAAAAGCCCGGGAAGTACTCCGTCACACCGGCGCCGACGGTTTGCTGATCGGCCGCGCGGCCCAGGGCAGCCCCTGGATCTTCCGGGAAATCCACCATTTCCTGGAAACCGGCCGCCACATGCCTGCCGCGGCGCTGGACGAAGTGGAGGAGATCCTGAGCGAACATCTGCAGGCCCTGCACAGCTTCTATGGCGAAATCATGGGTGTGCGTATTGCCAGAAAACACGTGGGCTGGTACCTGCAGTCCCATGACCCAGGCAAACAGTTCCGTAAACGCTTCAACGCCATCAACGAGGCGCTGGAGCAGCGAGACACGATTCAACAGTATTTTGCAGGCTTACGAAATGGAGAGGTATTCGCAGCATGAGCGCTGAGACTTTGGCAAACGATAACCTGAGCACCCCGGCAAACGATGATGTCCATCAGTTGCAGACGGTGAACAGCAGCGGCAATAGCGTCACTTTGCGTGACAGCGTTGAGGTTGCCCTGAAAAACTACTTCGCCCAACTGGATGGTGCTCCGGTCACCGAGGTCTATCAGCTGGTTCTTTCCGAAGTGGAAGCGCCGTTGCTGGAACAGGTGATGAAGTACACCCGCAACAACCAGACCAAGGCTTCCACCATGCTTGGGCTGAACCGCGGAACCTTGCGCAAGAAGTTGAAGCAGTACGGTCTGCTATAATCCAGACACCCTGACTAAGATGAGGGCCTCCCGGACACCATTCGCGAGGCCCTTATTCGTTCATCTCCAGCGAAGAAAGTGACCCATGGCAAATCAGGCTAACACCTCCGTCCGTCGCGCACTGATCAGCGTGAGTGATAAAACCGGCATCGTCGATTTCGGACGTGCCTTGACCGAACGCGGCGTTGAGCTGCTCTCTACCGGTGGAACCTACCGCCTTCTCAAGGAAAACAAGGTGCCGGTAACGGAAGTCTCCGATTACACCGGCTTCCCGGAGATGATGGATGGCCGGGTAAAAACTCTGCACCCTAAGATCCACGGCGGCATTCTTGGCCGACGGGGCACTGACGATGCCGTGATGTCCGAGCACGGCATCAGTCCCATCGATATGGTCGTGGTCAATCTTTACCCCTTCGAGGAAACTGTGGCCAATCCGGATTGCGATCTGGCAACAGCCATCGAGAATATTGATATCGGGGGCCCGACCATGGTTCGCGCGGCCGCCAAAAACCACAACGACGTCGCCATTGTGGTGAACGCGTCCGATTACAGCCGGGTTCTGAAGGAGCTGGATGCCAACGATGGCCAGTTGGGCTACAGCACCCGTTTTGATCTGGCGGTCAAGGCGTTCGAGCACACCGCGGGTTATGACGGCGCTATCGCCAACTACCTCGGTGGCCGCACCCCGGACAACGACAACGCCGACTTCCCGCGAACCTTCAATGCCCAGTTCGTAAAAGTTCAGGATATGCGTTACGGCGAGAACCCGCACCAGCGGGCCGCCTTCTATACTGAACGGAATCCGAAGGAAGCCTGCGTTGCCACCGCGAAACAACTGCAGGGTAAGGAGCTGAGCTACAACAATGTGGCGGATACCGACGCGGCTCTCGAATGCGTAAAGCCCTTTGCGGACCCCGCCTGCGTGATCGTCAAGCATGCCAATCCCTGTGGTGTCGCGATCGGTGCTGACATCCACCAGGCTTACGATCTGGCCTTTGCTACCGACCCCACGTCCGCGTTTGGAGGCATCATCGCCTTCAACCGTGAGCTGGACGCTGAAACTGCTAAAGCCATCATCGACCGCCAGTTCGTGGAAGTCATCATTGCACCCACCATTACCCCCGATGCCGTGGAACTGGTCTCTGCCAAGAAGAACGTGCGTCTGCTGGCCTGTGGCGAGTTGGACAGCGAGCGTGCCCGCTCCATGGATTACAAGCGGGTGACCGGCGGCCTGCTGGTGCAGGACCGGGACCTGGGCATGGTGGCCATGGAAGACGTTAAAGTAGTGACCGAGCGGCAGCCCTCCGAACAGCAACTCAACGACCTGCTGTTTGCCTGGGAAGTGGCAAAATACGTCAAATCCAACGCCATCGTTTACGCCAAAGCCGGACGCACCATCGGTGTCGGCGCTGGCCAGATGAGCCGCGTTTACAGCGCCAAAATTGCTGGCATCAAGGCCGCCGATGAAGGCCTGGAAGTGAAGGGCTCGGTCATGGCCTCCGATGCCTTCTTCCCGTTCCGGGACGGCATTGACGCCGCTGCAGCAGCAGGCATCACCGCGGTTATCCAGCCCGGTGGTTCCATGCGTGACCAGGAAGTGATCGATGCGGCCAACGAGCACGGCATTGCCATGGTCTTCACCGGCATGCGCCATTTCCGGCATTAAGGGATTACAACCATGAATATTCTAGTGATAGGGAATGGCGGACGCGAACACGCCCTGGCCTGGAAAGCCGCCCAATCCCCCGAGGCAGATCGCGTGTTTGTGGCTCCAGGCAATGCGGGCACCGCGCGTGAACCGGGTCTGGAAAATGTCGACATCGACGTCATGGATCTGGACGGCCTCGCCAGTTTCGCGGCAGCCAACAACGTGGGACTGACCATTGTCGGGCCGGAAGCACCGCTGGTCGCCGGCATCGTCGACAAATTCGAGGACCGGGGCCTGCGGGTCTTCGGCCCCAGCGCCGGTGCGGCCCAGCTGGAAGGCTCAAAAGCCTTTACCAAGGATTTTCTGGCTCGGCACAAGATCCCAACTGCAGGCTACGGTAATTTTACCGATGTTGGCGAAGCCTTGGCCTATGTGCGTGAACAGGGTGCCCCGATTGTGGTCAAGGCCGATGGCCTGGCCGCCGGCAAGGGCGTGATCGTTGCCATGACGCTCGCGGAAGCCGAAGACGCGATCCGCGACATGCTGGCAGGGAATGCCTTTGGCGAGGCCGGCAGCCGGGTGGTGATTGAGGAGTTCCTCGAAGGCGAAGAAGCCAGCTTCATCGTGATGGTGGACGGTAAGCACGTGCTGGCCATGGCCACCTCCCAGGATCACAAACGGGTTGGCGATGGCGACACCGGCCCCAATACCGGTGGTATGGGGGCGTATTCTCCGGCACCGGTGGTGACTGCCGATGTGCACCAGCGCATCATGGATGAAGTAATCTATCCAACCGTCCGTGGCATGGCATCCGAAGGTCACCCTTACAAAGGCTTCCTGTACGCCGGCCTGATGATTGACAACAGCGGCGCTCCGAAAGTCATCGAGTTCAACTGCCGCTTCGGAGACCCGGAAACCCAGCCGATCATGCTGCGAATGAAGTCCGATCTGGTGGCACTGTGCAGTGCCGCGATTGATGGCAAGCTCGACCAATGCCCTTCAGAATGGGACGACCGTGCCTCTGTCGGTATCGTTCTGGCGGCCGGCGGCTACCCGGGCAGCTACAACAAGGGCGATGTCATCTCCGGCCTGCCCGGGACCGATGTCGACGGCGAGAAGGTGTTCCACGCCGGAACCCGCCTCAAAGGCGATCAGGTCGTTACCAACGGCGGGCGGGTGCTGTGTGCCACCGCCCTTGGCGAGAGCGTCACCGAAGCCCAGAAACGCGCCTACAAACTGGCGGCCCGCATCCATTGGGATGGCGCATTCTATCGCACGGACATTGCCTATCGGGCCATTGCGCGGGAGAAATCCGGGCAGACCTGACCAGGGAATCCCATCAAAAAGTCCGGTGCCACCGGGCTTTTTGATGGTTGGTATTCAAGGATGCAGGGCCCGCGTCAGGACACAAGGATGCGGACAAGCGCCGCACGAATCTTTTCCGGGATCGCAACAGAACGCTCCTGCTCACGATCAACAAACACATGGACAACCTGACCAAAGGCAACCGGGTCCAGATTGCCTTTCTTAAACACGCCAATCTCGTATGTCACTGAGCTGGTTCCAAGCTTTATCACCCTGAGCCCCGCCTCCAGTGCATCCGGATAGGCCACCGGTTTTTGGAACTGGCAGCTGGAGCTGACAACGTATCCAACCACCGGCGCATTATTGATATCCAGCCCACCAACCTCAATCAGGTATCGATTAATGGTCGTGTCAAAGTAGGAGTAGTAGGTCACGTTATTCACATGCCCGTAGACATCATTATCCATCCACCGGGTGGTGATGGGGTACAGAACGTCAAACTCATCTCGTCCCACTGATTTCTCCGTTTACCAGTTTTATGGTGTTATGGCTTAATCAAACAAAACCACCTGACGAACGGCCTTGCCAGAGGCCAGCTTCTCAAACCCTTCATTGATCTCGTCTAGCGTCAGAGTGTCGCTCAGCAATTTGTCCACCGGCAGTTTTCCCTGGCGGAACAGGGTGACATAACGGGCAAGATCACGAACCGGTACACAGCTGCCCACATAGCTCCCCTTGAGAGTACGTTCCTCCGCCACGAGGCTGACCTGCTGGATAGACACCTTCTTTTCCGGGTGGGCCAGGCCACCAGTGACGGTGGTTCCGCCACGGCGAGTGATCTGGTAGGCGAATTCCAGGGCCTTTTCCGACCCGGCCATTTCAATGGCACAGTCGACGCCGCCGCTGGTCAGTGCCTTGATCCTGTCGACACAACCCTCTTCCCCGGAATTAAAGACGTAGGTGGCACCGAGCTCTTTGGCCAGTGCCAGCTTGCTGTCATCCAGATCAATGGCAATCACCTCGCCCGCACCAGCCACCAGGGCTCCAAGCACGCTGTTGAGGCCAACACCACCGAGACCGACCACAGCGACAGTCTGGCCCGCACGGATATCTGCCGAGTTAATCGCAGCGCCCACACCTGTCAGCACGGCACAGCCAAACAACGCGGCGTGGTGCAGGGGCAGATCGGCGTCTACCTTGACCAGCGAATCCCGCGACACCACCGCGTGGTCTGCAAAGGCGGATACCCCCAAGTGGTGGTTCACCGCGGTGCCGTCCGCCCGATGCAACCGGTGCTCACCGCTGACCAGGGTTCCGGCGTTGTTGGTTTTTGCCGCCGGCTCACACAGGGCCGGGCGGCCTTCTGCACAGGGTGCACAGTGACCGCAGCTGGGTACAAACACTGCAACTACATGGTCGCCTTCCTTCAGGTCGCGGACACCGTTGCCCACTGCCTTGACGATACCGGCCGCTTCGTGGCCCAGTGCCATGGGCACAGGCCGCGGGCGGTTTCCATCAATAACCGAAAGATCCGAGTGGCACAGGCCGGCTGCCTTGATCTGGACCAACACTTCATTGTCACCGGGCGGAGACAGTTCCAGCTCCTCAATCACCAGGGGCTTTGTGTCCTGGTACGGACGCTCCGCCCCGATGGCTTGCAATACTGCGGCTCGAATTTTCATGGCGTATTTCCTCAGTCGGTTTCTGTTCTATGGTCAGGTCAGTGGCGCAGACGGATCCTTTCGACCAGCGGATACGGATCCGCGCTCAATGCGCCAGGTGGCGTCGACCAGATCAGCGGAGTGACTATCATCGGATTCCGCGATCAGTACCGTCAGGCCCTCTGCGCCCAGGTCGGCAATGACCTCGGACAAACGCCGGGCCAGGACCGGTGCGACGCCTTCAAACGGCTCATCCAGCAGAATCAGTTCCCGACCCGGAATCAGCGCCCGGCCCAGGGCCACCAGTTTCTGCTGGCCGCCAGACAACTGCAGGGCCTTTCGCTCACCGAAGTCGGCAATTTCGGGCATCAGCGAATAAACCCATTTCAGGCGTTCTTCACCATCATTGATTTTATTGGCCCAGGCCGGCATCAGCATGTTCTCCGACACAGTCAGGTCCGGTATCAGCCTACGGTCCTCCGGCATATAACTGATGCGTAGATTGGCCCGTCGGTGGGACGGCAGTTTGCTGATGTCCTGGCCCTTGAAGGTGATGGATCCCCGGGTCGCAGGCAGAAGACCCATAATGGCACGGATCAGCGTGGTCTTGCCGGCGCCATTATGGCCGATCAGGCCTGCCATCTGACCTTCCGGAATACTCAGGTTAATATCCCGGAGAATTCTGATACCCTCAATGGAAACGTCGAGATTGGCAATTTCAAGGCTCATTTCAGGCGTCTCCTTCGGTTTTGGGCGTCTTCGGCTTGCCGGTCACAAGTTCCTGTACCTTCTCATCCGCCAGCACTTCGTCCACCGGGCCGTCCTTGATCACAATGCCACTGGCAAAGGCCAATACCCGCGTAACGTATCGCTGAACAATTTCCATGTCATGCTCCACGAATAAGACTGTCAAGCCACGCTGGCGAACCGCCTCCATCACGGTATCCATCAGGGCATATTTCTCTTCCATGCTGACACCGCTGGTGGGCTCATCCAGCAGCAGCATCCGCGGGCTCCCCAGCATGGCGATGGCAATATCCAGCAGTTTGCGTGCTCCCTGAGGCATGGCGGTAACCATTTCGTCACGGTAGTGGGAGATGTTCATCTGGGCCAGAATTTCTTCGGCCGCTTCCAGCCGCTTTGGCGTGCGCACTGGCCGAATCATCTGGAACTGTTGGTGGTCCGCCGCCGCCAGGGCAATGGCCAGGTTGTCGACAACCGGAAGTTCCAGAAACAATTGCGGAATCTGGAACGACCGGGTCAATCCCTTTCTCATCAATTTGCGTGGCCCCAGGCCCTTGATAGCCTTACCCCCGAAATCAATGGTGCCGCTGGACGGTGGCAGGTAACCGGTCACCATATTGATGAAGGTGGTCTTCCCGGCGCCATTGGCGCCGATTACCCCGACAATTTCCCCCTCGGTGACGGTTACATTGATGTCTTCAGCAGCTGTCACCGCGCCAAAATACCGCGACAATCCAACGGTTTTGAGAATCTCAGTCATGAGGCCACCCCTTTCTTGCGGGTAAACAGGCTCCAAATGCCTTTGGGTAGGAAGAGAATGATCAGCAGCAGCACAATACCCAGGATCATTTGCCAGGCGTTGGGCGCCAGCTCAATGGCATAGGTTCTTACCAGGGTGAAGATCAACGCGGCGATAAAGGGTGCCGCCACGTGTCCTGTACCACCGAGGATGGCGATGAACACGAACTCGCCGGAAATAGTCCAATAGGCCATGGTGGGATCGACATGGCCAGCGGCCAGGGCAGTCATTGAGCCGCCGATAGAGCCGACCGCAGCCGCAATCACATAGTTGATATAGAGCACCTGCTTGCGCGACACGCCCATGTACTCAACCCGCACTTCGTTTTCCCGGATCGCCTCACAGGCCAGGCCGAGACTGGAGCGGAAATAACGATTGAGAAACAGGGCAACCCCCAGAGCCAATCCGAGGGCCAGCAGCAGGGCGATCCTGGAACTGCTCTCACCCGAACCAGGCGAGAAGCCTAGAATGGTCCAGTCCACAACACCGAAACCGTCTGTACTTCCCAGCCAGTGGCTTTTCACCAGAAGCCCGTACAGAATCATTGAAAATGCCAGGGACAACATGGCGAAGAATATTTCCCGATAGCGCGTAACAAGCAGTCCCAGAATCATGGCAACGCCAACCGTCACCGCCACACCCAGAACAATCAACAGCAAAGCATCTGTTATACCCAGATAACGGCCGCCCAAGCCCACTGCGTAGCCGCCAAGACAGTAGAACAGCCCCTGACCAAACGACACCAGGCCCGCTCGCATAAGCATGACCACCCCCATCACCACCAGAGCGGTGGAAATAGCCAGAGTGGCGGTAAAAATAAGCCAGTTCGGAACCACCAGTGAGGCCAAGGCAATGGCGACGGCGGCACCTATCAGGGAAATTTCGCTTTTTTCCAGGATCATCAGATTTTCCTCGCAATCACCTGGCCAAACAGGCCATGGGGTCGGAAGATCAACACTCCAGCCATCACGGCGTAAATGATGAAGAGTTCCAATTCGGGCATGGTGTGGATGGACGTCGCTCGCGCCAGACCGACGATGACAGCCCCCACGGCCGCACCGGTGATGCTACCCAGGCCGCCGGTCACCACGACTGCAAAGGCCAGAACGATAACTTCAATCCCGAGCCCCGGTACCACGGAGATAATGGGAGCCGTAATACCACCGGCGATGGCGCCCAGAGTTGCCCCGATCATGAAGGTGATAGTGAACATGCGACGCACGTTAACACCCATGGCTTCGGATACTTCCCGATCGTGGATGATGGAACGCAGGATCTTGCCGATCCTTGTACGCTCAAGCCAGAACCACAAGCCCACGCCAATGACTACCGAGACCGCCAACACCAGCAGGTCGTAACGGGATACGGTCAGTACATCAATGTTGATTCGGCCGAGAGCGGCATAGGGTTGGTACGCAAAGTAAGGTGTCGTGCCCCAGATCAGCTTCATTACGTCTTCGAGAATCAACAGCACGGCAAACGTAATGAGCAGCATCAGGATCTCATCGCGACCATACATCAGCTTCAGTATGCCTCGCTCAATGGCCAGCCCGGTCAGCGCGCCAATCAATATCGCAGAGGCTGCGATAATGGCAAAAGCCATAACCAGATTCTCTCCGCCCCCGGCGTAATACCAACCCAGTGCCGAAGCGGCGGCATAGGCCCCGAGAGCATAAAGGCTGCCGTGAGCCATGTTCAGAATTCTCATAACGCCGTAGATGACTGTCAAACCTGCCGCCACCAGAAATAACCAGGACGCGTAGATGAAGCCGTCGATCAATATTGCCCAGACCGTTAACATCAGTGTGTACTCCTGTTATCGAACCACCGACAGCTCTGAAGGCTGCCGGTGGTTGATCAATGGATCAGTTACAGTCGACTCCCGGGAAGCCTTCCTTGATCCATTGCTGGGCATCATACCCATCCGGAGCTGACACACACTCGCCAGGGTAAGACCGGATGTTGCGCAGTTCAGCCTTACCATTCTCGAAGTGGTATTCACCGTACGACATGGGCTGCAGGGCTTGATGACCACCCGCCAGGGCCATGCGCACGGTGCCGCTGACGGATTCGAATTCGGCACCTTTGAGCGCTTTTGCCAGCTGCTCTGAACTGGGCACACCATCGGCGCCAGAACTATCGGCGGCGAACTTCAGGGCCAGAATGGCTTGAGCGGCCTTGGAGGCAGGGTAGCTTGGAGGTGTTCCATGCTCAGCAACATAAGCTTTGGTAAACCATTCGCTCAAGTCATTCTTCGGCATGAAGCCGCCGAAGGGACCGCGACCACCCAGGATCGTGCCATTGGGCGCCTGGCCGTCAAAGCGGTGCAGGCCGGACTCTCCGGTAGTAAGAATAGCCGTCGCTTGCGAAAGCAGGCCACGCACGTTTGCCTGAGCGGTGAAGGACTCCATATCCCCACCCCACATGGACGAGTGGACGATGTCCGGACGCTGGGTCTGAAGTGCAGAAATTTCAGTGCTATAGCTGCCCTGGAAAAGCTGCGGCGTCTGGTTATTGACGATCTCAGCCTCTGGCATCAGCTGCGCCATGGCCAGGGTAAAATCCTGCCAGGAATCCTGGCCCCAGGCGTAGTTCTGCTGGATACCGGCAATCCGCACAGCATCAGGGTGGGTTTCCGCCAGATACCGTGCCGCACCCACGTTATCCGCGACTGCGTCGAGGCCGGTACGGAACATGTACTGGGGATCTTCAATCTCCTGGAACAGGCGTGAAGTGCCGCAGTCGAAGGCGATGGTGAACATCTTCATTTCTTCCGCCACCGGCCCGATCGCCAGACAGTCGCCTGACGAGATATAACCGATCACCGCATCGACATCCTGGCGCTGAACCAGATTCCGGTACTCTTCAACCTGCTTGGTAGGACCACCGGCCTCATCGACGACGACAGATTCGAGTGTCAGGCCATTAACGCCCTTGGTGTTATAAGGCGCTGGCAGACTGCCTTCGTTGATCGCCTTGATAACAATATCCGCGCCCTGGGCAGCAGGCACACCGAACGGGCCCGAGGCCCCCCCCGAGAGGAAGGTTACGAACCCTAACTTGAACGATTCCTGGGCACTGGCGGTTGCCGCCATACCCATGACACCGGCTGAAACCATGGCCACCGACGTTGCGGTGCCCAGAAGCGTCTTTTGCCAGACCGGACGTTGACTTGAACTTTTCATATTGTTCTCCTTGATTGTTGTTATCTGTCGTACTTCAGGTTGTTCTTTTGTTTTGCCTTCTTTGGGTTGAGCAGCTGCCAATAACGGTCAGCCACCGGATTCACCGCGTCGCTTTTTCACCAAAGCGGGGGACGGTTTCAGGGATTCAGCGTCGTAGACAACCCAGTTGCCCAACATGACCCGGGCAGGTGGGTATTGATCATTGGCCACCGGCGTTCCAATGGCCTGGGCCTGAACGATCTGATGGGTGTCCGGATCGATGTAGGAAACGTAACCCTCGGGATCTTTAGGCAGGGGGATTTCGAGCCCTTCCAGGGCCTCGATCATGGCGTCGGTATCAGTCACATCGCCGGCAATACGGATCGCCCGCGCTATGGCCAACATGCCAGCGTAGGCCCCCTGGGCGGAATAGCTCGGGTAACGGCCGGATAACTCGTGAAACCGGGTAACGAAGCGCCGGTTTCGCTCCGTATCCGGCCAGTTCACGTGATGACGTGCAGACAGAATAAGCCCTTGAGGTGGATCATCCTTCAGGCTTACCAGGGTTTCGTAATCTCCGCCGGCATCAAAATTGGCCACACGCATGCGGCTGAACAATTGCGTGGTACGGGCCTGCTCCAGGAAAGCAATAAAATCACCACCCCAGAGCGAGACCACCAGTACATCCGGCGGGGACTCCAACAATGACTGGATGAAAAGCGAGTAGTCCGGCTCGTACAGTTTTGGCCAGTAGGTACCGGTTTCCTCGTAGGTGGTACCGTTCTGATTCAGGGCTTGCCTGAGATCCCGCCAGGCAACCCGGCCATACTCATAATCAGGCCCCAGAAAGGCAAGCTTCTGCCAACCGGTTTTCTCCTGCAGTTCTGCCAGGTAACGGGCACCGGCTGCGTGTGAATACCAAGTATCACTCGACACCCGGAAATAGTAGCGATGCCCTTCCTCAAGAGAGGCTCGTGACGACGCATGGTCAGTCCCCACCATAATGGTCTTTCGCTGTTTCGCGATTCTGCTGACCGCCATACCCACGCCGGAACTGACCATGCCGCAGAGAATGTTTGCGTCATCCTGCTGAATGAAATCTTCGGCCATCCGCACTGCGAAGGATGCTTTGGAGCGGGAGTCGTCCACGATCACTCGCAGACGCGGAGCGTCGGGGTCGGAGGCTAGTTCTTCAAGAGCGAGCTGGATGGCAACGATGCTGTCACGACCAAAACTGGCCGAACGGCCCGTCATCGGATACATGCAGGCAACCGTGGCGTCGGCGTGACGTTCTTCTGCTCCCAGCTCGACCCTGCCCACTGGCGGAGCCGATGGCTGGGCCACTGTATCGGCGAGAGGCGCACCACTGACCAGCAGCACGATCGCTGCAACCCAGGTGCGCCACGGCCGCGGGTACAGCCAGAAACAAGGCAACAGGGTCGGCACTGCCTGATACAGGCGGGTGTTCGGTCCCGGCAAGTCAGCCTCCCGAGCCGGTCGAGTCCGGCGTGTGGTTCTGAATTATTTTTGTAAACCAGTTATCAGGATGGTGAGCAAAACCGGGGCCAATGCACCAAAAAAAGGCTGGGAGCTGGCCTGAGAGGTCCTCCGGTTAGCCGATGCGCGATACATATACGGAATCATGAGCGGAATCCGCTCATTAACGGCTGGGATGATGAGCGGAACCCGCTCACTAGCCCAACCCCAATCTCTGCAAACGGCGTTTGAACGCGTGCCGGGACAACCCCAAGTTCTCGGCGGCCTTTCCTTTGCGACCGCCGGCTTTCTCGAGGGCACCCAGCAACAGCTGGCGCTCGGTCTGCTGCACATGCTGGTCGAAGGACCCACCGGCCTGATCCTGACCTGCCGATGGCGCAGGGTTTGTGGCCAGGAATTCGCCTGGCAGTTGATGGGGGCGGATCAAATGCCCCGGATAGAGAATGGTTAGCCGCTCCACCAGGTTACGCAGCTCCCGTACGTTGCCCGGCCAGCTGTAGGCGCTCAGACAGGCCAGTGTTTCCGGCAGCATGGTGATGGGCCGGCAACCCTCTTCCCGGGCCTGGGATTCGATGAACATTTCCAGCAACTCACTGACATCATCCTCCCGATCCCGCAAGGGTGGAATGGTAAGCTCGATGACGTTCAGCCGGAAATACAGGTCCTCCCGGAAGTGCCCGTTGCGGACCTCCGCTTCCAGCGACCGATTGGTCGCAGCTATCACCCGGACATCCGCGGTAGCACTGGCGCCACCCCCCACGGGTCTGTAGTCGCCGTTTTCCAGGAAATGCAGGAACTTGGCCTGCAGGGAGAGCGGTAACTCTCCAATCTCATCCAGAAACAGCGTGCCGTTATGCGCCAGAGCCACCAGACCGGTTCGCTTCTGGTGAGCACCCGTATACGCGCCTTTTTCAGCACCGAAAAGTTCCGCCTCAATTAGCTGCTCAGGCAGAGCCGCGCAGTTGATCTCCACAAAGGCTTCGAGGGCTCGGGGGCTATGTTCGTGAATGGCCCGCGCCACCAGCGCCTTCCCGGTGCCAGACTCCCCCAGTAACAGAACCCGGCCAGCGCTGCTCGCCGATATCCGTTGGACCTTCTGCCAGAGTTCCTGCATGGGGTTGCTGACGCCCATCAGGCCGGAGGACGAAGCGGCCCTGCTGCGATGGTAGGCCAACTCATCGCGCATCCGGGTCCGCTCAGCCACTGAATCAACCAGATGAAGCAATTCATCCAGGGCAAATGGCTTGGTCAGGTAATCTGTGGCGCCGGCTTTTACTGCCTGCACCGCCGCCCGCGTATCACCATGAGCCGAAATCATCACCACCGGCAAATCCGGGTAAAGACGGGCGGTTTCATTCAGAACGTCCATGCCACTCATACCTGGCAGCCGCAAATCCAGCAGCATCAGATCGGGGAGACCCCGTTCAAGCATTGACAAGGCATCCTCACCGGTATGAGCACAAACGGCGCCATACCCGGCTTCCTGAAGCGCAAAGGTCAAAGACCGTACAAAACTCTTTTCATCATCAACGATCAGAATGTTCAAGCGCATAATGGTTTGCAGGGTCTCACTTTTTTATTGGTCTGTTGTCAGGTTACCACTCTTGCCGGCAGGCAAGGTGACTAACACCGTTGTTCCCTGGCCGGGCATGCTGCGAATATCCATCTCTCCTCCGTTTAGCTCGATAAGCTGACGGCTTATGCTGAGGCCGAGCCCGGTGCCGTCGGAGCGTGTTGTGAAGAATGGTTCTGCTACGCGGCTGAGGGTTTCCTCAGACATGCCACTACCGTTATCGGTTATTTCGACGGTCAGACAGTTATCATTTCGATAGGCTCTCAGCTGAACTATCCCACCTGGTTCACAGGCCTGAATTGCATTGGCCACAAGATTGACGAGGCATTGAATGATCTGGTCCGGACTGGCATGAATGGTAAGGCTTGAATCTCCAGTGGCACTGACGGTCACCTGACGACTGTCCGCCAGCCCGGAAGTAAGTACCCTGGCATGGCGGAAAACTCTGCGAATCTCCACCTGCTGGGCCTCACCCGGCACCGGCCGGCCGTAATCCAGAAGATCCCCGACTACACGATTAAGACGGTCAATTTCATCCTCAACCGAAATCAGCAACTCCCTGCGCTGTTTGTCAGGCTCGCGCTTCTCCAGTGCCTGAACCGTCAATTTTATTGTGGCCAACGGGTTACGAACCTCATGAGCAACACCAGTCGCAAATTCACCCAGCACTGCCATTTTCTCAGCTTGAACGGTGCGCTGTATCATCTCCTGCAACCGGTCTGCCATTGCGTTGAAGGCGTGCGCCAGGACGTCGATTTCGTCGTTGTCATTTCTGGGGGCCTGTAAGCGAAAGTGCAGGTCGCCGGTGGCAAAAGCTTCCGCCCCTTCCGTCAACCGGGCGACCCGACGGCGCAGGCTCCGGGCAAGCGCCCAAAACAGAATGACGGTACCCAGGACCAAAACGCCGGCTAAGGCATAGAGGCCCAATTGGGCGTTGCGCAATGGACTCAGGATCTCACCGGCAGAAACCACATAATCAATACGCCACCCCGGCAACACTTCCGGGCCGGCGCGAAGGTCTTTGGGCACCGCTGGCTGGAGATTACCCGTAGCATCCAGCAGCGCACCGGTGGGCGTGCGCAAGAACGGCCGCAACACTCCGGCCAGGTTTTCTGTGCGCATCAGTTCAGTCAGGGATGCAAGCCGCACATGCAGGGCAATCGCACCCCGCCCGGCCTGCTCTGCTCCCGCTTGCAGGGGCTGGCGTATGAGCAACCAGGCCGGGCCGCCGCTGTCCGGTAACGATGGCCCAATGATTTCACTGATACCAAAATCAACGACCGGCAACCCCGCCAGTGACCAGCCGTCACGGTTCCAGTAGGGGGTTCCGGAAGCGGCCTGGCCCGGAACCACTTCCAGCAGGTTATTGTTGCTATCAAAAAACAGAATGCCATAAAGGTCCGGCGAATCGGCCTCGACCCGCACCAGTTCCCTGACACCTTCTGGGACTGCCTCGCCGTAGGCCAGATACAAAGGCATGGACGGGTGGGTAGACAATGTTTCCAGTTGATAAACCCGATTTTCGATGAAATTTGTAAGCCGGTTAGCGTTACCTGCAACCTGGGCTTCAAGATGCTCGCCAGCGAGCCGTTCGTTAACCGAGTCTGACACCGCGGTATAGAGCGCACTCAGCACCGCGACAGATCCAATCATCAGGGCCAGGGAAATGAACGAATAACGGCCAACCAGACTGAATCTGGGCTTCATGACAACCTCGTGATGATCGTTATTGCAAACGATAAACAGAGTAAATGTTGTAGTAGATTTCATAAACACTTATTACGCCATGAGCCAGTGAGGCAATTCCCATCCCCCGAGTCGATAGTGATGTAAACTCCATACTCAAAAAGCCGATGATACTGCCCAAAAGGACGCCTCAATGTATGGCCACCCCCCCAGGAACCTGATGTTCCTGCTCATTGTTTCCCTGCTGATGACCGCCTGCTCCCGCCAGGCCATCTACGAGACCGCCATTGACCTTGAACGATCATCGGCAGGTCTGGAGCCGGCCACGGTGGAAGTCGGCAATCTCGATATCACCTACCTGAGGAACCAGCAGGCGGTTACTGGCGACACCATCGTCATGATTCATGGTTTCGGTGCCAACAAAGACAACTGGACCCGCTTGGCCAAGCACCTGACCGACGACTTCAACGTCTACGCGATCGACCTGCCCGGCCATGGCGACAGCAGCAAACCCCTGAATATTGGCTATGGCCTCCAAGACCAGGCCGGTTACGTTGCCCGGATTCTCGAGGCGCTTTCCATCGATGAGACCCATATCATGGGCAACTCCATGGGCGGGGCAATTACCGCGCTCTACGCCGCCAATTACCCGGGCAAGGTAAAATCTGCGGTGCTATTCGATCCCGCCGGCATCGTCGAATACGAGAGCCCGCTGGTAGAACTGGTAAAGGAAGGAGACAACCCTCTGATCCCGAAACGGCCTGGGGACTTTGAGCGGCTGATGGACTTCGCCCTGGAGAAGGAGCCGTTTGTGCCCTGGCCCATACTGGACGTCATGGAGCAGCGAGCCATTGCCAACCGGGAAGTCAACGAGGTGATCTTTGCCGCCATCCGGGATGCCGGTTTCGAGGCGGATTTCCGGAATGCCATCACCCGGATCAAGGCGCCGGTTCTGGTGGTCTGGGGCAAGGAAGATCGGGTCATCAACTACCGTAACGGCGAGATATTTGTGGCGGCAATACCCGATGCCTGGCTCGAAGTGATGGAAGGCATTGGCCACGCACCCATGATTGAAGCACCCGAGGCCTCCGCAGAGCTGTTCCTGAAGTTTATCGGCCACGACCGCTGACAACCGGGTGCCACCTTCAGCGACTACAAGGGCACACCAAAACACGGTAGCCTAGAAGCCCTTGTGCCCTTTACCTCTGAACCGATGACTCATGCCTGAAGCGATATGGATTTCCTTTGCCTTTGGTCTTGGCCTGCTGGTCTCAACCGTTGGCCTACCGCCCCTGGTCGGCTATCTGGCCGCCGGCTTCGTGCTCAGCGGGCTCTCGACCGCCACCGGCATCACCATTGAGGCCACCGACGCGCTCGACCATATCGCCCATCTGGGCGTGTTACTGCTGCTTTTCACTGTCGGTCTGAAGCTCAAGCTGCGCTCCATCGTCAGCCCTGAAGTCATTGGTGGCAGCCTTCTTCACTTTGCCATCACCTGCGCCATCATTACGCCGGGCATTTACCTGCTCCTGGAGTTGCCCTGGAAAACGGCCCTGATGCTGGCCATCGCGCTCTCGTTCTCCTCCACCGTCCTGGCCGCCAAGGTACTGGAGACCAAAAGGGAGCTACGGGCCTTCCATGGCCGCGTCGCCATCGGCATTCTGATCATGCAGGACCTGATTGCCCTGGTGGTCATGAGCCTGGCCGCCGGCCAGACACCGTCGCAGTGGGCCCTGATCGTCTTTGGTCTGCCCCTTATGCGCCCCCTGCTGTTCCGCTTGCTGGATGCCAGCGGACACGATGAGCTCCTGGTACTTCTGGGCCTGTTGCTGGCACTGGTGCTTGGCGGCCTGGGCTTCGAGTCCGTTGGTCTGAGCTCCGAACTCGGCGCCCTGGTTTTCGGCGCCATGCTGGCCAACCATCCGCGTTCCCAGGAGCTTTCCAAGTCGCTGTGGAGTGTGAAGGAAGTCTTCCTGGTGGGCTTCTTCCTGCAAATTGGCATTGGCGGTTTGCCGGACGGCGATGCACTGATGTTTGCGGTTATTGCCGGCCTGATTTTGCCCTTGAAAGGCATCCTGTTTTTCTTCCTGCTGCTGGTATTCCGGTTACGGGCCCGCAGCGGGTTCCTGAGCTCCCTGGCTCTGACCAATTACAGCGAGTTCGGGTTAATTGTCGCCAGCATCGCTCTGCCCGAGTGGCTGGTTCCGCTGGCAATTTCGGTCTCACTGTCCTTCCTGTTCTCGGCGCCCCTCAACCGGTTCTCACACACGCTTTACGAGCGCTTCGCCCACGGCCTGAGCCGCTTTGAGGGCAGCAAACACCATCCGGATGAACAGCCACTGTCTCTGGGAGATACCCGGGTCATGATTATGGGCATGGGACGAACGGGCACTGCCGCCTATGACTGGCTGAGTGACGAGCAGCCGAAACTGATGGGCCTGGATTCTGACCCGGCAAAGGCCACCCAACACCAGAAAGAAGGACGAAACGTGGTATTCGCAGATGCCGAGGATGCCTCCTTCTGGAATGGGCTTCACATGCCCGCCGTAGAATCGGTCATCCTGGCCATGGGCGACATAGAGGGCAAGCTGATTGCCGCCCGGATGCTCAGGAAAATGGGCTTCAAGGGCTTCATTGTGGCCCATACCATGTATGAAGACGAGGCCAGGCAGATCCGCGAAGCCGGTGCTGACGAAGCCTACCTGACCATGAGCGAGACCGGTGTCGCCCTGGCCAGCCACCTGATGGACAAGACACCAGCGATACCCTCCGTGGTTGCAGGCAACTCAGAGTAGCCTGCACATTCAGAGGGCCCCTCGAATTACTTTTCCTCAAGGGAGCAGGTGCGGAACCCGGTGTAGACATCGTTGCGCAACGGCAGGTATGCCTGGCGATAGGTACCACGAATCAGACAAGACGAGGTTGCGCAGCTGCCACCTCGGGTCACCTTGTGGTCACCGAACTGCAGGGTGGACATGAATGGGTACATGTCCACCCTGAAGCCGTCATAGGGAAAGAACTGGCTATTGGTCCATTCCCAGACAGAGCCGATCATCTGACGGCAACCAAAGGGGCTGTCACCCTCCGGAAAGTCAAACACTGGGTTCTGGGCCATTGAGCGGCTGTTCATATCGGCACACTGTTCATCCGGTGCCGCATTGCCCCAGGGAAAGCGGCGGAAGGACTCGCCCGGACGGTTGCCCAGGGCAGCAACTTCCCATTCAAACTCCGTGGGCAGCCGACGTCCCGCCCAGTGACACCAGGCTTCAGCCTCCCAAAAAGTGACATGGGTCACCGGCGCATCTGGCGCCAAAGACTGCCAGCGATCGAATAGTCGCTCCTGCCACTGCTCCTCGTGCCAGCGCCAGTACAGGGGATGTCTGGGCATGCGGTAAAGCGGCTCGCCACTGCCATGCACCAAGGCAACGTCGGATTCGGTCTGTAGCCATTTCCGCCCGCCGAAAGACCAGAGCTCGGGCCGCCGATAACCACCATCCTCAATAAACGCCATGAACTGGCGATTGCTGACCAGACATTTGGAAATGGCGAACTGATCCAGTTTCACCGTAAATCTGGGTTTCTCATTGTCGAACGCAAAATCTTCCCGGGCATAGCGCTCGGATTCCCCGGGCATGCCGATCAGCCACTCGCCTGCGGGAATCACTGCGTCGCCAGCCTGATTATTTCCCGGCGCGGGGCGATATAGATCCGTTCCGGGAGGCGCCGGATAACCCACGGTCTGCCGGCACCAGATCAGGGACTCAACATGCATATTCTGGTGGTAGATCGCATAGCGATATAGGTACAGCGCCTGGTCGGTCAACGGCTTCGTTCTTATCCGCTCGGCCACCCGGTCGTATATGGTATTGAAGTACTCAAGGGTTTTCTCGCGCCCCGGGAACAGGTCCCGATTCCAGCGATCCCGGTGTTCGACATGGAAGGAATCCCAGAGGTCATCCATGGACGGGTCATAACTGGGCGTTCCGTCCAGGAGGTTGAACACAAATACCTCGTAGAAAAACGCGGCGTGCCCCATTTCCCAGAGTGGTGGGTTCACCCCCGGGTGCCAGGGAACATCGAGCAGCGCTGCGGGCAGGGAACACACCAGGTTCTCCGTGCACTTGCGTGTCCATTCCAGCTGTTCCAGCAATTCTGCCCTGGTCTGATCGGTGCTTTCAGTCGTTGTCATGTTGCCCATCACTCGCCTAAACCCTTGCAGCCGTCAGAATACCAGACAAAAACCATTCAGACTTGTATCAGGCCTGTCATGGTTGTGTCGGCAAACTTTACAAAATATTCGCCACAAAAAGTGGCCCGGGTTGCAACCTTCTGAAACGGCTACAAGTCTTAAAACTGGCATGCAACCTGAATGTGGACCAACAGGAGTTTCGCCTGTTTCCCCGAGCCGTTTGCGGTCACAGGGCAGTGATCGGATCGAGCAGTTCCGGTTTTACCAGCATGTACTGAACGTTTCGCAGTTCGTTTTCCGAGCAGTTTCTCAGGAGAGTCGCCATGCAGGAAAAACGACCGCTCGTTTGGCTGTCGGCGGTGTACCCGGCTTTTATCGCTAGTGAGCCCTTATTCAGGGACTGGCAGCTGATTCATGTCTCCCTGTCAAACCACTCGTTTACGAGCGCGAAAACCGGTACTGATGCGAGGGTCGGCGTGTTTGATCTTGGCTCATTGACGGCGGATCAACTGGCTCATCTGCCCGAATGGCTGGATGCCATCCCGGTCCAACACTGGGTCGCCATTCTGGAATCTCAACAGATTCACGATCCCGAGATCTGCGCGCTGATAAACCGCTATTGCAAGGACTATCACTCGCTGCCGATTCAGGCAGATCGGCTTCATGCCATCCTCGGCCACTTGTGGGGCATGTCCGAATTGCAGTCCAGGGCCTCCCTGAAAAAACAGCGCAGCTACCATGACTTTGCCCTGGAGGGTGAGTCATTGGCGATCCAGCAGGTCAGGACGCTATTGAAGAAATTCGCCCGCACCGAAGAGCCGGTGCTCATCTACGGCGAGAACGGAACCGGCAAGGAAGCCGCTGCCATGTTTATTCACGACAACTCATCACGCAAGAACAAACCGCTGGTCGTCGTGAATTGTGCAGCCTTACCCCCCTCCCTCACCCAGAACGAGCTGTTCGGTCATGAAAAGGGCGCGTTCACCCATGCCATGAGTGCCCAAAAAGGCAGAATTGAAGCGGCCAATGGCGGCACTCTCTTGCTGATCGGTGTCGACGAGCTGTCCCTGGAACAGCAATCGGCCATTCTGCGTTTCCTTCAGGAGGGCATGATAGAACGCCTGGGCTCCAACCACTCCATCAGCATCGACACCCGACTCATCGCCACAAGCACAAGACCGCTCGAGCAACTGGTGAACATTGGTGCTTTTCGCAGTGACGTATTTTACCGGCTTGGAAGTCTGAATGTGCTTTTGCCGCCACTGCGGGACCGGAAGGAGGACATTCCCATACTGGCGAACCGGATCCTCTCGGTTACACCCTCGGCCGAGGGGCCCCGGCGTCTCAGTGAAGACGCCATTATTTGCCTGGCTGAGCATCCCTGGCCGGGCAACCTCAGGGAACTGCAGAACCGGTTGCGTCAGGCCCTGTTGCTGGGTGAAAGCCCACAGATTGAAGCGGAAGATATGGGCTTCACCGTGAACCCCGAAGACAGTTACCGCCGCAGCCGCGAGCTGTCCCTGAATGCTTTTCGCTCCAGAGCGGATCGTCAGGCGATTTCGGTAAGTCTTGCACTGGCACACAACAACGTGTCGGCAGCCGCCAGGCTGCTGAACATTTCAAGGGTTTCGTTGTACAGGTTGATGGACAAGTATCAGTTTCCCCACGGTGCCCACCAGGCGCGGCCACCGAAGAATAACTGAAGGAGATGCCTCATGAATAAGAAAACACGCTGGATTATCCCGATACTCACCCTGGCCACGCCAATTTTTGCCGCGGCGGCACAGGCCGACAGGGATAGCACGCCGGTATCCTCTGATGCGACTGGCCAGACCGAGTCGAACGACAACCCGGCTACCGACATTGCATCAATCACTGCTGACCGGGGCATCGTCACCCGCCCGGGCCGCTTCACGATCGAGCCTTCTTTCTCCCATGCCCACAGCAACTCAACGGCGGTCGCGGTGGAAGGATACACGGTGATACCTGCCCTGCTCATCGGGCTGATTAATATTTCGGAAGTCCAGCGCGATATTTTCGTCGGCGCAATGTCACTCAAATACGGCTTTACCAGCAAGTTTGAAGCGGCGGTTCGTGTACCCTACCTCAGCATCAATGAGGACCTGAGAGAACGTGAGGTCTTCAAGGGCACGCCGGTGGATACATTGCGTGAGTCCTCGGGCGAAGGCCTCGGTGATGTTGAACTCTCGGCTCGCTACCAGCTAACCGATGGGTTGGGTGGCTGGCCCTACGTTATTGGTGCGATGCGAGTGAAAGCACCAACCGGAGAAGGACCCTACGATGTAGATCGGAGAGCTATCCTGGATGACCAGGGCAACCCGATTGGTATTGAGCTGGAGGATCGGCCGACAGGCTCCGGTTTCTGGGCGTTCGAGCCAGGTCTCACATTCATCTACCCGTCAGACCCAGCCGTGCTATTCGGAAATCTGAGTTATGTCTGGACCCTGAAAGAAGAGCAGGGCTTCGAAAATGGAGGCACGGTCGACCCAGGTGACATAGTGCGTTTCGGCTTCGGAATGGGGTTTGCCTTTAACGACCGCACGTCCTTTAGCCTGGGCTACGACCACTCGATCATCCGGAAAACAACGCTCGAGAGGAATAACGACATTTTTGCATCCAACTTCGATCGTATTCAGATCGGGTCACTGTCGTTCGGCTTGTCCCAGCGCCTGACGCAGGCCACAAGTCTGAGCCTGACGGTCAGCATAGGGGTTACGGAAAATGCGCCCAACAGCGAACTTACTCTGAAGCTCCCTATCAGTCTCTAGTGCACTGCCTGGTAGCTTAGCGGCCAAGCAACTGGATCAACTGATCACTGAACCGTGCCGGGAACTGATTCCCGGCACCCAGATTGTTCAGCTCAATATTCAGTTGATGCATATTCTGTATCACAGTGCTATCGAGGTTGTTCTGAACCACCGTCATCCAGCCGTTGGGCCCTGACATATTACTGGATACGCGCGCGCTTCCACTCTGGTTCGCGCTGATAACCTCAAGCACGGTTTCCGTATGATGGTCCACTAAACGGTCGTTGACGGCCTGGTTTAGGTTGGGAATGGTCAAACGATTGATCACCATGGTGTCACCGTTAATACCGACAATCTGCTCAAGACCAATACTGATCTCCAGATTATCCATCAGGAAGCCGCCCCGGTACTCAGACAACTCCAGATCACTCAGGGGCTCAACACCAAGCCTTAGTTCTGCCTGGACATACGGCGATAAGGTTGCAAATGATATCGCCAAAAACGCTATAGCTGGCATCCGGACTATCATGATCGTCACCATTCCCTTGAGGAGGGCCAGTAGGGCAATGTGTGCCCGAGGGAAGGACCTACCAGGCCTTCCTGTGTCGGCGCCCTGGCCACTTGGGGCCATTGTCCATCGCCGAGAAAGCCGTCTCGCCCTTGCTTGAGATGGCTTCGAATAACAAAGGCAGTGCCGTTCCAGTACTCGCTGAATTGTGCATAGGAATAAACCTTAAGCCCCCGGGCCGGGTCCCCCACCAGGACCTCGTTATCACTGATCCCCTTGATCAGCACAAAATGCCGGAAGCCATCAATGTTCAATAACACAATCGTGGGCAATCGCACCTGCTCCTTGAGGCCGGTCAACGGCATCCGGAAACCATCGGCCTGGTACCCTCTGGACTCAAGGTAGTGCTTCATGTCGAGCATCGAGAAACCTTCCTGGCGCACCTTCTTTTCATCTGCCAAGGCAAGCATTTCGATAAAGACATCGTGCTCTGTGACCTCGTCTTCGTAGTGAAAGGACAACAACGAAGCAACGGCTGCAGAGCCGCAACTGAAGTCGTATTGCTGGCGCATCACACTGTCAAACCGCCGGTTCTCGAAACTGTTTACCTTTAGCCGGAAATCTCCACCAATACCCGGCACCATGACCGAGCCTGCGAAGGCAGTGGACCATAGCAGCCCGGCACTCGCGCAGATCGCAACAAGAACCTTTCTGGCCATGGCCCACCTCCGTTATTGATTGATCAGTATGTTGATCTGGGTACTGTCCTGAATAACCACCTGGTTACCGGTGTTCTGGATAACCGTCGCGACCCCACTCATGTTCCCGAACGCGTTGTCGGAAATACTGTTATCACCCGTGACAACATTACCCGACAGCAGGTTACCGGACACATTCGCGTTTTGCTGGTTATCGTTAATCTGCAACTGCAGCGGGATTCCCTGGCGACCACTTGAATCCGCCAACTCACCGGCCGACAAAGGCGCGGCATCCATCCATTCCTCGGCGGACACCAACGCTGTTGCCCCAAGCATTAACGCCAGCAAGGCAGCCTTCAGTTTCCATCTGATGACGCAACCCATGGCAGTTCTCCCGGAATAACCGGGCCGCACCCGTTAAGGCGCGGCCAGGATTCCTTATTCGGTGCCGCCACCGCTGCCGGTGGACAGGTTGGACATCACACTGACGTTCGCCTGTGTGACGCTGCCATTGCCTGCATTCTGGGCAAAGGCCCCGACACCGGTGTAATTCGCTGAGCCACCGGAGATTTCATTGCTGTTGCGAACCTCGGTGTAGGAAGCTCTGCCATTAGCATCGCCATATGTGGTTGCAGTACCAGTTACGCTGCCCTCCAGATCCGCGTTATTGAGGAACACGTCCAGATCGAGCGCCAAGGAGTTATCGGAACTGTCATTACCGCTGTCGGATACAGTGGTGTTACCACTGTCCGCAACGTTAGTGGAATTGTCCGAACTGTCATTTCCGCTATCGGCAACGTTGATGGAGTTGTCGGAGTTGTCGGAATTGTCCGAGTTATCCGAGTTATCCGAGTTGTCATTGCCACTGTCAGCGATCTTGAACGAATCAGCCACGTCGGTGCTGTTGTCCGAGTTGTCGGAATTGTCCGAGTTGTCAGAGTTGTCAGACATATCGTTGCCGCTGTCAGCAATCTTGAACGAATCAGCAACATCGGTGCTGTTGTCCGAATTATCCGAGTTGTCGGAGTTATCCGAATTGTCCGAATTGTCATTTGCAGTGTCGGCAATCTTGAACGAGTCGGCGACATCGGTGCTGTTGTCCGAATTGTCCGAGTTGTTTGAATTGTCGGTGTTCGTGGAATTGTCGTTACCGGAGTCGGTGTTTCCGGATTGGTCATTGTTGGCCGTGGAGGTGTTATCCGCGTTGGTATTCGGATCTCCGTCCCCTCCCTGTTGCGCGAAGGCATAACCGGAAACACCCAGACTCATTGCGATGGCAGCTGCTAGCAAACTTTTTTTGGCATTCATAATATCGCTTCCTTTTCGATTATTGGCTTTTAAGGGATCCGACCCAACCCGCTAGCCTTGGGGTAAGCCAAGGTCCAGACCCGCCAGATTAAGGAAGCGATTCTCGTGCCACAATTGATAACCAATTCCTAAGACACTATTTTAAATAGCCTTTTTTTTTAGCGCCAAACAAGGCAGCTTTCACCAGAGGACAAACTGTTCCAGCTCTGAAACAGTTGAAGAGAGGGGGGAAACACCAAAACGGAGGTTTATGCCCCAGTTTCAGATACATGCGTCGAAACAGCGGTGTCAAAGAAACAAAACCCCGCACAGGGCGGGGTTTTGGATGTTGAAGCGAGCCTTAAAGCTCGCTTCAAACCAACATCGGAACGTTCGATTAACCGAACTGGTTCATGGTGTTGTCTTTACCACCGGCCTTCAGGGCCGCTTCACCGGCAAAGAACTCCTTGTGGTCGTCACCGATGTTGGAGCCAGCCATATCCTGGTGCTTCACGGTGGCGATACCCTGGCGAATTTCCTTGCGCTGCACGCCTGCAACATAGGCCAGCATGCCTTCGTCACCGAAGTAGCCCTTGGCCAGGTTGTCGGTAGACAGGGCCGCAGTGTGGTAGGTCGGCAGGGTGATCAGGTGGTGGAAGATACCTGCTTCGCGTGAACTGTCGCGCTGGAAGTTACGGCACCACTCGTCGGCCAGCTGGCCCAGCTCGGTGTTGTCGTACTCTTCGCCCATCAGCTTGGCGCGGTCGTAAGCCGATACATCCTTACCCTCTTCCTTCCATGCATCGAACACCTGCTGACGGAAGTTCAGGGTCCAGTTGAAGGACGGGCTGTTGTTGTAGACCAGCTTGGCGTCGGGCACCACTTCCTTAATGCGGTTAACCATGGCAGCGATCTGGCCAACGTGGGGCTTCTCGGTTTCGATCCACAGCAGGTCAGCACCGTTCTGCAAGCTGGTAATACAGTCGAGAACCACACGGTCTTCGCCAGAACCCGCCTTGAACTGGAACAG
Source organism: Marinobacter sp. (assembly GCF_048269445.1). Lineage (GTDB taxonomy): Bacteria > Pseudomonadota > Gammaproteobacteria > Pseudomonadales > Oleiphilaceae > Marinobacter. The sequence goes on along the minus strand of NZ_JBLXIQ010000005.1, from coordinate 245,631 downwards.
GCCGGAAGCCAGACGCTTGGGCTTGACCAGCTGGCCGTTCTGCTTGATCACAACGTCACCGTTGTTGATGTCTTCCGCCTTGGCGATGACGTCGCCGTCGATAAAGCTGTTGTACTGGTCACCCAGGTCGCCCGGCTCTTCGGTCACGGCAATCTTCTGAGTCAGGCCAGCGCCCAGGGAGTCGGTACGGGCAACGATCACACCGTCATCCACACCCAGCTCCAGGAACGCCAGGCGAACAGCGTTGATCTTGGACAGGAAGTCAGCGTGAGGAACGGTTACTTTACCGTCCTGGTGACCACACTGCTTCTCGTCGGAAACCTGGTTCTCGATCTGGATGCAGCAAGCACCGGCTTCGATCATCTTCTTGGCCAGCAGGTAAGTGGCTTCGGCGTTACCGAAACCAGCGTCGATGTCGGCAATAATCGGCACGATGTGAGTCTCGTGGTTGTCGATCTGCTTGATCAGTTCGTCAGCCTTGGCGTTGTCACCGGCATTCTCGGCTTCTTCCAGGGCACGGAACAGGTGGTTCAGCTCCCATGCGTCGGCCTGACGCAAGAAGGTGTACAGCTCTTCGATCAGGCCGGAAACGGCGGTCTTCTCGTGCATGGACTGGTCCGGCAGCGGACCGAACTCCGAACGCAGGGCGGCAACCATCCAGCCAGAGAGGTACAGGTAACGACGCTTGGTGGTGCCGAAATGCTTCTTGATGGACAGCATCTTCTGCTGACCAATGAAACCGTGCCAGCAGCCCAGAGACTGGGTGTACTGGGAAGTGTCCTTGTCGTAGTTCGCCATGTCTTCGCGCATGATCTTGGCGGTGTACTTGGCGATGTCCAGACCGGTCTTGAACTTGTTCTGGGCGCGCATGCGAGCGGCGTGCTTCGGGTTGATGGCGTTCCAGGTCGGGTTTTGCTTCAGCAAGGAAGCAATCTGGTCAACGTCTTTTGCGTAGGGCATGGTCTCAATCCTTTCTACGTTGGTTTTCTAAGTAGTGTGGAGAAGCGTACTGCAACTTCCGAAGCCAACAATCTGCTCACTTTTTGAGCTAAGCGCTGACGTTGGTGGTTACTTTAGTGGTTTCGAATTTATAATTGAAATTTATATAATCTATTTTCGGCATTTTTCTGGTGAATACCAGCCGGCCGGCAACGAAGGTCGCTAACCTGCCCTCAATCCGCCAACCGGGAAGCCACCTCAGGTCAGGCAAAGCACCACCAACCGGTCGCCGGGCTGTAGCTCAAGATACTGTTTACGGGGCGGGTTCAGCTGCAAATGTCGGCCACGGTCGTCGGGTTGATTCCTGTAGACACCCAGCGCCAGCTCACCCTCCACCGCAAGGCTCTTTTCCAATAACTGGAAGGTGACACTGGCGGGCAATGGGTAGTCCCGGGGATCCCGGAACTGGATCTCGGCTCCGCCAACAGTGAACAGTTCGTCCAGAACCACGCGAAGCTCACGCCTCAGGGCGACCTGCGCCAGCACATGGCTCAGGATCATCGGGCTGATGAGCATTTCACTCCGGTGACCATACAGAAGGTGCCGGTTGTCCGGGTCGCTCAACTCCATGATCAGCTGCGGCCGTTTCGGTGAGTCGGCCAGAATGTCCTCAAGCTGCAGATACCCGACCATGGCCCGGGCATCAGCCTCCTCTCCCGAAGCCAGTCGATCGCTGCTCAGAAGGATGATGGTATCGTAGCTGGCTGGTTGAATCCGGCGAAGCTCCCCCTCCACCATGTAGTCCGCCTCGATATGGCTACAGGCAACCCGGCTTCGATCTTCAACATACCGGGCAATAGCCTGTTCCCGCTCGTCTTTCGGTACGACGGAAACAAGGTTCAGTTCGAAGCTGCGATGGCCGTAACTTTCAAACTCAGCCACCAGGCTCGGAACCCGCCGATTCCAGCCAAGTACCAGCACACGGTGATTCTTCTGGTCCGCCGGACGCGCCACGCGGACTGCCTTGGGCCGGGCAATTGCCGGTATTGCCGGCTTTTTCGGGTCGGGTTCGGTCTCGGCGTAATCCCGGGCCATCATCACCACCCGGTCCTCTTTGTCGATCCGCGTGTCGGACGGCGCCAGCAGGCAAACCTCCCACCCAGCCACGCCATGCTTCAGCACGCCCAGCACAATCACCTCAGGCCGTGCTGCCGCCAGCTCTTCGAGGGTAAGCCCTGCCACTGACTCGCCACCCCGGATATAGATTTCATTGCCGTCACCGGCGGTAAGCAACTCGTTATAGATTTCCGACAGGCCCGGATGAAGGATGTTCTGAACCATCAACCGGCTGATGGTGGCATCGCCGGCAACCACTTCCACCGCCCCTGGGTACGCCCGCTCAATCACCGGCAGTTTTCTGACATCCTGGATCTCTGCCACCACGAACGGTAACGAAGTCTGCAGATACCGGGCCTGTGCGGCAATGGAGAGCAATGCCTTGACTGTTTCCACGTCGGATGTCACCAGACTGCCCGCCTCATGAGTCGCGCTGGGTACAATCACCGCTGCGGCATCCAGACAGGCCACCCGATGAAGGGCATCCGGCTGAATCGCGGACCCTGAGCGCAGAATGATCTGCCGGGCCCGGCGGCCAATGCCGGGCTCGTTGCGCAATTCGTGAACCTGTGTTGCCGAAGCTTCTTCAGACAGCACAACCAGATTCAGCCTCTGGGTAGCGTGCTTTTCCAGAAACCGGCGCATGCGACCGCTTGAGCCCAGTAATTCCGACAACAACGGCAGGGTCTGGCTGGTCCAGCCCAGCACCACCACATGGTTTTTCAGGGTCACCGGCGTGAGTCCGCGCTCGAGGTCTGCCATTTTGGCAATCAACCACCGAGTCAGGATCGCCACCAGGGTACCCATGAACACCACATAGCCGCTGATGGTCAGCAGGGTTGAGACAAACCGCTGCCAGGTACCCACATCGTCACCCAGGTAGCCGGGATCAGTCAGTCGCAGGAACGCCCACCAGATGGCCGAGCCCGGGTCCTCAAAGTCCCCGCCCTGAGGCACCACCAGCAGGCCGCCGACGAGTGAGATCAGGCCGATAAACACACCAACGACCAGGAGCTGAAACCCGGCTCCTTTGACCAGTTGGCGCTCTAGAATGAATTTCAGGCGGTCGATCAACCGAAAAGGCAACATGGCATTCCTCTTGTCCACGATGTGTTGGTCGCCTAAGGGTAAACCATCGGGAGCCTTTGGGAATCAACGATTTGCCTTGTGATCCGATCAGGCTGGCGACGGGCTGTTGCTGATCAGTCGCAATGCCTCTTCCAGCGAGGGGGTGAATCGGCTGACACCTGCTACTGGCTTGACCCCAGCCCGGGCCAGGGTCCTCAGTGGCTGGAACTGCAGATCAGCAATTATGATCTGGGTTCCGTCCCGCTGGCAGGTGGTGATCAACTTGTTCAGGGCAGACAGGCCACCGGCATCGAGAATGGTGACACCGTCCATGTACAGGATCAGGCCGCGGGCATTTCGGGACAGCTCTGCCAGCTCTCCGAAAATCCGGTCGGCGGCCGCAAAGAACAGGGGGCCGTTGATCTTGAACACCTGCCAGCCTTCAGGCAGATCCGCATCCGCTATACGCCTGTTCGGGGTGATATCCGTCACCTTGGTCATCTGGGCCATTTCACGCATGAACAGCACCGCTGCCAGCAGGATTCCGGTGGTAATCGCGATCACCATGTCGAGCGCCACTGTGAGCGAAAAGCAGGTCAGAAAAACAAGGATATCGCTGCGAGGAGCGGTTTTCAGCAGATGAATGGACTTGGGCGCCTCACTCATATTCCAGGCCACCATCATCAGCAGAGCAGCCATGGCCGGCATGGGCAAATAGGCCAGCAGGCCGGCGAGGGATACCAGCGCCAGCAACACCACCAGAGAATGAACCATCGCGGAAACCGGGGATTCGGCACCGGCCCGGTAATTGGCCGCGGAACGCGCAATAGCAGCAGTAGCGGTAATTCCACCAAAAAAAGGCGTAATGATGTTGCCGAGGCCCTGCCCCATCAATTCACTGTTGGCACTGTGGCGTTTGCCGGTCATGCCATCGAGTACCACCGCGCACAGCAGGGATTCGATCGCACCGAGCATGGCGATGGCGAATGCCGCAGGCAGTAGTTCCCGGACCAGGGTCCAGGACAGCCCGATCGGTTCGCCGGAGGCCCCCATCTGCTGCCACGGCCAGGCGAACTCGGGCAAAAAGGGCGGAATGCCGGCCCCCGTACTTCCATCCGGCAACAGATAACTGAACCTTGAGCCGATGGTTTCGATAGATGCGCCGTTGGCATTGAACCAAAGGGCGAGCAGGCTACCGACAATGACAGCCGGGAGGTGCGGCGGCACCGGGGTTTTCAGTCGGGACCAGAGCAACATCACCGCAAGGGTTACGCCGGCCACCAGGGTGCTCATCCCATCCAGTTCCGGCAGTGCGCTGGCCAGCACCGCCAGCTTATCCCAGTAGTATTCCGGCATATCGCCAACCGGCAGGCCAAAAAAATCCCCAACCTGAAGCGTGGCGATCACCACCGCAATGCCACCGGTGAACCCCAGGGTGACGGATTCGGGAATGTACTCAATAAACCGACCCAGACGCATCAAGGCCATAATGATCAGCAACACGCCCGACATCAGCGTTGCCAGCAGCAAACCGCCCAGACCGTAGGTCTGGGCGATCGGGTATAAAATGACAACAAAGGCAGCGGTGGGGCCCGATATACTGAAGCGGCTGCCGCCTGTCAGGGCAATCACAAAGCCACCAATGATCGCGGTATAAAGCCCGTATTGCGGCGCAACACCACTTGCGATAGCCAGAGCCATCGCCAGCGGAATGGCAATAACCCCCACCGTGACACCGGCCATTACATCCCGGAGCAAGCGGCGTCCGCTGTAGCGCTCGTCGATGCAGGCTTCGCGAAGGGCGTGGGCCAGGCGTAATGAAAACAGGTGCGCGCGGTGAGGCATGAAGGTCTCGTTTATTGCAACATATCAGGTTACATTATATGCTCACTTAATCCACATTCAATGTTAATCTGATTAACATACGTGAGACATATCAACGTGACCTTTGAGAGAGAAATGAGTTTCCCATGGAAAACCGCACTGCCCGTCTCACACTGCTGATCGACCCGGACAAAAAGGCCGTATTTGAAGAACTCTGCAAGCAGGAGGACGTAACGCCGTCCCAGAAAGTCCGACAGTTTATCCGGGAATACGTCGAGGAAAGGCTGGGACCAGACTGGCGCGAAGATCGCAAAAACAGATCCTGATGAAAGCCGGAGCGTACTGATTGCAATGAAACCTCTCGCGCCCACCCTGTTATTCACCACCCTGTTTGTCCTGAACGGTTGCACCGCCATGCCCTCGACCAGCAGTCCGAAAAATCTCACCATGCCGCAAACCCTTTACGACGCCCGGATCGTTGAACCGGAAAGCGGCGCCGTTCTCACTCCGGAACAGCTGGCTCGGCGCCTCGCTGAAACGGATGTCGTGATCGTAGGCGAATATCACGGGCACCAGGGTTCGCATTTGCTGCAATCCCGGCTTCAGACGGCGCTCTATCGGCAGCAGCCCAGGCAGATCCTGTCCATGGAACAGTTCAATCTGGACCATCAGCCTGAACTGGACCGGTACCTGCAGGGCGAGACAGGAGAAACGGAAATGATTGAAGACGCCGCGGCCTGGGACAATTACCGGGCGTCCTACCGGCCCCTGGTGGAATTTGCCCGCCAGAAGAACCTGCCAGTCATTGCTGCCAATGCCCCGGCGGATGTTGTCCGCTGTGTCGGGCGCAAGGGGCCCTCCTATCTCGACAAGGTTCCCGAGAGCATCCGGCAGGGAATGCCCTCAGAGCCATTCATGGACACTCCCGCTTACCGTGAGAAGTTTGCAGATGCCATTGGCGCAAGCCACCGGGGCGACAGCACCATGAACGAACGTATGGAGAACACCTACAAGGCCCAGTTGCTGCGGGATAACACTATGGCTGAGCGTATTCTCGAGGCCAGAACCCGGTTTCCTGGGCATCAGATACTCCACCTGACCGGCACCTTCCATAGTGAAGACGGGCTGGGAACCGTGGCATTACTTAAACAGCGGGCGCCAACGCTTTCCGTTGCCGTCATCAGCCCGGCGTTCTGGCCGGCAATCGATACCCGCCCTCCCCTGGACCAGAATCGGTCGAAAGGCGATTTCCTCTATTTTATCCAGCCACTGCCCGACGAATTCAAGGATTCGGGGCGTGAACGCGAAGCCATGATGGCCCGCTTTCAGCGCTCCACCAGCAAAACCTGTGACTGACGAGCGATCACTGCTATTAATCTGATAGCGCTGACTCTAGCGCTTCCTGAAACACCGACAGATCCTGATCACTGAACAGGACAAACCGTATCAGGCGCACGGAGCCGAGGGATGGGAGGGTATCGGCCAACGCTTTCATCGCTACGGAGGCCGCATCGGCCAACGGATACCCGAACACTCCGGTGGAAATGGCGGGAAAAGCAACCGACGCGAGGCCGTTATGATCAGCAAGTAGCAGTGCGTTCCGATAACATTCCGCCAGCAACCGGTCCGAAGGCTCATCCACGCCATACACCGGCCCCAGGCAATGAATCACATGGCGATTCGGCAGGTTATGGGCGGAGCTGATCACCGCTTCGCCGGGACTGATCGGTGCCAGGGCCCGGCATTCCTCCGCCAGCCCCGGTCCGGCGGCACCGTGGATCGCTCCGGCAACGCCACTGCCCGGCAAAAGTTGCGCATTGGCGGCATTGACCACAGCATCCATATCGGGCTGCACGGCTATGTTGCCCTTTACACACTCAACCCTCACACCTGTCATCATTTTCCCCTTTTCGCCGCTACCGCGAAACGCTAGTCTTGACCCTGATCTTCAGGATAGCAACCGGCCAACAGGCTTGCCGGTGATACGACACAGGGACACCCTCATGAAAGTTCTTGCCTCTCTGATCCTTGGCATCAGCGCCATCATCTCGGCTTCACTGATCAGCAATGGCCTCACCGACCTGCGCACCGGCGACCGGTATGTGACCGTCAAGGGCGTGGCCGAGCGGGAAGTGAATGCCAATCTGGCGCTGTGGCCCATCCGGTTCGTCGCCACCGGGGACTCCCTGAGCGAGGTCCAGAACAAGGCCAGGAGCAGCCGCGATGCCATCATGGCGTTCCTGAAACTGCAGGCCATTGATGAGAGTGCCGTTGAGCTTCAGCGCCTGGACGTGACTGACACCCGGGCGAATCCCTACCAGGGCAACAACGGCGAACAGCAATTCATTATCAGTCAGACCCTGATGGTGCGCAGCACCGATATCGACAAGATCCGCCAGGCCGCTCAGGGTGTCAGTGAGCTGGTGGACTCGGGCGTGGTCCTGTCCTCGGATTATGGCCCCTCCGGCCCCACCTACCTGTTTAACGGGCTGAATAACATCAAGCCAGACATGATTGCCGAGGCCACCGCCTCCGCCCGGGAGGCCGCAGACCAGTTCGCCAAAGACGCCACCGCGGAGCTCGGTGGCCTGCGCCGGGCCAATCAGGGCGTGTTCCAGATACTTGCCCGGGATCAGGCACCGGGCGTCATGGAAGGGCAACAGCCGATCAAAACGGTCCGGGTGGTGTCAACGGTGGAGTATTACCTCCGATAGCCGGCAGGATTACTGGGTCGCTACCATTTCATCGGTTACCTGATATTCCCCGGCCAACCAGCGCAGAATCTCATTGGCTGCGGGGTGGTCAAACGCATCGTAGGTATGCTGCAGGCTCTGCCGCTTCTCGTCGGAGATCCGGCTCAGGCCGGCATCCTGGAGCACCAGCAAATCGGCATGAATCTGCGCCGCCAGCTCCCTTCCGAGCACCTCCCGGGCCGCGTGACGAAACGCCTGGCCATACTGGTAAAAGGGCCCCAGACGGTAGGACTCAGCGAGCGTGATCGCCGGGATGGCGGTCAGGGTTGGCTGCAGGGCCGGATTGATACCATGGCCAGCCAGGTGGGCCGCATTGGCTGCCGGTCTTCCGGTGAAGGCGCGCAGGTGCAGATGTTGCGACATCCGGTCGCCGTCATTGACCGGGTAATTGTCCCAGAGCACCGGCTTGCGCCGGAGCAGATCGCCGATCCGTTTCAGGTGGCCGGGGGAAACCTCCCGGGAACAGACCTCCTCCCCGGTCCAGAATACGTTGACCGAATGGTCCAGCTTGCGCCCCAGAGTTTCGAGGTAGTCCGCCGGGCGCTCACCGAACACCCGGTCCAGTACCGGATCGTCGGAATAATAACTTGGACAAACGCTCAGTTGCTTGACAGTTGTGCGCTCTCGAATCCAGTCCACAATGTCGACCTGGGTGCCCGCGAGATCCGGCGTATCCGCCCGCATGTCGTCAAACAGGATGGCCAGCTCATCGATACCTAGACGCTCCAGAAGCTCAAGTTTATGAGCCAGGGCCGTGCGGGCCTCGTCGTCAAACCGGTTGAAGATTTCGAATGGGCTCAGGCCCACACCGAAGCGGACACCTTCCTGCCGGCAAAACCGGGCAAACTCAGCCAGCTCCGAGGAAATGGCGGGCGGATGCGGCTGCTGCCACTTGCGGCGCAGAAAAACATCGGCTTTCGGAGCATACAGATAGAAACCGTAACCGTGGGGCGCCAGGGTGTGAACCAGTTGTCGGCGTTCCTGCCACGTCCACAGGGGACCGTAGAATCCTTCAATAATTCCCAGTGTCGTTGTCATGGTGCTGCCCCGCTTCTTCTGTTGCCCGGACCTCAAGCATCCATTCCACGTATCCAATAATCAACAATTTTGACTAGACTATAAGTTACCATCGACTATTGGGCCCACCTTCCTGCCTGGAGTAATGCAATGGAGATAAAAACCTTCGAAGATCTGATCGACTGGACCCGACAGCTTCACGCGCACCTGGCCCGGTGCCTGCACGAGTCCGCCGGCCGGAACAAGGACGAACGGGCCAGTGCTCTGCTGGACTATCTTTCCAGCCATGAAAGCTTGCTGGAAAAAGCCGTCAGTGAGTTCGAAAAACAGGCCGACCCGAAGGCGATGAAGACCCGCCTTTACGATTATTTGAATCACAAACCGATCAAGGCAAACCAGGCCTGTGACATCCGGTACGCAGACCTGGATTTCAAAGACATCGCCCGGGAAATCTTCCAGTTCCATGATCAGGTAATGGACCTCTACGACTCGCTGATCGGCAAAGCAGAAATCCCTGAGGCCAAGTCACTCCTGGAGGATTTGCTGGCCCTTGAGGAACATGAAGCCATGCGGCTCGCCAGCCAGATTGGCCGGATGGACGACCTCTAGCCCGCTGTACGACCTAGGTCGTACAGCGGGCGGTTTTGATTTCGTTTTTCAACGATAATTGCTAACGTAATCGGGAATCCGGAGTTGTTTTGCCCCACGAGGGGAAACGCTCGACCCACAAAAACGATAAGAGGATTGAAGAGCAATGAAGATCCGTTCTGTTCTTTCCGCGGCTGTGTTGGCTGTGGCTGCAACCTTTGCCTCCACACAGGCGCTCGCCCAAGATACCTTTACTCTCCGCCTCGCAGAAACCTGGGGGCCAAACTTCCCGATTTTCGGTGACACCACCAAGCGCATGGCCGAACTGGCCGAAGAGATGTCCGATGGTCGCCTGCGCATCCGCATCGATTCCGCCAACAAGCACAAAGCACCTCTGGGTGTGTTTGACATGGTCAAAGCCGGCCAGTATGACATGGGCCACTCTGCATCCTACTACTGGAAAGGCAAGGTTCCGGAAACCCTGTTTTTCACCAGCATGCCCTTTGGGATGACTGCCATTGAGCAGTATGCCTGGTTCTACCATGGCGAAGGCATGGAGCTGATGCAGGAAGTCTACGCACCCCACAAAATGCTCTCTTTCCCGGGTGGCAACACCGGCGTTCAGATGGGTGGCTGGTTCCGCAAAGAAATCAAATCTCTGGAAGACCTGCAGGGCCTCAAGATGCGTATCCCCGGCTTTGCGGGTGAAGTCTTCGCCGAAGTGGGTGTCAGCCCGACCAACATCCCCCCAGGCGAGCTTTACACCGCGCTTGAGCGCAACACTATTGATGCGGTTGAGTGGGTAGGCCCAGCCCTGGATCTTCGTCTGGGCTTCCAGCAGATCGCTGACTACTACTACACCGGTTGGCACGAGCCTGCCACCGAGCTGCAGTTCCTGGTCAACAAGGATACCTGGGACAAGCTGCCTGCCGACCTCCAGGCAATTCTGAAGACTGCCATGCGCGTATCAGCCTACGACATGCTGGTCCAATCCCAGCACGCCAATGCGGACGCCTGGGCAAACATCAAGGAAGAGCATCCGAATGTCCAGATCAAGCAGTTCCCCAAGGACGTTTTCCAGGCCATGTACAAGGCCAACAAAAAACTGCTGAAAGAAACTGCTGAAGGTAGCGAGCAGGCGGCACGCATCATCGAGTCCCAGGAAGAGTATCTCCAAAAGACTCGCGCCTACACGGACATCTCTACCCGCGCCTATCTCAACACGATGGCCGAAGTCGAGTAAGATATCGACTGAAAAGGAGCCGGGATCGCTCTCAGAGTGGTCCCGGTTTTGTTGTTTATAGCAATTGAAAATCGCCAACCCGGTTGGCGGAGGACCTGTAATGCGCTGGATTATCAAACTGGATGAGGGCCTGGCCCGCCTCTCCAATCTCTGCGGCTGGGTGGCCTGTGTGGCCATGATACTGATGGCCGCCAACGTATTTTTCGACGTCGTGGCTCGCTACGCGTTCAATGAAGTGTCCATCGGTATGCAGGAGATGGAGTGGCACCTGTACTCGGTGGTCTTCATGTTGGGCATTCCCTACGCTCTGCGCACCGACGGCCACGTCCGGGTGGATGTTCTCTACACCAAATGGAGCAACAAGACCAAAGCCTGGGTCAATCTGGTGGGGGCATTCATCTTCGTGATTCCGTTTGCCTATCTGATCGGCATTTACGGCTACGATTATGCCCTCGATTCCTACAGCATGGGTGAAGGGAGCGGTGACCCGGGCGGCCTGCCCTATCGCTGGATAATTAAATCAGTGATCCCGCTTACGGCGTTTTTCATCGCCGCCTCTGGTCTGAACATGGCGACTTTCGCTCTGCGCGTCATGTCGGGCGAAAAATCCTACGAAGTGGAGCACAGTGCGGGAGGTCTGGCATGATCGGCATGATTATGTTCGTCGTGGCCCTCTTCATGCTGATGGTGGGCTTCCCGGTAGCCTTTACCTTTGGTGGTGTTGCGCTGTTCTTCGGAGTGTTCGCCGAAGGTATGGATCTGTTTGCCTTCATGCCGTTCCGGATCATGAGCGTCATGCAGAACAAAGTGCTCATGGCCGTGCCTCTGTTTATTTTCATGGGCGTGGTGCTGCAGCGTACGCGGCTGGCGGAACAGCTGTTGACCTCCATGGGGCGTCTGTTTGGCGGCCTGCCGGGTGGCCTGGCCATTTCCACCATCCTAGTCGGTGCTTTGCTGGCAGCCTCTACCGGCGTCGTCGGTGCCAGTGTGGTGGCCATGGGCCTGATCTCCTTGCCGGTCATGCTGGCGCATAAATATGACAAGCGCCTGAGCACCGGAACCATCTGCGCCTCCGGCACCCTGGGGCAGATCGTGCCGCCATCCATTATCCTGATCATACTCGGCGACGTGCTCGGCCTGCCGGTGGGTGATCTGTTCAGGGCAGCCGTCATTCCCGGCATCGTACTGGTGGGACTCTATATTGCCTATATCCTCATCCTCACCCGCCTGAAGCCGGAGATGGCTCCAGCCATGCCCGAGATCGCCGGGGTCAGCCGCAAGAAAGAAGTCCTGAATGCGCTGCTGGCCATCATCCCGCCCCTGGCGCTGATTGTGGTGGTTCTCGGCTCTATTTTTACCGGCATCGCAACACCGACCGAATCCTCGGCCCTCGGCGGCGTGGGCGCAGTGGTTCTGGCCATTATTTACCGGCAGTTTTCCTTCCAGATGGTCTGGGACGCCTCCAAGGATACCGTGAAGGTGACCGCCATGGTGTTCGCCATCCTGATCGGCGCTACCGCCTTCTCCATGGTGTTCAGCTACACTGGCGGTGATTACCTGCTGGAGGACTGGCTGCACATGCTGCCCGGTGGGCATTGGGGCTTTATTATCCTCGCCATGCTGGTGATTCTGATCCTCGGCTTCTTCATCGATTTTGTGGAGATTTCGTTCATCATCGTGCCAATCCTGGCGCCGGTGGCCGAAGCCATGGGCATCAACATGCTCTGGTTTGCCATTCTGATCGCCATGAACCTGCAGACGAGCTTCCTGACCCCGCCGTTCGGGTTCGCGCTGTTCTACCTGAAAGGTGTGGCACCACCGGAAGTCCGAACCATCGATATCTATCGGGGTATCATTCCCTTTATCCTGATCCAGATATTGGTGCTGGCCCTGATCGTGGTGTTCCCCGGCTGGTTCGGGATGAGTGCCACCTACTGATCCGCAGTCCGATGCCGGGCCCCACGGGGCCCGGCAATATTGACCAGATACTCCCCCGCTTTTCTGGCACTATTCTCCCCGATAACTCTGTTCCATACCTCTCCCACCTGACAAATCCCGACAATTTTCTATACTGAATACACAACCGGCGATTCTCAGACTGGTTTTCGGGAACCCTGGCGCACGAACGTCGTCGAAAAACATTGATGTTGAGGTTATCAAGGGAGAGCGGAGTCCATGAACCAGAGCACAGCCCGGAAAGTCCCCGACTCGGGGCAAGAAACCAAAAACCATGTCCTGACACTGCCACTGCAAAACACTCATGTTGACCGGTCACCCCATACCTATGAGCGCTGGCTGATTGCCAAGCTCATGCGCATGGCCGGTACTCCGCCGGTTCGGTTCCAGCTCTGGAATGGAGATGTCATCGAACCGGAGGGGCAGCATGCCAGATTCACCCTGTACCTGACCGATCCCAAAGCTCTGTATGCACTGGTCACCAACCCCAATCTGGCCTTTGGTGATTTATACAGTGCCGGGCGGCTGGAAGTGGAAGGGGATTTGCCAGAACTGATGGAGGCCCTTTACCGATCCGTTCACAAGGCCCGTCAGAAATGGCCGAAATGGCTGGAGGCCCTGTGGCGCAATCACACCCCGCGATCCACCGGAATCTCCGAAGCCCGGGAAAACATCCATCACCATTACGACCTGGGGAACGAGTTCTACCAACTCTGGCTCGACAATGCCGAAATGCAATACACCTGCGCCTATTACGAAACCCCGAATCTCAGCCTGGAGCAGGCCCAGCTAGCCAAGCTGGAACACGTCTGCCGCAAACTCCGGCTCAAACCCGGCATGACCGTTGTCGAGGCCGGCTGCGGCTGGGGCGGGCTGGCGCGCTATATGGCCCGTCACTACGGGGTAAAAGTCCACTCCTACAACATCTCCCGGGAACAACTGGACTATGCCCGAAAGGAGGCCCACAAACAGGGGCTTGATCATCTTGTCGAGTATGTTGAGGACGACTACCGCAACATCAGCGGCCAATATGATGCCTTTGTGTCCATCGGCATGCTTGAGCATGTGGGCAAGGAAAACTACGAGACCATGTCCGAGTTGATTAAACGGAGCCTCAAACCCGACGGCATTGCCTTGCTACACAGCATCGGCCGTAATCGCCCGATGCTGATGAATGCCTGGATCGAAAAGCGCATCTTCCCCGGGGCCTACCCTCCGAGCATCGGCGAATTCATGCAGATTTGTGAACACAGCGATTTCTCGGTGCTGGACGTGGAAAACCTGCGCTTGCACTACGCCCAGACCCTCAGCCACTGGATGGAGCGCTTTACCGAAAACGAGGACAAGGTAACGGCCATGTACGATGGGCACTTTACCCGAGCATGGCGTATGTACCTGGCCGGCTCAATGGCGGCGTTCCGTGCAGGTAACCTGCAACTGTTCCAGGTGGTCTTCACCCACAGTGACAATAACCGGCTGCCTCAAAGCCGGCAGGATCTCTACAACTTTCCCGCCGCACCTGAGGAGGGCTGATGGACTATTACGACCTGATCATCGTCGGGGCCGGACCGGCCGGCTCAACCTTGGCCAGCGCTCTGGAAAACAGCGGCAAAAAAGCACTGATCATCGACAAGCAGGACTTTCCGCGGGACAAGACCTGTGCAGGCTGGGTGACCCCGGCAGTGATGGAAACCCTTAACATCGACCTGCGGGAATACGAAACCGGCCGAACCCTGCAGCCCATCCGACGTTTCCGCATTGGCATGATGGGGCAAGCGGCCGTGGAAAACGATCACGGTGATGTGGTTAGTTATGGTATTCGCCGGTGCGAGTTTGACGACTACCTGCTCAGTCGGGTGACCTGTCCGAAGCAACTTGCCACGCCCGTAAAATCGATTGTCCGCAGGGAGGGCAACTGGGTGATTAATGACACCTGGGAAGCGCCCCTGATCGTTGGAGCCGGCGGCCACTTCTGCCCGGTGGCGCGACTGCTAGGCGAGGGGCCCGGGCGCCACGAAACTGTCGTTGCCGCCAAAGAAGTTGAATTCCAGATGACACCGGAGCAGGCCTCGGCCTGCAAGGCCCGGGGTGACACGCCGGAGCTCTGGTTCTGCCGGGACCTCAAAGGCTACGCCTGGGTGTTCCGCAAAGGCAATTACCTCAATGTCGGCCTGGGCCGGGAAGACAACCACAAACTGAGCGACCACCTGCAGGCGTTTGTGGAGGAAATGAAATCAACCGGGCGAATCCCCGCGGACCTGCCCGGACGATTCAAGGGCCACGCCTATCTGCTCTATGCCCATGCCGGGCGGCCATTGGTGGATGATGGCATTTTGCTGATCGGTGACTCGGCCGGCCTTGCCTACACCCAGAGCGGTGAAGGTATCCGCCCGGCCATTGAATCCGCCCTGATGGCAGCCGATGTGATTCGCCACGCCACCGACTATTCTGCCTCTTCGCTGCAGGTCTACGGCGATGCCATTGCCGAACGATTCGGTAACCGTGCGGCCGAAACTGAGCATGCCTGGCAGGCACCCGACTGGGTCAAGACGCCGTTGGCCAGCACGCTGATGCGCTCACACTGGTTTACCCGCAAGGTGGTGACAGAGAAGTGGTTCCTGCATCAGGAAGTGCCGCCTCTGAACATCGCCGTCTGATTCTGCCAACAATAAAAAGCCGGGTGCTGCCAACGGTGACGGCCTCAGGCTCCATATCCTGTGCCAGTGTCGCACCGGCAATACCCGCTGACAGGTCAATACTGCTGACCGAGCCGACCGTGTCATTGGTATAGTCATCGCTGGGCTCCCCTTCATTGGCGACCAGCACTTTCATGCCGTCCCGGGTGAAGGTGACCATATCCGGCAGCGCGCCAAGTGCAACTTCTCCCACATTGCCCAGGTCGGTGGCGTTGTAGGATACGACCTTGCTGCTGTCCTGTTACGCTACAGTGAAAAAAATGGCGGCCTCCGGGGCCGCCATTCAATTGACTGTTTCAGCCAGCTTAGTGACCAAGATAACTGCGATACATCCACACTGTTTTTTCCTGCTGTGAGATATAGTCACTCATCAGCGCCACGGTGCCTTCGTCTTCTGCTTCGCCCGCAAGACTGAGCAGTGCTCGTTGCTTGCCGATCAGTTTGGCAAAGCTCTCTACGATGTTTTCCATGGCTTCCTTACCGTCAGAAACGTCCTTGCGTTCGGGCACCTCGGAGCGCTCAATATAGGTGCTGTAGGCATGCGCAGGACGATGGCCCAGAGTGAGCACCCGCTCAGCGATCTCATCAATCTTCAGCAGCAGGTCGTCGTAGAGTTCTTCAAATTTCACATGCAGCTCGAAAAAGTTGTCACCCTTGATGTTCCAGTGATAGCCGCGAACGTTCATGTAAAAAATCTGATAATTGGACAACAGCTCATTGAGCGAGTCGGCAAGTTTTGCAGTCTTTTCGGTATCCAAACCAATAAAGTTCTTACCCATAGCGTGTCTCCTTCACAGCGAATGAATTCTTCATACGATGAGGTTACGCCAGCTCACTGAAATTTGTGAAGTTTAGTTCGCCAATGCCCACGATAGTAGTGCTTTATCCGTACCGGAGTCAGATCAGACCCCCGGTCCGCACTCGGTGCAACCTTCTTCCGGTGCCGGGCCAATGCTGAGGTTGCGGTTCAGGTCTTTCAAGGCGGTCCTCAGGCCCTCCTCGATCACCGGATGATAAAACGGCATTTCCAGCATTTCGCTCACCGTCAGGCGTCGTTGAGCCGACCATGCCAGCAGGTGAGCGATGTGCTCCGCCGCCGGCCCGAACATTTCCGCACCCATAAACAGGCCACTACCGTGCTCGCCATACACTCTCAGCAGACCGCGGTTCTTACCGATAACGCGGCTCCGACCCTGGTCCTCGAAAGACACCTCACCGACTGCAAAGCAACCGTGGCAACGCTCGTCCACCTGGTTAATGGTTAGCCCAACCGTGGCAATCTGAGGATCGGTAAAAACCACTGCCAGCGGCGTCCGGCGCAAACCCGTCCGCACCTCCGGCCAGGACGCCGCGTTTTCACCGGCAATCCTTCCTTCATCGGCCGCCTCGTGCAGCAATGGCAGGCTGTTGTTGGCATCACCGGCAATGAATATGTGGCTCTGGCCACAGCGCAGGGTATGGGGATCAAAAAGTGGCATACCCTTCTCGTCCAGCTCGATGTCGGCATTCTGGATATCCAGCCCGTCAACATTGGGCCGGCGTCCGGTCGCCGCCAGCAGGTAATCGAAGACCTCGGTCTTTTCGGCGCCCTTATCATCCACAAAGGTAATGGCAACACCGTCACCAACCCGCGCCACTTTTCTCACGTCCGCGTCCGGGTCCAGCGGGAACTCCTCATTAAAGGTTTTCAGGGCATAGTCTCGGATAGAGTCGTCCTGGATCGGACCAACAGCGCCACCCACCCCGAACATGCGCACCCGGACTCCGAGTCTGCTCAGGGCCTGCCCCAGCTCCAAACCGATAACGCCGGGGCCGAATACCACGACCGAGTCAGGAAGATCCTGCCACTCGAAAATATCGTCATTCACCACCAGCCGATCCTTGGCTTCTTTCAGGAACCCGGGGATGTTGGGCCGGGAGCCGGTCGCGACGATGATCCGCTGGGCGTCAACCTCCACGTCGTTGCCTACCACCAGGCGGTTCGGACCAATAAACCGGGCCTGGCCCATCAGGCGTTGCGCTTCGGGGAATTTCTCCACCGTACGAATCACGGAATCCACGAACCGATCCCGCTCAGCCCGCACGCGTTGCATCACCCGTTTACCGTCAATCGTGAGGGCTCCTGCCGAGACCCCGAAAAGCTCGCCAAGCCGCATCTGATCGGCATTGTCGGCGGCCGCGATCAGCAACTTGCTGGGCATGCACCCGACGCGGGCGCAGGTGGTTCCGTAGTGGTCGGCTTCAATCAGTACTACCTTGTCAGTAACCTTGCGGACACGCTGGTAGGCCACCATGCCAGCAGTTCCAGCACCGATAATGGCAACGTCTACTTCTCGTTTGTTCATAAAACGGTCTCCTGACGGGCATTCCCGAGGCCCGGGAACCAAGGAAGGTTCGGTCGGATGTGACCTCAGTATAGAAGCTGCGGCAAGTTTCATCCGCACCGTGAAACAAACACGGATTGAGCCTATGCTGTCAGACTTTTCAAACCGCGGCGAACGGATCGGAGATGGAAACATGCAGACTTACTGGCCGGAATTTCTGACGGTAGCGCTGGTTCACCTATTGGCTGTCGCAAGCCCCGGACCCGATTTTGCCGTGATGCTCAGACAGGCCCTTTGCCAGAACCGAAGAAATGCCCTCCTCACCGCCACCGGAATCGGCGCAGGCATTCTCGTGCATGTCTGCTACTCGCTACTGGGCATCGGCCTGCTGATTCAGCAATCCGTCCTTCTGTTCAGTATTCTTAAGGTGATGGGTGCGTTGTATCTAACCTGGATTGCGATCCAGTGCCTGCGGGCCCGGGCTGGCGGCATTCATGTGAAGGCTACGCCGCAGCGGAGACAATCCGGTCTCGCTGCCCTTCGACTGGGGTTCCTGACCAACGCCCTCAATCCCAAGGCAACCCTGTTCTTTGTTTCTCTGTTTTCCGTGGTTATCAGCCCCGCTACACCCATCGCCCTGCAAGCCGGCTATGGTGTGTACATGGCCCTGGCAACAGGGCTCTGGTTCGCCATGGTTGCCGTTTTCTTCACTCTTCCGCAGGTGCGCAAAGGCTTCAACCGCTTCGGCCACTGGCTAGACCGGTTAATGGGCGGCGTACTGCTTGTGCTTGCAGGCCAGCTGCTGTTGTCTACAGTGAGCGGATCAGAGCCTCTGTCTGTGTCCATCCCAGGCACGGATCGGTAATCGAGCAGCCGTAACGCAGGTCCTCGCCATCGTCCTGACGGCCCGGTTCCAGAAAACTCTCCAGCATTAGCCCGCGAATATGCCGGTTGCCCGCGTGGCGCTGGACCATCACTTCCCGGGCAATATCCAGCTGGCGCTCTGCCTGCTTGCAAGCATTGTCATGGCTGCAATCCACCATCACCGCGGTGGACAGGCCTGCCTCTGCCAGCGTATTGACCGCCCGGTCAATACTGTCGGCGTCGTAATTGGTCACGCCCCGTCCACCCCGCAGAACCAGATGGGTATCGGGATTGCCACGGGTGGTGATCATCACCGGCAAACCAGTTTCAGAAACCCCCAGGTGGTGGTGAGAGTGGCTGGCCGACTTCATGGCATTGGTCGCAACGGCAATACCACCATCGGTTCCGTTCTTGAAGCCGGTCGGCATCGGCAGCCCGCTGACCAGCTCCCGATGGACCTGTGACTCAGTGGTGCGAGCCCCAATGGCAGTCCAGCTGACCAGATCGCCCAAGTAGTCCATGGTGAACGGGCTCAGCGCTTCCGTGGCCAGGGGTAGCCCCATGGCAGCGAGATTGAGAAGCAGGCGACGGGAACGGCACAGCCCCTCATTCAGATCTCCGGCTCCGGTACGCTCGGGATCGTACAGCAGCCCCTTCCAGCCAACGGTTGTCCGGGGCTTCTCCAGGTATGCCCGCATGACAATCAGGAACCGGTCGGTGACAGCATCGGCCAAAGTTTTCAGCTTCTCTCCGTATTCCAGGGCCGCGACCTCATCATGGATGGAACAGGGGCCCATCACAATCAGGGTTCTGTCGTCGGTGCCCTTCAGAATCCGACGGATCGCCTGCCTCTGCTCTCTCACCTGTCGGATGACAAAGTCACTCGCCGGCAGCTCCTGTTTCAGCTCCGCCGGCGTCGGCAGAATAACTTCCTGGCGATGCAGAGCCACAGACTCCGCTGTCTGGTCGGTCAGTTCGGTGTTCAAGGGCATGTTCATGTCAGTGTTCCCGTTTCCCTGCGTCAGAATCAAAAAAGCCCCGGCTGGGCTACCAGTCGGGGCTTTTCGAGTCCGGTGGCAGCCTGGGTTTTCTGCCGGGCTGCCTTCCTCGTTATTCGTTCGATGAAGATCCTATGGGCGGCCCCGGCTCTGGCTAAAATAAAAGCCATAACCAAACCACCAAAAAAACACAGCCGCAACTGCCGCCGCCGGCTTGGCGCCGAAAGCTTGCAGAACATTCAATTGACAGGTCGCGTGTGTCGTCTTCATGATTTCCAATATATACCGCCGGTTTTCAACTTGGCAACCCGTGCGCCGGAGTTTTTTCCGTTCCGACAGCAAGGCTGGGAGCAATCAATGACCGTAACTTCTCGACGATACCCGCTTTTACTTGTGCTGGCAGTGCTCATCGGCCTGCTCTCAAGCCAGGCTGTTGCACAGTCGGAGAGCCGAGCCTATCAGCTCAACAACCGGCCCGGCGAGGATGTGGCCGCACAGATTCGCCAGCTCTACCAGGATTCACCCGTCACTGTCACCACTCAGGGGTCCCAACTTGTGGTTCGCGGTGAGCCAGGGTTACTGGATGAAATCGGAATGCTCGTTGAGACTCTTGACGTCGCCCCGGTGCAGCTCCGGATAACGGTTCGTTCCAGAACAGACATAGGGGGCAAGCGGTCGGGCACCGGCATTTCTGCCTCCGGGAACCAGGTAGAACTTTCAGCACAGCGGCGCGTGACCAGTACCGGCAGCACCCAGGAGAGAACGCTGGTTATGCAGGATGGCCAGTCCGCCCACATCACCTCAGGCCAGATCCGCACGATTCCGGTTGCCGTTCGGGGTGGCCGAAATCCGGCCGCCTTCCTTGAGCAGGTTGAAACCCGAAGCGGGTTTCTGGTCAGCCCGCAGGTCATTTCTGATCAGGCGGTTGAGCTGAGCATCGTGTCTTTCGAGGAGGATCCGGCAAGCCTGGACGGTTTCGAAACCGAAGCGGTAGTCACCATTCGACGGGTAGAGCCAGGTCAGTGGGTGTCACTGGGCAGCACAGCCACCAGCTCGACGCAGGAGCGCAGCGGAATTGTCTATGAGGTTAACAGCAGCCGATCGGATAACCGGAGTTTTGAAGTCAGGGTCGACCTTCTGCCCTGACCTCAGCCGTTGCGTTTGCCCAGCAGAACCTGCTTCGCTTCGTTGAGCTTGGCCGCCAGATAATCGTTGCCGCCCCGGTCAGGGTGAAGCTTTTGCATCAGTCGGCGATGGGCCATCACAATTTCCTCGTCAGGACAGCCGGCCTTCACGCCGAGGACGTCGCAGGCTTCGCGCATCGACATCTGACCACTCAGGCCGCTGCCCGGATCAGACTGCCGGTTTGCCTGCCCATTGCCTGCTTCCTGCTCCTTGCCTGCAAACATCCGGTTCATGGCCGGGGCGTATTTCAGTAACCCCGGCAGCTTTCGTAACAGCGGAAGAACGGCAGCCACTGCGGCTGTCAGCACATGGATACGCCCTGTCAGAACCATAAAGACCAGAAGAGCGCCACCAACCACCAGGACAACTTTCCAGGTCGTCGCCTTTTTCTTTTCGGCAGACAAGGCGCCCCACTGTTTCAGGAGTACAAACACGGCCGCTGCCAATGCGATTCCCAGAATCCACTGCATGACTGATCCTTACCTTAAGTACGGTCGTAATTCTGTCACCGTCTAGTGCCACTTTACCAGTGTCTCTGCGTCGAAAACCCGCGGGGGCGGAAACTGCTATGACTTTCGTCAAAACCGGCCAGTCTGGAAACTAGCTAGAAATACTTACAACCCGGTGACAATGGCGACCTCAATTTTGTAGGATGCTATGCTTTGCCAAACATGAATGATTCCCGTATTCAATCAGTCTGTCGCCGCGCAATGGATCGGCAAGGGAACGCAGATCGCCAGCTTCCCTTTTTTTAACGATAATTGTATCGCCCAGACCGGACACAGATTTCCAGGACCTGAACTATGCGCATTGCTTCCCGCTTTCTGATCGTCATCATTTTCCTCGGCGTGGTGCTTGGAGGCATCTTCGGCTACAAGTTCTACCAGTTCGGCCAGATGCAAGAGCAGATGTCCCAGCCCCAACCACCTGCAAAAATTTCTGCAACCGAGGCTCAGACTGAAAGCTGGACGCCGGCCATCAAGGCTGTTGGCAGTGTGGAGGCCGTGAATGGCATTGAGGTTGCAAACGAAGTACCGGGCGTCATTGAGGAGATCAATTTCGAATCTGGAGACACCGTTGAACAGGGCAACGTACTCGTTCGTCTGAACGCAGAAATCGATGAAGCAGCCCTGCGCACTCGTCGGGCCGAAGCCCAGCTGGCGGAACAGGAATTCAAGCGGATAGCCGACCTGCTTCCGAAGCGCGCGGTATCCCAGTCCCAGTACGACGAAGCCAAGGCCAACTTTGATGCGGCCCGGGCACGAGTAAACGAGGCCGAAGCACAGCTGAGCAAGAAAGTAATCCGCGCGCCGTTCGATGGCACCCTGGGTATCCGGATGGTGGACCAGGGTGAGTACATTGCCACCGGCACTCCGATTGTTGAAATCAATATGCTTGATCCAATCTACGTGGATTACACGCTGTCTGAGAAAAACCTGCCGAACGTGAAACCGGGTTACCCGGTAGTCGCCACAGTAGCCGCCGTGCCCGAGCAGAATTTTGAGGGTATGGTCAGCGCCATTAATACCTCGGTCAATCCAGAGACCCGGACGGTTCGCATTCGCGCGACTCTTGCAAATCCCGAGAACCTGCTGCGCCCAGGCATGTTTGCAACGCTTCTGACACGACAGCCAGAAGATAATGAAGTCGTTACTGTTCCACGGACCGCGATTTCCTATAACACTTACGGCGACTTTGTGTTTGTTGTCGAGGAAAACGATGAAGGTGACCTGGTGGTGAATCGCCGCACTGTCACTACTGGTGAAACCCGCAATACCCGTGTAGCCGTGCTGTCTGGCCTGGAAGCCGGCGAGACCGTGGTCGCCAAGGGTCTTCTACGCCTGCGCGCCGGACAAAAGGTTGCCATTCAGGGCGAAGACCAGAAGCAGGAGGCGTCTGAGTAATGCGCTTCACTGATATCTTTATTCACCGCCCAGTACTGGCGACGGTGGTCAGCCTGCTGATCCTGCTTCTTGGCGCACGGGCAGCCATGGAAATGGAAATCCGGCAGTATCCGGAACTCGAGAGCACCACTGTAACGGTGACTACCGCGTATCCGGGTGCCAGTTCAGACCTGATCAAGGGTTTTATCACCACGCCCCTTCAACAGGCGATTGCTGAAGCCAGTGGTATCGACTACCTGACCTCCACCAGCTCCCAGGGCTCCTCCACCATTGAAGCCAAGATGGTGCTGAACTACGACGCCAACGCGGCCCTCGCAGAAATTCAGGCCAAAGTAGCCAGTCAGCGCAACGTGCTGCCGGCCGAGGCCCAAGACCCGGTGATCACCTCCACCACCGGCGATTCAACGGCGCTGATGTACATTGCATTCTACAGCACGGAGCTGGCGGTTCCCCAGATCACCGATTACCTGACCCGGGTTGTCCAGCCCCGACTCCAGGCACTCTCCGGGGTGGGCAAGGCACAGCTGCTGGGCCGGAAGTTTGCCCTGCGAGTCTGGCTGGATCCGGAACGCCTGGCCGCAGTAGACATGACACCGCAGGAGGTCGTGGCAAAGCTGCGCGCCAACAACTACCAGGCCGCCGTGGGTAACACCAAGGGCACCTACACCGAAATCAGCATGACCAGCGACACCGATGTGGCGGATCCAGATCAGTTCCGGAGTCTGGTCGTCAAGCAGGCGAATGGCACCCAGATCCGCCTGCAGGACATCGCCCGTGTTGAGCTCGGCTCCGAAACCTATAATCAACTGGCTCTCTACAAGGGTCAGCCGGCCACCTATGTCGCCATTGAACTGGCCCCTGGAGCCAACCCGCTGACAGTGGCGGGCCTGGTAAAAGACGAGCTGCCGGATATCGAAAGCCAGTTACCGTCCGGTCTTGATGTTCGCCTGGCTTACGATGCGTCGGACTTCATTGAAGATTCGATCAACGAGGTTATCCAGACCCTGCTGGAAGCCATGATTATCGTTCTCGTGGTGGTGTTCTTGTGCCTCGGTTCGGTGCGCGCGTCCATCGTTCCGTCCGTTGCCGTGCCCCTGTCACTGATTGGTGGCGCCTTTATCATGCTGCTGTTCGGTTTCTCGCTGAATCTGCTGACCCTGCTGTCCATGGTGCTTGCCATCGGCCTGGTGGTGGATGACGCCATCATCATGGTTGAAAACGTGCACCGGCACATCGAGCAGGGCGAGTCTCGCTTCGATGCGGCTATAAACGGTGCGCGGGAAATGGCGGTACCAATCATCGCCATGACAACGACGCTGGTCGCAGTCTACGCGCCCATCGGCTTTATGGGAGGGCTGGTTGGCTCACTCTTCACCGAATTCGCCTTCACCCTGGCCGGCACAGTTGTTATTTCGGGCATTGTCGCCCTGACACTTTCTCCGATGCTGTCCGGCATGGTGCTGAAACCCCATGGCAACCCAGGGAAGTTCGAAAACCTGGTAGAGCGCACCTTCAACGGGATTGCGTCCGGCTATAAATCGGCCCTTAGTTCACTGATGCAGACCAAGTCTGTGGTGATCTTCTTTGCCCTGGTGGTGCTCGGTTCCATTTACTTCATGGTGATGATGAGCCAAAGCGAATTGGCGCCTACCGAAGATCAAGGAATTCTGTTCTACCAGGGTTTGGGGCCTCAGACGTCCACCCTTGATTACCTGACGGAGCACGGTGATGAGATTCAGGAACGTATGTCCACGGTTCCAGGGTATAACGAAGATTTCATGATCATTGGCATTACCGGCCCCAACGCGGTCTTTGGTGGCTTCAAGATGGCCCCCTGGAGCGAGCGCGAAATCAGCCAGTTTGAAGCACAGCCCCTGCTGGATGCTGAACTCAAGAATGTTACAGGCCTACAGACAGCCGTATTCCCTCGCCCGTCCCTACCCGGGTCCGGGGGCGGGCTGCCATTCCAGTTCGTGATTACTACCGGAAGCAGCTATGAGCAACTCGACCAGGTGTCCGATGAACTCTTGGGCAAGGCCATGGGCAGCGGTAACTTCATGTTCCTCCAGAAATCCATCAACTTCGACCGCCCGATTACCCGCATCAAGGTCGATCGGGACCGGGTTGCGGATCTGGGCCTGTCAATGCAGGACGTGGGCCAGAGCCTGTCGAGCATGCTGGGTGGCGGTTACATCAACCGATTCAGCATGGAAGGACGCTCGTATCAGGTAATCCCCCAGGTTGACCAGCAGTTCCGTCTGGACGCCCAGGCCCTCAATGAGTACTACATCCGGACCGACAGCGGAGAACTCGTGCCACTGGGGAGCGTCGTGACCTTCAGCCAGGACGTGGAGCCGTCGAACCGGACCCAGTTTAACCAGCAAAATTCCCTGACACTCCAGGGTGTGGTGATGCCTGGCGTTGCCGCGGGCACCGCCATGGACTTCATGGAAAAGACGGCGGAAGAGGTGTTCCCGCAAGGCTTCAGCTACGACTACACTGGGCAAAGCCGCCAGCTGGCGACTCAGGGCAGCGCCCTGATGGTGACGTTTTTCCTGTCACTGCTGGTCATTTATCTGGTGTTGGCGGCGCAATTCGAAAGCTGGCGGGATCCGTTCATCATTCTGGTCTCAGTACCCATGTCGGTGGCGGGTGCCATGGCGTTCATTGTGCTCGGCTTCACCACCATGAACATCTACACCCAGGTAGGACTGATCACGCTGATCGGGGTGGTTTCCAAGAACGGCATACTGATTGTGGAGTTCGCCAACCAGCTACAGAAGGCGCGTGGACTTAACAAGGTGGATGCCGTGATCGAAGCAGCGGCGATCCGGCTGCGCCCGATCATCATGACCTCCCTGGCGCTGATCTTTGCCATGGTGCCACTGCTGATTGCTGTTGGCCCCGGAGCGGAAAGCCGCTTTGCTATCGGTCTGACCATCAGCGCGGGACTGGGCATCGGCACCCTGTTCACGATCTTTGTGTTGCCGGCGTTCTATATCCTCCTGGGCCGCGATCATCACGGTTCAGCTGCCGACGCCTACTCGGACAAGGATGTTGGCAAGTCGGCAACGGCTCACTGAACCTGGTAACCGAAAAAGCCCGGCCACCGTTCAGTGAGCCGGGCTTTTTATTGCGCTGCCGGATTCAGGTAAGGAACAAATCCTCAACAAGAGCGGGTTCCCGGTGTTGCAGCTTTCTACGCCACTGCACCGTTTCACTGGGCAGCTCCCCGAAGTGGTCCCGGTAAAGGGCCGCAAACCGGCCAAGGTGGGAAAATCCCGCATCGGCGGCATACCGGGATATGTGTGGCACATCGCACTGGCAATCCACCAGCTGATGACGAACCCTCATCAGCCGGTTGCGCTGGTAAAGCCGATAGGGGGTCATGCCGGTTTCCCGCTTCATCAAGTAGTAAAGATTTCGCTCACTGACACCGGAATGACTTGCCAGCGCCTGCAGATCAAAGTCCCAGTCTGGCTCTTGCCGGATTTTCTCGATCGCCCGGAGCAGTCGTCGGTCAAGCTCCGGACACTGGCACAGTGACCGCCCCTCGTTTCCGACGACCTTCGCCAGTTGACCGAAAAGTTGATGGGTCATATCCCTGGCGTGGGCATCGTTCCGAAAAAAGAACGAGCGATGCAGATAACAGGTGATCAGATTCTCACAGGCAGCGAGATTCCCCGGCCTGTCATCGCTGGCAAGCTTGCCCAGCATGCCAGCAGCCGGCCTGAGAATCATGACCTGGCTGTTTTCGGACAATCGCAGACGGAACCGGCCTGAAGGGCGGGCAAGCAGCAGGCGTGGCAGGGGCTTCCAGGCACCGTTTTGGAGGGAGATCTCTGGGTTTCCGGCTCGTGATAACAGAAGAACCGGGTCGGTGGACCGGTTGCCCGTGATATCCATGCCCTGACTGGCATAGACACAAACCACGTTGCCGCCATCGGATCCAAGGGCCGACAAGGCGCCGACCGGACCGCCGCTCTGGTGTAACCGGCATTCCAACTCGTCACAACCGGAAATCTCGCGTATAGCGGCGAGCCACTCAACCAGGGACGCCCGGTTGACCCGAAGATAAGCGTCGAGCTCGAGATCTGGCACTGTGTTTCGCATAAGGTCCGCGGGCTGGTGACTGGACCCACACCTTTAAGACAACGACGCCATTTCCCATAGCCAAATGTTGCAAATTGCCCTGAAACCGGTTTTTATCTTCCCGATTCTTGATGTTGGTCAATTAGCGCACCATTTAACGCCTGCCAGGGCGCCGGTCGGGCCATCAGGTACCCCTGGCCCCGGTGACACCTCAGCTCACACAGTTTTCTGTACTGGTCTTCGTTTTCGATGCCCTCTGCCACTACCTCCAGATCCAGCGCTTCGGCAATCCCCAGAATCGCCGAGACGATCCGCGAATCCCGCGCCTTACCACCCAGGCGCCGGATAAACTGCCGGTCAATCTTGAGCACCTGTACTGGCAATGTGTGCAGGTACGCCAGCGACGAATAGCCGGTCCCGAAGTCATCAATCGCGACAATCACCCCCTGGTCACCAAACTCCCGCAACCGGTTCAGGCACTGCTGGGACAGGTTCATAAGGTGGGTTTCGGTGATCTCGATTTCAGGCAGCCAGCCAATCCGGCGAATCCGTTCAAAAAGCGAACCCAGCAAGCTTTCAAGACGGGAGTCGGTAATCTGGCGCGCCGAGATATTGATGGCCAGGCAAAGTCCGGCGGGTAATGCCCCGGGTGAATCCGGCAGGTCCGCGAGAACACAGCGCACCAGATGCTCCGTCAGCCCGTGGATATGGCCCCGCTGTTCGGCGATGGCAACGAAATCAGCAGGCGAAACGGATCCGAACTCCGGGTGGTTCCAGCGCATCAGCGCCTCCAGCCCGGCAATCCGACCAGTGGCAAGCTGATACTGCGGCTGGTAAACCACGCTGAACTCTTCCGGCGCGGTCTTCAGTGAGACAATCAGGGCTTCCGACAAGCGCTGCTCGTGCCGGCCCTGTTCCGTGTCCACCGCACTGTAAATGCGATAACAGGCCCGGCCCGCCAGCTTTGCGGCGTACATGGCCCGGTCTGCATTCTGCAGCAGTTCCCCGCCGGTTTTGCCATGGTCCGGATACACGACGGCACCTACCGAAGCCGATAGAAAATACTCACGATGATCAACCACCACGGGGGCCTGAAAGATCTGGGCCATGCGCTGGCAGACACCGTCCAGATCGTCGTCGCACTGCAACTCGATGATAGCCGCAAATTCATCTCCCGAGAGCCTTGCCACCACATCTCCCCGCCGCAACACGCTCTGGATACACCTGGCCGCCTGCTGCAGCACCCCGTCGCCACAGTCGTGGCCATGCAGGTCATTGACCGACTTGAAGAAATCAAGATCCACGTAGAGCACTGCGAAACGCCGCCCTTCCTTCTCCCGCTGGGATACGCGGGCCTTGAGGAACTCCTGGAACAGCGAACGGTTGGGCAGCTCGGTGAGTGGATCATAATAGGCCAGTGAAGCCAGTTGCTCGTCGCTGGAGGCAACATCGCCAACATCCATGAAAACTCCGGCGTATAAGCGTCGGTTGTCATGCTCTACGGGGTATATCGATAGCCACTGCGGATAGGTCTCACCGTTTTTGCGCCGGTTCCATATCAGCCCCTCCCAGCGGCCGTGACGCTCAAGACTCTCCCACATGGCCTGATAGAACTCCGGAGAATGCAAACCGGAACTCAGTACCGAAGGTGCCTGCCCGAGAACTTCATCCGCCCGGTAGCCAGTCACGGTACCAAACATCCGGTTAACGTAGGCAATCTTCGGCTCTGTCGTCGCCAGCATAATCGCCCTGGGATGACTCTCAACCAGGGCTCTGAAATCCTGTTGTTGTAATGCCTGCATGCCCTGCTCACTCCTTTTCAGCAGTCTCGAAACTGGTACGGCCAACTCCAACCATCAGCATAGGGAGTATCTGTCGCCAACCTAGCCATATACTGCAAAAACGGCAAAGCTACGACGAAAGCCCAAGAAATGGTGAGAAAATGTTCAATTATTGCAATAACCGGATATCGGATGGGCGGGATGCCGTCGATAGTAAGCTGACAATCAGAAAAACAGCTGTCATGGCAAGGAAACATCATGCGCGTCAACGAACCCGTCACCAAAAAAGAACGGCTTTACCCGGAAAACTATCACCTGATCACGACCACCGATCTACGTGGAAAGATCACGGCTGCTAACGAAGAGTTTGCCGAGGTGGCAGGTTATTCGATCGATGAACTGGTGGGGCAGCCGCACAACTTTATACGTCACCCGGACATGCCACCGGGTGCCTTCGAGAACCTCTGGCAGACCATCAAAGGCGGCGAATCCTGGCGCGGCATCGTCAAGAACAGGTGTAAGAACGGTGACCACTACTGGGTTGATGCCTTTGTAACTCCGATCCGCAAGGACGGCCAAATCGTCGAATTCCAATCAGTCCGCACGCGCCCTCAGCCTGATCAGATTGCCCGGGCTGAAAAACTCTACAAAACCTGGAACCAGGGCAAGGTGCCCCGGCGGTATCTCGCAGTCAGCCCGTCCCTGACGCTGAAACTTGGCTGCCTTTATGGATTTCTGGCTTCCGCCATTCTCGTATTCGGCCTGACAGAGCTGAGCCTTTCCCACATGCTGGTTCTTCAGGGTCTCGTATTCTCGGTCTTCGCGGTACTTTTCTGGCTTACCCTACCCATGATGCGAAGCGCCAGGGCCGCCTGCTGCGAGGCCCACCCGGCCATGCCATGGATCTACACTGGTCGGCGTGACGAAGGCGCCTGGATAGAGTTCGACCGGCAGAAGCGGGATGCGGTCCTGCGCGCTGTCTCGGCCCGTATGCACGCCAATATCGGAACGCTCCATGGCCGGAAACAGCGCACGGTTGAATGGGTTTCCAACTCGGTGGCCAGCATCCGCAGCCAACAGAATGACATCAAGGACATTACCCGGGCCTTCGAGGAGTTGGCCGAGAGCGTCCGGCGGGTCAGTGAACTGACCGCCCGCACCCACGAGGCAACGGACGCCGCCCGCCAGTCCGCGGGCCAGTGCCGTGACCAGATGACCACCATGAACCAGTCGCTCTCAGAAATGAGGAGCCAGCTGTCTGTTGCCAACGAGCGGATGCAGAAGCTTTCCGAAAAAAGCGATGCCATCGGCATGGTCCTTGACGTGATATCGGACATTGCGGAACAGACCAACCTGCTGGCACTGAATGCCGCGATTGAAGCGGCGCGGGCCGGCGAATCCGGCCGTGGGTTTGCGGTGGTCGCAGACGAAGTCCGGGGCCTTGCGTTGCGAACCCACGAATCAACCCGAAAGATCGACGAGATGATCGGCGCCCTTCAGACCGAAACCCGGGAGGTGGTCGATGTGATCACCGGCGGTGCCCGGAGCTGCGAACAAACAGCCGCCATTGCCGGTGAAGTCAGCTCGACACTGGAAGCGACCTTGCGCGATGTTGATGTCATAACCTCCTGCACTCACGAGGTTGCCGGAGCGACCGAGCAGCAGGCCGCCCTGAGCGTTCAGGTCGAACGCCAGGCGGAAAGTCTTCTAGAACTGGGCAACCGGTCGGTGCAAAGCAGTGAAAGCGCCCGGGAAGAGTCAGAACACCTGGGCACCAACGTCGACCAGGCCCAACTGCTGACCAGCCACTTCCTGCAGATGCTGTGCGAGCGACTGCTGCCGGCTCAGACACCAAAGGACAGGCAACGATTCCCCGAGCCGTTGCAATAAGGTAGGCTGGCGATTAACCCTCCGAATGACTATGGGAAGATCGCCGAAACCGTGACTCTTGGAACCCTGTTCTGGCTGTTTGTTGCCGGATTCGCTGTCTGGTACTGGTGGCGCGCCAAAGCCATCAAGGACTCTGTGCTTCAGGCCGCCCACCGCTATTGCAAAACCATGGATGTCATGCTGCTGGATGACGCCGTTTTCCTTCGCGGCCTCTGGTTCAAGCGCGATGATCAGGGTCGGATCCGGGTATGGCGCCGATTCCTGTTTGATTTTACCTCTACCGGCGAAGAGCGTTATACCGGCCGGATCATCATGCTGGGCCAGCGCATCCAGCACATGGATCTGGAACCCCACCGGTTTTCCTGAATACGTATTCGTCCCGGCCTCACCCAAATGGGCGATTCCTGCCTGAGCTGTTCGAACGAATAATCGACAACGCATCGACGACCGTCGGCTGCATAACGCAGCCGTCAACAAAAACAACAGGAGTCAACCATGCGTATCCGATTCACCACAGCTATCCTGCTGGGGCTGGCCATGCTGTCCGCCTCGTTTCTCAGCCACGCCAGCTACACCCAGACCCGCCACCCCATTGTGCTGGTCCATGGGGTTACCGGTTTTAACACCATCGGCGGGCTGGTCAACTACTTCCACACCATTCCATGGAATCTCGAACGCAGCGGTGCCAGGGTTTATACCGCCAGCGTTTCATTCGTCAACAGCAGTGAGCAAAGGGGCCAGCAGCTGGCCAACTATGTAAACAGCCTGGGCCATGCCAAGGTCAACCTGATGGCCCACAGCCAGGGCGCCCCCACGTCCCGGGTAGCCGCCGCACTCATTCCCCAAAAAATTGCTTCCATCACCTCCATTGATGGCGTCAACAAAGGCTCAAGAGTAGCTGATGTGGTTCGCGGCATTCTTCCTCCCGGCAGCTATGTGGAAGGCGGGGCAGATGCTATCGCCAACGCCCTCGGTGACCTGATCAACGCCCTGTCTGGCGCCAACAATCCGCAGGACGGACTCGCCGCTCTGGAAACCCTGACAACACCTGGAACCATCAGCCTGAACGATGCTCTGGGCTGGAAAGGGGTTAACCGCAATGCCTGTGCAGGTACCAGTGAAGACGTGTGGATTAATGGTAATCGCATCAAGTTTTTCTCCTGGACCGGCCGCGGCGTCTGGACCAATGTCTTTGACATCACCGACCCTTTCCTGGGCATTACCGCCCTGGCTTTCGGCAGTGAGCCGAACGACGGGCTGGTCGGCGTCTGCTCGACCATGATGGGAAATGTGATCGGCACCCACTACGACATGAACCATGTGGATGCCATCAACCACCTGTTGGGCGCACGCTCCCTGTGGACCAACCCGGTTACGCTCTACCGCACCCAGGCTAACCGTCTGAAAAACCGCGGGCTGTGAGGTCATCATGAAACAGACACCCATCGGTCACCGTCGATGGCTGTTTCCCGTCGCCCTGTCGGCCATTCTGGCTGGCAGCGGCCTCTGGTTTGGCGTGGCTGATGGGCCACTGCCAACAGCCGACGCTCCCGCTTCAGTCGCAGGGACAAAAAGCCCTCTGCCATCTCCGCCAAAGAATCCGTCCAGCGCCGGAACGCCACCGGTGGAAGCCGACGCCCGGCCAGATATAGGCACAACCCCGGCGTCACTTGGGCCGAACCCTTTTGCACAATCTCTGGAGGGGACCGACATTGATGGCGCTCTGAAGGCAAACGAAGACGGCCAGCTGGTCATCAATCTGCAGGTCCGCGATTTCTTCGACTATTTCCTCAGTACCGTCGGTGAGGTTTCGCCGGAAACAGCGATCCGCCAGATTGAGCAGATGGCCCGGTCGCATTTGCCAGAGCCCGCTTCCGGGCAGGCACTGGCGCTGCTTGACCAGTACCTGGCTTACAAACAGGCCTCCCTGGCCGTGATGCAAACGAGCCTGGACCCTGCGCGGCGGGGAGATCCCGACTATCAGGTGGCAGCGCTGGGCGATGCCCTTGCGCAATTAAAGGCACTCCGGCAATCCACCTTTGACTCCAACGTTCACCAGGCCTTTTTCGGGCTTGAAGAGGCGTACAGCGAATACACCCTTGCCACGCTGGCCATTCAGCAGCGGAACGACCTGAGCGAGCAAGGCAAGCAGGCGCTGGTTGAGTGGCACCGGAACCAGCTACCGAAGGCTCTGAAAACAACAGAGCAACGCCTTCATGCCAGCACCCGTCAACAGCAGGCACGAGTTAGCGCCATCAACTCCGCCAGTTCACCAGACATTGCCGGGCAACAGCTGAGAGAATTGGGTCTGGACCCGGACGGCGCGGAGAGTGTGGTGAACTACCTCAAGCACCGTGAACGCTTTGATGAACGCTTCAAAACGTTTCAGGAGACGCTCAGCCGGGAGAGCTCATCCGGACTCGCCACGCAGGATCTCGCGACCCAGAGGGAAGAGCTGCTGCAGCAGTACTTTCCCGATCAGCAGGACCGAACCTGGGCAAGATTGAAGCTGCTCGATAAAACCTGACCAGAATGTGCTCAGGCTCGCGAAAGCACGATCCTGAGCCCGCTACAATCCGGGGACTGGCCGCCATTGGACACGGTGATGAATACCGAGCAGATCAAGCACCAACAAACAACCGGCTTCCCAAGACTTCGCTTTGCACCCGACCTTGAACAGAGCTATCAGAAAACCCGTGCATCGCTGACCCGACAGCGGGCGCGGGTCGCGTCCATCGCGGGCCTGATCCTGTTTCTGATCTACGCCGCCATCGATCTGCTGACCTTGCCCGCTGAGCTGGCCCAGGTCACCGTGGCCATCCGGCTGACCATCACCAGCCCCGTTATCACCGTAGTGGCCTGGCTGGCTTTTCGCTCTGCGCCTTCAGACAGAGTCTTTGAGCAGCTCTATACTCTGGCTTATTTTCTCGGTGGCCTCAGCGTAGTTGCGATCATCGGCGTCGCCCGGCATATGGCGTTTCCGCTGCCCTACGAGGGCATGATCCTGATGCTGATGTTCGGCTACTTTGCCATGGGTCTGCCGTTCCTTAGCGCCTCGACGGTCTCACTGGTTCTGGTTTTCAGCTATTTCATGACTGAGTTGTGGAGTGGCATGCCAAGCCCCTTGATCATGAGCAACCTGTTTTTCCTGATGACAGCCAACGTCATCGGCATGGTGGGTGCCTGGACCAGTGAGTACCGCCACCGGGCCCATTTTCTTGACCGACAATTGCTGAACCTGATGCATCAGGCGGCCCGGGACGAGAGCCGGCGCAAAACCGAACTCATTACCGCCGCCAGTCATGATCTGCGCCAACCTCTGAACGTGATCGATATAACGCTGGAAAGTCTGTCGCCGGGTAACGGTGGGGCCAGTCTACAGCCGGTAACCAACCGGTTGAAGGACATGACCCGGCATCTTCGCCGTCTGCTCGGTACCGTGTTCGACAGCGCCAGGCTGAATGAAGGCATGGTTCAGGCAGACATTCAGGCGACTCTGCTGGCCCCGGTTTTCCGGGACCTGAGAGACCTCATGGCCGACTCACTGGGCAGCCAGAACGTGGAACTTCTGATCGACCAGGGTTCCGGCAAGCTGCAGGTTCTGGCGGATCCCAGCCTGCTGTTCCGGGTGCTGCAGAATCTGGTGTTCAATGCCGTGGAACACAGCGGTGGCACGACCGTTCGGGTTTCCGCCGAACACCAGGGCCGGCAGGTCTGTGTGCGGGTCCTGGATAACGGCGCAGGCCTGCCATCGGAGCTCAGGGAGACCCTGTTTTCGCCTTATGTAAGGGGCCGGGGCCAGACCGACTGCCCCGGCCTGGGGCTCGGCCTGACCATCGTCCAGGAATTCACGGCGCTGATGCAGGGCACTTGCGGCGTCGACACGGAAACCGGCCGGGGCTCCGCCTTCTGGATACGACTACCTGCAGCCGCTACAGCCAGCCCCGAGCCCGGGCAAGGTTTACGCATTCCGTCCGGTTATG
The DNA here is from genome assembly GCF_048269445.1 of Marinobacter sp. Lineage (GTDB taxonomy): Bacteria > Pseudomonadota > Gammaproteobacteria > Pseudomonadales > Oleiphilaceae > Marinobacter. Next base: position 211,410 of record NZ_JBLXIQ010000005.1, on the reverse strand, counting down.
AACACCAAGCTGGGTGAAAATCGCCTTGAGATGGGTTTTTACCGTGTGCTCGGTCAGATTCAGACTCTGGCAGATTCGCTTGTTGGGAAAGCCCTGGGCCAGCAACAGCAGAACATCCAGCTGTCTGGGCGTAAATGGCAGGTCCTGCGTCAGTGGCACGAGGCCACCGGGGAAATAGCCATCCCCCCGGGTAACCGCCCGGACCATACTCACCAGTGCGGAACGGCCCGCCGACTTTGCCAGGAACCCGCTTGCCCCGGCCGCCCGAGCGGCCCGCACCGTATTGTCATCTTCACTGCTGGAAATAATCACCACGGGCGGAGCCTCCCGGTAACGCGCCAGCCTTGGCAAAAGCGCAAGGCCGGTTTCGCCGTGAAGCGCGATGTCCAGCAGAACCAGCCCAAAGTCATCCTGATGGGCCAGCAGGTCGGCGGCGGACTCCACGGTCCGGACTGTGGTGACCGAAGCGGCCAGCCCCTCCTGCTGCATCAGCCCCGCGAGGCCCTGAGCGAACAGAGCGTGGTCATCGACCAAGAGCACCTTCGCCAGGGGCAACGGACGTTCGGAACGAACCGGGGGCAGCCCCGGCTCTGATGTGACGGCATTCATGGTTATGCCTCTCCCCGCTCTGTTTATTTTTGTTACCGCGGACACGCCACTATAGGACACAAGGTCCCGTTACTCCGCGGTCTACTTAACATTTTTTAACGCGGTTGCCGATATTCGCAGTCTCATATGCAACGACTGAAACACAAACGTCATATTTCTGAAGCATTCTTCTAACCTTTCAACCATTTGACTTGAAAAGGTTTTTCATAAAATGCTCCGACCCATATGGAAGATTGCCACAGTATCCGTATTTTTCATCGCTGCCATCCTTACGCTCCATGCACAGGCATATGAACTCGAGATCCATGGTTCCAATACCGTGGGTGCGACTCTCGCCCCCATGCTGGTTACCGGTTACCTGAAAGAACAAAGCGGAGGCACAGTAACCGCGAAAGGCACCGGGCGGGAAAACGAACAGGCCCTTTCAACCCGGGTGAACAATCGGCAAACTAAGGTGCTGGTTGCCGCCCATGGTTCGAGTACCGGTTTCAAAGCGCTGGCGGCGGGCCAGGCAGATATCTGGGCTTCATCCCGCCCGGTCAAACCGGCCGAAGCGGAGCTGTTTCGCGCCCGGGCAGACCTGACAGCCCTGGAAAGCGAACACGTCATCGCCATCGATGGCCTGGCAATTCTGGTTCATCCGTCCAACCCGGTCAGCCAGATGAGCATTGACACCCTGGGCCAGATCTTCGCCGGGCAGATCCGGAACTGGTCTGAGCTCGGCGGCCGGAACCTGCCCATCCGACTCTACGCCAGAGACGACCGATCCGGCACCTGGGACACCTTTAAGTCTCTGGTTCTGGGCAAGCGATACGTGCTGGACGGGAACGCCAAGCGCTACGAATCCAACGACCAACTGTCTGATGACGTAAGCGGGGACCCCTCAGGTATTGGTTTTTCCGGCCTGGCTTCAGTTCGCAGCAGCAAAGCACTGGCGATTTCCGAAGGCAACGCACCGGCACTCAGGCCTAACCAGCTAACTGTGGCGAGCGAAGACTACCCACTGTCCAGGCGCCTGTTCATGTACACATCAGGCGATGAGATACCGCCCCTGGCAACCGGGCTTATTGAGTTCTCGATTGGCCAGAAAGGCCAGGCCCTGGTCGCGGAGTCAGGATTTATCTCCCAGAACCCTATCGCTGTAAAACCGGAACTGGAAGGTTCGGCGCCGGATAGCTTTCATCGCTTGACCGAAAACTATCTGCGCCTGACCGTCAATTTTCGGTTTTCAGAAGGCCGGACCAAACTCGACAACAAGGCCCGCAGGGATCTGCAGCGAGTGCAGCGGTATCTGGAGGAACAGAACCGGTCCCCCCAGGACCTTTTGCTGATTGGTTTTGCCGACACCCAAAGCCACGAGCTCCGGGCTCAGATGATCTCCGAACTCCGCGCCCTGTCGGTCCGAAAGGCCTTGCAGGAGGCGGGCGTCCAGGACGTTGCATACACAGGCTACGGGCAATATATGCCGGTTGGGGGCAGCGGCAGCCCCCGCAACGGACGGGTAGAGGTCTGGATCAAATCGCGTCCGCAATGATTGGCGCAGCTGGCGAACGGGCATGCGACCAAAGTTTACCCCTGAACTGCGGCAATCACCTATCCGCTACCCCATCACAGATATGTTTGGTTTTCCTATACTGAGGGCGTCATTCTCAACCAACAGCCACTTCCAACCAACAGACAGGGACAATGGACATCCAAAACGACCACCGTTTCGCGATCAACCTGAATGTACGAGGCATCCAGCCCTCCGCTACCCTTCGCATCAACGAGCTGAGCAACCAGCTCAAATCCGAAGGCAAGGACATCATCAAACTCGGGCTGGGCCAGTCACCTTTCCCGGTTCCCGATCGCGTGGTGGAGGCGCTCAGGGAGCATGCCCACGAAAAAGACTACCTGCCGGTCAAGGGCCTGAAGGGCCTGCGGGAAGCTATTGCCGGTTACATCAACCGCAATGAGCGCATGCGCTGCACCTGGGAAGACGTGCTGATCGGCCCGGGTTCGAAGGAACTGCTGTTTATATTGCAACTGGCTTATTACGGCGACCTGCTGATCCCGCGCCCAAGCTGGGTCTCCTATGCTCCGCAGGCGCGGATTATCGGCCGCTCGGTACACTGGTTGCCCACCCACGCCGAGAATAACTGGCAGCTCACTGCTGAGGAGCTGGACATCGTCTGCCGCGATGACCCGTCACGGCCGCGGATTCTGATCCTGAACTACCCGTCTAACCCGACCGGTTGCACCTACACCGATGACCAACTGCTGGCCATTGCCAACGTGGCCCGCAAGTACCGGCTCATTCTGCTGTCGGACGAAATTTATGGGGAAGTGAATTTCGAGGGCAAGCACAAGTCCATCGCCCGCTACTATCCCGAAGGCACCATCATCAGTACCGGCCTGAGCAAGTGGGCCGGCGCCGGTGGCTGGCGCCTGGGCACCTTTATTTTTCCACGGGAGCTGCGGCCGCTGCAGGACGCCATGGCGATCATCGCCAGCGAAACCTATACGGCCACCAGCGCACCCATTCAGCACGCGGCCATTACCGCCTTCAACGGCGGCGACGATATAGAGGAATACCTTAAACAGTCGCGCCGGGTTCTGAAAGTGGTGGGCGAATATATGCATCGGCGACTGAGCGAGATCGGGGCAGTCGTCCAGAAGCCTGAAGGTGCATTCTACCTGTTCCCGGACTTCTCCGGCTTCCGGGACCAGCTGGCGAAGAAGGACATCAAGACCAGTCAGGCGTTCTGCCAGGCCCTCCTGGAAAACACCGGCGTGGCCATCCTGCCGGCCAGCGACTTCGGATTCGTACCGGACCACCTGGCGGCGCGTCTGGCCTTTGTGGATTTTGAAGGGGCCGAATCCCTGCGTCTGGCGGGCGGCGACTACGCGGACCAGGAACTGGGCGATGACTTCGTCAAACAGGCCTGCCCGCGGCTAGTGAAAGCCATGGACAGGATGGAGCAGTGGCTGAACAGCCTCTGATTCTGCCGTGTTAGACTGGCGCCCTCATTCTCTTACGGGATATCAACGAGGGCGTCATGTCTGATTCTGCTTCTCTGCTCGAGTTTACCGACTTTGCCGAAAACCTGGCTCGCGAAGCCGGCGAACTGATACGCCGCGAGCGGGACGGCAATGCCCTGCGTACCGACTACAAGCACCAGACCGAACTGGTGACCCACGCCGATGTCATGGCCGACGAATTCATCACCGGCGCCATCCGTAAGCGCTTCCCGGGCCACCGAATCCTTTCCGAAGAAACCATGCCGGACCTCAGCCAGGCCGAGGAACTGGACACTCCCTTGTGGATCGTCGACCCCATAGACGGCACTGTGAATTACGCCTACGGCCATCCCCAGGTTGCGGTTTCCATTGCCTTTGCTGAAAAAGGGCGAGTGCAGGCAGGGGTCGTGCATGCCCCCTTCCCGGGAGAAACGTTCCGGGCAACCCGTTCAGAAGGCGCCACCCTTAATGGCCGCCCAATCCGCCATAGTGGCGCCACGGTTCCCAGGGATTCGCTGTTCGCCACCGGTTTCCCGTATACCAAGGACGGCCTTGAGCCTCTGATCAAACGTCTGGATGCCATGATTCACCAATGCCGGGACTTGCGCCGGATTGGCTCAGCGGCTCTCGACATCTGTTGGGTAGCCTGCGGCCGCCTGGACATTTACTACGAGAATGTCAGCCCCTGGGACTTCGCCGCCGCCCGCCTGATCGCCCTGGAAGCCGGCGCCACAGCTGGCCACTTCAGCGAGGTGCCGGAAGGCTACCCCGCCGACCTCTGGGGCCGGGATATCCTGATCTCGGCGCCGGCTATCTGGAAGCCGGTTCGCGAGATTCTTCGTTTGGCTTCGGGGTATGATTAGGATCGGCTTGTTGGACTACGGCTGCGCCCAGCCCCAAACACCCTCAGCAACCAGCCCCCAACACTCGTCAAAGTCAGTGGAAGGTAAGCGCGAAAACGACGACCGGATGAATCGCTGAATCCGGCCCTCAACGAACACCAGGACATAATCCGCGCCCCGGGCGGCGCTCGTTCTTGGGCGTAGACCCTGGCGGATTTCGCCTTCCTTGAGGGTCTGACGCACCTGGGTTTCCAGGCGCTCGAAGAATTGGGAAGCCCGTTTGCGCAGGGTGTCGTTTTCGCCCATCAATGCATCACCAGTCAGCACGCAGCACAGGCCCGGATTACGTTCGGCGAACACCAACACCAGGTGCACAAGTTGCTGCAGACGGACCCGCACATCCTCCTGTTCCTGCAGGATCACCTGGCAGCGGGAAAACACGGCGTCTTCGGCAAACTCGATAAGTGCCTCGAACATTTTCCGCTTGCTGGGAAAATGACGGTACAAGGCCGCCTCGGTGACACCCACGGATTTGGCGAGGCCGGCGGTGGTGATACGGGCTCCCGGGTCGGTCTCCAGGAGTTCCACAAGGGCATGGAGAATCGCCTCACGGCGACTGGGCTTCTGGTTAGTCATGGCAGGACAGCAGCGCTCTGATTTATCGTTGTCGGGGCCGGTCGTTCGGTGCCGACCCTCGGTTATCGTTTGTTGGGATTGTGCCCGAGATCAGAAGAAGGTGCCATCAATGGGCGACGATGCGCTGGCGTAGAGTTTCTTGGGCATACGGCCCGCCAGATATGCTTCACGACCTGCCTCGATGGCCAGGCGCATAGCGTTGGCCATCTTGATAGGGTCTTTGGCCTGGGCAATAGCAGTGTTCATCAGTACGCCATCGCAGCCCAGTTCCATGGCAATGGTGGCGTCTGACGCGGTGCCCACGCCAGCATCAACAAGCACCGGTACATTGGCGTTTTCAACAATCAGACGGATGTTGTACCGGTTCTGGATGCCAAGCCCGGAACCAATCGGCGCGCCCAGCGGCATGATGGCCACGCAGCCCATGTCTTCGAGGCGCTTGGCCAGCAATGGATCATCGGAGCAGTAGACCATCACCTTGAAGCCGTCTTTGATCAGCTCCTCGGCAGCCACCAGCGTTTCGGTCATGTTCGGGTAGAGCGTCTTTTCCTCACCCAGCACTTCCAGTTTGACCAGGTCGTGACCATCGAGGAGTTCGCGGGCCAGTTTGCAGGTGCGCACGGCATCTTTGGCGGTATAGCAGCCGGCCGTGTTCGGCAGGATGGTGTAGTGACTTGGAGAAATCACATCCAATAGATTCGGCTCATCCGGGTTCTGGCCCAGATTGGTACGCCGTACCGCAACCGTTACTATTTCCGCGCCACTGGTCTCGATGGCGTGGCCGGCCTCCATCATGTCGCGATACTTGCCGGTACCAACCAGCAACCGCGACTGGTAAACACGGCCGGCGATTTCGAGGGGCTTGTCTTCGGGAAGCTGGAGTTCGGGTTCGTCTGTCATAGTGTTCCTGTTTTTTTTTGAGTTCGGGAGGGTGAAAACCGTCGGTACCGATGGGGCAATCAGCAGCGGGCGCGGTTTTGTCAGCCGCCGCCAATGGCGTGGACGACTTCAACCCGGTCGCCATCACTCAGGGTAAATTCCGGGTGCTGGCTCCGGGGCACGATGTCTTCATTCACCTCGACAGCCAGCCGTTTGCCCGCGAGGGCCAATTGTTCGATCAGTGTCGCAATGGTCGCGCCAGCCGGCAGCTCCATCGCGTTACCATTCACTTCAACCTGCATGAGCGTCTTGAACCTCTATTATACTCGTCACTTGTTCCGGCTTATGCCAGCCGCTATCAACAGTGCCCAGCCGACCATAAAACACACCCCGCCGAGCGGCGTAATCGGACCAATCCAGCGGATTTCGGTCAAGGCCAACAGATAAAGACTGCCGCTGAAGAACAGGATACCAGCCAGATAAAACCCGGCAGCCCAACCCAGAAGCTTCCGGGACAGGCCCAGCACGGATAGAACTGCCACCAGAACCAACGCAATGGAGTGATACATCTGATAGGTGACGGCGGTCTGGAAAACTTCAAGGCCCCGCTCACTGACCAGGCTGCGCAGGCCATGGGCGCCAAACGCGCCGGCCATCACCCCCAGAAGCGCCAGGAGGCCACCGGCGACGAGGGGCACTCTCGAAACGCGCCCGATGCGGTTTTGTACGGATTCAGCAGTCACAGTGGATCTTTTCCCCCGAATCCAGGTTCATCATGGTCAATACACCGCCCCAGACGCAGCCAGTATCCAGGCCAATAAACCGGTCAACGCCGGTGTTGCCTTCCAGAGCCGCCCAGTGCCCGAATACCACGCGAGTGTCGTCGTTACGAGGGAAGCGAAACCAAGGGGCAAAGCCTTCCGGGGCATCACCCGCCGACTCCTTGGTGGTCAATTCCAGGGTGCCATCTTCGGCGATAAACCGCATACGGGTGAAGTAATTGGTAATAGCCCGCCAGCGGTCCATCCCCGTCAGATGGTCATCCCAGCACTCCGGCTGATTGCCGTACATGTGAGTGAAGTATTCTTCGGCAGCGCTGCCGCGGATCACCTCTTCCACCTCACGGGCATAACCCATGGCCTGGCCCACAGACCAGATGTGAGGCAGACCAGCGTGAACCATTACAAGATTGCGGGCCGAATCGTGAATACAAAGAGCCTGTTGGCGGAGCCAGTCCACCAGCCGGTCGTGGTCCGGCGCTTCCAGAATATCGGTCAGGGTATCTTTATGGCGGGCTTCGTGGCCACCCAGAGCAACCGCCAGTAGATGCAGGTCGTGATTGCCGAGCACCACCAACGCGGAGCTACCCAGGCTTTCGATGTACCTCAGGGTTTCCAGCGAGGAAGGGCCCCGATTAATCAGGTCCCCCGCGACCCACAGGCGATCCCGTGAGGGTGAGAACTCCACTTTGGCCAGGATATCCCTGAGACGGTCGTAACAGCCCTGAATATCGCCAATGGCGTAGTCAGTCATCACTTACCTCGTTTGCAGGATTAGCCGAACCCTTTTCATCCACCAACAGGTCTGCAATGGCCACATATTCGGCCAGGCTCAGGTTCTCAGGGCGTAACCCGTCATTGATTCCCAGGCTCTGAAGCTGTGCCACCGAAACCATACCGCCAAGGGCCTTGCGCAGGGTTTTCCGGCGGGCGTTGAAGGCAGTCCGCACCACGGCCTGCAGGGTCGTCAGATCCCTTGCCGGGTGCGGCAGGGTCTGATGAGGCACAAGGCGCACAATGGCCGAGTCCACTTTCGGTGCCGGCCGGAAAGCGCCGGGGCCAACCTCAAACAACGGCTGCACCTTGCAGAAATACTGGGTCATGATACCCAGGCGCCCGTAATTATTGTCCCCCGGTACCGCCGCCATTCGTTGCACCACCTCTTTCTGCAGCATGAAGTGCATATCCTGCACGACACCCGCCTGGCCGAGCAGGTGAAAGATCAAGGGCGTAGAAATATTGTACGGCAGGTTACCGATAATCCGCAGGGGCCGATCAACCACCAACTGGCTGAAATCGAATTTGAGCGCGTCAGCCTCGTGGATCCGGAGTTCCGGATAGTTGAAGAACTTGGTGCGTAGTACCGGAATCAGGTCCCGGTCAAGTTCCACCACCTGGAGCCTCGGGTTTACCGCCAGAATTTCCTCGGTCAGTGCACCAAGGCCTGGGCCAATTTCCACAATGGCATCATCAGGCTTGGGGTTAATCGCGCGAATGATCCGCTCAATCACCCCTGGATCGTGCAGGAAATTCTGACCAAACCGTTTTCTGGCCTGGTGGCCGGCTTTGTTACTCACGAAGGTTTCTCTTGATTGGCGGATTTAGAACAGCGAGCCATGTGCTCACCCACCTTGATAGCGGTACGCAAACTGCCGGAATCCGCCCGGCCGGTGCCGGCCAGATCCAGGGCCGTCCCATGGTCTACAGACGTGCGGACAATCGGCAGGCCGAGCGTGATGTTCACCGCGCGACCAAAACCCTGGAATTTCAGCACCGGCAACCCCTGATCATGGTACATCGCCAGAACCGCATCGGCCTGATCAAGCCAGTGCGGTGTAAACAGGGTATCGGCCGGCAATGGCCCGGTCAGTGAAATCCCCTCAGCCCTGAGCCTTTTCAGGGTTGGCTCGATCGTTTCGATTTCCTCGCGACCAAGATGACCACCCTCGCCTGCATGGGGATTCAGGCCCGCTACCAGAATTCGCGGCTGTTCGATCCCGAAGAATCGCCTCAGGTCGGCATCGAGAATCCGGGTCACCTGAGACAAGCGCTCTGGCGTGATGGCGGCCGAAACGTCCTTGAGCGGTAAGTGGGTCGTTACCAGCGCCACACGTAGCTGCTCGGTGGCGAGCATCATCACCACCCGCTCGACCCCGCACAGCTCCTGCAGAAATTCAGTGTGGCCGCTGAACGGAATACCGGCGTCGTTGATCACCCCTTTGTGAACCGGCGCCGTAACCATGCCATCAAAATCCCCGCTCTGGCAGCCGCTTCCGGCAATTTCCAGGGTTCTGAGGACATAGGCGCTGCTGGCAGGGTCGAGCTTACCTGCCTCGTTGCTGGCACAGCCCTCCACGTGCAGCACGGACAAATGGCCCGCCTGCATCCGGGGCGAATCCCCCGGGCGCCAGGGGTGCAGCGCAACCGTCAAACCCAGTTGTTGCGCCCGGGCTTCCAGCAATGGCTGGCTTGCAATCACCACAACTCCGGCGGTCCGGGACGCCAGTGCAAGCTGAAGACAAAGCTCCGGACCAATGCCCGCAGGCTCGCCTGCTGTCAGTGCCAGAACCAGAGGTTTACCCATCAGGAAACCGGCTCGTCTTCTGCGGGATCATCCTTGGCGTACTCGCCCTTGAACTCGACAAAGGCCTCGTCGCGAATCTCCCGGAGCCAGTTCTGCAATTCGGTCTCGAACTTGCGGCGGTAGATTGCCTGGCGCGCCTCAGACTCTCGCACCTCACCACTAATGTCCTTCTGACGGCGCTCCTGAACCTGCAAAATGTGCCAGCCGAACTGGGACCGGAATGGCCCCCTGAGCTCACCGACATCAGCCTCAAGCATCGCCTGCTCAAACGCCGGCACCATCTGGCCCGGGCTGACCCAGCCCAGATTGCCGCCGTCGGAGCCGGATACCGGATCGTCAGAATACTCTTTGGCCAAGGCGCTGAAACTGGCACCGTTCCGAAGCTGTTGGTAAAGGTCGCGGATTTTGGCTTCCGCCTCGCTATCGGCAACTGCTTCGGACGGCCGAACCAGGATATGACGAACACGATGCTGTTGAATGACCTGCTGCTGCTCGCCGCCGCGCTTGTCCATCACCATCACCAGGTGAAAGCCACTGTTGTTTTCCAGCACCGGCGATGACTCGCCCACCGCCAGATCCGGCACCACCGGGGCGACCAGCGAGGGCAGCTGCCCCTCGGCCCGCCAGCCCATGTCGCCCCCCTCAAGGGCATTGCTGGCATCGGACTCTGCCACTGCAACTTCACGGAAATCACGCCCTTGGGCGATCTCGCTGCGCAGTCGCTCGGCCTTTTCCCGGGCCGCGTCCACTGCGTCTTCGTCGGAAGGATCATCAACACTGATAAAAATATAGGCCAGCCGGTATTCCGCACCGTTATTTCCAAGGGCTTGCTGGCTCTCGAGGTAATTTTCAACCTCCCGATCGGTCACCCGGACCCGGTTACCTACCTGCCGCTGCTGCACCCGGCTGGTCAGCATTTCCTTGCGGATCTGCTCCCGGGCCTGGTTATAGGTCACCCCTTCCGCTTCCAGTTGCGCTTCAAAATCAGCCAGGGTCATGCCATTGCGCTCGGCAATGTTGGCCATGGTCTCGTTCAGTTCGTTATCGCTGATGCGCATGCCGGCCCGGTCCGCCATCTGCATCTGGATCGATTCGGTGATCAGCTGGTCAAGTACCCGTTCTTCCAGCACCGGTCTCGGTGGCAGCCCTGTGCCCTGGGCTCTGAGCCGGCTGGCGATGGTGTTAATCCGGGCCTCCAGTTCGGTCTGCAGAATGACATCCTCATCCACGATGGCCACCACCTGATCCAGCAGTTTTCGCTCTGCCTGAACGGTCAGCGGCGCCAGCACGGCAAGAATAACCAGTAACGCTTGAACACCATGGCGAAGAGTCGCCTTCATAATCACCTCTGCAAATGGAATGTGAGCCTGCACGCCAGTACGGGGTTTAGTCCAGTTCCCGGTCAGGGAGTTCCGTATCGGCGACGCTCCCTTTCATCAAATCCGTAAATCGCCTCGGAAATCCGCGACGAGGCACCACCACTGCCACCGAGGCCCTTAAGCTGAACCTGGAACAGAATGCGGCCCTCAAGCTGCTGGTCGTCGGTCAGGTAGTTCTGGTGGACCACCTGAACACTCCAGCAGCAGTTGTTGTATTCCAGGCCAGCCAGAGAGCCTACCGTACGATCAAGATCCGAGTCGTAGACCCAGCGGCCGATGAGACTAACACGATCCGACACCGGGAAAACGGCTGCAATGTCCGATTGTTCCAGTTCATCCCGGCTGTAGGTATGGCCCAGACTGGCCAGGTAACGATAGTCGCTGGAGTGGAATGTCAGCTGACTTCGACCCTCTTCAGTATCACCGGTATCCGGGTCCCACAGACCGGAAGACCGGATTTCCAGAGTATCCAGCGGATTGAGCACCACTTCCCCCGCCAGCGGCGAGCGACTCCGGGTACCGCCACCATCGCCGAACAGAGTGACCTCACGATCCTCGAAATACTGCACCTGGCCAATACTGAACCGGGCACGCTCGGCACCTGTGAGCAAGTCATTGAAACGGCTGGTCAGGGCGACGGTCAACTGGTTGGTATCGCCAACGCGGTCGCCACCGGTGAAACGGTCAGGTCGGAATAGCTGATCAAAGCGGAAGGTTTGAAGGGCCGTATCAAAGTCAGGAATGTCATTCTGGTCGGCCTCGGCATCGGCCCAGGCATAATAAAGCCTTGGCTCCAGGGACTGGTTGTAGGGCACATCGAACAGACTCCCCTGGCGGTCGAAATATAAGCCATTGTCCCATTCGGCAACCGGCACAGTACGATCAAAGGAACCCTCGCCAAGATCGTAGTCTTCAAGCTCGTAACGGGTGTAATCAACGCTGAACGCAGGCCGGCTGAAGCCCCACAGGGCTCTCATGGGCAAAGCCAGCTCCGGCCTCGCCCGAAAACGCTGGCCATTGGCCCGGTCCAGGCCGGCCAGGCCTTCATTTTCCCGATAGAAAACGGTGTACTGACTGTCCAGGTTGGTCTCGAACACGCCCGCTTCCGCCTGGCCCGCATAGATCACGTTTGGCAGCTGGGCGTAGGGTTTGTTCTGGTTGGCAATACGCTGGCTGATGGTCTGGTAATCGTTCAGATAGGCGTCGAAATATTGCTGGGCACTGCGATAGGTAACGCCGCCTTTGCGTTGGAGGGGCGTTGCCTGATTGATGGCCAGACTGCGGTTCAGATCGCTGAGATAATCATCGTCACTGACCGCGGAAAAATCCCCGTAACCGGACCAGCCACTGCCAAAGTTCGCCCGTGTTGTCGCATCCAGGGCCCAGCGCTCCCCCGACTCACCGGGATTAACATCCGCGTATTCCGAGTCATTATTAATATACCCCAGTTGCAGGTCAGTCTCGCCAAGGGAGCTCAGATAACGACCCTCCACCTCGCTGAACAGGCCGCGGCCGTGAATGTACTGGGGGGTGAGCGTGGCGTCATAATGTGGTGCCAGGTTCAAATAATACGGCACTGCGAGAAAGCCGCCACTGCCGGCACTGGACGAGCCGAACTGGGGGTACAGAAAACCGGATTTCCGGCGGTCATCAATGGGGAAACTGGCCCATGGCCAATAGAAAACCGGCACATCCAGTACCTCGAGACGAACGTGCCTGGCAGTGCCAAAGCCCTCCGCCCGGTCCAGTTTGATATCCGAAGCAACGATGGCCCAGTCATTCTGCCCCGGGCCACAGGTAGTCAGTAACCCGTCCTCAATCACGACCTGTTGCTCGCTGAGTCGCGACAGGCTGCTGGCCCGGCCACGCATTTCCGGGCCATGCAGCAAGAAGGTGGCGGTGTTGACGTCGAGGCGTCCGGTCTCAACGCTGTAATTGGCGCTGTCACCGGTCAGCAGGAAACCGTTGCCTCGGCTCACCAGAGGCCCCTGAACCGACACCGCCCCCTCGGCCTGACTGTACCGTGCTTGCGAACCCGTCACCTGGAACTGGCCCTGGCGAATACGGACATCGCCCTGAAGGAAGAGCTCCTGATCGATCTCATAGCGGGCGTTGAGGCCGCTGGCTTCCAGCGGCCGTTCCGCGTCAGCGCCACCGTCGAATGCACTGCCTACACCTTCTCCACCGCCAGACGGCAGGTAGCCGCCCTCACAGAATACGGGCACTGCCAACCGGGCCTCTTCCGGCAATTCAGCCCTGGGCCGCCAGTCAATCTCCGCCGCCGAGGGCGCTGTTTCGGCATGGCCCGCGGCACAGCCTAACCCCAGCGTGCCAGCCAACAGCAATTGGCCATACCGGCGCTGCCACCGGATTTTCGGCGTCTGCAGTGGGCGTTCGGGACATGGCACGGTGGCAGGATCCTGTTCCGGGTGAATGGGCGTGCGGGCAAAGTTGAACGCCGCCTAGTTTACACGTGGCTTCCGGGGTTGTTAACGGAAACTCCGCTGCAAAACCGTTTTACCCTCTTTATAATCGTCTGCTAACTTTCGCAGTCAGCGACAACATAATCGAAAAGGATCGCAACCCGTATCATGGACACCCGCCTGCAGTTGCTGACCGACTGGGTCAGACAGTTTTCCGGCTTTGAGCGATGCAAGGCCGAACCGGTCTCCGGCGACGCCAGTTTTCGTCGCTATTTCCGGGTCTGGCAGCGTTTGGGCGAGAATGAGCCCAGGCCCTTTGTCGTGATGGATGCACCGCCAGAACACGAAGATTGTGTGCCCTTTGTCGCTATCGCCCGGCACTGGCACCGGCAAGGCGTGGCGGTGCCAGACATTATCCAGGCGGATCTGAAACAGGGCTTTCTGCTGCTGGAGGATTTTGGCGATCAACTGATGCTTGCGCAACTGACCGATGACTCTGCGGACCAGCTTTACCGGAATGCACTGGATGAACTGACCCTGATTGCCCGGCAGACCTCACCCGCCGACTACCCGCTACCTTCCTACGACACCACCCTGCTTGAACGGGAAATGGCGCTGTTCCCGGACTGGTTGCTGGAACAGCAGTTGGGCATGAATCTCGAAAACAGCGAAAGAGCCTTACTGGACACCACCTTTTCCATGCTCCGAGAAAGTGCACTGGCCCAGCCGGAAGTCACCGTTCACCGGGATTATCATTCCCGAAACCTGCTGGTACGACCAGGCGAGGCACGTCCCGGCGTCATCGATTTTCAGGACGCGGTGACCGGGCCGGTAACCTACGATGTAGTCTCACTGCTCAAGGATTGCTATATCCTGTGGCCGGAAGATCGCATCTGCGACTGGCTGGAGGTATTTCGCCAAAGCAGCTATGAAGCGAAACTGCACCGGGCTGACCGGGAAACCTTCCGCCAGTGGTTTGAACTGATGGGCATGCAGCGCCATCTGAAGGCATCCGGAATATTCGCACGGCTGTCGATCCGGGACGGCAAGCACAGCTACCTGAATGACATTCCCCGCACGGTTCAGTACCTGATTGTTGCCAGCAGCCGGCAGCCAGCCCTGCGTCATTTTCACGAATGGCTCAGCGACCGTGTAATGCCTCTTATTGAGGCCAGCATAGGCCCGGCCCCGAAGCAGGCACAGAACCAGGAGCACTCACTGAAGTGAAAGCCATGATTCTCGCCGCTGGCAAAGGCGAACGCATGCGGCCGCTGACCCTGGCCACCCCCAAACCCCTGCTTTGTGCCGGAGGCAAACCGCTGATCGTTCACCATCTTGAACACCTGCGCCGGGCGGGATTCAGCGACGTGATCATTAACCACGCCTGGCTGGGCGACCAGATTGAACAAACCCTGGGCAATGGCGAGCGCTTTGGCCTGTCCCTGCGTTACTCCCGGGAGGGTGACCCCCTTGAAACCGCCGGAGGCATAGTCCGCGCCCTTCCCCTGATCACCGAGGGCGAGTCCGACTGGTTTCTGGTGATCAATGGCGATATCTGGAGCGACTTCGAACTGGCCAGACTCAAACCACCGGAACAGTCAGACGCCTTGCTGGTGGTTACCGAAAACCCACCACACCACCCCGAGGGCGACTTTTGCCTGACGCCAGAGGGTGCCTTGACCGAGTCCGGCTCTGAGAGACTGACCTTCACCGGCATCAGCCTGCTGCACCGCCGCCTGTTTGAGGGTCTCACGGATCAGGCCGGCAAACTGGGACCGGTTCTGCGCAAAGCTATGGGCCAGGGCCGCGTGCAGGGCCTATACCATCCGGGCCGATGGGTGGATGTGGGAACTCCGGAACGACTGAGAACGCTGGACCGCCAACTTCACAGCGTGGAACCCGGAACCCATGGCAGCCAGTAACAAACACCCCCCATTGCCGGCCCGAATGGAAGCCGAATTTTCCAGCCTGATGCGGGAACTCTC
This sequence comes from Marinobacter sp., assembly GCF_048269445.1. Classification (GTDB taxonomy): domain Bacteria; phylum Pseudomonadota; class Gammaproteobacteria; order Pseudomonadales; family Oleiphilaceae; genus Marinobacter. The sequence continues at coordinate 196,294 of NZ_JBLXIQ010000005.1, read as the reverse complement.
GGCCTGCGGCCATCAGGCCCCGGCCCTGATTGAACGGGCCCAACTTCCCCGCTGGAGCCGACGGTCGCTATTCTTTTTCCTGGGCTACATTGCCAGGGCGGAAGGCCGGGTCACGGAAGCCGACGTCGGCAACGCGGAATCCCTCATCAAGGCCATGAAGCTGTCAGCTCGACAGCGCCGGCGCGCAATCGGCTGGTTTCAGCAGGGCAAGACCGCCGAGAAACTGCCCTTTATCCGAGGTCTCGCCCTGAGGTTGTCCCGACGTCTCTGGCCGGCGCCGGCCCTGAAAATTGCCATCTGCCTGTGTCACGCCAGCCAGCTCATCGGCCGCCCCGGCAAACCCCGGCGTTACCGCTGCGAGGACGCCATAGACCAGATCGGGCTACCCGTGAGCGTCAGCGACGACATCTTTAGCAGCTACGCCAGCAAGGTCTGGGCTCGTTACACAGAGAGCATTTCCAAACCAAACAGTTACCAGCAGGCCTGCGAGCTGTTGGGCGTCACCCGCCGGGATTCACTGGAAGTCATCAAACGGGCCTACCGGAAAAAAGTGTCCGAGTGCCATCCGGACAAGCTGGCGCAGCAGCAGGTCAGTTCCAGCGACAAAAGTCTGGCCAAGGAACGGCTGCTGAATTACCAGCAAGCCTGGGAGCTGATAAAGCGTCACCACGCCACCGACTGAGCATTAATTCAGCGGGATTCCAGCCAGGCCGCAACGCGGCTGGCGACAGCATCCCCAACCACCGCCGACGGAGGGCTGAACCAGGGGATCGGTTGCCGCTGGTAGCCCTCAACCCCGGCCCTACGCAGTTTCTCACCGGCAGTCCAACCGGGCTCACCCCCGCCTGAGCCTGCCGGATGAAGGTCCAGCAACGAGGCGCCAAGCGACGTGAGACGATCCGGCAAGTCCACGCGGTCAACCGGGTAAAATCGCGGCGCGACCCAGACCAGAGCCGAGGCGCTCGCTCCGTCCAGAGTTCGGTCGGTCACATGGATGCTCGCCCCACCGACACCCAAAAGCGCCGGCGCCTCGTAGCCCCGTTCGATCAACTCGGCCAGTCCTGCCTCCAGGACCTGGCTGATCCGGTTGCGGTAGCGAGCCTCCAGATCATCCGCATTTTCCGATTCCATAACGTCAATCATCACCGACTCGGTGGCCGCCTCGTCATTCCCGCCCGACCCCGGGGTGCCCACAACGGGTCGCGCCAGCCTTCTTTGCAGGGCAGGAGACGGGGCTTCCAGGCCAAGCGTCAACGCCGCCCAGCCCCTCGCGGCCAATGCCCTCGCCACCGCTCCGGCCAATCCGGATGCGGCAGTTTCACCTTCGTCAGCCAGAACCACCAAGGCGCCCCGGGCCGGCAGCCTGGTCTCGGGGTAAAACAGCCCCAACGCGCGCTCGCCCTCTTCAAGCTCCAGCCAGACCGCAGCGTCAGAAAACGTCTGACTCAACCCTCGCTCACCGGTACCCGTCCAGACCAGGGAGCGATTCACAGGTTCCGCGCCCGACACCGGTGACTCTGGGGCCTGCTCCGCCGATTGTTCATCCTGGGCAATCGCCGGCAGCGCCACAGCGACCAACACAGCCACCCCAAAAAGCCACCGGACTGGTTGTCCACAAACCTCGATTCTACGCACAGTTCCTGACCCTTTGACTGCGAAAAACACGTCTGAGCTGTTAGACTAGCACTCGCTTTGACTTTGCGGCAGGGGCCGCTGACCACGCCATTATTCATTGTTGTGAGAGAGCCGTCATGAACCCTTACCTGATTGCCCCATCCATCCTGTCCGCCGATTTTGCCCGCCTTGGCGAGGAAGTCGACAATGTCCTGGCCGCCGGCGCCGATATCGTGCACTTTGATGTAATGGACAATCACTACGTCCCCAACCTGACCATTGGTCCCATGGTGTGTGAGGCGCTGCGCAAACACGGGGTGACGGCTCCCATTGATGTCCACCTGATGGTCTCGCCGGTGGACGACCTGATTCGCATGTTCATAGATGCCGGCGCCAGCTACATCACCTTCCATCCGGAAGCGTCCAACCATATCGATCGTTCTTTGCAATTGATCCGTGAGGGTGGCTGCCGGGCCGGCCTGGTGTTCAATCCGGCCACACCGTTACATTACATGGATCATGTCATGGACAAGCTGGACATGGTTCTGCTGATGTCCGTGAACCCCGGCTTCGGGGGACAGAAGTTCATTCCCGGCACCCTGGACAAGCTGCGGGAAGCCCGTAGGCGCATTGATGCCAGTAACTACAACATTCGCCTGGAAATCGACGGTGGCGTCAAAACCGACAACATCCGTGAAATCGCCGAGGCCGGCGCGGACACATTCGTGGCCGGCTCTGCCATCTTCAACACCGATGACTACAAGGCCACCATTGACGCTATGCGCGAAGAGCTGGAGCAGGCCCATAAGGTCATCAGCCAATGAGCCTGGCGGGATTGTTCAGTACCCGCTGGCCGGGCGTTGCCCTGTTCGACCTCGACGGCACTCTGGTGGACAGTGCACCGGATCTGGCGGCGGCCGTCGATCAGATGCTGGAGCACCTGGGCCGTTCCCCTGCCGGCATTGACCGGGTAAGGCAATGGGTCGGCAACGGTGCGAGTGTTCTGGTGCGCCGGGCCCTTGCCGGTCAGGTGGATTGGGAGCCGGCAAGGTCGAAAGACGACGCGCTGTTCAAGGATGCCCTGGCGATTTTTTACCACGCCTACGGCACCCTCAATGGCCGGCATTCGGTGGTCTACGCCGGCGTCGAAGCCTGCCTGACCCACCTGAAAGACCAGGGCTGTCGGCTGGGCGTGGTGACCAATAAACCGGAGCAGTTTGTAGCGCCCCTGCTGGAACAGATGGGCCTTGATCACTGGTTCGACCTGAGCGTGAGCGGTGACACCCTGCCGGTAAAAAAACCGGACCCGGCTCCCCTGCTGCACGCCATGGAGGCTTTGGGTGGAACCCGCGGTACTACGGTGATGGTGGGCGATTCCGCAACGGACGTAAACGCGGCATTGGCGGCCGGCATACCCTGCGTGGCAGTGCGCTATGGTTACAACTATGGGCCTGCGGTCGATTCGCTCGGCGCCGACGCAGTTGTTGATTCACTGGCCGAGCTTTTGTAATCTCACAAGGAACTAACATTGAGCACTTCTTTACGGGAGATTCCTGCCGTGCAGGGACTGAATCTGACTGCAGCGCGAGGCATCCTGACAACCCGCGCAACACGATGGTGGCGATGGCGCACCGGCTGAGGAAGCACGGAGGCTGACTGGCGCCTGCCCGTTGAGCCCGCAGCACCTGATGGAAGCGCAGGCTTCTGTCCACAATGCAGATCAGAATTCAGGAAACCGTACCATGACACCCGAGCAATTCGCTGAGCTCGCCAACGCCGGCTTCAACCGCATCCCTGTGTACCGCGAGGTTCTGGCCGACCTCGACACACCTCTGAGCACCTACCTCAAGCTGGCCAGCGGGCCTTATTCCTACCTGTTTGAATCCGTTCAGGGCGGCGAAAAATGGGGCCGTTACTCTATTATCGGTTTACCCAGCCATGAAGTGCTGAAGGTCTTTGATCATCGGGTAGAGATCAGCCGCGGCGGCGAGATCGTGGAAACAGAAGAGGTGGACGACCCACTGGCCTTTGTGGAGGCCTACCAGAAACGCTTCCATGCGCCGGACCTGGACGAGCTGCCCCGTTTTAACGGCGGCCTGGTAGGTTACTTCGGTTACGACACCGTACGCTACATTGAGAAGCGCCTGCGGAAGAGCTGCCCGCCCGATCACATCGGCACGCCGGACATTCTGCTGATGGTGTCGAACGAGATCGTGGTGTTTGACAACCTGCGCGGAAAGTTACACCTGATTGTCCATGCCGATCCGGCGGTTGAAGGGGCGTTTTCTCAGGCTCAGGCTCGCATTGATGAGCTGGAAAACCGACTGCACCGGCAAACCGCCGATGCCCCCCGCACCCCCAACCACCTGCGCGGCAAAACCGTGGACGAGAGCGATTTCATCTCCGGCTTCAGCCAGGACAAATTCGAAGCCGCCGTGGACAAGATCAAGGGCTACGTGCTCGACGGTGACGTAATGCAAACCGTCATCTCACAGCGCATGTCGATTCCGTTTGAGGCGCCTCCCCTGAATCTGTACCGGTCCCTTCGGGTGTTGAATCCGTCGCCCTACATGTACTTTCTGGACCTGGAAGATTTCCACATTGTCGGCTCTTCCCCGGAAATTCTGGCCCGGGTGGAAGACGAGGAAGTCACCGTGCGGCCCATCGCCGGTACCCGCAAGCGCGGCGCCACCGATGCCGAGGACAAGGCCCTGGAATCGGAACTGCTGGCCGACCCGAAAGAAATCGCCGAGCATCTGATGCTGATTGACCTGGGCCGAAACGATGCCGGCCGGGTGTCAGAAACCGGAACCGTAAAGCTCACTGACAAGATGATCGTGGAGCGTTACTCCCACGTGATGCACATTGTCTCCAATGTCACCGGTCGGCTGAAAGAGAACACCAGTTGCCTGGACGTCCTGCGGGCCACCCTGCCAGCCGGTACTCTCAGTGGCGCTCCGAAAATCCGCGCGATGGAAATTATCGACGAGCTGGAGCCGGTCAAACGTGGCGTTTACGGCGGGGCCGTGGGTTACCTGTCATTCAACGGCAACATGGATACGGCCATTGCCATCCGCACCGCGGTGATCAAGGACAACACCTTGCATATCCAGGCCGGTGCCGGCGTGGTGGCCGACTCCGTGCCCCGCCTCGAGTGGAAAGAAACCATGAACAAAGGCCGTGCGATTTTCCGCGCGGTGGCCATGACCTACAACGATTTCGACCACTAAGGCGGAGGAACAGATTATGTTACTGATGATCGATAACTACGATTCCTTCACTTACAACGTGGTGCAGTATCTGGCGGAACTGGGCGCAGACGTGCAGGTGTACCGGAACGATGAAATCAGCGTTGCACAGATTGAAGCCCTGAACCCCGAGCGCCTGGTAATCTCCCCCGGCCCCTGCACCCCGAACGAGGCCGGCATTTCCATGGAGACCATCCGGCACTTTGCCGGCAAGCTGCCGATCCTGGGCATCTGCCTCGGCCACCAGGCTATCGGCCAGGTGTATGGCGGCAACATTATCCGCGCCGGGCGGGTGATGCATGGCAAAGTGTCACCCGTGTTCCACAAGGACACCGGCGTTTTCCGGGGCCTGAGCAATCCTCTGCAGGCTACCCGCTACCATAGCCTGGTGATCGACAAGACTACCCTGCCCGACTGTCTGGAAGTGACCGCCTGGACCCGCAACGATGACGGCTCCATTGAGGAGATCATGGGGGTTCGCCACAAGACGTTGCCCATCGAGGGCGTGCAGTTCCATCCAGAGTCTATTATGACCGAACAGGGCCACGAGCTGCTGCGCAACTTTCTGAGAACCCAATAAGAGGCCGACACATGGACATGAAAGAAGCACTCAACCGCATTGCCTCCAACCTGGATCTGTCCCGGGAGGAAATGAAGGACGTGATGCGCATCGTCATGAACGGCGAGGCCACCGACGCCCAGATCGGCGCGTTTCTCATGGGGTTGCGTCTGAAAAGCGAAACCATCGATGAAATCACCGCCGCGACTGAGGTGATGCGTGAGCTGGCCACCACGGTCACCGTTAATGCCGAGCCCCTGGTAGACATCGTTGGCACAGGGGGCGATGGCGCCAATCTGTTTAACGTATCCTCCGCAGCATCCTTCGTGGTGGCAGCCGCCGGCGGCTTCGTGGCCAAACATGGCAACCGGGCCGTATCCTCGAAAAGTGGCAGCGCAGACCTGCTGGAAAGAGTGGGCATCAACCTGAACATGAAACCCGAAGAAGTGGCCCGCTGCGTAGAGGAAATTGGCGTCGGCTTCATGTTCGCCCCCGCCCATCACGGCGCCATGAAACACGCGATTGGCCCCCGGAAGGAACTGGGCTGTCGTACGATCTTCAACATCCTTGGGCCGATGACCAATCCGGCTGGTGTTAAACGCCAACTCGTGGGCGTGTTCAATCGGGAACTCTGCCGGCCGATGGCGGAGGTTCTTCATCGCCTGGGCGCGGAGCACATCATGGTGGTGTGTTCAAAAGATGGCCTGGACGAAATCAGCCTGGCCAGTGCCACCCATGTGGCGGAACTGAAGAATGGCGAAATTACCGAATACGACATCACCCCGGAAGACCTTGGCATCAAGAGCCAATCACTGGTTGGCCTGACTGTGGAGACGGCCGACGAGTCCTTCAGTCTGATTAAGGCTGCCTTTGGCCGTGGTCACGATGAGATGGCCGAGAAGGCCCGGGACCTGATTGCCCTGAACGCCGGCGCGGCCATCTACGTCGCCGGTCTGGCAGGCACAGCCAAAGAAGGTGTGGATATGGCACTGGACGCCATGGGATCCGGCCTGGCGGCGGGCAAGATGTCCGAGTTGGCTGACTTTTCTCAGTGTTTTTGATCCTGGCCTGCTGAGATTGCAGCCGGACGAGCTGGTGGGGCGTCCCTTCCGAAACACGCCCGTGAATACATCCCTGTAGAGCTTGGCTGCAGCCATCCATGGCTGCAGACAGTTTCGGAAGGGACACCCCACCAGCTCTCGCATACTTTTTACGGGCCTGATATGACTGACAGACATTTGGATAAGACACCTACGATTCTTCGGAAGATCGTTGATCGGAAGTGGGAAGAAATCGACGAGCGCAAGACCAAGGTCAGCATCGACGACGTAAAGGCCATGGCGGGAGACCAGCCGACGGCGAGAGGCTTCGCGAATGCCTTGCGTACACGGATTGAAGCCGGAACGCCCGCCGTCATCGCCGAAATCAAGAAGGCCTCGCCCAGCAAGGGCATTCTCCGTGACCCGTTTGAACCGGAAGCCATTGCCGTAAGCTACGAAAAAGGCGGCGCCGCCTGTCTGTCCGTGCTCACCGACAAAGACTTCTTCCAGGGCCACGAGGACTACCTGGTCGCCGCCCGCAATGCCTGCAGTCTGCCAGTGATCCGCAAGGATTTCATGGTCGCGCCCTACCAGGTCTATGAAAGCCGGGCCATCGGCGCTGACTGCATCCTGCTGATCGCCGCCTGTCTGACCAAAGACCAGATGCAAGAGCTGGAAGGTATTGCCCATGAGATCGGGCTGGATGTGTTGGTGGAAGTGCACGACGGTGACGAGCTGGACGATGCTCTGACCCTGAAAACACCCCTGGTGGGCATCAACAACCGCAACCTGCATACCTTCGACGTGTCTCTGGACACCACGTTCGATCTGCACGAGCGGATTTCTGCAGATCGCCTCACCATCACCGAAAGCGGCATCATGACCAGAAATGATGTGGGCGCCATGACCAGCCGGGGCATTTACGGGTTCCTGGTGGGGGAATCTTTCATGCGAGCGGAAGAACCGGGGCAGAAACTTCGGGAGCTGTTCTTTCCTGAGGACTAACTCCTCCAGATGGGGTGAGTCGGCGGGCAAGGTTTGCCAAAATCGTGCTGAGCCATGGGTAAAGCACAAAGGGCTTTACGGGCAAGCCATGGACGGCTTGCCATGGACCTTTAGCGCGACGCTGGAGCAATAAGCGCTAAAGGGCGGAGCCGAGCGCACACGGACGTATTCACAGCGTATTTTGGTCAGCCATACTCGTCGGTCCGTGCACCAATCTCTGCACTAAGAATCAATCCTCAGGCTCAGCCAAAGCCTCCTGCAGCAACGCCAATAAATGCGCCGGCATGCCTTCCGCCAGCCTGAGCGCCGCCCCATGCCCCCGATGCGACATTTTGCCCCAGGTCCGGCGCACGATACGCAGCCACTTCTCCCAGTCGTAATCCGCTTTTTCCTCGTAGAAATCCGCGAAATAACGCTCAAGGAACACCATGCAGGCAACATCCTCCAGAAGCTGGGTGTCCTCATCCTGCCGGAGTTCCCGCTTGGTCAGAATCGTTTCCACCCGCTCGCATTCCTCCGCAGGGTAGCCGCAGCCTGCCATAATCTCCGCCGCTCGACGCCCATGCATCCGGCCACAGGCCTGGCGCCATTGATAGTAAGCTTTGCGACCCTCGGGATAATCCTTGCGCGGCATCGTCCAGCGCTCGATGTGCTGGGCCCGACAGGCGATCTGCAGGCGCTCAGACGGTTCCGCCTCCAGTTCGAACAACCAGCGGGTCATATGCAGGCTATAGGCATACTCCTTGGGAAGCAGCTCATCGTCCATCTGTTCCTGGTTCGGATCGGCCAGATTGGCTGCATCGATGGCTTCCAGTGCGCAGTGCAGGCGCGGGGACTGTTGCATAGGGCATGTTACCTGTGGAAAAAGAAGACCCGGATTCACGCCTGAGCTGAGGGGCGCGCCTTGATCCGGTCATACCAGGCCTGGAGGTTGGTCTGCTCCGGCTGGATACGAATGCTCACCACCCGGGCAAAGGCGATGGCAGTGAAAGCGTTGATGTCCGCGGCAGTGAACCGGTCGCAGCAGATGTATTCCTTGCCTTCCAGATGCTTGTCCAGGAAGTGCATGAATTTCTCGACACTCTTGCCACATTCCTCACCCCATTCCTTGATCGGATTCATCCGGTCCTTGAAGTACCCGGTGGTGTGCTGGAAGCACATACCTGCCGGCATAAACAAGGACATCTCAATCCAGCGCAGCCACTGCTCAAGCTGCGCTTTTTCCAGCGGCGTGTCACCCAGCAGTCTCGGAGTGTCCGGGAAGCTCTCTTCGAAGTAGCGGCAGATCGCCATGGTTTCGGCGATGCAGGTACCGTCGTCCAATTCCATCACCGGCACCTTTTTCATGGGGTTGCGGGCAACATACTCGGGAGTCAGGTTTTCACCCTTTTGCAGGTCGATCTGGATGAATTCTGCTTTGTCGAGAAGGCCCTTTTCGGCCATGAACATGCGCACGCGGCGGGGGTTGGGGGCAGTTTTGGTCTCGAAGATTTTCATTGTTATGGGCTCCGTTCCTGATGATGTCTGGCGGTGTAAGAGGTTAAAACCGAAAGACTGACTGCAAAGAAGAGTTGCGTCAAGCAACCAATGCTATCGGGGCAACCAGTTGCGGATCTGCTGGATGATCCACTCAGGCTCATCCAGGGGCAGGTCATGGCCGGCATCAGGATGCAGTTTCAATGTCCACTGCCAGCGCTCTTCCAGGGCCGCACTGCAACGCCAGTGAACAACGCGATCACCACCGCTGGCCAGCAACAAGGCGTCCGGCAGGGGGCGTTTCTGCCCTGGCATGTAACGCGCAGCCGCCGCCAGCTGGCTCATGGCATTGCGGATGCTGACCGGGCGCTGGCGCTGAATGCTGTACCACTGTTTCGCCAGGGACAACGGAACCTCACGATTGCAGGTAAGCCGGAGGATATCCCGTTCACGGTCAAACAGTTCCTTGCGGCCCAAAAGCCTTAGAACCCGGGGCCAGGCCCCTGGGCGCATCCGTTGCCACGTCGGGCTGAAGCCAGAACTGGTGTTGATGAGGATCAGATTCTGAATTTCACCTTTGGGCACGTTCTGGGCCCAGTCCAGAGCAACCATACCCCCCATGGAGAGCGCCAGGAGACTGAATGGCTTGGGAATATGGCTTACCTGCTCACACACTTTTTCACGGATACCCGCCACGGAGGCCGGACTGGCATCCCGATAGTGCACGCCCGTGCCAGGCAGGTCGACGGTGTGAAAGTGGTGGTCCGGGAACGTGTCCCGCAGGCGGGCCGGAAAGTCTCCCCAATGCCCTCGTTCCCGTGTCAGGCCCCGCAAAAGGATCCAGTGCATGTTAGTGAGAATCCCGGTACCAGTGCATAATGGCGGCTTCTCTCAGCATGGACTCCTCTTCCCGGGCCGGCAACCAGTTTTCATGGCTGGCGGCGGCATTGACCAGGAAGTCCATCCAGCTCAGATGAGTACGCAGCACCCTTTTCTGCCTGTGGGGTACCATCGGGTTAAACAACCCCTGAAGCCGGAGCAACTGGCGCGGGCGTTTGCGGATCCAGCGCCAGGAGCCCATTTCCAGTGTCAGCGGCAAGAACACGCCGGCATTCTCACGATTAACCTGTTTGTAGAAGTAATCCCACAAATCACCATGGGTCAGATAGTGCCGGGACTGGGGCTCAAACCGGTAATCGTGGTTCGGGTAGGCCTGCTCCCAGATCAACTTCAGAGCCATTACCGAGGCAATGCGGCGCATCGGCCGCCTCCGGTAGGCATAGGGAAACCAGATTTGATCGTTCATACCAAAACCGGAATGGCAGTCCAGCGCCACACTGAACGGGCGACCGGGCAGCAGCTCACGAATCACCGTTTCCAGGGCCCGGTTCTCGGGCTCCATGCCCTGTTCCGGGTCACCGGTGTACCAGGGCAGCCGGGGCGAAAACTGCTGGCCGCCGAGCAGAAAGGCGCTCCGGTCCTGGGCGGTAATCGGCGCGTTGCGCATCAGGTCCACGCCATTGGGATTGCTGCGCTGATTCAGGTACATGCCCCCCGGATTGAGAATGGGCAGCAACGTGATCCGCACTTTCTGCAGCAGGCCGGCGAGATGCTCATCCCAGGTGACCCGGGCCAGCAGAGACTGTAGCCAGGCCATCACCACCTGGCTGCCGATCCGCTCAAGTCCGTGCACGCCTCCGACCAGAAGCACCGCCGGTACATCGGAACGCGTCGAGCCGATGTCCGCCCGGTAGATGGGCAGGGACAGATCGTTCATGGTTACCCGATCGACCACTTGGCTGGTAACCAGTGCCGGCGCCTCGGCCAGCAGCCGCTCAAGCCCTACCAGTTCCGGGAGAAATGTCCGCAACAGCCGGCGCTGCCGGCCATCCCGACGGGTCTGTTCATTGGCGATACAGGTGTGGGGTGTCAGGTCGCGCAATTCTGTCATGACAGTCTCCGGGTTCAGGGTCTGCGGAGTCTAACTATTGATTGCTACAACTTGTTGACGGTCAGGCACGGGAAAAATATGTCTCCACAAAAGACGCATTTCGAATCGACCCTTGTAACTAAGCTGAGGATCGTTATCCTTGTAGTTACGTATTAACCGAGACTCAAAGTTTGTTCTGTCACAGTTGCGACCTGAACATTGCCAACTACCCGGTCCCTGAGATCTGCGGCCAGCTAGTGTCTGAACCACTCCCCGAATACCACACACCCTGAAATAGGAGAAGCGACTATGCGAAAGCTTACGTCTGCTGCAATGCTTTGCGCACTCTCAATACCCGCCACGGCCATGGCCGAATGCGGCGAGGTATCCATCACCGAGATGAGCTGGGCTTCCAATACGGTCGTTAGTAACGTGGCCACCTTCATCATGGAGCAGGGTTACGGCTGCGATGTCACCATTGTTCCTTCTGACACTGTGCCGGCGGTGACCTCGGTTGCCGAAAACGGTGAACCGGACATTATCACCGAACTCTGGCTGAACTCCGCAGGCGAGGCTTATCTGCGTCTGGAAGAGCAAGGCAAGGTCGAGCGTTTGAGCCGGGTACTGGATCCGGGTGGCGTTGAAGGCTGGTGGATTCCCACCTACCTGGCGGAAAAACACCCGGAACTCACCACCATCGAAGGCGTAATGGCCAATCCGGAACTCGTAGGCGGCACTTTTAATAACTGTCCGGACGGATGGGGTTGCCGCGTTGTCAGTGACAACCTGATTCGTGCCCTGGATCTCGAAGAGGCCGGTATCGAAGTATTTAACCATGGCTCTGGTGAAACCATGGCGTCTTCCATGGCCTCGGCCGTGCAGAAGAAAGAGCCCTGGTTCGGCTACTATTGGGGCCCCACCGTACCCCTCGGCAAGTACGACATGACCCGGGTTGAACTCGGTGAATACAAGCCGGAAGTGCACACCAAAAATCAGACCGCCAACATCGATAATCCTGGCGTTTCCGAGTTCCCCGCCGCTACCGTGCTGACCTCGGTCACCACGAGTTTCAAAGAGCGTGAGCCGGAAGTCGCCGAGATGCTCAGCAAGCTCACGTTCAAAACCGACACCATGAGCGCAGTGCTGGCATGGATGGACGAAAATAATGCGTCGGGCGAGGAAGCCGCTGTCTATTTCCTCAGCAACAACAGCGACGAATGGTCAACCTGGCTGAACGATTCGGCCAAAGAACGGCTGGCTAAAATTCTCAACAACTGATCGACCTGCCCCGCCCGGGACCTCAAGCCAATTGAGTCCCGGGCAGTTTCCCGAAAACCGATCTGATTTCAGACGCGCGCAGGAGAGACTGACCGCCCATGGCAACCTACGATTCCCTGTTTTCATCACTGGGCCTTGAGAAATGGTGTTCTGAAGGCACGAGCGACAGCCCCATGTCGATGGCTGATTTGCTCAACAAAACCAAGGGAGAGAGCGCCGAACCGGCCACTATCTGGGAACTTCCGTTCCCGTCCATGGACGCACTGAATGAATCCTGTGCCGCTTTCCCCCAGTCCCGGGAACTGACCAAGGGGCTGGAACAAGGGTTTCTGGCAATAAAGGACAGTCTCAGCCTGGTGCTTGACCCCCTCACCCAGCCTCTGAGCTGGGCACTAGACGGGGCACTTTACGGGATGCTCACCACGCCCTGGTGGATCGTGATCCCCGTGTTGCTGGCGGTTGTTTATGTGGTTACCAAATCCTGGAAACTGATGCTTTTTGTCGGAGGCAGCATCGTACTTCTGGCGTTCATTGATCATTACAGCTACGCCATGCAGACCCTGGCGATCATTCTTGTCTGCGCTTTTATCTGTGTGCTGTTCGGGGTGCCAATTGGCATTTCCATGGCCCGCAGCGACAAGCTTCAGCGACTGATCATCCCGATTCTGGACATGCTGCAGACGCTGCCTCCATTCGTCTATCTGATCCCGCTGATCTTCCTGTTCAGCGTTACCGAATCGAAGCTTTACGGCATCGCCATCATTCTCTACGCCATTGTTCCGGTCATCCGGCTGACCAATCTGGGTATACGCCTGGTCGACAAAGACGTCATCGAGGCCGCCGATGCCTTCGGCATGACGCCGCGGCAAAAGCTCTACAAGGTCCAGATTCCGCTGGCACTGCCCAACATCATGGCCGGCGTAAACCAGACCATCATGATGAGTCTTGCCATGGTTGTTATCGCATCCCTGGTGTCCGCACCCGGGCTTGGGGTACTGGTTCTCAGGGGCATACGTAATCTGGAACTGGGTGTTGGTCTGGTGTCCGGCCTGGGCATTGTGATCCTCGCGGTCATTCTCGACCGGGTTACCAAGGCATCACTGGCACGCATCAACGTCTCCCAGAAGCAGTGAGGAAAGACCCATGGCAAAAGACATCAAGATTTCGATAAGAAACCTGTTCAAGATCTTCGGCCCGACTCCGGATGTGGCGCTTGAACATGTTCGCCAGGGCATGAACAAGGCCGATCTGCTGGAGCAGCAGAAACACGTTCTTGGCCTGCGGGATATCAATGTCGATATGCACGATGGCGAAATCACCGTGATCATGGGGCTCTCGGGTTCCGGGAAATCGACCCTGATCCGGCACCTGAACCGCCTGATTGATCCAACCGCCGGCGAAATCCGGGTCGACGGTGAGGACATCATGAACTTCAGCGAAGAACAGCTTCGTCAGCTCCGACGGGAGCGCATGTCCATGGTATTCCAGAAATTCGCCCTGCTCCCCCACAAAACCGTGCTGGAAAATGCGGGCATGGCCAAGAACATCCGCGGCTACACCATAGGCGACTTCGAAGCCGATGCCCGGAAGTGGCTGGCCCGGGTTGGCCTTGAAGGCAATGAATACCAGTATCCGCACCAGTTGTCCGGCGGCATGCAACAGCGCGTCGGGATTGCCCGGGCGCTGGTTTCCGACGCACCGATCATGCTGATGGACGAAGCTTTTTCGGCGCTGGACCCATTGATTCGCTCAGACATGCAGGACTTGTTGCTGGCCCTGCAGGAAGAGCTGAAGAAAACCATCGTGTTCATCACCCACGACCTGGATGAGGCCCTCAAACTGGCCGACCACCTGGTGATTCTCAAAGAGGGTGAAATCGTCCAGCAAGGTGATCCCCAGGAGATTCTGATCAACCCGGGCGATCCGTACATTGTCGATTTCATCAGTGATATTAACCGGGCACGGGTTCTCCGGGTACGTTCGGTGATGAGCCCGCCAGACGCCGGTGAAAGCATTTATTCGGGTGATATCTCCGAGAAGGACAATCTGGAGTCAGTACTCTTGAAATCCGGCGGTGACATGTCCCTGAATTACCGGGTCATGCGGGACCAGGAGCATGTGGGCACCCTGCACATGAAAGACCTTGCCCTTGCATTGGTGCCGACGGAAGCTTCAGACGACCGGAGCAAAAGCGCAGCCTGAACACCGCGGCAAGGTTACAAAACGGCTGCCAGAGTCTATGATTCAGGGGAAGCCGACCCCTTCGGCAAACTGGTTTTCCGACCATGTCAAGAACCCTGGCTCTGTGCCTTGTTTTCATTCTGGTCGCCTGCTCACAGCCAGAGGACTCACTAACAGTGGCTCCGGAAGTGGCTGCAAAGGCGACCGAAATTTCCCAGGCAACTCCTGCAACGGAGCCTCGCCGGAAGATAGTTATTGGCGCCGATCCGTGGTGTCCCCACAACTGTGAAGCCGGCTCAGACCGTGAGGGTTACATGGTTGATATTGCCAGGGAAGCCTTTGGGATGGCCGGAATCGATGTTGAATACGTCAATATGAGTTGGGCCCGGGCGATTCAGCAGGCGCGTGATGGGTACATCGATGGCATTGTCGGGGCCCTGCCCGGCGATGCCCCGGATTTCGTCTTCCCGGAGGAGGCTACCGGCCACACGACGACCGTGCTGTATACCCATCCAGATAACGTCTGGAATTTCAACGGCATAGAATCGCTCAGCAATCTGACCTTGCTGGCCATCAACGGCTATTCCTACTCACCCGAGCTCGATGCCTACATTGCGAAACACCAGAATGATCCTGAAAAGGTGTGGATTCTGTCCGGACCTGCCCCCCTCAGCCGGGCAATCGAATTACTGGATAAACACCGCTCGGACGTTTTCCCGGAAGACCGCGATGTCATGGAGTGGGCACTGAAGCAGCAGGGCAACCGCATCGCCCTGCGGATAACGGATGTAATACACCAATCCGCGATCTACATCGCGTTCTCTCCGGAGAGGCAGGGCTCAGAAGAGCTCAGCGACCTTCTCTCACAGGGGACACGAGCCCTGAAGAGTTCCGGGCGGATAGAGCAGATTATGGCCCGCTACGGACTTACCTGGTTGGACTGAAATGCCCGGATCGTATCGTCCTCCGGAGTAGACAGCAGTAACTCCCCCTGTCCCCCGATTTTCGCTGAGACCACTCGCCCCAGCAGGTTCAGAAAACGGTCCTCTTGTTGCATCAGTGCTGGTGCGCACACCATCCGGGTTGCTGCCATCGGGCCGAAGGTGATCCCTTCACTGCCAAGCTTGTAGCTGCCTGTGTAGCGGTTACACGATGACCGGCCGGCAATTCGGTTGCCCTCAAGAAATTCAATGGTGATTCGCGAACGATCAATAATTCCGCCGCCGGCGAGATCTTCAACAACCCATTCCGCCCCCCTGAACAGCCGCTGCGGATCGCCACCACAGCCGTTGAACTCCTCGCCTTTGACGGTGAGGCGCACCTGCGCGGGATACTGGGCGCCCGACATACTGTCCTCACACAGTTGCCGAGCAACGGTCAGGGTAATTGGCCAGTCATCCAGATTGGCAACAAAGATCCGGCCGTGCTGGTTGGCAGTCTGCAGTTCCACCGGAATGCGTCGGGTGCCCTCCTCTTCGTAGGGCCTCGTCAGCAGGAGCTCCTGGCCTTCGATCGTCGCATGCCAGAACGGCTCGTTGCCTCTGGCCTCGAAGGGCATCTCCAGACCACCCGGCTGCAAACATTCGGGATAGGTCTGTCCCTGCATGGTCAGGGTTGCTCTCTCTCCCTTGCTCCAAAACCGGGTCGTTTCATCTCCGGGAGCGACATACAGAGCACCAGAGGCACTCTCTGCCGGCTCCAGCAAAATGCGGCGATCAAGATAATCCACGCCGATCAGATTGCTGTCTTCAACACTGGATACCACAATCTCAAGCTGCCCGCAGGAGTACACCCCGGAAACGCGCTTACTGGCTTTGGGCAGGAAGGAGCAGGCAGTGGTGGCAAGTCCGGCAGAGATGACGACGGACAGCATCAATACTCGTCGTGAGCACATGGTCAGTTCCCTTGAAGACATGAATACGTTCGAACATTTTAAAACCCAACAGCGACAATGGCCAATACCAGTGAATATCGAGGCAGCGCTTCTTATACGGAGCGACCGACATTATGCTAGAGGGCCGTATTCAGGAGACAAACCATGGCGCTTAAACTTTACCAATTTGCCATTTCCCATTACTGCGAGAAAATTCGCTGGGCCCTTGATTTCAAAGAGCTCAGCTATGAGACCGCTAACCTGCTGCCGGGCCAGCATGTAAAAACCATCAGAAAACTGACGGGCAACGCGTCGTCAGTTCCTGTGCTTGCCCACGATGGGCACATAATTCAGGGCTCGGCCCGGATCCTGGATTATCTGGACGAGACGTTTCCCGAGAAGCCACTTACCCCGGATAATGCAGATTTCAGGGAACAGGCGCTGGCCTGGGAGCAGCGGCTTGACGAAGAAGCAGGGCCTGCCATTCGCTGTTATTCCTACCACCATTTCCTCCAGCGTCCCAAAATAGTAGTGCCCATGCTGGCCGCCGGCACACCATTCTATAACCGGATACTGCTCCGTCTGGCCTTCAGCCGGGTTGATGAGGTCATGCGGAAATGGATGAAGATCAACGAGAAAACCGCCGAGAAATCCCGACAGGCCATGGAGGGTCTGCTCACCGAATTGGCCGGCATATACAGCAAACAACCGTTCCTGGTCGGGGACCATTTTTCCCGGGCCGATCTGACGGCCGCAGCGCTGTTTGCTCCCCTCTTCCAGCCCCCGGAGTACCCCGTGCCCTGGCCCAAACCGGAACGTATTCCCAAAGACATCAATACTTGGCTGAAACAGTGGCAACCGCAACTCCAGGCTCTGGAGAAAGTTTACGTCGACAACCGCATGGCAAACTGACACCTGACCACTGGCGGAAATCGCCAGCCAAACTGGCGTGAACCGACATTCCCTCTGGCCGGTTCCGTGCCACAATACTGCCGGTAGAACAAAAATACCGGCGGGAATCTTATGGCTTTGACCGACATGATGCTGGCCATGCTCGAAAACAGCGGCGTGCTCGCCCTCTGGCAGGCAGCCTCTCCGTGGTTGGCACTGGACGAACGGCAGTTGATCTTTATGATGGCCACACCCGTGTTCGTGGCCGTTGCCCTATGGGAATACCTGAAGATACGGCACAACCCACGTCTAATGGACACCCGCGAAGCGATACGCAACTTTGCACTTGGAGCCGGCTACCAGGTTACCGAGCTTCTGTTTGCCGGCCTCGTTGCATTTCCGGTCTATGCCCTGTGTTACCACTACCGCATTCTCGATCTTGAGCTGAACTGGCTCACCGCCTTCCTGGTTTTCCTGGGTGTGGATTTCTGCTTCTACTGGATGCACCGGGCCAGTCACCGAATGCGTTGGTTCTGGGCAGCCCATGTGGTGCACCACTCCTCCGAGCGGATGAATTTTTCCACCGCCATGCGCCAGAATGCCACCAACATTTTCAATGGCATGTGGATCTTTTACCTGCCTCTGGCTCTGCTCGGCTTCAATCCGGTCTGGATCGGGGTGGCTTACGCTTTCTCGCTGGTGTACCAGTTCTTTATCCACACCACCCTGGTAGGACGGCTGCCTGGCTGGGTTGAGACCGTATTCAACACTCCGAGTCACCATCGCGTCCATCACGGCCGGAACCCCGGCTATATCGACAGGAATTATGGCGGCACTCTGATTGTCTGGGACCGCCTGTTCGGCTCGTTTGTGGACGCGGACGCCAAGGAGCCCCCGGAGTATGGTATTACCCGACCGGTGCATTCCACCAACCTGATTGTGCTCTGGACTCACGAATACGTGGACCTGTTCCGCGACATGGCACAGCCAGGCAGACTATGGTCTCGCCTCAAACATTTATGGAAACCGCCGGAGTGGCAACGCCCGGTAATGGACAAGAATAACAAGGACCCGGGCAACCGCCATGAACAAACTCCCCCTGAAGCTGGACGCACCTGACGGCCACACCGTTTCCGGCAGCCTGTTTTCCCCTGGCCACACCCGGGCGGTTTTGGTTGTTTCCCACGGCATGGCAGAACACGCTGGCCGATATACCGATTTCGCCGAGTGGCTGTGCCATCACGGCATAGCCGTTGTTACCTTTGATCACCGCGGTCATGGCCCAACCTGTGCACCTGATCAGCTGGGTCATTACAGCGATCGGAATGGCTGGCACAAAGTCGTCGAAGACCTGCACCAGGTAATCCGATATGCCCGAAACCAATACCCTGCCAGACCCCTTATCCTGTTCGGCCATAGCATGGGCTCATTCATTGCCCAGAGTTGCGTCCAGCGCCATGGCGAATCCGTGGACACTCTGATCCTCAGCGCCACCAACCGCATTCACCGCCCCGAGCTTCTGGCCTCAAGGTTTCTGATCGGCCTGATCAGGCTGTTTCGCGGCCGGTCCCACCGCAGTGCGACCATTACCAGGATGACCTTCGGCAAATTCAACAGACACTTCCGCCCCAACCGCACCCGTTGCGACTGGCTGAGCCGCGACACGGCACAGGTGGATAAATACCTGGCGGACCCGCTCTGCGGGTTCGAATGCACAACGGGGCTGTGGCATGATTTCGTTGAGGGTATGCTGTCTATCAATCCGGCGCTGTGGCGCAAAGACCTGCCGGTTCACCTGTTCGCGGGTACCGAGGATCCGGTGGGGGAAATGGGCCAAGGCATCCGGTCGCACTTCCGGGCCATTCGCGAAGCGGGGATTGAAACGGTGACACTCAGGCTTTTCGAGGGTGGCCGTCATGAAATGCTCAATGAAACCAACTCAGAGGACGTATGGCAGTATATATTGCAGTGCATGGCGGGCAGCATCCGCTACTCAGAGGCCTCTGTGCCGGCCTGATCACTCTCTCGCTGACACTGGTCTCCGCCTGTAGTCAGGCGGCTATGGTCACGGCTGCGGTGGCGGCCAACTTTACGGCCACCATGGAGAAACTGATTCCCCGGTTTGAGCAAAAGACCGGCCACACCGTCCGGGCCAGCTATGGCTCAACCGGCAAGCTCTATGCTCAGATTCGTCATGGCGCCCCCTTCGAGGTTTTCCTTGCGGCCGACCAGGCCCGACCTGAGCGGCTGGAACGAGAAGGCGACGGCGTTGCAGACACGCGCTTCACCTACGCCAGGGGTCGACTGGTGCTCTGGAGCCGGGAAGGCAATCTGCTCTCTGACCCGAAATCGTTTCTGGCCTCGGCTTCCGGTCCCAGGATCGCCATCGGCAATCCCAAGACCGCCCCATACGGCATGGCGGCAATGGAAGTGTTCGATCACCTGAATTTGTCGGAAACCGTCCGGCCTCGGCTGGTCAGCGGCGACTCCATTGCCCAGACCTTTCAGTTCGTGGCAACCGGCAATGCCGGGGCCGGTTTCGTGGCACTGGCTCAGGTCCGGGCCTGGAACCAGACCGGAGGATCAGCCTGGCTGGTGCCTGAATCCCTGCACAGCCCGATTAACCAGCAGGCCCAGCTACTCACTCGTGGTAAAAGCAACGCAGGAGCGGTCGCCTTTCTTGCGTTCCTCAAAAGCAAAGAGGCCCGGGCAATTATTGAAAAAGACGGCTACGATACGGAACCAGTGCCGACAGACTGAGTCGGCCACCTGATTCACCGAGCGGAGTACCCATGAGCCCGGAATGGCAGGCCGTCTGGCTGACCCTGAAACTTGCTGGTATCACCACGGCCCTGTTGCTGGTGATCGGAACTCCCATTGCCTGGTGGCTTGCCCGAAGCCGGCATTGGGCGCGCCAGCCGATCTCAGCGCTTGTAGCCCTGCCGCTGGTTTTGCCGCCGACGGTGCTTGGTTTTTATCTGCTGATACTACTGGGCCCTGACGGCGCCATTGGTCAGTTGACGGAGCGCCTGGGGATTGGCCTGCTCCCATTTACCTTTGAAGGTCTGGTCGTGGCTTCTGTCATCTACTCGCTGCCATTTACCGTGCAACCATTACAGAATGCCTTCCTGACCATCAACGACAATCTGCTGGAGGCGGCTGCCACTCTGCGAGCTTCACCCCGGGATCGGTTTTTCTCGGTGGTTATCCCCCTGGCCCGGCCCGGCTTTCTTACGGCGGCGGTTCTTACCTTTGCTCACACCATTGGTGAATTTGGTGTCGTGCTGATGATCGGCGGCAGTATCCCGGGTGAGACCAAAGTGCTTTCGGTGGCCATTTTCGACCATGTCGAGGCCCTGGAATACACCCAGGCTCACTGGCTCTCCGCCGGCATGCTGTTATTTTCCTTCGTGGTACTAGTCAGCCTTTACTCCCTGAATAACCGGCTGCAACCCGGGGTGGTAAGATGAGCCAGATCCAGGCCAGCTTCCAGTGCCGTTTCGAAAACTTCGAGTTGTCTGTGGATATTACTCTGCCGGGTAAAGGAGTCACTGCCCTGTTTGGACATTCCGGCTGCGGCAAAACGACCCTGTTGCGTTGCATTGCCGGGCTTCAGACCTCAGACGGTTACCTGAACGTCGCCGGCGAATGCTGGCAGGACAGCTCGGGGTTCCGGCCCACGCACCAGCGTCCACTGGCCTATGTATTCCAGGAAACCAGCCTGTTTCCCCACCTTTCTGTGCGTGGCAACCTGAACTATGGCTACCGGCGTATTTCTCGGACTGAGCGCCGGATCAGCTTTGATCAGGCGGTTGACTGGCTGGGGCTCACGCGTCTGCTGAATCGAATGCCGGCCAAACTCTCCGGTGGTGAACGCCAGCGAGTTGCCATTGCCCGCGCCCTGCTAACCAGTCCCCGGTTGCTACTGATGGATGAACCCCTGTCGGCACTGGACCAATCCAGCAAGCAGGAGATCATGCCTTATCTCGAGAATCTGCGGGAGAGCCTCGCCATTCCGGTGATCTATGTATCCCATTCCGCAGCGGAAGTGGCACGTCTTGCCGATCATATCGTAATGATGGATAACGGCCGGGTGGTCGCCGAAGGGCCGCTTCAGGAAACCCTGGCACGAACAGACCAGCCATTCGGCCTTGAAGAGGATGCCGGGGTCATTCTCAACGCAACCATCGAGCAGGTTGAGCCTGAGTGGCATTTATGCCGGGCGAGATTTGAGGGTGGCGAGTTATGGCTGCGTTTGCATGACGGATTCGTTCCCGGCAAACCGGTCAGAGTCAGGGTGCTGGCGCGGGACATCAGTATCGCACTGGCGTCGCATCCGGACCAGAGCATTCAGAATCTGGCCCCGGCAGTCATTGACGAAATTGCCCGGGAGGTAACACCGGGCACATCGATGGTTCGACTTTTGGCCGGAAGGACGCCTTTTCTGGCCCGCCTGACAACCCGGTCACTGCATCAGTTAAATCTGGAGGCCGGCAGGAAGGTCTGGATGCAGATCAAATCCGTGGCGATTGTCGACTGAATCACCACGAGATGCGGTCCGCTGTCTGCCTTAGCGGGTGCCGTACACCACCATGGTCTTGCCCTTGACCCGGACCAGCCCCTGATCTTCCAGAGTCTTCAGGACCCTTCCGACCATTTCCCGGGAACAGCCGACAATGCGGCCGATTTCCTGGCGGGTAATCTTGATCTGCATGCCATCCGGATGGGTCATGGCATCCGGCTCTTTGCACAGGTCGAGGAGAGTGCGGGCCACACGACCGGTGACATCCAGGAACGCCAGATCACCCACCTTGCGAGTCGTCTGGCGCAGCCGGGAGGCCATCTGTTCACCAATGAAATACAGCACCCGGGGATCCTGCTGGGCAATCTCCCGAAACTTGGTGTAGCTGATCTCGGCGACTTCGCATTCGGTCTTGGCCTTCACCCAGGCGCTGCGGGAGTCCATGTTGTCGAACAACCCCATCTCACCGAAGAAATCACCGGCGTTCAGATAGGCCATGATCATCTCGCGACCGTCGTCATCCTCAATGATGACGGTTACCGAGCCTTTGACGATGTAAAACAGGGAGTCGCTCTTGTCCCCGGCGTAAATGATCGTACTCTTGGCGGGATAGCGCCGACGATGGCACTGCGACAGGAAATAATCCAGATGCTTGGTTTTCTGCTCAACCGGCTTGACGATAGTGGCCATAATGCGAGTCGTGCCTCCTCAAATACTGGCGGGTTCCATTGTTTGTTATTCACCCGGCTTTCCGTGCGGGTTCGTTCTTTTTTCCTACAAAACTGCGCAACTTATAACAAGAAGGCCTGTTGCGGGCAACCGGAAAGAGTATACAACATGTATCCGGGCCCAGCTGCTCCCTCTCGCGGGTTATGCTAGCATCCGGGCTCATATTATCGATATCAGGGCTGCGCGTAACACCGGCCAACAGCCATCACAACGGAGAGACACCCCATGAAAGCGACCGTCGACTGGACCGGCAACGCCAGTTTCAAAGTCACCAGTGGCAGTGGCCACAGTGTTCAGCTCGATGGCCCTCCCGATCATGGTGGCCAGAATCTGGGGCCACGCCCAATGGAAATGCTGCTGATGGGGCTGGGTGGCTGCTCTTCTTTTGACGTCATGAGCATTCTGAACAAAAGCCGGCAGGACGTGACGGCCTGCCATGCCGAGCTCGAAGCGGACCGGGCCGATGCGGTTCCCTCCGTCTTCACCCGGATTCACCTCCACTTCGTGGTAACCGGTAACCGATTGAAGGAAAACCTGGTCAAGCGGGCGGTCAGCCTCTCGGCCGAAAAGTATTGCTCAGCGTCTATCATGCTTGAAAAGGCCGGCGTTGAAATCACTCATAGTTATGAAATTCGCGAGGCAGATTAGCAAGACCGGTAGCCCGGCAAACACCAGCCGCTGAGATCCGGCCCAGAACCCTCCTGGGGCCATTTTCTGCGGGCCGGGTGCGGGGGGAGCCGCCGATGCTAAAATGTCATTGCAAATACTATTCAACGCCACTTGCGGTGTGCATAATACGCACCCTCTCCGCCGGTCTGCGCAAAAGGTGAACAACCCGGTCAGTAGTCGGTGGCGGCCTCGGTAGAGCGCATAACAGTAGCTCTGCAGTCATTCATCTCCACGATCCGGAGGGGCTGAGCATGGAATCAAAACTCCAGCTGCACGGTTTTAACAACCTGACCAAATCCCTGAGCTTTAATATCTACGACATCTGTTACGCGCAGACCGAAGAACAACGCGAAGCTTACATCGACTACATCGATGAAATGTACAACGCCGAGCGTCTTACCCAGATCCTGTCCGATGTGGTCAAGATTATCGGGGCCAACATCCTCAATATCGCGCGCCAGGATTATGAGCCCCACGGTGCGTCAGTCACCATGCTGATCGCCGAGCACGAACTCACCAATGGCGAAGAGCCGGACAACGAAGAGTCTCCAGGCCCGCTGCCCGACACCATCGTTGCACATCTGGACAAAAGCCACGTCACTGTCCATACCTACCCGGAAAGTCATCCCCATGATGGCGTGAGTACCTTCAGGGCAGACATCGACGTGTCCACTTGCGGCCTGATTTCGCCCCTGAAAGTATTGAACTACCTGATCCACAGCTTTGACTCCGACGTGGTTACCGTGGATTACCGTGTCCGCGGCTTCACCCGCGATGTGGACGGCACCAAGCACTATATCGATCATGACATCAACTCGATCCAGAACTATCTGACCGAGGATACCCAGAATGCGTATCAGATGATCGATGTGAACGTGTATCAGGAAAACATGTTCCACACCAAGATGATGCTGAAGAACTTCAAGCTCGATAACTATGTGTTCGGTGTCAATGCCAGTGATCTGGATCCGACGGAAGCCCAATCCATCGAGGACAGGCTGCGCCGGGAAATGCTGGAGATCTTCTACTCCCGAAACGTGGAATAAGTGTTCACCGGTGGCGCCCCGGGCGGGCCGCCACCAGTCCTTCAGTTTTTTTGATGTCTCCCGCCAGATTTCTGCGTTTTATACTTGTCTCTCCGCTCGCTTTAATAGTAACCAGAGCAAACAAAAGGAGGACACCATGACCCTGCGCTCCCTGAAACAGATAATTCCCGCATTGGAAACTTCCGATGGTGCCGGTGTGCGCATCAAACGTTCCATTGGCCAGCGGCAAAGTGTTCGCCTGGACCCGTTCCTGATGCTGGACGAGTTCGGCTCAGCCGAGGCGGCAGACTACATTGCCGGCTTTCCGTCCCATCCCCACCGCGGGTTTGAAACTGTGACCTATATGATTGAGGGTCACATGCTTCACGAGGATCATCTTGGCAATCGTGGCGATCTGCGTAATGGCGGCGTGCAATGGATGACTGCTGGCCGTGGCATCATCCACTCGGAGATGCCCCAGCAGGAGGAAGGCGTGATGCGGGGCTTTCAGCTATGGCTGAATCTGCCCGCCGCGGAAAAGATGACTGAAGCCGGTTACCGTGACATCCAGCCCGAAGAAATCCCGGAGATCGCTTTTGACGGCGGCATGATTAAGCTGATCGCCGGTACGATGGAGGTTGATGGCCGATCCCACCGCGGGGCAGTGCCCGACCGGAGCACCCAACCGGTGTACGCGGACATTCACCTGGTACCCGGGGGCAGCATTCGACTGCCAGTTCCCGAAACTCACAACAGCATGTTGTACCTGTACGAGGGAGACGCCAGTCTGGGTGACGCAAGATTGCAAAGCAGCGCTGCCAACATCCTGGGTGACGGAGACCAGATCAGCGTCCAGGCAGGAAACTCTGGCGCGCGCCTGCTGCTGATTGCCGGCAAGCCCATCGGCGAGCCGGTGGTTCAGTATGGACCATTCGTAATGAACACCCGTGAAGAAATTGAGCAGACACTGCAGGATTACCGGGATGGTCGTCTGACTGCCTGAAAACCGCAGTCGCTCAGGCGAACGGCTTTCGGGCCATCAGCTGCTGGACCATGGGCCTGACAATCAGGTCCATGGCCAGCGGCATTTTTGTGCCCGGGATCACCAGGGTATCGTGGCGTGACAGGCTGCTGCCCGTAATCACCTGCAACAGATAGGGAAACTCGACTTCCGAGGGTTCCCGGAACCGGATTACCAGCATGCTCTCATCTTCGGTGGGTACATCCCGGACCACGAAGGGATTGGAGGTATCCACCAGCGGGATGCGCTGAAAGTTGATGTGGGTGTGGGAAAATTGCGGCACGATGTCATGAACATAGTCGTCCATGCGGTTGATGATAGTCTCCACAACCGCTTCTTGACTGTAACCGCGCTGATGGGTGTCCCGATGGATTTTCTGAATCCATTCGAGATTGACGATGGGCACAACGCCGATCATCAGATCCACGTACTGGGCAATGTTGTAGGTATCGCTAACCACCCCGCCATGCAAGCCTTCGTAAAACAGCAAATCGGTGTCAGCGGGTAGTGGTCCCCAGGGCGTAAAAGTCCCGGGTTTGTGGCCAGCAGTCACCAGTTTCCGGTCTTCGTCGTGAACGTACTGCCGGTAACGGCCATTGCCGGTGTGGCCGTAGTCGTAGAAAAGCGCTTCGAGCTTGTCGATGTGGTTGGCGGCCAGGGCGAAATGGTTGCGCTCACCAAACTGGCCTTTGGCGGCCAGCCGGGCCATCTGCTCCCGGTTGTAGCGGTGAAAGCTGTCACCACTGACCATAGCCGCATTCAGGCCTTCACTGGCAAACATCCGGCTGAAAATCTGGCCGGTGGTGGTGGTACCTGCCCCGGATGAACCGGTAACAGCGATAATCGGGTGGCGTTTTGACATAGGCGCAGCGTGCCGGAATCAGGTGAGGCTGTCGAGTAATCGGGGCTTTTCGACTACAAAGCCCTGAGCGTAATCCACACCGAGCTGACGGAGCATATCCAGAACATCCCGCGATTCAACCTGGGAAGCGATCACCTCCCGTTTCATGTAGTGCGCCATATCCACCATCGAGCGCACCATCGCGCGGTCGGTTTCGCTGGTCGACAGCTGGCCGGTAAAGGCATTATCGATTTTGATCAAATCCACTGGCAGTGAGCGCATCAACTCGAAGGAGCTTGGGCCACTGCCAAAGTTACCCAGGCAGAACCGGCACCCGAGTTCCTTCATCTCCAGAATGAAGTCTGCCACCGACTGGACATCATTGATGGCAGACGCCTCGGTGAGCTCGAACCAGAGCCGCTCGATAGGCGCGTCCTTCTCACTCAGCTTCTCGTAGATAAACTCCAGCAGCGTCTGATCATTCAGAGAGTAGCCGGATAGGTTGATACACACACCACCCAAATGCCGCGGGTCTGGTGCCTTCTCCCTGAGCCAGTCCAGCATGTGTCCCACTACCCAGCGGTCGACCGCCTGCATGCGGTCGTAACGCTCGGCCATGCGGACAAAGTCCCGACCGGTAATAAGGTTGCCTTCGTCATCGTACATGCTGATCAGCACTTCGTACTGGGCCGCCATGGACGCATGGGCATGCAGAGGTATAATTTTCTGGCACCGCAACAGCATGCGCTCTTCGTTCAGATTACTGAGGCTCGCCACCTTGGCGGCAATCTGCTCCTGCCTGGCCTGATCTTGGGCGCCCAGTGCATATTCCGAAACCTTGCCATGCCCCAGTTGCCGGGACGCGGCCAATGCCTGTTCCGAGGCCCGCAACCAGCGTTCGGCACTCACCAGGGCCGGCAGGGTAGGCACCACACCGACATTCGCGGAAAGCCGATAAACCCGACCCCCGAAGGTAAACTCGGCGGCTTCGATTGCCTGAATGAGATTTGTCGCCGCCTCGGTGGCATTTTCCGAGGGCACCAGCATGGCAAACTCGTTCCCTGCAAGCCGCGCCACGGGCATGCCATCACCCACATGACTGCGAAGAATGTCAGCGACCCGCTTCAGGGCGTCATCGCCGGCCTGGTAGCCTGCTGTGTCGTTAAGCAGACGGAAGCGACGAAGATCCAGCCGCACCAGGGAGCGCTCATCTTCCCTTCTTGCCAGCTGCTGATCCAGCATGCGCTCGAACTCACGGCGGCCCAGAAGCTTTGTCAGCTCATCGTGAGTGGAGGCCCATGACAGCTGGTCATAAACCTTGCGAACCATACGGTCGATACTCTCATCCACCAGGGGCCGCTCATACTGGCTGTCCGGCACAATGATGCCTTTGCGCATATGCCGGGCCAGAGCCTCAAGCTCCAGCTCTACCACCCGCATCCCCTGGTGATTCACAAACACAAAACGACTGAATCCGCGGGCGATCCAGACCAGCCGGATATACTGCGGCTCCTCCGGCTTTTCCTGATCTCGTAGCCAGTCACCCGTGCGCAGTTGCTGGGCCCGGTTGATCCAGCGCTGCAGGCTGCGTTGTTCGCGGTCAGACAATTTTCTGGCATCTGTCTGGTCCGGCTTTGCCGGCGGGATTTCCACCAGCTCAGGCGATTTATCCGGGCTGCGAACCAGAAACTGCTTGAGCTCGTCCCGGATCTGGGAGGACGGCATATGGTTGCTGGAAATGGAGGCAAGGCCATCCTGGATCATCCGCAACAGCTCTGGCAGATTGATGGAGCTGTTGGTATCCTCGGCAAAGGACAGTAGGGAATCAATGACCGACAGATAGTCCTGCCATAGCTGACTGTCCGGCCCTTGCCGGATCCAGGTCAGCGAGAGTAAATCGCGCCAGCCACCATCCAGCAGACTCAATACGGCCTTCGGCACCTTGCGTCCACCCAGTTTCTTATCCAGGACATCGGTGACGGCCTTTTTCGATTCAGCAACCTTCTGAGCGCCCTCTGCAGCAGCAGTTACCCGTTCGACATTTCTGCGATATACCAGATTCTGGCGGTTAATCAGGGTATCCAGCTCCTGCATGGCTTGCTCGAACACTCCGGTGTCCTGCTCGAAATCGGTGGTAATACGGTGAACAAGCTCATCCACCCGACGTTGGACCACGGGATTGATCCGCCCCCCCTTGACTCCCAGCTGGGCCAGACGATTCATGACGCCACGGACGGGACTGTCCTGATCCTCAAAAAACGCGGGATCCCGCATGACCACTTTAAGTACCGGCACTTCCAGTTGTCGCATACGCTGCTGGGCGTAGTCACTGAGTTTGGGGCTTTCCACCACGGAACGGAAAAACCGGTCGACCACATCCAGTGTGCCCTGCTGCTCCTCGTTCAGCCGGTTATCACCGCTTTCCTTGACCTTCTCGACAACCCGATCCCTGAGTGGTGTCACATCGGCCCCTGAATCCACCGCCTGTATCTGCAGTTGTTGCAGTTCACGCTGCAGTTCTCCGGAAGATAGCGGGCGGGCGTTGGGTTGGAACAACATCGGTTCAGGGTCACCCCGCGCCACCCGGCTTGCAGTCAGCGTAGTGAGCAGATTCCGCACGGTTGCGAAGGCGGTTTGCGCCGCTTGGGCGTAGCCCCGGAACTCGCCACCGAGCCTACCGGGTTTGCGCCGGGTAGCAGTTTCAGCGATAGCAGCCTTTTCCGGCTCTGGTTGCGGGGCAGTGGCCGGCTTTTCTGCCGCACGTGGCGCTTCCGGCCTGGCCTGCGCCGGCTTTTCATCAGGCTTTACACCGGCCTGTTCGCTCAGGTACTTGCTCAGATCCAGATCCGGCAGGACGCCATGACGAATCAGAATATTGTTCAGCTCTTTGTAAAGAGGCCCTAAATGCTGCAGAACGGTCTGCTCGAAAACCCGCAGGCAGACTTTTTCCACCTCACGGGAGGCCTTGAGCTGATTCAGTCCGCTCTGGAAAGCCTCACAAACCAGTGACGGCCCGAGGGGGTTGTGATGCCCGGTGGCATTGGCAATACCCAGGTTGTCGAGACGCAGCTTGAGCTGGAGCAGGTCGCCCCGATACTGGGTATCCGCCTTGGTGACCATCACCCGGATGGTCAGCCAGTCCTCAAATTCGCCCTTGTCCACCACCGACAATTCGGAACCGGCAAAGCCTTTGGGGGCCGGTTTGAGAGGAGATTCCAGGCTACGCGCCATCTGGTGCCACATGCCGCGCTGACGGGCCTGGATCTGGCCCGATGCATCCATGTATTCATTGGCTTGCTGATCATTCGAGGCCTTCTGGGCAGCCTGCTTGAGCCCGGCGACCATCTTTACAAAACAGCCATCCATCAGCGGCTCAATAAACTGAATAACCGCTTTGGCAGACTGATGCAAAACGAACTGGACCTTGTCACTGGGCGCACGCAGAGAGGAGCGGTCCTGATTCCGGGAACTGCCGCATTGCTGCAACATGGCATCCACGGCTTCCGGATTTGGTCGGGTAAAATTCACCCCCATCGCCCCATCAATACGCCGGACGACGGCCACATGCAACTCATGGCGGCGGGCACCGTCCAGGCCACGGAAACGCACGATCAACTCCGGTGGCGTGCCAGACGCAAAGGCCCGGTCAAGCTTGCGGGAGGTTTCGCCGGAATAACGAACAAACAGGCCTTCCGGACAGAAATCGGAAATCTGGCATGGCCATGCCTCACCGGTTCCCAGGTCTATCTGGGCGGCAAGCTTGATGGGTTGACGGGAGCTGCTACGACGTTCTCTCGGATCCATGAACTACCTGATTTCTCGCACAGTCGGAGATAATCGCCGGACCCACGGCCCGACACCGACTAACATCCCTGAAACGGCGGCAGATGCCACCTGCTACTATGGAAAGCATGACTGTACTATAGCGACCTGGCCCCCGCAGGCAAACCAACCCACTATAACATCCTGACCCATGAAACAGCTTAGTCAGATCTATCTACTTTTGCTACTGGTAACAATGCTTAACGGGTGTACGACTATTGGCTACTATTCCCAGGCGGTCAGCGGTCATACTTCCCTGATGGTCTCAGGGCAACGGGTGGCAGCGGTTATCGCTGACGACAGCACTCCGGCGGAGCTCCGGGAAAAGCTTGCCATCGCCCAGCAGGCCCGGGAGTTTGCGGCCCAACGGCTTGGCCTGCCAGTCGGGGATGCGTTCCGTGAATACGTGAACCTGGACCGGCCCTGGGTGGTGGTCAACCTCGTGGCCGCACCGGAATTCTCGCTGGAGCCCCATCGCTGGTGTTACCCGATTCTCGGCTGCCAAGCCTATCGAGGGTATTTCAGCCTGGAAGCTGCAAAAAGGGAGCAGGCGTCATTCCGAGCCAAAGGCTTCGACACCTTTATTGGTGGAGTAACCGCTTACTCAACCCTGGGCTGGTTCGATGACCCCCTCCACACAGGATTTACCCGGTTACCGGAGGATCGGATGGTCGCCCTGATGTTTCATGAACTGGCCCATCAGGTAGTGTACATCGCCGATGATACGGCCTTTAATGAAAGCTTCGCCACTGCCGTGGAACTGGAAGGGCTGAGACTCTGGCTGGTGGAGCAGGGCAAACCCGGTCAATTCCGGCAGGCGCTGGAGCGCCTTTCGCGCCTGAACCAGACCCTGGCTCTGGTTCAGGCCTTCAGCACCCGGCTGGAAGCGCTCTATGAACAGCAGGGGAGTCTGCCCGATGACCAACTACGGTCCCGCAAGGCAGACGTGCTGGAGCAGCTGGCCCAGGCCTACCAACAGACCTCTGAACACTGGCCAGAACCAGGCCCACTCGGCCCGGCGCCAGTGACCCTTAACAATGCCAACCTCGCTCTGTTCCGGCAGTATAACCAGCACGTGCCGGCGTTCCGCCAGTTACTCCGGGAAAACGGATACGACTTCGCAGGTTTTTACCCGGCGGTCGACGAATTATCACAGAAACCGGAGCCTCAAAGGTCAGAACTGCTTACTGACTTGTCAAAGCGGTTTAAAGAAAACCTTTGAGTTCCGCTGGGTGTTGTAGGAAGCCAGTTTGGGCCCGGGCAGAGCCTGTACGGTTGAGGGCTGGAAGCCCCGTTCCCGGAACCAGTGCTCAGTCTGGGTGGTGAGCACAAACAGCTTCTGGATACCCTGGCCCCGGGCCAGTTTCTCAACCATCGCCAGAATTTCATCACCCCGCCCGGCCCGGCGATAGGTCGGGTCTACCGCAAAGCAGGATAACTCACCGGCGCCCTCATCGGGGTAGCTGTAGAGGGCAGCACAGCCTACAATCGTGCCGTCGCGCTCGGCCACAACAAACCGGTCGATTTCGGTTTCCAGCATCTCCCGGGACCGGCGCACCAGAATGCCCTGCTCCTCAAGCGGTTGGATCAGCTCCAGAATCCCGCCAATGTCTTCCACCCTGGCCTGGCGGATCTGCTCGTAGTTATCGCCACTGACCAGTGTGCCGGATCCATCCCGGGTAAAGAGCTCCTTCAGCAACGCGCCGTCGTCCACGTAGCTGATGATGTGCGCCCGGCGCACACCCTTCACACAGGCGTCACAGGCGGCTCTCAGCAGGTCAGCGTCGTGACCGGTCACAGCACCGGCAACAAGCCGCTCCGACGCCTGGCGCGCCGACAGCTCCCGGATGAGAACACCGTCCTCTTCCTGCAGCCCGAGATCATCGATAAACACGATCAGTTTCTCGGCCTGCAGCGCTGCCGCCACCTGGCTGCCAACTTCCTCGTAGGAGAGGTTGAAGGTATCCCCGGTGGGTGAGTAGCCCATCGGCGGCAACAGCACAATGTGCCCCAGCTCCAGCAATTTCTCGATGCCAGTCACATCCACCCGGCGAACTCTGCCGGTATGACCAAAATCGATCCCGTCCAGCACCCCCACCGGCTTGGCGGCCACATAATTGCCACTGGAAACCCGGATACGGGCATTATGCATGGGGGAATTCACCAGCCCCATGGACAAGTGGCTTTCCAGGTAGGCCCGCAGGCCCCCAATGGCTTCCATTACCATGCCCAAATGCTCTTCCGGCGTGATACGCAGACCTTTTGCGAACGACGATTCCACGCCGGCAGTGTCCAGCCGCGTCTGAATCTGCGGGCGGGCGCCAAAGGCAACGACCAGCCGCACACCGAGGCTGCTCAGCAGCGCAATGTCATGGATGATGTTGATGAAGTTCCCGTGCTCAATGGCATCCCCCGGGATGGTCAGCACCACCGTGTGTCCACGGTGGGCGTTGATGTAAGGGGATGAATGGCGAAATCCATGCAGCCAGTCGTTTGATTTCAATTCGAATACTCCAAACTTTTTTCTTTACGCGGCCTGCAATTCAGTTTGACGAACACTGTCGGGAGCCCCCTATTTGACCCGGACTCCAGCCTAAAGGCAAAACTGTCGGATAAGCCCCTGCAGGATCTTCACGGTTGGTGCCAGTTGAGACAGCTCTATAAACTCATCCGGCTGATGCGCCTGATCGATGGATCCGGGGCCCATCACAAGGGTTTCGAGACCAAGCTTCTGCAGCCACGGGGCTTCGGTAGCGAAGGCAACGGCATGGGCGGTATGGCCGGTCAGCTGCTCACAAGCTTTTACCAGGGCCGCATCGGCGGGGGTTTCGAACGGCGGCACCCCGTCGAAGAGCGGCTCGAATAACAGGGACAGTTCCCGGCGTTCTGCTATCGGCTGGACCTTGTCGAGGATCGCCTGGCGCAGGGTTTCCATGCTCATGCCCGGCAGCGGGCGCAGATCGAAGTGCAGCTCACACTCGGCACAGATCCGGTTGGGGTTGTCACCACCATGGATGCAGCCGAGGTTCAGGGTCGGGAACTGCACCTCAAAGTTCGGATTCCGGTACTTTCCCTGCCATGTTGACCGGAGAGCCAGCAGCTCGGTCATGGCTTCGTGCATCCCTTCAAGAGCGTTGCGGCCGAGGGCCGGATTCGAGGAGTGGCCCGACTGCCCCTCAAACTTCAGACGCTCCATCATGATGCCTTTGTGCATGCGCACGGGCCTCAGGCTGGTCGGTTCGCCGATGACGGCGTAGCGGGCCCTGGGCTTACCGGCTTCGGCCAGTGCCCGGGCGCCATCCATGGAGCTCTCCTCGTCCGCGGTGGCCAGAATGATCAGGGGCTGTTTCAAGTCTTCCCCGACAAAGGCCCTGGCCGCTTCGATGGCCAGCGGGAAAAAGCCTTTCATGTCGCAGGTGCCCAGACCGTACCAGCGGTTGTCCCGCTCGGTCAGGGTAAAGGGATCACTCTGCCAACGCTTGTCGTCGAAAGGTACCGTATCCGTATGGCCGGACAACACCAGCCCACCCGGGCCGCTGCCCAGGGTTGCAATCAGGTTGAATTTGCCAGGCATGCCCGGAACTTCCAGAATCTCCACGGAAAAACCAAGGGCCTCAAGCCACTCTGCCAGGATACGTACCACCGGCTCGTTGCTGTGGTCCCACTCGGCCGAGGCACTGCTGATGGACGGCAGGGACACCAGACGAGCCAGCATGTCACGGATGCCCGGCACCGCTGCGGTCTTGCTATCGGACTGCGACATAGTTTCCTCTCAGATTCCCAAAGGAATCATTGTGCACGGCCCCGCCGCCACACTTCAAAGTTGGTAATGGCCCGGATCAGCATCGGATAGGCGACTTCTCCGCCAGCAACCACCCGGGCCACCTCAAATTCCTTATCGCTGACACTCACCAGACGGCCTTCGACAACGTTGTCGTTGGAGAGCGTCACCCTGACCCTATGGTCAATCCACTGGCTCGCATTCGTCATATCAGCCACATACCAGCCTTCGACCCCCGGGTTTTCTCGCGGCACAACTGGCTCTATGGCTTTATCGGGCGTTTCCGGCATCACGGGTTTGGCTTCCGTGAGAAATACATCCGGGACACCCGCGCCGTTATAGCGCACTGGCCAGCTGCGAGTGGCTTGCTCCGCCCCTTCGGCTCTGACAGGGATCCCCAGCAGTAACTCACCAGGCTGCAGACTCACCGTGAGCTCTCCACCTTCCAGCAACCACTGCCGGTAAAGCGCCTTCAACTGATCACTTGGCTCCAGCCCCCGGGCTTGAAGCCCTGCTACCAGGGCATCCAGTGAACGTCTGGTCCATTCATCGGGTTCAACACCCGCCTCACGAGCGCAATACGCGGCGACGCGGCGCATCAGGCCGGCATCCCGCACGGTCAGCTGTAGAGGTTCCGTGCCATTTGACATCGTGATCTCTCCGTCCTGGTAACGGACTCTGGCCGCTGGCCAGTCCAGTTCCAGGCTACCGGTACTGATGGTATTGAGCTCGGCATGAATACGGTCAGGCTCCTGGCGCAGAAACGCTTCGCCGGCAAGGCCCGTAATCCCCATCCGGATCAAATCCCCACTTCCAAGCTGTTGGCGAGGATCTGGTGCGCAGGAGAGAACAAACAGGGCCTGTTCGCCTTCGCGGTTCGCACCGTCTGCGGTCACCCAGTTTCGTAACATGGTGGGGTCGAGCGTCAGACTCACACCATCCAGCCTCAGGGACCACTGCCCCGGCAGATTGGAGGGCTCAGCCAGGCCGGTCAGCAAGTTGACCGGAGAACCGGCGTCAAATTCAGCGCGGGCGATGTTCAGGGGCTGGGTCAGTTCAAAATCCTGCCAGCTGGCGCCGTTGAGAATCACACGGCCTTCCACGCCGGAACTGATGCTGCCCCGGTGCAACACTCCGAATTCTTCCAGCGCCTTCCGTGCGTCCGCCATTCGTTGGTCTGCCAACCACCAGACGCCCGCCTTGAACGCGACAAAGCCGACCAGGACCAGTATTACCAGCGTCGTTAGCAGGCGCTTCATCCGGGAACTCCTCGTCGGGTGTCGTCAGTTACGGGAAATCAGGGTGCCGACACCCTCATCGGTGAAGATTTCCAGCAGGCAGGCATGAGCGACCCTGCCGTCGATAATATGGGCCGTGCGCACGCCATTCTCCACCGCGCTCAGGGCACACCGGATCTTCGGCAGCATGCCCCCGTGGATGGTGCCATCCTCGATGAGGTCATTGACCTGTTTTGCCGTCAGCCCGGTCAGCACCCTGTCATCCTTGCCCTTCAGTCCGGCCACGTTGGTCAGCAATATCAGCTTCTCGGCCTTCATGGCTTCCGCCACCTTACCGGCAACCAGATCTGCATTGATGTTATAGGAAGCGCCGTCCGGCCCCACCCCGATGGGTGCAATCACCGGAATCACATTGCTGCGGGTGAGCATATCAATAACATCCACGTTGACACTGGCAACTTCGCCCACGTGACCGATATCGATGATTTCCGGGCGCTCCAGTTCCGGAGAACGGTTAACCACTTCCAGCTTCCGCGCCCGAATCAGGTTGGCATCCTTTCCAGTAAGGCCCAGTGCGGTACCACCTTGAGCATTAATCAGTGAAACAATTTCCTTATTCACCTGGCCCCCGAGCACCATTTCCACTACGTCCATGGTTTCGGCGTCAGTAACCCGCATGCCGTTGACGAACCGGGACTGGATGTTCAGACGCTCCAGCAGTTCTCCGATCTGGGGGCCTCCGCCGTGAACCACGATGGGGTTGATGCCCACCAGCTTCATCAGCACCACATCGCGGGCAAAGCTGCTCTTCAGATCCTCGTTCTCCATGGCGTTGCCGCCGTACTTGATAACAACGGTCTTGCCGGTAAATCTTTGAATATAGGGCAGGCCCCGGCTAAGTACCGAAGCCACCTGCATTGCTGTTTCACGATCCAGCGCCATGTTTATGCCTTACCAGTCCTGAGTTAAAACTACCTGCGGAAACCGCCGGGAAAATTGTTCAGAAGTCCGCCACCAGATCCGGTGCTGCCTTCCGCAGTTGTTCCCGGAAGACAGCCTTTATGCGATCAAGGGCGTCCTCGGTTTCTGCCTCGAAGCGCAAAACCAGAACCGGCGTGGTATTCGATGCCCGGCACAGACCCCAGCCGTCTGCGTAATCCACCCGAATGCCATCAATGGTACTGATGTTGCCGTCACCGAAGTCTCCCACTTCACCGAGCCGCGTAATAATGTCGAACTTGGAGCTCTCCGTCACCTCGAGATTTATCTCGGGGGTACTGATATCTTCCGGGAATTCCTCGAAAACTTCATCACTGTGGCGGTCTTCAATGCCCAGAATTTCGAGCAGGCGGGCAGCAGAGTAAAGGCCATCATCGAAACCGTACCAACGCTCCCCGAAAAAGATGTGACCGCTCATTTCGCCGGCCAGCAAGGCACCGGTCTCTTTCATTTTGGCTTTCATCAAGGAATGACCGGTTTTCCACATGATCGGCCGACCGCCGGCTTCTGAAATCACACCCGCCAACCTTCGGCTGCACTTCACATCATAGAGAACATCGGCACCCGGGTTCCGGGACACTACATCCCGGGCAAACAGCATCATCAGGCGGTCCGGCCAGATAATCTTGCCAGAATTGGTCACCACACCGATACGGTCACCATCGCCATCGAAGGCCAGCCCGATATCGGCTCCTTCGGATTTCACCCGGGCAATCAGATCCGCCAGGTTGGCCGGCTTGCCGGGGTCTGGGTGGTGATTTGGGAAGTCTCCGTCGACATCGCAATACAGCGGAATAACCTCACAGCCCAGCTCTTCAATCAGAATGGGGCCCAGCTCACCGGCAATGCCATTGCCAGCGTCCACCACCACCTTGAGCGGTGCGGCCACTGCAATGTCGCCGACGATCCTGTCCAGGTAGGCGCGGCGCACATCTTCGGTGGACTGACCACCCTGTCCGCTGGCCAAGTCACCGGTCTGAATGCGCTGATACAGCTTCTGTATGGCCTGACCTGACAGGGCTTCCCCGCCCAGCATGATTTTCAGGCCGTTGTAGTTAGCCGGGTTGTGGCTGCCTGTTACCATCACGCCAGAGCCGGTCTGCAACTCATGGGTGGCAAAATAGAGCACCGGCGTAGGCACCGCACCGATATGAATCACGTTGCAGCCGGCTGCCATGAGGCCCCGCGCAAGTGCTTCCGCAAGAGCCGGGCTTGAGTGGCGGCCATCGTAACCGATACAGAGGCTGCCGACGCCACGTTCCAGGGCTTCCGAACCAATAGCCCGGCCAATAACCTGAACTATGTCCGCCGTCAGGGTGTCGCCAACAATGCCCCGGATATCGTAGGCCCGGAAAATATCGGGCGAAAGGTCGACCTGAGGCAGGGCCACCTCCTCAACTTCGGGGGTGTAGCCAGAGCCAAAGGCGGTATCGTCGCCGCGGCCAAAGCCGAGAACATCCTCGTCGCCGTCCAGCATGTCGACATCCGGCATATCTTTGTCCTGAAACAGGGGCTCTTCTGCACTATGCGATGCGCCTGCGCCGGACTTACCTGCACTGACCGGCTTCGGCCTCACGCTCTCACCCGCTTTCGCAACCCGCTTGTCGACAACCTGGGACACCCGGTAAAGCACTTCGCCAGTGGATGCCACCATGTCCCATCGGAACGCCGGCAACTTGACTCGCTCACCGCCGAACACCTTGTGAGCCCACTGGATCAGGACCGTCAAATCCTGGCGCAGCCCTTTCTGGGCACCACCGAGCAGAACCCAGACAACAATCGCGGCAATCAAAGCCGGGACGCCCACAAGTATCGCGATCGTCACAATGTCAACCGGGGCTGCGGCGGCCCTGGCCGGCGTATAGGTCAGGGTCCAGTCTGGATTGAGGAGCGTTCGGGATTCAGCATTACCAGACCCACTGCCGCTGCTCACCACTGTCCGGGTGGCTCCCGAGACGGTCTGAACCAGCGCCAGTTGGCCGCCAAGAGTGGTGTTAACCACTTTCAACAGCGGTTGAATCTGCGCCGTGTCGAAGATCACCAGCAGGCTGCCTGCCACGGCATTGCTTGCCGGCTTACGAACCGGTGCCGCCATCTGCACGAGCCATTGATTGTCGCGAGGGAAGGCATCTGGATAGAGCCTTTGACCGGTTTCAGCGCGCCGGGCCAGCTCCAGACCGGAGAACCCCAGTGCCTCTTCCCCGCTCGCCGTACGGGGGACCATACCGTAGGGAAACAGATGCACCGCCTCGATACCGGGCAGAGCGCTCTCCAGCTGAGCTTCCACGGCAGGTATCTCGCCTGAGTTACCAAAGGCCTGAATCACGTATGGCTGGGTGGCGAGACCATCGATACTTTTCTGAACCTGCTCGAAATACTGATTCAGGCGCAGGGCGGCGGCATCTGCCTCCAGGGCTTTCAATGATGCAAAGCGTTCACTGGTAGCCGGCTGCACGACCAGGAAAAGAAGCAACGCAACAGCAGCAACACCCGCCAGAAGAACCACCAGCGACTGACCCATGGCTACGGAGTTCAGTCGCTTGAGCTTTGGCCCCGCAGCCTTACCCTTTTTTGTCGCCTTCTTTGCCGGTTTCTCATCAACGGACGCGTCGGCAGTCTTCTTTTTACCCAGCTTCATAGTCCATCCTGCAGTTATAATTTTTTCGTCCTGGACAAGCAGTTATCCGCAAAGTATAGACACCGGCGCAGCGTTCTGCTTGGCCGGTGCCGCAACTATTGGCTCCCCGTGGAACCAAAGCCGCCCTCACCTCGTTGACTGGCGTCGAACTCGGCAACCACCTCAAAATCCGCCTGAACCACAGGCACCAGCACCAGTTGCGCCAGGCGCTCGCCGACATCCACAGTAAAGCTGGTGCGCCCGCGGTTCCAGCAGGAAACCATCAACTCGCCCTGGTAATCGGAATCAATCAGCCCGACCAGGTTGCCCAGTACAATGCCATGTTTGTGACCGAGGCCGCTTCGGGGCAGGATCATGGCAGCAAGGGACGAGTCGGCAATGTGGATTGACAGCCCGGTTCTGATCAGCTGCGTATCACCCGGCTCCAGGGTCAGCGGCCCGTCAAGACAGGCCCGGAGATCGAGACCTGCAGACCCCTCGGTCGCATATGCGGGAAAGGGAATCTGGTTGCCAATCCGGTCATCCAGAATGCGCACCTGAAGATTTTTTCTGCTCATGAAAGGTCCTGTTTGTTGAGAGCTGGTACCCGACGCAATTTCAGCGGACACCCTGGCCAAGATGATCGACAATAATTGCCACGAGACGCCGGGCAATGTTCGTTTTACTGTCTGGGCCCAGAGACTCGCTGCCCCCGGGCCAGAACACCGTCACCGCGTTATTCTCGCTGTTGAACCCCAGCCCGGTCGTCGAGACATCATTGGCCACGATCATATTGAGCTTTTTGCGTTGCATTTTTTCGGTGGCGTAGCGCTCCACATCGGTTGTCTCCGCTGCAAAGCCCACGGTAAATGGCGCATCGGTACGCCCGGCAATCGTCGCCAGGGTATCGGGATTGCGCACCAGCGATAGCGACATGGCTTCACTGGATTTCTTGATCTTGTCGCCGGCACAGTTTTCCGGCCGATAATCAGCCACCGCCGCAGTAGCAATAAACAGGTCACACCCCTCATCCACCGCCCGGGAGGCTTCACGCAACATATCCTGTGCCGTTAACACACTACGCACATCGACTCCGGCCGGTGCAGGCAGGGTGACCGGGCCGCTGACCAGAACCACATGGGCACCCGCGTCACGAGCTGCACGGGCCAAGGCGTAGCCCATTTTCCCGGAACTGTGGTTGCTGATATAACGGACCGGGTCAATGGGTTCGCGAGTGGGGCCTGCAGTGATGACCACCCGCTTGCCGGTCAGCGCTGTACCGTTTCCGGCATCCAGAAGACCGAGGATCGACTCAGGCTCCAGCATCCGCCCGGCGCCGGTATCGCCACAGGCCTGCTCGCCCTGGTCCGGGCCCCACAATTCAACCTGCGGATCCTCCTCAAGCAACCGGATATTCCTCTGGGTGCGCGTATTGCCCCACATGGCCTGGTTCATGGCCGGCACCACCGCGATAGGCGCCTCGGTTGCGCAACACACGGTGGTGAGTAGGTCATCTGCCATACCCTGGGCCAGCCGGGCAATAAAATCCGCAGATGCCGGGGCAATGATCACCTGATCGGCCCATTTGGCCAGCTCAATATGGCCCATGCCCGCTTCTGCCTCTGGATCCAGTAGGGAGGTGCGCACCGGCTCACCACTGAGCGCCTGGAACGTCAGTGGCGTTATAAAGGCTTCTGCCCCGCGCGTCATCACCACCCTTACCTCATGCCCCGCTTTTTTCAGCAGGCGCACCAGTTCGGCACTCTTGTAGGCAGCAATACCACCGGTCACTCCCAGAAGGATTCGTCTGGCGGCCATAGGGGCTCCGTTTCCACATGAAAAGAAAGGCTTATAAGATAGCATGCTCGGGCGGCACCGACAGCCCGCAGACGCTGAACATACGTTTACCGATTGTTACTTTTTAAAGTAACCTTTGTAACCCTGAGATCACTGTCTCGGTGCAGGAAGCACCCCGTCACAAAAAACAACGCAAGGAAGACCGCATGACAGACCCCGCATGGCCCATGGATGAACGTCCGAGGGAACGCCTGCTCGCCCACGGCGCCCAAACCCTTTCAGACGCCGAGCTGCTTGCCATTTTCCTGCGCACGGGCACCACCGGTATACCGGTAATGGCGCTGGCCCGCCACCTGGTTGACGAATTTTCCGGTCTCAGGGGCCTGTTGACCGCCTCCCGCCGCCAGTTCTGTGAGGTAAAAGGCCTGGGGACCGCTAAATACGCCCAGGTTCAGGCGGCCATGGAAATGGCCCGTCGGGTGATGGACGAACCACTTCGCCAGGGTGACCCCCTGCGCTCGCCGGAAGACACCCGACGGTTCCTGACCAGTCGCCTGGGCACCTACCCCCACGAGGTTTTTGCCGGTCTGTTCCTCGACAACCGCCATCGGGTGATTCAATACCGGGAGCTGTTCCGGGGCACCATCGACGGCGCTGCCGTTTATCCGAGAGAGGTGGTACGACAGGCTCTGGAGGACAACGCAGCAGCCGTTATTTTCGCACATAACCACCCATCCGGCGTAGCAGAGCCCAGCCAGGCCGACATTTCCCTGACCCGACGCCTTAAGGAAGCCCTCGGTTTGGTGGATATCAGGGTTCTTGACCATATGGTTGTGGGCCACGGTGAGGTAATATCACTGGCTGAACGGGGTCTGATGTAAAGCCTGGTGTAAAATGGTGAACGTCTGTGCCGGAAAATTGGCCAAATTCCCAACAATTTTTTGCGTTGGGGGGCAGGTTCTGGTATAAAAGCGTCCCTTTCTGGCGGCGTCTGGCGAGCAGCCTTCAGTTCAGAGGCGCGAATGGGGGCCTAACAGTTCCCTGGCAACCAGAGACGCATCAAAAACGAATTCGCATTATTGAGACCATTGCTCAGGTCGGAGGCAAGTATGTCCAGAGTTTGTCAGGTTACCGGAAAGCGTCCGGTATCCGGTAACAACGTTTCCCACGCGATGAACCACACTCGTCGTCGTTTTCTGCCGAATCTGCAGAACCATCGTTTCTGGGTTGAAACCGAGAAGCGTTTCGTGAAGCTGCGCGTATCCACCAAGGGTATGCGCATCATCGACAAAAAAGGCATTGACGCTGTGCTGGCCGATCTTCGCGCCCGCGGCGAGAAATTTTAAGGAGCCGCATCATGCGCGAGAAAATCAAGCTGGTATCATCAGCAGGCACTGGTCACTTCTACACGACCAAAAAGAACAAGCGTAACACTCCGGAAAAGATCGAGATCAAGAAGTACGATCCGGTTGTCCGCAAGCACGTTGCGTACAAGGAAGCCAAGATCAAGTAAACTCTGATCCGGCACCCACAAAAAAGCCCGGCCAATGCGCCGGGCTTTTTTGTCGCCAATAACCGCCCTCAGAATTTTTCCAGATACCCCTCCGGCAACGCCACTTCCATGGCAATAGGCAGATGGTCTGACATCGGATAGCTGACCACCTCCGCGCGCCGAATTTCCAGCGACGGGCTCACCAGAATGTGATCCAGGGCCTTCTCCGGTCGCCAACTGGGGAAACTGTGGGCGGTATCCGGCAGAGGCACCAGGTTGGTCTCTTTTAGAGGCGTCTGGGTCAGCAACTGTTCAGCGTGGGCATTCATGTCGCCCATCAGAACCACATGCTGGTAGTCCGCAATCAGCTCCCGGATGTAACCCAATTGTCGTTGCTGGGCCGCCTTGCTCAGGGAAAGGTGCATTAACACCAGTACGAGCGGGTCATGTTCAGTTCCGTAGCGGGCAATGATGGCGCCACGGCCTGGTATCAGCCCGGGTAGTTTGTGTTCGGTCACATCCAGCGGCCGGTATCGGCTGAGCAGACCGTTACTGTGCTGAGCAATCTGACCGAGATTGCGGTTCAGCTGCTGGTGCCAGTAAGGAATGCCCGCAGCCTCGGCCAGATACTGCACCTGATTTATGTAACCACTGCGCAAGCTGCCACCATCGCATTCCTGCAAGGCCACGACATCGTAGTTGCTCAGCAGTGACGCAATGCGATCCAGGTTTTCGATGCGGTTGCGGTGGGGCAGGAAGTGTTGCCAGCTACGCGTGAGGTAATGGCGGTAAGAGGAGGTATTGATGCCCACCTGAATATTGAAGGTCAGCAGCCGAATGTACCGGTGTGGTTCGAATTCCGGCACATGTTCGGTTCCGGAGCAGGCACCCCGGGGCCGGCCGGCAGGCCCCAAAATGCCATTCAACTGCTTTCGGATATGCTTGTACATAATGGCGGTCTCAACCGGCCGGCTGCTCGCGGTATTCGGGCTTCAGTCTCACTAATGAGGCCCTATTCAGCACTCTCGTGCTCTTTGGCGACTAGATAATCCAGCACTTCCAGAACAGCTTCATGGCTGCCAGCCATGGACGCACTGGTTCGGTACTTGCCATTTACCAGCATAGTCGGTGTTCCGGTGACCCGCGCACCACGAATCTTGGCCTGGGCCTTCTGCATCAGCGCATTCACACCAAAGCTTTTGTAATTGGCCAGAAACTCGTCCCGATCCACACCGTAACCCGCAACGAAATCCGCCAGCGCTTCCGGCGTATTCAGCGGGCGGCGCTCGCCGGCAAGAGCATCAAACAGGGCATCGTGTACCTTGTCCAGTTCACCCATGACCTGCAGGGCATAGAAAGCATAGGCATGGGGCTCCCAGTTCCGCCCGAGAGCAGCGGGAATCTTGACAAAATTGACGTAGTCCGGCGCATTGGCCTCCCAGTTCTCAATCAGTGGCTTGAAGTTGTAGCAATGCGGGCAGCCATACCAGAACACTTCTGCCACCTCGACCCCAGACTGACTGCTGGTAGGCACAGGTGTCTCCAGACGCTCGTAGTGCGTACCCTCCGTCCACTCTGCGGCACTGGCAAAGCCAGAAACAGACAGAACCAATAGGAGCAGGAAGGCGGCTCTGAAATATCGAAACATGGAAAATC
The DNA here is from genome assembly GCF_048269445.1 of Marinobacter sp. GTDB lineage: Bacteria > Pseudomonadota > Gammaproteobacteria > Pseudomonadales > Oleiphilaceae > Marinobacter. Next base: position 152,990 of record NZ_JBLXIQ010000005.1, on the reverse strand, counting down.
TCCGGTTATTTGAATGTCGTTATAGAAGGATTATGACCCAGCGAAGCTGAAAAGTTCCACACGCCCGCTGTTACAGTATCGACAGGGACAAAAAACCCCGCACGAGGCGGGGTTTTCTGGAGCAGACCCAGCGGATCAGTTAAGACCGGAAATGTAACTGGAGACCGCTTCGATTTCAGCATCTGTCAGCTTTGACGCCACATCCATCATGATGGCCGCATTGGCACCGGCATTGCGGGTACCTCCACGGTAAGCTTTGAGCTGTTTGGTCACGTACTCAGCGTTCTGGCCGCCCAGAGCCGGATAACCGCCTGGCTCGTTGCCGTTGCCTTGAGGGTTATGACAACCGGCACAGGCAGGGACGCCAGTGGCCATATTGCCACCACGGTACAGTGCCGCGCCCGCATCAATCAGATCCGGATTTGCCTGGCTGACAATCATGTCCTGATTGTCAAAATAGGCCGCCAGATCCAGCAGTTCCTGGTCTGACCTGTTATCCAGCAGGCCGGTCATTTCCGGAATGACCCGATCACCCGCCTTGATGGCCACCAACTGGCTATAAAGGTACTTTTCGCCCAGACCGGACAGCTTCGGGTAAACACCCATGACAGGCTTCTGGCCACCCTGGCCATGACAACCGGCACATACCGCTGCGTTCTGTTCGCCTGCCTGAGGATCTCCTGCCCCGTGAGCCACCGCTGTGAGGGCAACACCGAGAACAACTCCTGCGATCAGTTTTTTCATGCTCGCTCCGCTTCTCTCATCTTTTAAGGGTATTCTTCGTTATGCAGCCGGCAGGCGCTGACCAGTCAGGCTCAAAACCGGGGCTGACAGCGGTCGCGCGCAGCACGCCGCCCGGAATTGGTGTAGCATTATACATTAATCCCTGATAACTGAAATCCAAAGGAAAGCCAACCGCTGTGGACCCTGATCTGACTCAAAAAACCGTCTCTTTTAACAGCGCCCGTTTCCTGGTCAGCGCCTCCCGCCTGGACGAATGCCCGCCGGATATCGGCGCTGAAGTTGCTTTCGCCGGCCGCTCCAATGCTGGTAAGTCCAGCGCTCTCAACGCCATTACCATAAACGGCAAACTGGCGAGAACCAGCAAAACCCCCGGCCGCACCCGCCTGATCAACTTTTTCTCCCTCAACCGGGAGCAGTGTCGTCTGGTGGATCTACCCGGATATGGTTATGCCAAGGTCTCCAGAGACATGAAGGATGACTGGCAAAAGCATCTGGGGCATTACCTGAACGACCGCCGCTGCCTGCGCGGGCTGGTTCTGGTGATGGATATCCGCCACCCGCTGACCGATTTTGACCAAATGATGGTGGAATGGTGCGAACATAACAACCTTCCGCTGATGATTCTGGCCACCAAGGCGGACAAACTGAAATTCGGGCAGGCCAAGATCGCCATGATGGGCATCGCAAAAAACCTGAAGGCATTCACCTGTGTGCAACACCTGATCATGTTCTCTGCGACGTCAAAACGCGGTGTTGAGGAATGCCGTGGGGCACTCACGAACTGGCTCGAAGCCGTTTAACTGGAAACCGCTTAAAGAGTTCCACCGGGCTCGATTCGGTAACCCAGGTCGATGAAACGCTCGCCCATGGCTGCCCCAGACAGGCGGGCAATCAGGGCCTCGGCGGCTCGCTGGCCCACCTGCTCCCGCGGCGTAATCACGCTGGCCAGTGCCGGCACCATGACCTGGCCAACATCGTGGCCGTGGAAGCCGGCGATGGCGATCTGCCCCGGCACCGGAATACCCCGCCGCTGACATTCGAAAAAGGCACCAATGGCCACGTCGTCGTTGGTGCAGAAGATAGCATCGGTATCCGGTGCTTCAGTGAGGATGCGCTCCAGCAGTGTAGCGCCAACGCTGAAGGAAGAGCGCTGTTCGCTGCGCAACGTAACCGGAGCCAGCCCGTGCTCCTCCATGGCCCGGGTGTAACCTTCCTGGCGTTGCAGCGTACGGGCATCCAGCCGGACTGCCAGGTACACCACATGACGGCGGCCGCGGCGAATCATTTCCCGCACCATGTCGTAGGCCGCGAGCACGTTGTCAAAGCCCACGGCCTGCTCAAAGGGCGGCGTGTGGGTGTCCATGATTTCCACCGTCGGAACGCCCGCGGTCCCCAGCATCCTCAGTGTTCGATCAGTGTGCTGGCTCTCAGACAGAATAACGCCGTCGACGTTGTATGACAGCAGCGCGGCCAGACTGCGCTCTTCCATCTCCCGACTGTAACCATAGTGGGCCAGCATCAGGTGATAGCCGGCCGGCTCGGTGACCGATTCAATGCCCTTGATGACATCGGCGAAGACCTGGTTGGTGAGTGATGGCAGCAACACTCCGATGGCATGGCTGGTGGACTTGGACAACAGGTCGGGCGCCCGGTTCGGGATATAACCCAAAGCCTCAGCCTCGGCGAAAATCCGTTCCCGCATGTGCTCGGACACATTATCGCCGCCCCGAAGGCACCGGCTCACGGTCATCTTCGTGGCACCGACCCGATCGGCAATATCCTGCAATGTGGGGCGTCTCTTCTTCACCATTCGGTTTCCTGGTAACAATCCGGGCTCCATCATACGCGAGCTCGCGCCATTCAGCTTTCCCGCGACCAGTCCGGGGTGTCCAGGGCTGACAGACAACGCTCGACAATCCGGTCCGGCAGTTCGGAGACATCCATGGTAATCGCTTCCTCGTCCGGGTCCGGCTCCTGCAGGGTACGGAACTGGCTTTCGAGCATGGTTCGACCGTTGAAATAGTGCTCCTCACGACTGGCGTGCCGGGACCAGATGGTCTCCATATCGCCCCTGAGGTAGACAAACTGCAGCGACGGATTGCCCGCCCGCAATCGGTCTCGGTAGGCCCGTTTCAGGGCCGAGCACGCCAGTACAAGGCCCTTCTGCTCACCCCGGACCAGCTCCGCGAGATCGTCCAGCCAGCCACTGCGATCGGCATCGGTCAGCGGAACGCCACTAGCCATCTTGGCCACATTGGCCTGGCTGTGGAAGTCGTCGGCGTCGAAAAACCTTATGCCGAGCCTTTCCGCCAGCCGGGTGCCAATCAGACTCTTGCCACAACCGGACACGCCCATGACGATAACTTTGCAAACACTCATGTTATTGCCACCACAATGCCAGTTGTGGAAACGCAATCAGCAGGGCAAGGGCGACGATCTGCAGGGCAATAAACGGCAACAGCGACCGGAAGATTTCGCCCAGGGTGATGTCCTTGGGCGTCACCGTCTTAAGGTAGAACGCCGCCGGACCAAAGGGCGGTGACAGGAAGGACACCTGCATGTTCATGCAGAACACCACACCGAACCAGATCGGGCTGTAGCCCAACTCAGTCACGATGGGCACGAAAATCGGCATGGTCAACAGGGCCACCCCGACCCAGTCGAGGAACATTCCCAGAATCAGCAGAATCAGCATCATGAACAGGATGGTGGTCAGGCCATCGCCGCCGCTGACAGCAAAGACCATCTCGCGGACGAAGTCGATACCGCCCATCAGATTGTAAACGCCGACCAGAGCGGTGGCGCCAATGCCGATCCAGATGATCATGCCGCACACCCGAAGGGTGCTGATGGTAGCCTTGCGCACCATGGGCAGGGACAGTTCGCCACGAATCCAGGTACTGATGGCAATACCCATGACACCCAGCGCCGATGCTTCGGTAACCGAAGCCACCCCGCCATAGATACTGCCCAGAACCACCACCACCGAGAGAATCGGGAACAGCAGGGCCTTGAAGAAATTCGGCGCCGGGGTGTCCGGTTGATCCTGATCAGAGGGGATGGGGGCCATTTCCGGCTTCAGCCAGACCCTGACCAGCACATAGCCCATGTAGAGCAACGCGAGGATCAACGCCGGGAGGAACGCGCCCTTGAACAGATCACCAATGGAGACGTTCGCGGTCAGGCCGTAGATGATCAGGACAATGCTCGGTGGCAGCATGGTGCCCAGGGCACCACCGGCACAGGTGGTCCCAATGGCCAGTTTGCGGTCATAGCCCAGGCGCAGCATCTGCGGGAGGGCCAGAATGCCCAGCAACACGGTTTCGCCGCCAATCACGCCTGACATGGAGGCCAGGATCACCGCTACCACCAGGGTTTGCAGGGCAACACCGCCGCGCAGTTTCCGGCCAAAGCGGGCCATGGCATCGAACAGGTCCCGGGCGATGCCGGAGTGATCCAGTAGCGACGCCATCAACACGAACATCGGCACCGCCAGGAAAACGTAATTGCCAATAAAGCTGTACAGGCGACTGCTGACAATCGGCAGCGCATCCGGGCCAAACCAGCCCAGGGCAAAGACCAGAGCCACCAGGCCGGTGGCGAAGGCCAGTTGCATGCCGGTCAGCAACAGCACAACCAGCATCAGCAGCATGAGCAGGCTGCCGTAGCCAATCCCGAGAGAAGCCAGCTCAAACATCGTCTATTTCCCTGGTTGGAGCCGGGCGGCGCAGATCACGAATCAGATGCAGGACAAACTGGAGCGTCATGATGACGATCGCCACGAGAATGATCACTTTCAGAAAGGCGGGAAAGGGTGGATTCCAGGCCGACCCCGAGGTCTCCAGGCGCCAGGCACCCCAGGGTGCCCGAACGGCGCCTTGTGCCATGAACCAACTGGCGTAGAGCATCATGCTGCAGAACGCCAGCCCGAACAGATGGTGAACCACCCGAAGCCAGCGCTGGATCCGGGGCGACACAGCGTCGTAAATCAGCACGATGCGCACGTGCCGGTCGGTTGCCAGGGCATAGAGTCCACCCAGTACGAACAGGGTGGCGCCGGCAAAAGTCACTGTTTCGTGCACCCAGAGTGTCGGCGAGTTGAGCACGTATCGCTGTACGATCTCGTAGAACGACACCAGAACGATCACAGCGAACACCAGGCTCAGCCTCTTGCCCAGCCAGACGATAGCCCGGTCGAGGCGGGTAAAGCCGATATCCTCGTCGGATTCGGGCAGCAGATCACCATGGTCCGGATTGAGCTCCGGCCCGGAGGAAAGGTTTGCAGCAGACATAATGAACTCCGCGCACCGGGCCGGTTTGGCCTGCCCGGTTACTGGTTACGGGGCATCGTCCTCAGAGCAGGCCCTGGGATTCCAGGTAGCCGGTCACGGACTGGTAGACTTTTTCAGCATTCGGGGATTGCTCGGCGTAGATTTCCCACTGATCGCGGGCAATCGTCCGGAACTTCCGGCGCTCTTCGGCCGACCAGTCATGCACGGTGATATCGGGGTTGGCCCGGGCTTTCTTGACGGCCTTCTTGTCCGCCATGGCCAGCTGGGTGCTAATGTCCTGGGCAAAGTCCCGCGCTGAGACGGTCATGATGGCCTGAATGTCCCCCGGGAGTTTTTCCCAGTCTTTCAGGTTCATGGCAATTTCGATCAGAGGAAGGGAATGAAAGCCTGGATACACCGGATGGGCAGCAATCTCGTGCAGGCCGGCTTCGTGATTGGTGGAAAACACCGTGTAATCGGCGGCATCGATCACGCCCTTGCTCAGTGCGGTATACACCTCAGAGCCCGGCAGATTTACCGGAGCCGCCCCGGCGGCGGCAAACACGGACTGTACCAGGCCTTCCGGTGCCCGCATCTTGAGGCCTTTCAGGTCTTCGACGCCATCCAGCGGCTTCTTCGAGACAAACGACTCCAGGCCGGTACCACCGCCGCCAACAAATTTCACACCGTAGGGTGCATAGAGCTCGTTCATCAACTCATAGCCACCGCCGTAGTAGATGTAATCGATCAGCTGGTCCGGGCTGGACCAGGCACCCACGGTATTGCCAATGAGTCCAAACGCGGGGTCTTTGCCGGAAAAGTAGCCAGTTACGGACACATGGCCGTCAAGGACACCCATGTTCATGGCACCGAGGGTTTCGGTGTGACTGACCACACTGCCCACGGGCAGCAGATCAATGGCCACGCGGCCGCCGGTCATTTCCTCTACGCGGTCAGCCCATTCCTGCTGAATCTCGAAATTCTTGACACCGGAGGGGTCGGAAGACTGGAACTTGAAGGTGTAGTCCGCGGCGAAGGCGTTGAAAGCAAATGTAGCTGACAACAAGCCAGCAGCGAGTCTGGTCGGGAACATAATCGGGTCTCCTGATTGTTGTTGTGCCGGCGCATGTTACCGGTAACATATTTAGCGTATCGAATTCGGAAACCACTTACAAGGGTGTTTATTGATCAAGGAGCAGGAGCAGAAACGGCTGGAAATAAAAAAGCCGGTCTGCAAGAAAGCAGACCGGTGAAACGTCAGGGTTTGCGACGTGCTAAAACCTGAGAACTCACTCAGGAGACGCGAGGAATGTCCGAATTCCTAACGTCTACTACTTGGAGGGAGGGATTCGACGAAAGTTCCAGAGAAGATCATTTTTTGATCATCTCTTCGGCTATCACTTACCCGACGCTGCGTTTTTACCCGCCAAACTGGTCTCAGGAAGCGATGGCCGGTACTTTTCTCTCAGAGCCATCACCTGATCACGATAGGCTGGCGTCAGGTAGGGAATCTCAAGGGTAAGCACCTGGTAGATACCCTGCTTGAGTTCGGTCAGTGTCAGGCAGGCCGATTCCTCGGCCGCATGGGCCGTTTTCAGGAACGCCATCCAATTGGTGATCACCAGCCAGACATTTAACGACATGGCCGAACGCAGGTCATCCTCCTGAGGCTCAATAATTCCGGCTTCTGCCAGCTTCTCAAAGATGCAACTGATCGACGCCAGACAGCGATTGGTGAACTCCCGGTAGTCCTGGCGCAGGCGCTGGTCGCCATCCAGCAAGTACTCCAGGTCGCGATGAAAGAACCGGTAACTCCAGAGCCCATCAAAAACCGACTCGAGGTAGAACGTCATATCATCGAGCGTCATGGCCCGGTCTTCCGGAATATCCAGGTAGAAATCCACCAGCTTTTCGTATTCCAGGAAGATCTCGTAAATGATGTCTGACTTGTTGCGGAAATGGTAATAGAGGTTACCCGGCGAAATCGCCAGGTGAGCCGCGATATGGTTAGTGGTAACGTTACGCTCGCCCCGCTCATTGAACAGCTCCAGGCTACAGAGCAGTATTTTATCTCTTGTCTTCATACACTCTTCGGCATTTGTTGTTGTGCGGCTCACAGATGGCCCGATTCGCCAGCCACCTTCGCTTGACTCACTAGAGTATATACTCTAATAATACCATCAGACGCAAATTGAACACTTTTTCGCCAGCCGTTCAACCCCCTGAATAACAGGCTGCCGACTGAAACCAGATTGGCGCCACACAAGGAGAGAGCACCATGGGAGCCACCGTCGTCCAGCTCACTGAGAGCAAGAAACATATCCAGCATACCCACCGGGTGTTTGAGGATCAGAAGAAGGCATTTCGCAACAACCCCATGCCTTCTCTGACCGAACGGCAGGAGAACCTGAAACGCCTCAAGCGTGTGCTGCTGAGCAACCAGGACCGACTTCTGGATGCCATTGACCGTGATTTCAGCTGCCGCTCAAAGGACGAGTCCCTGATCGCTGAGGTAATGCCCTCCATCCAGGGCATCAATTACACCCTCAAGAATCTCAGTGGCTGGATGAAGCCGTCAAAACGCCATGTTTCGGTTCTGTTCCAACCGGCCAGCAACAAGGTTCACTACCAGCCCAAGGGCGTGGTCGGTGTGATCGTACCCTGGAACTACCCACTGTATTTGGCCGTGGGGCCATTGGTCGCTTCCCTGGCTGCGGGCAACCGCACCATGATCAAGATGTCGGAATACACCCCGCACACCTCAGCATTGTTCAAGGAGCTGATCGAAGCCAGCTTCCCGGAAGATCTGGTGTCGGTGATCAATGGCGAGGCCGATGTGGCGGCAGACTTTTCGTCACGTCCGTTTAATCATCTGCTGTTCACCGGGTCCACTTCGGTGGGTAGGCTGGTCATGAAGGCCGCAGCCGAAAACCTGACCCCGGTGACCCTGGAGCTGGGCGGCAAATCGCCGGCGATCGTGTCACCGGATGTGCCGATGGAGGATGCCGCTCAGCGTATTGCTTTCGGTAAGGCATTCAATGCGGGACAGACCTGCGTGGCCCCGGATTACGTGCTCTGCCCGGCCGATCGGGTTCAGGCTTTTGTGGACGAGTTCCGGGCCCGTTTCTCGGAAATGTATCCGAGCCTGCGGGATAATGATGACTACACGGCGATTATCAACGAGCGCCAGTATGATCGGCTGCAGGGCTACCTGGAGGATGCCCGGGACAAGGGCGCGGAGCTGGTGGAGATCAATCCGGCCCGTGAGAATATGAAGGATGGCACCCGCAAGATTCCGGTGACGCTGGTTCTGAAAACCACACCAGACATGAAGCTGATGCAGGATGAGATCTTCGGCCCGATTCTGCCAGTGGTGGGTTATGGCAGCCTGGATGAGGCCATCCATTACATCAACGACCGTCCGCGGCCGCTGGCACTGTATTTCTTTGGTTATGACAAGGCGCAACAGCAGCATGTTGTGGATAACACCCACTCGGGCGGCATGTGCATCAACGATGCACTGATGCACGTGGCTCAGGATGATCTGCCATTTGGTGGCATCGGAGATTCCGGTATGGGGCATTACCATGGCCGCGAGGGTTTCCTGACGTTCTCTCATCACCGGGCTATTTTCACCAAGCAGAAGTTCAACAGCGGCAAGTTTGTTTATGCGCCCCATGGAACGGCGGCGCACAAGATGGTTTATAAGCTGTTTATCCGCTAGATTCCGGCTTTGGGAGTCTGTCGAGGGCTGGTATCACTTTCCGAAACACGCCGTTAATACGTCCCTGTAGGCTTGAGCAAAACATCCCTGTTTTGCACAGTTTCGGAAAGTGATACCAGCCCCCGACGATCAGGCGCTTTCCCTGCCCTCAATAAAATAAAAATGAGAAACCATCCATGCACGAACCAAATCCCCATAATTCAAACCAGTCTCAATTCCTGGACCTGGACCGCCGAAGCTTTCTGAAAACCGGGCTCGGAGGCGCCCTGTTGCTGGGTACTGTCAGTGTGACCGCCGGGCTGAGCGGTTGTGCCACGCAGCCGACCGGCAGGTTGAGTGCCGTGGGCACCCGGATGGACGCCAGCTATCAGTTCCGCTTTCTGACCCGGGATGACATCACACTGTTCGAGGCGCTGCTTCCGGCCATGATTGGTCCGGGGTTACCGGAGCAGCCGCAGGCCCGGAATATCGCCATCGCAGGGACGATTGAACGTATTGATGCCGGGATCCACAATTTCGGGCCAGCCAACCAGAAAGAGCTGCGCCGGCTGTTTGATCTGCTGAATTTCGGGCTGACTCGGGTGACCATCGCCCGGGTCTGGTCCAGCTGGCCGAATGTGACAACCGCAGAGGCAGATGCGTTTCTGGAGCGCTGGCGTACCAGCGGTATTGGTCTGTTCAACAATGGCTACATTGCCCTCACCAAGGTCAGCAACGTGGCGTTTTATGGTCATCGGGATTTCTGGCATTTGTCCGGTTATCCCGGGCCGCCACCGCAGGCGGTCGATGCCCTCCCCCAATTCAACAACGCCTGATTTCCAGCTGATCCGAAGGAGCCAACCATGTCATTAACTGATCGTATTGCCCGAGGTCTGGAATCGGGCTGGAAAGTCACCGATGGTGCCAGCCTCACGGAGAACCTGACCACGGAAGCGGATGTTGTGGTTATCGGAACCGGAGCCGGTGGCGGCACCACCGCAGAGATTCTCGCCCGCAGCGGGCTGTCCGTGATTCTGGTGGAAGAAGGCCGGCTTTATTACCAGAAAGACTTCAAGATGGACGAGCTGACCTCCTACGCCAACCTTTACCAGGAGGGCATGAGCCGGGTCACCCGCGACGGCGCCATTGCGATTCTTCAGGGCCGCTGCGTGGGCGGTTCCACGACAGTCAACTGGACCAGCAGTTTCCGCACGCCGGATGCCACCCTGAATTACTGGGCCGACCAGTTCGGCCTGGACGAACTCCGACCGGCGGCCATGGCCCCCTGGTTCGACGGCCGCGAGGAGCGGCACAACGTTGCACCCTGGCAGGTCGCCCCAAACGTCAACAACGACATCTTGCGCCAGGGCTGCGAGAAGCTGGGCTATAGCTGGAAGATTATTCCCCGCAACGTCAAAGGCTGCTGGAATCTGGGCTACTGCGGCGTCGGCTGCCCAACCAACGCAAAACAGGGGGCGCTGATGACCACCATTCCCGGCGCCCTGGACAACAATGCCCGACTGTTTCACAGCCTGAAGGCCGACAAACTGGTGATGAGCCAGGACCGAATCGACCACCTCCAGGCCACAGCCTTCGCCAGCGATGGCATAACGCCAACCGGGATTACGGTAACGCTTAAAGCCCGACACTTCGTGGTCGCCGCCAGCGCCATTGGCTCTCCGGGACTGCTGTTGCGGTCAAATATTCCGGATCCCGACCGGCGTATTGGAAAACGCTCCTTCATCCATCCGGTCAACGCCGCCGTCGCCCAGATGCCCCAACAGGTTGACCCGTTTTACGGTGCACCCCAGTCCATTTACTCCGACGAGTTCAACTTCCGCAACGGCGTCGACGGCCCGGTGGGCTACAAACTGGAAGTTCCGCCGCTACACCCGGGCATGGCCAGCGGCGTGATACCTGGACACGGTGAAACCCAGATCAACAGCATGGCCGGGCTGCCCCACATGCAGTCCGTCATCGCCCTGCTTCGGGACGGCTTCCACCCCGAAAGCCCTGGTGGCACCGTCTCCTTGCGGGACGACGGCAGCCCAGTACTGGATTACCCGGTCACCGACTATCTCTGGACTGGCCTGCGGGAAGCCTTCCATACCATGGCAGAAATCCAGTTCGCCGCCGGCGCAGAAAAAGTTCGTCTGATGCACCTGGATTCCGACTGGTACCACACCCTGGCCGAGGCCAAAGCCGCCATTAACCGGCTCCCCATGGAACCCCACCGCGTCCGCCTGTTCACCGCCCACCAGATGGGCGGCTGCGGTATGGGCAACAACTCTGAGAACTCCGTGGTCAACAGCTTCGGCGAGCACCATCACGTCAGCAACCTCAGTGTCCACGATGCCTCGGTTTTCCCGACCAGCATCGGCGCTAACCCGCAGTTGTCGGTCTACGCATTGGCCGCAAGGAATAGCACCAGGCTGGCGCAGAGGTTGGTGGGATAAAAGGACTTGGTCGGGGAGAGTGCCTCTGAAGCTGCCTACAGAAAGCCCAAAAATACTGCTATCCTGAGCGCCTGAAAAGAAAGGAGCTGTGCATGTCCAAAGTCATCTACCCGGGCACCTTCGACCCCATCACCAACGGCCACACCGACCTCATTGAGCGGGCCGGCCGGATGTTTGATGAAATCGTCGTTGCCATTGCCTATAACCCCAAGAAACAGCCGCTTCTTAACCTCGAAGAACGCTGCGAACTGGTCCGTCAGGCAACTGCGCATATCCCCAATGTCAGCGTCACCGGCTTCAGCAACCTGCTGGCAGACTTTGTCCGTGAACAAGGCGCCACCGTGATCCTGCGGGGCCTGCGCGCCGTCTCCGATTTCGAGTATGAATTCCAACTGGCGGACATGAACCGTCGGCTTGCCCCGGAAGTGGAAAGCGTGTTCCTGACCCCCGCGAATCACTTGTCCTACATTTCCTCCACCCTGATCCGGGAAATCGCATCCCTGGGCGGTGATGTGTCAGAATTCGTCGATCCGGCGGTAGAGGCGGCCCTGAAACAGAAGTTTGAACGGGCCTGAGGTCACAAAAAAGCCCCGATACCGGGGCTTTTTTGATCCTGACCGAGGATTCAGAGCAAAGGTGGTAACGGAATTTCCACGCCATTCACATCAACCACCAGATCCTTCATCTGTGCGTCCAGCAACAGTCTGTCACCCTCCTGAACCAGCAAGCCCTGCTTGATCAGCGGCGCCAGCTGCAACTGCAACTCTGGATATTTCTCTGCCAGAGCCATGGGCAGGCTCAGATTCATTTCGCCGACCAGGCGTTGCATCACCATCAGCATCTCAGCTTTCTGATCTGCCGTCAGCTCCGGATGGGAGATCTGGGCGTTTCCGGTTACCGCGCCTTCCGGAGTTGTTATATACAACTCCGGAAAACCCACGGAAAAGCCGGCCGCCGCCAAATTCCGTACGGCGGCATTGATCTGCTCCATGGCTGCCATCTGCCGATCAAACTGCTCCTGGCCGCCCGAAGCCTGCGTAACCGCCAGTGCCTGCATCGCCGACAGGCTTTCTGTAAGGGCACTCCAGGCAGCCACTTCCAGCCCCTCCAGAGCGAATACCAGCCGTTGGGGACCATACGCCTGATCGGAAAAGGCAATATCGGCAACCTCGAAGGCCACCCGCGAATCCAGACGCTCGCCATTGCCGACGGACTCACTGCTGCTCTGAACAGAAATGCCGTTCAGAGCAACCGGCTGTCCCTGATCGGGCGTGACAGACACTGATTCAGCCATAACTTCGCCAGAGCCGGTCCAGACCTCACCGGAGAGGTGGTTCATGGTCTGCTCCATCCGGAAGTCGCTGATTCGGACATCCATTTCAGGGCCAGAAAATATCAGTGCGGGCCAGACCACCAGTGCCTCGGCACTGGTGCCCGCGTCACCGATCTCGATTCTTGCCAGACCGCCACTGGAGGCCAGAGACTCGCCCGTCCCGGAATCCGTAACCGACATGCCCGGCACTTCCAGCTCAAAGGTCGCAGTCCCCCAGAGTCGAGTCTCCAGAGTCAGCGTTGGATCTTCTTCGGGAAACCAGTCCATACCCTGTGCAGACCAACCATCGACCGGCTCAAAGTCTATCAGGCTGCCTGTCACTCCATGGGTCACATCCGCCCGGAAAGCCACCCGGTTGGACTCGCCCGTTTCAGGATTCAACAGGCTGACTGACGCCCTCAGCTCTGAACCGAGAAAGCCCCGGCGATACTCCTCTGTCTCCAGCTTCAGGAATGGCTGAGCACTGTTGACCTCTGCCGCGGCCTGCTGCCACTGCTGTTCGGTGACATAACCCACCAGCCACGGCAGTCCACCGGCCACAACCAGCACTCCGGCGCCGGCAATCATCCATTTGGCATTCAAAAGCATTCTCCGTCGGGGAAATCAGTTTTTTCCGGTCAACCGTTCCAGCAACACCAACTGGGCCGCCAGGCGCTCCTCACCCTCGGCGGGCTGGTTCTGGATGTAACTGCCGTCCGGTTGCAACACCCAGGACTGACAGTTATCGGCCAGGTAGGTGTCCAGATCTTCGCGAACACGGGCCGCCAGGGCCGGGTCGTCCAGGGGAAACGCGGTTTCCACACGGCTCAGCAGATTGCGCTCCATGCCGTCGGCGCTCGAGCAGTAAACATCCGGCCTGCCATTGTTGCCGAAGTAGTAAACCCGGGTGTGTTCGAGAAAGCGACCAATGATGGACTTTACCCGGATGTTATCGGACAAGCCCGGCACCTCCGGGCGCAGACAACAGATGCCACGGATGATCAGATCAATTTTCACTCCCGCCTGGGAAGCCCGGTATAGGGCCTTGATCATCTGGATCTCGGTCAGGGCATTGAACTTGATGATAATCCGGCCTTTCTCGCCATAGTCGGCCTCCCTCTCGATCAGGCTGAGCAAGCGGGAGTGCAGGGTAAACGGAGAGTGAAACAGCTTTTTGATCTTCAGGGCCTTACCCATGCCTGTCAGCTGCTGAAACAGCTTGTTGACGTCATCGCTGATGGATTCGTCACAGGTCATGAAACTGTAATCGGTATACAGGCGGGCGTTGCCAGCGTGATAGTTACCCGTACCCAGATGCACATAGCGCCGCAGCCGACCCTCTTCCCGGCGCACGATCAGGATCATCTTGGCGTGCGTCTTGTAGCCAACCACGCCATAAACCACGATCACCCCGGCTTCCTGCAGCCGGCTCGCCAGCTCAAGGTTCTCCGCTTCACTGAACCGGGCCCGCAATTCGATCACCGCGGTCACTTCCTTACCACGCCTGGCCGCGTCCGCCAGTGCTTCGACCAGTTCGGAGTCCGCCCCGGTTCGGTAAAGGGTCTGGCGAATTGCCAGCACCTGGGGATCCTTGGCAGCCTGGCGCAACAAATCCACCACCGGACTGAAGTTCTCGAAGGGATGGTGCAAAAGAATTGGCTGCTTGCGGATGGAGTCGAACATCGAATCCTTGCTTCGGATCTGCTTGGGAATCGATGGTGAGAAGCCGGAATAGGTCAGGTCCGGCCGGTCTACCAGGCCACCGACAGCCATCAGCCGGGTCAGGTTAACCGGGCCATGGACCTGGTACAGATCCCGCTCGGTAAGACCAAACTCAGTCAACAGGAACTGGACCAGTTCCTGGGGGCAGTTGTCCGCCACTTCCAGTCGAACGCCGTCGCCGAAACGGCGGCTGAGCAGCTCGCCTCGCAGGGCTGAAGCCAGATCTTCCAGGTCATCCTCAAGCTCAAGGTCGGCGTTACGTGTCAGGCGGAACTGGTAGCAGCCTTTTACTTCCATGCCCGGGAACAGCTCGTCGGTATGGGCATGAATCATGGAGGACAGGAACACCAGGTTCTCTCCACCGTCGCACACGTCATCCGGCAGTCGCACCAGTCGCGGCAGTGACCGGGGAGCAGGCACGATCGCCATCCCGGTTTCACGGCCAAAGGCATCTTTGCCATCCAGCTCAACAATGAAGTTCAGGCTCTTGTTTACCAACCGGGGAAACGGGTGCGAGGGGTCCAGCCCGATGGGACTGACAACCGGCAGAATTTCCTCCTCAAAATAGTTACGAACCCATTCGGCCTGCTGCGGCGTCCACTCACGGCGTCGCACAAAATGGATGTTCTGCTGTTCCATTTCGGGGATCAGGACATTATTGAGGATGTCATATTGTTCGTGGATGTAATCATGGGCAACACGGCTGATTTCCGCCAGCGCCTGATCCGGCATCATGCCATCGGCACCAATGGTCTCACGGCCGTATTTCATCTGCTGTCGCAGCCCGGCAACACGGATCTCGAAGAATTCGTCCATGTTACTGCTGAAGATACAGCAGAAGATCAGGCGGTTAATCAGAGGATGGGTAGTATCCAGAGCCTGTTTGAGCACCCGGTAGTTGAACTGCAGTTGGCTCAGCTCCCGGTTGAAGTAATTTTCATTAGCGTCCAGGTTTACCTCTTCGCCCAACGGGGGAACTTCCACGGGCGCAGGCACGCTCAGTTCACCGCTTTTCGCCTGGTTCTTGGCAGTTTCCGTTGTCATGTATCCTCGGTTCCAGTGTTGTTCACCGTCGCGTGTTTGCACGCCGGCGATTGGTTTGTATCGGTTGTCAGCCTTGTCGTTCCCGCATCAGCCGGGCCGCACGCACGGCAAAATAGGTCAGGATACCGTCGGCGCCCGCGCGACGCATGGCCATCAGGCTTTCCATCATCACCGCGTCGCCGTCCAGCCAGCCATTCTTTGCCGCTGCCATGTGCATGGCGTATTCGCCGCTGACCTGGTACACAAATGTCGGCACCTGCAATTCCGTTTTCACCCGATACACAATATCCAGGTACGGCATACCTGGCTTGATCATCACCATATCGGCACCTTCGGACAGGTCCATGACCACTTCGTGCAGCGCTTCGTCGCTGTTGGCAGGATCCATCTGGTAAGTGGACTTGTTGCCTTTGCCGAGATTGGCTGCCGAACCCACCGCATCGCGGAAAGGCCCGTAATAACTGGACGCATACTTGGCAGAATAGGCCAGGATTCGGGTATTCACATAGCCAGCATTCTCCAGGGCATCCCGAATGGCACCGATCCGCCCATCCATCATGTCGGAGGGGGCAACCACATCGGCACCGGCATCGGCATGCGAGAGAGCCTGACTGACGAGCGCTTCAACAGTCACATCGTTGAGAACGTAGCCGTCGTTATCAATGATGCCGTCCTGGCCGTGGGTGGTGAATGGGTCCAGCGCCACATCGGTGATCACGCCCAGCTCCGGCTGCGCTTTTTTCAGAGCCCTGACCGCCCTCTGGGCCAGGCCATCCGAATCCCAGGCGCCAGAACCGGAAAGGTTCTTTTTCTCCGCGGAAACTACCGGAAACAGGGCAACGGCGGGAATTCCCAGATCTACCAGCTCAGTTGCCTGTTCAACAAGAAGATCGATACTCAGGCGTTCAACCCCCGGCATGGATGGCACCTGCTCGCGTTGGCCCTCGCCTTCCAGTACGAAAACCGGATAAATGAGGTTGTCTGGGGTGAGCTGGTTTTCCCGAACCAGCCGGCGCGAAAAATCGCTGGCCCGATTGCGACGCAGACGGGTAGTTGGGAAAGCTCGGGGAGTCAGATTCTGCACGGACAACCTCCTGAATGACTGAACAAAAAGTCTGATGAATAATCCCGGCGTCGGTCCGGCGCCACTTACGTCATCATACACGGCCAGCGCCGCCGGTTGCAGACTCCCTTAGCAGGTTAATCCGATTTGATGACAGGGCGATTACCGGATTGAATCCAGCGCCTCGGCACGGATCCGTTCGGTTTCGTTGAAGTGGCTCGCCCTGAGGCGATCCAGCGCCTCCTCCCGCTCCTTCGCCGCCAACCCGGACGACATCAGGCGATCCCGTTCCACGGAGTACCCCTGCCAACGTTGGTCCCACACCTGCTGTTCCTTTTCAAGCTGCGCCAACCGGTCCGCTGCTTCCACTCCGAACGCCTCCTGTCGCCAGGCATGAAGTGTCCGGGGATCGTCCGCAAGCTGCTGACGCACCTGCTCATACTCGGTGAATTGACGGGTTTCTTTCCTGGCCTCACGGAGCGGTCCCGGTAGCGAAGATTCGGCCTTGCGAAGGGCTGCAACCTTCTCTTCAGCCGTCAGCGTTTCGTCCCGGGCAACTCGGCGTTTTTCCATCTGAAAGCGGTCAACCGCTTCATCATCGGCAAAAAAGGCCTCCGCGGTAGCGGCGTCCAGCCAGGTTCGGCGCAGGGCATGGATCTCGGTCATCCGTCGCCGCATCTCATCCGGGTCAAGGCCAGTCACATCACCATAGGTCTGTTCAAGTTCCGAAACGGCCAGTTTGTAATCGAGATAAGCACCGAGGGTTGCCAGGGCCTGGGATCTCGCCGGTTCTTCGAGCACTACAAGGGCGGACTCGATACGGGCCACCAGCTGTTCCAGAGACTCCTCCCCCAGGGCAGACAGAAAATACTCGAACATCTGGCGTAAATGCGGGGTGGGCATCAGATTGCCTAATCGGTCTGTTCTGGCCCAGCCGCCCGGAACAGACGTACCTGTCAGGGAAGAAGGCAGAGCTTCCGGAATCGTGGCAGCCGACGACTCGCCAACCAGCTTCGAGGGCGCAGTCTGCTCGCCGGAAAACCGTTGTTCCGGAATCACGACCGATTGCCCATCTTGATTGAGAGCGTCGGTTGGCGGGGTGGCTTCCTGTGGGTCAGTGGTGGACAGCCAAAGTATGGCAACAACTGCTATTATCACCGGCAAAGTAACGCAAAATCGGATAAAAGACTTCATGGCCAGGGGCGGGTCCGGAATCAGTGGGTGACTGGCGCCTTGCCCCGGTTAACAGGACAGGATGGTATTGACCGAGGATAAACCAGGCTGGCTGGCTATAACGAGACCGACATCAAAAACAGAGCCGGGGCGAACCCACCCCGGCCTGCCCGGCTGCCATTCAGAGGGACCGGTTGTTGAAACCGACGTCCACTTTGCGCGGGGAATCAGAACGGAAGGTGGTGTCAACTTCCTGTATCTTGCCGCCGTGGTTCAGAAATGCATCAATGTCTGCCTGCAACTGTGCGCGAATCCGCGCACGGCCGGCAATGGAGTGGTTGTCGTCACCTTCACTGGCCCAGCTCGCGGACTGATCCAGGTTGCTTTCGTCGAATTCACCCATGATCTTTTCTCCATCAACGAAAACAGATTGTCGAGTGCTGCGCCCCTGCAGGGGGCCTCACTCCGTGTCGACGAACGACCGCCTGCGGCTTCGTCTTGGCGTCTTTATAATCTGCTTTTTGTGAGTACGCCATTTGCTGGCAACGACTTTTTTGTTATTTTTTGTAACATGCCATAACACCATGAATATAATGCCTTAATTTGCCATGTGTTGAGAGCCAGCAGAATTGACATAAATAATGAATAATGATTCACTTCTTACAGGGAGTCGTAATGGCCTATCGAGAAACAGAGAAAATGCGTCAGCGTAAGGCCGAGGCGCGAAAACGGATTGTGGAATGCACCTACCAATGCGTTGAAGAGGGTGGATTCCGAAGCGCGCGAATTACCCGCATCGCCGGCCTCGCAGGCGTAGCGACGGGAACCATTTACCGGCACTTTGAGTCCAGGGAAGACCTGTTTGCGGAAATATTTCGGCTGGCCACCCAGCGCGAAGTCGACAAGGTTGCCGAGGCACTGGCCACCTCAGGAAACGCGACCGAGAGGCTGGAACGGGCTCTGAGACAGTTCGCGGAACGAGCTCTCAGGGGCCCAATGATGGCTTGGTCCCTGATCGCGGAGCCGGTGGACCCGAAAGTGGAAGAGGAACGGCTGGCCTACCGGAAGGCCTACGCCAACCTGTTTGAGGAAGCAGTCCGGGATGGCATCGCAGAAGGTTGCATACCGGATCAGGACGCACGCCAGAGCAGTACCTGCCTGGTCGGCGCTATCGCAGAAAGCCTGGTTGGCCCGCTGTCGCCAACCCAGACCAGCCAGCCGGCCTGCGCAACTACTGACAACAACGACTTGCTGGTCGATTCCATCATCCGCTTTTGCATGCAGGGGTTGACCGGCACCAGGAGGTAGCAATGAACGAGCGCCAATCCCGGCCCGACATGCCATCAACCGATCAGGAAGATCGCTACCTGGCCACCACCCATGAGGTCTTCAACCAGCCACCGGCCCTGGAGAATTACAACCTGTTCGAGCAGGACATCGCGCTTCAGGAGGCCGCTCTTCGCGAGGGTGCCGGAAGGACAACCGCAGACCTCAAGGCTTTCGGCGCCCTGGCCGGCACCGCAGAAACCATTGATCTGGGCTTCCGCGCCAACGCCAACAAGCCGACGTTCAACACCCATGACCGTTTCGGTCACCGCGTCGACGAAGTGGACTTTCACCCGGCCTACCACGAGCTGATGCGCATTGCCTTCGAAAACGGCCTGCACAGTAGTCCCTGGAGCCAGCCCGGCCAGGGCGCTCATGTGGCCCGCGCTGCCAAATACTACATGCACTCCCAGGTGGAAGCGGCCCATTGCTGCCCGGTGACCATGACCTTTGCCGCCGTCCCGTCCATCCGGAAGCAACCGGAACTGACGGCGGACTGGGAGGCGCGGATCCTCGCCAATCGCTACGACCCACGTAACCTGCCGGACAGTCAGAAAACCTCCGTCACCATCGGCATGGCCATGACTGAAAAACAGGGTGGCAGCGATGTCCGGGCCAACACCACCAAAGCCTATCCAGTCGGCACCAAGGGCCCCGGCCAGGCTTATGAACTGGTTGGCCACAAATGGTTCGTCTCCGCTCCCATGTGCGACGCCTTCCTGGTGCTGGCCCAGACCCAGGTCGGACTGTCTTGCTTCCTGATGCCCCGCTGGCGCCCGGACGGCACCAAGAACCCCTGGCAGATCCAGCGCCTGAAAAACAAGATGGGCAACATCGCCAACGCGTCCAGCGAAGCCGAACTGCGCGGCGCCCTGGCCTGGATGGTAGGCGAAGACGGCCGCGGCGTACCCACCATCATCGAAATGGTGTCCATGACCCGCTTCGACTGCATGATCGGCAGTTCCGCCGGCATGCGCCAGGCCGTAGCCCAGGCCACCCACCACTGCCGCCACCGCAGTGCTTTCGGCGCACGACTGATCGAACAACCGCTAATGCAGAACGTCCTGGCCGACCTGGCCCTGGAAAGCGAAGCCGCACTGGCCTACACCATGCGAATCGCTCGCGCCCTGGATAATCAGGACAAGGAACACGAACGCCTCCTGGCCCGCCTGGCCACCCCGGTTGGCAAATACTGGATCTGCAAGCGCACCCCGAACCACGCCTATGAAGCCATGGAATGCATCGGCGGCAGCGGCTTGATGGAAGACTGCATCATGCCCCGTTTGTTCCGCGAATCCCCGGTCAACGCCATTTGGGAAGGCAGTGGCAACGTCCAGTGCCTGGACACTCTTCGCGCCCTGCAAAAAGAACCCGAAACCCTCGACGCCTTCTTCAAAGAAGCGGCCGAAGCCAAAGGCGCCGACCGCCGCTTCGACCAGTTCCTGGCGCAGCTGCAACACGACTTCGCCGACATCAGCGATTTCCAGTACCGTGCCCGCAACCTGGTCGACCGGATGGCCCTGGTCATGCAGGCCTCATTGCTGATCCGCCACTCCGACAAAGCCGTGGCAGACGCTTTCTGCGCCACCCGCCTGCAATCCGGCGGCGGCATGAACTATGGCAACCTGCCGTCCGGCACGGACCCGGCAGCCATTATCAAACGGGCAACGCCTGTAGTAGGCTAAATGAGTGCCGTTAGCCAATCCTGTCGGATTACTCCTTCGGCTAAGCCGACCTACGGTTAGCTAACGCTTCGTTTTTCGCCCCTGGTCACTGGGGGCAAGAACGGCTGTGAGAAGCCCACTGAGAACTTTGAGAGTCGGTGGGGAATCCCCTCCCAAAAATGTGCGGAGCCATGGATGGCGGAGCCCAAGCGCCACAGGGATGTGCCGCAAGGAGCGTTTTTTGGAGGGGATTCCCCATCGACTCCTGCACGGAACCAGACATGTCAGAAGCGCTGAGAAAACTCCTGAGGGAAGGCCAAAAGCCCCAGCAGCCGGTCATCACGCCCCACGTAGGCGTCCTGACCCTGCACTTCCAGCTCTACGGCTGCGAAGACCTCAAAGCCAAACGCAAAGTCTTCACTGCCCTCAAGGCCGTCTGGGGCAAAGAACCGGACCTGGCCGTAGCAGAAACCGCCGACCAGGAAGCCCTGGACTGCGCCACCTGGACCGTCGCGGCCCTGGGCACCTCCTCCCAGCAAATCACCCAGCGCCTCGATCAGGTTGAAAAAGCGATCGAAGACCGGGTGGATGCAGCCATACTGGATATACACCGGGAAATACTCTGACCGGAACACAGCAACCCTGGCCGGGGCCCTGTGGCGTAACCTGTCGCCAGGCCGTATACTACGCCCCCTCAGGGATGCCAGTGCGCCTGCCAGCGGCAGGTGACCCGTAACCAATGCCGGACATGAATGCCGGCCTTATCCGCAGGGCATCCGGAACCGGCCCTTCGGATGACCACTGAGTGTGAGTGGCGCCTATGACCGGAAAGAAAAAATCCGCCCAGGCCTCGGTTGAGGCCATGTATCGCGTGTTCACGGTGCCCGAGGCTCCGGAATCCACGCTGAGCCGGATTGACCAGAACATTTCCCGCAACCTTGCCGGCTTCCTTCAGGAGCACATCGTTGCGGTCGAGCGTGACCTTTCGGATGTGGAGAAAGACTTCTCCGATTACACCATCCCGGAAAAGCCCGTCTTCGTGTCTGAACAGGCCCAGTTCCTGCTCGACAAACTGGTGGCCAACTCCGTTCACACCGCCTCCCCCGCGTTTATCGGACACATGACCTCAGCGCTGCCCTATTTCATGCTGCCGCTGTCCAAAATCATGATTGCCCTGAACCAGAACCTGGTTAAAACCGAAACCTCCAAGGCGTTTACCCCCATGGAACGGCAGGTACTGGGCATGATTCACCGCCTTGTGTATCAGGAGGACGGTGCGTTTTACCGCAAATGGATGCACGACCCACGCCACGCCCTGGGCGCCATGTGCTCTGGCGGTACCATTGCCAACCTGACCGCTCTCTGGGTAGCCCGCAACCGTGCCTTCCCTGCCGAGGGCAGCTTCCGGGGCCTGCACCAGGAAGGCCTGTTCCGGGCACTGAAATACTATGGCTACGAAGGCGCTGCCATCGTGGTCTCCCGTCGCGGCCATTACTCCCTGCGCAAAGCCGCCGATGTGCTCGGCCTGGGCCGGGAATCCCTGATTCCTGTGGATACCGACGACGAAAACCGCATCAATACCGATGCCCTTCGGGACAAATGCCTGGAACTGCAGCGTCAGAAAATCAAGGTGATGGCCATCTGCGGCGTTGCCGGCACCACTGAAACCGGCAACGTCGACCCATTGGATGGCATGGCCGACATCGCCCGAGAATTCGGCGCCCACTTCCACGTCGACGCCGCCTGGGGTGGCCCCACTCTGTTCTCCCGCACCTACAAGCACCTTCTGCGAGGCATTGAGAAGGCCGATTCCGTCACCTTCGATGCTCACAAGCAGCTATACGTGCCCATGGGCGTGGGCCTGGTGGTGTTCCGAGACCCAAGTCTCGCCAGTGCCGTCGAGCATCATGCCCAGTATATAATTCGGAAAGGATCCCGGGACCTGGGCAGTACAACCCTCGAAGGCTCCCGGCCGGGCATGTCCATGCTGATCCATTCCGGCCTGAAAATCCTGGCCCGGGAGGGCTACGAAATCCTGATTGACCAGGGCATCGACAAGGCGAAAAGCTTTGCGGAAATGATCGAGGCGGAATCCGACTTCGAACTGATCACCAGGCCGGAGTTGAACATTCTCACCTACCGGTACTGCCCGGAGAACGTCCAGCAGGCCCTGGAACTTGCCGACCCACTGCAGGCGGAAAAGCTCAATTCCTGCCTGAACCGGATCACCAAGTTCATCCAGAAAACCCAGCGGGAACGGGGTAAGGCGTTCGTCTCACGGACCCGACTTGAGCCAGCCCGTTATTTCCATTTCCCATGCATTGTCTTCCGGGTGGTATTGGCCAACCCCCTAACGACGCGGGAAATACTGGCAGACATCCTCTCAGAACAGAGGGAATTATCAGGGGACGAGGGGATTCAGGATGAAATAACTATCCTGCATCAGATGGCGAAAGCCGTATTAAAACAGCACGAGATCAGCTCCAGACAAGCTTGAAGGTAATTCCAGAGCTTGAACGAGCCGGTCGGGGTACGTTTCAAAAACCGTGCGGAGCCAGGGATGGCTCCGCATTTCGCGTGACCTCAGTAAAGCGCCTCTTCATCATCCAGAACATCGTGGATGATATCCAGGAACATGCGATCCGCCTCGCTCCAGTTCTCCGGGATCCGGATGTTCGTGTTGGCACTGATTTCCCGGGCAATAATCTCATCGGCATTCGGGTCACTACGGTGCTTCCGGGCAATCTCCATGGATTTCACCGCGATGGTAGGATCACTCAGCACCTTCTTGATGAACACCCGAAGCTCATCAATCATCCTCGCCTGACGGCCCTCACTCGACGTACTCATACTTCACTCCCCGGACATATGACTGTCGGGGGCGAACACCCCCGTAATATCTTCATAGTATGGCCAAACTGGGCAGTTACAACCAGCCCAAGGTCTCAGATCAGAAGGCCCCGCAGGGTAAAGAACAGGATAGCCGCCATGATCGCAGACGCCGGCACGGTAATGATCCAGGCAGCAGCGATCCTTACCAGGTGGGAACGTTTGACCATTTCTTCCCGGTAGATCTTTTTCAGCCGCTTGCGCTCAGACTTGGACAGAGGCACCTGCTTTTTCTTCTTGGCCTGTTTCAGCAGGTTTTCCATTTCCTCAACCGAAGCATTGCGGAAGTCATCAAGGAACGGCTTGAGACGCTCCTGCTCTTCCGGGTCATGATGTTCCATGATCTTGTGGAGTTGGGTTGCGTAGTTGGATTTTAGATATTCCCGAAGAAAGCCAACACCAAATACACCACCAATCGCGATATGAGTAGAGCTAACCGGCAGGCCCAACTGGGAAGCAACGATTACGGTCAGCGCCGCGGACAGGGCAATACAGAAAGCCCGAGTCTTGTCCAGTTCGGTAATTTCGCTGCCAACGGTCTTGATCAGCCGAGGTCCGAACAGCATCAGGCCAACGGCAAGGCCGAGAGCACCCACCATCATGACCCACAGGGGAATACTGGCCGAGGTAATCACCGTTCCGGCCGACAGGGCATCGTTAATAGCTGCGAGGGGACCAATGGCATTGGCCACGTCATTGGCGCCATGAGCAAAACTTAGCAGGGCGGCGGCAAAAATCAGGGGCCAGGTAAACAGGGTGTTCACTCCCGCCGGGCTGTTCTCCATGGTTGATGCCAGTCGCCCCACCACCGTACGCATGATGAAGAACACCACGGCTGCTGCCACAAGACCAATCAGGGTCGCCTCAAGGAAATCCACCTTAACGATCTTTTTGACGCCTTTGATCATCAGGTAGGTACCGAAAGCCCAGGCCATAATGGCTACCAGCCAGGGTACGAATGTGCGCGCCGCCGGAACAACATCCTTGCGATACAGTACCGTCTTCTTGATCGCGAACAGAAACAGGGCCGCCAGGGCACCACCCAGCACGGGGGAGATGACCCAACTGGCAGCAATCTTGCCCATCACCGCCCAATCGGCAATGCCCCAACCACCCGCGGCGATGCCAGCACCGAGAACGCCACCAACGATTGAATGGGTAGTGGAGACAGGCGCGCCCATCCAGGTGGCCAGGTTCAGCCAGAGAGCGCCAGCCAGAAGGGCCGCAGTCATCAGCCAGACAAAGGCCCGGCCATCTTCAAGACTGGTGGGATCAATGATGCCGCCCTTGATGGTGGATACCACATCACCCCCGGCAATGACCGCACCGCCCGCCTCGAAAATAGCGGCAACAACAATCGCCGCGCCTAGTGAAAGGGCCCCGGAGCCAACCGCCGGCCCCACGTTGTTGGCAACGTCGTTGGCGCCGATGTTGATCGCCATATAGCCGCCAATGACCGCCGCCGCCATCAGCAACATGCTGTTCGGCATTCCCTGGCTGAATGATCCGACAGTCAGCCAGATTCCAAGTAGGAAAAGCAGGCTGATGCCGACCCTGTATCGTTCCGTGGTAGGGCTGGTAAGAAGGGTATCCAGGAATCCGCTCGAACGGGCCATAACAGATCAGGTCTCGTTTAGTCTGTGGGAAATGCTCGCAGGCTCTGCCGCGGCGCAACTATAAAATCTTTGACACAAAATTGAAATAAAATGGTCATCTTCCATACAGGCTAAACACATCACAGACGGGACTGCAAAATTTCACTAACTTCACTCATAATCCGGGCTAAAAGCGTCTAAATTACAAAAACACCACAACTAAGGCTTCCATGTCCCAACCAACCTCCTCCGGCCAGATCGCCGCTGGCGAACGGGAAGACGCTCAGGTCTCGCGCCTGCTCACCTGGCTCTCGGCAACCGCCATCGCCTTTCTCATCGGAATCGGCGCCAAGGCCTGGCTCGCGGGCCACACAACCCATGCCTGGGTGCTGTGGTCGTTTATCGTGCTGATCGGCGTGAACATGCTGTATTTTGCCAACACCAGGAACCAGACAAGGCAAAAAGGGGGCCTGATTGTCATTGTCGGCCTGCTGTTTACCTATCTGATCGCCTCTGGCGGCGAGAGCAATACCGGTCCTCTCTGGTTCTACGTATTTCCGCCCTTGCTGTTCTACCTCACCGATCTGAAAACCGGCACTGCAGTTTTGCTGTTTTGCTACCTAATCGCAGCAGTGGTCTTCCAGTTTCCCGGCCTCCCACTGGTGGCTGCGGATTACAGCATGGATTTCAAGATCCGCTTCTTTGCCACGCTCACCTTCGAATCAATATTCTGTTTTGTCCTTGAGGCCAGCCGTCTCAAGGCCCGCAATGAGCTGGTGGCACTTGCCGAAACCCACGAGCATGCTGCGAGAACCGATGAACTCACCGGGCTGCCCAACCGCAGGGACATGCAAAACCGCCTGGCCATGGAGTTCTCCCGCTACCAGCGCTCCGGGCACCACTTCTCCGTTGCCCTGATCGATCTTGACATGTTCAAGAGTATCAACGATCAGTTCGGGCACGATGCCGGTGACGAAGTGCTCCGCGAATTTTCCAAGCTGATGAACACAGTGATCCGGCAAACCGATGTCGCGGCCCGGTGGGGTGGTGAAGAGTTTCTGGTGCTCCTACCCGACACTTCGCTGATCCAGGCACTGACTCTGGCAGAAAGGCTTCGCTCCAAGGTAGCCAGCCAACCATTCCGGTTCCGGGAACACAACCTGCCGGTCACCATCAGCGCGGGCGTCTGTTCCATTGCCAAGGCCGGGGCCCTGGACGCCCTGCTTAAACAGGCCGATGTAAACCTCTACAGTGCCAAGGAATCCGGCCGCAACCGGATTGCGCCACGAGTGCGCAGCCAGAAGGCTGACCCGCCCGCTGCCCGCTTCAGAAATCCATCCGGTTAAGCCCCCCAGTTGAGCCCATCAAGCGCGCCCGTTATGATCGTGCGCGACCATGGGACCGTAAGGTCTGAACCCAGTACATTGCACAGGTAAACCGATGACAGCCATTCGTATTCTGGTGGGCAGCGTCTACGGCGGCGCGCTGCTGACAGCCCGAGCCATCAAAAAAGATCTGGAAACCGGGGGGCATCAGGTCACCGTGCTGGAGAACCCGGCACTGGAAGACATCACATCAAACCACGACCCCCTTCTGGTGTGCACCTCCACCACCGGCCAGGGCGAGCTGCCACCGAACCTGCTGCCATTCTATCTGGATTTGCGGGACCAGCTTCCTCAGCAGCCGGGCCGACCGTTCGGCGTGATCGTTCTGGGCGACAGCTCCTACGGCGATACCTTTTGCGGCGCCGGCGAACTGATGGAGGAAGCTCTGTACGAGACTTCCGCCCGCAAGGTCGGCGATACCCTGCGCATTGACGCCCTGGAAACCATGGAGCCGGAAGCAGACGCACTGCCCTGGGCCCGGGAATGGCTTAGCCAAGTCTGACCGGCTTACCCAAATTTGCCAAACATCTCCTGCCTCCGACTTGAGTCGTTAAAGGCGACCGGCCATACTCGGAAAGACAACGATAAAAAGCGGTATACCGTGGTATCAACACAATGGCTCCGTTTGCTGATAGCACTGACTCTGTTGTCAGGCCTGGCAGCACCTTCCCGAGGGGCTGAGACATCGTATATCCCGCAGATTGAGTACCTCCGATCCGGTCCCGATAGCACGCTCACCGCTACGGAAGCGCTGGCCTCCGACGACTGGCAGATACTGAAAGAGGAAAGCCCGAACTTCGGCTATATCAGGGATACGGTCTGGCTCCGGTTTCCCGTTCGCAGCCCGGCAACGATCAACCTCCTGGAAGTCCGCTATTCCCAGCTCGACAGACTCACGTTCTATCTGCTGGAAAATGGCCGAATCGCAACCCGGATAATCACCGGGGATCGAGTTCCCTTCAAGCAACGGCCCATTCTGAACCGCCATTTCCTGTTTCCATTCGAACAAAGCATTGCCAGTGAGTACCAGATTCTGCTGGAAGTAAGTACCCAAGGGGCCATGCAGATACCACTAAAGCTCTGGAACGCGCAGGCATTTTTCGAGTACACATCAACCGAAGACCAGCTGCATGCTCTGTATTATGGCATCCTGATTACCGTCATCTTCTTTAATCTATTTATATTTTCGGCTCTGCGGGAGCCGGTTTATCTACTCTACGTACTCTCGACCCTTGGCTACCTGCTGCTGATTGGTAGTCTCAATGGCACAACCTTCCAGCTAATCTGGCCAGACAGCCCCGCCATACATAACCAGATGATGCTGCTGTCGGTGCCGTTCGCGATGCTGTTCACCCTGCTGTTCTCCCGCTCGTTCCTGAAGCTGAAGAAAACCGGACCTACTCTGGATCGGCTTGTTGTTCTCACAATCACCCTGAATGCTGCCGTTGCCGCTACCACCTTCTTGGTTGATTACAGCACCGGAAGCCGCCTGACCGTGGCACTGGCCATACCCAGCTGCCTGCTCCTCACCGCCCTTGGCCCGTTACAATGGGTCAAGGGTAATCCTCAGGCCAGTTACTACACTCTGGCCTGGGGCGCTTTGACCGTCGGCAGTGCCATAACCGCAGCCAACAAATACGGACTGCTCCCCAATACCTTCCTGACCACCTACGGAATGCAGATTGGTTCGGCTTTGGAAGCCATCCTGCTCACACTGGCACTGGCGGCCCGGCTGTACCAGCAACGGCAGGAGAAAGTGGAAGCCCGGGAGGCCGAGCTCAGGGCCATGGCAGCGCGACGCTCGGCCGAGCTCAAGCTCATGGACCACGCCCTGCATAACCCACTCACCGGTCTTCCCAACCGCATCAGTTTCGAGATGGTGCTGAACGACCTGATGATGCGCAGTCCGGATAAGCGCTATGGCGTTGCGATCATTCACCTGAATAATCTGCAGTCCGTTACCAAGACCCTGGGCCACCGTAACAGTGACCGGATCCTGGAGCTGGCGTCGAAGCACTACAATGCCGTAGTCCGGGAACTGCCGGGCGCCATACCAGTGGAACAGAGTGATGAGCGCAACTTCTTTCTGGCTTCGCTGGACCCGCAGACCTTTGCGTTCATTGTCGATGCGGATGCCACCGGCTCGGTTCCCCGGTCGATTCTCAAAGGTCTGGACGGCATCCGGTACCCTATCGATTACCTTGGCATGGAGGTGCCTCTGGACCCGCAACTGGGTGTGGCGATTTTCCCGGACCATGGCATGGACGCGAACACACTGATCCGCCGGGCGGTTATTGCGGAGGGCTCGGACTCGGCCCGGGAACGGGGCATCGCCTATTACAAACCGGCACAGGATTCCTACAGCGCTGACCGGCTTACTATGGTCTCGGAGCTGCGGCAGGCACTGGAAAATGATGGGCTGGTGCTTTTTATGCAGCCCAAACAGTGCCTGAAAACCAGCCGAATTGTGGGCATGGAGGCACTGATCCGCTGGCCAGGGCGGCCCCAGCCGATTCGCGCTGACGAGATTGTCAGTCTTGCGGAGCAGACAGGGCTGATCAAACCTCTGACCCGATGGGTGCTTGAGCAGTCTCTGGCCTTGCGCTCGCAGCTTCTGGACCGGGGCTGGCCCCTGACGATTTCCGTGAACATTTCTCCGAACAATTTGCGGGAACCGGATTTCCCGATTTTCGTGCAACGGTTAATGAGCAGCTATCAAGGCCATCAGGGTGCGATCATATTTGAAGTCACGGAAACCTCAATGATGCAGGACCCTGGCAATTCCCTGAAAGCCCTGAACTCCCTGAATGCCACGGGCATTCCGGTTTCCATTGACGATTTCGGATCCGGTTACTCTTCGCTCTCCTACATCAAGCAGTTACCGGCCAGCGAGGTAAAGATCGACCGGTCGCTGGTCACGGATCTTGCCACCGAGGCCGAAGACCGGGTGATTGTGCAGACCACCATCGATATGTGCCACAGCCTGGGCTATCGGGTGGTGGCCGAAGGCGTGGAGGATCATGGTACAGCGGATCTGCTGCGGGATATGGGGTGTGACATGATCCAGGGTTACCTGCTCACGCCACCACTTCCTTTTGACGAACTATTGGCCTGGCTGGGCCGAAACCACCAGCAACCGAACCAGCGCAAACTCGGTTGAAAACCTTGTCAACGTTGGCGGATCAGTGCCTCTTGCGTGGTGGAAGCCACCAGCACGCCTTCCTCATTGAAAAAGTTGCCGCGATTGAAACCGCGGCCCGCCGAGGCGCTCGGGCTGTCCTTGTCGTACAGCAGCCATTCATCCATCCGGAAATCCCGATGGAACCAGATGGCGTGATCAAGACTGGCCACCTGCAGACCTTTGCTCATGAAGGTCAGCCCATGGGGGTTCAGGGAGGTACCGAGAAACTGGAAATCGGACGCGTAAGTCAGCAGGCAGCGGTGCAGCACGGGATCATCCGGCAACGGCCCCTGGGCGCGAAACCAGCTCTGTTTGTGGGGCGGACGTTTTTCCGGCTTTAACGGATTCACCGGGTTAACGGGCCGGATCTCGATCGGGCGATCACGGGTCAGGGTTTCGCGCAGTCTTTCCGGCACCTGGGGCGCCAGAATCTTACCCCATTCCTGTTCTGAACGAAGTGATTCCGGGGCCGGCGCCTCCGGCATCTTAAGCTGATGCTCAAAGCCCTCTTCAGCGACCTGGAACGACATGGAGCCCGTCAGAATTTCCTTGCCGTCCTGGCGGGCAATCACCCGTCGAACGGAGAAACTGCCACCGTCCCGAACCCGCTGAACTTCGTAATCGATGGGCATGCTGTGATTGCCGGGACGCAGAAAGTAGGCATGGAGGGAGTGACACAGTCGACCCTCAACGGTGCGACTGGCAGCCATCAGTGCCTGGCCGAGAACCTGCCCGCCGAACACGTTGGGAAAGCCTAGATCTTCACTGTCACCCTGAAAATGATCGTCGCCGATGGGTGAAAGGTCCAGCAACTCCACCAGCTTCTTGGTTACCTCAAGCATGCCTGCTCCTGTGATTTCGTTAGCACACGACGGAGTTTTCTACCGCAAGCGGGGAGATTTCGCAATGAAAAGCCGCAAACGGCAGGCACAAACGGCCCCCCAGGGAACCGGAGCCATTCGGCCATTTCGGAGTGTTACCCGTGTATCGGCGGCACCTCCCGGGACAATGCCTGCTTCTCCAAAGCAAAGCGGCCGGTCACTGCAAACCCCAGGACTTCACCGTGCGGACTCTTGAACAGCGCCTTGACGTCCGTGCCGTCCCGCTCCACATCCCAACTACCCTGGGCATCCGGAGCCGGCGGACAGACGGCAGTGGGGCAACAGGGTGTCTTGATCATCACCGGCATCGTGCCATAGCTCACCTCAGTTCGCTCGCCGGTCAGCGTTTTGGCGAGGGCCCGGGCACAGGCCATCAGTGGCAGAACGTAAAGCAGAACGTGACCGTCTACCTCGGCACAGTCCCCGAGGGCGTATACGTCTGGCGCCGAGGTTTCCAGGGCACGGTTAACGGCTATGCCGCGCCCCGTTTCAATACCGGCCGCCCGGGCCAGCCCGGTCCGGGGCCGCAAACCCACGGCAGACAGCACCAGATCGGCGTACAGTGTCTTACCATTGGCCAGGCTCAGGGTGACGCCACTGTCTTTCCGATCGATCCGGTCCACGACGGTGCCGAGATGGAAGTTGACACCCAGATTTTCCAGCTCCTGCTGAACAGCATTGGCGGCAACTTCTGGCAACAGACCAGGCATAACCACTTCGGAAGGCGCAATCACGTCCACTTCGTAGCCGCCGTTTCGCAGATCATTGGCGAACTCACAACCGATCAGGCCGGCACCCATAATCGCTACCCGCTTGCCGTCGCCAAGGGCCTTACGAAACTCACGGTAGTCCATAAGGTCATTGATGGAGAACACGTGCTCCTGACCATCCCCCTCCAGCCTCAGCCGGATGACATCAGCGCCCCAGGCCAGAACCAGCTTTCTGTAGGCGAGGCGCTCGTCACCCAGCACCAGCTCGTGTGCCCGGGTATCAATTCCGGTGACGGTGCTGAACGCCCTGATGTGCACATTCAGCTGCTCCGACATGGCGTCGGATGCGCCCTGAGCCAGGCCTTCGGCATCCTTACCTTTGGTAAAGCCGGTGGAGAGCATGGGCTTGGAGTAGCTCACGCCATCATCGGCAGTCACCATGATGACCGGGGTCTCTTTGTCCAGCTTACGGATCTCCCGCGCCAGCGAGTAGCCGGACAAGCCGGTACCAACGATAACGATAGGGGCCTGCTCAGTCATAACCGCGTTCCTCTAAAAGCACTCTCCGTAACTCAATACACTGCATGACCACCCACTCACACGGCGTGACCAAGCTTCGGGGTATCAGCTGATTTCAATCATCTCAAAGTCTTCCTTGCCGACACCGCAATCGGGGCAGACCCAGTCTTCCGGTACGTCTTCCCACTTGGTGCCGGGCTCAATGCCATCCTCAGGCCAGCCTTCCGCCTCATCGTAAATCAGACCGCAAACCACACACTGCCACTTCTTCATCAGATCTCTCCCAGCTCAATCAGGGCGCAATGATAATTGTCCGACAATCATGCGCACAAGTGCTTTATCCAGTTAACAGATACGAACCACTGTCGAATCAGGCCATCATACCCATCGCCCCGGAATTGACCAATGCCAACAGACAACACCCCGGGTTTCTGCCAATAGCCACAAATACAGACTCGCGGAAAAAGTAGCCCCCTCCCTTCCTGCGACCCTCTCCGGTATAATCGCCCGTTTTATGACAGGACCGACCGATATGACCAATACCGTCGCCGAAATGAATCAGGTTATGGCCGAAGCTGACTGCCTGGTTGACGAACAGCAGGCACAGAGTGCAATTGGCAAACTCGCCGACGATATTACTGAACGCCTGAAAGACAGCAACCCTCTGTTATTCTGCGTCATGAACGGCGGGCTGATCCTCACCGGGCAGTTACTGCCCCGGCTCCGGTTCCCGGTCCAGGCCGAGTACCTGCACGCCACCCGATACCGCCAGGAAACCACAGGTGGCATTCTGGAATGGAAGCTGCAGCCCGAAGCTGACATGAATGACCGCACCATTCTGATTGTGGATGACATTCTGGATGAAGGCACTACTCTGTGTGCCATTGCCGATTACTGCCGGGCCCACGGTGCCAGGGAAGTCCTCACCGCGGTACTGGTGGACAAGAAACACGACCGCAAGGCACGGCCGGATCTGAAGGCTGATTTCACGGGCCTGGAAGTGGAAGACCGTTTCCTGTTCGGTTACGGCATGGACTACAAGGGATACTGGCGCAACGCTCCGGGCATCTATGCAGTCAAGGGTCTCTGACATCAAAAGCCAACTGAGCGATATCGACAGCCACCTGACCATCCCCCCAACGGTCTGGTATCGCTCTCTGACAGCCGCCGGGCTGCGCAATCCCTCGGTGCATGGCCGCGCCCGCTACTGGTTGCAGGTGGAGGGCTCGTTTACGCGGGCCCTGCAGAAACAATGCACCCGGTCATTCCATGTCGAAGTCCGGCAGGAGGGTTTCGGGCCACCGAACCTCGAGGAGTCCCGGCGCCTCGGGATCCCGCCAAGGCAACACGCATGGGTTCGGGAAGTCCGGCTTTGTGGTGACGGCGAGCCCTGGGTACTGGCGCGCACCGTCATTCCTCTGAGTTGCCTGGAAGGTGAAGGGCGCCGCCTCCTGCATCTGGGCGACAGGCCCCTGGGCGCTTACCTGTTCACCAACCCGCATTGGGAACGGGGACCACTGGAAACCGGCCTCTGCAATCCAATTGCCGCGGGTCAGCCGGAACTGGCCCGGCGCTCCCTGTTCAGCAGCCATAACCGATCCCTGCTGGTTGGCGAATACTTCCTGCCGGCACTGTTTCGGCGGAACACGCTTTAACCTGCCTCCTGCCACTGGCTATAATCGCTGCACTTGCTGAATTCGCATAACACCAGACGGACGCACCCCCATGTTGCTTGATGCCATGCCAGATCATATCCAGAGCCGGCTGGCCGACTACGCCAGGCTGCTCAGAATCGACCGCCCGATCGGAACCCTGCTCCTGCTCTGGCCCACCTACTGGGCCCTGTGGCTGGCCGGCGAAGGCCGCCCCGGACTGGCTAATGTTGTCATTTTCACGCTGGGCGTGTTTTTCATGCGGGCCGCCGGTTGCGCAATCAACGATTTTGCTGACCGGGACTGGGACAAGCACGTCGAACGCACCAGGGACCGCCCGCTTACCACCGGGCGAGTCAAGCCCTGGGAAGCCATCGCACTGTTTGCCGGACTTTGTCTTGTCTCGTTTCTGATGGTGCTGCTGTTCACCAATCCGCTAACCCTGTATTTGTCCTTCGGCGGCGCTGCGCTGGCGTTCATCTACCCGTTTATGAAACGTTACACCCATCTGCCCCAATTGTTTCTCGGGGCCGCGTTCTCCTGGGCGATCCCCATGGCCTGGGCGGCAGAGGCGGGCGAACTCAGCCAGCTTACCTGGCTGCTGCTCACCGCCAACGTGCTGTGGACCGTGGCCTATGACACCTTCTACGCCATGGTCGACCGGGACGACGACCTGAAAGTGGGCATCAAATCCACCGCCATCCTGTTCGGTGATGCCGACCGGGCCATCATTGGCATCCTGCAAGCCATGGTGGTGTTGATCCTGCTTCTGGTGGGCCACCGGGCGGAACTGGGTACCTTTTATTATCTGGGCTTGGTGGCAATGGCCTGCCTGTTTGTTTACCAGCAGTATCTGGCGCGGGAGCGAGGGCGTGATGGCTGCTTCAAGGCATTTCTCAATAACAATTGGGCCGGATTTGCCGTTTTTTCAGGGCTGGTGATTGATCTCGCGATTGGCTGAGTCTGTCATATACTTGTAACACTTGGGCGGTGTAATGAGGCAGCAATAAACCAAGGTCTGACACAGGTTAAAGCTCATGACTGGAAAAACTGTCCTGATCGTCGATGACGAGGCCCCTATCCGCGAGATGATCGCCGTGGCCCTCGAAATGGCGGATTATGACTATCTGGAGGCAGCGGACGCCCGGGAAGCCCATGCCCTGATTGTCGACAAACACCCGGATCTAGTGCTCCTCGACTGGATGCTCCCCGGCACCAGTGGCGTTGAGCTGGCCCGTCGCCTGAAAAAAGAAGAGGCGACCGCCGACATTCCCATTATCATGCTTACCGCCAAGGTGGAGGAAGACAACAAGATCCAGGGTCTGGAGGTAGGTGCCGATGACTACATCACCAAGCCCTTCAGCCCCAGGGAACTGGTGGCCCGACTGAAAGCGGTGCTGCGGCGCGCGACCCCTCCCGGCGTGGACAGCCCCATTGAAGTGGAGGGTCTGACCCTCGACCCGGTGGGCCATCGGGTCACCACCAAAGAGGGCGCTCTCACCATGGGCCCCACCGAGTACCGCCTGCTGCAGTTCTTCATGACTCACCAGGAACGGGTATATACTCGCTCCCAGCTTCTGGACCAGGTCTGGGGTGGTAACGTCTATGTTGAGGAACGAACGGTGGATGTCCATATCCGCCGGCTTCGCAAGGCCCTTGGCGACCAGTACGACCATCTGATCCAGACGGTACGGGGAACCGGTTACCGCTTCTCGACCAAAGCCGCGTAAGTAACTCCGGCCAGCTGAGTGTCAGCCCCGGATCGGACACAAGGCAGTTTTTGATGCAACACAACTGGTCTCGGTACCTGCGCTATATCCTCGGTGGCCTGTTTGGCTCCACCATGGTGGGCCTCTACTTCGGCGAGCCTGTTTACGGGCTCACGTTCGGACTGATCATCTACCTCTGGTGGACGCTTGTTCAGGCCCGACGCCTTTACCAGTGGCTGGCCAACCCCAGCGCCACCGACGAAGCGCCCCAGAGTGTCGGCCTCTGGGGTGACATCTTTGATAACCTGCACAAACTTCACCAGAATCATCTGAGAACCCAGGACCGCCTGAGGGCCCAGATCAACCGGGTGCAGGAATCCACCAACGCCATGCGCGATGGTGTGGTCATGACTGATTCCCGGGGTGCCATGGAATGGTGGAACGGGTCAGCCGAATACCTTCTGGGATTCCGACGCAACACGGACCAGGGCCAGTACA
Source organism: Marinobacter sp. (assembly GCF_048269445.1). Taxonomy (GTDB): domain Bacteria; phylum Pseudomonadota; class Gammaproteobacteria; order Pseudomonadales; family Oleiphilaceae; genus Marinobacter. The sequence goes on along the minus strand of NZ_JBLXIQ010000005.1, from coordinate 117,493 downwards.
TCCACAACCTGATTCGCATGCCGGCCTTCAAGGCCTATTTTGATTCCCGGGATTACCGGGAGCCTCTCGAAATTCACTCCCCGGCCAAGCCCCACATCCATTTGCAGATACAGATCAGCCTGTTCGGTGACAACGACCGCCTGATCGTCGCCAAAGATGTCACCCGCCTGTTCCAGCTGGAGCAAATGCGCCGGGACTTTGTTGGCAACGTTTCCCACGAGATGCGGACACCGCTGACGGTGATCAGCGGCTATCTGGAAACGCTGGTCGACAACGCCGATGATCTGCCACCGAAGTGGCGTCGGGCCATTAACACCATGGCCGCGCAGTCGTCCCGGATGGAAGCCCTGATTACCGATCTGATCCTGCTTTCGAAGATTGAAACCGGCGAACAGACGTTGAATGACACCCTTACGGATGTGGACCAACTGATCAGCCAGATCAGCCATGATGCCCGGGCACTGAGTGGTGAAAAGCAACATGAAATCGCGGTTCAGATCAGTGACCACCGATTGCTCAAAGGGGATGAGAGCCAGCTACGTAGCGCCTTCTCCAACCTGATCTTCAATGCTGTGAAGTACACCCCAGCCGGGGGGAAAATCACTGTTTCCTGGTCCGCCAACCGGGAAGGCGGCCATCTATCCGTAAAAGACACCGGAATCGGCATCGATCCCGTGCACATCCCGCGCTTGACGGAACGCTTTTACCGGGCTGATCCTAGCCGGCACAAGGACACCGGAGGTACCGGGCTTGGCTTGGCAATCGTCAAACACGTTCTGCTGAATCATGATGGCAACCTGGAAATTCGCAGTCGCATTGGCGAAGGCAGCGAATTCATCTGCCACTTCCCCCGGGACAGGCTGGTCGAGCGAATACCGGAGAAAGCTGGAAACTAACGGCCCGCCCGAAAGCGAGCAATAAACCTGGACAGATCCTCCAACTTCTTCGGATCCTCGTCGACAAAATGGATCGTCACGCTGACGAAATCGGTGTCCTGGCGCTTGTCCACCGCCTGTAACTGATGCACGTAGCCATTCAACCGGGCCATCTGCCCCTCTCCAGTCTCGATATCGACCACCGCCTGGTCAAGGATGCCGGGAAACACCTGGTCCCGTTTGGCGATCACCCGGACTTCGGTCAGGTTGATATCCTTGACCACCGACTTCAGGGTGCTTTCAGCAAATCGGACAGAGGCAAGGCTCATTGCGCCGCGGGCGGCGGCCTGTTTCTGGGCTGCCGGACTACCCGACATCAGGGGCGACGACGGGGCCGGCCGCTCTGGCGCCTCCGGTGCGGGCGCCGACTCCGACTTGCGAGTCAGCAGCTCTGCAGATTCCGTGAAGGCATCCGCCGGACTGGCCATGGACTTGCCGCTGTGACCCATAGCGTCCTTCAGTTTGCCGCCCATGACCTTGATAATTTTCTTGCTCAGGCCATCCGGGCTGAATGGCTTGCCGAGGTATTCAGAAACGCCGCCCTTGACCGCTTCAATCACATGGTCCTTGTCGCCTCGACTGGTGATCATGATAAACGGCACTTTCTCGTACTGGGGCTGCTGGCGCATCCACTGCAACAGCTCCAAGCCGGACATTTCCGGCATTTCCCAGTCACACAGAACCAGATCAAACGCCGTTCTGGACATCAGTGACTGGGCCCGGCGGCCGTTCTGGGCATCGGTTGTCTCGATTACCGGAAAGCGCTGGCGCACTGTTCGCTTGACCAGATCACGTACAAAGCTGGCATCGTCCACCACCAGCGCTTTCAGCATTACCATATTTCAGACCCTTGGCTATCCACTTCCCGGTTTTCTCACCCCGGTTCCCAGGGTCAACTATAGAACAAAGGCCGACGCCGGAAACCTGCCGGCAACAAAAAGACCACAAATGCGGTTTTCCGGGAACTGGCAGGTTAAACAATTGTCACTCCACCCGGCTCCGAACAATATTCCTCCGGCCCGAAAACGCGCTACCATGGGGTCTGGAATTTTCACACCATCATTACCCTGATCGAGGTTCTGTGTGCTGACCACACCTGCAAGGATTCTGCGTCCTCGCCGCCTTACCCGCGGCTTACTGGTTTCCGGTTTTTTATCACTCCTGTCACTGCCCACCATCGCCCAGGACAGCACTGCACCAGGGCCTGCAGGCTTTGCCGAGTGCAAGGCCCGGCTGCAGGAACAGGCCATTGCCGCCGGGGTCAGCAGCGAAACCGCCAAAGAGGTGATGGCCGAGGCTGAGCATCTGGATCGGGTCGTTGAACTGGACCGCCGGCAACCGGAGTTCACGACCACCTTTGCCGATTATCTGAACCGGCGGGTTAACGATGACCGGATCAGCAAGGGCCGTGAACTGCTGAAAGAACATCAGGAGCTGCTGGCCCGCGTTACTCGGGAAACCGGCGTGCCGGCTCCTTACCTGGTTGCCTTCTGGGGGCTGGAAACCAACTTTGGCAGCTATTTTGGCAAAATGCCGGTACCCAGCTCCCTGACCACCCTGGCCTGCGATCCCCGTCGGAGCACCTTTTTCACCAAACAGCTGATAGCCGCCCTGCGCATCATCGATGAAGGCGCGATTCCGGCTGACCAGATGGAAGGGTCCTGGGCAGGGGCCATGGGCCATGTACAATTCATGCCCACGGTGTTTTTGCAGCACGCAGTGGATGCCGACGGTGACGGGCGCCGGGACCTCTGGCACAGTCTGCCGGATGCCATGATGTCTGCCGGCAAGTTCCTTCAGTCCATGAACTGGAACGGTGACTATCGCTGGGGCCGAGAAGTTCTTCTGCCCGACAATTTTGACTACTCCCTGGCGGACGGGCGGCGGCTGCCCCTGAAGCAGTGGCGGGAGATGGGCGTTACTGATGCTTTCGGCAAGCCACTGGCCCGGGAACCCATTGATGCAGCCTTGGTGGTGCCTGCCGGGCACCAGGGCCCGGCCTTTCTCGCCTACGACAACTTTAGGGTAATCATGGGCTGGAACCGTTCGGAATTCTACGCCATCGCGGTTGGTCACCTGGCCGATCGAATTGCCGGAGCCGGAACGCTGCAGAACCCGCCGCCGGAGGATACGCCGGCACTGTCCCGGGATAACATCATCAGCCTGCAGGAAGCTTTGCTGGAGCGAGGCTATGAGACTGGCAAACCGGATGGCATCATGGGGTCGGCAACCCGCTCTGCCATCCGCCAGTTCCAGGCCGCCAACGGGCTGATCGCCGACGGTTATCCGGGTGAAACAGTGCTGACCAGGCTGGAGGTTCTGAACAACCAGTGATCCAGAACCCTAGCAACAGGCTACTATTGCAGGTCACTGTTTAAGGCGAGACTGAACCGACATGGATTCCATCACCCAGGCGGCGCTCGGCGCCACCCTGGCCGGCGCCGTTGCCGGCAAGACCCTTGGCCGCTCGGTCCTGCTCACCGGCGCGGTGTTGGGAACCCTGCCCGACCTCGATGTGGTCATCGACTACGGAACCGCCGTAGCCAACTTCACCCAGCACCGGGGCTTCAGCCACTCGTTGTTTGTTCTCGCCCCCCTTGCCACGATACTGGCTTGGTTGCTCTGGCGCTGGAAACCGCAGCTCAGCTTCCAGCGCTGGCTCGCCCTCACTGGACTTATTCTGATCACGCACCCGTTACTGGATGCTTTCACCACCTATGGCACCCAACTGTTCTGGCCAATAGGGCCGCCAGTGGCCATCAACAGCATCTTTATTATCGACCCGCTCTATACCCTGCCATTGCTGGCAGGGTGCATTGCCTTCCTGTTGCGCCCGCCCGCTAAAACGGCGATTGTGGCCGGGCTGGCGCTCTCGACCCTGTACCTGGGCTGGAGTGTGGCGGCGCAGCAGATTATCACCCAACGGGTCCAGCCGGCACTGGCCGAGGCCGGGCTGGCGAGCCCGGACTTGATGGTGCAGCCCATGCCCTTCAACACCTTGCTGTGGCGGGCTACCGCGATTGAAGGCGACCAGCGGGTCGAAATTGTCACCGGCTTTCTTGATGGCGGTGCGCCCCTGAACCTCCAGTATTTCCCACGTCGACGGGATCTTGCCAGGGCCGTTGAGCATCTGCCAGAAGCCCAGCGGTTGGAATGGTTTACCGGCGGCTTTCTCGCGTACAGCCGGTCAGACGGCAGAATTATGGCGACAGATATACGGCTCGGCATCCCCGGCGCCCACCCCTTTACCTTTGTGCTGGCGACAGATAAGGGCAGCAACATACAGCCTACCGCGAGCTTTCGCATGCCAAGGCCTGACGTCAAGGCGGAAGCCCTCGCCCTGTTGTGGTCCCGGATGACCGGAGAAACCCCAGTGCTGTGCCTGGCCAGTCCGAGTGCACCCACGTCGGGAGAACATTGCTGATCACCATGCGACTTGACCAGTTTGTTGCCAACAGCTCCGGGCTTTCCCGTAAAGAGGCCAAACGGGCCATTGCCGGAGGCGAGGTGACGGTTAACGGTGAAACCTGCACAGCGGCCAACACCCAGCTGCCAAGGGATGTACAGGTGGTTCTGGCAGGGGAGCCGCTGGCTTTACCGGGCGAACGCTATCTGATGATGAACAAGCCGGCAGGTGTGGTAAGCGCGACGACCGACAGCGATCACCCGACGGCACTGGATCTGCTACCAACAGAACTGACCCGAAATCTCCACATTGCCGGACGTCTGGATGCGGATACCACCGGATTACTGTTGCTGACCACCGATGGCCAATGGTCTCACCGGGTCACCTCGCCACGAACGGATTGTCCGAAAACCTACCGGGTGACACTGAGTGAGCCGTTAACCTCCAGGGCGGTCCGGGAGCTGGAGCAGGGTGTGCATCTGCACAGTGACTCAAAACCCACCAGGCCGGCCCAAGTAGACATTCTGGGTGAGAGCACCATTGATCTGACAATTTCTGAGGGGCGTTACCATCAGGTCAAGCGCATGCTGGCAGCGGTCGGTGGTCATGTAGAGGCCCTGCACCGATTGCAGATCGGCGCCGTTCTGTTGGATCCTGCCCTCGAACCCGGCGGCTATCGAGAGTTGACCCGCGCAGAAAAGAACAGTCTCGGCTGAGCTCAGGTGCGCTCGAAACGCTGGGCCTTCAGATTCTTCCGGACGGCACCCGCCTCGAACACTTCACCATTCATGGCAATGTAGACGCCGGGCGGCAGCAGTTGCACCGCCGCCCAGGCAAAACCAACATTGAAAACCGCGTCGGTCCGGCGCATGCGCGCCGGCTGCATGGCACCGGTCAGCACAATGGTCTTGTTCTTCAGCCCAGACACGGTCGCCGCGGTATCGGCCATGGTGTCGGTGCCATGAGTTATGATGATGCGGTCACAGTCGCACTCTGTCACCGCTTCCAGCACCAACTGCCGATCCGCGTCGTTCATTTCCAGGCTGTCCTTGCGCATCAACTCCCGCAGACGGTAGCCCTCGTGAATGTTGGACTCGGACAACAGCTCCGGCAGCAGGGTATGGCCCACCTCAAATTCGCTGTTGGCGTCGAAGTAAACCTTGTCGATGGTGCCGCCAGTGGTGAAGATCTGGATCATGCCGTGATTCCTCGAAGATCAGTTTACACTGACCGTATTGTTACCGGCGGTCGCATAGGCCGCGTTCCGTTCCCGTTCATAGCGCCGCGCGGCGGCCGCCACCGACCCACGGGCTCCGGTGTCCAGCCAGCGTTTGATCCGGCCGGCATCGCCCATGGGCGAGCGTGTTCCCAGGGAGTCCAGCAACACGGTGACCACTTTCTTGCCATTCATTTGCGAAATCATCACCAGACACCGCCCGGCTTCAGAGAGATAGCCGGTCTTGCTCAGGGCCACGCCCCAGCTGTCCCTATGCACCAGGGCATTGGTATTGCCGAACGAAAGACTGTAACGGGGATTGCGGAACTGGCCCCGGAAGTAATCGGTAGTGGAATATTTACCAATCTCGGGATGGGCTGCTGCCGCATTCGCCACCTTGACCAGGTCGGACGCGGTAGAGACATTGTCGGATGACAGCCCAGTGGGGTCTACGTAGCGGGTTCCAGTCATGCCCAGCGCCCGGGCCTTGGCATTCATCGCCTCGATGAACGCATCAAAACCACCCGGGTGACTGCGGGCCAGGGTGTAGGCCGCAAAATTCTCAGACGACATCAGCGCGATTCTCAGAACATCCCGACGGCGCATCTGCGAGTCAATGCGGATCCGGCTGTAGGCGTTCGCGGCGGCCGGGGTGTGGCGCTTGTGAAAAGTCAGCCATTCGTCCAGAGACTGCCCGGATTCGAGAACCACCAATGCCGTCATCAGTTTGGTGACAGAGGCAATGGGCACTGAACGATCCGCGTTCTTGCCAAAAACCAGCTCATCTTCACCGGCAACCGCAACCGCCGCATTCACCGAGGCCAGGTTGGGTCCCGCCTCTGGTCTCTCGGCGGCTGATGTAGTCGGGGACTTTTCCTGCTGATGGGCCTGTAAAGACAGTGGCACCACCAGGGCCAGCAAAAACACCCAACAAACCGCAATGCTCCGGTTACGCATGCGTGAAAACCTCTTCTCTTGTTTTTTGTCCGGGCCGAACCTGCCATACCATACCGTCATTGTACCAGCGATCCGCCAGCAGCATCAGCTCATGGCAAATCGGTAATGGCGCCTTTGGACGCCGAACTCACCGTACGGGCATATTTCGCCAGCACGCCCCGGGTAAAGCGCGGCGCTGGCGCCCGCCATGCTTGTCGGCGTTGTTCCAGCTCCTGATCCGATACACCCAGCTCGATCCTGTTGCTGACGGCATCAATGGTAATGGTGTCGCCATCCTCAACCAGCGCAATGGGACCGCCCTCGGCCGCTTCCGGCGTGATATGGCCAACCACGAACCCGTGGCTGCCCCCGGAAAACCGCCCATCGGTTATCAGCGCCACGTCGCTGCCAAGGCCCTTGCCCATAATGGCGGACGTGGGGCTGAGCATTTCCCTCATGCCTGGCCCACCTTTCGGGCCTTCATAACGGATAACCAGCACATCACCGGCCACCACCGTGCCATCCAGAATCCGCTCCTGGGCCTCTTCTTCCGAATGGAATACCCGGGCCCGGCCGGCAAAGTGAGTGCCTTCCTTGCCGGTGATCTTGGCCACCGCGCCGGTCGGCGCCAGATTGCCGAACAGGATGCGCAGATGACTGTCAGCCTTGATGGGGTTATCAAAGGCGTGAATGATGTCCTGCCCCTCCGGATAGGGCGCAACGTCGGCCAGGTTCTCCGCCAGGGTCTGACCGGTCACGGTCAGGCATTCGCCGTGCAGCAGGCCCCGGTCCAGCAGCATCTTCATCAGAGGCTGGATACCGCCAATGGCCACCAGCTCCGACATCATGTAATGCCCGCTCGGACGAAGATCCGCCAGTACCGGCACCCGCTTGCCAATCTCGACAAAGTCTTCCAGCTCCAGATCCACACCCACCGTACTGGCCATGGCCAGTAGATGCAGCACCGCATTGGTGGATCCACCCAGGGCAATCACCACGGTGATGGCATTCTCAAAGGCTTTCCGCGTCATGATGTCGCTGGGCTTGATGTCTTTCTCCAGCAGGTTCAGCACCGCGGCCCCGGCACCACGACAATCCGCCGCTTTGGTGTCTGACACTGCGTTCTGGGCGGAGCTGCCCGGCAGGCTCATGCCCATGGCCTCAATGGCAGACGCCATGGTGTTAGCGGTATACATGCCGCCACAGGACCCCGGCCCCGGAATCGCGGTTTCCTCGATCTGCTTGACCTCAATCAGATCCAGATCGCCCCGGGCGTGGGCACCCACGGCCTCGAAAACGGAGATGATATCGGTATGGTTCTCACCGGGCATAATGGTGCCGCCATAGACAAACACCGACGGCCGGTTCAGGCGAGCCAGCCCCATCATGCAGCCGGGCATGTTCTTGTCGCAGCCACCGATGGCCACCAAGCCATCAAAGCCCTCACAGCCAGCAACCGTCTCAATGGAATCTGCAATTACCTCCCGGGACACCAGGGAATACTTCATGCCTTCGGTACCATTGGCAATGCCATCCGAAACCGTGATGGTATTGAAGATCAGCGACTTGCCTCCGGCCTCATCGGCACCGGCGGCCGACTCTTCGGCCAGCTGATTGATGTGCATATTGCAGGGCGTAAGGTTACTCCAAGTAGACGCAATCCCGATCTGGGGCTTCCTGAAATCGTCATCGGTGAACCCGACCGCCCGAAGCATGGCGCGACTGGCGGATTTGCTAATGCCGTCCACCACAGGCGAAGAATATTTCCGGCGTTTGTCCTGATTTGTGTCTTGCGTCATGGGAGCTCCGTTTTCAAATGACTTATCCGACCAGACTCTCAGAAACCATGGCAATCGGCAACGGGCATTCCGCTTCCAAAGTCCTATGCGGCTCGGCTACCCACCTACACGCCCCTAGTCAAAAGTGGTGAAAGAAAGATGTATTTCCGAATGACCTGAATCAATGGGAGCTTTCAGAGGTGGCTCTACAATTTGCAGACACACTGGAGCCATGGAGGCATACCATGCCATCACCCATTCCATCAGCACCGGTGGATAACACCGCTTCGGACTGCCCGGATTATCGGCGCTGGTGCGACGGCTATGGTGTTGTCCATCATGGAGAAGCAACCAAACAACGGGTACGGGTCCTCGCGGAGCATCTTGTAGCGGCGGGACACCAGCCGGATGCCGCGGCTGTCTATCGCAAGCTTGCGGACCTGGACCGCCTTACCAGTGCCGGGTTGTGGCTGGTGGTCCACATGACCTATGCCCGGCGAGTGGATGTCTCCGGGCAACCACTGACCTCCCAGGATTTTAAAACCAGCCCGGAAGGCCATACCGGCGGCTCCCTGAACATGGTGCCGGCCTATGCTGCCTACCTGGCACTGAACAACCTGACCGGCCACACCCGAAGCTGGCTGATGGGTCAGGGCCACTGCGTGGCCGCCGTGGACGCCCTGAATGTTCTTACCGGCAACCTGCACCCGGAACAAAAGGAACGTTATCGCGGCCCAGACGGACTCTCGGCTCTGGTGGCCGACTTCTACAATTACCGGCAAAACCCGGATGGAACCATGGCTGCTCCCTTGGGGAGCCATGTTAATCCGCACACGGCCGGCGGCATTCTGGAAGGCGGCTATCTGGGGTTTGCCGAGCTTCAATATGCCCATATGCCGCTACCCGGAGAGTCTCTGGTCGCGTTTCTGTCCGACGGTGCCGCCGAAGAACAACGGGGCAGCGACTGGATTCCACGCTGGTGGCGGGCGGAGGATTGTGGCGCCGTGATGCCGGTGATGATTGCCAATGGCCGGCGCATTGAACAGCGCACCGAACTGGGCACTCGCGAGGGCCTTGAACGCTTTGAGGCGCATCTGGAGCACCGTGGCTTCGTGCCCTTCCGGTTTGATGGCCGGGACCCTGCTGCTTTTGTCTGCGCCATCTACGAGATGGAACAGGCACTTGCGGCCAATGGCGAGGCGGCCCTGAAAGGAAACAGTCGCTATCCGGTACGGGTGCCCTACGGCATCGCGGAGACGGTCAAGGGCTACGGGTTTTACGGAGCCGGCAGCAATGCTGCCCACAACCTGCCGCTTCCGGGCAACCCTCGCATGGATGCCCATGCCCGGGAGTTGTTCAATGACCACGTGGCCCGTTTATGGGTGGCACCGGATGAACTTCATAACAGCATAGCCCAGCTGAATCAGCACGCACAGCAGGCCCGCCCGCTGGAGCGGGATCACCCCCTGGCAATCCGAAACCCGCCGGACCTGGTGATTCCGAAACTGCCACCCAACCCGGATCAAACCTCACCCATGAAGGCGGTGGATGACTTTTTCCGGGCACTGGTGGCCGAGAATCCTGGCCTGAGAGCCAGAGTGGGCAACCCGGACGAGCTGGCGAGCAATCGGCTTGGCGGCGTGCTGGAGGATCTGAAACACCGGGTCAACGATCCGGAAAATAATCAGGAGTCGGTTCACGGCAAGATCATCACCGCCCTCAATGAGGAGGCTGTGGTGTCCGCCTGTCTGGCCAACAAGGCCGGGCTGAATCTGGTGGCAAGCTACGAGGCCTTCTGTGTGAAAATGCTCGGGGCCGTCCGCCAGGAGCTGATTTTTGCCCGGCACCAGAAAGAGGTCGGCCGACCACCACGTTGGCTTGGCCTGCCGGTGATTGCCACGTCCCACACCTGGGAAAATGGCAAGAACGAGCAGTCCCACCAGGACACCACCTTCTGTGAAGGTCTGCTAGGAGAAATGAATGACGTTTCCCGGGTCCTGTTTCCCGCAGACTACAACAGCACGCTCGCCTCGCTGCCGTCGGTGTTCAGCGAACGGGGCACAATAAGCTGCATGGTCATTCCCAAGCGCGAACGGCCCTGCGTCTTCAATACTCGTGAAGCCAATTTGCTGGCCAGGCACGGCGCTCTGGTAGTGGACGAGGACACGTCTGCCGGCGAGCCGCTGCTTCTGATGGCCAACGGCGCCTACCAGTTATCTGAAGCCATAAGGGCCTGCGAACGCCTTCGGGAAACCGGCACACCGTTCCGGCTGGTCTACATCCAGGAGCCCGGGCGATTCCGGCAGCCACGGGACACGATGGAAGCCGAGACCTGCCTGTCTGAATTTGAACGCGAGCGGCTATTCCCCCAACGCATTCATTGCCGGGTCGCCCTTACCCACATGCGCCCCGAAGTATTCCGCGGGCATCTGTATCCGCTGTTCCCCGAACCTTCACGAGCACGGGTTCTTGGCTACATCAATCGGGGCGGCACCCTGAACGAGGCCGGCATGCTGTTCGCCAATGGCTGCTCCTGGGCCCATACCCTGGCCGCCTGCGCCAACGTTATGGACAAGCCGCCCGGCGAGTGGCTGTCCAGTGCCGAACTGGCTGCGGTGGAAGGTCGGGGCGACCCGATCGTGATTATCCGGGGCCTGCCCTGAGCAGGCGTTTTCTAATCGCGGTCTCGAGCTCCAGAACCACCAGAAGCGCTACGCCGGAGCCGGCGGCAAAGCCGAGCATCTCGAGGCTCAACCCCTCGCTACCAAAGGTACGGTTGAACCACGGCAGATAGGTGAATAGCAACTGTAACGCAATCACCACTGCCACTGCGGCTAACACAATTGGCGTTCCCAACACACCGCGCAAGGTAATCGAGGCGCTGTCCAGATACCGCACCGCAAACAGGTAAAACATTTCCATGGCCACCAGTGTGTTGACTGCCAGAGTCCGGGCCGTGGTTTCGCTGCCATAATGATGCATGGCCCAGTACCAAGCCGCAAAGATGCCCACCAGGAAAAGCAACGAAACAAAGGCTACCCGCCAGACCACGAATCCCCGAAGCAGGGACTCGTCCCGGGGCCGCGGCGGGTGTTTCATGACATCCGGCTCCGCCGGCTCGAACGCCAGGGTCATGGCCAGGACAACAGAGCTGACCATGTTAACCCAAAGAATCTGCAGGGCGGAGATTGGCAGGGTCAAACCTAGCAACAGAGCCGTAATCAGGCTGATGGATTCGCCACCATTAATCGGTAGCATGAAGGCAATGCCCTTCTTAAGGTTGGCGTAAACGGTTCTGCCCTCGCGCACGGCGGCGGCAATACTGGCAAAGTTGTCATCCAGCAACACCACGGAAGAGGCCTCCCGGGCCGCTTCGGACCCCTTTACCCCCATGGCAATGCCCACATCCGCCCGTTTCAGAGCAGGCGCGTCATTTACCCCGTCGCCAGTCATGGCCACCACACCATGCAAGGCCTGAAGCGCTTTCACCAGCCTCAATTTGTGTTCGGGACTGGTGCGGGCAAAAACATCCACTTCGCCAACAAGGTCACGTAGCTGGTCATCATCAAGATGGTCCAGTTCTTTGCCTGTCAGCACCCGCCCGGTATTTTTCAGCCCCAGCTTCCGGGCAATCGCCCCGGCTGTTACCCCATGGTCTCCGGTGATCATCTTGACCCGGATTCCAGCGTCGTGGCAGTCGGCTATGGCCCGGATCGCCTCATGCCGGGGCGGGTCTAGCAACCCGACCAGGCCGAGCAGCTCCGCGCCTTCCTCCAGATCTTCAATCGCCAGCTCCGTGAAGCCCCGCTCTGCCGGTTTACGGGCCAGAGCCAACACCCGGAGCCCCTCCGATGCCATCTCGGTAATCACCTGATCCCAGAATGCCCGGCTCAGGGCCATTGTCTCACCGGACTCGGCAACCTCGCTGGCACACATGTCGAGAATGCGTTCCGGCGCACCTTTGAGGTAGATAACACTGTGGCCATGATGATCGTGGTTCAACGTTGCCATAAATCGATTCTGGGTATCGAAGGGGATTTCGTCTTTCCGGGGCCAGTCGATGGCTCCACTTTCCACATCAAACCCGGCTTTACGGGCAAACACTGAGAGCGCGGCTTCCATGGGATCGCCATTGATATGGACCTGGCCGGAATCGTGATGCACATGAGCGTCGTTGCACAGCGCCGATGCCCGTGCCAACTCGCCCAGCAGGGGCGATTCCGCCAGCTGGCCGCTTTCACCATTCACCGCGCCATCAAAATCGTACCCTTCCCCGGTTACCTCCAGCCGGGCACCAGACAGCACTGCCCGGGTTACCATCATTTCGTTACGGGTCAGGGTTCCCGTTTTATCAGAGCAGATTACCGAGACGGCGCCGAGAGTCTCGATCACCGGCATTCGCCGGACGACCGCTTTTCGGCGAGCCATCTGGCGAACGCCGATGGCCAGGGTAATGGTCAGGATCGCGGGCAGACCTTCGGGAATGGCTGCAACCGTGAGCCCGACCACGGCCATGAACAGTTCCCGGAACGGCAGGCCGCTGAACCAAAGCCCGCCAAAGAAAATCGCAATGCCGGCAACGATTACAATAATGGACAAAATACGGGCAAATTTGTCCATCTGTTCCAGCAAGGGTGTTTTCAGGGTTGTGGTCTGGGCAAGCAACCCGGATATGCGGCCGATTTCGGTATTGGCACCGGTTCGGACCACGATGCCCCGACCGGCGCCGGTCGCAACCATGGTGCCCGAGAAAGCCATACCGGTCTGGTCCCCAAGTGCCGCTTCCGAAGCAACCGCTCCCGTCGATTTGTCGACGGCTTCGGATTCGCCGGTGAGGATGGCTTCATCGATTTTCAGGTTGTGGGATTTTTCCAGACGAAGGTCGGCGGGAACCCGATCGCCAGGCTCCAGCAGAACGGTATCACCCGGAACAAGCCCGGATGCGTCGATCTGGTGCTGGCCATCCGACCTTACCACCCGGGCCTTGGGGGCCAGCATGTGGCGGATGGCCGACAAAGCCTGCTCGGCTTTCCCTTCCTGGATGAAGCCTACCAGAGTCTGGATAACAACAACCGCCATAATCACCCCGGCGTCCACCCAATGACCGAGGCTGGCCGTAATCACCGCAGCCGTTGCCAACACGTAGATCAGAAAATTGCGGAGTTGCCGGCCAAGCCGAGTCCACGCCCCCTTGGTGCGAGCTTCCGGTAGCGCATTGGGGCCATACTGGGTCAGGCGATTCTGAGCTTCCTCCGTCGGCAGGGGCCCCTCTGCCCACAGTTGTTCCCTGACAGCCACCGGCTCAAGTACGTGCCATTCCGTATCCTGCTGATGCAACTCACCGTTTTTCCGCTCTTCGGCCTCTGCCATGCCGTCATTGCTCCCTACCCCCGCGATATCACCATTAAACCTCAGGAGGAACCCGGGGTGGATTGCGCTGTATCAAGCAAGGATAGCTAACCGCTCACGAAACGTTTACCCGGCACAAGAAAGGGGAGCGCGGAGCTCCCCTTTCTTGTTTCTTGGAATCCGCTGAAAACGGATCTAGCCGCTGATAAAGACCGGCCCTACCCCGAGGTTCCAGAGAATCACGGAACCGACCCGTGTGGAAACCAGGATGACCAGAGCAACCGTGAGCAAAGCCCCCGCGTACATTACCGCCTGTTCCTTTTCGACACCCATGACGATCGGCAAGCCGTCGTACATGAGCCAGGCGCCGTAGCAAGAGGCGATCAGAAAAACGATGGCGTTGAACCAGGGCACCGGGTATAGCAGGGCAAAACCCGCCAGGAAAAGCGGCGTACAGGAATAGGCCGCCAGCGCAATGCCATTGGAGGGCACATGTTCTTCCTTGGCGCCATAGGTTTTCGCCATCCAGTTGATCGCATACCCGAGCGCAAACACGCCAACGAGCATCGCCAGATACGTCAGCACGCTGAGCTGCATTGCGCTGATTTCGGTCAGCTTTATCAGCCGCTCGTTGCCCACCGTCCAGCCAAAGTACGCCGTCGAGATATAAGCGCAGACAGGTGCAATAGCTGCCAAAACAAGGACATAGGCAACGTAGACCCTGCGTGGTGTTTCATGTTCTTTCCGTATGGAAGCCCATTCTTCATCAGGATGGGTAAAGAGACCGAACGCATGTGACAGGAGCATGGACAACCCCCCTTTTTTTGCTGTTGTTGGTATTTTGAAATACGGGATCGGGACACTGTCGGATCAGCAGCCGTTCCTTACTCTTAACTATAGTCAAGAATGGAAGAGTGGAAAGGGCAACCAATGAAAAAGCGTTCGTAATCCTGAATTCAAACAAGTGCGGCCGGAAGATACCGGCCGCGGAGGCATCAGGAGTTGCGGGGATCGGTCTCCGCCACCCAGGGGTAATCCTTGCGGCTGTCGCGAAACGCCAGAAGGCTTTCAATGCCGCTGAAATCCACCAGATCCCGGAAATCCAGCCAGTCTATCAGGCAATACAGACAGATGGCCGGGTAGTTCCAGGTCTCGAACTGACCGTCTTCCACCATTGCTGTCAATGTCCGCAGCGTGGTCATGATCCGCTCCCGCTGCAGGTTATAGAACATCAGGTCCTGGCTGGTATCAATGCCGGACTTTTCTGAAAGCAGCATGGTGACGGCGGAATCATTGGCACCGTCGATCATGGTCAGCTGGTTTTCCTGATTCCAGGTCAGCGGATCCCGGCCCTGCTTGGCACTGGTGTAGCGGGCGATAATGCGCGAATCATAGATCTCCTGACCCTCATCTTCGAGTACCGGAATTTTAAGCGTCGGGTTATTGCGTCTGAGTTCGTCCCGGCCTTCACCATAGATGTTGAGGTTGATGAATTCATAGGGCTCCTCATCCAGCAGAATGCGGATACGTCGAACGTAAGGTGAAGTGGTGGATCCAATCAGTTTCATGGTGTCTCCAGAGTGTTTTCCGCTCAGGATCCCAGCAGGGATTCAGGGTTGGTGTATGAGTGCCCGGTGGCTTCAGCCACTTCCCTGTAGGTTACCTTGCCAGCCGCCACATTAAGCCCGGCCCGCAGGTGCGGGTCTTCCTTCATGGCCCGGTCCGGGCCCTTGTTGGCCAGTGCCGCCACAAACGGCAGGGTCACATTGTTCAGCGCCAGTGTCGATGTGCGCGCAACGGCGCCGGGCATGTTGGCCACGCAGTAATGTACCACACCATCAATAATGTACGTGGGGTCATCGTGGGTTGTTGCCCTTGAGGTTTCGGCACAGCCGCCCTGATCAATCGCCACATCCACCAGTACGCTGCCCTCTGGCATACGCCGGATCATGTCCCGGGTGATGAGTTTGGGTGCCGAGGCACCGGGAATCAGGACACTGCCAATGACCAGATCCGATTCCGTCACCGCCTGATCCAGGGTCTGGGCGGTGGAAAACAGTGTGGTTATCCGGTTGCCATACAGATGGTCGAGGTGTCGGAGAACCGCCATGTTGCGATCCAGCACCGTGACCTGGGCACCGAGCCCCACTGCCATGGCCACGGCATTCTGGCCAACGACACCACCGCCAACGACGGCAACCCGCGCCGGGCTGACCCCGGGCACACCACCCAGCAGTACACCCCGCCCTCCCATGGCCTTTTCCAGACAATGGGCGCCCGCCTGAATCGACATCCGGCCAGCCACTTCCGACATGGGCGCCAGCAAGGGTAAATGGCCGGCGGGGTCGGTCACGGTCTCATAGGCAATGCAGGTGGCGCCGGACTTCACCAGATCATCGGTCTGGGGCTTGTCCGGAGCCAGATGGAGGTAGGTAAACAGCGTGTGATCCGGCCGCAGCATCGCCCGCTCTGGGGCCTGAGGTTCCTTGACCTTGACGATCAGTTCCGCCGTATTGAAGACCTCCTCTGCGGTGTCCAGAATCCTGGCCCCTGCCTGTCTGTAATCGTCATCGGAAAATCCGATCGCGATGCCGGCACCGGTCTCCACAAAGACCTCATGGCTATGGCTGCAAAGTTCATGAACCGCCGCCGGTGTCATGCCAACCCGGTATTCACGATTCTTGATTTCCTTCGGCACACCGATTTTCATGCACTGCCTCCCGACTTTGCTAATTTGTAGGTGTCTGCATGAAGTGTAGTCAAAAGGTCCTATACTGGTTTGGCAACTGATTGCATCGGTTTACCGGTTCCAGGCGTAAGACCCTGGATAAAAGTCAATCCGACCCACAGGGAGCAGGAAAAAAATGATGATTACGCTCAAAAAAGCAGTCGCAACCGCGACCCTTTCAGTGATTTTCACAAGCACACAGGCACTGGCAGAAATGCAGACCAAAACCGTCGAATACAAAATCGGTGATACTGCTTTCACCGGTTACATGGCCTGGGACGATGAGTTCGAGCAGAAGCGCCCCGGCATTCTGGTGGTTCACGAATGGTGGGGCCATAACGAGTTCGCCCGGGACCAGGCAGAGAAACTGGCTGCGGCAGGTTATACCGCATTTGCCCTGGACATGTATGGTTCCGGCAAACAGGCCGACCATCCTGACACCGCCCAGAAGTTCATGCAGGAAGCCACCAAGGACATGGATCAGGTCAAAGCCCGTTTCATGAAAGCAATGGAGATCCTGAAGAGCCATGAAAGTGTTGATAGTTCACGCATGGCGGCACAAGGCTACTGCTTTGGCGGCGCTGTCGTCCTGAATATGGCCAGGATGGGCGTGGATCTGGATGGTGTGGTCAGCTTTCACGGCGCTCTGGGCAGCCCGATCACCGCTGAGCCGGGCATGGTAAAGGCACGGGTTCAGGTGTACACCGGTGGTGCCGACAAGATGGTTCCCTCCGAGCAGGTCGCAGGGCTGGTCAAGGAAATGCAGGACGCACAAGTCGACCTCACGCTGATGACCTTCCCCGGAGTACTGCACTCGTTCACCAACCCTGGCGCAGACAAGGTTGCCGAAGAGTTTGGAATGCCGATTGGCTATGACGAAGAGGCCGCGACCCGCTCCTGGACGGGGGCCATGCGGTTTTATGAGGAAATTTTCGGCCAGTAACCCACCGGCGTACCGGTAAGATCACAAAACCCGGCGATTTCGCCGGGTTTTTTTGAGGCACCCCTCAAGGGGCCGGCCCATAAAACACACAAAAAAAAGGCAGCCGAAGCTGCCTTTTTGGCGGTTATTCCCGAATCCATCAAGGATTACAGGGGAACAACGTTCTCCGCCTGAGGACCTTTCTGGCCCTGGGTAACGGTGAACTCAACCTGCTGGCCTTCTGCCAGAGTTTTGAAACCGCTGCCCTGAATAGCGCTGTAGTGAACAAAAACGTCCGGGCCGCCTTCACGAGTGATAAAGCCAAAGCCTTTTGCTTCGTTGAAGAACTTAACAGTACCGGTAGTAGTAGACATACTTAAACTTCCTGAAATCAATCATATTATCTGCCGCCACACACCTTGATGGTGCAAGGTCGACGTTTTACGGAAATACAGAACTCGCGGAATCAAAAACAGGACGGTCACTACTAACTGCGGAGTACGTCTTATTCATGAAATGCTTTGCTGAATCTTTCCTACGTTTTTAACTCTACTCCTGAATCTGAGACTTGCCAAGGGTATTTTCAAGAAAAAAATGTAGGTAGAGATACCCATCAGCCCTTCACCAGTCCGAAGGTGTAAATTCCCAATGCAGTCATAAGGATGGAGCCGACAACGTGGGCCAGAATACCGGTAATGGCCATCGCCCACTTGCCTTCCTGGAGAGCAGCAAACATCTCGAGAGAGAAGGTAGAAAACGTGGTCAACGCGCCGCATAGCCCGGTAATGGCAAACAACCGCCACTCCGGAGCCAGGGTGCTGCCATGACTGAAATACCCGATCAACAGCCCGATCAGCCAGCCACCACTGAGGTTGGCGACCAGCGTACCGTATGGAACTGCATGGTAGGTTGTGTTGAGCCACAACCCCAGAGCCCAACGAAGGTTGGCGCCGATCATGGCGCCAACACTTACGGCAAGAAAAGACAACCACATGTCAGGGCAGTCTCCGGTCAGGCAGGGTTGTGATCAATCACCGACTTCTTGTTCTGCGCAAAGGCATCAAACGGGAAGTCGTCCACGGTCAGCATCTCCAGCACCACGGTTTCATACTCGCGCATGAAGTCCGCTTCCTCCTTGGTGTAGACGCCTGCTTCAAGGGCCGCTTCGAACCGCTCTTCCGGATGCAGCGCCGTCATGGGCAGTTCGCCCTTGGCGTAGGCTTTGGTGACCTTACGGTAGAGCTGTTCGGCCTTGTCATAGTCTTTCAGCAAACCGTTGTAACGGGCGACCGGATTCTCCACGGTGCCCTCGCCATCGGTGGTCCATACGCTGGCGATCAATTTGGTGCGGATCGGCGTATCGGTAGAAATGGCGCGGGCCAGTTTACGGGCCAGATCGTCCTGGGGGCCGCCCCAGCGCCGACCAAGCGGCATGGTTACCGCGCGCAACACCATCGCCACAGCGCGGTTAGGCAAGTTCTGCAGGAACCCATCCAGCGCATCTTCCGTACGATGCAACAGCAGGCCAAGACTGTATTCCATGACTTCCTTCTCGCCCTCCACCGGCTGGGTCTCATGCCAGTTCTTGAGCACCATGGAGGCAAGATACAGATTGGACAGCATATCGCCCAGGCGCGCCGAGATAAGCTCCCGCATTTTCAGCTCGCTGCCCAGGGTAGTCATGGCCGCATCGGAGCACAGGCCGAAGGCAGCACTGAACCGGGCAACAGCCTGAGCGTATTTGCGGCCGGCACTGTCGAATGGCACGTCCGCCCGGCCGAGGCCCAGTGCCTGGGTGAAGGCCCGGGCAGCATTGCCAAAGATCAGGCCGGCATGGCCAAAGAAGGCGTCGTCAAAGGCGTTGATATCATCGTTATCTTTGGCCGCTAGTTCCTTGAGCACATACGGATGGCAGCGGATCGCGCCCTGACCGAAGATCATCAGACTGCGCGTCATGATGTTGGCACCCTCAACGGTGATCGAAACGGCAGCACCGCTGTAGCCAATGCCCAGGTAGTTACGGGGGCCGAGGGTCACGGTCTTTCCCCCATGAACATCCATGGCGTCGGTGAGGATGCCACGCTGGAACTCGGTCAGGTGATACTTGAGGATGGCAGACGGAACCGCCGGCTTCTCGCCTTTGTCGATCATGTTGGCGGTGTGGTTAACCGCCGCCTGCGAGATATAGGTCTTGGCGGCGATCCGGGCCAGAGGCTCCTGAACACCTTCCATATCTGCAACCGGCGTATTGAACTGGCGACGGATCCGGGTAAAGCCACCTGCCGTGCCCACCGAATAGGCCGCCGCGCCAGCCGCGCCGGAAGGCAGGGTAATACAACGGCCAACCGACAGGCATTCAACCAGCATGCGCCAGCCCTGGCCCGCCATGTCCACGCCACCGATGATGTAATCCAGTGGAATAAACACATCCTTGCCCTTGATCGGTCCGTTCAGGAACGGGCTGCCGATGGGGCAATGGCGGCGACCGATCTCCATACCCTTGGTGTCCCGTGGGATCAGGGCACAGGTGATACCGTAATCTTCGGTCTCGCCCAGCAGACCGTCCGGATCAAACATCCGGAAGGCCAGGCCGACAACGGTGGCGATGGGGGCCAGGGTTATCCAGCGTTTCTCAAAATTGAGCCGGATACCGACCACTTCCTTGCCATCCACCTCCTGCTTGCAGACGATGCCGGTGTCCGGCAGCGAGGTTGCGTCTGATCCGGCACGGGGACCGGTCAGGCCGAAACAGGGAATCTCGCGGCCATCGGCCAGGCGTGGCAGGTAATGATTCTTCTGTTCGTCAGTTCCATATTTGACCAGCAATTCCCCCGGGCCAAGGGAGTTGGGCACGCCCACGGAAACCATCAGCGATTCGTTCGCAGCAAGCTTCTGCAGAACAGCAGTCTGGGCCTTGGCCGAAAATTCCAGGCCACCGAATTCCTTCGGGATGATCATGCCGAAGAATTTTTCCTTCTTGAGGAAATCCCACAGCTCCTTCGGCAAGTCTGCACGCTCAACCGCCACGTCCCACGCGTTGCACATGGAGATGGCCTGGGTGCACTGATTATCCACGAAGGCCTGTTCTTCCTCGCTCAGGCCGGTGTAGCGGTTAACCAGCAGGTTGTGCCAGTCCGGGCGACCGGTAAACAGTTCGCCGTCCCAGCCCACAGTGCCCGCTTCCAGAGCCACTTTCTCGGTATCCGAAACCTTTGGCGCCACTTTCTTGAACATGGCAAAAACGCGCGGCGTCAGCCAGCTCTGGCGGAAGCCCGGCAGACCTGCGGCTGCGGTTGCCGCGGCACCGATAAGCAGCACCAGCGCCAGCCAGCCAGAGGCGAAAACAAGTGAGAGCAGACCGGTCACAGCCATCACACCAATGGCGGACATTGCTCCGGACTCGCGCCGCATCACGATCAATAAGCCAGCCAGCGCCGCTACAAACAGAATGAAAGTCATCATAGGTTCTCTCTGTCATCCATGGTTCGGGAATGTTGAAGACTACAGTTTGTTACGTTCACGGTACCGCATCAGATGATGACTGGCCAGCAAATGCCGCACAGTCAGCCAGTTACGTCGATCACACCCGGGTTCACGCGGTAACAATTACTCGAATACCTTCCAGGGCGAGGCTGGCATGGCCAATGGCATCCCGGGCCGCCTCGAATTGGTCCCGGAAATAGTTGATTTCCTCTTCACGAATCGCCGGATTCACCTTCTGCAGCGCTTTCAGCCTGCGAATTTCCGGTTCAAAGGTGGCAGCCAACTGGTCAAGGGCCTGAGACTTCATGGGCTCCAGGTGCGGCTCGGACAAACGTTCGACATGATCCACCATGGTTTCAACCTGGGGTCGAATCTGCGGCACTATGGCCTGGGCCGTGCGCCGGCGAATGTTTGAACACAGGTCGTTCAAGCGGTCATGGGGCAGCGCACCGGATAACTCCTTGCCATTCACGTCCACCAGCAACCGCAGCGGCGAGACCGGAAGATAGCGGGTCAGCTGCAGGGCATCGGGGGCGGGACAGTGCACTGTAAACAGCGCCTCCATCAGCAGGGTGCCCGCCGGCAGCGCCTTTACTGACAGACTGGCCAGGGCCGCCTTGCCCAGACCGGAACTGGTGACCGAATCCATCACCCCGGTCACCATCGGGTGTTCCCAGCTCATAAAGGCCAGATCTTCCCGTTCCAGGGCATTTTGACGGTCCCAGGTCACCGTTATGCCGTCTTCGGGCAACTCGGCCACGTGACCGGCCTGGTATTGCTCACCCGGGCGGAGAATATCGGAATGATCAGCGTGGTCTTCCACATCCACGCCTAGAATGTCGAAGGCCTCCATCATATAGTCACGCACTCGGACCTCGCCTTCTTCTTCCTCAATGGCGGTGATCAGATCTTCAGCCACATCCCGGCGACAGGAATTGAGTTCAATCAGCGCATCACGGCCGTTCTGAAGCAGCGTTTTCAGACGCCGGGACTCCTCAGCAGAGGCCCTGACCAGCTCATCGGTGGCATCGATGTCACCGTCGACCGCCTTCCGCCACTGCTCCTGAACGTTCTCCTGCACCGCCACACCAACCGCGCAGCTTTCCGCAAACGCGTTCAGACCTTCGTGGAACCACCGGAACTGAACCTCCTGACTGGTCCCTTGCAGGTAAGGAATATGGATATCAATGGCTTCGGTCTGGCCAATCCGATCCAGACGCCCGATGCGCTGCTCCAGCAGATCCGGATTGGCAGGCAGGTCAAACAGCACCAGATGATGGGCGAACTGGAAGTTCCGGCCCTCACTGCCGATCTCGGAACAGATCAGCGCCTGGGCACCCTGCTCACTGTCCGCAAAGTAGGCCGCCGCCCGGTCGCGCTCCAGGAGGCTCAGGTGCTCGTGAAAGGCAGCACTGCGGATACCGGCACGAAGCTGGAGATAGCGTTCAAGGGCCATGGCGGTTTCGGCCCGGGCACAGATGACAACGACCTTGGCTGGGCGCAGGCTGGCCAGTTTTTTCTCCAGCCAGGCCACACGGGGATCATCCGCCAGCCATTGCTCCTCGGGTACCAGCTGCTCAGGCGCCAGCCCCTGGATTCCGGAAACCTGGCCCTCGTACATCTCCGGGCACGACAAGGGCACGGGGGTCGGATGACGCTCGGGGAATCCCTGAATCGCAGCCCGGGTATTACGGAACAGCACCCGGCCGGTGCCATGACGATCCAGCAAGGCATCAATCACCGACTGACGCGGGTCATCACCGGCCAACAACTGATCCAGCTCCTCCCCTAGCCAGGCCTGCAGCAGCTTTCGATCGTCTGCGCTGATCTCGGAACTTTCGTCCTGCAGTCCGCGTACCACCCTGTTGATGGCTTCGTACTGCTGTTCTTCTTCCCGGAATATCTCCAGATCGTGAAAGCGCGCCGGGTCCAGCAACCGCAGCCGGGCAAAGTGACTGGCCATACCGACCTGTTCAGGGGTCGCTGTCAGCAGCAACAGGCCTCGACTGATCGCCGAAAGTTCTTCCACAACCTGGTATTCGGGGCTGGCTTGTTCCGGGCGCCAGGCCAGGTGGTGGGCCTCGTCCACAATCATCAGGTCCCAGTCTGCCCGGAGGGCATCGTTACGGGCCTGCTGGCTGCTCACCAGGAAGTCGAGGCTGCAAAGCACCAGCTGGTCACTCTCGAACGGGTTAACCGAGTCGTCGCCGCCGAAGATATGGTTCACCAGCGCATCGACATCGCTTTGTTCGTCTTTCAGGGCGTCATAGCGGCTCTGGTCAACGATCGAAAAACGCAGGTTGAAGCGCCGGAGCATTTCCACCAGCCACTGATGAGTCAGGGAGTCCGGCACGACGATGAGTGCGCGCTTTGCCCGCCCGGTGTGAAGCTGGTAATGCAGGATCAGACCCGCTTCGATGGTTTTGCCGAGGCCCACCTCGTCGGCCAGCATCACCCTGGGCGCATGACGCCTCGCCACCTCATGAGCAATGTAGATCTGGTGCGGCAGGTGCTGGGCACGGGCACCGATCAACCCCTGGGCCGGCGACGCCCGCAGACGCTCCATGTGCTGAAGCGTGGCAAACCTCAGGCGAAAGGCACCGTTACGGTCAAACTGGCCCGCGAACAGACGCTGGTGCGGGGCCGAGAAATTCACCGAACCGGCCAGTTTCACTTCCGAGATTTCATGCAGATCAGTGCCATCATCCGCGTGATACATCATTACGCCGCCGAGATTGTCGACCGCGCGGACGATATAACGCTTCCCCTCATAGGTCTCGATTTCCTCCCCGATCTGGTAAATGATGCGGGAAAGCGGCGCGTTATCAATCGCGTAGGTGCGCTCCTCATCGGCCGCAGGGAACCCCAGGGTGACCCTTCGGCCCGAGATGTCCGTGACAATACCCAACCCCAGGCCGGTGTCACTGTGGCTGACCCAACGCTGACCGATAACAAATTCCGATGTATCCAAGAAACCTCCAGACCGATTAATTTCTGGTCGCGCCGTTTTCGCGCACCCAGTAAGCCGTAGCCCCGCACACCGCCGCCGGTACCACAAACAGATTCAGAACCGGCACCATGGCCGCCAATGCCACCGGCAGGCCAAAGCCGAATGCCGACAACCGGGTATCACCCAGCAAGCGGCGCAACGCCGGGAAACTGACCTTGTGGTTGTCTGCGGGATAGTCGACATATTGCAACGCCATCATCCAACTGTTGAAAAGAAACCACAGAACCGCTGCAACCAGGTTAACGACCGGGATCAGACCGATGATAAGCAGGCCGATGGCACGGGGCAGATAGTAGAGAATTTTCTGGACCTCGCGCCAGAGCGCGCGAGGAATGTCTTTGATGATCATTGCCCAGCTGTCATCGGTGTTGACCTCCTGGCCAGTCAGGTGTTTTTCGGTCAGTTCGGCAAGGTACCCGTAGAATGGGGAACCGATCAGATTGGCAACAATCACAAAGCCATACGCCAGCATTAACAGAATGACGGCGCCGTAGAGAATCCAGAACAGCCAGTCCATTGCCTGGAGCCAGGCCCAGTCCGGCAGCCAGCCCATGGCGGCGGCAATCAGGCCCGCAAAAAGCTCTCCGAGAAAAAAGAACAGCAAGCCGAAAAGCAGGATATTGATAACAAGTGGAATAACGACGAACAGACGCAGGCCGGGCTGACGAATCAGGCGGAAACCTTCACCCAGATAACCCAGTCCACGAACAAAATTACCTTTGAGCATCGCTGGCAGGACCTCCGCTTCCATGACAATGACGGGGCGCAAAGCATATCATGTTGGCAACATTCCCACAGCCCAGGAACTCTCAGGGACTTCCCCGATGGAAACACTGAAACAACAACTGACCAGCCTGCTGAATTATCGCGCTCTGTGGCGAGTAGCCTTTGTGATCTCCGTGCTGGCCATCGGATACCTGGCGACAACCGATAATCCTTACCCCGTGCCCTCATCATCCAACGACAAGGTCAACCATCTGATCGCCTTCCTTGAGCTCACCATCCTGACCCGCCTCGCCTGGCCGGATCTCCGGGCCGTCTGGTTTGCGCCGGGGCTGCTGGCCTTTGGCCTGGGCATTGAGGTCATTCAGGCGAACCTGCCGTACCGGGAGTTTTCCCTGGCCGACCTGGTCGCTGACGGCGCCGGGATCGCTATCGGACTACTGCCCTGGCCCGGCATCCCGAAGGCGGGAAAACCGGACTTGAGAAATTCGCCCGAATCGTTGTGAGATATCTCCTACAAGCACGTGCGATCTTGCAGTAATGTCACGTGCGCGGAGGCATTATTCGAGCTCAGGAAAAGTCTAACCCATTGATACAAAAATTATATTCTATTTTTCGCTCTTGAAGGCGACGGTGGCACTTGCACATTTCACACGATTGTCAGAATTCAACTGATATAGTCCTCCCATCAAGGATGACAGGGAAAGGGATAATGCACTGGATGCACCCCGGCATGGAATGCAGGGAGAAGCAAGGACACAGGGACGGCTCGCTTAAGGGATAATTATGCGGATAGCTGGCTCGGATGCCGGCACCAGGGAGTGGCTCAAGGATCTCGCAACATGGTTGTTGCCCAATGCGCAAGGATGCGCCGACCTATTCCGACAAAGGGTGACCTCAGGGTTGCCCTTTATTTTTGAGGCCGGATGATTGTGAGCCGGGTTCCTCCGCGCACGCCCCGGCCAGATAGATCCGCACTCGGTTAAATTCTTCGAACTCGTTCAGGTCCGGCCAGGTTCGGGCTTCCACAGTGACCTGCTTACGGTAGGCGCTATCGCCCAGCACCTTCATCCTGGAATCCGCCAGCAACACCCTTGGGGCCGCCTTGCGGAACACCCGCAGTAATGGCCGGTTCTCCGGGTCGTAAAGCACATCGGCCGCCGTCACCACATCCAGCCCATCGGGTCGACTCGCCCAGTCATTGCACAGGGTAATTGAAACGCCATTGAGTTCAGCATTGGCCTGGGCCGCATCGAGGGCGGCAGGGTCCACGTCACAGGCAATCACTTCGCTGGCACCGGCAAGAGCTGCGGCGACGGCCACGATGCCGGAGCCTGAACCAAAATCCAGAATCCGCTTGCCCGCCACCCAATGGGGGTTGTCCAGAATCCAGCTGGCAAGTACCTGACCGCTGGCCCAGCAGAACGACCAATAGGCCGGTTGGGCAACGACTGCCTGGGCTTCGTCATGAGATAGCGGGCCCTCAAGTACCGTCGGATCGAATAGGTAAAGCGCAATCCGCCGACACCCGGCCGGGCGTGACATCGCAACCCTTCCCCGGGAGAGAGTTTTACGTAGGTGCTGGTGAAGGCGTTCGACTGACATGTGCAATCAAGTCCCAATTTCCCAAAGGGTGGTCATTGTAACGGCCTCCGGGGCCGGAAACAGGGCCCGGCGAGCAGAAAACTCATGTATCCGCTATACTGCCGCCTTCATCTGACAACCGGTTAAACGCTGAAATGGCTAGCAGACCCGACACCGACGATTACCTGTCCCTGTTTCTCAATGACGTGCCGCTGATGGACGTCCGGGCACCGGTGGAGTTCGCCAGGGGCAGCTTTCCGAATACGGAAAATGCACCTCTGATGAATGACGAGGAGCGCCATAGGGTCGGCATCTGTTACAAGGAAAAGGGCCAGGACAAGGCGATTGAATTGGGACATCAGCTGGTCTCAGGCGATATCAAGGCTCAGCGGATTGAAGCCTGGAAACGCTTTGTTGCCCGCCACCCTGAGGGCTACCTGTTCTGCTTCCGGGGCGGCCTGCGCTCCCGGCTCACCCAGCAATGGATCCGCGATGCCGGCATTGACTATCCACTGGTAAAAGGCGGGTACAAGGCCCTGCGCCGCTTCCTGATCGACAGCCTGGAAGCCCAGATTGAATCCAGCGAATTCCGCATCCTCAGCGGTCGCACAGGGACCGGAAAAACCCGGATCCTGAAGCAGCTCCCCAATCCGGTCGACCTTGAAGGCCTGGCCAACCACCGCGGCTCCAGTTTCGGGCGGCAGGTGACTCCGCAACCCACCCAGATTGACTTTGAGAACCGGCTCGCCGTGTCTATGCTCAAAGCCCATCATCTTGTTGGCGGACCGGTCTATCTGGAAGACGAGAGCCGCATGGTCGGTCGCTGCGCCCTGCCCGAATCACTCAGGGCAAGAATGGCCGAATCACCTCTGATGACCCTCGAGCAACCTCTGGAAGAGCGTATTGCCATCATCCGCGAAGACTATGTTGAGGGTATGTTCGCGGATTACGTCAACCGCGATGGCGCCGAGGCCGGCTGGCTGAATTTCCGGGACTATCTGCTCAGCGCCCTGGATCGCATTCGTAAACGCCTGGGAGGCGAGCGGCACAAGCAGCTTCGCAGCCTGATGGAGCAGGCGCTTACCGAACAGGAAGCCAGTGGCCGGACAGAGGCCCATAATGCCTGGATCCAGGCATTGCTGCAGAATTACTACGACCCTATGTATGACTACCAACTGAGCCAGAAAGAAGGGCGAATTCTTGTCTGCGGGGGCCCGAAGGCAATTCTGGACTGGGCCAGAACCGGTTCGATTGCGTAATCACACCCTTGGAAATGTAGTTTGCAATACACGCCCGTAAGGTTTTTCTGTTATCCAACGCGGGGGCGAACCAGATTTCTACCAGCTTTTTATTATAATCAAACACTTAAGCAAAGAAACCAATGAACAAGGAGTCCACTATGGAAGACCTGCTTGGAGCTGATGGACGCGCTTCAGAACTTGTGGATCAGGCAATGTCCCTGATTATGACTTATGCCCCGAAAGTGGTGCTGGCCATCATCACACTCGTGGTCGGCCTCTGGCTGATCAACCGGTTTGTCAGTGTGCTCGACAACAAACTGGGCAAAAAAGATCCTACACTCAATAAATTTCTTTGTGGCCTGATTGGCGCAATCCTCAAGATTCTTCTATTCATCTCTGTTGCCTCCATGGTCGGTATCGCAACGACCTCGTTCATTGCCATCATCGGTGCTGCCGGTCTGGCGGTGGGTCTCGCCCTTCAGGGCAGCCTCGGCAACTTCGCCGGCGGCGTACTGATCCTGATCTTCAAACCATTCAAAGTTGGAGACACCATTGATGCTCAGGGATACCTCGGTGCCGTGCGGGAAATCAGCATCCTCTATACGATTGTGGACACCTTCGATAACCGCCGCATTGTCATTCCCAACGGCAGCCTGTCCAACGCGACACTGGTCAACGTCAGCTACTACGACACCCGCCGTTGTGACATGACCTTTGGAATTTCCTACGGCGACGACATCGACAGGGCCAAGGCCGTGATCAAACAGCTTCTGGACGAGGACGAACGGGTACTGCCTGAGCCGGAGCCGAGAATTTCGGTGGGCTCCCTGGGAGACAACTCGGTCAACATCATCGTCCGGCCCTGGACCAAAACCGATGATCTCTGGCCGGTTTACTGGGACATGCACGAGCGGGTTAAGAAAGCCTTTGACAAAGAAGGCCTCACTATCCCGTTCCCACAGCGCGACGTTCATTTCTACAAAAACGAGTGATCCGGTTCGCATTGATACATCCGGTTACTCGCAAACTGTGTAACCTCAACTAAGCTGACCATTAATGGCGGGGTTTTCCGACCCCGCCAGGCCATCGGGGCCAGGCATACCAATAACCGCAGGCTCCGGAACGCTGTCATTGCTGGTTGGGGGTTGTCACTATGCCGGTACAGCAGTTGAAGGAATTCCTCGACGAGGCAGATGTGGAATACATGTGCCTCTCTCACCCTCCTGCGTTTACCGCCCAGGAACTTGCCCACCACGTAAAGATTGCCGGCGACCGCGTCGTCAAAACCGTGATCATCGAGCTAGATGGCAAAATGGCCATGCTGGTCATGCCGGCTACCTGGCGCATCCGTTGGGACAGGCTGTCCCGGATTCTCGATACCGACTTTCTTGATCTTGCCGATGAACAGGAGTTCCAGGACCGTTTTCCGGATTGCGAAGTGGGTGCCATGCCGCCGTTTGGCAACCTGTTCGGTATGACCGTTTACTGCGCCGAGGCCCTGATCGAGCAGCCTGAACTGGCTTTCGCCGCCGGCAGCCATACCGAGTCAGTTCACATGAAAACATCGGACTTCCTAACCCTGGTGCAGCCCATGGTCCTGAATCAGGGCTTCACCAAACCCGGGGCCCAGAAGCCCGCCTGGCTGATCAAAAATCGCCGTCGACCTGAGGACGCCGAGAAACAATGGGTCTCCGGCATGGCAGGGTACTGACACTTTTCATGCCGGCTTGATCCCGATCTCTTGTCTGACCGCCGTCATCGCGTAAACTGAGGGCATCAGACAGGAATCCGATATGACTCAAGCCTTTGATATTGTGGTTGTTGGCGCCGGCATGGTCGGTGCTGCCCTGGCCACCGGCCTCGGCCAGAGTGGCTTCAGTGTCGCCGTGGTCGATCGTGCCCCCCCGCCCGTCTTCGATCCGCAAGCCAACCCGGATATCCGGGTATCCGCCTTGAGCGCCGGAAGTGAGCGTTATCTTCGCAACCTTGATGCGTGGATCAACATCCTTGCTATGCGGGCAACGCCCTACCAGCGGCTAGCTGTGTGGGACGAAACGCAGTATCCACTTCAGAACCTCGTGCCACGGAAACTGAGCGAAGTTGAGTTCGATGCAACAGAACTGGGCACGCACCATCTTGGCCACATCGTCGAGAACTCAGTAACCCAGCGGGCGCTCTGGCAGACTGCAGAGGCAGAACCACGGGTTACCCTGATTCACGGACATGGCATTTCATCGCTGGCCCAATCCAGTGAATCCGCCTCCGTTACCCTGGATGACGGCCGTCAACTCACCGCAGCCCTGGTGATTGGCGCTGATGGCGCCCAGTCCCGGGTCCGGGATCTCGCCGGCATCGGCACTACCCGGAGCCAGTATGAGCAGCAGGCCATGGTGGTCTCAGTGCGCTACCAGGGGCCAGTGGAGGACATAACCTGGCAGGGCTTCCACCCCTCCGGCCCCCGGGCCTTCCTGCCGCTATACAGTGCCGGCCCGAACTACCCGGGTGAAAGCTGGGCCTCGCTGGTCTGGTACGATGCGCCCGACGAACTGGCCCGCCTGAAGGCACTGGACGACAGCGGGCTGATGGCCGAAATCCAGTCGGCTTTCCCGGCGTGCCTGCCACTGCTGACCCATATCGATGCCCGGGCCTCATTTCCCATTGCCCGGCAGCATGCCAGACACTATTTCGCGGGCAGGGTCGTTCTGGCCGGTGACTCAGCCCACACCATCAACCCGTTGGCGGGCCAGGGCGTCAACCTCGGCTTCCAGGACGCCCAGGCCCTGCAGAGTATTCTCAGAGAAGCCAGGCGCGCCGGCGACGATCTGGCTGACCGGAAATGGCTGGATCAGTATGAGCAACAGCGCCGCCCGGCCAACCGCCGGATGATGCTGACCATGGACCTGTTTTACCACTTGTTCAGCAACCAGATTCCTCCTGTGCATCTGCTCCGGAACCTCGGCCTCGGCGCCGCTCGCGCCCTGCCCTTCGCCCGTAATCGGGTGGCCCGCTATGCCATGGGAATCGACGAAGAACTGCCGGCCGTCCTCAAGCAGATCACCGCGCGGATTCCGGGCCTGAACCAGCTTTGAAACCCGAATGCCACAGTCAGTACAACCACAAAGGAGCCATCATGTCAGAGACGATTTTCACCAAGATCATTAACCGGGATATCCCGGCCGATATCATCTACGAGGACGACATCAGCCTGGCGTTCAACGACATCAATCCCCAGGCGCCGGTGCATTTCCTGGTAATCCCGAAAAAGGCCATTGCCACGATCAACGACATTACCGAAGACGATCGCGAACTGGTGGGGCATCTGTACCTGGTGGCCGCGAAGATTGCCAAGGAGAAGGGGTTTTCGGACGACGGCTATCGGGTTGTCATGAATTGCGGAGAAAATTCCGGGCAGACGGTGTTCCATATCCACCTGCACGTGCTGGCCGGCAAGCCGTTGGGCTGGCCGCCTTACACAGACAGAATGAAACAAGCCTGATAGCAATGGTGTAATCGGCTGGCTGGAGGCTCTGTTCAGAAGACGCCCGCAAGTAAATCCCTGTAGGGCTCGGTCGGGCCATCCCTGGCCCTCCACGGTTCTGAACAGGGCCTCCAGCCAGCCTCGACCAAGCACCCAGGCCAAACGATCAGCGGCCGACGACTTTCTCAGCTTCTTCCACCGGCGTATGGCGAACGTCCTCGCCTTTGACCATGAAGATCACATTCTCGGCAATGTTGCAGGCGTGGTCACCTACCCGCTCCAGCGCCCGAAGCACCCACATCACAGACATGCATCGTGAAATGTTGCGGGTGTCTTCCATCATGAACGTCAGCAGGGTACGCGCCGCTGCCTGATATTCCTCGTCGACCCGCTTGTCTTCCTTCATGATCCTCAGGGCCTGTTCGGAATCCAGCCGGGCAAAGGCGTCCAGGGCATCGTGGAGCATGCTGAGCACGTGGCTGCCAATGTGGCGCACTTCGACATAACCGCGGGGAGCCTGTCCTTCTTCGGTCAGTTTGATGGCCAGTTTAGCGATCTTCTTGGCCTCATCGCCAACGCGCTCCAGATCAGCGACCATCTTGATGACGGAGATTACCAGTCGCAAATCCCGTGCGGTGGGCTGGCGACGGGCGATAATAAGGGTCGCCTCTTCGTCGATTTCTATTTCCATCCGGTCGACTTTTTTGTCGTTGGCACGGATTTCGTCGGCCATCTGGCCATCGCCATCCACCAGAGCCTGAATGGCATTCTCGACCTGGGCTTCAACCATACCGCCCATTTTCAGGAACTCGGTTTTGAGCGCCATCAGTTCATCATTGAACTTGTGGGAAATGTGATCCCCGTAAACGTCGTCCTTCTTCGTAGGCATACTGTTTTTCTCCAAAATTCCTCAGGACCGGAATCAGCCGAAACGGCCGGTTATGTAAGACTCGGTCAGTTCATGTTCCGGCGAGGTAAATACCTTGTTGGTCTCGTTTACTTCTACCAGGTGCCCCAGGTGGAAGTATGCTGTGCGGTGAGATACCCGGGCTGCCTGCTGCATGGAGTGGGTCACAATCACAATCGTGTAGCTCTCCGACATTTCCGCAATCAGCTCTTCCACCTTGGCGGTGGCGATGGGGTCCAGTGCCGAACATGGCTCGTCCATCAGGATCACTTCCGGGCTCACGGCGATTGCCCTGGCGATACAAAGTCGCTGCTGCTGGCCGCCCGACATGCCGGTTGCAGTGGCGTCCAGGCGGTCCTTTGCTTCTTCCCACAGGCCGGCTTTGCGCAGGCTGTTCTCGACAATCTCGTCCAGATCGGACTTGCGGTTTGCCAGCCCGTGAATACGCGGGCCGTAGGCCACGTTATCGTAGATCGACTTCGGGAACGGGTTCGGCTTCTGGAACACCATGCCAACCCGGGCACGAAGTTCCACCACATCCCGCTTCGGGTCGTAGATATCGTGATCGTCCAGCTGCAGGGATCCCTTCACACGACAGATATCGATGCTGTCGTTCATGCGGTTCAGACAGCGCAGGAAAGTAGACTTGCCGCACCCGGAAGGTCCGATAAAGGCAATGACCTGATTGCGGGAGATATCGAGACTGATCTTTTTGATGGCACGCGTGTCACCATAGAATACGTCAACATCGCGAAGCTTGAACTTCGGGTCATCAGAAAAGGGTCTGCCAACTGTTTTGCCCTCCTCGATGACGGTTTCAGCCGGTTTCTCTTCCTGAACCGGCACAGCTGCCGTTCCCGACTGAGATGCTTCACTGGCAATCGTGGGGTTTATGCTATTCATCCGAATTCTCCTTACCACCGGCGCTCAAGACGCTTACGCATCCAGATCGCCAGTGCATTCATACTGATCAGGAAGGTCAACAGCACCATGATGGCGGCTGATGCACGTTCAATAAAGGCCAACTCGGGGCTGCCTGCCCACAGGAAAACCTGCACGGGCAATACGGTTGCAGAGTCGAAGAAGCCATCCGGCACATCCACGATGAACGCAACCATACCAATCAGCAGCAGAGGAGCGGTCTCGCCGAGAGCCTGAGCCATGCCGATGATTGAGCCAGTAAGCATGCCGGGCATGGCCAATGGCAACACGTGGTGCAGGACCACCTGCATTTTCGACGCGCCAATCCCTTCAGCCGCTTCGCGAATGGAAGGAGGCACACTCTTGATGGCGGCACGGCTGGAAATGATGATGGTGGGCAGGGTCATCAGCGTCAGCACCAGACCACCCACCACCGGCACCGACCGCGGCATGCCGAACAGGTTGATAAATACCGCCAGGCCCAGGAGGCCGAAGATGATTGAAGGCACCGCGGCCAGATTATTTATATTCACCTCAATGAAATCAGTGAACTTGTTCTGGGGGGCGAACTCTTCCAGATAAATGGCCGCCGCCACACCAATCGGAAACGACAGGATCAAGGTAACGAACATGGTCAGCAGCGAGCCTACGATAGCCCCCAGAACTCCCGCCTTGGAGGGATCCCGGGAGTCACCGTTACTGAAGAACACATCGTTGAAGGCCGTGTCGATCACGCCCCGCTCGAGTAACTGATCAACCCAGGCCTGTTGCTGCTCCGAGAGCTTGATCGAATACGCTTCATCCCCGCCGTGTTTGACATACACATCAACGTCCGTGTGGGACAGAAAGGTCATGGTCCTGTTGGTGCCCAGCCAGTCCGGGTTCGCTTTCAAGGCATCCCTCAGGGTAATCGAGGCGTAGGGATTGATAAGATCCCGGACCGCGTCACGGTTTTCCTCGGTGGCCCCGGGGATTTCCTTGATCAGAGCCTGAACCAGTGGCTCCACGAAATCCGCCATCTTGAGCTGACGCTCATCGGTGGCATCATCCAGGTACATCATTTCACCATCCAGTTCCACCTCCATGGTAATGGTGGTTTTTATGAAGCCGGTGTAGCCCTTGCCAATGATGTCAGCAAACAATACCACCAGTGCAGAGAGCGCTATGGCAATCGCCAGGATGCCGTAGGCACGGAAACGGCGTTCCTTGCGGTAACGGTGCTTGAGTGACTGACGGACAATCTCCGCCTGTGAACGTTGATCAGTCATACTGTTCCCGATATTTACGAACAATTTTCAGGGCAATTACGTTGAGCAGCAGGGTTGCCAGGAAAAGCATGGCACCAAGTGCAAATGCGGCCAGCGTTTTGGCACTGTCGAATTCCTGGTCACCGGTGAGCAGCGTAACGATCTGGACCGTTACCGTTGTCACTGTTTCCAGCGGGTTAGCGGTAAGATTCGCCGCCAGCCCAGCGGCCATAACCACAATCATGGTCTCACCGATGGCCCGGGAAACCGCGAGCAATACCCCCCCCATAATGCCCGGCAAGGCAGCAGGGAAGATGACCTTTTTCATGGTTTCGGACTGGGTTGCGCCCAGGGCCAGGGAGCCGTCCCGAAGGGTTTGTGGAACCGCATTGATCACGTCATCAGACAGGGACGACACAAACGGAATGATCATGATCCCCATCACCCCACCAGCTGCCAGGGCGCTTTGGGAAGACGCGTCGATACCGAATGAGGCGGCAAAATCACTGATGAACGGCGCCACCGTAAGGGCAGCGAAGAAACCGTAAACCACGGTTGGAATCCCGGCCAATAACTCAAGCAGGGGCTTCACAATACTGCGAACATGCTTATTGGCGTATTCCGACAGGTAAATCGCCGACAGCAATCCTACCGGAACGGCGACTAGCATAGCGATTGCCGAAATCAGCAAAGTCCCGGTGAACAGGGGAATCATGCCGAACGCGCCTTCGGCAGCCACCTGATCCGCCCTCAATGCGGTCTGAGGACTCCAGTTGGTGCCAAAAAAGAATTCAACAAACGAAATTTTCTCGAAAAAGCGGAAGGTCTCAAAAGCCACCGAGAAGATGATGCCCATTGTAGTCAGGATCGCCAGGGCAGCACAGGCGAAGAACAGCCACTTCAGAATTGACTCCACCTGAGCCCGGGCGTTAATTCTGGGCTGAATGCGCAGCCATCCCAGGAAGCCTGCCAGTACCGATACCGAAATCACCAGTGCACTCATCAGCATCTGACTCTGTTGACGCAGAGCCTTCAGACGTTCCGCCGCCTCAGCTATGGGCGCCTCCACAAATCCTGGTGGCAGGGCACCACTGGCCACGTTACTGATCTTGCTAAGCAGCAAGCTTGCGTGACCCTGACCGGACTGCAACACCTCAGGTGGCAAAGAGCCGATCACCAGAGTTTGTATCACTTTATCCTGGAACGCCGCCCACAACCCCAGTACCAACAGGCCGGGAATGACGCACCAGAGTGCAGCCCGCGCGCCGTAATAAAACGGTAGCGACTTGAGATGACGTATTCCTCCCAATGGCATCGCCAGTGCCCGGGATCGGACATAGCC
This sequence comes from Marinobacter sp., assembly GCF_048269445.1. Lineage (GTDB taxonomy): Bacteria > Pseudomonadota > Gammaproteobacteria > Pseudomonadales > Oleiphilaceae > Marinobacter. The sequence goes on along the minus strand of NZ_JBLXIQ010000005.1, from coordinate 82,287 downwards.
GAACCCATAAGCCACCAGGGCCAGGACGAGGGTCAGTAAAAGGAGAGTGGATGCTTGCATGAATTTTCCCGTCTGACACTTCAAATAGGCAACAAGTGTAAAGATTTATAACAAGTTTCGCACTCGGTGCGTTATACGGACGAAAGGGTGCGGGCCCTTTCGGGCCCGCACCCTTATCAGCTACACCTTGTGAGGCGAACTGGTTTACATCAGCTCTTCTTTCTTCAGGTTCGGCATGTTTGCCGCCTTGTCCTGCAGATCCATCAGGGCGTCGCGAGTCGGAACAATCAGGCCAACACTCTTCAGGTAGCCGTTCGGACCCATTGCCGCGCCGCTAACAAACTCTTCAACGTATTCCTTGATACCAGGAATAACGCCAACGTGCGCCTTCTTGACGTAGAAGAACAGGGAGCGGGCAACCGGATACTCGTCGTTCGCGATAGCCTCATTGGTTGGCGCTACACCGTTCAGGGTAGCGGCCTGCAGGCGATCCGCATTTTCTTCCAGGAAGCTGTAACCGAAAACACCATACATGCCAGCGTCGTCAATCAGCTTCTGTACGATCAAGTTGTCGTTCTCACCGGCTTCGATGAAAGCGCCATCTTCACGAATGCTCTGACAAACGGTTTCCATGTCGTCTTCGCTCATGTCGGCAACCGCCGGCAGATCTTCACAGCCACCCTGCAGGGCCAACTCGTTGAAAGAGTCACGAGTACCGGACGTTGGGGGCGGTCCCATCACCTGAATTTTCACATTCGGCAGATCGGAATCAATGTCGCTCCACTTCTCGTATGGGTTTTCGATCAGTTCATTTTCGTTTTCCGGATTCGGCACTTGCTTGCCCAGGGCCAGGAACAGCTGCTCCAGGGTCAGATCCATATTCTGGGCCTTACTAGAGCTGGCAATAACGATGCCGTCGGAACCGATACGAAATTCGGTGATGTCCTTGACGCCATTGTTCGTGCACAGATCGTATTCGGAGGTTTTCATGCGACGTGAGGCGTTGGTGATGTCCGGGTTCTGGGTGCCGATGCCCTGACAGAACAGCTTCATGCCGCCGCCGGAACCGGTGGATTCCAGTTTCGGAGTCGCAAAGTCGGTCTTGGTGCCGAAACGCTCGGCAACTACAGTCGCAAACGGATAAACAGTTGAGGAACCCACGATGCTGATGGTGTCACGAGCCATGGCAGGTGCGGACATGGCAGCTACAGAGCCGGCCAGCGCAACAGTTGCGAGTGCTTTGTTCAATTTCATCACGTCAAGTCTCCATTTCTTGGTTTGGACGTTCTGTCGGATGTGTTTTACCGATGGGTGCAGACTAATGGCACTCTGTGACAACTTTGTTACAGCTTTTGAAATATAGTCCGGAATATTCAAATTTGCTTGCAGCGGCGCCTCAGCCCGCTACCATGCGGGTTAAAACAATTCCAGGCTTCCTAAAGGCAGTACTATGACCGCGTATGACGATGACAAACCCACCCCCCGTGGTGAACTGACGCTTCAGGTAGTTCCCCTTCCCGTCGATACCAACGCCAATGGCGATGTGTTCGCCGGCTGGCTGGTCAAACAGATGGATATCGCCGCTGCCACCATGGCCGGGCGCATTTCTCAGGGCCGCAATGCCACTGTGGCCATGGACCGGATGGAGTTTCTGTCGCCGTTGAGGGTCGGATCGCAGGTAAGTTGTTATTGCGAGCTGGTCGATATCGGACGCAGCTCCATGAAGATCAACGTGGAGGTTTGGACACTGGATCGCACCGCAAAGCATCCTCGCAAGGTGACCGAGGGTCTGTTTGTCTACGTGGCTATTGATGAGCACGGCCGGATTCGGGAAGTGCCCGAACAAGGCCTCTAAACTTCATTTCCAGCCATGCAACAGGCGAGCGTAATTCAATCGCTCCCAGGTTTGGGCATTCGGGGCATTTGCCATGGAGAGGGCGCCCCGGGCTTCGGCCAGTGAGTCGTAGCCCATTCCGGACAGTCTGCGCTTCATCTCTTCAGTGATCCTGGCCAGCGCCTCAGGCCCCTCAGCCAGCAAGGCTGAAACTAGTTGCGCAACCGTGGCGCCCGACAGGATCGCCTTTGCAGCATCGTCACCACTATGAACTCCGCCTGAAACGGCCATTTCAAGGCCTGTCCCGCCATACAGCATGGCAACGCCATGCAGCCGCAACGGCAATTCGGCGTTGGTGGACAGCACCACTTCCCGGCTCAGCTCCAGTTCATCCAGATCCATATCCGGCTGGTAGAACCGATTGAACAGAACCAGTCCTTTCGCACCCGCCGCTTCCACGCCGCCGACAAAAGCCGGCAACGCTGAATAAAATGGCGACAATTTGACGCTGACCGGAATGGTGACCTGCTCTACCACCGAGCGCACCACATCGAGCTGGCGTTGCTCGAGGGTGGTGGCGGTGTCGGAGGGGTCTGTGGCCAGATCATAAAGATTAAGCTCGATGGCGGACGCGCCAGCGTCTTCCAACTCCCGGGCATGCTGGGTCCAGCCGCCGGGGGAAATGCCATTGAGGGACGCAATCACCGGAACATCCAGTGAACTTTGCAGCAGCTCCAGGCGCTTCAGATAGCTGCCAGAACCCATTTCAAACACTTCGGATTCGGGAAAGAAGGACCGCGCCTCGGCATCCATGTTAATGCGGGAATCGATAAAACGATGGGCCGCCATCTGCTCCGCCACCAGCTGCTCTTCAAACAGCGAGTGCATCACGACGGCACCGGCGCCGTTCTGCACGCAGGCTTTGAGGGCGTCCAGGTCATCGGTGAGCGGACCGGCACCAACCACCAGGGGCGAGCGCAGGTCGAGCCCGAGCCATCGGGTTGTCAGGTCAGTCATGATTTGCTGCTCCCTTGCCTTCTTGTGCTGTCTGCTCATGGGGCTCAAAATGAATCCCTGCCAGTTGCATGTACAGCTCACGCTGATCACTCGCTGCTTCGCTGGCTGCGGTCGCCAGCAACTCGTAGCGCTGGGGATCCCGCAATTCCAGCATGCGGAAGCGGGCTTCCTCCTGCATATAGGTTTTCATCGGCACTTTCTGGCGCACGGAATCCAGCTGCAGGGGTGGCAGACCCTCCTGAATCCGACGGGGATCGAAGCGATAAATCGGCCAGGCCCAGCTGTCCACCGCCCGCTTCTGTTGCGCAGGGGAATGCACCAGATCATAGCCGTGGGCAATGCAGGGGCTGTGGGCAATGATCAGCGCCGGGCCATCAAAGCTTTCGGCTTCCTGCAGGGCTTTGGTGGTCTGGTTGCTGTGGGACTGCATGGCAATCTGAGCCACGTAGACATGGCCATAACTCATCGCCAGCAGGCCCAGATCTTTCTTGCGGGTTTCCTTGCCAGCGGCGGCAAACTTGGCAATCGCCCCCATGGGCGTGGCCTTGGATTGCTGACCTCCGGTGTTGGAATACACTTCGGTATCCAACACCAGCAGTTTGATGTTCTGGCCTGAAGCCAGGGCATGATCAAGCCCCCCATAGCCGATATCGTACGCCCAGCCGTCACCGCCAATTACCCACACGCTCTTGGGGCACAGCTCATCCGCCAGACTTGCCAGTTCCTGCACCTGCGGGCCTTGCCGATCCGCCAGCCAGTCGCGCAAACGGCCCACCGCGTCACGTCGTGCCGCGATGGCGGCTTCGTCGAGAACGGCGCAGGGACCCGTTAAATCACGGTATAATTCTGATGGAAGGCTCTCTTGCATGCCCTCCAGCAACTGGCGGGCCCGGCCCACCAATTTGTTCAGCCCCATCCGCATGCCCAGCCCCAGTTCAGCGGCATCCTCGAACAACGAGTTGTTCCAGGTTGGCCCCCGCCCATCCGCGTTCACCGTATAGGGTGTGGTCGGCAGGTTGCCGCCATAGATGGATGAGCAGCCGGTGGCATTGGCAATCAACAAGCGATCACCCAGTAGCTGGGTGAGCAGGCGAATGTAGGGGGTCTCACCACAACCGGCGCAGGCGCCGGAATACTCGAACAGTGGGATCAGCAGTGGTAGCGACTTGAAGTCCCGGGGAATGCGATCCCGGGGCACGTCTGGCAGACCGCGCAGGAACGCCAGGTTCTTTGCCTCCACCTCCCGGTGTTCCTCCAGTGGCCTCATGTTGATCGCCTTGCGTTTGGGCTGGGTACGATCTTTGGCGGGGCACACCTCCACACACAGACCGCAGCCGGTACAATCTTCCGGGGCCACCTGAATCCGGTAATCCAGACCTTCCAGTTCCGGATTATGGGTTTCGGGTACCGCTTCGAAGGCATCCGGGGCACCCTTGCCGGCTTCCGGCTCGAAAACCTTGCTGGTAATCGCCGTGTGCGGACAGATCATTGCGCAGAAGTTGCACTGCACGCAGAGATCGGACTCCCAAATCGGGATTTCCTGGGCAATGCCGCGTTTCTCGTACTGGCTGGTACCGGTTGGCCAGGTGCCGTCCGGTGGAAACGCACTGACCGGCAATTTGTCGCCCTGACCATCCATCAGCAGCCGGGTGACTTTCCGGACGAAGTCCGGTGCATCCTCCGGAACTCGTGGCGGACGAACGCGGGTTGCGGTCACCTCGCCCGGCACCGTCACTTCATGCAGGTTTTCCAGGGCGGAATCCACCGCCTCCACATTTCGTCGGACCACCTCCGGCCCGCGCCGCCCCCAGGTCTGGCGGATCGATTCCTTGATGTGGGCAATGGCCTCGTCACGGGGGAGGATGTCGGCCAGGGCGAAGAAGCACACTTGCATCACGGTATTGATGCGTCGTTCCAGACCGGCTTTTTCTGCCACCTCGGCGGCGTCAATCACGAACAGACGGGCCTTGCGCTCCACCAATACCCGCTGGACCTCCACGGATAGCCGGTCCCAGACCTGGTTCGGTTCCCAGGGCACATTTAGCAGTACCGTGGCGCCCGGAGCCGCATGCTCCAGGACATCAAACCGTTCCAGAAACTGAGGTGCATGGACGGCCACAAACTGGGCCTGGCGGATCTGATAGCTGGAACGAATCGGCAGCGGCCCGAAGCGCAGGTGCGATACGGTGGTGGCGCCGGATTTTTTGGAATCGTAGACAAAATGGCCCTGGGCAAACAGGTCCGTGCCCTCACCGAGGATCTTGATGCTGGCCTTGTTGCTGCTGACGGTGCCATCCGCGCCCAGACCGAAGAACAGGGCCCGGCGGGTTTTCGGCGACTCGATGTCCAGTTCGCTGTCCACGTCCAGCGACAGCTGCGTCACGTCATCGCGAACCCCCACGGTAAAGCGGGTTTTCGGTGCAGACTCGTTCAGCTGATCGAAGACCGCGCAGACCATGGCCGGGGTGAATTCCCGGGAAGACAGACCGTAACGCCCGCCGATCACCCGGGGCAATGCTGACCGATCGCCCCGGCTGTAGGCTTCCATCAGGGCGCCGCTGACTTCCAGCAGCAGTGGCTCGCCCTGGGCACCTGGCTCCTTGGTCCGGTCCAGCACCGCCAGGTGTTTCACGGTATCGGGCAACGCCTGCAGGAAACCGTCGGTGGCGAACGGCCGGAACAAGCGCACCTTGAGTACGCCAACCTTTTCCCCCCGCGCCATCAACCACTCCACGGTTTCATGGGCGCACTCGGCGCCGGAGCCCATCAGGATGACCACCCGCTCCGCCTCCGGATGGCCCACGTAATCAAACAGCTGATACTGACGACCGGTGATTTCGGCAAACCGCGCCATAACGGCTTCCAGGCGTTCGGGGAACGCCTGGTAAAACGGATTGGTCGCTTCCCGTGACTGGAAGAAGGCATCCGGATTCTGGGAGGTGCCCCGCACCACCGGCCGATCCGGTGTCATCCGGCGGCTGCGATGTGCTTCCACCCCCTCGTGAGACACCAGCGCCCGCAAGTTCTCGTCACTGAGCGCCACAATCTTGTCGATTTCATGGGAGGTGCGGAAACCATCAAAGAAATGCATGACCGGTACCCTGCTCTCCAGGGTCACGGCGTGGCCGATGGCGGCGAGGTCCTGGGCTTCCTGCACGGATCCGGAGGCTAGAAGGGCAAAACCGGTGCCTCGGGCGCTCATCACATCGGAGTGGTCACAAAAAATCGACAGGGCATGGGTGGCCACACTTCGGGCGGCAACGTGCATGCAGAAAGGCGACAGCTCGCCGGCAATCTTGAACAGGTTGGGCAGCATCAGCAGCAGGCCCTGGGAAGCGGTAAACGTGGTCACCAACGAACCCGCCTGCAGTGCACCGTGCATCGCGCCAGCAGCCCCGGCTTCGGACTGCATTTCCACCACGCCGGGCACCTGCCCCCAGAGATTGGGTTTGCCGAGGGCCGCCCAGTCATCGGCGTGCTCCCCCATCACCGAGGCCGGAGTAATTGGGTAGATGGCAATGGTTTCGCTCAATCGGTAGGCCACCGAGGCCACGGCTTCATTGCCATCCAGGGTCTGGAACGCCATTGCCACCACTCCTTGTCAAAACCTTCGGACTTTTCTGAGTCTAGGCAGGGGTTCCGTACTCTGCCAGATCTGGGGGTGTGCAGATCATCAAAATTACCGGGAAACCTGAGTTCCGCGGCATAACGGATCAGCAGAATCGCCTTCCAACACAGAATGACCGATCAGTTCGTCAAACAGGGACTGATACTCACCGGCCAGCACCGAGGCTCGCCAGGCGTCTGGCTGGCAGTGGAAGGGCTGCTGCCGCAAAAGACTTTCCAGGCGATCAGCCGCCGCCTCGACTTCCGCCTCTGCATCCTGCTCATGGCTTTCGTATCGGCAGGAATCCGGCACATATTCACGGTAGGCCAGGCGGTCTGGCGCCAGCGGCACACAGCCCGAGGCCATGGCCTCCAGCATCGACAGGCCCTGGAAATCGTGCAGCGCCGTTGAGATAACGACATCTGCTTGAGCCAACAGTTGGTCGTAATCGTCCCGGCTGTCCAGAAAGCCCCATTGCTCAACCCGGTCCTCGAACTGCTGACGGATTTGATCAAACGCCTTCGGGTGGTTCCGGAACCGCTCACCCACCACGCTCAGCCGAAACGGAATCGAGCGCCGGTCCAAAGCCTGCAGCAATTTCAACAGGCGTTCAGGCCCCTTGTCGTATTCCCAGCGGTGGTTCCAGAGCAGGTGTGGGCAAGTCCAGTTTACCGGGCCCGGACGGTCGGAAAACAACCGGTCTTCAATCGGCACCGGTATCACCCGGGATTTTTTGCGCAGAGTGGCGATCAATCCGTCTGGCACTCCGTCGGGCATGTTGTCGAGAAAGTCCCGGGCGCCGTTCAGAAAGCTGTCACGGTTCCAGGCACTGTTGAATACCACACAATCCGCCGAGATGGCGCTGTAAAGGTTCACCATCTGGGGGTCGACACTGGCATTCTGTTGAGGGGACACCGGGAAGGCAAACTGGTTCTCATGCATGTACAACAAGCACGGTGTCTGGGCCAAGCCTGGGTGGAAGCTCCGTAGTGAAGCAAGATCCACCATGGAGGTGGCAATTACCAGATCCCAGGATTCCTTCAAGCAGGGCTCATTTAGCCAGCTCAACGGATTGCCCCGAATGCGCCACCGGAAGAATCTCGGAGTCAACGCGAGAGTGCACCACTCATACTCGTGGAACAGACCCGTAAGCTGCTCCCGCCAGCGCTGGTGGCTGGCTGCGTCATAGCCGGACAGGAGCAGGATACGGGGCCCATAAGCCGGGTTCTCTAATCTGGAATCCGCCATGTTCGCCCCCTACATCCATCCCCGGCGTTTGAAAAACCACAACAGACCGGCGGTAATGACAATCATCACACCCCAGACCATGGGGTACCCGAGGTACCAGCCCAGTTCCGGCATCGCCCAGGGGCTATCCGGGTTCTGAAAGTTCATGCCGTACACGCCTGCCACGAAGGTCAGCGGAATGAAGATAGTGGCAATGATGGTCAGCACCCGCATGGTTTCATTGGTGCGCTGGCTGATGCTGGAAAGGTAGATATCGAGCATGCTCGTCGCCATTTCCCGGAAACTTTCAAGCAGCTCAATAATTTGCACACTGTGGTCATGGCAGTCCCGGAAATAAACCTGCGTGTTCGCATTGATTAGCGGGTCTTCCGTTCGCATCAGACTGGTTAACAGCTCCCGTTGTGGCCATAGGACGCGCCTGAGCACCAGCAACTCTCGCTTCAGGCCGTGAATTTGGGCCAGGGTCCGCTGGTTCGGATTCACGAGCAGATCTGTCTCCAACGCCTCCAGCTGGTCACCGAACTGCTCCAGCACGGGAAATCCGGAATCGGTGACCAGATCAAGCAAGGCATACAACAGGTAATCGATTTGCCGGGTTAGAAATCGCCGGTTATTAGGCAGCCGCATGCGCTTTCGGACCGGTTCGAAGGGGTCTTCGTCAAGCGGGCAGAGACAGATCAGGTAGTTTTTTCCAATGAACAGGCTGATCTGGACGATGTCCAGATTCTCGCCATCGTAAAATGGCATGGCCGCAATGAGAAACAACTGGTCATCATAGAGCTCTAGTTTGGGGCGCTGCCCCGTGTTGAGCACATCCTCAAGGGCCAGGTCGTGCAAATCAAAGAGATCGCCCAGATTTCTGAGGGTTTCCGGATCTGCCTGGCCATTAACCTGAATCCAGGTTTTTGATTCTCTTTCCAGGTAGTCACGGCAGTCAGCGGCATTCGCCAACCGCACCTCCTCGAGGTGGTCGTCGGTGTAATCGATCAGGTGGATGGAAACCGGCGGTCTGCGGTCACTCTTGGCAACGAGAGTTCCGGGCGCGGTGCCGGGGTTGTGGTAATGTTTGCTGAAATAGGCCATGTCGCGTTCCTGTGCGCCTTACCGGTTACTGGTCGTTACCCTTTTCTGGCGTTCTGTTCCCGAGCATAACAGCTTGCAGCTCAGACCGAATGGGCCGACGTCTTGCCCCGGGCCAGCGACCAGAGTCCGAACACCGGCCCGGGCACCAACAGCAGCGCCACCCAGACCTCCAGCTCATTCCACAAGGCGCTGGTCAGCCAGATGGCGGGCAAGGTGAGTCCGAATCCCACCGCATTCATCACCGCCAGCGACGAGCCGATGGATTCCCGTGGCGCCGTGGCGGCCGCCAGGGCAGAAAACTGCGGCGAATCCGCTACCACGGCAAGCCCCCACACCAGTAACAGGGCCACCAGCAGAACCGGCGACAGCGCACTCATCAGGGGATACACCAGGCACAGTAACCCGGAAACCGTAAGCGCCACCCGTGCCACCCACTCGCTGCCCCGGGTTCGACTGAGCCGGCCGCCACCAATACACCCGGCGGCACCGATCCCTATGATGGCGAAGGCCAGCCAGGGCACGAACCCCTGCGCCATTCCCAGGCGCTCCAGTTCCCGGCCCGCCAGCAGGGGGACCAGTGTCCAAAAAGCGTAGAGCTCCCACATATGGCCGAAGTAACCACCGGCAACCGCCCGGAACCGGGGGATCCGCAATGCGGCCAACCCCTGGCTCAGGGGTACAGGGCCGCTGCTTTGGGGCAAATGTGGGCCGTCACCCAACACAGATACCATGCCACCGCCGACCAGAGCCAAGACCGACGCCACCAGTAACGGCAACTCCCAGGGCATGCCGAACGTTGCGCCACGCAGAAGGTGAGGCGACGCCGTGCCGAGTGTCAGCATGCCCACCAGCCATGCCAATGCCGCCCCCGAATATTTCGGCGTCCAGGCAATCACCATTTTCATCCCGAGCGGATAAATGCCCGCTAGGCAGAGCCCCGTGGCAAATCGCAGCACGAAATCCAACGGTGGCAGGTGAGCGACAAAGACAAATCCGCCGTTAACCACGGCACCCAGCAGGCTCGAGACCGCAAAAATCCGACTGGCGCCAAACCGGTCCGCCAGTCCGGTTACGGCAATGGTTAACGTACCAGCGATGAAGCCAGCCTGAACCGCCAGTGTCAGGCGACCCAGGTCCATCTCCGTCAGACCCAGCTCCCGGGAAAGCGACAGCCAGACGCCGTTTATACTGAACCAGAGCGACGTCCCGAAAAGTTGGGCCAGCACAATTACAGGCAGGGGGTAACGTCTTAGCAAGTCGATCATTGTTGTTGTCTTTTCTCCACGAGATAGGCACAGCCTAGCCTCACTGGAAGCGCCTCGCCCATGCTACTTTGGTGTCTGGCATGTGGTTGTTGCCTCCCCGATCAAACTGGCTCAAGACTGTACCAACCGGTCCAGACGCAAACGCTCACGATCATCAAAAAGCCGGCGGCCACCACAGCTGACCGCCATCACTGCACCAATACCGGTGGCTGCCGTAATGATGAGCATCACCAGGATCTGGTATTTCACCGCCACCGCGGGCGGGCTGCCCGCCAGAATCTGACCGGTCATCATGCCCGGCAGACTGACAATACCGGCCGCCGCCATGGCATTGATCGACGGCATCATGCCGCTGCGCATGGCGTCTCTCCGAATATCCTCCAGCGCCTGTTGCCAGGTCTGTCCGAGCATCAGTCGGTTCTCGATAACGCTCCTTTGCCGCCAGACCGATTCATTGAGCCGATCCAGGGCCAGGCTGACACCGGTCATGGTGTTGCCGAGCATCATGCCCAGTAGAGGGATGGCATATTGGGGGGCATACCAGGGGTCGGGTCCGATCACCACGGTCAGGGCCAGAATCGTGATTGTGAACGACGAGACGAACATGGCACCGGTGCCGATACCGAAGGCCCACCAGCCCTGCAAACGCCGACCCTGGCGTGCCACCACCTCTCGGCCTGCGATCAGCAGCATGACCAACGCCAGCAGGGCAATCCAGTAAAACGCAGAGGACGCAAACAGGGCTTCAAGTACCAGCCCGATCAGCGCCAACTGGATGACCGTGCGGATGGCGGCAATCAACAGGCTGCGGGTAATTCCAAGCCGGGCAACGTATCCGGATACACCCAGAGCCAGCACCAGCAGGGCCGCCAGCCCCAGTTTCCACCAGGCAAGATCAATCACTTCCATGGACAGGCTCCAGTCCGGTTCCGTGAATCCGGTAGTGGGCATCGGCCACACGATGAATCTGGCCGGGGTCATGGGCGACCCAAAGGGTAGCGATACGCCGCCGCCGAATCTCTTCAAGCAGCCAGATTTCAATGGCTTCCGTGCTGCCGCCATCCAGATTGGCAGTCGGTTCGTCCAGCAACAATGCCTCTGGCTGAAGCGCAAGCGCCCGCCAGAGGGCCAGCCGCTGACGCTCGCCAGAGGACAGCCGACTGACCGACCAGCCCATCACCTCGGACGGGAAGCCCAGAGCCGTTGGCAGTCGCGAGCCGGCTTCAGCTGGAAAGTGCCCTCCCACTTCATCAAACCACCACTGACTGTCGGCCGGTACCATCACCACGCGGCTCCGCCACTGGTGGGCGGGCGTATCCTGCTGACTGGTCCCCCCCAAAGAAATGCCACCACCATGGGGTTCGAGATCGGCCACTGCCCTCAGCAGGCGACTTTTGCCACTGCCGGAGGGGCCGGACAGGCAAACGACCTGCCCCGCAGGCACCACCAGCGATACCTCTCTCAGGGCGCCAACACTAACGTTCTCCAGCGAAAGTTCTGTCAAAATGGGTTTACCAGGGTCGGCAGAATCAATAATGGTTATACCATTACACAGGATCTTGCCAGCAACCAGCCACACGGGGCCGAATGAATGAACCTCCGAATCCTCACTGCAGTCCTTTTTATCCTCATTCTGCCAGTGCAACCGGTGGCGGCAGAGGTTGGTGTGTCGCCGTTTGCGGGTTTTCGCATGAGCAGTTCGGTGGATGTCGAGACGGCCGGGGCCAGTGCCGACGATCAGATCCACTTCCGCGATTCCCCAAGCCAGGGGCTGTCACTCAATTTTGATCTGGCCGAGCCTGGCAAGCAGGGGGAGCTTTACTTCAGCCGGCAAAGCACCTCAGCCCGGCTGGACAATGGCCTGTTCGCCCCGGGCATCGAGTCCATTGATCTTACGATTTACCAACTCCAGTTCGGCGGGCTCTATTTCCCGGGCGGGAAAAGCTACGGAGGGTTTGTCTCTGGCGTGCTGGGGGTGACCCGCCTGGAACCGGACGATTCGAGATACGATACCCACCACCGTGCGGCACTGTCGCTCGGTGGCGGCTATCAGTTTTTCCTGACCGAACAGCTGCGCCTGAGGCTGGATCTTCGCGGCGTTTACACCGCCCTGAACCCTGGAGGTTCAGTGTTCTGCTCCGGCGGGTGCGAGCTCCGGTTTCGCAGCAACGGCTACTTGCAGGTAGAAGCTGGCGCAGGATTGGTCATGCGTTTCTGACACTGGCTCACGCCACCGCTTGCCGCCGTTCGGGCAACAGCACCGACAGTAACGACGCCATGGCCACCAAAGCCGATGATATCCACAGGCAGGCCTCCAGCCCGTAAGCCTGGTAGACCCAACCAGACAGGATCGTTCCCAACAATCGCCCGGCCGCATTGGACATATAGTAAAAACCCACATCCAGGGAAACACCATCGCCTCTCGCGTAACTGACAATCAGGTAACTGTGCAGGGAAGAGTTGACCGCAAACAACACGCCAAACAACAGCAGACCGCAGATAACGACAAGCTGAGGAGGCCAGCCGGCCATCAGACCACCAGCAATGGCCGCGGGCACCACTGCCAGTGCTGCCGCCCAGAGCACCACAGGTTGTTTGCCCTCCATATTGCCGGTAATGCGCGGCGCTATGGCCTGGATGAACCCATAACCAATAATCCAGATGGCCATGAAACCACCCACTTTCCAGAAGTCCCAGCCAAAAACTGTATGCAGGTAAACTGGCAAGGCCACCACAAACCACACATCCCGGGCGCCGAACAGAAACATGCGCGCAGCCGACAACACGTTAATTGCTCTGCTTTTGGACAGGATCTGACTGAACTTCGGCCTGGCCTTGCTTTTGCCCAACGCCTGCTTGAGCAGCAAGAGACTGGACAGCCATACCACGGCGAGGGCAGCAGCCATGATGATGACCGCTCCTGAGAAGCCGGCAGCCACCAGCAGCACGCCACCGAGGAAGAATCCCACGCCCTTGAGGGTATTCTTGGAGCCGGTCAGGATCGCCACCCATTTGTATAACGTGCCCTGTTGCTCGTCCGGCACCAGCAACTTGATACCGCTCTTGGCGGACATCTTGTTCAGATCCTTGGCAATGCCCGACATGGCCTGTGCCGCCATCACCCAGGGCACGGTGAGCATGGCCGCCGGTACCGCCAGCATGACCAGCGCCACGATCTGCAGAAACAGCCCAATGTTCATGGTTCGGTTCAGGCCCATGCGGGCACCCAGATAACCGCCCACCAGATTGGTCACCACCCCGAACAACTCGTAGAAGATGAACAACAGGGCGATTTCCAGCGGCGAGTAGCCCAGCTGGTGAAAATGCAGCACCACCAGCATCCGCAGGGCCCCGTCGGTCAGGGTAAAAGCCCAGTAGTTGCCGGTGATGACCAGGTACTGGCGGATGGCGTCCGTCATATCAGGCAGAACCGACTCTACGTGCCAACTCGGCGGTGCGGTTGGCGTAGCCCCATTCATTGTCATACCAGGCGTAGATTTTCACCTGGGTGCCGTTGACCACCATGGTGGACAGCGCATCGACAATGGAGGAACGTGGGTCGGTCTTGTAATCGATGGACACCAGCGGCCGCTCTTCGTAGCCCAATATGTCTTTCAGCTCGCCCTCGGCCGCTTCCTTCAACAGCTGGTTCACGGTGTCGCGATTGGTGGGCGTTTCTACTTCAAACACGCAATCGGTCAATGACGCGTTGGTCAACGGCACCCGCACCGCGTGGCCATCCAGTCGCCCTTTCAGTTCCGGGAAAATTTCGATAATCGCCGTTGCAGAACCGGTGCTGGTCGGAATCAGCGAACTGCCACAGGCTCTCGCCCGGCGCAGATCCTTGTGGGGCGCATCGATGATAGTCTGGGTGTTGGTCAAGCTGTGAATGGTGGTGATAGAGCCGTGTTTGATGCCCAGCTTCTGATGAATCACCTTGACCACTGGCGCCAGGCAGTTGGTAGTGCAGGAGGCGGCAGTGACAATGCGGTCGTTGGCCGGGTCGAAAGTATCGTCATTCACACCCACCACGATGTTCCTGGCACCCGCTTCCTTGACCGGAGCGGTGACCACCACTCGCTTCACGCCCTGGTCCAGATACCCCTGCAAGGCACTGACTTTCCTGTTCACGCCACTGGCCTCGATCACCAGATCACAGCCGGACCAGTCGGTTTCACCGATGGTTCTGTTGTGGGTCACGCGGATGCGCTGCCCCGCGATAACGATACCCGTCCCATCCGCCGTGGCCTCCTGACTCCAACGACCGTGGATGCTGTCAAAGCTGAGCAGGTGGGCCAGTGTGCCGGCATCCGCACCCGGGTCGTTGATGGCAACAAACTCCAACTCCGGCCACTGCCAGGCAGCGCGCAAGGCCAGACGACCGATACGGCCAAATCCGTTAATGCCTATTTTGATCTTGCTCATGAGGTGCTCCTGAGGAACCCGTTCCAAACATTAACCAGCGTGCGGATTACAGGCATTGGACAGACGGGCGATCTGCCATGGCCTGCAGCCGTGCAAGCGGGTTCTCGATCAATCCCGGGTTTTTGGTGCCAGTTTCATCCAGCACCCGGGCCAGCCACGGCGGAATACCCGGATGCAAAGAATAATAGATCCACTGGCCCCGACGTTCCGTTGCCAGAAGACCAACCTCCCGCAGTGTCGCAAGATGCCGACTGACCTTTGGCTGGGGAGCGTCAAAGGCTTCGGTCAGCTCGCAAACACAGAGTTGCTCCTCGCTTCGGATCATCAACAGCGCGGCAAGGCGGAAGTCGTCGGCCAATGCCTTGAACACCGCGACTGGCTCATAGCTGGCAGGTTTTCGGCCGGTCGCTTTCTCATGGACAAGGGCAAAAAGAGCAATGCGCTCTCTGATTTCCTTGAGTGTCAGCGCGAAGGTCGCGTGGCGGTTTGCCGGTACCGGATCGGCAAAATCCCAGGCAATCTGCTGGGCAGGTTGGCAGATTGTGCCGCACTCATTGGCAGCTTTCTCGCAAAGAGTAATGACATAATCCCAGTATTGCCCCTGCACATCCGCCAACGGCTTGCTGTGCAGGCCTTCGATGGTGATGCCGGCTTCCTCAAGAACCTGTAATGCCATCGGGTGGGGTCCGGTCGGCTCGGTGCCGGCACTGGCCACCTCAAACCGGTCCCCGGCCATAGCACGGAGCAACGCTTCTGCCATCAATGACCGGGCACTGTTGGCGGTACAGACAAACAAAACGCGACGCTTCATATGCGAATTCCAATATATTCGTATTTATGAATATCTGTTTATGTGCATAATAGAATTGTGAATGCACCGAGTAAAGGAAACCTCACGTTAAAATGGACAACAGCAAGGGAATGAATGCGGCGACCTCTTCCGAAGGCATGGATCTTTTTGGGCGGTACCTGTCAGTCTGGGTAGCGCTGGCGATCGTCACCGGCGTCGCGCTGGGCCAGCTGGCACCTGCGATACCCGAGACATTGTCCCGCTTTGAATACGCCCAGGTGTCCATCCCCATCGCCATGCTGATCTGGGCCATGATCTTCCCGATGATGGCGCAAATCGACTTCAGTGCCATCGTGGATGTGAGAAAAGAACCAAAAGGGCTGGCCATCACTACCATCGTGAACTGGCTGATCAAGCCTTTCACCATGTTTGCTATCGCCTGGTTCTTCCTGATGGTGGTGTTCAGGCCGTTTATTGCGCCACAACTGGCCAGTGAATACCTGGCCGGCGCGATTCTTCTCGGGGCAGCGCCCTGTACCGCCATGGTGTTCGTGTGGAGTTACCTGACCAAGGGCGATGCCGCCTACACCCTGGTACAGGTGTCCCTGAATGACATCATCATGTTGTTTGCCTTTGCCCCCATTGTGGTGTTCCTGCTGGGCATCTCCGATATTCAGGTGCCCTGGGATACCGTGCTTCTGTCGGTGGTGCTGTACATCGTCATTCCCCTGAGCGCCGGCTATCTCACCCGCCGCATATTAATCGCCCGGCGCGGCCAGCGGTGGTACGACGACGTCTTTATGAAGCACTTGAGCCCGGTCACGCCTTCCGCCCTGATAATCACACTGTTGCTGCTGTTTGCCTTTCAGGGCGAAGTGATCCTGAACAATCCCCTGCACATTGTCCTGATTGCTGTGCCACTGATAGTGCAGACATTCCTGATCTTCTTCCTGGCTTATGGCTGGGCCAGGCTGTGGAACGTACGCCATTGCATCGCAGCCCCCGGTGCCATGATCGGCGCCAGCAACTTCTTCGAGCTCGCAGTAGCCGCTGCCATTGCCCTGTTCGGCCTGCAATCCGGAGCTGCCCTGGCAACCGTCGTCGGCGTTCTGGTCGAGGTACCACTCATGCTCGTTCTGGTGCGCATTGCCAACAAGACCCGGAATCGGTTCCCGAGCTGAGGACACGGATCCGGAAATCCGTCGGATACCCTCGCGGCGCGCGCGCAACAGGACTACACCCTGATCATCCCCGGACAGCACGGTCACGTCTGAAAATAAGCCCTGATCGGCAGCACCGCTGATCGGGTCTGCCACATTGCCCAACGACCGCTCTTAGTGGTTCCGGGCTGAATTGACCGACATCAATAAAAGTTGAAATCAACGCTGAAGAGGCTGGTGGAAATTAAGAGCCTGCCCTAAATTTGTACAATATTCATACAAAAACGGGGGCCATGGGCCGTTATAGCGGGGACCCGAAAAAAGGAAAGGGAGAATCCAATGAAACTGTCAAGAAGACGGTTCCTGGCCTTTACAGGCACAACCGCAGCCGGCACCGCCGCCTTGGGCGGCAACCTGTTACTGAACCCGGCCTACGCCGCCGAAGGCAGCCAGCAACCTGGAAAGGTGATGCTGGACTACCCGAAAATTACCGTCAGCAAGGCTGGTGATCTGAAGGTCGGCCAGCCGATGTCCTTCACCTACCCGGATGCCGCTTCACCCTGCACCTTGGTCAAAACCGGACGCAAGACCCGGGGTGGCGTGGGCCCGGAGGGCGATATTGTCGCCTACAGCACCCTATGCTCCCACATGGGTTGCCCCGTGTCCTATTCGGCCGAAGAGCGCACTTTCAAGTGCCCCTGCCACTTCAGCGTGTTTGATTCCGAGCTGAATGGCCAGATGGTGTCTGGCCAGGCCACTGCAAACCTGCCCCGGATACTCCTGAATTACCGGGATTCGGATGATTCCATTGAGGCGGTGGGCGTGGGAGGTCTGATCTACGGCCGCCAGTCCAATCTGCTGCCCGGTGCCTGAAGGAGGGAGCCACCATGTTTGAATACAACAAGGACCGGATTGCGCTGCCACCAGCGAACGCCCAGAAAACCCAGACCTGCTGCCATTTCTGTATTGTCGGCTGCGGTTACCACGTCTACAAATGGCCCGCGGATCAGGAAGGTGGCCTTGCGCCCGAGCAAAACGCCCTTAGTGAGGATTTCCGCCAACAGCTGCCTCCCATGCAGATAACGATGACCGAGGCCATGACCAACGTTGTTCAGGACAGTGACGGCAGCTATCACCGGATCATGATCGTGCCGGACAAGAACTGCAAAGTGAACAGCGGTCTGGCATCGACGCGGGGCGGCCAGATGGCCTCCATCATGTACTCGGAGCAGACGCCGGTTGGAAGCCAGCGGCTGAAATACCCACGGGTATTCGCCGGCGATGAATGGAGGGACACCAGCTGGGATCAGGCCCTAGCGCTTTACAGCCACCTGACCAGGCTGATACTGGATGACGCAGGTCCGGATCAGCTGATGTTCAACCTGTTTGACCATGGGGGTGCCGGTGGCGGCTTCGAAAACACCTGGGGTACCGGCAAGCTGATCTTTACGGGGCTGGGCACCAAGATGGTACGGATTCACAACCGCCCCGCCTACAACTCGGAGTGCCATGCCACCCGGGACATGGGCATCGGCGAGCTGAACAACAGCTATGAAGACGCCCAGATGGCCGACTGTATCTTTTCCATCGGCGCCAACGCCTACGAGACCCAGACCAACTACTTCCTCAATCACTGGCTACCCAGCCTCCAGGGCCAGACAACTGACAAAAAGCGTACGGTCTATGAAGACGGCGAAACCATTCAACAGACCAAAGTCATCCTTGTAGATCCGCGCCGGGCACTCACCGTGGCCCTTCTGGAACAAGCGATTGGCAAGGACAACCTCCTGTTCCTGGATATCGAGCCGGGCACAGATACCGCCTTGTTCAATGGCCTGCTGACCTATGTGGTCGACCAGGGCTGGCAGGATGAGGCCTTTATCAACGAATACACGACCGGCTTCGAGGATGCCCTCAAAGCCAACCGCATGAGTCTGGACGAAACCAGCCAAGTCACCGGGATCAGCAAGGACAAGCTCATCAAAGCTGCGGAGTGGGCTTACAAGCCGAAAGCCTCCGGCCATCTGCCCCGCACCATGCATGGCTATGAAAAGGGCATTATCTGGGGTAACGACAACTACCGCATCCAGTCCGCCCTGGTGGATCTTGTGCTGGCCACCCACAACGTTGGCCGTCGGGGCACTGGCGTGGTCCGCATGGGGGGCCATCAGGAAGGCTACTGCCGGCCGCCGTATCCGGGTGGCCGCCCGGCGCCCTACGTGGATCAGGAAATCATTCAGGGCAACGGCCAGATGCTCACCGTCTGGGCCTGCAATGCTTTCCAGACCACCCTCAATGCCGAGCAGTACCGGAACGAAGTTCTGCGCCGCAGTGACATCGTCAAACAGGCCATGCGAAAGGTACGCGGTGCCAGGCCCGAAGAAATGGCAAAAGTAATCCACAAGGCAGTGAAGGAAGATGGCGGCCTGTTCGTGACCATTATCGACCTATATTCCACCAAGTTTGCAGATGCCGCTCACCTGGTGCTGCCAGCAGCACATACCGGTGAAATGAACCTGACCTCTATGAACGGCGAGCGGCGCTTGCGCTTGTCCGAAAGGTTCATGGACCCTCCCGGAACCGCCAAGCCGGACTGTCTGATTGCTGCAGACATCGCCAACGCTCTGCGCAGGCTTTACGACGCCGAAGGCAACGCCGAAATGGCCGAGCGCTTTGCAGGCTTTGACTGGAAAACCGAAGAAGACGCCTTCAACGACGGCTTCCGCCGGGCAGGCCAGCCAGGGGCACCGAAAATCGACAGCCAGGGTGGCCCCACCGGGCATCTTGCCACTTACGAACGTCTTCGAGCCGCAGGTAATAATGGCGTTCAACTGCCAATCAAGGAATACAAGGACGGCAAGTTGATCGGAACGGAAATGCTGTACACCGACGGCAAGTTCGATACCGACGACGGCAAGGCACATTTCCAGGCTGCGCCCTGGAATGGCATGCCTGATGTCGTGGAAGAACAGCGCAAGAAGTACCGGTTCTGGGTCAACAATGGCCGGACCAACCAGATCTGGCAAACCGCTTACCACGACCAGCACGTGGATTTCCGCCGTGGCCGTTATCCGATGGCCCCGCTGGAAATCAACCCGGAGGATGCCAAGGATTTTGGTATTGAATCTGGCGACCTGGTCGAGCTGTTCAATGACTACGGCGCGACAACGGCTATGGCGTATCTGGAGCCAGACATCAAGCCGGGCCATGTGTTCATGGAGGCCATGTACTTCAATTCCGTTATGGGCGACCTGGTGACTCCCTGGACCGACCGGAATATCATCCCCTACTACAAGGGAACCTGGGCGGATGTCCGCCGTGTAGGGCGCATTGAGGGTTTCGCCGACAAGGTAAGCTTCAAGCGCCGACGGTACGTCTGAGCCAAAGGTACTTTTTGATCTGTGCCGGGCCCCTGATCCGGCCCGGTTTTTCGTCCCCTTATGTAACTGTTCAGCCTCTGCCGGCCCTGCTACTATCGCCCTCCTCTTGCACTTATGACTTCCGGCCCCGAAAACACGGATTCTGAACTATGGACTTTTTCCAGGCCCTTTTCCTTGGCCTCCTCCAGGGACTGACCGAATTCCTCCCCATATCCAGCTCTGCGCACCTTATCCTGACGCCGGTTTTTTTTGGCTGGGATGATCAGGGTGTGGGCTTCGATCTCTCGGTACACTTCGGCACCCTACTGGCCGTGGTGCTCTATTTCCGGGAGGACGTCTTCGGCATCGCCCGGGACGGGCTGATTTCCGTTAGCCGGCGCAAAATCGTCGGCCAGGGTGCTCTGGCCTGGTATCTGGTCATCGGCACCATCCCGGCGGGTCTGGCGGGGCTAGCTCTGCTGGACATGATCGACAATGAATTGCGGGCAGTGGAAGTCATCTTTTTCACTACCCTGTTCTTCGGCCTTTTGCTGGGCATCGCCGACTGGATACCCAAACGCCAACGCACCCTGGATAAACTCAACTGGAAAGACGCCCTCCTGGTCGGCATCGCCCAGGCCTTGGCCCTGGTGCCCGGGACCTCCCGCTCCGGCGTCACCATCACCGCCGGCCTTTTCCTGGGCATGACCCGGGAAACCGCCTCCCGGTTCTCCTTCCTGCTGGCCATTCCCATTATCGTGCTTGCATCTGCCGTGAAGCTGCTGGAAGTGGCGACCTCGGATGTGGTGGTTGACTGGAGCGGCTTCCTGATCGGCGGCGTAACCTCCTTCCTGATGGCCATAACCGCCATCCATTTCTTCCTGAAGTGGCTCAACAAGGTGGGAATGTGGCCATACGTGATTTACCGGGTGATTCTGACCATCGTCATCTATGTGTTCTTGATGCGCTAAACTCCTGTCTGAGGCAATCAAACTGTTCGGAGCGTGCGCATGCTAAGGTTTTTCAGGATTGTCGACGGGTTTATCAAGGAACTGACCATTCCAGAGGGGAATCCGACAGCGCTGCTGAGGCAAGCTGACTGGATCGACGCCTGCGAGCCGGACGACGATGAACGGAAGATACTCCAGAGACTTCTGGAAACCGATATCCCCGAGTTCGATGACGTCGAGGAGATTGAGGCTTCGGCACGTTGTTTCGTAGATCAGGCCGGCGTGCATGTTCATTCGCTCTTTCTGAACCTGGCCGAAGGTCGTCACAACACCGTCTCCGTCGCCTGCATACTGCAGAAAGACTGCCTGATTACGATCCGGGAAAGCGAGCTGGCGGATTTCCGCCTGTTGCGAATGCGGGCCCGCCGGGGGCAGGTGGAGGCCCGGGATCCGGCCGAAATGCTGGTCACTCTGCTGGAACAGAAGGTTGAAAACCACGCCGACGGCCTGGAAGACCTGCACCGACAGCTTGAAGATGTCAGTTATCTGGTGCTGGAAGATGAGGAAGCCGAACTGGACGAGGCGATCAATCGCCTGGCGCGCCTGGAAGACAGCAACGGCAAGACCCGGTTGTGCCTGATGGACACCCAGCGAAATATTTCCTTTCTGCTTCGCCACCTGCGCAACGAGAGCGAGCATCGGGAAACGCTCCGGGAAATCAATCGGGATATCGAAACCCTGATGTCCCACACCACCTTTCTGTTCGACAAGATCAACTTCCTGATGGATTCCACCCAGGGTTTCATCAACATCGAGCAGAACCAGATCATCAAGATCTTCTCGATTGCCGCGGTGGTGTTCCTGCCGCCCACGCTGATTGCCAGCATTTACGGCATGAACTTCGAACATATGCCGGAGCTGGAATGGATCGCGGGCTATCCGGCGGCAGTGGGCCTGATGGTACTGGCGGCGTTTGCGCCCTACTGGTATTTCAAGCGCAAGGGCTGGTTGTAACTCCCTGCCCCTGCGGCTCAGTTTCGCTCAGAACCACGATCGGACGGTCGAGCTCACATGAACAGAATCTTTAGCCCGATCAGCACAATCACCACCCCGCCGACAAATTCCGCTTTGCCCTCAAGGAAGGTGCCACTGCGGGTGCCGATGTAGACGCCAGCCACGCTGAACACCAATGTGGTCACACCAATGATCAGGCAAGCCAGCAAGGGCGCAACGTCCAGCAGGGTCAGGGCGAATCCGGCCGCCATGGCATCAATACTGGTGGCAATGGCCAGCATCAACATAACCCGATGGGTGATGATGGCGATGTCCTCCTCAACCCCTTCGGAAAATGCCTCATAAATCATCTTGCCACCGATCAGCGCCAGCAGGATGAACGCAATCCAGGGCGCGTAGGCCTCAACCCAGCCAAGAACACCCTTACCGCCCAGGTAGCCTATCAGTGGCATCAGGCCCTGGAACAACCCGAAATACAGCCCCGCCATGATGGCGAGCGATGACGTTTTTTTCTTGTGCTTGGACCCCAGACCAATCGATACCGCGAACGCATCCATACTGAGTGCCACAGCCAGCACCAACACTTCAATCATGCTCTTCAAGCTCCCGTTGCAAAAAGGGGGGGAATATATCTGTCAGCAGGCTTCCAGCGGCGCATAGGCCAGCACCAGCCATTTTGCACCCTCATCAAAGTTCACCTGCACCCGTGTGTGGT
Source organism: Marinobacter sp. (assembly GCF_048269445.1). Classification (GTDB taxonomy): domain Bacteria; phylum Pseudomonadota; class Gammaproteobacteria; order Pseudomonadales; family Oleiphilaceae; genus Marinobacter. Next base: position 59,820 of record NZ_JBLXIQ010000005.1, on the reverse strand, counting down.
GCCCGGTTCCCTCTGAATTCAAAACAATACCCTCGCCAAACTTCGGGTGGCGCACGCGCTGGCCCAGGCTGAAGCCGGACTGCTGGGCCGAATCCTGACTGAACATGCTTTGGTTGGGGCGTTCAACCATGGCCGGGCGGGTTACGGTGTTGCGCAGGCGGACTTCCTGCAGGCAGTCCCCCGGGATTTCCCGCACGAAGCGGGACAGGGCGTTGAATTTCTCCTGGCCATACAGGCGACGGGATTCTGCATAAGTGAGCACCAGCTTTTTCATGGCCCGGGTAATGCCCACATAGGCCAGGCGGCGCTCTTCTTCCATGCGGCCGGGCTCTTCCAGGGACATGCCATGGGGGAACAGGCCTTCTTCCACGCCCGCCAGGAACACCAGCGGAAACTCCAGGCCCTTGGCGGAGTGCAGGGTCATCAGCTGGACACTGTCTTCATGATCTTCCGCCTGGGATTCGCCCGCGTCCAGGGCCGCCTGGGCGATGAATTCTGCAAGCGGGTCGACACCGTCTTCCACTTCGTAATCCGAGAGAGCATTAACCAGTTCTTCCAGGTTTTCCACCCGGGCCTGACCTTTCTCGCCTTTTTCGCTGGCGTGGTAATCCTTCAGGCCGCTTTTTTCGATGGTCTGTTTCATCAGGCCCTGCAGCGAAGCATCGCCCACCATTTCGGACAGCCCTTCGATGATGGCGATAAACGACTGCAGTCCGGTTTTGGCCCGGCCTTTCACCTGCCCGGCTTCCAGCAACCGTTCGGCGGACTCCCACAGGGAAATGCTCTGTTCCGTGGCGTATTCCCGTAGCTCTGCCAGGCTCTTGGCGCCGATTCCCCGGGGCGGCACGTTGACCACCCGCTCGAAGGCCGCGTCATCACGCCGGTACTGCACCAGTCGCAAGTACGCCAGCGCATTGCGGATTTCCTGGCGATCATAGAACCGCAGGCCGCCATAGACACGGTAAGGAATGCCCTGACGCATCAGGGATTCTTCCAGCACCCGGGACTGGGCGTTGGAGCGGTACAGGATTGCGGACTCACTGCGAAGGTTGCCGTCCTGCACCCAGGCGGAAATGCTGTCGGCGATGTAGTTGGCTTCGTCCTGCTCGTTGAAGGCCGCGTACAGGCTGATCGGCTCACCCTCCGGGCCGTCGGTCCACAGTTCCTTGCCGAGCCGGCCCTGGTTGTTGGCGATCACCGCGTTGGCGGCTTTCAGGATCATCTGGGTGGACCGGTAGTTCTGCTCCAGCCGCACCAGCCGGGCATTAGGGAAATCCCGCTGGTACTGCTGGATGTTCTCGACCTTGGCGCCTCGCCAGCCGTAGATGGACTGATCGTCGTCCCCCACCACCGTCATTGGCACCCGATTGCTGGCGAGCACCTGCAGCCAGGCGTATTGAATGGTGTTGGTGTCCTGGAACTCGTCCACCAGGATGTGCTGGAACCGGCTCTGGTAATGGGCCAGAAGTTCGGGGCGGTGCAGCCAAAGTTCGTGGGAGCGCAGCAGCAGTTCACCGAAATCCACCAGGCCACCCAGTTGGCAGAGTTTTTCGTACTGGCGATAGATTTTCAGCATGGTCGACAGGAAATGGTCGCCCGGATTCTCCTGTATATGATCCGCCCGCAACCCTTCGTCTTTCTGGCTGTTGATAAACCACTGGGCCTGCTTCGGCGGCCACTTGCTCTCGTCGATCTGGTTCTCCCGCATTACCCGCTTGATCAGCCGAAGCTGGTCGTCACTGTCCAGCACCTGGAAGTTCTCCGGCAGCCCGGCGTCCTGCCAGTGCGAGCGCAGCAGGCGGTGGGCAATGCCGTGAAAGGTACCGAACCAGAGGCCGCGGGCGGGAATCTGCATCATCTGCTCGATGCGGTAACGCATTTCCTTCGCGGCTTTATTGGTGAACGTCACCGCCAGGATGCCCGTGGGCGGAACCCGATCTACGGTCATCAACCAGGCGATCCGATGCACCAGAACCCGGGTTTTGCCACTACCGGCGCCGGCGAGCACGAGCAGATGGTCATTCTGGGCAGTGACAGCTTCGCGCTGAGCATCGTTCAACGGATCGATGATGTGAGAGACGTCCATAGAAAATCGGTTCGCTACTGGTTAAATAAACAGGTCTGAGAGTATAACAGGAGAAATGCGGGATTTCTTTTGGGCTTGGGTTAGCCCTTTTTTTGAGGGGAAAAGCACGAGGGTGGGCCGCTGTTCAGGACACGCTACGAGCACATCCATGTGCGCTTGGGTGTGGCCATCCATGGCCACAGACAGTCCTGAACAGCAGCCCGCCCCCGCGCTTATCTCGCTTTTGAGATAGCTTCTCTACTAAAAGCCTCTTGGCACTGTTTGAGCTTCTACAAACTCAAACAGACCTTCCAGGCCACCTTCCCGACCAATACCTGAGGCCTTCATGCCACCAAACGGCGCTTCCGGCGTCGGGCCGGTGCCGGTGTTCCAGCCACAATGGCCGAAGCGAAGTCCGGCAGCCACGCGCTGGGCGCGCTCGGCATCGTTCGTGAACACGTAGGAGGCCAGGCCAAACTCCGTATCGTTACCAGCTTCGATGACTTCTTCTTCCGTGCGGAACAGGGCCATAGGCACCAGCGGACCGAAGGTTTCCTCGCGGTAGCAGCACATATCGCGGTTAACGCCGCTGACCACGGTCGGCGGGAAGAACAGATCATCGCCGAGGTCTTCCGGTTTTTTGCCTGCCACAAGACTGGCGCCTTTCTCCAGTGCGTCCGCAACGTGGCGTTTTACCTTGTCGTAGCCGGCCTGGTTAATCAGCGGGCCGAGATCCACATCACCGTTGATGCCGTCGCCGATGGTCATCTTGTTCACCCGCTCGGCCAGTTTTTCACCGAAGGCATCGGCCACTTTCTCGTGAACGAAGATGCGGTTGGCACAGACGCAGGTCTGGCCGCCGCCGCGGAATTTGTTGGCGATCAGGTTGTCGGCAGCGGCGTCCAGGTCGGCGTCGTCGAAGACAATGAACGGCGCGTTGCCGCCCAGCTCGAGGGCCAGTTTCTTGACCTGTTCGGCGGTGTCGATGATCAGCTTGCGACCCACTTCGGTGGAGCCGGTGAAGCTGAGCATGGGCACGTCCGGGCTTTCGCACAGCACCTTGCCGATCACACTGGCCTTGCCCATGACAAGGTTCACCATGCCATCGGGCAGATCGGTGTGTTTGTCCATCAGGGTGAACAGGGCAATCATGGTCAGCGGTGTTTCGCTGGCCGGTTTGATCACCGACGGGCAACCTGCCGCCAGAGCGGCGGAGAGTTTCTTGGCGATCATGCCAATGGGGAAGTTCCAGGGCGTGATCAGGCCGGTAACGCCAACGGGCCGGTAGTGGACCGTCCAGGTGCAGTCCTTGGGCTTTTCCGGGATGGTATGAGCATCCAGAGCCTGAATGTGCTTGGAGCAGTAGTCGAAGAAGCCGGCGGCGTAATCCACTTCGCCCTGGGCTTCCTGCAGTGGTTTGCCGTGCTCCATGCAGAGAATCCGACCGACCTCTTCCTTATTGGCCTTGAGCGCATCCCGGATGTCTTCCAGCCATTTGCGGCGGGTCTCGATCGGGTAAGGGCTGGTCAGTTTCAGGGCCGACTTGCCGGCGGCCACGGCCGCCAGGATGTCCTGCTCCGGCATGGACGGCACTTGTGCGATGACTTTACCGGTGGCGGGATTGTAGACATCAAAGGTGTTGCCTTCGGCGTTGTCTGTCCAGCGACCGCCAATGTAGCCAGTCATCTTTTCCAACAGGGGGGACTCGATCATATTGGCTCCTTTTCGATATTTGGCGGCGTCCCTTGCGGGACGGCATTGCGTCAGTAGCTTATGTCTTTCATAGTGAGTGTTGTAGCGTAGCCTGTAAAGTCAAGGGTGGGCTATTGATCATCCTCCGACTGTGCCTATACTCGGAGAATCAGACACTCAAGAGGCCGGACAATGAAAGCATTTTTCCATCCCGCACAGGACCAGCACATTCCACAGACTTACTTTACCCGGGGTCAGATGCGTCAGCCCCAGGAAGTGCCTGACCGCACCGGGCAGATGCTGGATGGCCTGAGGGAAATGGGCGTTTCAGTGCTTCAGCCGGCGGATCAGGGCGGCGGCCCGATCTCGAAGGTTCACGACCTGGGTTACCTGCGCTTTCTGGAGTCGGCCCATCGCCGATGGAAGAAGATGGAGGACTGGGGTGACGAGGTAATCTCGAACATTTTTGTCCGTTCCCCCAATCACCTGACCGGCATTTTGGCCGAAGCCGCCCGTTACCAGGCCGATGGCAGCTGTCCGATTGGCGAACACACCTGGCATGCCGCTTACTGGTCTGCCCAGAGTGCCCTAGGTGCGGCCGACGCGCTGATTGCCGGTGACCGCACGTCCTACGCCGTGTGCCGCCCGCCCGGGCACCACGCGCGGAGAGATGCTGCAGGGGGCTTCTGCTACCTGAACAATGCCGCCATTGCTGCCGAACACATGAAATCCCGGTTCCCGAAGATCGTGATTCTCGATACCGACATGCACCACGGTCAGGGCATTCAGGAGATCTTCTACGATCGTAGCGACGTGCTTTATATTTCGATCCACGGCGACCCCACCAATTTCTACCCGGTGGTCACCGGCTTCGAGAACGAGCGGGGCGAAGGCGACGGTTTCGGTTACAACATCAACATGCCAATGCCCCATGGCTCATCCGAGGACGATTTCTTTGCCAAACTGGACGACGCCCTGGCCGCCATCAAACTGTTCCAGCCGGATGCGCTGATCCTTGCCCTCGGCTTTGATATCTACAAGGACGACCCCCAGGCCAAGGTGTCTGTAACGTCAGAAGGCTTCTGCAGACTCAGCACCCACGTGCGAAAGCTGGGGCTGCCGACGCTGGTGGTTCAGGAAGGGGGTTATGACCTGGACACCCTCAGTGAGAATGTCCAGCAGTTCTTCAAAGGTCTGGCGGGCTGAGGTTTCAGGCGGGCGCGTAAACTTTCACGTTTTCGTGCCCTTCGGCCTTCAGGTGCCCCGCATGCATGCGGCTCATGGTGCCTCGATCGCAGTACAGCAGATACTGTCGATTCCCCGGCAGGTCCGCCATCTGCTGGTTCAGTTCGTAGAACGGAATCTGCAGGATTTCGTTGTTGGTGAGCTCCAGCGGCGACTGTTCCCCCTCTGAGGGATGGCGGAGGTCAATAATCACGTCGTCGACCGCCGGCGTCTGCACCAATTCCACCTCCTCGGGCGTAACGGTCGTTTCCAGCAATCGGTTCACCGGGGTTTCCTCACGGGCTGCAATGGCATTCGCCAGAACGGCTGCGTCCATCTGGGCTTCGTCTTCTTCGACCCGGTGCAATTTGGCACGGGTTGTGGGCTTCTGGGATATTACGCCGCAGTATTCCGGCATGTTGCGGGCGTAGGATTCGGTGCCGATTTCCCGGGCGATGCGGATGATCGATTCCTTGTCCATGGACACCAGCGGACGCAGGACCACTTCGTCACTGGCCCGATCCACCACATTCAGGTTGCTCAGGGTCTGGCTGGATACCTGGGCCACCGCATCACCGGTCACCAGCCCCATGGCATTGTTCTTGCGGGCAATCTCCGCGGCGGCCATCAACATCTGCCGCTTCAGCACCACCCCCCAGTGGCGGTGACTGACCGAACGCATAATCTCGGCCACAACTCCCTCGAAAGGTACGGAAATGAACTTGGCACTGTGGGAGGCGCCGTACCGATCCCAGAGGTAATGCACGACCTGGCGCACGCCAACCTCGTGGGCGGTGCCGCCCAGATTGAAAAACAGGAAGTGGTTCCGCAGCCCCCGCCGCATCATCAAATAAGCCGCGACCGAGGAGTCGTAACCCCCGGAGATCAGGGTCAGCACATTCTCAACACTGCCCAGCGGATAACCACCCAGCCCCCGATGCTTGCGGTGGGCAATGTGATACTGGTCGCCCTGCACTTCGATGCGTACTTCCACCTGGGGTGACTTCAGATTAACGCCAGTGGCCCCCGAAGCCTGCATGAGTGCAGCGCCGACCATCCGCTCCAGATCGATTGAGCGGAAGCTGTGCTCGCCATGGCGACGGGCCCTCACCGCAAAGGTCTTGCCGTTCAGTCGCTCAGAGAAGGCCTCAACGGCTTTTTCGGCAACATCCTCAACACTGACAAGCGGAAACGCCGCGATTTCCTGGATGGTGGAGATACCCGGAATACGCAAAAGAGCCTCAACAACCGGGCCAGACAGGCTACGGCCATCCGGCACGTCCACGTCCACCCGGTCCCAGCTGCCTTCAACACGAATGTCCGAATCCACCCGGGCAAGCAGCTTGCGGATGTTCTGCCTCAGATGGCGCATCTGTTGGCGGCGGACGGGCTTGCTTTTAATGGCGACTTCCGGAGCGGGACGAATCAGCAGTTTCATAAATTGCAATTTTGTCGGGTGGCGTATGAAAGGGAACGCTCTTAGTGTAACGTTTTGCCTCTGTGCCTCAAAATCAGGCATTGCCGCAACACTCAGGAGCTTCACCGTTAATGCAGGAAATGACCATCAATGCCCTGGTCTCCCCCGAGGGCAGCCTTGAAATTCTTTCCAATCACGAGGTCAACCGGCTAAAGGACCGCAGCGAAGGTGGTCTCTACCGTTTGTTCCGCCAGTGCGCACTGGCGGTTCTGAACACCGGGATAGAAACCGATGACTGCAAGGCCCTAATGGAATCCCATGCGGATTTTGACGTTCGGCTGGTACCGCAACCGCGCGGCCTGAAGCTGGAGCTGATCAATGCCCCCGGCCACGCCTTTGTCGACGGCCAGATGCTCAGGGCAATCCGGGAGCACCTGTTTTCCGTGCTCAGGGATATTATCTACTCACACTCTATTCCCCAGTCGGCGGCCGGGTTTCGCCGGGACGATCCGGAAGATCTCACCAACCTGGTGTTTCATATCCTGCGCAATGCCCGGGTGCTCGAGGCTGGCCGCCAGCCGGACCTGGTGGTGTGCTGGGGTGGCCACTCCATCGGCCAGGCAGAGTACCAGTACAGCAAGGAAGTGGGCCATCAGTTGGGCCTGAGAGCCCTGAGCATCTGCACCGGTTGCGGACCCGGCGCCATGAAGGGCCCCATGAAAGGGGCCACCATCGGCCATGCCAAGCAACGGGTGAAAAACGGTCGCTATATCGGCATCACCGAGCCCGGCATCATTGGCGCAGAAGCGCCGAATCCCATCGTCAATGAGCTGGTGATCATGCCAGACATCGAGAAACGTCTGGAGGCGTTCGTCCGCTGCGGCCATGGTGTAATTGTGTTCCCGGGCGGTGTCGGCACCGCTGAGGAAATTCTCTACCTGCTGGGCATTCTGCTGCACCCGGACAACGTCGACTTGCCCTTCCCGGTGGTGTTTACCGGCGAGAAGGAGAATGCCGAATATTTCGAGATGATCGACAAGTTCATCCGCAACGCCCTGGGCGATGAAGCGGCCAGCAAGTACGAAATCATTATTGACGATCCGGTGCTTGTGGCGCAGACCATGAAAAAAGGCATGAAGGAGGTTGAAACCTTCCGTCGCGCCATGCAGGACGCCTATTATTTCAACTGGATGCTGAAAATCGATCCGGTGTTCCAGTTACCCTTCGAGCCGAATCACGACAACATGCGCGCTCTTGAGCTCCACCGGGACCAGCCAGTGCATCTGATTGCCGCCAATCTGCGCAAGGCCTTCAGCGGCATCGTTGCCGGCAATGTCAAGGAAGGAGGAATCCGTCAGGTTCAGGAGAAGGGGCCGTTTGAAATTGCCGGCGACCCGAGCCTGATCAAACCACTTGAAGCAATGCTGGAACAGTTTGTGGCGCAAAACCGGATGAAGTTGCCAGGCTCTTCGGCTTATCGACCCAGCTATCGAATTGTCAGCGGAGCGGCCTGAGCCGCAACGCTGACAGGAGGGCAGGTCGCTTACTTGCCGCCGTCTGCCGGCAGGCTGGCGAAGTATGCCGCCAGATTCGCAATATCCTCATCGCTGAGGGCTGCCGCCTGACCCTGCATAATGGCGGCCTGGCCACCAGAACGCTCCTTGTTTTTGTAAGCCTTCAGGGCTGCTACGAGGTATTGCTCGTTCTGGCCCGCCAGGTTCGGATAGGTGGGGATCTGTGCCAGACCGTTCTGGCCGTGGCATGCAGCGCAAACCGCTGCCTTGGCTTTGCCAGCGGCGACGTCTGCCGCGGAAACTACAGCAGGGACTGCCGTGCCAAACGCGAGAATTCCTGCAACAGCGTAGTGTTTCAGATTCATTGTCATTAACCTCTCATCATCATTTTCAGATTTTCGACCGGCATTGAAACCGGACAGTAAACTGACTGGAACTTATAGCATAGAGCCGAAGAACCTCAAATGCGATAGATCAAGGACTTCTCTTCGACGTTGGTCCTCTTTTCTGCCGTGGCTATTAAAGTGACAGTACGACTGATTCCGTGCCAAAGATTATTTTCATTTTCCGGAGATACCCTCGATGTCTATAGAGGCCCAGGAACTTGCCTGTCGGGAAGGCCACATCGGCCTGCTGACACTGAACTCGCCCGCCACCCTCAATGCGCTTTCCGAAAGCATGATTGAGCAGGCCCAGAGCACCCTGGATCGCTGGGCCAGGGACGACCGGATCTGCCTGGTTGTTCTGCAGGGCGCCGGTGACCGGGCGTTTTGTGCCGGCGGCGACGTCCGGGAACTCTATGGTGCGATCATTGATCCCGCCGATCCCGAAAAGCCGTCCCGCTTCTTCACCCGCGAATACCGGCTGGATTACAGCATTCACCGTTTCCCGAAGCCGGTGGTTGGCATTGCCCGGGGCGTGGTTATGGGGGGCGGCCTTGGCCTGTTTTCCGGCTGCCGTTATCGCCTGATTACCCCGGACATTACTCTGGCCATGCCGGAAATCGCCATTGGCCTGTTCCCGGACGTGGGTGCCAGCTGGTTTCTGAACCGGCTTCCCGGTCGGCTTGGCCTGTTCATGGGATTGACCGGTGCTCGCCTGAATGCCACCGACACCCTCCGCGTGGGCCTCGCCGATCTGGCAGTCCTGCCAAAGGACTGTGACACTCTGCTGGCGCGGCTGCAGGAAGAGCGTTGGACCGGCACGACCGCCGCCGATGACAATCGCCTGTTCCGGCTGCTCAACCAGATCCAGACCCCCAATTACCGGACGCTGCCCGCCAGCCAGCTCGAACAGCACGAGCAATACATCGCCCGGCTGAGTTCCGGCGACGAACTGCCAGAGATCGTCGATCAGCTCTTGTCGGCAGAGGTCGACAGTGAGTGGTGGAATACCTGCATGAATACCCTCAGGACTGGCTGCCCGGTGTCGGCATGGTTGGTGTGGACACAGCTAAAGAAAGCCCAGCAGATGTCACTCCGGGATATTTTCCGGATGGAGCTGGCAATGGCGTCAGAATGCACCCGCAGACCTGACCTTAAGGAGGGTATCCGGGCCCTGGCCATCGACAAGGACCGCAACCCCCGATGGACCTATGAGCGGGTTTCGGATGTACCGGAGGCAGTGGTTTCAGCCCATTTCATGCCGGAATGGACCGATGAAAACGATCCAATGAGGCTGGAATAGCTACGCGGCATAAAGCTAGAGTGTAGCGCCTGCCTGTACCAGCAACATCTCCAGATCCCGGTGGTTGGTGGTGCGGGCCATGTCCAGCGCTGTCTTACCGCTATCAGCCCGGTAATTCACATCGGCGCCGGCGGCCAACAACATTTCAGCGGTCAGCAAGTCACCGCTGGCGACGATCTTCATGAGCAGCGATTCTCCGCCCTGGCTGACATTGACGTTGGCGCCGGCCGACAGCAACACCTTGACCACAGACAGATGCCCGTTTTCGGCGGCGCGCATCACCGGCGTAAAGCCGTCACGGTCGCGAGTGTTCACATTGGCACCGGCCGACAGTAACAACTGTACACGCCTTTTTTCGCCATCGCCGGCGGCCGAAGCAAGAAGTGCATCAGCTTCGGCCAAGGCCTGCGGGGTGAGTTTTACCGGCCGGCTCTGGGACGCACAGGCAGACAGAAAAGTGAGCAGAACAAACAAGATCAGCAAAGAACGGGGAGAGCCGGTTCCCTTGGCCATAACAAACAGTCTCTGAGGAAGGATACGTGGACCTATTCTGGTCAGGCGCCGCCAGGAATTAAATCGAGCGGATCACAACTCGGGCCCCTTTTCCAGAAGATCGCGAACCAGTTGGCGTAACCGGTCTTCGCCATCCTTTTGGCCCAGGCAAAGCTTCTCAGCCTGAAGCGAGGGCCATGACCTACCCTGAAGCACCGCGCGACACCACAAAGCCAGCGATTCCTGATCGCCCAGCCACACCATGACCCCCGGTGCCCGGCTCAGATCCCGTAACACAGGAACCGTCACCTGGAAGCCCCGGTGGCCGTTGGCAAAATGGTGCAAGTCCCTCAGGTCGTCGTTATCGGGCACCGGACCCGGTGGCAGATCGGCGGTAATGCCGGCCAGCAACCGTGGTTCAAGCTCCGGCCAGTTCGCCGGCACCAGCGTCAGCCAGTGGTCGGCCAGCCGATTGCGTATGCGCTCGGCCAGACCCGAACCTGCCTGACTGAGGCCCCTTAACATCTGCAACGGGTACTCACCGCTGGAAGCCTCCTGCTGCAGGCCGGCTCGCACCACCTTCAAGCCGCAGCTCTGCCAGAAGGCGAGTAAATCGGCGCTGCCGCCAAAACTGGTGCCGAGATAATCCAGTCCCTGGTCGCTGGCAAAAGCCCGTGCTGCCTCCACCAGACGGTTCCCGATACCCAACCGCCTCGACTGGTCCGCAACCGCGATACGGACTACCCGAAGGCATTCCAGGGAGGCTGCTTGGGGATAACCGCTGTGGCTGGCCAGCGACTGGGGTATCAAATGGCCCCTGATTCGGCGGGTACCGAGGCTGACTTGCTCTGCCAGTGCCGGTTCAAGCCCGCCTTCCTGTGCACACCAGAGCACACCGACCGTCCGGTCGCCGATCCGGGCACGCCAGCTACGGGCGGTCGGGTCGTCCATCCATTGCCGAAGGTCGGCAGGCGTAGTCCGGTAATGGGCATCCACCAGCAGACCGAAGGCCTCAGAAAGATCGGAATCATCTGCCTCTGACGGTTGCCAGGGTTCGATGATCAATTCCTCGGACGGGTCGGCGAGTTGCAAGGATTCGCCTTTACCGTCCGCCGCCAGCATGAACAATTGCGAGATCAGGGCGTCCAGGGGATCGTGCTCGGCCCAGCGCACGGGCTCGATCAGGTTCAGGGACTGCCAGTGCGGCGTTGACTGGTCCAGTACCTGGCGGAAGCGGATGGCAAAGCCACGGCCGGCGCCCTCATAACCGTGAACCGTGGTAGAGAACGCCACCCGGGGCCAGCCCAGAAGAACGGCCTTGAGCAGGGGCGCGGGAATGGCAGCAGCCTCATCCACCATGACCACCTCGGCCTCCGGGCGCGAAGCCAGCAGCGTCCGGATCGGGAGGTACCTGAGGCGCCCACCGTCGCGAGTCGTCAATTCCCCGGATCGGGCGCTGGCCAACTGATTCCCCAGTGCGTCGCGGGCATGTCGGAACAGGGTTTCCACGTTCTGTTCCGAGGGGGCAGAAACAACAATGTCCTGTCTGCCTTGTTGCAGCAATTCTGCTGCTGCCATGCCCAGGGCCGCGGATTTCCCTCGGCCCCGGTCCGCAGTCACCACCACCGGTCGGCGTCGGCGGCCTAGGCCAAAGCGAACCAGGCGCTGGACCAGTTGTTCCTGATCAGAGGTGGCTTTAATGGTAAAAGCGGTTTCCGGGATGGTGAGGGAGGGTAAAGGTGAGGAGAGCGCACCATTCGGGGTGATCCGGATCACCCCCTCGTGGTCTCCCAGAATGCGGGCCATTCGGCCAGCAAAGGGATGTTCGCCATCATGGTCAAGACCGGTTCTGGAATAATCCGGATCAAAAAAACGGCGCCACTGCTCAAGCGGAGGCATCAGCCAGAACAGTAAGCCGCCAGCGGTAAGTGCTCCGGAAAGCGCGGCGAAGGTATCCGGCGGATTGCCCTGCCAGCCGTCCCAGACAATCACCGGGAGTTCACGGCCGAGCCACTTTCGGGCGGCTGATGGCGCAAGCGGGGTCAGGCGATGGTCAGGCGTATCCGCAGCCGGTCCAGTCCAGACGCCGGCCCGGAAGTCCAGACCGGGCAGCAAGCTCGCCAGCCACTGAATCGCCGTATCACGTGTACCTTCGAGTAAAACAAGCCGGCGCTCGCCGTTGGCAGCGAGGGTTTGCTGGAGGTCACGCCAGGGTTTTGTGTCCGGCGCGTTGTTGTTGCCGACATGGTTCATCAGCTGAGGTCGGTACCCTGCGCCTTGAGGTCGTCGAGGGCGCACTTTTCGAGGGCGGCCTGGTGGGTGGCCCGCAACCGTACTCTTGGCGCGCAGCCAGCGTCGAAGGCTTCCTGCCAGCGGGCGGCGCACAGGCACCAGCTGTCTCCGGCTTTGAGGCCGTCAAAGCCGAATTCGGGCCTTGGGGTGCTGAGGTCATTGCCCTGGGCTTTGGAGTATTCGAGGAACTGGTCGGTGACGACGACGCAGACGGCGTGCAGGCCGAAGTCATCGGGGCCTACGTTGCAGCAGCCATCGCGGTAGAAGCCGGTAATCGGGTCTTTGCCGCAGGTTTCCAGTTTTTCGCCCAGTACGTTTACGGATTCTGACATTTCCATCTTTATTTAGGCCTTCTGGCTTGGGAGTTAGCGGGGCTTGGCGGGCAGCCAATTGGTGAGCGGCCTTCCAAAACACGCTCCTTGCGGCACCCCTCCGGGGTCCAGCCTGCAATCATAGATTGCAGTCGTTCGGCTGTCGCATGAAGCTTCGCTTCATAAACGCTCGGTCTCACCCATGTGACGCTTGGGCTCCGCCATCCATGGCTGCGCACAGTTTTGGAAGGCCGCTCACCAACTGGCTGTCATACCTGTGAGTTAACGTCCCCGCACTTCGAATTCTGGCAATTATGCGGCAGCGGTATCCGCTCTACCAGCCGCCCGGTACAATACCGGCCATGCCGACCGAACCCCAAATGCCCGATACCACCAACCTTCCGGATTATCTCACCGATGAGCAGCGGGCGATTATTACCGCCGGCTATGAGCATTCGGTGATTACTGCCGTTGCCGGGAGTGGCAAAACATCGACGCTGGCCTGGCGTATCCGGCACCTGCTGGAGCAGGGCCATGATCCCGACCGGATGCTGGTGTTGATGTTCAATCGCAGTGCCCGGGTGGATTTTGAGCGGAAGTTGCAGGAAGTAGGCAGTCAGAGTGGACTGGCTTTGCCGGAGATCCGGACCTATCACGCCATGGGGCTGCGTTTGTACAAGCGGTTTGTCCGGGAGGGGTATCTGCCGGGGTTTTCGGAGAAGATTCTGACGGATCAGGAGATCAGTTTTCAGGCCTGGCAGCTGACGCGCCGATTGGCGCCGGAGGATCTGGCGGATGAGATTCGGCGTAGCAAGAAGGATTTTGTGGAGACCGCGACGGGTTTTATTGATCTGGTGAAGACGACGCTATCTCCGGCTGAAATCGTGTTTGAGGAGCTGGGGTATTCCGACAAGCATCGGTACCTGATTGACCTGTTTCACAGTTTCGAGCAGTGGCGCAAGGGCCAGGGGCGGATCAGTTATGCGGATATGCTGTATGAGCCGGTGATGGCGATTCATCAGAACTCGCCGTTGCAGCGGCTGGTGGGTAACAAGATGGATCTGATTCTGGTGGATGAGTATCAGGACACCAATGAAATCCAGCACCTGCTGTTGCGTTATGTAGCCGGAGATCGGGCGCGAGTGACGGTGGTAGGAGATCCCGACCAGACGATTTATGAGTTTCGGGGCGCCAAGCCGGAGTTTATTCTCAAGCGGTTCAGTGACGAATTTGAAAGCCCACTGGAGCAGACGCTCAGTTACACCTTTAGGTACGGGCATCGGGTGGCCCTGCTGGCGAATCATCTGATCTGTCACAACACGGGGCGTAAGGATGTGCTATGTCACTCTCACCCGTCCACGCCGCAAACGGAGATTACCCTGCATCGGGCGGAGAGCGATGCCGATACGGTGTTGCAGATTCTGCAAGCCCAGTCTGAGCCTGCCCTTGAAGGCACCGCGATTCTGTTCCGGGTGTGGAGTCAGAGTGTGCCCATTGAGCTCAAGCTTTTGGCCCGGCAGATTCCCTACCGGATTGATGCCGGTAAGGGCGCCCTGTTCAGCCGGGAGGTGCAGGCCATTACTGCGCTGCTGACGGTCGTGACCGGGAAACTGCAGAACTTGCCTGACGAAGACCGGCTGGAGCTGGCCCGGCAGTTGTTGCGGTTCCCCCACGTCGGCCTGAAAGAGCCGGAGCTGGAGCAGCTGGCGCGGTTTCTTTCGGGTTTTTCCGGTGGCTGGCACGAGAGGTTGCTGGCGATGGATTTTGAAGCCCTGGCGCCAATGGCGGCCCGCAAACTGCGGAAGCTGGGTGAAGTCCTGGCCCAGCTGCGCAGCTACGGGGGCCCCGTGGCAGGTTTGATCAGCGTCTATGCCGAACACACGGACCTCTATGAGGGTATCCGGAGCCTGGCGCTGACCCATGAGAGTGCCGAGGAGCGGATCGATACCATCCAGGGCTTCCGGCAGTACCTGAAAGGCCTTGATGTACCCGCCGAGGGCGCCCTTGAACATCTGAAGGCCCTGAAGCAACAGGCCGGTGCAAAGCAGGATGGGGGTGTTCTGCTGTCCACCATTCACCGCACCAAGGGGTTGGAATGGCCAACCGTGGTCATTCCTGGTCTGCAGGAAAAATACCTGCCCTACAGTCCGCGACCCCAGGAGAATGCTCGGGCGTTTCTGGAGAGTGAGCGGCGGCTGTTGTACGTTGCCATGACCCGTACCCGACAGAACCTTCACCTGATCACCCGGCCCACCAGTGCACAACCGCACCTGGACGGCGATCAAGGCCCCAGTCGGTTTGTGGACGAGTGCTGCTTCGGGCTTGCCGAAGAGTTCGGGCGATGGCTGGATGAGCGCAATCCGGCCGAAATCGGAACCATCCGACTAATCGCGCCCCTGACCCCAGTCAGCCAGCGATATGCGACCCGTGAAGAGGTTACTCTTGAAGGTCAGGCAGCGACATCCGCGAACTCGATGGAACCTCTCTGGCACTGCAAGCGTCTGAGTCACGCAATTTTTGGCGCCGGTACGGTCGTTACCGAAGATGAAAGCTCGTTCGAGGTTTATTTCGATAACGGCGAGACCCTGAATTTCAGCAAGAAGAGTGCACACCTGTACTTCACCGCTCTGACCTGAACCGACTTCCGACACGTAAACGTCAGGGAAGTACAATTGCTGATGTAACAGCTTGTATCATTTTTTTGTTTTTTTTGGCCTACTGGCCTAAATTCCTAGGAAACAAGCACTTTTTAAAAAAGAAGTGCCGCTCCACAACGACAATGAACAGGAGGTTCTGCATGAACATCATGCGTCCGATTACCTTGGCTGCCCTGGCCGCCGTCCTCGCGACCCCGGCCATGGCCGATCGCCAGGAAACCATCTACATCAACCCATTTGCAGGCTTCCAGCTGTTTGACGACAAACGGGATCTGAGTGAAACCGGCACTTTTGGTGTCGGCGTGGAATACCGTTTTCACCCAAACTGGTCTGTGGAAGCGCTCTACTCCCGGGCCGATGCTGATCGCAAGTACGTCGCTGGCGAGTCGGAATTTGACGAACTGCGCCTTGACGGCACCTACTACTTTGCAGGCCCGGATGAAACCTGGAACCCGTATGTGTCCCTAGGGGCCGGCAATGCAGATTTCGGCACTGATGCAAGCGGTGTGCGAACTGCCGGCAGCAACCACGATGAAACCCGGGTAAACGTGGGCACCGGTTTCCGCTACAACGTCAGTGACGCCGTGTCGCTGCGCGGTGACCTCCGAGAGTTCCACGGCATTGACGAAAGCACCTTCGATACCCAGGTTTCTCTCGGCATCAGCTTCGCCTTTACCCGGACCATTGCCGAGGCAGCTCCCAAACCCGCGGATTCCGATGGTGACGGCGTTCCCGACTCCAGGGACCAGTGCCCCGGCACACCCGCGGGTACGGCCGTTGACAGCTCAGGTTGTGAACCAGATGCCGATCGCGACGGTGTGATAGATAGCCGCGACGATTGTCCGAACACGCCACGCGGAGCCGAGGTGGACAACCGTGGTTGCGAACTGGACAGCGATTACGACGGCGTCGTTAACAGTCAGGACCTGTGCCCGAACACCACAGCAGGTGCAGAAGTTGACGCCACCGGTTGTGAGGGTATCGTCGAAACCATCCAGACCTTCACCATCGAAGTTCAGTTCCCGACCAACAGCTCTGTTATCGGCAATGCCTTTGATTCAGAGATCCGCCGGGTAGCTGATTTTCTGAAGGAAAATCCGGAAACGATCGTGGAAATCGCCGGCCATTCCGACAGCCGCGGTGCTGCCGACTACAACCGGGCACTGTCCCAGCGCAGGGCTGAAGCCGTTGCCGGCCGCCTGACCGGCCCCCTGGGTATTGACCCGTCCCGGGTAAGCGCCGTCGGTTATGGTGAAGAGGCTCCGATCGCTTCCAATCAGACCGCGGATGGCAGGGCGGCCAACCGCCGGGTAGAAGCGCGCATTCAGATTCGCCGTTAATCAACAGCAAAGACCTGAATGAACCAAAAAGGCGCCTCCGGGCGCCTTTTCTGTTTTGAGGATCAGGCAGGACTGTCAATTACGGAAACTCGGATCGCATCAATAAGCAGATTTCGAGGCGTCAGGGCCCGATCACAGAATTGCCCAAGCCGCACCCGATAGCCCTGCTCCTCCAGAAAAACCGCGTAGTCCCAAACCACCCACAGCTCCAGCGGGCGTCGGAACAGGTGTCGCACCAGTTCATGGCGGCGAACCTGCGCCTGACGTTCTGCGCCAAACTCCAGCCAGGCATCGAAGTCCGTATCCCCGGGCATTTCAATGTGCCTCTTTTCGGCCGCCCAACGACAGAAGGCCGGAAACCCCTCGTGCATTAGCCGGGCGGGATGGGACGGCACCGGGAGATACTCGTCGCACCCCCTCAGGTCGCGCTGCAAGCCATCAAACCCCAGGCGCCACTGGCTCACCAAACTGGTCTGCGCACGCACCCGTGCCGGAGCCGTGACGGTCTCCCGGACCGCCAGGCGCAGGTCGCTACGGCTCGGCTGAAGCAGACCGCCATGGCCGGACGCTTTTTCCGAAAGCGGCCGGTATATTTCTTCACCGGCCAGATGGTAGCAGCAGGGTGAGATGCTCAACCTTGGCAACCCCGCTTCGCTGCCCCGCCGCAGCAATTGCCGATGCAGATCGCCGCACGCGTGCAGGGCAACCCCGTGTAGATCACCCGGAAGGGTCAGTTCCGAACTCATGACATCCTGACACGCAATCGATACCGGATCCCCGAACTGACGGGCAAGGCGGTTGCCGTCGCGAACCAGTTCCGGATTCCATTCATAACCCTGTATGTCGCCGGGGCAAAGCGGTGCCAGCGTCCGTGACAAGTGTCCCTTGCCGCAGCACCAGTCCAGGGCCGGGTGCTCTAGAGGCGCCAAGGAAGCTGAAAAAGCACCGGACTGGAGCCGTTTACGACCCGGCATATCGGTTGCCCGGACCTCCGGAAGAGTCGCTTCCGCCACCTTTGCCCCGGAGGGCGAGAGCTGTGGCACCTGGATCAGTTCGGCATAACCTGTCAGTGACGGGACAAACCTGGACGTCTGCCTCGCCAGTTCCTCCGGGGCCTCATTCAGATGTTCGCAGTCACTGTCGGAAAGCCCTGCCACCATGGCAGCCAGCTCCGGGTAGCTCCCAGCCCAGGCCGGTTCTGGAGTCATAAACGGGGCTGGCTGCCAGAACTCACGATGCTGCACCAGCCAATTGTTCAGTTCTTGCCACCGCTGGAACGCACTGTATAAAGGGGCCTTGGGCCCCATGCCGTGCTGGCCAATCACTCCCGGAACCGCCCGGGCCTGAAGGCGTCCAGACAGACCACGGGCTCTTCTCCGTCAATTACCTGAGCAATCACATTCGCACTGCCGGCGGATAGCGTCCAGCCGAAGGTTCCGTGGCCCGTATTCAGATACAGGTTTGCTCTTGGCCCCCTTCCGATAATCGCGGGACCGTCTGGCGTCATGGGGCGGAAGCCGGCCCAGGTTTCTGCTGCGTCGAGATCGGCAGACCCGGGGAACCTGGACTCCACGGATTTTCGGATAGTCGCCAGGCGGGCCTCGGGGATATCGCGATTGAAGTCGGCCAGCTCCACGAACCCAGTCGCCCGCAGGCGGTTTCCCAATCGGGTCGATACGACTTTGTAATTGTCGTCATGGATGGTCGAGACCGGCCCATGCTCGGGATCTTTCAGGGGAACGGTGATGCTGTAGCCCTTCACCGGGTAGATTGGCATTGTCAGCCCCAGAGGCTCGACCAGATGATTCGACCAGCAACCGGCGCTGATCACGAAGGCATCGGCATCCAGAGTTTCCGGCGTGCCGTCCCCTGCTTTCAGAATGATCGAGTTGATCCTGTAATCGTCGGCCACCAGTCGATCGGCTTCAACGTTGTAACGAATCGTCACGCCCCTGGTTTCGCAAGCTGTTGCCAGCTCGCGGGAGAACAGGTGGCAGTCGCCGGTACCGTCGGTGTCGTAACTGAGGGCGCCATAGAGTGGACCGTCGCCGACCATGCCCGGTTCGGCTTCCCGAACCTGCTCAGGGGTCAGCAGACGGGAAGGGATGCCCAGTTCCTTCAGAAGTTCATGCGTGGCTTGATAGCTTTCCAGCGCCCCCGGTGAGCTGGCCAGATGCAAGAGGCCCTGGTGGGCGCCATCGAACGCCAGGCCCAGTTCCTTTTCCAGGGCCAGAAAACGTTCCCGACTGTGGATGCCAAGACGAAGCATGGCACGCCGGTTCAGCCCGAACAGGCCCGGGGACCAAGCGTAACGCAGGGTCGCGAACATGAACTTGAGCGTCTCCACCGAAGGCGGTACTCGCAGCTTCAGGGGGCCATCCTGCTTGAACAGCCAAGGCAGTGCCTTGAGCACCATGGCTGGGTCTGCCCAAGGGTAGACCACACCATAAGAGCGCTGGGCCGCGTTGGCCTTGCTGGTTTCGCTTCCCGCAACGCTGTGGCGCTCCAACACCGTCACCTTGTGGCCCCTGCGATTCAACTCATACGCGGTGGTCATGCCCACTACGCCGCCTCCAACAACAACAATGTGCATGTGCCTCTCCCTTTTATTCACTTCACGCCATTTTTGGCCAACAGGCGGCGGTACTCTTGCAGCACGCCCTCGTCTTCTTTCGGGTACTCCGGAGCCAAGTGCTGCAACTGCTCAGCCAGTATTGCTGCAACGATGGCCCGGGCCTGGGGTTTCCTGTCACCCGGCACGATGAACCAGGGCGCCTCCTCGGTGTGGGTCGCGGCCATGGCTTCCTCGGCAAACGCCTCATACTGGTGCCGTTTGTCCCAGCCATCGATATCCGACTTATCGAACTTCCAGCGTTTGCGGGGTTTGTCGAGACGCTTCAGAAGGCGTTCGCGATGCTCGTCTTCAGACAGGTTGAGCCAGACCTTGATCAGCGTGGTGCGCTCTTCCACCAGGTGGCCCTCGAAGTTCCGGATTGACTGATACCGATTCCGCCAGTTGTAGCTGTCAGGCTGGTGAACCGGCCATACCCTTTCGGCAATGACCGCCTCGTGATGGCTGCGGTTGAACGCAACCATTTCGCCAAAACCCGGCAAAAACGGTGTTACCCGCCAGAGAAAGTCATGACGGGTTTCCGCACCCTGGGGCCGGCTGAACGACCAGGCATGGAAACCTGCAGGATCCGCGTAGGTTGCCAGGGTGCGGATCAGACTGTCCTTGCCACTGGTGTCCGGGCCGTGGGCGACCAGTAACACAGCCCTTGCCCGGTTGGCCCACAAGCGACGCTGATACTCACCAATTTGTTCGAGGCTGGCTTCGAGTCCGGGAAGTTCCTCATCATCGTCCCGTAGGGTCGGGTAATCCCGAAACCGGGGTTTCCTGGGTTCGAAAACAAAGGAACTGGCAAACGCCGATAATTTCATCAAAATGCTCCGTGTTACTGCCTATGGAGTTAATACAGGTCAACAATCGTACAAACTGGTAAACTCGCATGATCAAATTTTCAGAATAGCAGCCACAACGCTGGTTGCGATGGAGTGTAGTAGCTGGCAATGAGCAAAAAACGTCGCGAGATTCCCGTATTTGATCACCCAATCATTGAGACCCACTGCCACCTGGATTACCTCAAGGACCGTCCCCTGGAGGACACCCTTGAGCAGACGCAAGGCGTGAACATCGAGAAAGTGATCACCATAGCGGTGTCGCCGGACAATCTTGCCCGTGTCCGCGAACTCAGCCAGATTGCACCCTGGGTCTACGGCACACAAGGGATTCATCCCCATGACGCCGAAAGTTATTCTGATGAGGTGGAAGCTGAAATCCGCGCCCATGCTTGTGACGAAAAAATCGTTGCGGTTGGTGAAATCGGGCTGGATTACTTCTACGACAACGCCGACCGTGAGATTCAGCGGCAGGTTTTCCGGCGCCAGCTGCAGATTGCCTGCGATACCGACCGCCCTGTGGTTATTCACAGCCGCGACGCGGACGACGACACCATTGCTATCCTCACCGAATTCGAGGCCAGCCTCAAACGCCGGGGCGTGATTCACAGCTTCACCTCCGGCCCTGGCCTGGCACGCTATGCTCTGGATCAGGGCTGGTGCCTCGGTTTCAATGGCATCACCACCTTCAACAAAGCGGAAAACGTAAGGGACATCGTTCGAATGGCGCCCATTGACCAGATTCTGTTAGAGACGGACTCGCCGTTCCTAACGCCGGTTCCCTACCGTGGCAAGGAGAACGCTCCCTTCTACCTGCCGTTTGTTGCGGAAAAAATTGCCGAGGTGAAAAATCTGCCTCTGGATGAGGTTATTGCCCGGACCTATAACAACAGCCTGCGGACATTTTTCCCCGGACAATGATCAAACGCGTTCCTATCTCGGCACTCAAGGTCGGCATGTACATCACCGACCTGAACAACGACTGGATTCCCCATAACAGCCAGCGCAAGCGCGGCGTTATCAAGAAAGAGGAAACCGTCGAGAAAATCCGCCGGATGGGCGTGCAGTTTGTCTATATCGACGCTTCAAAGGGCGCCGATACGCAGGATTCCGAAACCGCCTCCGATGTGGACCACCGCAACGAATCTGCCCTCCAGCGTGCTGGCGAGCAGACACCGGGACTGCGACCACATGTCCCCCTTGCCGAAGAAATTGTGGTTGCCCAGAAGATTCACAGCCAGGCCCAGGGGCTTGTGGGCGATTTCATGAATAATGTCAAGATGAGCGCCGCCATCGACATTACTCCGATCCACCAGCTGGCCGACGAGCTCCAGCACTCGGTGTTTCGTAACGCTAACGCCCTGAGTTGTCTGGGACGGATCCGTGAGAAAGACAATTACCTGCTCGAGCACTCGGTCAATCTCAGCGTACTCATGTCCCTGTTCGGCAATCACCGCGGTCTGTCTGAGGATGTCCTGCATCAGACCATCGTCGGCGCCCTGCTCCATGACCTTGGCAAGATCCTGACGCCGGACGAGATACTGCACAAACCCGGCCGCCTGAGCCCGGAAGAGTTCGAGGTAATGAAGCTTCACGCCCAGCACTCCCGGGATATCCTGGCCAGCACCGAGGGAATTGGTGAGCTGACGGTGATCACCGCCGCCCAGCACCATGAGCGTCTCGACGGCACCGGTTATCCCGAGGGCCTCAAAGGCGAGGAGATTTCAGAATACGGTCGCATGGTGGCCATCACCGATGTCTACGACGCTATTACGGCAGACCGGGTCTATCACAAGGGCATGACCCCGACACAGGGCCTGAAAAAGCTGCTGGAGTGGAGCGGTGACCACCTGGACCCGGTGCTGGTCCGGCAGTTCATCCGCTGTATCGGGCTTTATCCGGTGGGTTCCATGGTGCTTCTGGAGAGTGGCCGGCTAGGTGTGGTGGTGGAAACCAACGAGGCGGACCAGAGACTGCCTGCGGTCCGGGTGATGTACCACACGAAGTTCCGGATGCCGATAACCGTGGCAACCATCGACCTGGCCAAACCCGGTACCCAGGACCGCATCCTGCGGGCGGTCGATCCCGAGGAATACCGGATCGATGTCCGGAAATTTCTGGTCTGACGGCCAACGGAGCCAGCCCCGGCTCTGCTAAGCTCAAGGTAATTCCACTTCAGGATCCGGGCATCCGGAAATGACAGCAACCATCTTCCAGATTCTGGGCGGCCTTGCCCTCTTCCTGTTGGCCATGGAGATGATGACCAATGGCCTCAAGAGCGCGGCGGGTCATCACCTGCGTCACATGCTTGGCCATTGGACCAAGACTCCTCTGCGAGGGCTCGCTTCCGGCTTCCTGATTACCGGGCTGGTTCAGTCCTCCGGCGCGGTCACCGTGGCCACCATCGGCTTTGTGAACGCCGGTCTGCTCAGTCTCAGCCAGTCCCTGGGCGTTATTTTTGGTTCCAATATCGGCACCACGATGACCGGCTGGCTGGTCAGTCTCGTGGGGGTCGGCTTCAACATCGAGGCCATTGCCCTGCCCATTCTCACCGTCGGCGTCGGGCTCAAGCTGGTGTCGGGAAGTTCACGCAGCAAGGCCTTCGGTGAAGCACTGGCCGGGTTCGCCCTGTTCTTTCTCGGACTGTCCATCCTCAAATCTTCCCTGGAGTCTCTGACCGGAGGACTGGACAACGGCCTCCTGCTGCAAAACGGTTATGGTCTGCCCGCCTTCATGTTGATCGGGTTTCTGGCGACGGTACTGACCCAGTCCTCCAGTGCTGCGCTGGCCATCGTGCTTACCGCTGCCGCCGGTGGTCTGATTCCGCTGGATAATGCAGCTGCGGCGGTCATTGGCGCCAACCTCGGGTCCACCTCAACTGCAGCTATCTCTGCTCTGAAAGCAACCGCTAACGCCCGACGTCTGGCCATTGGCCACATCCTGTTTAATGCCGTAACCGGTATTATTGCGCTCACTATCCTGCCAGTGATGCTATGGGTGGTTGCCCTGCTGACAAAATGGTTGGAGCTGGATGCCAACATTGCGGTTTCCCTGGCTCTGTTCCACACCCTGTTCAACGTACTCGGCGCCTTTATCATGCTACCGTTTATCCCCCGCTTTGCGAGGTTGCTGGGGCGGCTCTTCAGAAGCAAGGAGGAGGACAGCGCCGAGCCGCGGTTTCTGGATAATACCCTGGTAACCACACCGGAACTTGCGGTGGGCGCGGTTGACCAGGAGATGAAACGCCTCATCGGGCTTACCCGGGGTCTTTTGCGCGTCTGCCTTGACCGTGAAGACCTGAAACCTGCCCAGATAGCCCCGAAATCGGATGCCTGCCTGAGCCTCAATCAATCGATTGCCGACTATATCTCCAGGCTCCGCGCCGAGAAGATGCATTCCACCACAGTCGACGCTCTAACCAGAACCATTCGTACCTGTCGTTATCTGGCCGAGGCGACGGCCCTGGCACCTGCCCTGTTGCAATTGCGGGAATCCCGGAAAATGCCCCAGCTGGCGCCAATTTCGGCAGACCTGGAGGAGTATCTGGCTTTGCTAAGGAGCCTGGTGGCGGCCGATGAAGCGGTTCCGGAGTCGTTCAATAGGGCCGAAAAAACCTACCACACCCTCAAGTCACGAATGCTCGCCATGATCGTCCGAGGGGAGTTCTCTTCGATTGCCGGTGAGCGCACCCTGGACAGCCTGAGCTCAGTACGGCGGCTTTGCGACCAGTGGTACAAGTCCCTGGCCTGGCAGCCAGCAACGGAACTGCTTAATGGAACGCCTCAGGAGGCGAAATCGGAAAACCGGACATAACGATTGCGTCCTGTTTGCTTGGCCTCATACATGGCTTGGTCCGCCTGTCGCAGAAGCTGGTCGCCGTCGAGATCAGCGGTTTGCGGGAACAAGGTGCAACCGATGCTCGCCGATACCTCCACGCTGTGATCCACCACCCAGGCAGGCTCAGCTACCCCGGCAAGCAGGCGCACCAGTAAACTCTCCAGCGATACCTCGTCCTGGACATTCATGATAATGGCAGCGAACTCGTCACCTCCCAGTCGGGCCAGGGTATCCTCTTCCCTGAGGACAGCGCGCATGCGAGAAGCAATCTCAACCAGCAACTGGTCACCGGCCTCATGCCCAAAGGCATCGTTGACCGGTTTGAACTCGTCGAGATCTATGTAGATCACCGCAAGCTTGCCGCTCTGCCGACGGGTCAGGGCCATGGCTTGCTGCAGGCGATCTGCAAACAGCACCCGGTTCGGCAATCCCGTCAGCGCATCATAATGGGCCAAAATCCGAAGCCTCTGCTCCTGTTCCTTGAGGCGGGTAATGTCACTGAAGATGCCGACGAAATGGGAAACTTTGCCATGATCGTCACGGACGGTGCTGATGGTCATCGAAAGCTCCAGAGGCTCGCCATTGTACCCCCTGGTGGCAAACTCACCTGACCAGAATCCCTCCGCACGGGCACTGGAAAAAACACCGCTGCCCTCATCCAGCGGCAAGGGGGGTAAACGCTGATTGGTCCGCTTCCGTGAGCGACCGGTGATGGCGAGATAAGCGTCGTTGGCATCGATCACCATACCGTAGCTGTCGGTGATGAAGATCGCCTCATGGGCGTATTCGAAAACACTCGCGGTAAGGCGCTGGCGCTGTTCGGCCCGCTTCCGCCTCGTGATGTTGTACCAGGAGCATAGGATAAAGACTTCCTGCTCACCCTCACCGTGAACCGGCGCCATGGTTATATCAACCCACACCTCAGAGCCGTCGGAGCGGTGCAGCACCCACTCAAACTGCTCTACATGGCCATCGCCCACCCGGGTAATTATCTGCTCCATTTTCTGTCGGGATATCTGCCCATCGGGCTGGAATTCCGGAGAGAAGACTGCGAGATCCTTGCCGTAAATTGAAACGCCTGCGCTGTATCCCAGAAGATCGACTGCTGCTCGGTTGGCGTTGACAAAGACACCCCCCTTTATAAGCAACGCTGGCTGCGGCCAACCAGAAACCAGCTGTCTCAGACGCCTCTGTTCCGACGCGAGCTGACGCTTGCTCTTACCGAGCCACGCGGAACTGGCGAGCAACAGAATAACCAGAATCGCAACCGTGAAAACCCAGAGACGATATTGTTGTAGCACATCCACCCAGGTGACCTGTGACATCTGGTCGTAGGGTGCTACACGCAACGTCCGGGCCAGATATTCCACCGACTGATAATCCGCAGGCGGCGAAAACCCGGCAATGCCGGCTGCCAGCGCTACTTCGTCGTCCGGCTCGATGGAAAACAGCGCCGATGCAACCCGGCGGACAACTCGTTCGTTGACATGGGGCAAAGCCACCAGCGGCCACTCCGGGTATAGCCGCGTGGAGACAACGTAGGGGAAACCTGCCAGTTCCTGGCCGTTCAGGATTTTGATTTGCGAAAAAAGATCGGGGTTGGCTTTCGCCATTTGTTCCAGAATGCTGGTCCGTACAAAACCGACATCCGCATCACCCGACAATACCGCCCGGACCACCCTGTCGTGGGTACCGAGAAACCGAACCAGGTTCACCTTGCGGATATCAATGCCGGCATCCTGTAATTCCAGAACCTGAGTTTGGTATCCACCCAGAAAATGCATCCCCGGCGAGGCGATACTTTTGCTTCGCAGATCCTCAAGGCTGTTGATGTCTTGGCGCTGGGCGCCGGTGAAGATGACGCCACCAAGGCTGGACGTAGAATGGTCTCCGGAACGTCGAACGAGGGTCGCCAATACGCCGGTCAGGCTGCGTTCACTGCGGATTAACAGGAAGTGGCTTGGATTGGTCAGAAAAAAGTCCAGGTCGTTCGCGGCAACTGCGCGATTCATATTGTCCTGACTAAGCACGACCAATCGTACCTCCGCCCCCACCTCCCGGGAGAGATAGCGTGCCAAAGGCTCAAAGCGCTCACGGACAATGTTGTCAGGCCGATAGGCAAAGATTCCGAATGTCAGTGTTTCCCGGGCACTGGCAGCGGTGGCGGTCAGGCACTCAGTGACAACCAGTAGAATCAGGATCAGCACACTGCGGCGAGCCTTCAAGACAGACTCCTCGGGAGAAAAGATGGATCACATAGGCGTTGGAAGCCGGGCTCGTTCCGGATCATCCCTGTTCGGAGCATCAGTTCCGACAGAGAGCGGGCCATCGCTTCCACCCGGCCGGCCCTGGAGAGATAGCGCTGGTTCGCTGCCAGATCCGGCAGCATCACGGTCGCCAGTGCACTCTGAACATCCTCTGGCCGGATACCCTGATGGCCGGCTACCCGATACACGGCATCGTGCATGCTGCGAACCAGATGCTGTAACCCTCGGAAGTGGGCCATGACCAGATCCCGAACAGCATCCGTGTTTCCGTCCGCTGTTTCCCGAGTAACCACCAGCAGATCAAAAATGGTTTCCGGTATATCACTACTGTCAAAAAGCCGAACGCCACCATCCCGCTCCAGTTTCATCGCGAACGGTTCATAACAGACCGATGCGTCAACCTCGACCCGGGACCAGGCCCCTGCGTGCTCGCTGACAGGCAAATCGACCGGACTGACATCGGTCCAGGCGAGTCCCACAAGCTCAAGAATTTTCAATAACATGATGCCGGAGACCCCGCTAACGTCAACGGCGATCCGTTTACCCCGGAGTTCCGCCAGCTCGGTAATATAAGGCCGGGTGATCAGGGCATCCGCGCCAGCAGACACATCGGCTACCGCAACAACGACCAGCTCGGTACCTTCCGACCAGACCCGGATGGTTTCATCCAGCGTTAGCGCTGCTCCATGGAGCTTGCCTGACAATAGCCCGGCCATGGAATCCTTGGAGGAGGCGCCGGAACTCAGAACCACAGACTCCGGCAACCAGCCGAAATCCCGGGCGAGATACAGGGGTTCGTACCCAATCCATGGGTGGACCCCGAAGGCCAGGGGATCGGAGGTTCGGCAACCGGACAGTCCAGTCGCAAAGAGACCGGCGGTTATCGATAAACCAAGGAAGTCACGGCGCTGCATCGGGTTTCCGGGCAAAGTGAAGAAATTAACTTTTATCAATAACCACTAGTTTACTGTGTGACATATTACCGGCAAAACCGCAACTTGCCTTGCACCGCGTCAATTTATCCCAGAGCCAGAAACACCCCCATCAGTATCGGCGACAGAAACGACAGTAGAAAGCCCGAGGCAATGGCAACCGGCACGCAGGCCAGGCCACCGCTGCTGCGGATCACCGGAAGTGTGAAATCCATGGCTGTTGCACCACCGTAGCCAATTGCCATTGCCGGCCGGCCGGCGATCAGCAGGGGAATAATGGCCAGCGCAACAATCTCCCGGATAACATCGTTCAGGAACGCAACGCCGCCCCAGGCTGGCCCCAGGGCATCGCCAATCACGATACCGGACAGCGAATACCAGCCGAAACCGGACACCAGGGCCAGGGTGTCGTGCCAGGGCAATCCCAGCCAGGGCATGAGTGCGACTCCGGCCAACAGCGAACTGAGGGTCAGAGAGAGCGCAATACCCAGGCCCTGGCGGTTCATCAGCAGTTTGCGCAACGACAACCCCGCATTGCGCAACTGAAGGCCGATAAGAAACAGCAGCAGCATCAAGGCCCAGGTCGCCACCTGTTCCGCCATCGGCACGTCCGGCAACAGGTAATATCCGGCAAGCAGACCAGCCGTCACCGCCAGCAAGGGTTTCAGGCCGGCGAGAAACAGCCTTCGATAACCTGGGCTGATATCCCCCTCCGGGCGCTCAAGCGCCATCGGCTGCCAACGGTGGAACAACCACAGGCCAATCATGTTTGCGACAAACAGAACCAGCACCAGCGCCAAAACCTGGACTGCCATGCCACCAAGCTGTGACGCCAGGCCCTCCATCTGGCCGAGGCCAAGACCGAGCAACGCCAGTATGAAATAGACCAGGATCTCCACCGCGTAATGGATCACCGTCATGAGCCTGCGGTTTTCAAGCGAAAGGGCGAACCCCAGGAACAGGGGTGCCAGAATAAGCAATGCTCCGGTCAGCATGGGGTCCTCAAAAGGGGGTAAAGGCGGTTGTCAGGCCAGCGGATCGAACGGATCGGAATCGGCGTCAGATCTGCCTGCGTGCTCGGCGTCAGCCGTTCCAATCGTTCGAGCCAGTCGTTGGGCAGTAACAGACCAGACGGCATAATCGCCGGGGCAGGGCTCGTAACCCTTGCCCATCATGGTGCCAGCGACACTGCGCAATACCGATTCGGCGCGGGCCTGGGTTTTCCAGGGACCCCGGCGGAACTGGCCATCGGGGCGACCCTGGTCGGGTCCTGCCAACGCCACCAGGCCCCAGAGACCTTCGCCGACAGGGCGGATATGCAGCTCAATACGATGACCATCCATGACCATCACAAGCTCCCTGAGCGGACCGCGACCGTGAAAATAGTGGAGTTTCATGGCGCTTGGCGATCAGTGCAGAACATGGCCGGACCGATCCTGAACCAGCACCCAGGGCGCGATGACCACCGCCCACAGCTCGGCATTGCGGTCATACCAGGCTTGTGCGATGTCAGGCGCAACGTCGCCAACCCGGCCCTCATTCATCCACTGTTCAAAACGGGTCTTGTTGTCGGCTGCCAGCTCGGTAGCGACCTCCAGCAGATCCAGCTCCGGGGCCACTCTCACCACCTGGCCTCTGGCAAAATAGGTTTGCAGGTCATGCCAATGGATGCGGGAGGTTTCGAGATTCAGTTTGGCTTTAAGTTCGTCCCGGGACGGGGAGGATGACATGGCTACCTCTTTCATCAAACGATGGCTCAGACCGGCCAGACTACCGGAAATTACCCCCTGCCGCATCTGCCAGAATCCCTGCCATCTGTTCCGACAGGGTCATTGGGGCGAAAGGCTTTGGAATCACACCCACTGCGCCCAGGGCCCGGTACTCGTCGATTCCCGATAGCAACGAATGCGCATCGCCCGAATGAGATCATCATCGGATACTGGTTTCGTCAGGAACTCGTCCGCGCCCTTCGACAACGCCTCCAACTGATTATCCCTGTCGTCCTAAGATGATAAATAGATGATAGGAAGACTCAGCCAACGCGGTTCAAAGCGGATAAGGCGAGCCAGGGTTACCCCGGAACAGTCACCGATCTGTTCGTCCATCAGCACGATATCCGGCTGAAGGCTGAGATCAATAGCCAGAGACTCAATTCTCTGAGCCAGTTCAGGAATATCCGCCGGTTCCGGGAAGAAGCTGGCAAAGAGAGGTTCATGATTGCGGACCCTCTGCGACTCAGGCAAATCCTGTATAATTTCATCAGCAATGCCATCAAATCTTCTCCGCTGAATGGTTTTGTCCGAATCTGGTTCGAGTTGTCATCGGCTGGCCGCATCCGGGTAACGGTTTCGGATCAGGGCACGGGCGTTCCCAAACATTTCCTGCCTCGGGCTTGCCATTACCCGCGAGCTCTGGGCAGTCATGGAGGGGCAAGTCGGCTACAATTATCAGAAGGGTGCTCACTTGTGGGTGGAGTTGCCCGCCGCCAATCAAGAAATCCCAGCATGCGGAGGCAACCATGAAAACGCCTGAAATACCTTCAGACGAAGCTCACCGCCTATCGGCGCTGGATGAGCTGCAGCTGCTGGACACGCCTCCGGAAGAGCGATTCGACCGACTGACGAGGCTGGCGGCACGCACGTTCAATATTCCCATTGCGTTGGTGTCATTGGTTGATAGTGACCGGCAATGGTTCAAGTCCAGACATGGCCTGGAAGCACCGGAAACCGCGCGGGATATTTCCTTTTGCGGCCATGCCATTCTTCGCGAAGAAGCCCTGGTTATCGAGAATGCCCTGAACGATGACCGGTTTTCCGGTAACCCCCTCGTAACCGGAGCTCCCAATATCCGGTTCTACGCTGGCGCACCGCTACACGACCGCCATGGTTACCGAGTGGGCACCCTCTGCGTGATCGATGACAAGCCCCGGACCTTTAGCGAGGATGACAAAATCACCTTGCGGGATCTGGCCGATCTGGTTGAGCGCGAGTTCGGTTTCGGCGAACTTGGCAATTACTACGACGAACGAAATCGGGCCATGAACCTTTTGACCGAAATCGCGCTGGATAACGAGGGCGATGCCGGCCAGAGAGCAACTCGTGCACTGGAGGCCGCCTGCGAATATCTGGGAGTTGAGACCGGAATCATCAGCCGGATCACCGGCAATGCCTATACAGTTCAGTGGCATTTCACACGCCTCAGAGGGACTCTTGAAAACGGGACCACCTTTCCGCTCGAGCGAACCTACTGTTCTCTGATGCTGGTTTCCGGGGAGGTTTTAGCAATCGACAAAATGGGCGGATCCCGGCATCAGAACCACGCCTGCTATCAAGCATTCGGCCTGGAGAGCTATTTGGCGGCGCCCGTCTGGATTGACGACCGGATTTTCGGAACCGTCAACTTCTCGTCCCGGCATCCACGACCTCGTCCCTTCACGGCAACCGAAAAAATGTTCGTCACTCTACTGGCAAGGTGGGTAGCGGATATCGTGCATCAGCAGGAACATACGGAAACCCTGAACAAGCTGACGAATCAGATCCCCGGGATGTTATATCAGTACCGGCTCTGGCCTGACGGTCATAGCGCTTTCCCATATACGAGCCCTGGCATTCAGACGATTTTCGGCATTACCGCCGAGGACGCAGCCAAAGACGCGTCACCGGCTTTCGCACAAATCCATTCCGATGACGTTGCCGACGTTGCCGAATCCATCCGGGTTTCTGCCAGAAGCCTTGAGACATGGCGGCACAGGTACCGTGTCCGCTGGCAAGACAATGCCTGGCACTGGGTCGAAGGCTATGCCAACCCGGAGGCGCTGCCCGACGGCAGCGTACTCTGGCATGGCTATATTGCCGATATTCATGAGCGCCAGATGGTCGACGAAATGAAGAACCAGTTCATTTCCACCGTGAGCCACGAATTAACGACACCGCTTACCTCGATTGCCGGCTCCCTTGATCTGATATTGAGCGGAGCTACCGGCCCATTGACGGAAAAAACGACCAGAATGCTGGAAATCGCAAAGCAGAACAGCAAACACCTGAAACACCTTATTGGCGACCTGCTCGATATTGAAAGACTGGTCAGCGGCAACATGCCCATTGAGCCTGTGGAGCAGGAATTGGAGAGTGCTGTCCGACAAGCGCTGGAAGAAATTCAGCCCCTGGCTCACCGACGGGGTGTAAAGGTCGAACTGAGCCATGCCGATCACGAAATTTATGCAAGGTTTGACCGAAAGCACCTGGCTCAGGCCATTGCCAACCTTGTCTCCAACGCCATCAAGTTCTCGCCACAACAGGGTTTGGTTCAGATCACCGTCCGGCAGCTCGGCCAACAGGCAAGGCTGGAGGTGAGGGATCACGGAGCCGGTGTGCCGGAGAGCTTCCGGGACCAGATCTTCCAGAAGTTCGCCCAGGCGAACGCGTCGCCCTCACGGCCTCAGGAAGGAACCGGACTGGGTCTGGCCATTACCCGGGAACTAATGCATGCCATGGGGGGTGAAGTGGGCTTTGAATCCGAGGAAGGGCACGGCGCGTGCTTCTGGCTTAGCCTGCCGGTGGCCGCTGGCCAGGCCTGAGCCGTTTCCATCACAAAAAAACCGGCAGCGTTGGCTGCCGGTTCTTGGTGTCGGCCAGAAGCCCTAAAGGCCATCTGGCTTTCGGTTACCCTCAGGCGGACTTGAGCATTTCCCGCACCACGTAATGCAGGATACCGCCATGCCGGTAATACACCGCCTCGTTGGCGGTATCTATCCGTGATTTCAGGTCACAGGTCTCGGTTGCACCATCCTTGTATTTCACGGTCATCTTCAGGGTCTGGCCCGGTTTGATATCCCCCGACAGGCCTTCGATGCTGATGGTTTCCTCACCCGTGAGCTTCAGGCTCTTGCGGTCTGTGCCTTCGGGGAACTGCAATGGCATCACACCCATACCGATCAGGTTGGAGCGATGGATGCGCTCGTAGGACTCTGCCACCACGGCTTTGACCCCCAGCAGGCGGGTACCCTTGGCGGCCCAGTCCCGGCTGGAGCCGGTGCCGTATTCCTTGCCGGCAATCACCACCAGCGGAGTGCCCTGCTCCTGGTACTTCATGGCCGCATCGTAGATGGCCATCTGCTCCCCATTCGGCACGAACTTCGTGAAACCACCTTCTACGCCGTCGAGCATCTCGTTCCTGATCCGCACGTTGGCAAAGGTGCCTCGCATCATCACCTCGTGGTTACCCCGGCGGGAGCCGTAAGAGTTGAAGTCTTTCGGCGCCACACCATGCTCCTGCAGGTATTTGCCGGCAGGGGTATCCGGCTTGAAGGAACCGGCCGGTGAGATATGGTCCGTCGTCACCGAATCGCCCAACAGAGCCAGAATATTGGCGTCCTTTATGTCTTCGATGGCCTCAGGCTCTTCGCCCATGCCTTCGAAGAACGGCGGATGCTGGATGTAGGTGGATTTGTCGGACCATTCGTACACCTTGCTTTCCGGCACCTTGATGGCTTTCCAGGTAGCGTCACCCTCAAACACTTCACCGTATTCCTTGCGGAACATGTCGGTCTTGACCTTCTCCACAGCCTCGGCAATTTCCTGCTGACTGGGCCAGAGGTCTTTCAGATACACCGGGTTGCCGCTCTTGTCAGTCCCCAATGGGTCTTTCGACAGATCCAGCCGGACGTTGCCCGCCAGCGCATAAGCCACCACCAGGGGCGGCGAGGCCAGCCAGTTGGTTTTCACCAGTGGATGCACCCGACCCTCGAAGTTGCGGTTCCCTGAAAGCACCGACGCGACGGTAAGATCGCCATCCGTGACCGCTTTTTCAACTGCCTCCGGAAGCGGACCGGAATTGCCGATACAGGTGGTGCAGCCATAGCCCACCAGGTTGAAACCGAGTGTGTCGAGATCATCCTGCAAATCCGCAACCGCCAGGTAATCGGTGACCACCTTGGAGCCAGGCGCCAGGGAGGTCTTGACCCAGGGCTTGGTGCTCAGACCCTTTTCCACCGCCTTTTTCGCAATCAGGCCCGCAGCCATCATGACGCTGGGGTTCGAGGTGTTGGTGCAGGAGGTGATGGCGGCAATCACCACGGCGCCCGGGTCCAGCCGGAATTTCTCTCCGTTCATCTCCAGCGGCTGGCTGGCCGGGTGTTCGAAATAGGCGCTTTGGGCGCCAACCGCGGTCCCGCCGCCCTCGGATTCCAGCTTGGATTCCCGGTTGTCCGCAGGGCCTTCTGACGTCTCCATCAGCAGCTCAAAAGACGATTTCATATTCTTCAGAGCAACCCGGTCCTGCGGGCGTTTCGGGCCCGCCAGGCTGGCTTCCACCTCACCCATATCCAGTTCCAGGGTGTCGGTGTAGACCGGTTCGTGGCCGGGCTCGCGCCACAGACCCTGGGCCTTGGCATAGGCTTCTACCAGTTCCAGCAACTCCTCATCACGGCCGGTCAGGCGCATGTACTTGAGAGTTTGTTCGTCGACCGGGAAGAAGCCACAGGTAGCGCCATATTCCGGCGCCATGTTGGCGATCGTGGCCCGATCGGCCACCGGCATGTCTTTCAGGCCGTCGCCATAGAACTCAACAAATTTCCCGACCACGCCTTTCTTGCGCAACATTTCGGTCACGGTGAGCACCAGATCGGTGGCGGTGATGCCTTCACGGAGCTTGCCGGAAACCTTGAAGCCAACCACTTCCGGGATCAACATGGAGACTGGCTGGCCCAGCATGGCCGCTTCGGCTTCGATGCCGCCGACACCCCAGCCCAGGATGCCGAGGCCGTTGATCATGGTCGTATGGGAGTCGGTGCCCACCAAAGTATCCGGGTAGGCAATGGTCTTGCCGCCCTGCTCTTTCTGCCAGACGGTCTTGCCCAGGTACTCCAGGTTCACCTGGTGACAGATACCTGTACCGGGCGGCACCACGCGGAAATTGTCGAAGGCCTGTTGGCCCCAACGCAGAAACTCGTAGCGCTCCTGGTTGCGCTCCATCTCGATGGTCACGTTGTCCTTGAACGAGGAGGCATCGCCAAAGTTGTCCACCATCACCGAGTGGTCAATCACCAGATCCACCGGCGACAGCGGGTTGATCATGGCCGGGTCCTTGCCGGCCGCCTTCACCGCCTCACGCATGGCGGCAAGGTCGACAACCCCGGGCACACCGGTGAAATCCTGCATCAGAACCCTGGCCGGGCGAAACTGGATTTCGGTGTCGGAATGGCGATCTTTCAGCCACTGCATCATGGCATCGATGTGGCTGCGGTCGACCGTGGTGCCGTCCTCGTTGCGCAGCAGGTTCTCCATCAGCACCTTGAGAGAAAAGGGCAGGCGATTGAGGTCGCCGAGAGTGTCCGCCGCCTTGGGCAGGCTGTAGTAGTGAAAGGTCTTGCCGCCAGCATCCAGGCTGGAAAGGGTATTCAGGCTGTCTTTGCTGAGACTGTCATTCGACATGTGGTGCCTCCTTTTTCGTCGTTATTCGAACATTGCGGAAGGCTTTGGTGAAGCCCTTTCATCAATGTTCCAGCCGGAAAACCGCTCGGTACCCGAGAAACAGACTGATGGAAGGACTCCTCAACGTGAAGTCTCCTTTAACTATTGCAGCAATTAATGAGAGTTCAACCGCAGGCCGATGAATGTTTGGAATCACTGCGGTGAATATCAGACCAATGTCGGACGCCGATGACTACAGTTGCCGCTCGCCATAGAGTTGGGCATACAACCCTTCCAGGGCGATTAGCTCATCGTGATGCCCTTCTTCGATGATGCGCCCGTCTTCAAAAACACAGGCGCGATCTGCCCGCTTAACGGCACTGAGCCGGTGGGCGATGATGAGTGTGGTTCGCTGCTTGAGAAATGCTTCGAGATCCCGGTGCAGCTGGAACTCGGTTTCCGCATCCAGGGCCGAGGTCGCCTCGTCCAATATAACCACGGAAGGATCTGACAGAATCATCCGGGCAATGGCCAGCCGCTGACGCTGGCCGCCGGAGAGTCGGACACCCTGGCGACCAATGACGGTGTCCAGCTTATCGGGCATCGCCTCGACGGTGGGGTGCAGCTGCGCAATCCGCAAGGCTTCCCAAAGCTCTGCGTCCGGTTTGTCCCTGCCCAGGGTCAGGTTCTGGCGAACGGTGTCATTGAACAGCGCGGGGTGCTGGAGCACGGTAGCGACATGCTCACGGAGGCAGGGTAGACCGATCCGCTGAACCGGCACGCCGTCAATCAGCACCTCGCCCTGTTGCGGTGTGTACATGCCAAGAATGATCTGCACCAGGGTTGATTTGCCACCGCCGCTGGCGCCAACCAGCGCCACTTTCTCTCCCGGCGCCAGGTCCAGATTAATGCCCATGAGCACCTGCTCGTCGCCATAGCTGAAATGGATATTTCTGAGCGTCAGGCCAACGGTGTGGCGGTCGCGGAAGGGGTTTTCCAGCGCCGGGTAACGGGGTTCTTCTTTCAGCTCAAGTAGCCGGTTGATACGCGCCAGGGCCGCATTGGCGGCAAACCAGGCGTATTGCATGTTCAGCATTTCCTGAACCGGCGTCAGCATGAACCAGAGGTAGCCAAATATGGCGAACATCATGCCGATGCTCAGATCGCTGAACAGCACCGTAATCATCGCCGCACCCCGGAAGGCATCGACACCGAACTGGAACAGCGCAAAGCTGGCCCGGCTGGCGGCATCACTGCGCCATTCGAACTGGATCGCGTGGTCCCGCACGTTTCGGGCCCGGTCAATCAGCTGTCGCAGGTAGTGTTTCTCCCGGTTGGCGGCCCGCAGCTGATGGATGGCGTCCAGGGTTTCCGTGAGATCACCCTGGAATTCCTCGTAGGCACTGTTCTCGAGCCGTTTAAGTTCCTTGACCCGCTTGCCGATCAGAATCGTGGCAAAAATCACCAGCGGATTGAACAGCAGAATCAGCAGAGCCAGTTGCCAATGCACCCAGAGCAGTACGATCGCCGTGCCAAATACCGTGAGGCTGGCCACCAGGAACCGGCTGATGGTGGTGCCGAGAAACTGATCAATGGTGTCCAGATCGGTAATGAAATGGCTGCTGATACCACCGGAACCCCGGGTCTCATATTCCGACATGGCCACCCGCTGCAACCGACCCAGCAGGCGCGAGCGGACACGGAACACCACATCCTTCGAGACCTTGGAGAACTCCCGGGACTGCAGAACATTGAACGACAGCGCCCCAACCCGGAGCAGGAACGCGGCCAACACCATCAGGCCGATGTAAACCACCGGTATTTGCCAGCCAGCCGGCAACAGGGTATTCATCACCGGCAACACCGGGCCCGGCTGATCCAGCAGCACTTCATCCACCAACACCGGCAGTAGCAGGGGCACTGGCACGCTCAGGATGGTTGCCATAACGGCCAGCAGATTGGCGCGGACCAGCCGGGGCTTGTGCTTGAGCGCAAGCGCAAAGATCTCCCGCCAAGTGTATCGCTGCCGGGAACTGCTCGTGCTGATACCGGTTTCGCTATTCTGCTGGTGTTCCAAGAAACCTCCGGATAAAAAGCCTGATCGTTGGAATACGCCCGGGAACTGACAATAGTCTACCTGTTAACTGGTTTGCTGCGATCACCACCGACATCTGTCATCATGATCCACCGATTTTCTGATGGACCAGGACGCACGCACCTGTGAAACACGATTGCCACTATCACCCCGGCGAACCCGCCAAATGGCACTGCGGAGAGTGTCAGATTCACTACTGCAGTCGCTGCATGCCCGATGCCGACATCCGCCAGCGCCGCGCACTGTGCCCCAACTGCAACAAGGCCATGCGTTACCTGGGGGCGGCCACTGAAGTAGTCCCCTTCTGGCAGCGGCTCGGTGCGTTTTTCCGCTACCCCTTCCATACGGACCCGCTGATCGTTATTGCCATCTGCACCCTGGTGCCGGTGATTGCACCGGCCAACCTGATTGGCATCCTGATCTGGCTGATGCTTGCGCTTGCGCTTTTCAAATACACCTATGCGGTGATCAATCACACGGCGGAAGGCCACTTGAAACCACCGCCGGTGTCGGTTGCGTTTACCGGCAGCGGTTTTGATATCGTCATCCTGCAGCTTCTGGTTTTCGTTCTGATGGGCGGACTGGTGACTGCGGCGGCCATGCTCGGGGGCCCGATTCTGATGATGTTGGCCCTGGCCTTCGTGGTGCTGGCTCTGCCAGCCAGCATTATGGTTCTGGCCATGGAACGCTCGGTGGGTGCGGCGGTAAACCCTATGAATCTGGCGGTACTGATCTCCCGGATTGGCACCCCCTATTTCCTGCTTTATGGCTACCTGATCCTGCTGACCCTGGCCTCCGGCGCCGCCCAGGACTTTGCGGTCAATCAGTTCCCGATGTGGGTGGCCCAGCCACTGGCCGGCTTCCTGAACAGTACCTTCACATTGATCCTTTTCCACATGCTCGGGTACCTGCTGTTTCAATATCAGGAAGAACTGGGGTTTGCCTCGGATCTCCAGGATGAAACCGCCGGTCAGGATACCCACCAGCGGGACCGTACCGCACGTTTCGACGCCGACATCGACATGAACCTGAAAGACGGCAACTACGACCGGGTTCAGAGCATGCTGAAGGAAGTACTCAAGCGGGACCGGGACAACGCCATGCGGATTGGCCAGTTGTATCAGCTGCTTGCAGCACGTAACGATACCGCCGAACTGTACCGCTACCACCCAAGAATCCTCGGCTGGCTGGCTGATCGCAACGACGGTGAAGGCATTGCGAAATTGCTGAATTCCCTTCAGCAGGCGGAACCGGGGTTTAAGGTGGAAGACCCCGAACTGGCCGTTCGGTGTGCCCGTTCACTCTACTACCGTGGCCAGTTCAAACCGGCCCTGCGGCTGCTTCAGGATTTCCACAAACGGTTCCCGGACAGCGAACAGCTTGCCCCGGCTTATTTGCTGGCAGCTCAGACCTTGGCGAACGGTTTATCTCAGTGGGAGAAAGCGACGGCCTTTTTGAGGTTCATCCAGAAACGGTGCGTGAATCATCCACTGCATGAGCAGATCGCAACTTATCTCAGACAGGCGGAAAACAAAGAGCCTTTGAAGGGGCCCAAGGCTTCGTTTTCTGTTCAGGAGTAGGGCCGGGGATTGGAGGAGGCTTCCCAAAACCGTGCGGAGCCATGGATGGCGGAGCCGAGCGTACAGGGACGTATTCACAGCGTGTTTTGGGAAGCCTCCTCCAATCTCCGGCTTCCCCCAAGGTCAGCCCGCTTGCAAAAACTGCCGATAATGGCGGGCTTTGGGCGCCATCTGGCGTTTTTCAAACTCTTCCACCAATAACCGGCAGGCCTCCGTGGTCAGCACTTCATCGCCGGTGCTTCTGAGCCGTTCAAACGCTTTCTCCGCAACTTTGAAATCGTGTTGCTTCAGGCTGGTGAACAGCACGCGGTTGTGGTCTTCGGCTGCTAATGGCTGATAGCTCTCCCCTTTACCCAGGTATTCCTGCCAGATGGCAATCATCTGCTCTGGCTGACGTCGACTCAGGGCGTCATTCATCAGTTCCCGGGTGCGCTCACAGTAGTGCGGCAGGTCTGGCCGAAGTTTGGCCAGGTGGTAGAGATGTTCCAGCAGGATGGGTCGTTCCGGATAGTGCTCGCGCAAGGCTTCGAACTGGCGACGG
The DNA here is from genome assembly GCF_048269445.1 of Marinobacter sp. GTDB lineage: Bacteria > Pseudomonadota > Gammaproteobacteria > Pseudomonadales > Oleiphilaceae > Marinobacter. The sequence continues at coordinate 21,010 of NZ_JBLXIQ010000005.1, read as the reverse complement.
GCCAGGTCGAACTCCATTCGTCCGAGGCTTGCCATGGCCTGGGCGTAGCCGGTGGTGAAACGGGCATCCTGTTCATCCTCTTCAGGCTCGAAGAATTCTTCGCGGACCTGCAGCCAGCTTTTGCCAAGCAACCAGACCAGGCCGGCGCCGGCTATCAGGCCTCCCGCATGAGCCATGTAGGCAATTCCGGTGGCACCGGAAAACCAGTAATCGTAGATTTCCTTGCCCAGCCAGACCGGCAGTATCGCAATGGCCGGCGCCCGGAAATAGTTGAAATAAACCCCGAGGAAATAGAAAAACCGGATTTTCTGTAAACCGTAAATGGCCACGTACATGCCCATCAGGCCAGATATTGATCCGGATGCGCCTATCAGAGGAGCATAGCTTCCGGTGGAGAACGCAGTGAATACCAGGCCGGACAGGACTCCGCACACCAGGTAGGCAAGCAGGAACTTGCCCGGGCCCAGAGCCTTCTCAACCGTGAAACCCAGCAGAAACAGGAACACCAGGTTACCGATGATGTGACCCCAGCCTCCGTGCAGGAACTGGTATGTAACCAGACTATACAGCGACAGGTCAGCGGGTATCAGCCCGAGTTGCTGTGCGCTCAGGGTCTGGATGTATTCCTGCTCAATGGCAACACGCCGCTCCTGCCAGTAGACCCGTTCTTCCGGCGCCCAGATCACATTCTGGTTTTCCTGCAGATACTGGTAGAACTCCCGGTCCATCAACAGGTTGATCGCCAGCCAGAACTTCTCGTTCTGCTCCCGAAGTTGCCGGAACTCCTGAAGTTCGTAAACCCGGCCCTCCTCGCCTTCGAACTGGATCTGGCGTTGCAGATAATCCTCGTAGGCCGGTGCCTCCAGGAGCTGGAGATCGGCATCCAGATATTGCTCAACCGCCAGCTCAAGCTTGCGGCTGTCGCCTCCCTGGTAGAACAGGAAAACCAGCAGACAGGCCATCATCAGACCCAGGGTGACCCAGGGCGGGCGTTTCCAGTTAACGGAGTTCTCGGCCGGGATAATCAGCATGGGCGGTCACAATTCATCATAATCTGTCCCTGGAAGTGTGTTTTTTACCACAGCCACGCCTTCTTTTCGCGCTCAAATGGAATCCGGCGCAACGGTCACCCTGGGTCATTACCAGAAATGTGCACTGCCCCACAGAGTCGTTAGGGCTGAAGGCACCGCCAATGGCTGTCATTCCATCGTCACAGAAATGACATTAAATCGATGCCACCAAGGGTGGTGTGCCAGGGACCTTATCGACCATTCGCCAATTGCCGTTATTCCTGCTCCAGCCAATAGTAAACAGGAATAACAAGAAAAACCGGATACCCGAAACAAGGATTCTGAAAATGACCGTACTCGTACTGGACAACCCGGAGCTGATTGCCAAAGCAGCGATAGCAGCCGGCTTCAACCCCGCGGCCTTTGAGGCCGGCAGCAAGCGACCACACCGGATGAAGTTTCATTACGGCTTCAACAAGCATTCACTGGACACCGATGACATTGCTTTCCTGGAACAGCATGCCGCTTACCTTAGGCAGCATCCTTCGGTCAGCGTCAGGATTCATGGCCACTCGGACAATTTCGGCACCGCGGACTACAACGCATTTCTGTCCCGGTTACGGGCCAACGCGGTCGCACGAATTCTTATGCAGGAAGGTGTGGCTGAATCCCGGATTTTAATGGCCCACTGGGGGGCATCCCGCCCGCTGGCAACACCGGAAGACCACGCAGCAAATCGGCGCGTTGAGCTGGAGTACCTGACCCTGGATGTTGCAAGGGCGCTTTAGCACGGCACCTATCGAATCAAAACTCTTGACCAAAAAGGGGGCCTGAGCCCCCATTTTGTAATCTCTACGGCCTTCCCCACAGCACAATGTTCAGCCGTATACCTGCCAGACATTCCACAGCAATAGTACCGCAGTAATCAGTATGGCCAGCCAGGTCAGCATAATACCGACCATGCGAGCCTTGTGAGGACCGCCCCGGCCATTAATCATACCAAAGGCGTGTAAAAGACGGCCGACGACCAGCGCCATCCCCGTCCAGTAGATCAATCCACTGGCCACACCGTTTAGCTCTGCGATACCCAGCATGATCAAACCAAGAGGGGCATACTCGATCAGATTGGCATGAGCCCGCACTGCGACCTCAAAATCCCGATCGTCGGTAACACCAAGTCCCTTGCGGTATTTCAGGCGGAATTTAACGACCTGAGCCGACAACACCAGCAAAAGAATGCCAATAACTGCGGCAAACACTCCGGTTATGGGTACGATCATACTCAGGCCTTCTTGATTGCGCTAACGATGGCCAGCAGCAGTATTGCACCAACGGTTGCGGTCACCAGTTCACCGACGGCGCCCTGGGCTGCCAGGCCCAGCAGGCGAAATACGAAACCGCCGAGAAAGGAGCCCACAATACCAATACCGATGTTGGCCAGCACACCAAAGCCGCGGCCTTTCATGATCAGTCCGGCCAACCAGCCGGCTACACCGCCGATAATCAGAAACAGAATCAGATTCATCTCTTGCCTCTCCCTGAGGGTCGTTGAACGAAACGAACATTCCCGCAAAGACTGCCCTGTTTCCTCTGGTGCTTCAAGCACTTCCGGCGCCCGGATCAGAGGGCAGCGATGGCTTCCGCCATCTGCTGGTGACACCGCGCCATCAGCTCGGGAATATCGTCAACGGTCAGGCCTTCGGTCTCAATCGGAGGCAGTATCCGGACCGCCACCGATTCACGCCGTCCGCTCCAGCCGATGGCTTTGTCCTCATATTCCTGGGCACACACCATGGTAATCGGCGCTCCGGAGGCAATGGCGGCGTGGAAGGCACCTTTCTTGAACTTCTGTAGGCCCCGGCCCCGGCTACGGGTTCCTTCGGGGAACACCCAAAGACTCTTGCGGTCTTTCGCGATGGCACTGCTGGTGGCCTGCATCACGGCGATCGCTTTATGGGAGCGGCCACGATTCAGGATGACGTTGCCACCAAGCCAGAACACCTGGCCAAAGAACGGCACCCAGACCAGGGCTGACTTTCCAACCGTCACGGTGCGTGGCGGCAGCAAGTCGCCCACCACAAACAGATCGTCATTGTGCTGGTGGTTGGCGATGACCACCGTCGGCCGGTCGGCCGGCATGTTTTCACGCCCTTCCAGGGGCCTTTCCATGCCAAGAATTGTCCGACCTACCCGGGCCAGAGCCCCGGCCAGCAAACGGTTGTTATCCGGGTTGAATGGCCGGGCAACGTACAATATCAACGCAAACAGACAGATAACCGGCACGCTGAACCATGCCAGGAATTTTCTAATAACGCCCATGTAACACAACTCTGCAACCAAATTATGGCGCACAAGTGTACGCCAACCTTATATCCCGGCAACAGTATCAATTTGTTCCGTCCGGTCACCGTTCCCAGCGGCCCGGGCCTTCACAACATACCTGAGCGGCCCCCCTGCATCGATGCTGTCGAACGGGTAGCAGGTCACCAGCAACAGGGTCCCTTCCGCCAACTGCTGGGTGTCGATCAGCTCTGAACGGCTGTCCACCACCCTGGCGCTTTCAACCCGATAACTGCGCCATCTGCCCATGCGGTCCTGTAGCCTGAGTTCATTGCCAGTTTCCAGCACCTTCAAAACGCGAAAATGGGTGTCCCGGTGCCCCGCGATGATCACCGCCCCGCCATCCTCTCCGGCGCCAGTTAACTGGCCGGGCCCGAACGCCAGACTCTCACCGTGAGTGTCGGCCAGAACGATCATCGAATCGTTCAGCTCCGGGATGGCCAGGCGGGCAACCGGCCAGGTATCTGCCCAGGGCCAGGGCCGGGATTCCGTTTGTCGGGCCTGACTCTCCGCCCAGGCAATCTCCAGCAGCTCCTGTGCAAGGACTGCCTTGAGGGGAATCCACAACCCGAATACCAACACCGTCGCTGAGCTGGTCAACAATAAAAGCAGCAGTCTGGTCACTGGAATGCCCTCCTTTGCAGCAGCACAATCGCGACAGAGAACATCAGCCCGACCAGGCCAAGAGCGATCAGTAAGGGCGCGGCGGTTGCGGTTTGCGGATAGCGAAGCATGCCCGCCTGGCTCCCCGCCGGCAGCAGGGTTGGCAGGTTGTCCGAGCTCAGCGGCGACTCCGAAGTTCGAACCGGCGTTGTATCTACCGCCACAAAACTGGTGTAGGCCGACATCACTCCGTGCGCGAGCGCCAGCGCCGTAATAGCGGCTTTATCCGGCTCCCGGCCAGCGACTCTGGCTTCATCCTGCAGACTGTCGATTTTCTCCCGGGCCCAATGGCGATCGAGCCCGGTTGCCGGCGCTGCCTGCTGCAGATCCAGAGTTCTCACCCAGCTCTGGCCACCCGGCAGCCGACCCGACACCTTAAGCTCACCCATGGCCGGAACGCCACGGGCCACATGAATCAACGGTTCGCCCTGAAACAGATCACCCGCGCGCCGGGGCAGACTCTCAATACCCGTGTCCTCGCCGGGCCACTGCACCTGGATATCGGTCAGAACCGGCGACTCCATGGCCGAGAACAGCGCTTGCAGAGGCCCACTCACATCCGACGGCGAATGAATCGCGGTGTAGCTACCTCGCCCCCAGCGTGCGGCTTCCCGCATGAAATGCCGGTTCGGGGCTGAACCAATCCCTACCGTAAACAGCCGCTGGTTACCCAGCTGCTGACGAATCTGACGAAACAGCCTTGCTTCATTGCCCACCGCACCGTCGGTAATGAAAATCACCTGGCGCACCCGTGGGGGCTCCTCCTCACTGCCCTGGCGATCCTCCAAAGCCAGGGACAGCGCGGGTGCCATTTCGGTGCCACCATCGGCCCTCAGACGATCCACATACTGACGGGCACGGGCCAGGTTGTTCGCGTCGGCAATCTCCGGCTGCATGAACAGAGCGTGGGTCTGGCTGTTGAACTGGATAACATTGAACCTGTCCCGGGGTGTCAGGGTCTGCAGCCCGGCCTGCAAGGCACTTCGAGCCTGGCGGATGGATTCTCCGGCCATGGAGCCGGAGGTGTCGATCACGAACACCAGCTCCCTTGGCAAAACGCTTTTGCCGGTTTGACCAGGCACCAGCATTGCCAGCAGATAGTCCTCTCCCTGGGATGACTGGTGAAACACCGCCGCAGAAGGTTCCCGCCCCGACAGCGGCCGCCAACGCACCACAAAATCCCGATCCATCAGGATCTTACCCTCAGCCGGGTGCACCGTGACCGCCTGACCCTCCTGACTGGTTACCAGTGGGTGGGATGGACTGGAAACCTCCTCAAGCGGCAGTCCGGCATCAACCAACAATTCAATCGACGCCCGATGGCTGCCCCTTGCCACATCCCCGGGGTTGACGGTAAAGGGGCTGATCGCATCGGCATCTGCCACCTGCGTCGTGGCCACAGCCCAGCCACTTTGCCACTGACCGGATGAAGACTGGATGGGTGCTCCCGGCATATAACGGGGAGTCAGCGTGGTCGGAAGACTCAGCTCAAATACCCCGGCCTGATACCCCACCAGCTGCTGATACTTTAACTCCACCGTCACCGTCTCCCCGGGTGGAATATTCGCCACCCGGGCGGTAAACAGATTCGGACGCTGCTGCTCAACATTCACCGCATGCTTTCCAGCGCTCTTCGCCTTATCGTAGGTCTGCTTCGCAACCTCCTTCGGCTGAACCTTCCCTTCAATGGTCCGCTCCCCCACCTTCATGGTCAGGCCATACACACTGGCCTTTTCCGGAAGCGGAAACACAAACACCCCCTCCCGCCACTGGTCACTGGTGTTCCGGAAACTTCGCAACAGCCGGGTGTCGGCAATCAACCCGCTGACCCGAATGTCGAACTCACTGTCGAGCACCAGCGCCGGTTCCTGCCATTGACCCTGGCCGTCTACGAAGTGCAACTGTCCGACGTTGGCTGTTTCATTCGCCTCGGCATAGAGAGGGTGAACAAACAACATCAACAGGACCGAAAACCATAGGCTGATCCCCTCCAAGAAGCGCTTGGATCGAAGTCGCTGAGGGCCCGCAATAATAGAGGCAGGTCTGCGGAGCGTCGAACTCCTACTTAAAACAGGGGAGTTAAGCCGTAAACAAGAGAACATCATGAGAGAATCCTTTTGACTGCATGACTGAGCGAAACACCCCTATTTCAGCAATCCGGAAAGGAACTCCCATGGCAGAATGTGACAAACCGGCCACAAAAAAATGACGAATTATGACAACAACCCCATCCGCCCTTGTTCTGAACACCTGCCGTGGTTAAATAGACACTCACCGGCCAGGGGAAACAGCCGACACCATGAAGAAACACGTTGTTCTGATTGAAGACGAACCCGCCATCCGCGACAACTACCGCGCCGCTTTCGAGCGCCGGGGCTACCGGGTGTCGGCCCATGGCGACCGGGCATCGGCGTGGCAGGTACTGCGACTATCACTGCCGGATCTTGCCATTATTGATGTCGGTCTCGGAGACGAGCCGGAAGGCGGCTTTGCCCTTTGCCAGGACCTGCGTTCACTGTCACAAACTCTGCCCATCATCTTCCTGACCGCCAGAGACAGTGACATTGATTCCGTGCATGGCCTGCGCCTCGGTGCCGATGATTACGTCACCAAAGACATGAGCCTGGACCACCTGCTGGCCCGGGTTACTGCCCTGCTGCGCCGGGCAGATGCCTGGGCCGAGGCCCTACAGAAACCAGACGACGTTCTGCAACGGGGCCAGCTCACCCTCAACGTGGATCGCATGACCGTCGCCTGGAATGATGCGCCCATCGACCTCACCGTGACTGAATTCTGGATGCTGTATTCGTTAGTCCAGCACCCGGGCCATGTCCGCAGCCGTGAACAGCTGATGGAAGCCGCCAGCACCGTGCTCGATGACAACACCGTCACCTCCCACATCAAACGCATCCGGCGCAAGTTCCTGCAACTGGATGACACCTTCGATGGTATCCAGACCGCCTACGGTATGGGCTATCGCTGGAATGCCCGTGAGGTCTGAGCTTTGAACCTGAAGCGCCAGCTACTCGTTGCCAGCCTGCTGATGCTTCTGATTCCCTGGGCAGGCCTGCAGTTTGTTCTGGAGCTGGACGATGCCCTGCGACAACAGGCCCGGCAACAACTCCGGGAACAGGCTGAACGACTGGCCGAGACCGCCGGCGATCTGATGATCGGCATGCCCGCGGTGGCCTCTGGTGAACCCGCGATTTACGTTGAACCTCTCACCAGCACTATCAACCTGGACGGCTACGGCGACGACTGGCCGGGATACGACGACGTAAACCCACTCCGCAACTGGCAGAGCAGCAACGCGTCCGGCTCTGGCCTGCCCGCCCTGCATTGGCAGGCCGCCACGGATCAGCAAAACCTGTATCTGCTCATCCGTATCAGTCCACGTCAGCCGGTGTTCTTCAACCCCGGTAATCCGGACCAGCCCCACGACCGGCTCAGCCTGTGGCTCAAGCCCGATACCCAAAACGTTTCGCCGGACCAGCCACCGCTTTCCTGGCTGATCCGCACGCCCGCGCCAGGGCAGGTTTATGGCCTTATCGGGGCCACCTTGAAACCGGATTACCGGGTTTCCAGTTACTGGCAGGGGGCGGGCGATGGCTGGCAACTTGAGCTGAAGCTACCCATGCCAGCGGGCCGCAGCCGGCTTGGCTTTGCGGCCCTTTGGGGAGAGGGAGGGGCAGAGACGATGACGGTCTCAACGCCAACCGATCCTCTGCCGGTGCTGGTCAGCCGAAATCTGGTCCTTGAACGGCAAATTGAATCGCAGCTGAACCGGGGCCAGCGCGCCCGTCTGGTGGAGCCGGCAGGCTGGATTATTGCTCGGCAGAGTGCCGCTTCTGCCACCTCAGGACCGGAATTCGACGCCCTCAGCCCGCTTCAGGTAATTGAACAGATCAGTCTCAATGCACTCCGGGCGCTGGTGCGTTTTTATCAACCGGAACCTACCGCCATCAAGACCGGCGGCAACCAGATAGACACTGACACCCTGCCCAGCGAGGGTCTGGTTCGCCACGAGGACGACAGCGTCTGGTTAGTGACCACCCGGCCAGTATTCGGGGGCCGCACACTGGTACTGGAGCAATCTCTTGATCAGCTCCTGACGCTGTCAGGCTCTACGCTCGGCTCAGTCATTGCTCGTAGTACCTTCATTATCGTGGCTCTGACACTGGTGCTGCTCGGCTACGCCAGCTGGCTGTCCTGGCGAATAACCCGGCTGCAACGGGCGGTCAGTGCCAGTATTGACGAAGATGGTCGGATAACCGGTACGGTACCGGATTCCCACGCCAAGGATGAACTGGGCCAGCTGCAAAGGCATTTCAGCCTGGTGGTGGATCGCCTCCATGGCTATAACCGCTACCTCGAAAGCTTTTCCCGGCGATTATCCCATGAACTGAAAACACCGGTTGCCGTGGTGCGCTCGTCGCTGGAAAACCTCAGCCATTGCGAAACCGAGGGGGAGCGCAGGCAGTATATTGAGCGGGCAGCCTCCGCCACCGAACGGCTCCGGCAGATACTGCACGGCATGAGTGAAGCCGCCCGCCTGGAGCAAAGCCTGGACCACGCCGACAAGGAACATTTTGACCTGGCCGAGGTCGCAGCTCAGGCCACTGCTGCCTACCAGGCACTGGATAGCAGCCACAACATCCGCTACTCGGGTCCGGAAACGGGCCTGCAGCTCACCGGTTCGCCGGAACTGATCGTGCAACTGCTCGACAAACTGGTGGATAACGCCCGGGATTTCACACCGGAAGGTGGTTTGATTGAAGTCGGGCTGGAAACCACGGCGGAAGGCCTCTGCCTGTCGGTTTTCAACGAGGGGTCCAGCCTGCCGGATAGCCCTGCAACTGACATTTTCAGCCCGTTCGTATCACTGCGGGAAGGACGGGAGCAGGGGCACCTGGGCCAGGGCCTGCTAATCGTCAACCTGATTGCCGACTACCATGGCGGGCGCGTTGATGCGCAGAACCGCACCCAAGGTGGCATTGACGGCGTCTGCTTCCGCGTTATCATCCCGGCAACCCATTCTTGAAACAGGACAGCACGCCGTGAGCGCACGACTGGACTCCCTCGACATCCATCCGCTTCGGAACGATCTCTATAAGGAGCTGCACTCACGACCATTCCAGGTGCTACCAACGCCGGCCCGGGTCACTCAGATAGCGGTGCTCACCACCCCTGAGCAGCGCCAGCAGCAGTTCCGACACCTGCAGGAGTTGCACCGGTTACTGGGCAAGCCAGTGCCGGAGCAGGAAGTCGGCTGTTTTGAGCACACCTTTGGTTCCCTTCGGGTGCGGCGTGAAATGCACATGGAGTTTGCCTCCTACACGTTTATTAACCTGGCCAGCAGCAGCGACACCCCCTTCACCGAAACAGGGATTACACCGCTGCCGGAAGGCTGGCTGGAACAGTTGGCCGGCACTGTGATAGCCGCCTTTCACCTGGAAATACGACCGGCCGCCGAAGGCACCGGAGGGGACCTGGACTATGTCCGCAAGCACTTCGAAGGTATGCGCCTGATTGGCAGCAGTCCCCAGGAGGGCGCGGCCCGGGTGTGGGGGACGTTCAGGCTGCACAGCGACGGATTCGGCCGATTCATGGTGATGAACCATCACATGTCCGACAGCCAGCTTGGGCGCCTTACCCAGCGGCTTATGGAGATTGAAACCTACCGCCTGATGTCGCTGCTGGCTCTGCCCGTTGCCCGTGAAATAACCCCATCGCTGAATGATATGGACGAAAAGCTGGCGGTGATCACCCAGTCTCTTGCCGAAAATCAGGACGTCGATGAAGAAAAACTGCTGGCCCAGCTGACCAACATCGCTGCCCGCATCGAGGCCTTCCGGGCCCGTTCCACCTTCCGTTTTTCGGCCACCCGGGCCTATCATCGGCTGGTGCTGACCCGGCTGGACGAACTTCGGGAAGATGAGCTCTCCGGCCACCTGACTCTTACCGAATTCATGACCCGTCGGCTGACACCGGCGGTAAAAACCTGCGAAGCAGTCAGCGAACGCCTGGAAGATCTTTCACGCCGGGTAGACCGCGCCTCGGACATGATGCGGACCCGGGTGGAGCTGGCCATTCAAAGCCAGAACCAGCAGCTACTCAGCTCCATGGACCGACGCTCCAAGATCCAGCTGATGATGCAACACACTGTGGAAGGCTTCTCGGTGGTTGCCATCACCTACTACCTGATTGGCCTGCTCAAGTTCGGCCTGGACTCGATTTACCAGGCAGGTTTTGCTTTCAATAAGACGATGGTTCTGGGTATCGCCATTCCGGTTGTGATGGCTCTGGTATTCCTCGGGGTTCGGCTGGTGCACCACCACTTTATCCGGATGGCGAAACGGCAATAACCCCGGCTAACGCCCGGAACCCTCGTCTCCGGCAAACTGCCGGTAAAACTGTTGAGCCGTACGGCCATTGCGGACCCCCTTGGCGGTGGCGAAGCGGATGGCCTCCTGGTGCAAACGTTCCCGGTCTGCCACCCGTGGAAACAGCGCATCCACCGCTTGCAGGTAAACCTCCTGTGAAAATGCGTAAAACGATAACTGCAGGCCGAAGCGATCCGCCAGGGACACCTGTTCCTCTATCGCCTCGGCCGGATGCAGCTCACCATCGCGCATCTCGCTTTTGAGATTATCAGACATGAATTCCGGCATCAGGTGCCGGCGATTTGAGGTGGCGTATACCCGCACATTCTCCGGAGGTAGTTCCAGAGAACCTTCGAGCACACTTTTCAGCGCCTTGTAGCCAGTCTCGCCGGCATCAAACGACAAATCATCGCAGAAGATGACGAACCGGAACGGCGAGTCGCAGATCTCATCGACGATTTCCGGCAGATTCACCAGGTCGTCCTTGTCGACCTCAATCATTCGCAGGCCGCGTTCCTGATAGCGATTCAGCAGCGCCTTGATCAGCGAGGACTTCCCCGTGCCCCGGGAGCCCCAGAGCAACGCGTTATTGGATGGCTCGCCGGCCAGAAAGCGCTCGGTGTTGCGGGCAAGGGCTTGTTGCTGCCGGCTGATACCGGTCAGATCCTGCCACTGCACCGGATCGAGCCGGCGAATGGCCCGCAGGCCCGAGCGATGACGACGCCAGACCGCCGCTGAAGTGGTTTGCCAGTCAATAGATACCGTTCCGGACATACACCTCTTTCCTATTCCGTCCCGTGTCAGCCTGTGAAACACTGAACACTCAGTTGATAACCGGTTGAATAGGAGACTTTACCCCAAATGGCCGTAAAATCCGTTGCTCTGGTGGCACACGACAACAAGAAAAAGGAACTGGTGGACTGGGTCGCGGACAACCGCACCCGCTTTGCGCCGCTCAAACTCTATGCCACCGGCACCACCGGCCGGCTGTTGCGGGACAACCTGGAGCGGGACGACATTCATTGCCTGCTCAGCGGCCCGTTAGGGGGAGATCAGCAAATCGGCGCCAAGATCGCCGAAGGCGAAATCGATCTGCTGGTGTTTTTCTGGGACCCCCTTGAGCCCCAGCCCCACGACCCCGACATCAAAGCCCTGCTGCGGATTGCCGCACTCTGGAACATTCCCGTGGCCTGTAACCGGGCGACGGCGGAATTCATCCTGACGTCCGCCTACATGACCGACGACCTGCATCGGCCGAAAAAGCCGGATTTCTCCGATTATACCGGCCGCTCGGTCAGCGCCTGAGACGGTAGGCAATGCTGGTGGATATGACTACACTGAAAACATAGTCGTATAGGACTGCCGGCATTGCAATGAGCTCCATCGCTACCCCCCTCCGATTCCAGTGCATGTACCTGGCCATCGCTGCGCTGTTCGCAGTGGCGTGTCTGCTTGTCGTTCCGGCGGCAAACGCCGGCCAAACAGCTGAGACGGTCACCGTAGGCATTGTGGCCGACAATAAGCCCTATTCCTTCAACGAGGGTCTGGGCGCCTCCGGTTTTTCCGTCGATATCCTGCGGGAAGTGGCCGCGCAATCTGGTCTCAACCTCACCTTCAGAGCTGGCAGCTGGTCCGAGGTTTACGGCGCCTTCATGCGTGGCGAACTCGACGTAATCGATGGCATCTCTTTCCGGCAGGACCGGGCGGAGCAGATCCTATTCACCAAGCCCTATCACATTCGCCAGACCTACCTGATGCAGGACACCAAGAACCCGATCGGCGCGGTAAATTCCCTTGAGGACCTTCGGGGGCTGCGGGTGGGAGTTGTCAGGGACATCTATTACCGTGACGTGCTCTCGGACAATGGCATCACGCCCAACAGCTACGACTCCCTGTACAGTCTCATCCGCGCCCTGGCATTCGGCTGGGTGGATGTGATTATCGGGCCGCGCCTGACACTCCAGTATTACGCCAACGAGGCCGACTTCCGGTTTCTCGCGATTGTCGGCGAAGCGCCGCTGGGAGAGCTATCCCGGGAAGATTTCCGGATAGGGGTGCTAAAAGACAATCCGGCCCTGTTCGAAAAGATCGATCGTGCCTTGCAGCAGATTCCCGAAGCCCGCAAACAGACCTTGCTCGAACGCTGGCAGGAGTATGGTGGGGCCAGTCTCTCCGGCTCGGAAAATTTCGCTCCGACCCCCGGGCAACGCCGATTCATCAATGAAACGGGGCCGGTACGTGTCGGGCTGATGCGGGATTATGCTCCCTACAGTTTCGAGAGCGGCACTCGCATCCAGGGCCTGACGGTAGATGTTCTCAACCGCTTGTCAGACCTCACCGGTCTGCAGGTCATTCCCGTCGGCGGTCAGTGGGTTGAGCTGCTGCAACTGTTTCGCAACGGTGAGATTGATCTGCTGGCAAACATGTCGGCCAACCCGGAACGTCAAGCCTTCAGCCGGTTCACCGAGCCCTATCACAACATACCCAATGTCGCGTTTACCAGAGACCAAACACTGACCCTGAACAGTCTTGAGGATCTCAAGGGGGTGCAGGTTGCCCTCGGCTCCGGCATCTATTACGAACATCCGGTACGGGAGGCTTTGGGAGACAACGCCCGGGTCTTTACCGCCCAGGATGCCATGTTCGAAGCACTGGCCCGGGGCCAGGTGGATGTGGTTCTTGCAGCACTGCCCAACGGCAACTACTGGATCAGGGAGCTTGGCATTGCCGGAGTCCGAATCGCGGGGGAGCTGGTGCTGGAGGACCTTCCCGGTGAGGACCTGCGCTTTGGCGTACGCCCCGAACTGGCGCCACTGGCCGACATCCTGGATCAAGCCCTGTCTGCCATCAGCGCCGAGGAAATGCGAACCATTGAGAACCGGTGGCTCGGGGCCAGTAACGGCAGGCAACATCCGGCCAAGGGCGAGGTTACCCTGAACGACGCCGAACTGGCCTGGCTCAAGTCCCGGGACCAACGCGTGTCCGTGTGCATCGATCCGGAGTGGTTGCCTCTTGAGGGCACCGATTCGGCAGGCAACCATGTGGGCTTGTCGGCCGAGGTGTTCCGGCTGTTCTCCGAGCGCTCCTTGATCCGGTTCGAGGTATTCGCCACGGATAACTGGCGGCAGTCCCTGAAAGCCGCAAGAAACCGCCAGTGTGACCTCCTCACCATGGCCATGAAGACGCCGAACCGGACCGAATTCCTGAACTTTACCGATCCCTACCTGGAAGTGCCCAATGTGGTGCTCGGCCGAATCGAAGCGCCCTTCATCGAGCGAGTGGGCGATTTACGAGGGCTACGGGTGGGGGTCGTCGAAGGTTATGCGTTTGCGGAGCTGCTCGGGAACCGTTACCCATCGCTGGATCTGGTTGAAGTACTCAACGAGCAGGAGGGATTGCGGCAACTGCAGAACGGTGTGCTGGATGGTTACATTACAACCCTGGCGACCGCCAGTTACCACATGCAGGAGCTGGGGCTGGCGGACCTGAAGGTTATCGGAAGAATTCCCGCCGACTGGTCGCTGGCTGTGGCAGTGCGTAACGACGAACCGGTTCTGCTTGGCATCATGCAAAAGCTCGTTTCCAGCCTGACGACTGAGGAACGGCAAAGCCTGGAAAGTCACTGGCGGAATATCAGGCTGGAACAAACGGTGGACTATACGCTGGCCTGGCAACTGCTGCTCGCCGGCACCCTGGTGACGGCCCTGCTGGTCTACTGGAACCGAAAACTGGGCCGCCTGAACCGGGAGCTGGCAGTGGCCAATGAAACCCTGGCCAGGCTCAGTATGACTGACGACCTGACCCAACTGGGCAACCGAAGCTACTTTGACCAGGAGTTTCGCAAGAGCTTTCAGTGGTGCCAGCGCCACAACTCCGGTTTCGCGGTTGCCATGGTCGACGCCGATCATTTCAAGAAAATCAACGATACCTATGGCCACGAAGCCGGCGATCTCTGCCTGAAAGCCCTGGCAAACACCATGCGCAAACACTTCCGCCGGGAAACCGACCGCTTGTCGCGGTTTGGCGGCGAGGAGTTTGTTGTCTTTGCCAGCTATGAAGACAGCGATGAAATCCGCAACCGCCTGGAACGCTTACGGGAGGCAGTCGCAAGTGCCTGTAATATCTGCGACAGCAAGGATATCCAGCTGACCATCAGTATTGGCCTGGCCACCGGCACTCCGGGGCCGGAGGACACTCCCGCGGAGTTTCTCAGGCAGGCCGACCAGGCCCTGTACCAGGCCAAGCAGAACGGCCGGAACCGGCTGGAGGCGCGAGCGATCCACGCCTGAGTGGTGATAAGATCTCAACAAAGACAAGGATAAGGAGAAAGCCATGGCACGTATCTACGAGGACAACTCACTTTCTATCGGCAACACCCCGCTGGTGAAACTGAACCGGGTCAATGACGGCGCCACCATCTGGGCCAAGATCGAAGGCCGAAACCCAGCCTATTCCGTCAAGTGCCGGATCGGCTCTGCGATGATCTGGGACGCCGAGAAACGCGGCACTCTGAAGCCCGGCATGACGATTGTGGAGCCCACCAGCGGCAATACCGGCATCGCACTGGCCTTTGTAGCGGCCGCCCGGGGTTACAAGCTGATTCTGACCATGCCGGCTTCCATGAGTCTTGAGCGCCGGAAAGTCCTGAAAGCCCTGGGGGCCGAGCTGGTGCTGACCGAGCCGGCGAAGGGCATGCCCGGCGCAATTGCCAAGGCAGAAGAGATCTTCTCCTCTGATCCCGACAACCATTTCCTGCCCCAACAGTTCCAGAACCCGGCCAACCCCCGCATTCACGAGGACACGACCGGCCCGGAAATCTGGAATGATACCGACGGTGAAGTGGATATCTTCGTGGCCGGCGTCGGTACCGGCGGCACGCTGACCGGCGTTGCCCGTTACATCAAGGGTACCCGCGGAAAAGCAATTACCACCGTCGCCGTCGAGCCCACGGACTCCCCCATCATTACCCAGGTAATGAACGGGGAAGATCCAAAACCCGCCCCTCACAAGATTCAGGGCATTGGTGCCGGCTTTGTACCCAAGAATCTGGACCTGGACCTGGTTGACCAGGTGGAAACTGTTTCAAATGAAGAGGCCATGGACATGGCTCACAGGCTGATGCAGGAAGAAGGCATTCTCTGTGGTATTTCCTGCGGTGCCGCCGTTGCCGCGGCGGTCCGGGTGAGCAAGCAACCCGAGCACAAAGGCAAGAACATCGTGGTGGTACTGCCGGATTCGGCAGAACGCTATCTTTCCTCGGCGCTATTCACCGACCGGTTTGGCGAGCTGGAAAACGTGCAGTAAGGGAAAAAGGCGCAGCCTTTCGCTGCGCCTTGCCCTCATCAAAACTGATACTTGAGGCCAACCCGGCCAGTATCGAACTCAGGCCCGCTGTTGGTCACCTGACCGTTAAAATCGCTTTCATCAACGTCAACGTTGTAGCGGTTATACTCCGCGAACGCCGTCAGCTGCCTGGTAACCCGAAAATCCACACCGGCACCCACAAACGGTGTCACCTCATCGTACGTTTCGCTTTCGTTGAAGGCATCCACGTCAAAGAACGAAGCAAAAGCGCCGGCTTTACCGTACACGCCAAAACTGTCAGTCAATGGCAGCCGACCAACCGCGCCCAGGCCAACCCCTTTGAGCTTGCCATCCACGTTATCATCACCGAAGTTTCCAAAATCGATGTACTCCGCTTCCAGAGCAAAAAACTCATTGAACTGGTAACCAAGGGCTGCGCCAAGCAGGTCGTTCTCGTCCTCAAACTCTCCACCATGGGATTTGTAGCCACCGTAGCTACCGCTGATGTAAGGCCCTGACTGGTCGCGCTCGACGCTACCCTGAGCGAGAGCGGCGGGGGCAGAAAAAGCAGACGCGGTGAAAAACGCGGCACAGGCTAAACGGGTTCCGGAAATCATAAGGCTTTCCTCCTAGTGAGTTCAGATGTCCTTCTCATTCCATGGGTAACCGGAAACTGTCTCTCGATTACCTGAACTCACCCTACTAGGGGTTGTGCCTCACGTGGGTTAAAACCGACCTAAGAATTAGTAATTCTGGATTAACCAAAAAGGAGGGGAAAGCCGATCACATCAAACGGCCGATCCTTGATCCGCCGGGGGGTTGTTCTCTGCAGCAGAAGCCTCAGCAGCGCCAGCTTCGCCAGACGGTTCGGACTCCGCGCGCTTCATCAGAATCGCGCCACCCTGCAGCAGCAGTGATCTGAGCCGGGGATCTCCCTGTTCCGCGACCCCGACGGCAAATGCCATCAGAGCTGCCTCCGTGGGATTCTCCCGAATCAGGTCCCGAAGCACATCAATGCCGGAACGCGATTTGCCACCGGCCCCTTTACCACGTTTGCTCGAAGAAGCTGGGCGGGTTAAACGCTGGAAAAAGAGCGCGAGCAGAAGCACACAAGCAAACCCGAGCAGCCCCATGGCCCCGGCCTCGCCAAGCCATGGGGAAAGCGCCAGAATTGCTGCCTCAACCAGAAGATAAAACCCGGTGAGTAGCAGGGCGGTGAGCAAAACCATTGCCAACACAAAACCTATGACGGCGGCAGCAGCCTTGCGCAACACACCCTGTACCTGAGCTGAATCAAGCATCATCAGCGATCAAGCAGTTTGCCCACCAGAATACCGGCCAGAAACATGATAATGATGCTGAGGAACGGCCGTTCCTCAATCTTGTGCTCAACATCATGAAAGGCTTTGTCTCCGGCATCCTTCGCGCGATTGAAGGCTGCATCGCCCTTTTGCCTGACCTGATCCAGGGCCTCGCGGCTTTCACGGCGGATCTCATCCCGCAGGCTGCTGATGTTGCTCTTCTGGCTTTCCGAAACGCTCCGGGTCAGCTTCGCCATATCGTCCCGGAGCGCTTGCAGATCCCGCTTTACCTGGTCGTAGTCTTCTTGGGTAGATTTCGCTTCCATTTTTTCCTGCCTCCTTGAACAATCGATTTACTGCGAATTTGGCGTTTCCTTAATACAGTACAACCTCCACCAGTTATTGCATCCAACAACGTACCTGCGAATCGCCTACCCTAAAGCTAGCACAGTCTATTCGAGGGCGCGTTACTGTCACTTAATCCATTCGCGGATCCCCGGACAGACCCGTGCCGTTGTCATAGCAAGTCGCAGTGGCCGGCCATGCGGGCATGAATGGCTGGGTGCATGGGGCGTTGAGTTCCGGAATGAGCTTTACCGGGAGAGGCGGGTACCAGAGAAAGGACAAATGTTCACAGCGACAGGCCCACCAGGGCCCGTAACGTCAAAACCCGCTCCTTGTGAAATGAGTGATACTGCATCATCAGAGTTCACAAGGAGGGTTGCGCCAGAATGACGGTTCGTTGACGAACCGGTTGCTGTCAGCTTGCCGCCGCAGCCTCATACTCACGAACCATGGCAGTCAGCTGATCCTTGAGGTTCAGCCGTTGCTTCTTGAGGTTTTCCAGGCGCTCGTCAGAGGTGTTCTCTGCACCCGTTTCGATGCGATGAACGGCATGGTCCACATCATGGTATTCATCAAACATCTTCGCGAAATGATTGTCGCTGGTCTTGAGATTATGAATGGCTTCTTTTGATTCGGGCATTTCGTGAATCAGATCGTGCTTTTCCAAGGACATACAGACAGTCTCCATGACTGGGATGGGTTTCACTGGCTTCAGTGTAGGCCTCCCACCCTACTCTGGTTTTGACTACGGTCAATGGGGGGCACTGTGGACTTACCCCGGTCCACTAGACACTACTAGCCTATGATTGGACTTACCCCGGTGGTCATGCCGCCATAATGTGGTCGGAAATTGACACCATAAGTTGGCCGATAAGGTCGCAAAGCGGACACTCAGATTCGGGCGTAACGCCTGCGCTTTGTTCTCAAAGCGGATCTTTTTGCTGATCCGAATTAGGCGATTTAAGTAGTATTCCGAATGCCCTTATCTTGTGAGGATTCACTCCATTCTAAGTCCGTAACTTTGCACAAACCCTTCCACGTCACCGAATTGAACCTTGGTCCATTGCTCGTTAGGTTCATCTAAAATTACGACGCGATGCCCAGCTATTAATCCTCTGAGAAGACGAGAATTGAGGTCTGGTTTTGCAAATATTGATAGGGTGCTGTGCCAAACCTTGGCGGTTGGAACGTTTTTAGCCTTTACAATAGCCCCGGCTTCCTGCGTGTCTTCATTGTCAAAAGAATCAGGTTGTTTAAATTGCGCGGGCTCCCCTCTGAAATTTTTGGCCCAGCTCCTCGCTATGTAGCCTGTTTTTCCATTGTAATTGACTCTCAGCCAGCTCCCCGAAGCGACGCTTAAAATTTCCACTTCTGTGTTTACCGGTGCAACATCGAGAAGTTGTCCACTAAAAGATGGCTTAGACAGAAGCTTTGTTTCATTCAGCGCTGTATCTGCTTTACCGAAGGCGGCCTGGTTCTCCTCCCATTCTTCAATATCCCGAACGTAAGAGGTTTTAGCTGGAGGACTAAGAGCCGCATTTAGAGAACTTCTGCGAGACACCTCGGATTGAGGGGTAAACCCTTGGCCCCTCATGCAATCGTTAAAAAGGTTTTGTCTTTGAATTGACTTCCCAAGGTTGGCAAAGGCCTGCCCTGTATTATTGTTGTAAGTAGTCGACGTCCCGCTGTAGGTGGCACTGTCGCCTCCGGAGCCATAAACGGTTCCCGATTGATAGGTCGTTGAAGTTCCAGAATTACTGTAGTCCATTGGTGTGGCACCAGTCGCTAGTGCTTGGCAATAGGAACTAGCCCGATAGTATTCGGTTTGGTTCGCTCCCGGCTTTGTCCAGGTGTATGTTTGAGCGCAGCCAGAAAGGACCAACAGAAAAGTAAATAGACATAGAAAAGAGCGAAAATGAGGCACAGCGAGGCTCCAGCAGAATACAGTAACGCCTATAACACTAGCACAGTGACCTGCCCCCAGCGATAAATGGCGTCGAGGTCTATTGCCGTGCGAATGTCCGCTTTTGTTTAGCAGCAACCGGTTGATAGGAGATGGTGGAGGAAGGCGGCCAAACTCCGAATCTATGGCACCATAATGTGTCCATTCCGGCCAATTTATGGTGTCACGACCAGTGGCATCGTAAGGTAATTGTCCGTCCTGGTCACAAGACTCGATTTTTTGCACATAAATAAGGATGTTTAAAGGGCCATGTCAGAGAGCCAAATGCTGTCCAATTTGCGCGTTCCCTTTGGCCAACGAGGTTCTCGGCTTTATGCCGCAAAGGACGTCCAGCGAGGCCTGGACTGCGGCTGTCACTGCCCTAAATGCGGGGCCAGGCTGATCGCCAATCACCCGAAGATCAAGCGTCACTATTTTTCTCATCACCAAGCAAAAGATTGTCCGGGGGGCTATGAAACGGCAATTCACCTGATGGCCAAACAGATCCTGCTCGATTACAGATGGGTTCGCACCCCCGGCAAAACCGTTGAGTTAATTGAGCGCCACTATTCTGAAATTGATGAGCTGACCGATCAGGTATCCTACCCCGAGAGAGACCTTCAACTGACGGAGATTGTTTCGGAACAAAAGGAGGAGCGCTGGCGACCGGACCTGACTGCTACCCTGAGAAATGGAGCTACGCTGTTCATTGAGATCAAAGTGACTCACGGAGTTCACGAAGAAAAAATGGTCGATCTCGATAACCTGCTTGAAATTGATCTGAGTAAGGTGAAAGCCTCGCAACTCTCCGACACTGAGGTTTTCGCAGAAATCGTGCTCAGGTCAGCGCCCCGTGATTGGCACCGCTGCTCCTTGTACGACAATCTGGAAAGGACGGAGACCAACAGGAAAAGGCTGAGAACGAGAGCGGAGGCCCAATATCAGCGCTGGCTGGAGGCCACGAAACAAGAGCGCGCAATGGCCGACGAAGAGCGTCGTGTCGCGGCGAATCGGCGACAGAAAGCCAAGGCCGACCAGAAAGCGAAATTCCATTCCCGGCAGTTAATCAAACCACTGCTGGAGCAGGCCCAGAAAGAACAGCGCGATTACCTGCCCTTGCCAAGCAAAGGGACTCCCTCGGATTGGCGAATCGAAGGCGAGGAAGTCTTTGCCGGACATCGCAGTGAATGGCAGGGAATGATCCATCGAACCTTTGTATATGGCAGGCCAATCAATTCCGTGTTTTCCGTGAACGATGTTGTTCGACATGTGTGCGCTAACATTCCGTTAGCGCCGGCGATGGCGGGCCTGATGAAACATAGACAAATACTGACCGCAGAAGAACTCGATACGATCCGGACGCCGGACGATGTGATCGCGAAGTATCTTTTTTTACTAGGTCTCAGTGCTTATCTGCAACCAGGTGCCCATGACGGCACCTACGTAGTCATTGATCGAGACCAAAATTGGGACCCTTCCACTATCTTGCGGAGACCTCGGGGCAGCGGCTATTAACAGATCAGCCTCATACTCCGCGTTCAACCCAGTTGCAGAGATAGATAAGACAGCCCCAGACACTTACACATAAGTGTTTGGAGTTGTGAGGAACCTGGTGACTTACGCGTAAGTGTTTCGAGGGTGCGTGTGACCTGCTCCCCTCTAGCTTAACCGTTTTCAGCTTAGTAATGTTCATCACAGCAGAGGACGATGAACATGAAAAAG
>NZ_JBLXIQ010000004.1:0-549340 GCF_048269445.1 Marinobacter sp. | reverse complement strand
TCCCCTTCGTCTAGTGGCCTAGGACTCCGCCCTTTCACGGCGGCAACAGGGGTTCGAACCCCCTAGGGGACGCCAATACGGCTTAACGGTTTAGTCCACCGGAAAGCCATCAAAAAAACCGCCTTCGGGCGGTTTTTTTGTGTCTTAAGGGAAATCTGGGCACCGGTTGCACCTCGCCAAACTGGGCAGGCTACCATTGCTAGCGGGAGGCAATCGCCCCCTTGCCCACACCTTCATAGGCCTTGACCCGAATAGCATCGCTAGCAAACTCCACCTTCAGCTTGTCGGCAATATGCGCGGCAATAAGCTCCACCGTGGTATCGGTGTCCAGCATGTAAACCCGCTCCTCCGGCAGCGTCAGCGCAAACTCTCCCTGATTGGCCTCATATTCGAAAGTAACGTACCGGACCCCGTCATCGCCCACATGGCGTCGCACCACATCTTCCTCTGAGCCCACGTAAATATCCCGCCAGAGCTTCGCCCATCGCCGCTCGAGGTCATAATCCCGGTGCCCGTTGCGATCAATACGAATGGGAGAGCGATGGCCATGGGCGATGCGCTGGCAGTTACCAAGATGCTTTTTCAGGCCATGCACATAGTGATAGTAGGCGCCGTCGATTTCCTCTTCCCGAAGATGGATCTCCACGGAGGTTACATTCGCCGGAAGCACGGCCTTGATTTCCTGTTCCAGCAGGCCAGCCACCGCAGAAGGTACGATCCGTTCTGCCGACAGCCAGACGATGGCTTCGTCGGGTGAGCGGTGAACAATCTGGCTGCCATCCGTCAGCGCCCAGGTGAAGGTGTCTGGTTGTTCCTCGCGCCAGGACAGGCCCTGATAGCCCCGGGGTATCACCAGGCGATGGTCGACGCGCTCATCGATCACCCGCTTGATGGTGCGTTTCACGTTGCTGAAATCGAACACCATGCCCTGGTCATCCAGTTCACCGCCAAGCACCACATCCGCAATCCAGCTTTCGCCCACCAGCCCCCTTGTCGGGTCCAGATACGCGAAATCAATAACGGTCAGGTTGTCTACAAACAGATGGTTCATCAAATTTCCGGACGGGTATGGTTGATTGATGAGCGGATTCTAGCAAAAATCCCCGGTTACAGCAGTCTGGCTAAGTGCCAGGCACCATAACTTCTCGATAACGGGCACACCATCATAAACTTCCGCAGACCAATCAACGATCAGGAATTTCCGGCACTGATACTGGCTGCCGGTGCTTCAAGCCGATTTGGCCGGCCCAAGGTGCTGCTGCCCCTCGGCGCTGGTGGCAATGAGGGCAAACAAATCCTGCTGGACGCCGCCATTGCCCAGGGCCGGCTATTAAGTCGTGATGTCCGGGTAGTTTACGGCGCCTGGTACCCGTTGATTCGTTTCCGGTGCCACAGACAACCTTCGCTATGGCTGAAAGCGCCAGACTGGCATGAGGGATTGTCGGCATCGCTCGCGGCCGGAATTCGCAGTCTGGGACCAACAGTAAAGGGCGTCTTTGTTCTGCTGGCAGACCAGCCACTGCTGGACCTGAATGCCCTGAAGGCGTTCGGGAATGCCGCACGCTATGTTCCTGAGCAACCTATCGCAGCGGATTACGGCAGCCGGCCCGGTGTTCCAGCCTACCTGCCTCGTTGGTTGTGGCCCCTGGTGCTCGACCTGGAAGGTGACTGTGGAGCCGGGCGGCTGCTGGCGGAGGTGAGGGCAACCCGGGTGGACATACCGGGGGTCCATGATGATGTGGACACCCCGGCAGACTGGCACAGAATCAGAAGGTTCCTCAGCCAAACAGGCCGGTCAGCCAGGCAATCCCCACGCTGAAGATGCCGAGGCTGACGGCAAGGCCTGTGGTATAGACCCGGGACGACGCCGACCGCTGTTGGGCAACGAACAGGTCAATCGTGCGCTGGGCAATGTCTTCCGCAGTTTCCCGGGAGATCTCGTGGGCCTGCTGAATCGCCTCGGACTGCAGTGTCTGCCAGAACTCCGTATCGATGGTCTGGACACTGGTGATGTGATCCTTCAGTTCCGCCATGTGCTCGCCGGTAAACCCTGAGTTCCTTTTTAGCTCATTCTTCAGCACCGCAAGCTCGCTGCCGACGTTCAGATTGACTTCGGCGACGACGTCATCCCGCAGATTTTTCGTGCGCTCCTCGACCATTTTGGAAACGGCATTGAGGCGCTCCTCAATCGCAGTCTCCTGTTTGCTGCGGGATTCGTCCAGCACCCGTTTGAGGTGGTCAAACTGCTCATCAAACAGGGAACTGAGCAGTTCATGTAGCCGGTTGTTGATATGCGTTTTAACAGCGGAGCGAGCAATCTGTTCAATGAGGTCGCTGGTTAGTGGTACAACATTGGCTTGGGCGCTGCCCCGATTTGCGGAATCCCCGGTTTTCGGTGACAGCTCAACCGAGGCATCCGCAGGCACATTCGGCAGGCCGTCCTCTTCCGTTGGGGCTGCCGTCTCGGCCGGTGGTTCGGGCAGAGTGCCCCTGGTGACATCACTGGCCAGCTGATCCAGAACCTGACTGAGGCCATCGGTCTGGGGCGGCTTGGTCAGGATGTTGTAGACGCCAAAGGTCTTTGCTTCCTCCATGAAGGACAGGGATTTCTTTGATGTACACATGATGATCGGTATGCCCGCTGTCTCAGGATTGCCCTTGATGGCCTTGGTGGCCTCCACGCCGTTCATGCCCGGCATCAGGTGATCCATGAAGATGACATCAGGGCGGCCATGACTGTTCAGGAAATCCAGGGCCTCTTCCGCCGAGCCAGCCATGTTGACTTCCATATCACGACTTTCCAGCAATTTGCTCAGGGCAAATCGTGCAACTTTGGAGTCGTCTACCAGCAGAGCGTTCTTGATCGCCATGTCACTACCTCAATCGTGTACTGCAAACGCATTTGTTGTCAGGCCGACGTGATTACCAGCCTTCCAGTTTCGGGCACTCGGTGGCCCGGTAGCTCTTGTCCCGATAACAAACACCGGGTTCAGTTGTACGGGCAGTGAATATTTCCCCTGCCGCCGTGGTCAGGCGAACCTGTCCGTAGGGCTCGCCATGACGGAAAGTGGCTTCGATGGAGCTGCCGTTGGGGTTCTTTAACAGCCCGTTGCCGTGAAACTTTCCTTCGATGTACTGGCCCTCATATTTCTTGCCATTGGCAAAGACCTCGGAGCCGGAGCCGTGGAAGGAGCCGTTGGAAAATTCGCCCTCATAATGGCGTCCGTCCGGATAGGTGAGGGTGCCAGTGCCATGGAACTCATCGTTACGGAACCCGCCGACATAGAGCATGCCGTCGGCAGTGGTCAGAGAACCGTGGCCATTGAGTTGCCCCTGTTGCCAGTGGCCGGTAAGGATATTCCCGTTAGCCAGCGTCAGTGTGCCTTTGCCATTGAACTCATTGTCTCTGAACTCCCCGGAGTAGCGGGCGCCATCGGCGCTGCGCCATACGCCTTCGCCGTTGCGTTTGCCACCCGACCATTCGCCTTCGTACCGGCTGCCATCCGGGTACCAGGCGGTGCCCGGACCATCAAACTCGCTATTCACGAAATGCCCTTCATAGCGCAGGCCATCAGAGCCTTCATAGGTGCCGTCGCCGGTGCGCACGCCGCCGATCCAGGTGCCGTTGCGGTAATTCACGGTCGTGTAGGCCTTCAGCTCGCCGACCAGCGTCATTTCGCGTCCGGCTTCCAGCGCAACGGACCGGATCCAGGGTTTAAAGCCGGTCTTACTGATGGTGACGTCGTATCGGCCCGGTTCCAGTTCCAGGTCCAGGCGGGTTGCACCGTAATCCTTGCCATTGACGGTGACCTGGTCACCCACAACGTTGGAGCGGAGTACCAGCGTGCCTGTGGTTGCCGGTTGCTTCCCGGGCTTGGTGCGCGCCTGCCTTTGTGCCGCCGGAGCGGTGTCCGTGCGGGTTGCCATGGCCGAGGGCGGTTCGGCGACCGCCAGAACCGTGGGCTTCTCCGGCATGGGTTCCACGGTAAACGGAGTGGTATCGACAATGGGCTGGCGGGCTTCTGTGTCGCGTTGCACTGTACTTTGGGGTTCCGGTTCAACCGGTGCTTTTGCTGGCGGCGCGCCGGCGGAGGCAGCTTCGGTGGCGGCGGCTTGGTCCACAGTGGGCGGTTCGAAGGTTTCTGTTATCTGCAGTTCGCCCCGGACCGATGCGAATCCGGCGGTGACCAGCAACATAAGTGCCAGGGCATTTATGAACAGAAGTGGTCTGAAATCGACCATGGCGGAACCTCTTAATCCTGCATTCTCGAAATTCTGTCTACCGCTTCATCTTAACCAGTGAGTGCAACGTTATGTAACAGAAAGTGTCTGGAGTTAACGAGAATGCAGGCCAAATCACACTTTATCCGGAAGCTGGTCATGGTTGAGCTGTTCCCATGATCTCATGTACACATCGGCTTCGTATTCATAGGGCGATTTGAACGGGGTAAGCACAAAATCAAATACCAGGAAGAAAAACCCGACCGACGCCCAGGCAATCAAAAGGGTGCTGAGGGTGGTTGCCTGGACTTCAGGGTTGGAGTTAACAAATTCCTCCAGCAGCGGAATCAGATCGGATGCCAGGACGACAGGGTTGAAGCTGGCCATCACGAACGGAATCCAGAACGTCAGGAATATCGGGAAAAATCCGAATGACCAGAGCAGCCTGCGGAGCAGGTAGATGGCCACTTCCCGCCAGAAACGCTGCCTGATTTCCGGCACTTTCCGTATGCGGTCGAGGTAACGGCGTCGTTCTACCCAGTAGGCAGCGACTTCGGGGGCATCAACAGCCTTGGTTTTAAATGCAGGTGTCGTCATGGATTAGCGGGATACCTTATCGCTACGGGAGTGATGCATGATAATCGATACTACGTGTTACCCTACAATTCTCCAATTGTTTAAAGACAGGATAGTTTGAATGGCTGCAGTGATCGACAACGCAACCCATCCGGCCTTTGAGAAGCTTCGCAGTCACCGGATCGACACGCTCAATATTGATGTCGAGGAGTACCGCCACAAGAAAACCGGGGCTCGGCACCTGCATCTGGCAGCAGATAACGACGAGAACGTCTTCTTCGTGGCGCTACGTACCTTTCCAATGGATTCGACCGGTGTCGCCCATATTCTGGAGCATACCGCACTCTGTGGCAGCGAACGTTTTCCGGTGCGCGATCCGTTCTTCATGATGATCCGGAGGTCGCTGAATACCTTTATGAATGCCTTTACCAGCAGCGACTGGACCGCGTATCCCTTTGCCAGCATGAATCGGAAAGACTTTGATAACCTGTTGACGGTGTACCTGGACTGCGTGTTTTTCTCCAAGCTGGATCCGCTGGATTTCGCCCAGGAAGGCCACCGCCTGGAGTTCGATAAACCGGACGATCCCTCCACCGATCTGGTCTACCGGGGCGTTGTCTACAATGAAATGAAGGGCGCCATGAGTTCGCCTACGTCCCAGTTATGGCAGAATCTGAGCAGTCACCTCTTTCCGACCACCACCTATCATTACAATAGCGGTGGTGAACCGGACCATATTGTCGACCTGACCTACGATGACCTCACGAAGTTCTATCGTCACCACTATCACCCCAGCAACGCGATTTTTGCCACCTACGGAGATATTCCCGCCCGGGAGCACCACGAAAAGTTCGAGGAGCTGGCGCTAAAGCGCTTTGACCGGCTCGACATCGATCTGCCAGTTCGTGATGAAAAGCGCATGTTTTCGCCGGTACGAGTCGAGCAGGGCTATGCGGTCAACGAAGGCGAAGGTACAGACAACAAGACACACATCGTTGTTGGCTGGCTGCTGGGGCAGAGCTTTGACCTGCAGGAGAACCTGGAAGGCCAGCTTCTATCTGCGGTGCTTCTGGAAAACAGTGCCTCGCCCCTGATGCGTGCCTTGGAAACCACCGATCTGGGCCATGCGCCTTCGCCCATGTGTGGCCTGGAGGATTCTAACCGCGAGATGACGTTCGTGTGCGGAATTGAAGGCAGCGAGCCTGAAAAACACAGGGAGCTGGAGGCACTGATTGAGGCCACGCTGCTCAAAGTGGCCGAGGAAGGTGTCAGTCAGGAACGGCTGGAAGCCATCCTGCATCAGTTGGAGCTGCATCAGCGTGAGATCGCTGGCGATCATGCTCCTTATGGGCTGCAGCTGATCATGAGCGCAATTGCTCCCATGGTCCATGGCGGCGACCCTGTGGAACTGCTCGACCTGGAGCCGGTGCTGGCGACACTCCGGGAGAAAATCCAGGATCCCGGGTATGTGCCCGGCCTGATTCGCAAAAAGCTGCTGGACAATCCACACAGGGTGACGCTCACCCTGCGACCGGACGAAAAGCTGGAAAGCCGTCGTCAGGAAGCCATCCGGGAGGCGCTGGCCCGTCGCAAGGAAGAGCTGACCGAGGATGAAGTGCAAATGATTGTCGAGCGGGCAAATGCCCTTGAAGAGCGGCAGATGCACAAGGACGACGATTCCATTCTTCCAAAGGTTGACTTGTCCGATGTGCCCCTGCAGATGCCGGAGCCCGAAGGCCGTTACGACGGCGATATTTCTGCTACGGTCTATGCCCGTGGGACCAATGGGCTGATCTATGAGCAGGTGGTGGTGCCGGTGCCGGCGCTCACTGAAGAAGAGCTGCTTCTGGTGCCGTATTACACCACGCTGATCTCCGAAGTGGGTTGTGGGGAGCTGGACTATTTGCAGATGCAGGACCGCATTTCCGCGGAATCCGGTGGCATTGGCGCTTCGTTCAGTGCCAAGGGCCGTATCGACGATGTGCAGGATCTGTCCGGTTACATCATATTCAATGGCAAGGCTCTGTCCCGGAACCGTGCCGCATTGACCCGTCTGCTCCGTGACGTCTACAGCGATGCCCGCTTTGACGAGAAAGAGCGGATTCGGGAAATCATTGCCCAGGTTCGTGCCCGTCGCGAGCAGGCAGTCACCGGCAGTGGTCATGCACTGGCAATGGGCGCTGCGTCACAGGGCATGAGCCCAGGTGCCTGGCTGTCATTCCGGCTCGGGGGGCTGGCCGGTATTCGGGGTACCAAGGAGCTGGATCAGGCCCTGAAAGATCCGCAAGAACTTGTGTCTCTGTGCGAGAAGCTGGCAGCCCTCCATAAGAAAATCACTGATCAGGGGCGGGAGTTCCTGGTAATTGGCGAGGAAGAGCAGCTTCCTGCCATGGTCGACGATCTTAAATCCTGCTGGCAGAGTGCATCTGCGGCCGCCAACTCTGACTGGAAGATGAAACCGGTCAGCTATACCACCCGTGAGGCCTGGCTGACGTCTACGCAAGTGAACTTCTGTGCCAAGGCCTACAGCACCGTGCCGGTGGACCATCCCGATGCAGCGGCGCTGACGGTGCTCGGTGGTTTCCTGCGTAACGGCTACCTGCACCGTACAATCCGAGAGAAGGGGGGTGCATACGGTGGCGGTGCCGGGCAGGACAGCGTGAACGGAGCCTTCCGGTTCTTCTCTTACCGGGATCCCCGCCTTGAAGAAACGCTGGAGGATTTCGACAAGGCGCTAACCTGGTTGCAGGAGACCGATCACGAATACCAGGAGCTTGAGGAGTCCATCCTCGGAGTCATCGGCCAGCTTGACCGGCCCCGCTCTCCCGCCGGCGCAGCCCGCCATGCATTCCACAACAAGCTGTTTGGTCGCACGCCTGAGCAGAGGGCCCGGTTCCGAGAGCGTGTTCTGGCGGTCACCCTGGACGATATCAAGCGGGTCGCCAAGACCTGGTTGGTGCCCGAAAACGCGAGTATTGCGGTTGTGACCAGTCCTGAGAACAGGGCTCGGGTCGAGAAGCTCGGTCTGGGTGTTCAGGAACTGTAGAGTCTAAGTGCAACGCCGGGGTCCGATGGAAAGTGGGGCAGACGACCTTTTCATCTGCCTCGTCGTTCCAGTCCCTTCAGCGATTCCGCTTCAGCCCTGTGCTCACCATGATCCGCGTCGAAATCTCTTCCACTGAATACGCCGTGGTATTCAGATAGGGGATGCGTTCCCGCCGGTACATCAGCTCGATTTCCTCAATCTCGTGCATGCACTGCTTGATCGACGAGTAGCGCGAGTTGGGGCGGCGCTCATTGCGTATGGTGGCGAGGCGCTCGGGATCGATGGTCAGGCCGAAGATTTTCTCCTTGTGGGGTTTCAGGGCGGGCGGGATCTGCTGATCCTCCAGATCTTCTTCGGTAATCGGGTAGTTTGCCGCCTTGACCCCGTATTGCAGCGCCAGATACAGGCAGGTCGGGGTTTTTCCGCTTCGAGAGGCTCCGACCAGAATCAGGTCCGCTTCATCGTAATGTCTTGTCCTGGCACCGTCGTCGTTATCCAGCGCAAAATTGACCGCCTTGATCCGTCGCTCGTAACTGCCCTCGTTATTGATGGAATGGGATTTCCCGACGGTGTAGGAGGAGGAGGACTGAAGTTCCTGCTCCAGGGGATTGAGAAAGGTTCCGAAAATATCCACCATGAAACCTTCGGCTGTGGAGATGATATCCCGAATGTCGCTGTTCACGATGGTGTCAAAGACCAGTGGGCGGGCACCGTCTGTCTCGGCTGCCTTGTTGATGCGAGTGACCATTTCCCGGGCTTTTTCTTCGTCAGCAATGTAGGGGACGGTCACCCGTTCAAACTCGATCTTCTCAAACTGGGCCAGAAGACTGTGCCCCAATGCTTCGGCGGTCAGGCCGGTGCCGTCGGAAATGAAAAAAGCAGTGCGTCTCATGGTGTATCGTCCGGTTCCGTATTCAGCGGGTGGTTCCCTAGGTAATTTCCGCAGGTTACAGTATCATACACGCCAAGTTCGAGACCCCGCAGTGGATATTGCCTGCTTTTACTGCCTGATACCGCTGACCCGGTTTTGCTCTTTGCTTCACAGACTCAAGGGAGACGTGCTTTGGAAGATTACATTATCTGGTTTGATCACCTGGGAATGTCGGATGTCGACCGGGTGGGCGGGAAGAACGCCTCTCTCGGCGAAATGATCAGTAATCTCGCCAACGCCGGTGTCACCGTTCCCGGTGGCTTTGCCACGACCGCGCATGCCTATCGCGAATTTCTTGCCAAAGACGGCCTGAAAGATCGGATCGACAATGTTCTGGATGCCCTGGACATCAACGACGTCAACGAGCTGGCCCGGGTAGGTGCGAAGATTCGCCAGTGGATTATTGATACCCCGTTCCCGGATGTTCTGGAAAACGCATTGAAAGAGGCGTTCGCGGCCTTGCAGGACGGCAACGAAAATATGGCCGTTGCTGTGCGTTCGTCAGCGACCGCAGAAGATCTGCCCGACGCTTCGTTCGCCGGCCAGCAGGAGACCTTCCTGAACGTGGTTGGGCTGCAGCAGGTGCGCACCTCAGTTAAGGAAGTGTTTGCTTCTCTGTTCAACGACCGGGCCATTTCTTACCGTGTTCACCATGGCTTCGATCATAAGCTGGTCGCCCTCTCAGCGGGCATCCAGAAAATGGTGCGCAGTGAGACCGCCGCCAGTGGCGTTATGTTTACACTGGACACCGAATCCGGGTTCCGGGATGTGGTGTTTGTGACGGCCTCTTACGGCCTCGGTGAAACCATCGTACAGGGGGCCGTGAACCCCGATGAATTCTATGTTCACAAGCCGACACTGGAGGCCGGCCGCCCGGCGGTATTGCGCCGCAATCTGGGCAGCAAAGCCATCAAGATGATTTACCACACCAGCCCCGGCGAGGGTCAGCTTGTGGAAACAGTGAAGGTGGAGCCGGGCGAGCGCAATCGCTTCTGCATTACCGATGCCGAGGTGGAAGACCTGGCCCGACAGGCGGTGATTATCGAGAAACACTACCAGCGACCCATGGATATCGAGTGGGCGAAGGATGGTGACGACGGCAAGATCTACATCGTTCAGGCCCGCCCTGAAACCGTCAAGAGCCGCACCTCCGCCAACGTGATGGAACGGTACCTGTTGAACGAAACCGGCAACGTGCTGGTCGAAGGTCGCAGTATCGGCCATAAGATCGGCAGCGGCCCGGTGAAGATCATTACCAGCATCAAGGAAATGGACCGTGTGCAGGCCGGTGACGTGCTGGTGACTGACATGACCGATCCGGACTGGGAGCCGGTTATGAAGCGGGCTTCCGCCATTGTGACGGATAGGGGCGGACGTACCTGTCACGCCGCCATTATTGCCCGTGAGCTGGGTATCCCGGCGGTGGTCGGTTGCGGTGATGCAACTGAGATCTTAAACGATGGCCAGGAAGTGACGGTTTCCTGTGCCGAGGGCGACACGGGACTGATTTACGAAGGCTCCCTGGACTTCGAGCTGAGGGAAAATACCGTCGATTCCATGCCCAATATCCCGTTCAAGATCATGATGAACGTCGGCAACCCGGACCGAGCCTTTGATTTCCAGGCGCTGCCCAACGAAGGCGTTGGCCTGGCTCGCCTGGAGTTCATCATTAACCGGATGATTGGCGTGCACCCCAAGGCCCTGCTGAATTTTGACGGGTTGCCCCGGGACATCAAGCAGACCGTGGAAAAGCGCATTTCGGGCTATTCGTCACCGGTCGATTTTTACGTCGACAAGCTGGTGGAAGGCATTTCAACCCTGGCCGCCGCGTTCGCGCCGAAAAAAGTCATTGTGCGGCTGTCGGACTTCAAGTCCAACGAGTACGCCAACCTGATTGGAGGCACCCTGTATGAGCCGGACGAGGAAAATCCGATGCTGGGTTTCCGGGGCGCATCCCGCTACATCTCCGAAACCTTCCGCGATTGCTTTGAGCTGGAATGCCGCGCCCTGAAAAAGGTCCGCAACGAGATGGGCCTGACCAATGTTGAGGTGATGGTACCGTTCGTCCGCACCGTTGGTGAAGCAGAACAAGTGGTTAGCCTGCTGGCGGAGAATGGTCTGAAGCGGGGTGAGAACGGCCTTCGTGTCATCATGATGTGTGAGTTGCCGGCCAATGCGATTCTGGCCGATCAGTTCCTGGAGCATTTTGATGGCTTCTCCATCGGCTCCAACGATCTGACCCAGCTTACCCTGGGGCTGGACCGGGACTCCGGCATCATTGCCCACCTGTTTGATGAACGTAACGACGCAGTCAAGGCACTGCTGGCCAGTGCCATTCAGGCCTGCAAGAAGGCCGATAAATACATCGGTATTTGCGGGCAGGGTCCTTCTGATCACCCGGATCTGGCCAAGTGGCTGATGGATCAGGGTATCGATTCCGTTTCCCTGAATCCGGATTCGGTGCTGGATACCTGGTTCTTCCTGGCCGACGAAAAGATCGACTGAGTTCATTTTCCAGGATAGAGGAGAGCGACAAAGTGACGCAGATTATTACCCCGGACCTGTGCGATGAATTTCCGGAAGTGCAGGTTGTAGAGCCCGGCTTTAACAACTACGGCGGCAACAAGGCCTTTGGCGGTGAGATAGTTACCGTAAAATGCTTTGAAGACAATTCCGTGGTGAAGGAGCAGGTTGGCCAGCCCGGCAATGGTCGGGTCATGGTGGTGGACGGTGGTGCCTCAAAGCGCCATGCACTGCTGGGTGACATGCTGGCGGAGAAAGCAGCCAGCAACGGCTGGGCCGGCCTGATTATCTACGGCTGCGTTCGGGACGTAGACGAGATAGGTAACACCGCGCTGGGCGTTCAGGCCCTGGGAACTCATCCCCGGAAAAGTGAAAAACGTGGCCTTGGGGACCTGAATGTGCCGGTTACCTTCCACGGCGTAACCTTTCACCCCGGTCATTACGTCTATGCCGATAATAACGGCATTATTGTTTCGGAGAAGCCTCTGGTCTGAGCTAGAAGCGATCTCGCAACAAGAGAAACGGCGGCCAATGGCCGCCGTTTTGCATTCAGCGAGTCACTTCACTTATGTTCGTTCCGAGCAGGAAGCCGTCACCGTCCGGCTCGCACCGAACGACTTCGCATACCGTCTCCAGTGGAGGAAACTGATCGCTTGTGGGATGGAGGACGGTTTGCAGCTCCTCGCCAACGGTTACCTCTCGACCGACATAGAGTTGCATGCCGGCCGCGCTCAGGTCGCGGCAGACGCCGGTGAACCTGTTGCCGTGGCTGTCGGTAATTTCGATTTCCGAGTTCACCTGCATACGGTGAAAGTCGCGCTTTTCCGAGTAATCCTTCATGGCATCAGGCCCAGTTGTCAGTTTTTCTTGTTGGTTTGAGCATCGGAATAATCAGTGCCAGCATCACGCCGCCG
The DNA here is from genome assembly GCF_048269445.1 of Marinobacter sp. Classification (GTDB taxonomy): domain Bacteria; phylum Pseudomonadota; class Gammaproteobacteria; order Pseudomonadales; family Oleiphilaceae; genus Marinobacter. The sequence continues at coordinate 537,129 of NZ_JBLXIQ010000004.1, read as the reverse complement.
AGGACCAGGCCGGCGCCGAGTAGCATGAAGTCATACTCCTTGCTGGCTTCGAGACGTTCATTTTCCGCGGTAAGGACCTCAAGGTCGTTGCGGATCTTCTGGTTTTCCTCAAGGAGTTCGCGGTTCCGGCGAGCCAGGTTGATCGAGTCGGAGGCGATGCTCTTGATACGCTGAAGCTCTTCCTGGAGTTCCTGGGAGCGATTGGAGAGCGTCGATTCTGAGTTTTCGAGAGCGTCCCGCTCGTTGGTAACCTGGGTGAGCTGCTCTTTTGCTTGGGCGAGCTCCGCTCGAGTGTTCTCGAGTTGTTGGTTGACGGTCCTGAGACGGTCGGCGGCGATGGGTGTTTCGCTCAGATATTGGCTGGAGACCCAGCCCTCTGTACCTTTTGGGGTGCGGACCTTGGTATACGCCGAATCGGAGGCATCAAGCACTTCCAAGGGCGTTCCACTAGGCACAGCATTCTCGATAATACGGTACTGGGTTCCTGCGCCAGACCTCACCGGAAGGTACAACTGATCGTCCACCCAGACCGTTTTCGCCTGGGCAACGGCAATTGACGACACTACAAACAACATACTGATCGCGAGACGAAAAAGCGTCACTGGTTACGTTCCCTGAAATTCTCTGGATGAAGTCTGTGCATGATTAAAAGCGCAATTCTGTCACAGATGCCCGGCTGTGCAAGCGAGCCATCATTACAATAAACTCATGCTCCAACGAAAGTGGTCACGGCAAAACGGCCTTGAACGGCTTCACAATAACCTTCTCGTATACGCCGGCCTCAATGTAGGGGTCGGTATCGGCCCATGACTGGGCTGCCTCCAGGGAGTCGAACTCTGCAATTACCAGGCTGCCGGTAAAGCCGGCGTCACCCGGCTCCGGTGTGTCCAGAGCAGGGTGCGGGCCTGCAACAAGCAACCTGCCTTCCGCCTTAAGTGCTTGCAGGCGCTCAATATGCGCGGGTCGCGCAGATTGGCGCAGGGACAGGCTGCTTTCGACATCTTCACTGATAATGGCGTAGTACATTCAGCTCTCCGGATTGAAGTTCTTAAACGTTTCTGGCTGATAAATAATCAGCAGTCGTGTAGCGCCAAGGATGGCTGGTACACTGTCCGGCCATGGCATATCGCCCGTTACCCGCTGATTCAGGATGTTTCGTGACTATACCGCAAGACCCGGTTTTGTGCATTGATCTGCATTGCCACAGTACCGCATCAGATGGTGCGCTTTCACCGTCAGCGCTGCTTGAACGTGCGGCTGAGCGTGGTGTCACTCACCTTGCATTGACGGATCATGACACCATTGGCGGGTTCGCCGAAGCCTGCCACGCGGCAGCGAAGCACGGTGTTACCCTGATTCCAGGGGTGGAACTGTCCTGTATCTGGAAAAGTCGAAACATTCATATTGTTGGGCTGGACTTCGACCCGGACGACGCCGGATTTCGTGCCGCTCTGGGGCAGCAGAACGAGAATCGCTGGGCCCGGGCAAGGATGATTGCCGAACGCCTGGGCAAGCTTGGTATTGATGATCTGCTTGAGCAGGCAACAGCTGCTGCAGGCGGCGACGTTCCGGGCCGCCCCCATTTTGCCGAGGTCCTGACCAGCGAAGGTTTAGTGCGTAACGCCGCGCAGGCGTTCAAGCGTTACCTGGGTAACGGCAAGGCCGGTGACGTAAAAGCTTACTGGCCGGAACTGCCGGAAGTGGTTCGCTGGATTAACGAGGCAGGCGGAATTGCCGTTCTCGCCCATCCACGGAAATACCAGTTAACGGCTACCAAGCTCCGGGATTTGACGGCCGATTTCCGGAGGGCCGAAGGGCGGGCGATTGAGGTTTCCACGTCGGGGCAGTCCAGCGGAGACCTGGGATTTCTTGCGGAGCTGTGCCGACGGGAAGGATTACTGGCGTCTCAGGGCAGTGATTTTCACTTTCCTGGAGCGCCCTGGTGTGAGCTAGGCCGCATTACAAAAATGCCAGACGGGCTTGAGCCGGTCTGGCATTCTTTCAGACAACCAATTCTGAACCCTGCGCCGGTTTAATCCGGCGCGTGGAACAGGAGATACAGATCGGTCAGCGAATCTGGAATGGCATCGGCCATTTGCCGGGACAGCATGTCGCTGTTGCGAACGTTCTGAAAATCCTCGTCATCAAACAGCCCTGACAGCGTCAACATGGGAACCATCAGATCGGCGGTTTCCTCTTCGCTCGCAGCGTCCAGCCACTTTTCCTCGTGTTCAAGGAAGGTGTCCACGAACCCGGCACACCAGTTCTCCAGTGCGTTCATGGGATCGCCATCTTCTGGTTCCGGTAATTCCAGAGCCTGACCCATATCCAGGGCCTTGACCATATCTCCGGCCAGCTGCTTGGCACAGCGCATGAATACCTCAGGGATCCCGCCATCGGGTGCCTCGTCGATACCCGTGGCGAGGCGGAAGATGTCTTCCGCGCTCAATTCAACCGGGCCGACGACGCTGGCGCAGACTACTCCGTGGAAGCCGAAGAAATCCAGGGCATCATCGCCCCAGGGTTCGGCAAAAAGGATGTCTTCCAGCGCTTCAATGTCAGAGTTCGATAACATCAGTTAGTGTCACTCCCGGCCTTTTTGGCCTCTTCCGCTGCCTTCTGGCGCTTACGGACTTCTCTTGGATCGTTGTAGGCACGTCCTGGCGTGACAGGAGCCTTGGTTGCTGTCGTGTCAGGAGTTTCGTCCTTCTTCGCGGATTCAGCCCCAGGCTGCTCGTCGGTGACCGGAGCCGACTTCAGTTCGGACTGATCTTCCGGGGTTGCCTTCGGAGCGGCAGGTTGTGGCGCCGGCTCTTCAGGCGCTTGCTGCTGTTCACCAGGAGCCGGGGCTTGCTCTGCGGCTGGCGTTTCTTTGGCAGCCGTTGCCTCTTTGGTCGAAGGTGCCCTTTTAGCCGCAGGCGCTTCTTTGGCGGCCGATGCTTCTGAGCTCCTTGCAGATTTAGCAGGCTGCTTTGTTTCAGCTTCGGCCTTCTTTTCTGACTCGACTTTCGGGGCCTGGTCAGCGCTTTCAGCTGCCGGTTTTCTCTCCGGAGCAGAGGGCTTTTTATTGGCCGCTGATGGCTCTCTACGCGCTGATGGCTCTTCATCGGCAACGGAGGCCTTTTGGTCCGCAGCTGAAGGCTTGCCGCTCTTGTCGTCTGTCTTTTCAGGTGTCTCGACGTTCGTCTCGGCCTCGGCAGCGCCGCCGGACTTCCCGGTTGGCTGGTCAACGGCCTTCGCTGCTTCTTTTGGCTGCTCTGGGACCTTGCTGTCAGAAGGCGCTTCGGAAACAGCGGGCTGGTCCGCCGGACCCTGCTTTTGATCTTGCTTCGGCTCGTCCTTCTGAATTGGCGCGGCTGCCTTGCTTTCAGGTTTTGTCGCAGCCTTTTCACGGTTATCCCGTGGTTGCTCGGGTTTTACCTCAGGCTTGTCGCCTTCAGAGCTGACTTCCGGTTGGGTATCCTTCTGGTGTTTTTCGCTGCGGGCAGCCTTGCGGTCTGCCGGCGTGGAGGCCGGATTTTCTGCCGGAGAACCGTCGCGACTGCGCTGACGGCGGGGCTTGCGGCGCTTTTCGTCGGATGCGGGTTTTTCGCCTCCGGCTGGTTTGGCGGCGCTTTCCTGTGGGCTGCTGTCCTTCTGGTCCCGGTTATCCTTCTGGTCCCGCTGTGGTTTGTTGCGCCCGCGGCCCTGATTGTCCCGGCGGCTATCCCGGCGGTTGTCAGTGCCCTTGGTGTCGGCTTTGTTGTCAGTGTCCTTGTTCTCCGGGCTCTGGCGATTCTGGTTTCCGCGGTTCTGATCATCGCTGCGATTGCGATTGCGCCCACGGTTATCCTCGCCACGACTTTGGGGACCGCTCTGACGACGTTCGTTGCCGCTGCGGTTGCTACCGGAGCGCTGGTCGTCACCACGGGCAACGCGGGATTTGCGACGATCCTGGCGGCCCTGATTGCGGTGATCTTCGCGCTGAGTCCTGCTTTTTTCGCTGGTCTCGGTTTGCTGTTCTTCTTCTCCACTGAATAAGCAGGCAATCTTGCGTCCGAGGCGGCGGAAAAGGCCTTCATCCTGCTCGGCGGCTTCAGCTGCCTTTGGTGCCGGCGTAGGTACGGGTGCGCTGGGGCGAATCGCCCTTACCGCTGCCTGTTCACGAACCGGTTTTTCTGCAGCCGGAGCTTCGAAGATTTCCTCCTCGCGCTCGCTGTATTCCTGCGCCACCTGGTGACTGGAAATATGCTCAGGCGTTGTTTCATCGTCGCGCATCCGAACGATTTCGAAGTGCGGTGTTTCCATGTGAGGCACAGGAACTACGACGATGCTGACTTCCTGCAGAGCTTCAATATCGGCCAACTGCTTGCGCTTTTCGTTCAAGAGGAAGGTGGCAACAGACACAGGCACAATGGCCCGCACTTCGCCGGTCTTGTCTTTCGAGGATTCTTCATAGATCAGGCGCATGATGCTCAGGGCAAGGGATTCAATGCCCCGGATGGTGCCCTGGCCTTCGCAGCGAGGGCAAACCTCACTGCGCGTCTCCCCGAGGGAGGGGCGCAGACGCTGACGGGACATCTCAAGCAGACCAAATCGCGAGATCTTGCCAACCTGAACCCGAGCCCGGTCAATTTCCAGGGCTTCACGCATCTTTTGTTCGACTTCCCGCTGGTGCTTGGCCGGGGTCATATCGATGAAATCGATGACAATCAGGCCGCCCATATCACGCAGGCGTAGCTGGCGGGCGATTTCTTCGGCCGCTTCCAGGTTGGTTTGAAGGGCAGTTTCCTCAATGTCGTGGCCTTTGGTGGCACGGGAGGAGTTGATGTCGATGGATACCAGTGCTTCCGTCGGATCGATAACAATTGAGCCGCCGGAAGGCAGCTTCACTTCCCGTTGGAATGCAGTCTCGATCTGGCCTTCGATCTGATAACGGCTGAACAGCGGAATTTCATCCTTGTACAGCTTGATCTTGTTCTCGAACGTTGGCATTACTGCGCGGACGAAGTTCAGTACGTCCTCATATACGCTGTCAGAGTCGATCAGAACCTCGCCAATATCCTGGCGGAGGTAGTCACGTACGGCACGGATAATAACGTTGCTTTCCTGGTGAATCAGGAATGGCGCCTTGCGTTCGCCAGCGGCCTGGGAAATGGCTTCCCAGAACTGAACCAGGTAATCCAGATCCCACTGGAGTTCTTCGGTGGTTCGTCCAATGCCGGCGGTGCGCACAATGATGCCCATGGATTTCGGCACCTGGACATCGTTCATGGCGTCCTTGAGCTGGGCCCGCTCGTCACCCTCAATGCGGCGGGAAATGCCGCCGGCACGGGGATTATTGGGCATGAGCACCAGGTAGCGTCCGGCCAGGGAAATAAAGGTCGTCAGGGCCGCGCCCTTGTTACCGCGTTCTTCCTTGTCAACCTGGACGATTACTTCCTGACCCTCGGAGACCACATCCTTGATGTTGACCTTGCCTTCAATCTGACCCGGAGATTTTTTGAAGTACTCCTTGGAGATTTCCTTCAGGGGCAGAAATCCGTGGCGATCAGCTCCGAAATCAACGAAGGCTGCTTCGAGGCTGGGCTCAACGCGGGTAATGCGACCCTTGTATACGTTAGCCTTTTTCTGCTCGCGGGAGCTGGATTCGATATCGAGATCGAACAGACGCTGGCCGTCAACCAGAGCTACGCGCAACTCCTCAGGGTGAGTTGCATTGATAAGCATTCTTTTCATGGAAAGAAAGAGTTCCTGTCGTTTAGTTTGACAGAAAACCAGAGGGGATCGCATCAGCGAAGCAGGATGTGCGTGCCGTGGGCCCTGTTACATCAAGGGCGGACCGGCGGCCAGACGAATCAGACCCTTCTGGGGTGTGATCCTTTCGGTCTGAGACCAACGCCGACGATCCGGCTGCCTGAAGGCAGGGAGAGGTCGTGTAAGGTTCGTGTCTGTTGACGCATGTTATCCGTTTTCAAGTTCACTCAGGTGCCTGGGTCTCACGTCGTATTCGTAAGCTGGACGGCCCGGCCCTGCGTGGCAATGATTCTTCGCGATGTCGCCCGCGGTTTTCTGCGCGGTTTTTACTTCTCCCGAGGACAGGTTTCAGTCTTTCGAAGATCTGGCCTGGTACTCCGGGAGCATTTACTTCGCCGTTCCCGGTAGTGATTGGGTGCACGGCGTTCAAACTCTCGAATAGTGTCGGTATACTTCTGCCGCTCCGGCTTCTGACTTGAGTTGGTCAGGCCGTAGACAAACGACAGAGCACGCCGGAATATAACAGTATTCAGGTTGCCGTTCAATCCTGCATTCATGTCGCTATGATAGGAAGTTCATGTCCCGCAAGCTCGCGAACAAGAAGCCAGCCAAAGCCCGGCCCGACAGGGCGGCACCATCACCCAGGACAGAGGGTGGCGAAAAGGCGGTTCCCCGCGGAGAGGTTCGCCAGGGTGTGCAGTGGGTCACTGTGGATGAGGATAATGAAGGCCAAAGGGTGGATAATTTTCTTCTGGCTCAGCTTCGGGGCCTGCCGAAAAGTATCATCTACCGGGTAGTCAGAAAGGGCGAGGTTCGGGTTAATAAGGGTCGAGTAAAGCCAGACACCCGGCTGAAAGCCGGTGATCAGGTGAGGATTCCGCCTGTGACTCGCAAGGAAAAGCCGGATCAGGTCGCACCCGGCTCCCGGGTGCAGGGGGTCATCGAGGCTGCGGTCATTTTCGAGAATGAACAGATGTTGGTGGTCAACAAGCCCTCCGGGATTGCCGTTCATGGCGGCAGCGGCCTCAGTTTCGGTTTGATTGAAGTCTTGCGTTCGGCCCGGCCGACGGCAAAGTTCCTGGAACTTGTGCACCGGCTGGATCGCGACACCTCCGGACTGGTCATGGTGGCCAAGAAGCGGTCTGCGCTGCGTTATCTGCAGGACGAACTTCGCCAGAAACGGATCAGAAAGCACTACCACGCGTTGGTGGTCGGTGACTGGCAGGCCGGTGTTGACCGGGTTGACGCCCCCCTTTTGCGTTATGAGATGCCCAATGGTGAGCGTCGGGTCAGGGTTGACGAAACGGGGAAGGCTTCGTTGACTACCTTCCGTTGTCTCAGGCGATACCAGGGCTACAGCCTGGTGGAGGCCTCACCGATAACGGGGCGAACCCACCAAATCAGGGTTCACAGTGCGTGGGCGGGTCATCCGATTGCAGGCGACGACAAGTATATGGATGATGTCAGCCTTAAAGCGTTCAGGGCGATTGGCGGGCAGCGGCTTATGCTTCATGCCAGGGCTCTCGAATTTACCTTGCCGGTGTCGGGAGAGGCTATGCGCCTTGAGGCGCCCTACGACGATGCATTCAACGATGTGCTTATAAAGCTTGAGGCACGCCTTAAAGGGACAGGTCAATGAAGGTCAGTGTGGTTATTTTCGACTGGGACGGAACGCTGGTGGATTCTGTCGAGCACATCGCGGACAGCCTTTATCAGGCGGCAACCGAACTGGGTTACCCGGCTCTGGAGCGTGAGGCCTACCGGGATATAATTGGTCTTGGTATGGTCGAAGCGCTGGAGAAACTTTATCCGGGCATTAGTCGCGACGAGATGAATAGCATTCGGGAGGGCTATGCAGGTTACTTCTTCAGCAAGACCACTACGCCCCAGGATGTGTTTGCGGGAATGGCGGATGTGGTTGCTGACCTTCGCCGTTCTGGTCGCCGGTGTTCCGTGGCGACGGGAAAGAGCCGTAGGGGGTTGGATTCGGCCCTGGTTTCCAGTGGTCTTGGCGGTCACTTCGAGATAACTCGATGTGCGGACGAAACCCGGTCAAAGCCAGATCCGGCAATGCTCGAGCAGATACTGAATTTCTACGGAATTGAGCCGGCCGAGGCGGTAATGATCGGCGACACCCGCTATGACCTTGAAATGGCTCAGCGTATCGGAATGCCTTCCGTTGGTGTCGAGTGGGGCGTACACAAGCGCGATGTTCTGGGTGACTATTCGCCCCATGCCATAGTTGATACCGTTCCCGACCTGCGCCGGGTGCTGGGGCTCTGAGCAAGCCAGATTGGCCAATTTAATGGATGTTGCTGACAGGATGAGCAAATGAGCGACTGGGATTCCGATAAGCCCCCTGAGTGGGGAGATGAGCCGGCAGAGCCTGAAAAGGAAGGTAAGCCGTTATTTGGCCGCAAATCGCCAAAACTGCCGCCGGAGTCCGGTCGGGATTGGAGGTTGATTGAGAAGTTGGTGATGTCGCTCCAGGCCGAGCAGCGTCGAAGCCGCCGGTGGGGGATTTTTTTCAAGTTTCTTACCTTCGGTTATCTGATTGCTTTGCTTTTCATGCTGAAGGTTCCGTTTGGGGACACACTGGAAAGTGTTTCGGGTAGGCATACCGCCCTGGTAGAGATCAACGGCCCGATAGCGGCAGATGAACTGGCGAGCGCTGACAACATTGTTGGCTCGCTTCGTTCCGCTTTTGAGGAGCCAAACTCGGTGGCGGTGATTCTTCGGATTAATAGCCCCGGCGGAAGCCCGGTTCAAGCGGGGTACGTATACGATGAAATAAAGCGCCTGCGCGGCGAATACCCGGAAAAGAAAGTGTATGCGGTGATCTCCGACATCGGCGCTTCCGGGGCTTATTATATCGCCGCGGCTGCCGATGAGATTTACGCGAATCGCGCCAGCCTTGTCGGTTCCATTGGTGTTGTCGCCGGTGGGTTCGGCTTTACCGGGGTGATGGAAAAGATTGGCGTTGATAGGCGCCTGTACACGGCGGGCGAGAATAAAGCCTTCCTTGATCCTTTTTCTCCAGAGCAGGAAGAAGAAGTGGTTTTCTGGCAGAGCGTGCTGGAAAATACTCACCAGCAGTTCATTGAGGCGGTAAAGAGGGGAAGAGGGGCGCGACTGGCCGATGACGAGCGTCTATTCAGTGGTCTGGTCTGGAGTGGCGACCAGGCGTTAGAGCTTGGCCTGGTGGATGGTCTGGGTAGTGCTTCCCATGTTGCCAGGCAGGTTGTCGGTCAGGAAAAGCTTGTGGACTACAGTCGCCACAAATCGCCCTTCCAGGACATCATTGACCAGTTGGGCGTTGCCTTCGGCGCGGGCTTCGCCAGCCAGCTGGTGGAGTCCCGTCTGGAGCTTCGTTAATGAGGGGCTACATCCGGCTGATTTTCCAGCAGGGGATTCCGGCCCCAGCGGCGCAGCATTTCGTTCAGGGCGATCAGGGGTAGCCCGATGAGGCTGTTCGGGTCTCGGCCTTCCAATGCTTCGAACAGGGTGATGCCCAGGCCCTCCATCTTGAAGCTACCGGCGCAGTCGTAGGGTTGTTCCCGTCGCAAATAGGCTTCGATTTCTTCGTCGGCCAGGTGTCGGAAGTGAACTGTGAAAGGCTCGCAGTGACGTTCCAGTTTTCCTGAGTCCGCGTCCAGCAGTGCGAGGCCCGTCAGGAAAAGGACTCGGTGGCCACTGCTCTGGCGTAGCTGGTTCGTTGCCTGTTTGTGATTGCCGGGCTTGCTAAGTACGGAGCCATCCGGCAGACAGGCCACCTGGTCCGATCCGATAATCCAGTGGCCGGGAAAGTGCTCTGTAAGGGCTCTGGCCTTGGTCTCCGCCAGGCGAGTTGCCAGCGCCTCCCCGGTTTCGCCCTGAATGGGCGCTTCATCGATATCGGGGCTGGCGCAACTGAAGGGTAGGCCGAGTCGTTCCAGCAGCACCCTGCGGTAGGGGGACGACGAGGCTAGCAGCAGGGGTTTTGGCATCATGTGTATTGTCCTTGGAGGGTCGGGAGGAAGAACTGGCGTCCGTTTATCGTAAATTACCCCTATCTGCACGGGAACCCCTGTCCAAAAAGCAATGAAGTCTTTGACAGTAGAGGGCTGCGCCCCTAAAATTGCGCGCCTATGTCAAAAGCGTCAAACGCCGAGTTACCAAAATCTGTCGATCCTTACCGGTTGGCGGAACAAAACAGCACTCTGGAGGGAATCATTCCCCTCAGCGGGCTTAGCCGTTTCCGAGAAGCTGTTCTGGGGTTTTCGGAGAATGCTGCGTGTCGGGTGACGTTGTCCTTTTATATGGACAGTGAACGTCGTCGCGTTGTCTCAGGTGAACTGGAGGCTCCGGTAGAGCTGGAGTGCCAGCGTTGTATGGGCTCCATGGGAGTGACGCTGGTTTCCCGGTTCGAGCTGGGGTTGGTAACGAGCGATGAACAGGCGAAACAGCTGCCAAATGAGCTTGAGCCTTACCTGACCGATGATTTCAGCGCAGATCTTTGGTCAATGGCAGAAGACGAGCTATTGCTTGTTCTGCCAGCGTTCCCGCTTCACGATCGGAATGAATGTCCGGCTCGGGAAGATCTGGAGGCTTACGAGCCCGACGGCTCTGCGGCAAAGCCGGTGAGAAAGCCAGGCGAGAACCCGTTCAGCGTACTGGCGGATCTCAAGAAGACAAAGCATTAGCCGGGCGCGGGTTTCCTTCGGGAGGTCGGCGCGCATCAAACGAACACACGTTACTTTCAAGGTAATTTAAAGTTTACGTTAACAGGTCAGGAGCATAATCATGGCTGTACAGAAAAACCGTAAAACCCGTTCCAAGCGTGGCATGCGCCGTTCACACGACGCTCTGAGTACTGCTGCTCTGAGCACCGACGCGACCACTGGCGAAGTTCATCTTCGCCACCACGTGTCTCCAGACGGTTTCTACCGTGGCAAGCAGGTAATCGAAGCGCGCGACGAGTAATCCCGTCGTCGCTATGAATCGCACAGAATCGGATGGCAGGGCGGTGAAGCCGGTCACCATCGCGATTGACGCCATGGGTGGCGACCGAGGAGCCACTGTAGTGGTTGCTGCGTCGTTACGAGCGGTGCGCGAAAACGAAGCCTTGAGCATCGTTCTGGTGGGAATCCGGAGCGAGCTTGAGGCTTTGTTGCGTGAGGGGCATGCCAGAATCCGTATTGTGGAGGCGGCAGATGTGGTACGCATGAATGAGCGCCCTTCCCATGCCCTTCGGCACAAGAAGAACTCATCCATGGCCATTGCCCTTGGCCTGGTTCGTGACGGTGAGGCCCAGGGCTGTGTCAGTGCCGGGAACACCGGAGCCCTGATGGCGTTTGGCCGTTCCATAATTCGCATGTATCCGGGCATTGAGCGGCCGGCCATCGCCAAACTGATTCCCTCTCTCCGCGGGCGCTGTCACGTCCTCGATCTCGGTGCCAATGTCGATTCAACTGCGGAAAACCTTTACCAGTACGCCTTGATGGGCTCCCTGATGGCCTCGGCTATCTGCCAGCAGGCGGAGCCCCGGGTGGCCTTGCTGAATGTCGGGGAAGAAGAAATCAAGGGTAATGAGCAGGTCCGTCTGGCTTCTCACATGCTGGCCCAGTGTGACACCATCAATTACATCGGATACGTGGAGGGCAGCGACCTGTTCCGGGATGTGGCGGATGTGGTGGTCTGTGACGGGTTTGTCGGGAATATCGCCCTCAAAACCGGGGAAGGCGTTGCTGGCCTCCTGATTGAGTTGATGGAGCAGGCTTTCACCCGGAACCTTTACGGAAGGGTGGTGGGTCTGCTGGCCAGGCCGATTATTGGCCGCCTACTGCAGTTGATGGATCCCTCCCGCCACAATGGCGCAAGTTTGCTCGGGTTGCAGGGCGTCGTTATCAAGAGCCATGGTAACGCCAACGAGCGGGCCATGCTTTCGGCCATTCGTCAGGCGGTCCGGGAAGTTGAACTGGAAGTGCCCCGCCGCATCAATGAGCGCCTTGACGATCTCATGCTTTGATCGCCTGAGACTAAAGTCTGTCCAAATCCGACCACGCATTCGCGGAAAATCGGCTTAACTTGTACTATTGGCTAATCTCCCGTAACCCCCTAATGACGATAAGATCCCGCTTATGAAATCAGCCTTTATTTTCCCCGGACAAGGGTCACAATCCGTTGGCATGCTTTCGGCGGCTGCTGAAGCTTGGCCTATTATCAACAGGACCTTTGCTGAGGCTTCCAATGCCCTGGGCTATGATCTCTGGCAGTTGTGCCAGAAAGGGCCGGCGGAGGAGCTCAACAAAACCACGATCACCCAGCCTGCACTGCTGACGGCCAGTGTCGCCCTGTGGCGCCAGTGGCTTGTGGCAGGCGGCAGCAAGCCGGATTACCTCGCCGGTCACAGTCTGGGTGAGTACAGTGCTCTGGTCGCCTCGGAGAGCCTTGACTTCATTGAGGCCGTAAAGCTGGTTCGCCTTCGTGGTGAGCTCATGCAGGATGCGGTGCCGGCAGGGGAAGGCAAGATGGCGGCGATCCTCGGTCTTGAGGATGATGACGTCGTCGCTGCCTGTGAAAGCGCCGCTGAGGGCGACGTGGTCTCGGCGGTGAACTTCAACGCGCCCGGGCAGGTGGTGATAGCCGGTTCGGCCGCTGCCGTCGAGCGGGCCATTGAGGCATGTAAGGAAAAAGGCGCACGCAAGGCGATGCCGTTGCCGGTCAGCGTTCCGTCCCATTGTGCCCTCATGAAGGGTGCGTCGGAGGAGCTGGCGAAAGCACTGGAGGATGTGCGCTTTAATGATGCTGTCATCCCGGTTATCCAAAATGTTAATGCCACGGCCGAGACGGAATCCGCTAAGCTGAAAGCCAATCTTCTGAAGCAGCTCTATTCGCCGGTCCTGTGGACGGATTCCGTTCGTGTCCTTGTGAGTAACGGTGTGGAAGTGACGGTCGAGTGCGGTACCGGTAAGGTTCTGGCCGGACTGGCAAAGCGTATTGACCGGACTCTGGCGGTTCACAGTATTGAAGATCCGGACTCGCTGGCGAAGGCGCTCGACGCCTTCGGCCAATCCTGAAACGAAAGGGAGTGATTCATGTCTCTGGAAGGTAAAATTGCACTGGTAACCGGTGCGACCCGCGGAATTGGCCAGGCGATTGCCCGTGCACTAGCCGAGCAAGGCGCCGAAGTCATAGGAACCGCCACCAGTGCCAGCGGTGCCGAATCCATCACCAACGATCTCCAGTCGGCCGGGCTAAAGGGCTACGGCATGGTTATGAATGTGGCGGACCCCGCCAGTATCGAGGCAGGACTGAAGGAGCTGACCGAAAGATCCGGTGCGCCGCTGATTCTCGTCAACAATGCTGGCATTACCCGCGATAACCTGCTGATGCGCCTGAAAGACGAGGACTGGGCATCGGTTCTGGAAACCAACCTGTCCAGCGTTTATCGCACCAGCAAAGCGGTGCTTCGTGGAATGGCGAAAGCGAGATGGGGTCGGATTGTAAATATCAGTTCAGTGGTTGCAGGTATGGGGAATCCCGGGCAGGGTAACTACTGCGCCGCCAAGGCCGGGGTGGAGGGTTTTACCCGAAGTCTGGCGAAGGAAATGTCGAACCGGGGTATTACCGCAAATTGCGTGGCGCCGGGATTTATTGACACGGATATGACGAAAAAACTGGACGACAAGCAGCGCGAGGCTATGCTGGAAATCATACCCGCGGGTCGTCTGGGTGAGCCGGAAGAAGTGGCAGCCGTGGTTGCCTTCCTGGCGTCAGATGCCGCCGGATACGTGACGGGTGAAACCATCAACGTAAACGGCGGAATGTACATGGGATAAGCTTCGTTCCGGAGCCTGTGCGCAACTCCTTGTCGCACAACATGTTTGACAGAATCCCTGCTTGTTTGCAGGTAGGGTTTAAACTAAACTGGCAGCACTTGAGTTGCTTGGTTGACACACAAAGTGAGGACATTATGAGTACAGTTGAAGAGCGCGTTAAGAAGATCGTTTGTGAGCAGTTGGGCGTAAAAGAGTCCGAGGTTCAGAACTCATCTTCTTTTGTAGAGGATCTTGGCGCTGACTCACTGGACACCGTTGAGCTGGTTATGGCCCTGGAAGAGGAATTTGAAACCGAGATTCCGGACGAGGAAGCTGAGAAGCTGGCGAGTGTTCAGGACGCGATCGACTACATCGTCGCCCACACCTGATACTCTGCATTTAAGAACGCCAGGCAAAAAGCCGTCCTTGTGAAACATCAGGGGACGGCTTTTTTATTGGCTGTAAATCAGATTCAATTCGGGTTTGGATTTATACGGACAAGATCAGGTGCAAGGGGTTATGACTAAACGGCGAGTTGTTATCACAGGCGTGGGCATGCTGTCTCCTCTGGGAAATGACGTGGAGTCATCCTGGGAAGGTATCCGGGCAGGGCGCAGCGGGATCGGAATGATCGACCGTTTTGATGCGTCTGGTTACAACACCCGGATCGGGGGTGCTATCCGCGAATTGGATATGGACCCTTACTTCTCGGTCAAAGACGCCAGAAAGCTTGATGCCTTTATTCATTATGGCCTCATTGCCGCCCAGCAAGCGGTAGATGACAGTGGTCTTGAGGCCTTTGAGGAACTTGATCGAGAAAGAGTGGGGATCGCCATCGGATCCGGAATCGGTGGTCTCGAGTACATCGAGAAAAGCGTTCTGACCATGGACAAATCCGGCCCTCGCAAAGTCTCGCCTTTTTTCGTGCCCGCCTCTGTGATCAACATGATTTCCGGTAATGCGGCGATTCGTTTCGGCTACCGTGGTCCCAATATCGCTATCGTTACCGCTTGTACCACTGGCACCCACAATATCGGCTACGCGGCCCGTACCATTGCTTACGGGGATGCCGACGTGATGCTGGCCGGTGGCTCCGAAATGGCAACAACGCGCACCGGAATGGCGGCATTCTCTGCCGCCCGGGCACTTTCTACCCGCAACGACGAACCCACCAGGGCAAGCCGGCCCTGGGACAAAAATCGGGACGGGTTTGTACTGAGTGACGGTGCGGGTGTCGTCGTTCTGGAAGAGCTCGAACACGCGAAGCAACGAGGCGCCACAATTTATGGTGAGGTTGTCGGCTTTGGCATGAGTGACGACGCCCACCACATTACCGCACCGCCGGAGACTGGCGAAGGTGCGGCCCGCTCTATGGTGAATGCGATCCGGGATGCCGGCCTGAAGGCGGATGAAATCGATTATATCAATGCCCACGGCACTTCAACCCTGGTCGGGGATGTGGCGGAAGTGGCTGCTGTCCGACGGGTATTCGAAGGCCATGCCGACAAACTTGCCATGAGCAGCACGAAATCCATGACCGGGCACCTGCTTGGTGCCGCAGGGGCGGTCGAGGCGATCTTTTCGGTGTTGGCGATCCGCGATGGGGTGTTACCCCCGACCATCAATCTCGACAATCCCGATGACGGCTGCGATCTGGATTTCGTTTCCCACCACAGCCGTAAGGCGGACGTGCGGGTGGCTTTGTCCAACTCCTTCGGATTCGGTGGTACTAACGGAACCCTGATTTTCCGTCGCTTCGAAGACTGACCATGGCCGTTTTTCGCCTGTTTTGGGCAGAAGAGGGGGGACTGCCGGCGGATGATCGTGGACTGGCCTATGGCGACGGTCTGTTCGAAACCATCCGCATGGTCGGGCACAAAGGTGTTCTTCTTTCCCGACACCTTGAGCGCATGGTGAGGGATGCCAGAAGACTTGGCATTAACGTTTCGCGCGGTGAGCTAGCGTCCGTCTGTACCCAGGCGGGCCAAAGGTTCTCTGAACGATTCACGGATGATGGCTGGATTCTCAAGCTTACCCTAACCCGTGGTGGGGGCGGACGTGGTTACCGTCCGGAGCCAGGAATGGTGCCTAACCTGCTTGTGTCGGCGTCGCCACGGCCTCCCGCACCTGATGCCTCTGGAGTTGTGGTTGATTTCTCAAGAGTGCCTGTGACGGTCAATCCTTTGCTTGCCGGCATCAAATCTCTGAACCGGCTTGAGCAGGTGATGGCTGCCGCCGAGCTTGGTCAGTCCTTATTCGAAGTTATCATGTCTGACAGCGACGGCAACCTCGTGGAGGGTACCCGGACCAACCTTCTGCTTCGAAAGAAAAATGTCTGGGTGACGCCGCCGGCTGCCAGTCTGGCCGTTGCCGGAGTTCTTCGCCAGTGGCTGTTGGAGCGCCTGAGGCAAAGAGGGGAGGCGGTGGCTGAGAAGCCGATAACGGTCGAAGACGTGCTGGGCCCGGAATGTCAGGGCCTGTTCCTCCTGAACAGCGTTCTCGGTATTGTTCCGGTTCGCACTATTGCCGGCCATGATTTGCCTGTCGATAGCGGACTTGCGACAATCTTCAATCCTCTCGAAACACTGGAATAAATCGTTTGCTCAAGAAGTTATTGCTTGCGTGTATTTGTCTTGCCATGCTGATCTCGGCTGGAACCGGGCTGTGGGTCTGGCAGGGCCTTCAGGGTCTTGAAGAACCCGTGGCGCTAGAAGAGCCGGTGCTTTTTAACGTTCCCCAGGGGGCCTCATTCACCGCCGTGGCTCAAAGACTGGAGTCGCAGGGGCTGGTCGGGCAAAGCTTGTGGTTAAGGCTCTACGGCCGCCTCTTCCCGGATCAGGCCCATATCAAGGCCGGCGACTATGAGTTTCTCGATGGCATGAGCCCGAAAGCCATGGTGAGCCTCATGGTGTCCGGGGACATCAAGCATTGGTATGTGCAGTTCATTGAGGGCTGGACGTTTCGGGAGATGCGTGAAGCGCTAGCGCGCGCTGAGCGGTTGCAGCAGGTAACAGGCGATTGGACTGACGAGCAGATCATGTCTGCCGTCGGAGCGGAAGGAGAACATCCTGAGGGCCGGTTCTTCCCAGACACCTATGCCTTTACAGGTAATGAGACGGATCTGGATGTTCTGAAGAGGGCCTTCAGCAAGATGGAAACCGTTCTGGCGGAGGAATGGGAGGCCCGCGAGGAGGGTTTACCCTACGATAACCCCTATGAAGCCCTGATCATGGCTTCCATTGTGGAGCGGGAAACCGGCGCACCCGGCGAGCGGGACCAGGTTGCGGGTGTGTTTGTTCGCCGTTTGCAAAAGGGAATGCGGCTCCAGACCGATCCCACCGTCATTTACGGCATGGGCGACAGCTACAAGGGCCGGATCGGGCGGAAAGACCTGCGTACCCATACGCCTTATAACACCTACCGTATTGATGGTCTCCCTCCCACGCCGATTGCCTTGCCGGGACGAGACTCGATTCATGCAGCGCTGCACCCGGATGACGGCGATGCACTGTATTTTGTCGCTCGTGGCGATGGCTCCCACAAATTTTCCCGTACACTCACCGAACACCAGAAGGCGGTGCGGGCGTTTCAGCTCAACCGTCGCCAGGATTACCGGTCTTCGCCGGCGCCGGAAGACGGCTCATCTGGTAATGATGGGGGGGCGGGATGAGCGGTCGGGGAAAGTTCATCACATTTGAAGGCACCGAAGGGGTTGGTAAGTCGACACAGCTCGCCAATGCCGCAACAACGCTGAAGTGCCTGGGTGTAGACTTTATCGTGACTCGGGAACCTGGTGGGACGCCCATGGCAGAGGCCATTCGAGAGTTGTTGCTGTCGCCCAGGGATGAACCGGTTAACGAAACCACGGAACTTCTCCTGATGTTCGCAGCGCGCGCTCAGCATCTTCACAATCGCATACTGCCGGCTCTGGCTCAGGGCCAATGGGTCCTGTGTGACCGCTTTACAGACGCGACATTTGCCTACCAAGGTGGTGGCAGAGGGGTACCGGTTGAACGGATCGCCCTTCTGGAAACCCTGGTGCAGGGTGAGATACGCCCTGATCATGTTGTGCTTCTGGACGCCCCCGTTGAAACCGGAATGGCCAGGGCTCGAAAGCGAGGAGAGCTGGACCGTTTTGAACAGGAAGACTTGGAATTCTTCCAGAGAATCCGGGAAGCCTATCTGGAGAGAGCTGTTGCACAGCCATCCAGATATCATGTGATTAATGCGGCACTTCCGTTGGAGGAGGTGTCTGAGAGCGTTTCCAAAGTGTTAACGGGGCTGTTCAGGGCATCCGGCTCGCTCTGAGATGTGCCGGGATTGACGGAAGCTCTCCCCGCCATTCGTGCACTTCTTGTAACGATCTGCTTTAATTGATGCACATTCTCAATTAAAAGCCGGCAGTTTTAATGCTCAATACGAAACTTCTGAAACTTCCGATAGCCGCTCATCAGCACAAACATGAACATCATCAGATTGTTGTCGGTGTGCGGGGAGAAGCTGAACTGAGCGTCGATGGGGCTGGGTCTCATCTCGACACTTGGAAGGCCTGTTTCGTTCCGACTGAGGCCAGACATGATTATTGTGGTGATGATAAGAATCATGTCCTGGTCATTAATCTTGACCCGCTGACTCCGGCGATCAATACACCAGCTCATGCTGATTACGAACGGATGATGCGGGTGTTTGAAAAGCCGCGAACCCTGCAGATGGATAGCCGCCTTCAGGGGCTGGTCCAGTTTGCTGCTGGCGAGTTTGATCGCGCACCAGACAACATCACCCTTCAACAGCATCTGGCAGCAAGTATTCTTTACTGCATGGCTGACCGGATCAATGACCGGCATGCCAGATTCCCGAATCGATACAACATCAGCCCTGAAGCCGTTCGGCGTTATATCCTCAAAAATCTCCACCGCAAGATTACGGTTGAAGACATGGCTGGAGAAGCCTGCCTGAGTGTCAGCCGGTTCCATGAGGTCTTCAAGGAAGCGGCTGGCATTACACCCCACCAGTTTCTGTTGCGGACCCGCCTGGAGCAGGCGGCTGACTTGTTGGCCTCCACCTCTCTCTCGGTGTCCGAAATCAGTTATCGAACCGGCTTTTCTTCCCAGAGCGCACTGACCAATGCTTTGCGAAAGTATAAGGGTACGACACCTTCCAGATTGCAATTCCGAGAGGAAGTGGCCTGACATGGCCCGTGTTTAGGATAGTACCGTAGGATTCTGTAAAAGAATCGTAGGATTTCGTAAGCCTTGGATCCGTAGTAATACTAACTTACAGCAGCTGGAGGCCCGTCTGGCGCAATTGCTCAAGGCAGCTGTCGCAAACCCTGGATGGTTAACTATATTTATGGAGTGCCTTCTCAGTGTATTGCCTTGCTCCAATCAGGATGGGATTCGGGTGTACAAGAAGAACGGTACAGCACGCCGGCGTTCGGTCGGCTCTGTGCTTCGCGAGCGGATCTAATCCGACTCATTAAACCGGAGGAGCCTTATGGCTATTGGTGTCTGGATAAGTCTATTTCTTTATTTTGCGCTCATGATCGCCATCGGCGTTTATGCGATGCGCAGAGCTACGTCTTCATCTGAAGATTACATGTTGGGTGGGCGAGCGCTCAGTCCAAAGGTGGCCGCGCTTTCGGCCGGCGCTTCGGACATGAGTGGCTGGTTGCTTCTGGGGTTACCCGGGGCTCTGTTTGCGTCGGGCCTGGGTTCGGCCTGGATTGGTATCGGCCTGCTGGTGGGGGCGTTCTTTAACTGGACGCTGGTGGCGCCACGTCTTCGTGAACAGACAGTTCACTACGGCAATGCGATAACCATTCCGTCTTTTCTGGCTAACCGGTTTCCGACACAGGCGCTTTCACTGCGCACGGTGTCGGCCATCGTTATCGTTATCTTCTTTGCGGTTTACACGGCGTCCGGCCTGGTAGCTGGCGGCAAGCTGTTTGAAAGCGCGTTTGCCGGAATCTTCAATTTCGGTGGTTTGAGCGACTACGCAGTGGGTATCGTTATCACGCTGGGTGTTGTATTGGCTTACACCGTTGTTGGTGGCTTCCTGGCCGTGAGCATGACGGATTTTGTGCAGGGTTGCATCATGATGCTGGCGCTGGTGATCATGCCGGCGGTTGTACTCTTTGGTGAAGGCGGCGGCGGCTACGCCCAGGCCTCCCAGACCCTGAATGAAGTTGATCCCGCGCTGCTGTCGTGGACAGAGGGGCTGACCTTTATAGGTTGGCTGTCTGCGGTTACCTGGGGCCTGGGTTATTTCGGTCAGCCCCACATCATCGTGCGGTTTATGGCAATCCGTACTCTGAAAGATGTGCCTATCGCTCGTAACATTGGTATGGGCTGGATGACTATCTCCCTGATTGGCGCAATCTCTCTTGGTGTGTTCGGCCGGGCTTATGCAATTCGCAATGGATTGGATGTAGAAGATCCCGAAACCATCTTCATCATTCTGTCGAACCTGCTATTCCATCCGCTGATCACTGGTTTCCTCTATGCGGCCCTGCTTGCAGCCGTGATGAGCACCATTTCCAGTCAGCTTCTGGTGTCTTCATCGTCACTGACTGAAGACTTCTATCGCCTGTTCCTGCGTAAGGAAGCCGCCGACAAGGAGTGCGTATTTGT
The DNA here is from genome assembly GCF_048269445.1 of Marinobacter sp. Classification (GTDB taxonomy): domain Bacteria; phylum Pseudomonadota; class Gammaproteobacteria; order Pseudomonadales; family Oleiphilaceae; genus Marinobacter. The sequence goes on along the minus strand of NZ_JBLXIQ010000004.1, from coordinate 516,965 downwards.
TGGCCGGATTTGTGTTGTACTGGTTGGTCTGGTTGCAGCTGTAATTGCGTCTGACCCGAACTCACAGGTTCTGGCTCTGGTTAGTAATGCATGGGCAGGCTTTGGTGCGGCGTTTGGCCCCCTGATTATCCTGTCGCTGATGTGGCCGCGCGCGAACGGCGCTGGTGCCATCGCGGGTATGGTTGTGGGTGCCGCCACCGTTATGATCTGGATCTCTCTGGGCTGGAACGGAGAGTTCATGGGTGGTCCGGGCGTATACGAGATCATTCCTGGATTCATTGCTTCCTGGATCGCTATCATGGTGGTGAGTCTCGCTACTTCCGATGCTAATGAGTACCAACACATCACCCGTTAATCCAAAGGCGTAGAGCGCCAACAAAAACGACAGCGTTCCGAAAGGAGCCCTGTTACTGCTAACAAACCCTCGCCCACCGGCGGGGGTTTGTTGCATTTGGAGTTTCAATGATCAGCGGAGCAGATTGAGACTAATACCAAGGTCTAGAATTGGCTGCATGAACTGGTAGATCCCTGTTCAAACCGCTACCTTAGTATGGTTACATCTCAGTTGCGGACAATAAAAATGACGAAAGGACATAGGGTTATGACCAAGAACCGATTTTTGAAATCCTCCGTGGGCGTGCTCGCAGCCGCCATCTTTTCTTTTTCTTCCGGGGTGCAGGCGGAAGGCAACTACGTGATGGGAACCGCGACAACCGGGGGCACCTATTACCCCGTGGGCGTTGCCCTTTCCACACTGATCAAGGTAAAGCTGGAGCCCAAGACCAATATTTCCGTGTCTGCCATCAGTTCGGCCGGTTCCGGCGAGAATCTCAAACTGATGGACGAGGATCAGATACAGTTTGGTATTCTCCAGGGGCTTTATGGCGCATACGCCTGGAACGGTACCGGTCCGGTTCCTAAGGCCTACAAGAACCTCCGCTCGGTGTCCATGCTCTGGCAAAACGTTGAACACTTTGTGGTTTCGAAAGAATTGGCGGAAACCGGCACCATTGCCGATATGACCAATCTTTACGACGAAAGCTTTTCCATCGGAGCCCGGAACTCCGGCACTGAGGGATCCGGGCGTTTTATCCTGGGCAATGTGGGTATTGATCTTGAAAAGATTGACCTGGCCTATCTCGGCTATGGCCCCAGTGCAGATGCGCTTCAGAACGGCAACATTGATGGCATGAACATCCCGGCCGGTGTCCCGGCATCCGCCGTTACCCGAGCCTATGCCAACATGGGTAGCGAGATTACCACCCTAAAGTTCACCGCCGAACAGCTGGCCGAGGTGAACAGTGATTTCGAGCTGTGGACTCCGTACACCATCCCGGCGGGTACCTACCCGAATCAGGACGAGGCAATTGAAACGATTGCCCAGCCCAACATCCTTGCGGTACGGGCAGACGTTTCCGAGGAGGACGTTTACCAGATCACGAAAACCATCTACGCCAACCTGCCGTTCCTGAACAATATCCATCCTGCTACCAAGGCGATGGCGTTGGAAAAAGCCATTGCCGGGCTACCCATGCCGCTGCATCCGGGCGCAGCACGGTTTTATCAGGAACAGGGGCTGACAATTCCTGATCGACTGATCGCCAAGTAACCGTGGCGGAGGGGAAAACGAGCGGATCTCCGGTGGAGGTTCGCGACGAAAGCGTTAGTGAAGCAGCTGAAAGACTGGATCACCGGCTGATCGGGCCGGTGATTTTCTGGCTTGCCATTGGCGCTTCGTTGATCCACCTGTATTTCAATACCCTGTCCACACTTTCTGAGTTGTGGACATCGGCGTTGCACTTTGGCCTGTTCGGTCTGATCTGCACCTTGACCACACCCATGCTGAAGGCCAGGTCGGCCACCGGCCAGCGCCTTGTTCTTGGTGTGGATGTGGTGCTTGGCCTGGTCGCCTTGGCCTGCGCCTTTTATCTCATTCTGTTTGAGGATGATCTTTACCAGCGCGGGGTTAATTTCAATACAGCGGACTGGATCGTCTCCATCGCCGCTGTGGCTCTGATTCTGGAGTTTGCCCGCAGGACTGTGGGTTGGTTCATCCCACTGCTGTGTATGGTCGCCCTGTCCTATGTGGCCTGGTGGGGCCAGTATATCGATGGCATCTTCAATTTCCCTGGTCTGTCCTGGGAAACGGTACTGTTCCGCTCCTATCTCGGGGGGCAGGGCATGCTTGGCTCGATCGCCCGGATTTCCTGGACTTACGTGTTCATGTTTATCCTGTTCGGTGCCTTTCTGGTCAAGTCCGGCGCAGGTGACTTTATTATTGAGCTGGCCCGCTGCGCCGCCGGCCGGTTTGTTGGTGGTCCGGGCTTCGTGGCTGTCTTCGCATCCGGGTTGATGGGGTCGGTTTCCGGTTCCAGCGTGGCGAATACGGTGTCGACCGGGGTGATCACCATCCCGCTGATGCGCAAGGCAGGCTTTCCGGCCCGTTTTGCTGCTGGCGTTGAGGCGGCGGCATCCACCGGGGGGCAGCTGATGCCTCCGGTGATGGGGGCGGGGGCGTTTATTATGGCGTCGTACACTCAGGTGTCCTACCTGACCATTATCGGTGTGGCAGCGTTGCCCGCTCTGCTGTACTTCATTTCGGTCGGCATGTTCGTCCGGATTGAGGCCAAGCGCAGTCACGCGGTGAAATTGGAAGACGAAGAGGCGCCCTCCCTGAAAGACGTCATGAAAGACGGCTGGCACTTTTTGTTGCCCCTGGTCGTTTTGATCGCCGCTCTCATTTACGGGTACACGCCCACCTACGCCGCCGGTATCGCCATTCTGTCGGTTATTGTTGCCTCACGGCTGTCCAGGCACCCGATGGGCGTCAGGGACATCCTGGACGCACTGGTCATGGGAGCCAGGAACATAACCACGACGGCGATTCTCCTGATCACCGTTGGCCTGATTGTGATGGTTGTCTCTACCACCGGCATAGGTAATACCTTCTCTCTGATGATTACCGAATGGGCCGGTGGCAGCCTGGTGATCACCATTTTGCTGGTGGCCCTGGCATCACTGATCCTGGGTATGGGCTTGCCGGTCACAGCCGCCTACATCGTACTGGCGACTTTGTCAGCGCCTGCAATCTATAGCCTGATTGCCCAGAGTCAGTTACTGGAACTGCTGATGAACGGCAATCTGCCGGAGCAGGCGAAAGCCATCTTCATGCTGGCAGCCCCGGATAAAATGGCTTTGCTGAACGCTCCCATGGACCTCGCTACTGCCCAGCAACTTCTGGCAGTGGTGCCAGACACCTTCAGCACCCAGTTGCTGGAGCAGGCGCTGTCTCCCGCTACCTTGTCGATGGTGTTGGTAGCAGCGCACATGATCATTTTCTGGCTGTCTCAGGATTCCAACGTGACACCGCCGGTATGCCTGACCGCGTTCGCAGCAGCAGCGATTGCCGGAACCCCGCAGATGCGTACCGGATTTACCGCCTGGAAGCTGGCCAAAGGGCTCTACATCGTGCCGCTGCTGTTTGCCTATTCGCCGCTGATCACCGGGGATTTTACCGAAATGGTCCGGGTGTTCTGCTTTGCTCTCTTTGGCATCTACGCCATCATCGCAGGCCTTGAGGGCTACCTTGAACATCAACTCCCTCTGTTGGTCCGCTTGGTGATGTTCCCGATCGGTGCGCTCATGCTCTGGCCCCACGGCCAGATTCTGCTCGATGGCGCCGGCTTGGTCATCTTTGTGGCGGTTCTGGTCTGGAGCGCTCGTCGAGGCAAAGCTTCGTCGGCATTGGTTCAGACTGCCCGGGCGGATTTATGACAGTTGTAGAGGTTCTGGCCCTCCTTGCTCTAGGTGGTCTTGCCGGATTCATCAACGTATTGTCTGCCGGCGGGTCAATGCTGACCCTGCCGCTGCTCATGTTTCTCGGTTTGCCACCCCAGGTGGCAAACGGCACAAACCGGGTTGCCATTACCCTCCAGAGCATCACGGCGGTAGGTAGCTTTCATCGAATGGGGCATGGCAACCTGGTGGTGAGTCTGCATCTGGCGGTGCCGGCGGTGCTGGGCTCGCTGTTGGGAGCATGGGTGGCGACCTGGGTTGCCGACGCGGTTTTCGAGTTCGTGCTTGTGGTCGCCATGATCGGCGCATCCATCTTCATGCTGCTGCCACAGCCGAAACTGGACACCCGTCCGCTGACGCCGGAACGGCTTGGTCCGGTAATCTACCTGGCCATGTTCCTGATCGGTGTCTATGGTGGCTTCATCCAGGTCGGTGTCGGTGCGCTGTTCCTGGTGGTCCTGTACCGCATGTTGAGGATTGATCTGCGCCAGGTAAACGTCTTCAAGGTCGCTATTGTGCTGCTCTATACCTTGCCGGCTCTGGTGATCTTTGCGATCAGTGATCAAGTTCGATGGGGCATGGGGCTGACGCTGGCGCTTGGCAATATCACCGGTGCTTTCATTGCGGTGCGGGTCAATCTGAGCGAAAAGGGTGCGCAGTGGGTCAAGTGGATCACCCTGGTGATGGTGGCGGCTATTCTGGTCCGGCTTATCGCTTACTAGTTTACAGCCCGGCCCGGTGAAGCTGGACCAAACTGGCCCAGCTTCACCGTTTTGCTATACCATTCAATGCCTATCATCACCGGGAACGGCGGTGCAGGGTCCCGTCAAAGAAACTGGCAAGCTCATCAACGTCACTCAATGAGAGCACCTGCGAAACATAATGGTCAGGTCGAACGACGATAACGGCCCCGTCTCTGTCGATACCGCGCGTTTCGAAAATGTGGACCTCCGGGTCGATGGAGTAGACTTTTTCATAGTCAGTTACTTGGAAGGGCCCCACCTTCGGCGCGAAAATGGCGGGGATTTTCGGGCCGAATTCGACCTCGCCATGGGGTTGTTGGTAGATCACCTTTACGTCGAAGAGGCTGTCAAGGTCAGAGTCCTCCGGAGTGTACTTCACAACCGGTGAGTCGGGTGAGCTGAATAGCCACTCCGCCCAAGCGGACAAACGGGAGTCCTCCCCTGGGCGGGCGCTATCGGCGAAGGCGTAAATCCGCCAACGACCGTCAGCGGTGGCATGGTGACCCAGGTGGACATCATTGCCATCACAAACCCGAATTACCCGCTCCGATTTGAATCGCTTGCCAACCGGGAAGCCGGTGGCCAGGTTCTGGTGTTCTGTTGTGCCAGTGATCATCGACGTCTGGTACTCGGTCATGAAGCCCGCCGGGAATTCAGCGGTTTTGACATAAAAATCCGCCAGTTCTTGTGGATCGTCAAACTCCTCGGCGGGCTTGGCCATCAAGGTCGACCATTCCCGATCAAAATCAATCAGGTTCTGCGCGACAACCTGACGCTCACTCGAATAGGTATCGAGCAGAGATTCGGGCGCGATGCCGGAAAGTACATGGCCCAACTTCCAGGCGATGTTCCAACCGTCCTGCATGGACACATTCATGCCCTGACCAGCTTTGGCGCTATGGGTGTGGCAGGCGTCACCGGTGATGAAGACCCGCGGACTCCGGGAGCCCTCTTCGCCGGGGGGGACGTCATCGAATTTGTCGGTGACTCGGTGGCCAACCTCATAGACGGTGTACCAGGCACAGTGTTTCACTTCCAGGGTATACGGGTGCAGGATCTGGTTGGCCTTGGCGATGGTGGTTTCCAGGGTAGTCTGGCGTACCTGGTGGTTATCATCCTTGGCGACTTCACCGAGGTCGACGTACATCCGGAACAGGTGACCGCCTTCCCGGGGAATGTGCAAAATACTGCCACCGGTTGATGACTGAATGGCACACTTGGTGCGAATGTCCGGGAAGTCCGTGCTGGCCAGCACATCCATGACACCCCAGGCATGATTCGAGACCGCGCCGATATGCTTGCGGCCAATCGATTCACGAACGCGACTGTGCGCTCCATCGCAACCGACGACGTATTTGGCTTTCACCGTGCACTCCTGGCCTTCTTTATCGCCCGCGGTATGGCGCAATGTTACTTCGACGGGGTAGTCCTCGCCATCGTGAATCGCCAGCCCCACGAATTCCAGACCGTGGTCGACGGCCAGCCGGGCAGGAGCGTTTCTTGCGAACTCGGCGAAGTAATCGAGAACCCTGGCCTGGTTGACGATTATATGGGGAAACTCGCTGATTTCACCGGTGGGGTCATCCTGCGCCACCGAGGAACGGGTAATGTGCGACGGATTATCGGCGTCTGGGGCCCAAAAGGCCATCTCGGTAATACGGTAGGCCTCGGAGGTGATTCCTTCGGCAAAACCGAACGCCTGGAATGTCTCTACACTGCGTGCCTGAATCCCGTCGGCCTGGCCGATTTCCAGTCGTCCGGAGCGCCTCTCGACGATACGGGTAGTGATGTTCGGGAACTTCGCCAACTGAGCGGCGGCAATCATGCCAGCTGGCCCGCTGCCGACGATAAGAACATCCACAAGATCCGGCAGCGTTTCGGGACGATCAATACCCGTACCGGACGCCTCCTCGATTCTCGGGTCGCTGGATACGTAGCCGTGATGGTGAAACTGCATTGTTACTTCTCCTTTTTGTTTTCTGGGTCCGGCCGGCTAATACTGAGACCGGTTTACCGTCAGATCCGGCTTGAACCGGGAATAAAAGACTCGGTGACTGAGGCCTGCGGAGCAGGAACCTTGTCGCCGCTGACTTGAGATACCGGGAATACGGCGTTAATCTGGCCAGTCCCTGAGCTGCCGAAGTAAGGTGTCAGTACTTCCGCTTTCTGGTCATACTCCGACCAGCCCAGTGCGCCCAGCAGCATGGCGGTGTCGTGCATAAAGCCTTCACCGTGACCTTTTACGGCGTATTCGGGTAGCATTTCGCAGAAGTCTTGCCACTCGCCGTTTTCCCACATCCGAACCACATCGTGATCCAGGCGTTCCAGGAATGGTGACCAGGTCCTGGTGGCGAACTTCGGAGCCTGACCGTTTTGGGCAAAGCGATGAGACAGGGAGCCGCTGGCAAAAATGGCCACGGTGCCATCGTAGTGCTCTTCGATTGCCTTGCGCATTGCCCAGCCCAGACGGGCACTGTCATTCAGGTAGTGCACGGTACACAGCGCGGAGACCGAGATCACTTTGAAATGGCGGTCTTCGTTCATATAGCGCATCGGCACCAGAGTGCCGTACTCAGGATCGAGGGTGGTCTTGTCGTGGGCCAGTGTTTCCACGCCCTGAGCATTGCATTCGGCGGCCAGGAGTTTGCCCAGCTCAGGGTTCCCGTCATATTCAAACTTCATATTGGAGATGAAGTGGGGCAGTTCACCACTGGTATAATTCCCTTTGAAGTGGGCGCCACAATTGATGTGGTAGTTGGCGTTCACCAGCCAGTGGGTATCGAATACGACAATGGTGTCCACGCCCAGCTCACGGCAGCGGCGGCCGATCTCGATATGACCGTCAATGGCCGCTTGGCGAAAGCCCTTCTGCGGACCGTCCAGCTCGGATAGATACATGGATGGTACATGCGTGATTTTAGCGGCAAGCGCGAGTTTTCCCATGACAGTTTCCTTTTGTTGTTGAAAGCTTCGGGTGCATCGGGTTAAACAGTGTCATTCTGTTGATATTGAGTGACAGCGCTTGGTTCCAGCTTCTGTAACTCAATTATTCTCGGCTCCTCCGTAACAGGAAATGCAGTATTCACCTTAAAAATTGCATTTTTCGGTTTTTCCTACCTCAAGCGCTGCTTCCGGGCTGCGATGGCGACTTATCGCGTAATAGTGGGCACCGAGAGCAGCCACAGTTGCCAGGAAGATGCAAGCGGCAATCGGTAGCACGCCTTCGCCCAGCAGCAACGGCATCAGCTGGGCAATCATGGCGCCCGCCAACAGTTGGATGAACCCCATCAGTCCAGAGGCGGTGGCTGCGGATGTTGGCGAACAGCTGATCGCAGCGGACTGGGCATTGGGTTGGCTCAATCCGCGGCCGAAAGTTACCAGCGCCATCGGAAGAAACAGCGTGGCATAGGTCAGAGTATTACCAAGCGTGAAGCCCAGCAGTGTCAGCGCGCCGGTCAGCGAGAGCACATTACCTAACCACAGCACCTGATCGATACTGGCGTGCATGGCCAACCGGGTCGACAAGAAACTGCCTGCCATAAATGCCAGCGAAACAGCCAGGAACCAGGAGCCAAACAGCGCGGAGTTACCACCGAGGCCGTCGACGATATAGGGTGCGGTGCCAACGAAGATATAGAATGCCGCGGCGATGCAGGTGGTGGAGAGTGCATAGCCAATATACCCCCCCGAGTTGAAGACACTGGCGTAACGCTGGATGACCGGCCCCAACCGCAGACTTTCGCTTCTCACACGGCAGGTTTCCGGCAACTTCAGCGTGGCGACAAGTAGCGCGACGCCGCCCATGCCCAGGGAAACATAGAAAATGGAATTCCATCCCGCCCAGAGGTTCAGAAAGCCGCCGACTGTCGGGGCGATTGTCTGGGCAGAAGCAATTGCCATGACGACATAACCCATTCGGGCGGAGGCTCCCTCGCGACCATAGATGTCGATGATAATCGTGCGTGCCATTACCATAGCGGCACTGCCACCGAGTGCTTGCAGTACGCGGCCGGCGATCAGGAGCATTACATCGGGTGCAAGTGCAGCCAGCAGGCTCCCGAGTGTGTGGAAGACCAGTCCCCCGAGCAGGATCGGGCGACGGCCGAAGTGGTCGGCCAGCGGGCCGGACAATAACTGGCCGAATGCCAGCGTGAACAGGTAAGCCGTAAAGGTCAGCTGAATCACGCTTACATCGGTCTGCAGCTCCCGGGCCGCGTCCGGCATGGCTGGCACGAACAGGTTGAGTGCCAGAGGACTCGCCATTGCAATCAGCGTCATCAGGGCGATGGACGGTGTACGCACCGGGTTATCAGCAATCATTTTCGACACTGTCTCAGAGGGCGAACGTGTCCGGCCGCCCTGATTTAGTTAACATATTAAATAATAATTTAGTTAATATATTATCTAATGTCAACGCCTTCATGTCTGGAGATCGGTGGCGGAGGAAGAGCCTTCAGGGCTTCACATCACAGAACTTGATCAGCAAATCCTCCAGCTTTTCCATGTCCTCTTGGGAGAAACGCTCCGTCATTTCCTGGTAGCGTGCCTCAAGGCGAGGACTCATAGTCGCGAACATTTCCTTGGCCTTGTCGGTCAGGCTGATCAGAGTTCGGCGCTGATCCTCCGTTGACTTGCGGCGGTTGATGTAACCCAGCTGTTCAAGCCGGTTTATGATTCCGGTGAGGCTCGGGCTGAGAATACAGCACAGTTCCGCCAGCTGCTTCGATTCCAGTTCCTCGAATTCATTGAGCGCCCGGATGACACGCCACTGCTGTTCGGTAAGTGGGATTTCCTGGAGCAGGGGGCGGAAAAAGCCCATGGCGGCCTCGCGGGCCTTGAGTAGCCGGAGGGGAAGCGAGTCATCAAACTTGCGCATGAAATAGGTAACCTTAGTCATCCGGTCTCTGGGAATTCGGCTAGTCGTTGCCAAAAGGAGTAATAGGCTATTTTATTAATGTGTTAAGGAATGTCTAGTATCCCGTCTGCTTGCGGAATTGCTGGGTGGTCATACCGGTGTGCTTCTTGAAGAAGCGTGAGAAGTAGGCAGGATCGGAGAAGCCAAGCTGGTAGCAGATCTCGTTGCTGGAAAAATTGCTGAAGATGAGCAGCCGCTTGCTTTCCTGAATCACTCTGTCGTGAATCAGCTTCTTCGGGGGCCTGTTGGCAATCCGCTGACAGGTCTGGTTCAACCGGCTTTCTGAAATCGCCATTTCCGCGGTGTAGCGGGGCAGATGCCACTGCTCCTGGTAGTGTTCCTCAATCATTTCGGTGAAACGATGGAACAGTCGCAGGTTCTCATTATTGACGGTTCTGCTGGCCGACCGTTTGGAAGAGAGCCTGGCCAGGTTGACCAGTAACAGCCGCACCAGGCTCATCAGCGCCAGGTCCTTTGCTGCCTGATTCCCGGACCATTCCAGCTGGATATCTTCCAGGACGCGGGCGAGCCGCCTCCACAGGGCTTTCTGTTCGTCAGGAAGCCGGTCGTGCTCCAGACAGATTGCCTGAGTGAGGCTGGTATTGATTTCGGGACTGGCATTGTCTTGCATCAGTTGCCATACCAGGGACTGATGAATCGTCAGAACGTGCCCGCGGGCGCCGGGATCGGTGCGGAACGAATGGGGAGTGGACGCTGGCGTATAGAAACAGCTGGGCCCAATGACTTCATAGACTTTGTGGTCAATAAGAAAATCGATCGTGCCATGATCGACATAGTGGATCTGAACATATTGAGCGTGGCGGTGCACCGGCATGTCGCGGCCATAGAAAGCGGCCAGGTTTTCCAGCACATCATAATGAATAGGCGCATCAAGATAGCGCCTGTCGTAGTCCTGTCCCAGGATGATGTTGGGAATCCATTCGGTATCATTGGCGTCGCTCATGGGGCGAATATCGCAAAAGCTTTACGGAACCAGAGCCCCGTGAATCGACACGGGGTTCGGTTGGTTTGGCCAGGGCTCCGCATTCAGCCCTTGCCAAGCTGCGGCACACGATGAGTGCCGTGCGCGATGCAGACGTTCTTGGTTTCCATGTAGAAGTCGAAGCTCCAGTCACCGCCGTCACGGCCGATACCGGACATCTTGGTGCCCCCGAACGGAGACGGCAGGTTGCGGTTGTTCTCGGAGTTCACCCAAAGCATGCCAGCTTCGACGTGTCGGGCCATGCGCATGGCCCGACCGGTGTTTTCGGTCCAGATGTAGCCGGACAGACCGTATTCCGTATCGTTGGCGATCGCGATAGCTTCTTCTTCGGTATCAAAGGTAATCGTGGTCAGTACCGGTCCAAAAATCTCTTCCTGCGCGATGCGCATCTTGCTGGTTGCGTCGGTGAACAGAGTCGGCTCCAGGTAGTTGCCGGCCGGGTCCAGATCGCCGTTCGCCTCGGTGATGCGCTTGCCGCCGACGGCGATGTTGGCTCCATCTTCACTAGCGATATCGAAATAGCTCAGGACTTTGTCGTAGTGTTCTTTGTGTACCAGGGGGCCGACTTCGGTGTTCGGGTCCAGCGGGTGACCGACCTTCAGGTTGCGAACCCGCTGCTCCAGTGCGGCCATGAACTTGTCACGAATGCCACTCTGGATCAGCAAACGGCTGGACGAGGTACAGCGCTGGCCGTTGAGGCTGTAGATCATGAACACAACTGCGTCCAGCGCTCGATCGAAGTGGGCGTCGTCAAACACGATGACCGGGTTCTTTCCTCCCAGTTCGAAATGCATGCGCTTGAGGGTGTCGGCACCCTGACGCATAACATGGGAGCCAGTGGCGGACTCTCCTACCAGGGCCACGGCCTTGATTGCCGGGTGTTCGGTCATTCGCTTGCCAACGCTCTCGCCGAAGCCGTTGACCATGTTCCAGACTCCCTTCGGCAGAACTTCATCGGCGATCTCTGCCAGGATGTAGGCACTCAGGGGCGTCAACTCAGCCGGCTTGTGGACAACGGTACAGCCTGCCGCCAGGGCCGGAGCGATCTTCCAGGTAGACAGCATGAACGGCGTATTCCAGGGCGTGATGATGCCCACCGGGCCAATCGCGTTGCGTACGGTAAAATTAGTGTGTTCCTGCTGCTGGAGGGCGAGACCGTCCTGGGCTTCCGGCGCCTTGTCAGCGAAGAATCGGAAGTTGGCAGCACCGCGTTCGGCTGCCTTTTTCATGAAACGGATCGCCTGGCCGCAGTCCATGGATTCGACCAGGGCGATTTCGTCGGCACGCTCTACAAGTCGGTCGGCGAATTTGTTCAGCAGCCGCTTGCGTTCGGCGCCCGGTGTAGCGGCCCAGGCTTCAAAGGCATTTTCGGCGGCCTTGCAGGCGGCATCCATATCGTCGGTGGAACCGGCCATGATCTTGCCGATGGATGTGTTGTCGGTGGGCGTGATGTTGTCGTATTCCTTGCCGCCATTGCCAAGCGTGAACTCACCGTTGATGTAGTGGCCGGTGGTGTGGTTCCTGAAACGTTCCAGGTAGCGCTGGGCACGTTCCAGGTTGGTCGCTTTAGTATCGCTCATGATCATTCTCCTGAAGGCTCAGTATTTATCACCGTAGTACTCTTTTTCGGAGACGATGCGTGTCTCCAGTGAGCAGATGTTTTCAATAGTGCAGACGACGGTGTCGCCAGGTTGCATGTCGACCACACCATGCGGGGTGCCGGTGGCGATCATGTCACCCGGGTTCAGGGTCATGATCTTGCTCAGGTACTCGACCAGAAAGGGAACGTCGAAGATCATATCCCTGGTGGAGCCGTCCTGGGTGATCTTGCCGTTGACCTTGGTGGTCAGACGCAGGTTGCTGGCGTCTTTCACGTCCTCCCGGTCGACAATCCACGGTCCCATTGGCAACAGGGAATCTCGACTCTTTACCCGCAGGTTGGGGCGGTAATAGTTCTCCAGATAGTCGCGGATAGCGAAGTCGTTGCATACTGTGTAGCCGGCGACGAAGTCCATCGCATCTTCGCGCCTGATGTTCTTGCCGGATTTGCCGATCACCGCCACCAGTTCGCACTCGTAATGCTGGAACTTGATGTTGTCGGGGCGGTAGCTGACCTGTTTGTGCCCAGTAAGGGTGTTGGCATGCTTGATGAATACCAGCGGTTCCTTGGGAGGTTCGAACGCCAGCTCGGTGGCGTGGTCGGCGTAGTTCAGACCCAGTGCGAAGATGGTGCCCGGCTCCTTTACCGGCGGGAGCCAGGTGATGTCGGCAGAATCCAGAGCCACGTTCAGCTCCTGGCCGTCGGTGGTAGTAATGCGATCGCTGGCGTCAATGTCGATATCCAGCTCGCGGCCTTCAAAAATGATACGTGCGTGTCTCATGGCTCAGGCACCTCCCAGTGTGTTGGTCAGGGTGCCGATACCCTCAATGGTTGCTTCCACTCTGTCACCCCTGTTGACTGGAACACGGTCACCGGCAAAGCCGACGGCGATGACCTCACCCGGTTGCACGGTCATAATCCAAGAGATCGTGCTGATCAGCTCGGCAACGCTGCGCTCCATGTCAGCCAGTGCAAATGTGCTCTTCTGTTCGCCGTTTATGCGGATGGTGACCGTGAGCGCATCCGGGTTGGCGATGGTGTCGGCCGGGACAATCTCCGGGCCAACCGGCGCGGAAGTGTCCCGGCATTTGCCCTTGATGTCGGGACGGAAGTAGTTTTCCTCCGGCAGCGAAAAATCGCTGACGATGGTGTAGCCACGGACATAATCCAGCGCTTCCGCCTGACTGACGCGGCAGGCTTCGTGGCCAATGACCACGCCCAGGCTGGCGCCAACTGCCATGGCTGGAACCTCTTTGCCGTCGAAATCCTTGGGCCATTCCACCTCAGCGCCATCAACATTCCAGGTGTTGCGAGGCTTGTAATACAGCACCGGGTGGGTTGGTGGTTTGTTGTAGGGGGCTTCGCTGAAGATCCCCTCCAGAGCAGTCAACTGGGATTTGTCGTTCAGTGCGACGCAGACCAGCTTGCTGTGAACCAGGGTGTTTGCTGTCATGATTAACCTTTTCTTGTGGTGGTCGCGATTGATCAATAGCCGGCCTGAGGCTTGTCGTCTTGAACCGGGGCGCCTTGTTTGAAGCGCTGCGCCAGCTTTCGGGTTTCATTGGCTAGGATCATAGTGTCGACGCCCACACCGACGAAATCGGCTCCTTGCCGGACGTAGCTTTCCGCCAGGGATGGGTCGAGGCAGAGCAGACCGGCATATTTGCCCGCAGCACGTATCCTGCTGAGGCCCTGGTTGACGGCGTCTACCACCTCCCGATTGCCTGCGTCGCCTATGAAGCCCATGGATGCGGACAGGTCGGATGGTCCTATGAAAACGCCGTCGACACCTTCAATGGCGAGAATTTCATCGAGGTGTTCCATGGCACTGGCGGTTTCCACCTGTACGATCAGGCAGATCTCGTCATTGGCCTTCTTCAGGTAGCCTGGTATCTGATTCCAGCGGGCCGCGCGAGCCAGCGAGGTGCCCAGGCCGCGAATGCCGTCCGGCGGATAACGAACCGCCTGAACCAACTGTTTCGCTTGCTCGGCGTCTTCTACCATTGGTACCAGCAGCGTCTGTACACCGATATCCAACAGTTGCTTGATCAATGCGGTATTGCCTTCAACACAGCGTACGATAGGGGCGACGTCGTAGGGTGCCATCACCTGAAGATGAGACATGATGGTGCGCAAGTCGAACGGAGCATGCTCTCCATCGATCAGCAGCCAATCAAAGCCGGCGACGGCTGCGATTTCGGCCGCGCTGTTGTCCGGCAGGCCCAGCCAGAGCCCATATTGGGTTTCCCCGGTGGCCAAGCCCTGTTTGAACCGGTTTTTGGGTAGTTCCATGTTTGTTCCCTCTGTGCGGCCTGGTTATTCGAAGTTCAGGGTGACGCCACCCAGAGAGCCGAAATCTGCATGCACAGTATCGCCGGCCTTTACCGGAACGGGGCGGGTGAACGAGCCGGACAGTATGACCTGACCCGGTTCGAGGCCAACATCGTGAGGCGCGAAGCGCTTGCAGACCCAGGTTATGCCTTTGAGGGGATTTCCCAGAACGCCACCGGCCAGGCCGGTTTCTTCGATCTGGCCGTTCAGGTACAGCATGCAGCCGGCCCAGCGCAGGTCGATGTCCATCGGGCGAATGGGGCGGCCCCCCATAACGATGCCAGCGTTGGCGGCATTATCCGAAATAGTGTCGTAGACCTTGCGTGTGTAGCCGGTTTCCGGATCGGTGCGCAGGCAGCGGGCCGCGATCAGCTCGAGTGACGGGATGATGTAGTCGGTTGCGTTGATCACATCGAAAATCGTGACGTTATCGCCGAACAGTGGCTTTTTCAGCACAAAGGCCAGTTCGACCTCTATGCGAGGATCAAGGAAGTCGGATGCCTTGATGGTGGCGCCGTCTTCGAACAGCATGTCATCAAGCAAAACGCCATAGTCCGGCTCATCAATATTGGAGGACATCTGCATCGCACGAGAGGTCAGGCCAATCTTGTAGCCCATTACCTTTCGGCCTTCGGCCACCTTCCTGTCTACCCAGGCCTTCTGGATGGCATAGGCCTCTTCCATAGTCATGTCCGGATGCTCAAGCGTGAGGGCCGGGATCTGTTTGCGGTTGGTCTCAGCCTGGTATAGGCGGTCAGCAGCCGTTTCGATCTGATCTTTCGTCAACATGCGTGTAATGCACCTTTTTGTTGTCGGATGGATGAACGGGCGGTGGTCCGTCACGGGTTGCAGTAGCTCGAGTCCAGAGACCGGAACGAGCGCTGGGTCCTGCCGATGATTCTGATATTTTAGTTAACATATTAACTAAGTCAAGAGTCCGGTTTAGGTTGCTGGACGCCGATTTCCCGGCCTGATTTCATTTTCGGAGCCGATTTGACAAAACTTAATATGTTAATTAGATTCTGGGTAGTCCCTGTGTTGCAGATGTTGCCGGGGATGTCCAGTAACAACGATGAACCTACTATCCGGGACTCATCCTATGCCTCATTTCATCGTCGAGTATTCAGGAAACCTGCACGACCGTCTGGAATTCCAGTCGCTGTTCTCACGTTTACACGAATACGTTGTCTCTACCGGGGCTTTCCCCATTGGTGGCGTTCGTAGTCGTGCTATTCGTTGCGACGACTTCCGGGTCGCAGATGGCAGGGAAGATTTCTCCTTCCTCAACCTGACTCTGAAAATTGGCCATGGCCGGGATATGGTGCTGAAAAAGGAAGTCGCCAGGCGGGTGTTCGACATTCTGTGCGATTGGATGAAGCCGGTCACTGATACCAGCTACTGCCAGATTTCATTCGAGATGACGGAGCTGGATCCCGTTCTCAAATTCAACAAGAACAACATTCATCCACTGTTCGCGGATACCTGAGGGGAGTCCGAAGCGGGCGAATGCCATGAGGCCAGCAGTGGCAACATCTGGAACGTTCGTGAGGGCTCCCCGGGCCGCGGCAATGCAAGCGATAACTACAAAATAATCAGGAGATAGGCCGTTATGACAACAACAAAGCTCTTTACCAAAGCCGCCATCCTTTCATTGGGGCTGGCGATATCCGGCAGTGCTTTCGCCGCCACGACGTTGCACGTCGGGACCTGGTTGCCGCCGACCAACCCACAAAACGCCGTAGTCTGGCCGACATGGGCCAAATGGGTCGAAGAGGCAACGGAAGGACGGGTTAAGGTTGAAATCGAAAACGATCTGGGCCACCCGAAAACCATGTTCCAGCTGGTAGAGGACGGTGTCGTCAACGCCGGATTCAGTTACCACGGTTACGTTCCGGGCCGTTTCAAGTTGCCCCAGATCGTGGAATTGCCGGGCCTTGGTGTAGGAGCCGAGGCGGGTTCCGTGGCACTCTGGCGGGTGTATAACAAGTACTTCATGGACTCCGGCGAGTTTGAAGGCCTGACCCTCCTGGGCATGTTTACCCACGGTCCGGGCTATATCCAGTCCATTGAGCCAATCACGTCCTTCGACCAGATCAAGGACAAGAAGATTCGCATTGGCGGTGGCGTCCAGACCGAGCTTGGCAAGCGAATGGACGTGACTCCGGTTTCAGCGCCAGCCCCAAAAGTCTATCAAATGATGCAGCAGGGGGTGATCGATGGTGCCTTCCTCCCCATGGGCGAGCAGAAGACCCTGCGCCTCAAGGAGGTGGCGCCCAACGTCACCATGCTCCCTGGAGGCATGTACCTCGGCAGTTTTTCCATGTTCATCGATCCATACTTCCTGGAAAAGCTGGACCCCAAGGATCGCGAGGCGATCATGAGCGTATCGGGTGAAAAACTGTCCGCCCTGGCCGGACGCGCCTGGGATCGTATTGATGACGAGGGCCTGAAGGCTGCGGAGGAAGCTGGTGTCAACATCATCCGGGTTAAGGAAGGCGATCAGATGGCGCAGGACTTCCAGAAGCTGATTCAGGGCATGGATGAACAGTGGATCCAGAGCGTGTCTGATCGTGCCCCGAAGGCCGGGCAAGCGCTAAAAGAGCTGCGGACCGTTGCCCGTGAGTATGAGCGTGAGCACCAGGAGTAAATGCATGTCTCTCGCTAAATGGGTTAACAGGCATTATAGGGAGAAGGGGCCAGCCAAGTGGCTGGTCTTCCTTCTGGAGGTTGTAGCAGCGTCAGTTCTCTTCCTGCTTATGTTGACTACCTGCCTGGACGTGGCCGGTCGCTATCTTTTCAACAGTCCCGTTCCCGGGGCCACAGAGCTCACCAGACTCGGTCTTGCCCTGATGGTATTCGCGGCGATGCCGGTTATCACTTATCGGGGCGGGCATATCGTAGTGGATCTGCTGGACAATGTGCTGGGGCAAACGGTGTTGAAGGTTCTTGGACTGGTTTCGGCCCTGATTATTTCCTCTTCGATGTACTTCCTTGCGGTACGTATCTTTGAGCTTGGCGAGAGGTCGATCCGGCGTGGTGTTGTGACGGAATTTCTTGGCCTGCCCAGTGGTTATATGGCCGAGTACATCGCCATTATGAGTTGGTTGACCGCCGCAGCGGTGATAACGCTCGGCGTTTATCGCATCCTGTTCACTCCTAAAAAATAAACCAATCAGTTACGGAAAATTCTATGACCGTCGTGCTGACCGGCTTTGCCGTTCTCCTTTTCATGATTTTGGTTCTGAGGGTGCCGATTGCCTTTGCCATGGGTCTGGTCGGTTTCTTTGGCTTCGCTTTTCTGATGGGGCTGGACCTGAACAACTTCATGGATTTCCGCTGGCGGGGCGCCCTGTCGATGGCGTCGAACCGGGTGATCGATACGGTCCAGAATTATGGCCTGTCGGTAATTCCGTTGTTCGTGCTGATGGGTAACCTGGTGACCCGTTCGGGCCTGGCCCAGGAACTTTACCATGTTTCCAATGCCTTTCTCGGTCATCGCAAAGGCGGACTGTCAATGGCAACGGTGGTAGCCTGTGGTGGTTTCTCGGCGATCTGTGGCTCCAGTCTGGCAACGTCCGCGACCATGGGCAAGGTGGCCATGCCACCGATGCGCAAATACGGTTATGCCGACTCTTTGGCCACCGCTTCTATAGCTGCTGGCGGCACTCTGGGCATCCTGATTCCGCCGAGCGTGATTCTGATAATTTACGGTCTGCTGACCGAGTCCTCGATCCGTGAGCTGTTCGCCGCCGGTTTCATTCCGGGCATCCTCGGCATGGTCATGTATATGGTCGCGGTCCGTTATGTGGTTTGGCGTGACCCCAGCGCCGGACCCGCAGGTGAGAAAGCCCAATGGCCGGAACGTTTGCGCGCGCTGAAAGGAGTTTGGGGCGTATTGCTGTTGTTTACTGTCGTCATGGGCGGTATCTATCTGGGTGTCTTCACGCCGACGGAAGCGGCGGGCATTGGTGCCGGTGGCGCTTTTCTGATTGCCCTCGCCCGACGCAGCCTCACTTGGTCCACGCTATTCGAAACACTGGCGGATACAGCGCGTACTTCTGCAATGCTGTTTGCCGTGGTGATAGGGGCGCTGATTTTCTCGGACTTTATTAACCGGGCCGGGCTTCCTGACATGCTGCTGGGGTTCGTGACTGTGCTGGATGTGGCGCCGATTGTCGTGATTCTGGCAATCTTGGGTATCTACATTGTGCTTGGGATGGTGTTTGAGAGCCTGTCGATGATCCTGTTGACAGTGCCGGTATTTTATCCGCTGGTGGCGAGTATGGGCTTCGATCTGGTGTGGTTCGGCATAGTTGTCGTTGTCGTGACTGAGATCAGTCTGATCACGCCGCCCGTGGGTATGAACGTCTTTGTGCTCAGTGCCGTTTTGAGAGATGTCAAAACGGGCACTATCTTCAAGGGTGTTACTCCGTTCTGGTGTGCCGATATTGTGCGTTTGGCACTGATTGTGTTCATTGCTCAGATAGCACTGTTTTTGCCGGAGCTGCTGTACCACTGAGCGGTACAGCCATACCTGTCCCGGATGGATAGAGGAGAAGAACAATGTTCCATGATGTTAAAAAGATTTTATATGTCTCCGATCTTGAGCAAGGTTCACGTCCGGCATTCCGTGCAGCGGTCAGCCTGTGTGGTCACTACTCCGGCGCTCAGATCACTTACCTTTATGTGATCGAGTCCCTGTCGGGTACCGCACGTAGTGTACTGAGTAACATGATGGAAGAAGAAGAGCTCGACGAGATGCTGCACAAGGGCGTTGAGGCGCTGACCGCCAAGATCCGCGGGCGGATAGAGTGCTTCTGCGAGGAAGAGCTGGAAGAGCACGAAGTGTTAGGCCTGAAGAACATTGAGGCGCGCATTGAGGAAGGCACGCCCTGGCGTAAAATCCTTGAAGTCGGCGACGAGATGAATGCCGATGTGATCGTTATGGGTACCCGCAAGCACAGCGCGCTGGGGCAGGCTCTGATCGGCTCTACCGCGACCAAGACGCTGACTCACTCCAAGCGTCCGGTGCTGATCGTGCCGCTGGTGGGGGGCTGATGCTGGCCGTTAGTAATGTCTCGGTAGCCTTTATTGCGGCAAGGGTAAATATGGGCGAGTAGAGCGCAAAGTGGATGAAGTGGGTTGCCCTGCCTATCGTGGCTGCAATTCTGATAAGACTTGTACTGTATTAGTCGACAAAAAACGCCAGCCCGGAGGCTGGCGTTTTTCGTGGAGCTGAACCGAAAAGGTCAGTGCTTAGGCAACGTTCGCTTCGGCGGCCTTCTTGGTGTAGTTCTCCATCTGGTCGAAGTTGAGATACTTGTAGATCTCTTTCGACATGCTGTTCAGGTCCTTGGCGTACTCCATGTACTCCGCGGCGGAGGGGAGTTTGCCCAGGACCGCACCAACCGCTGCCAGTTCCGCAGAGGTCAGGTACACGTTGGCACCATCACCCAGGCGGTTCGGGAAGTTACGGGTGGAGGTGGACAGCACGGTACTCTTGGCTGCCACGCGGGCCTGGTTACCCATGCACAGAGAACAGCCCGGCATTTCGGTACGAACACCGGCGGTGCCGTAGATGTTGAAGTAACCTTCTTCCATCAGCTGGGCCTGGTCCATCTTGGTGGGAGGGGACATCCACAGACGGGTTTTCAGGGGCTCCTTGTTCTGTGCCAGCAGCTTACCGGCGGCGCGGAAATGACCAATGTTGGTCATGCAGGAACCGATGAAAACTTCGTCGACCTTGTCGCCAGCCACTTCGGACAGGGTGCGGGCGTCGTCCGGATCGTTCGGGCAGCACACGATGGGTTCTTTGATCTCGGCGAGATCGATTTCTACCACGTGGGCGTACTCGGCGTCCTTGTCGGCACGCATCAGCTTGGGATCCGCAATCCACTCTTCCATTTGCTGGGCGCGACGCTCCAGGGTACGCGGATCGCCGTAACCTTCGGCAATCATCCAGCGCAGCATCGTGATGTTGGAACGCAGGTACTCAGCCACGGACTCTTCAGACAGGTTGATGGTGCAACCGGCTGCGGAGCGCTCGGCGGAAGCATCGGAAAGCTCGAATGCCTGCTCAACGGTCAGGTGCTCAAGCCCTTCGATTTCCAGGATGCGGCCGGAGAATTCGTTGATCTTGCCTTTCTTCTCAACGGTCAGCATGCCCTGCTTGATGCCATACAGCGGAATGGCATGCACCAGATCACGCAGCGTGATGCCCGGCTGCATTTCACCCTTGAAACGGACCAGAACCGATTCCGGCATATCCAGCGGCATAACGCCGGTAGCAGCGGCAAACGCCACCAGGCCGGAACCGGCCGGGAAGGAAATGCCCATCGGGAAACGGGTGTGGGAATCACCGCCGGTACCCACGGTGTCCGGCAGCAGCATGCGGTTCAGCCAGGAATGGATGATGCCGTCGCCCGGGCGCAGGGAAACGCCGCCTCGGGTGCGAATGAAGTCCGGCATGGTGTGCTGCATTTCCACATCAACCGGCTTCGGATAGGCTGCTGTGTGGCAGAAAGACTGCATTACCAGATCCGCCTGGAAACCCAGACACGCCAGGTCTTTCAATTCATCACGGGTCATCGGACCAGTGGTGTCCTGGGAGCCGACGGTGGTCATGTGCGGCTCGCAGTATGTGCCAGGACGAACGCCTGTGCCTTCTTCCAGGCCGCAGGCCTTGCCGACCATCTTCTGGCCGAGCGTGAAGCCCTTGGTGCCTGCTTCCGGGTCGTTCGGCAGACGGAAGATATCCGTTGCACCCAGACCCAGTGCGGTACGGGCCTTGGCGGTCAGGCCGCGGCCGATGATCAGCGGGATACGGCCGCCGGCCTGAACTTCGTCCAGAATCACGTCGGATTTGAAATCGAATTCGGAGATGGTCTCGCCGGCTTCGTTCAGGATCTTTCCGTCGTAAGGACGGACTTCAATGACGTCGCCCATGTTCATGTTGTCGACCGGCGCTTCGAATACCAGGGCGCCGGCGTCTTCCATGGTGTTAAAGAAGATCGGGGCAACCTTGTTACCGATACAGATACCGCCGGCACGCTTGTTAGGCACGCCCGGGATGTCGTCACCGAAGAACCACAGCACCGAGTTGGTGGCGGACTTCCGCGAGGAACCAGTACCGACGACGTCACCTACGAAGGCAACCGGCAGGCCCTTGGCTTTGATTTCATCGATCTGGCTCATGGGTCCAGTGACGCCGGGCTCCTCCGGCTTCAGGCCGTCGCGTTCCATTTTATAGGCAGCGCGGGCGTGCAGCGGGATATCCGGGCGGGACCAGGCGTCCGGAGCCGGAGACAGGTCGTCGGTGTTGGTTTCGCCGGTAACCTTGAACACCACCATTTTGGTGCTTTCGGGAACCTTTTTCCGGTTGGTGAACCACTCGGCATTGGCCCAGGACTCAACCACGGATTTGGCGACGGCGTTGCCGGCGTCCATCTTTTCCTTAACGTCGTTGAACGCGTCAAACATCAGCAGCGTGTGCTTGAGTTCTTTTCCGGCCAGCTCGGCCAGTTCGCTGTCGTCCAGAAGGTCAACCAGAGTGGCAATGTTGTAGCCACCCTGCATCATGCCCAGCAGCTGAACGGCCTTCTTTTTGTCGATCAGCGGAGAAGCGGCTTCGCCTTTGACAATGGCAGACAGGAAAGCGGCTTTTACATAAGCCGCTTCGTCCACACCCGGCGGAACGCGGTTTTCCAGGAGGTAAACCAGGGTTTCTTCCTCACCCGCTGGCGGGGTTTTCAGCAGCTCAACCAGAGCGGCAGTCTGCTCTGCGTTCAGTGGCTTGGGAGGAATACCCAAGGCTTCACGTTCGGCAACGTGTTCACGGTAGGCTTCTAACACGATATGGACCCTCATCAGTTGGAATGTCCCGCGCCGTGGGCGTCAATGCCCGGCGGGAGTTTTATGGCGGAAAAGGCCGTAAACTGGCGCAGCATTCTATAGGAAACCCCTTATAAAGTTAAGTTGGACAGAGGTCGGAGCGATCTGTTAGATGCGTTATACTCCCGGGCCGCAAAGCAACCACCGTAATGACGCCATGAATAACGCCCTGCAAGATATTCACGACTTTCTGCCGTGCCGGACCCCACGAGGATGGATCGACAACGCCCTGGCCAACCAGGACGTGATGCTCATCGATCATGCCCATTGTGAGAAAAAGGCCGCATCGACCGCGCTCAGCCTGATGTACCGGTATGTGGACAACACTGAGTTGCTGAACAAAATGTCGCGGCTGGCCCGCGAGGAGCTAAGGCATTTTGAGCAGGTACTTGCGATTATGAACAAACGAGGCGTGGAGTATTGCCACCTGACACCGGCTCGCTATGCTGCCGGTCTAAGACAGGAAGTTCGCTCAGAAGATCCCGGCCGCCTTGTGGATGTTCTCATAGTGGGCGCTATTATCGAAGCGCGCTCCTGTGAACGGTTTGCGGCACTGGCGCCATTTCTCGATGAGAAGCTGGAAGACTTCTACACCAGCCTCCTGAAATCCGAGGCGCGGCACTTTCAGGATTATCTCAAGCTTGCTGAGCAGGCGGCCTCCGGCCCAGTGGACGAACGCGTCGCTGAGTTTTTGGCGCTGGAAAAGGTGCTGATTGAAGAGCCGGACACCGAGTTCCGGTTTCACAGCGGGCCGGTGAGCTGACCCGTTTTCATTCAAGCTTCCGACAAAGTTCGATCCAGGCGTCAATCCCAGCACTGCGGTATTTCTGCTTGTGCAGGATGAAGTAGAACTGCCGGTCAAAACGGCGGTGCTCCGGCACAGCCAGAGGAACCAGACTTCCACGTTTGAAGGCGTCGGCCAAAACAACGTCGGACAGGCAACCAATGCCAAGGTCTGCTTCAACCGCGCGCTTGATGGCTTCTGTATGTTCCAGTTCCAGAAGTACGTTCAGGTCCGGTAATAGACCGTGCATCCCTCTTTCGAAACTCTGCCGTGTGCCGGAGCCCTGTTCTCGCATGATCCAGGTGGCATCGCGAAGATCGTTATCGGTCAGCGAATGTTTGCTGGCCAGAGGGTGGCTGGGTGAGCAGAAAACGACCAGTTCATCGCCTCGCCATGGAATGACGTCCAGTTCCGACGACTGAAGTTCCCCCTCGATCAGCCCGATATCCAGCTCGAAATCCTTGACCCTTCTGGCGATCGTGCTCGTGTTGGCAACCTCCAGGGCGACTCGCGGACGGGTAGGGGTATTCATGTATTGGGCCATGACACCTACGGCCAGATAGTTTCCAATGGTAAGTGTCGCGCCCACTTTCAAGGCACCGACTTCCGTGTGTTTGCTGAGCGCCTGCTCCAGCTCATTGGACTGGGCGAGGACGGCTTCAACCTTTGGCCGGTAGAGTCGACCGAGCTCGTTCAGTTGAAGGCGTTTGCCAACGCGGTCAAACAGCTGGATATCAAACTGGTTTTCCAGCTCCTTAAGCGCACTGCTGGCTGCGGACTGAGACATGGCGAGGGACTCGGCAGCGCGGGTGATGTTCTGGAAATGGGCCGCAGCCAGAAAGACTTCCAGTTGTCGAAAACTGTATTTCATGACATTTCGCTCTAAATCGACCTGCTCGAATAAGGTTATGAGAATATCCCATTTTCCCGATAGGTTAGTGCCGGGTTACACTTAGGGCAATCCAAAATTGAAAAATCGGCCGTAACACGCGGAACGAACAGGCAAGAGGTTTACATGAGCAACCTGATTAAAGAGAAAGTTACCAGCGTCCATCATTGGAACGATACCCTGTTCAGCTTCACCACAAGCCGGGATCCAGGGTTTCGTTTCAAGAACGGGCATTTCGTCATGATTGGTCTGGAAACCGAAGGTAAGCCCTTGATGCGTGCCTACAGTATTGCCAGCGCCAATTATGAGGAAGAGCTGGAGTTCTTCTCAATCAAGGTTGAGGATGGCCCACTGACTTCCCGCCTTCAGAAGATCCAGGTGGGAGACGAAATTCTGGTGAGCCGAAAGCCTACCGGCACCTTGATTCTGGATAATCTTCTGCCGGGCAAGAATCTTTGGTTGATCAGCACCGGTACCGGGCTCGCCCCGTTCATGAGTATCATCAAGGATCCGGAAGTCTATGAGGCATTCGACAAAGTGATCCTGACTCACGGCGTGCGCTACCAGTCAGAACTTGCTTACCAGAAGGAAATCGAGGAGCTTCCGGAGAACGAGTTTTTCGGTGAGATGGTCGAAGGCAAGCTGGTCTATTATCCGACTGTCACCCGTGAGGATTTCCGCAACCGTGGCCGGCTGACGGATGCCATGGAAACCGGGAAGATTACCCGTGATCTGGGCCTGCCGGATTTCGATCCGGAAAACGACCGGTTCATGATTTGTGGCAGCCCAAGCATGCTCAAGGATACCTGCGCCATCCTGAACAAAATGGGCTTCAAGGAAGCTCGGGGTGGCGACATGGGGCATTACGTTATCGAACGGGCGTTTGTGGAGCAGTAAATAACGCCACTACTCAGTCCCTGAATGAAGCCGGAGCGTGATGCTCCGGTTTTTTTATGCTTGTATCTAACAGGATCAGTCGTAGAAACGGGAAAGCTTTCGGAGAGACTTCCAATGAAAGGCAGACAGGGAATAGGGCGAATTTTACTGGGTTTTCTGGCCGCCCTGATGGCCGGAGTGATCCTTGGATCGGTAGTCCAGACCCAGCTGAACATGCTTGCTCTTCAGGAGTTGGGGATACCGATCGATATGGCTACTCGCCTGTTTGCAACCGCCCATGACCTGCTCAATTTCGGCCCGGTCTACGCGATTCTTTTCGGGGCGGCGTTCCTGCCCTCACAGGCTGTGGCCGCCGGAGTATTGCGGGTTACCGGACCGCACGTTCGCGGACTGGTGTTCGCCCTGGCTGCGGCCGCCGGGCTTTGGGCCGCCCTGGCGGCTGCCGACGCCCTTGCACCCATGCCGACGTTGATCGCGGCAACCCGTTCCCAGGCTGGATTGGCTGCCATGCTCGGCACCGCAGCTTTGGCCGGTTGGCTGTTTGCCCGACTATCGGCATCCCGGCTTCGTTCTGAGGGTAGCCATTCGGCCACGTCGATGGCGCTGTGTTGTCTGGTAGTCGGGGTGGCATGGCCCTATGGTTCCGCCAAAGCCCAGTCGGAGATGAACTACTCCGTCGAGACGGTCGCTTCCGGCCTCGAGCGCCCCTGGTCCCTGGCTTTCCTGCCGGCGGGCGGCGCCCTGGTCACAGAAAGGCCCGGCCGGCTCAGGAGAATCTCTGACGCAGGCCGTTTGCTGGAAGCCCCGATAACCGGAGTGCCCGCTGTGTTCAACGACGGTCAGGCAGGGCTTTTCGAGGTGGTGCTGTCCCCGGAGTTTTCAGAGAACCGGATGATTTTCCTGAGCTACGCTTGTGGTACGCGTTCCGCTAATCATCTGTGTGTTGCGAAGGGCAGGCTCGAAGGAGAAGCGCTGGAGGGTGTCACCGAGATTTTCCGGGCCACCCCAGCCAAATACGGAAACGCGCACTACGGTGGCCGGATGGCCTGGCTTCCGGACAGCACTCTGGTGGTTACTCTGGGTGACGGGTTTGATTTCCGCGAGCGGGCCCAGGACCTGTCCAGTCATCTGGGTAAGATTGTCCGGTTGAATCCTGACGGAATCGTCCCGGGTGATAATCCCTTCTTCGGCCGCGAAGGAGTGCTGCCGGAAATCTACAGTTACGGTCATCGCAACGTTCAGGGGCTTCTCTATGATCCGGTTGAGGACAGGCTGATTGCCCATGAGCACGGCCCCCGGGGCGGCGATGAAATCAACCTGATCAAGCCCGGAAATAACTATGGCTGGCCGGTAATTACCCATGGGATTGATTATACCGGCGCCCTGGTTAGTCCGTTTACCGAACGCGAAGGCATGGAGCAGCCCCTGCTCTACTGGTCGCCTTCCATCGCACCGTCCGGAATGACCCGCTATTGGGGCGATCTGTTTCCGGCATGGCGAGGAAGTCTTCTGGTAGGGGCGCTTGCGGACCGGAGCGTGCACAGGGTTGAGCTGGATGGGTTACGGGCAAAGGATTCAGAAACCTTGTTCAAAGAACTGAACGAACGAATTCGCGATGTGGTCAGCGGCCCGGAGGGTGCGGTGTATCTGCTGACAGACAGCCCCGAGGGCCGGGTGTTGCGCATCTTGCCTCAGTCTTAGAGTCGGGCCCCGCTCCTCCATCAGTGTATAGTACGTGGTTTTGGAAATAGGGGAGTCACGATGTTTCATCTTGAACTGGAACCACGTTTCAGCGATACCGATGCCCTTGGGCACATCAGCAACACCGCCTTGCCAGTCTGGTTTGAACAGGCCAGAACGCCGATTTTCCAGATTTTTCATCCCACCCTGGAAACTGACACCTGGCCGCTGATCCTCGCTCGGCTGGAGATTGACCTGAAGGCACAGAGTTACTGGCATATGCCGGTGGAAATTCGCACCGGGATTGGCAAAATCGGCAACAGCTCCTGCCACGTGGTTCAGGAGGCCTGGCAGAATGGCAAACAGGTTGCCCGTGGTGTGGCCGTCCTGATTCATTTTGATTACGCCGCAGAAAAAGCCTTGCCTATTCCTGATGAGATCAGGTCAGCACTGTCCGAGCATCTGATGGATTGAGGCATGCAAGCCGATGCACGGAAGCCCGGAGCCTCAGGTTGCGGGACTTTCTGCCTTTTTGCGCGGATCAATCGTATCTTCATCGAGCCAGGTACCGCAGAATTTGCAATAACGAGCGTCCCGTTCATGTCGATCCCTTCCGCATCCGGGGCAGGATTCACGGGAATAGCGCTCTTCACGCAAGGCCCGGATCACTTCGGCGGAGAAGACGCCCACAGGCAGTGCAATGATCGAATAGCCGGTGAGCATTATCGCTACCGATATAAACTGTCCCAGGGGTGTAACCGGTGTTATGTCTCCGTAGCCGACCGTCGTCAGCGTGACAATGCCCCAGTAAATCGCGGTCGGAATGTTGGTAAACCCGGCTTCGGCGGGCTCGATCAGATAAAGAATGGAGGAAAAGATAGTCACAACCATCAATACGGTAAACAGGAACAGAAGGATCTGATGCCGGCTCCGTATCATGGCGTCGAGCAGGAGCCTCTTCTCTCCCTCCAGAATCATCATGTCAAGCACCCGGAACAGCCTCAATGCCCGGAGCATTCGGACGATAATCAGGGTGTGGGAACCGGGCACGATCAGGGTCAGCCATGACGGCAAGATCGCCAGAAGGTCGATGATGCCATAGAAGCTTTTCAGGTAGAGCCAGGGCTTCTGCAAACAGTAGATTCTCAGAGCCAGCTCAATCGTAAAGAGAATGGTGATGCCCCATTCCGTGTAGAAAAACAGGTCCCCATAACGTTGGTGGTAGCTGTCTATGCTGTCGAGCATGACAATCCCGACACTGATGAAAATCAGTAGGACCAAACCAATATCAAAAGCCTTGGCCGCGCGGCTTTCGGATTCGAAAAGCAATTTGAAAAGCCGGGTGCGCAGCCCCAGCTGTGCGGGTTCAAGGCTTGGCATTCTTTTAGGTCTCCATTTCACCAAACGGTGTCTGAACTCCTCTAAACTCTAGAGAGCGGTGGGTTTCCCCGTCAACATACTTTCTGCGAAGGAGGCACCATGAAGGGACTCAACTCAGTGACGCGTGTTATTCCGGTTTGGGGGATCGGTTGATGCAAGAGGGAAAGGACTCAAGCCGACAGCAAGAAATGGCTGTCGAGGTCAATCGTATTATCCGATCGGAGCGTAAGCGGGGAAGGGCAAGCAGGTTGGCCTGGCTGATTGTGCTCTTGGTACTTTTAGCCCTCTCTGGCTGGTGGCTGTGGCCGGATGACAAAGAAGTGCTGTGGCAGACCCACCGACTGGACCGGGGCAACATGGTGCTGACGGCCACCGCAACCGGAAGTCTTGAGCCCAAAAGCGAGGTTTCGGTGGGTGCCGAGATTTCGGGCCTGATTACCCGGGTCCTGGTCGATGAGAATGACCAGGTTACCGAAGGTCAGGTGCTTGCTCTGTTTGATACCGATGAACTGGAAGTTGCCCTGGAACAGGCCGAGGCGCAGCTTGCGCTGGCCCAGGCATCCGTGGCGGAGGCTGAGGCCACGCTTCAGGAATCCAGGGTAGATGAGCGCCGGGTCAATGCATTGCGTGAGCGGGGCACTTCCGCCCAGGCGGAACTGGATGCTGCCATGGCAGCTCGCAAACGCGCAGAAGCCAAGCTGGCTTATGCACGGGCATCAGTGCGGCAGGCTGACGCATCTGTGTCCCAGGCTCGGACCCGGCTTGAAAAAGCTGTGATCAGTTCGCCCATCGACGGTGTTGTTCTACAGCGCAGTATCGAGCCCGGCAATACCGTGGCGGCCAGCTTCCAGACACCGGTCCTGTTTCTGCTGGCGGAGGACCTGAAAGAAATGGAACTGCATGTCTCTATGGATGAGGCGGATGTCGGATTGGTGGAGGCGGGGCAAAACGCGACCTTTACTGTCGATGCCTGGTCCGGAAGGGAGTTTTCCGCCAAAGTGCTCAAGGTTCATCTGTACCCTGCCGTTGAGAACAATGTGGTCACCTACACCACTGTGCTGTCCGTCAATAACAGCGAAGGGCTTCTCAGACCGGGCATGACAGCAACCGCCACCGTCGAAACCGGACGGCGTGAGGATGTTCTCCGGGTTCCCAACATGGCATTCCGTTTCACACCACCTGAGGCCGATGCCGGTGGCGGAGGGCTGTTCAGTCACCCCGGCGCCCGGGCCGGCGGTAATCGACTCGGGCCTTCAAACACTGTGTGGGTAATGCGTGATGGGCAGCCCACCCGGATGGTGGTGCGGACGGGGGCATCTGATGGCCGGTTTACGGAACTGACCGGTGATGAGTTGGCCGAGGGAGACACAGTGGTCACCGGAATACAGACGGCAGCGCCATGAATGATCAGAGTTCATCAGGAGTTCTTCAGGCGGGACAGGCACCTGTTGTAGTGCAGATGCACGACATCTTCAAGATTTACGGTAGTGGCCCTACGGAAGTTCGCGCCCTGGATGGTGTGAGCCTGACTATCCGCGCCGGGGAGTTCGTCGCCATCATGGGGCCCTCGGGTTCCGGGAAGTCCACCTGCATGAATATCCTCGGTTGCCTCGATGTACCGTCCTTTGGTGAATACTGGTTCCGGGGCGTGGAAGTCGGTCGCCTGGACCAGGACGAGCTGGCCCTGTTACGTCGCCATTTCATGGGTTTCGTGTTTCAGAGTTTTAACCTGTTGCCCAGGGTCAGTGCCTTGGGCAATGTCGAGCTGCCACTGATCTATGAAGGGGTGCGGCCGGCCCGGCGCCGTCAGTTGGCGATGCAGGCACTGACGAACGTTGGCCTTTCCGAGCGGGTCAATGCGACCTCTGCCCAGCTCTCCGGCGGCCAGCAGCAGCGGGTGGCGATCGCCCGGGCTCTGGTAACCGAACCGCCGGTACTGTTGGCGGATGAGCCCACGGGCAACCTGGATACTGTGATGGCCGGAGAGATCATGAAGGAGTTGGTTTCCATCCGTGAACAACGTGGAATTACCATCCTCATGGTGACCCATGAGCCTGAAATCGCCAGGTATGCCGACCGGGTGCTGTTTTTCACCGATGGCAAGCTGGTCAGGGATGGCGCGCCTGCGGAGGTTATCCCGTGAGGGCTCTGGACACCCTGGGTATGTCGGTGCAGGCCATTGCCCGCAACAAGCTGCGTTCGTTCCTGACCACCCTCGGCATCATTATCGGGGTTGCGAGCGTGGTCGCTATGGTACACTTGGGACAGTCAGCCACCCGCAGTGTCACTGAACAGATCGCCAGCATCGGTTCCAACCTGCTGTTTGTTATGCCGGGCTCCGCCCAGCGGGGCCCCGGTGGAGTCCGAACCAGTGCGGAGAACTTCGAATTGGCCGATGCAGAGGCCATCAGCAACGAGGTAGACGGCGTACTTGTGGCTCCCGCGCTTAATACCCGCGCCACTGTTGTCATAGGTAATGTTAATGACACGGTCCCAATAATCGGCACCACCAACGAGTATTTTGCCGTACGCAACCATTACCTGGATTACGGTCGAGGGTTTGAGCCCAGCGAGCTGTCTTCCGGCGCTGCCGTGTGCATTATCGGCAAAACACTGATCGAGGAAATGTTCCTGGGTCAGGAACCATTAGGGTCAAATATTCGGGTAGGGCGGACGGCCTGCCGGGTAATTGGCGTGCTGGAAGAGAAGGGTGAGACCATGGGTCAGGATCGGGACAAAACCATCTTGATGCCGGTCAAGGCGGTACAGCGACGGCTGGTAGGCGAGCTCGATGTTGATGCGATTTACGTGTCTGCCCAGGTGGATGGCTCGACCGGCGTGGTCCAGACACGGATTGAATCCCTGCTGAGACAGCGCCGCAGTGCCTCTGCTGACGCCGCCGATGACTTCTATGTCCGGGATACCCAGGACATCGCCCAGGCCCTGGAAAGTACCACCAACACCCTGACGGTTCTGCTCGGTGCGATTGCGGCGGTCAGCCTGCTGGTTGGCGGAATCGGCATCATGAATATCATGCTGGTATCGGTCACAGAGCGTACGCGGGAGATCGGCATTCGCCTTGCCATCGGTGCGCAGGCCCGTGATGTGTTGACCCAGTTTCTAGTAGAGTCCATTGCGCTCTCGACGCTCGGCGGCATCATAGGCCTCGTTCTGGGCGTAGGGGGAACCTGGCTGGTTACCTGGCGGCTGGATATGCCCTTTGTCGTCTCGCCGGCGGTTATGGCGGTCGGGTTTACTTTTTCCGTGGCGATTGGCGTTATCTTCGGATACTTCCCGGCGCGGAAAGCTGCCATGCTCAACCCCATTGATGCGCTGCGGCATGAATAGCCCGCCCAGAGATGCAACTAACTGAAACGAGAGTGTTCAAATTCGAAATTGAACCCGGATTCAGCGATAAATGCACGTTATGAATTGACGGGGTTTTCAGGGCCCTGTCTGAAACAGGGCCCGACAGTTCTGGAGAATAATCAGAACCGGTAGGTGGCACCAATGCTCAGGACATCAATGTCGTAGGTGTCGAAGCGGCCGACAATGGCCAGGTTGTTTTGCAGGTTGTAGCGGGCGCCAATGCCCACGCCGAGTTCGATGTTGGAATCGCCAGCCGAGCCGAATGCGGTGTCAACTTCAGCATCCACGTAAACCAGGCCGGCCCTACCCAGAAGTTCCAGCCCCCTGATCTGCTCATCCAGGCTCAGAGTATAGGTGGCGTAGCCTCCGAGGCCGAAGTAGCTGGCTTCGAAGGTTTCTCCAAAATAGCTGGCTTCGGCATCCGCGGCAGTCAGCGTCAGTTCTGCCTCAGCACCCAGGCCTGGCAAAACCTGGTCCAGAGCCGTGCCGAATGTACCTGCGACAACAATGGCATCATCGCTCAGACCCATATCGGCAAAACCCAGGCGTGCTTCCGCATAGCCATTTGCGACCAGATCGTTAGTGGTCAGACCGTTGGAGCTGGAGGTACCCTGGTTATCCGCGTGGGCAGTGCCGGACGCCAGTGCGGCGCACAGAGCTGAGCAAATCAATGCGTTTTTCATAAAACATCCTTTTTTCAGTTTTTTGACTGCAGGACCGGGCAATGCACAGTCCGGTGCGTGACTCTATATAATTGAAATGCATTACTCGGTAACTACTTTGTAATAATTTGAAATAATTCGAAAACTCGGCGTTCGGCTGATGGACCAGTTTCAAGAAGTCTTAAAGATCGTTAAGTGAACAGTCATTATCGAGAAGCGGAAATGATCCATAATTGACTTCGCCGAACCACTAGCCGGTCATCGTGGTACAACCGTGCAAGTCTAAGGAGAAAATAATCGCCACAAGGATCCCGGGAGATACCCCGACACCGGTCGTCGGAGCCTCCCCTGTTTAACCTTGAGGGCGTGAGCTGAACGGGTGCGTTTCGATTATTGCCAAGGATGCGAAATTCAGGAGTTATTCTGTCCGGTGTTTGCGCCGGACGATCATGTCTATGAGGTGATTGATTGGTTAAAAAATGCTTCCCGCTGATTCTGTTTCTCTCTTCCGTCATTCTGACCGGTTGCGATTCGGGTCCCGAAAAGGATGAGTCTCCTGAATTCAGTCAGTTAGCAGAAGAGACTGAAACTGCCGCGTCGGCATCGCGTGCAGATGTTTCCCTCGTCCTCAAGCCCGCTCAGATGGATTGGGTCGGTCAGCAAATATTTCTAAACGAGTGCGCGGGGCGTTTCGAGTGTCTTGTCCACTGGAACGAGGGTGAGGCTTTCCCATCTCTGGGGATCGGGCACTTTATCTGGTATCCGCAGGGTGTTGATGGGAGATTCGTTGAAAGCTTTCCGGCCCTGATTGAGTACATGCGGCAGCGCCAGGTGAGCATTCCCGAGTGGCTGAGAGTCGTCGAGCCATTTGATGCCCCCTGGGCAAACAGGCAATCTTTTCTCGCAGTCCTTGATTCGCCTGAAATGGCAGAGCTGAGGGAGTTTCTGGCAGGCACCCAGGGTCTTCAGGCGGAGTTCATATTTCGCCGGGCCAGAAAATCGTTGGCGGATGTGATCGATGCAGCCCCCGCAGAACGGAAGGATGACATTGCCGCCCGCCTTGAAGCCCTCAGTCAGACACCGGGCGGGGTGTACGCCCTCATGGATTACGTCAATTTTAAAGGAGAGGGACTTGCGCAGACGGAACGCTATAAAGGCGAAGGCTGGGGCCTGTTACAGGTGCTGATGGCCATGTCTGGCAACCCGGAAGAACCGGCCATTAAGCAATTTCAGGAGGCGGCCCGGCAGGTACTGACTCGCAGGGCACAGAACGCTGAAGATTCCATTGAGCGCGAACGTTGGCTGCCGGGCTGGTTGAAGCGCCTCGAAACGTACAAAGAGCCTGCCGACTTCAAAATATCCAATTAATTTCTTATAAAAATTAGTTAATTTCCCAAACATTGTTCTACTTTTATAGAGCACGGTCTCTAATGTTGCCTTTTCTTGGCGCATGGGGCCGCAACGACGGCACTGTAGTAGTGCATGAAACACCATCACCGCTAACCAGATTGGTCGGAAGCGCTCTGGTGGTGGATAAAAACAATATAAATCATTGGTTTGTAGTGCATGGCTCACAACTTGCTGGGCAGACTCGTTGCGACAAAACCAACAGATGTTCGGAGACTAAGACAATGAGAAAGACGAAATCGATTGCCCTGGGTATTGCTCTGGCAATGGGCACGTTTGTAACCACAGGTGCCATGGCGGCCACCACGCTGGAAAGTGTGAAAGAAAAAGGCCACCTCCAGTGTGGAGTAACCAGTGGCCTGCCGGGATTTTCCCAGCCTGACGAGAAAGGCAACTGGACCGGCATTGACGTAGATACATGTCGCGCAGTTGCAGCGGCCATCTTCGGTGATTCAAGTGCCGTTCAATTCACACCGCTGACCGCCAAAGAGCGCTTCACTGCGCTGCAGTCGGGTGAGATCGATATGCTCTCACGAAACACCACCTGGACACTGACACGGGACGCATCGCTGGGCCTGAACTTTGCGGGCGTCAACTACTACGATGGCCAGGGCTTCCTGATCAACAAAGGAATCGGGGTGGATGATGCCACACAGCTCGACGGCGCCACTGTCTGTATCCAGGCCGGCACCACGACCGAGCTGAACCTGTCAGACTACTTCCGTGCCAAAGGCATGGAGTTCAAGCCGATCGTGTTCGATACCTCAGAGCAGACCGTTCAGGGCTTCGCCGCCGGTCGCTGCGACGTCTTGACCTCGGACCGTTCCCAGTTGGCAGCCTTGCGTTCGAAGCTGTCCGACCCGAATTCCGCAAAGATCCTGCCGAACACTATCTCCAAGGAGCCGCTGGGCCCGGTTGTGCGCCAAGGCGACGACCAATGGTTCAATATCGTGAAGTGGGTGCTTGCTGTTCAGATCAACGCCGAGGAACTTGGTGTTAGCAGCGCCAATGCTGATGATATGCTCAAATCCGACAACCCGAACATTCAGCGCCTGCTGGGCACGGATGGGGATATGGGGGCCAAACTGGGACTGCCTGATGATTTTGGCCACAAGGTGGTAAAAACAGTGGGCAACTATGGCGAAATGTATGATCGCAACGTCGGACCGGATACTCCGCTTGCCCTGGATCGTGGTATCAACGCGCTGTGGACCGATGGCGGTATCCTTTACGCGCCGCCCGTTCGTTAAAACCTGAAAGCATGCAGCGGGGCCTCTGGTGAGGAGGCTCCGCTGTGATCTCTGATGCTGTAATCCGCAGGGAAGCTCTTCAGGAAACTTCATGAAAAAACAAACAATTGACACCAGACCTTCAGGGCCAAAGCCCTGGTACGACCCACGAGTCCGCTCGATTTTCTTTCAGGTCATCGCCATTGGCCTGGTTTTCTGGGGTGGATGGGTACTTGTCGACAACACACTTTCCAATATGGAAAGCCGTGGTATCAGTACCGGTTTCGGTTTTCTCAAGGAAACCGCCGGCTTTGGTATCATCATGCATTTGGTGCCTTACGATGCGACCATGTCGTACGGCAGGACCTTCTGGGTCGGCCTGACCAATACACTACTTGTTTCAGCGATGGGTGTGATCGCCGCAACGATTCTCGGCTTTGTGATTGGCGTTGCTCGGCTATCTAGCAACTGGCTGGTAGCCAAGATGGCGCTCGTCTATATCGAGGTCATTCGGAATATCCCGTTGCTGCTGCAGATTTTCTTCTGGTACTTCGCCGTTCTCAGCAATTTGCCCGGCCCCCGACAGAGCATTGACGTTGGCGGAACACTGTTTCTCAATAACCGGGGGCTTTATTTGCCGGAGCCGCTCACCCAGGATGGTTTCGGACTTGTATGGGGGGGCATTGTCGTTGCCATCGCATCCGTGGTCGGTATCCGGGCATGGGCCAAGAGAAGACAATTGGCCACTGGCCAGATCTTTCCGACGTTCAAGGTAAGTGTCGCGATTCTGGTACTTGTCCCACTGATTGCTTTCCTGGTGGCTGGTCGCCCCCTCGAATGGGAACTGCCTGCGCTCAAGGGTTTTAACTTCGGCGGCGGGGTGACCATTATTCCAGAGTTGGCTGCGCTCTGGATTGCGCTTTCTCTTTACACAGCCAGTTTCATTGCTGAAATCGTGCGGTCCGGCATCCTGTCTGTCAGCAAGGGGCAGACAGAAGCCTCCAAAGCTCTTGGGCTGCCGAGCGGACTGACCCTGCGGCTGGTCGTTATCCCGCAAGCCATGCGAGTCATCATTCCGCCATTGACCAGCCAGTACCTGAATCTTGTCAAAAACTCCTCGCTCGCTACAGCTATCGGCTATCCCGATCTGGTTGCTGTATTTATGGGTACGACACTGAACCAGACCGGACAGGCCGTGGAAGTTGTCGCAATGACGATGGCGGTGTATCTCACGATCAGTCTGCTGATCTCGCTGTTCATGAATATATACAACCGGGCTGTGGCCATTAAGGAGCGATGATGACCGAGTCAACCATGAAGGCACCCAAAAAAGCGCTCAGGCCCGTCAAATGGATGCGAGAGAATCTGTTTTCCGGTTGGTACAACACGATACTGACTGTGGCGGTGGCCTATCTGATCGTGACGAGCGTCGGGCCTTTGCTCAACTGGTTCTTCCTCGATGCGACCTTTGTTGGAAGTGATGCGAAAGACTGTACCGGCGCTGGAGCTTGCTGGCTGTTCATCAGCCAGCGCCTGAACTTCTTTATCTACGGGTTTTATCCGGACGTCTTGCAATGGCGGGTAGATGTCATGTTCCTGCTGCTTGCCATTGCCTTTGTCCCTCAGTTTATCGAGGGATTTCCGGGCCGGAAGTGGCTGGGGCTGTTCGGTATCTTTGGCCTGCCTTTCGTTGGGTATTTCCTGATACCGGGAGGGTCGTTCGGACTTGAGGAGGTTCAGAGCACGAAATGGGGCGGCCTGATGCTAACGCTTATTCTCGCGTACATCGGGATTATCGCCTCGCTGCCCATCGGTATTCTTCTGGCCTTGGGGCGTCGCTCCGAGATGCCTATCATTCGCGGCCTATGTGTCGTTTTCATTGAAGTCTGGCGGGCCGTTCCGCTGATTACCGTGCTGTTCATGGCGTCGGTGATGTTGCCGCTGTTTCTTCCCGAGGGTGTCAATTTTGAAAAGCTTGCAAGGGCGCTGATCGGCATTACGCTCTGGCAGTCCGCTTACATGGCAGAAGTCATACGAGGCGGCTTGCAGGCAATCCCGAGGGGGCAGTATGAGGCGGCCAGTGCGCTGGGGCTCGGGTATTGGCGCAGGATGGGACTGGTAATTCTGCCCCAGGCGCTGAAGATGGTCATACCCGGCATCGTTAACACGTTTATAGCGTTGTTCAAGGACACCACTCTGGTGCTGATTATCGGCCTTTTCGATATTCTCGGGACGGTGCAATCCACGGTGACAGATCCCGCCTGGCAGAACGTTGCCGTGGAAGGTTACGTCTTCGTGGCCTTCTGTTTCTGGATCTTCTGTTTCGGAATATCGAGATACAGTCAGAAGCTTGAACGCAAACTCGACACCGGTCATAAATCCTGATGGGTAACCCTATGACAGAACAAACTCAGAATTCCGAAGCGCAAACCTCATCTGCCGGGCAGGCCGGTCAGAAGCCCGATATCATCCGGGTCGAAGGAATGCACAAATGGTACGGGGAATTTCATGTT
Organism: Marinobacter sp.; assembly: GCF_048269445.1. GTDB lineage: Bacteria > Pseudomonadota > Gammaproteobacteria > Pseudomonadales > Oleiphilaceae > Marinobacter. The sequence continues at coordinate 479,878 of NZ_JBLXIQ010000004.1, read as the reverse complement.
CTCCAGAACCTCAACCTTACCGTTAAACAGGGTGAGCGGATTGTTATTTGTGGCCCTTCCGGCTCCGGGAAATCGACCTTTATCCGTTGTATCAACCGCCTGGAAGAGCACCAGAAGGGCAAGATTATTGTCGATGATGTGGAACTGACAGACGATGTCCGACAGATCGACAGCGTTCGCAGGGAAGTTGGAATGGTGTTTCAGCACTTCAACCTGTTCCCGCATCTCACGGTTCTGGAGAACTGTTGTCTCTCTCCCATCTGGGTCAGGAAAATTCCGCGCAGGGAGGCGGAGGCATCAGCGATGGAATATCTGGAGCGGGTGAAAATACCGGACCAGGCCAACAAATACCCCGGCCAGCTGTCAGGCGGTCAGCAGCAGCGTGTGGCCATTGCCCGGGCTTTGTGTATGAAGCCAAAGATCATGCTGTTCGATGAGCCCACGTCGGCGCTGGATCCGGAAATGATTAAGGAGGTGCTCGATGTCATGGTGGAGTTGGCGGAAAGTGGCATGACCATGATTTGTGTTACCCATGAAATGGGCTTCGCCAAAACCGTGGCAGACCGGGTGATCTTCATGGACGGGGGCGAGATTGTGGAGGAGGCACCGCCGGAGGAGTTCTTCTCGAACCCGAAAGAGCCGCGAACCCGGAAATTCCTCGAACAGATATTGCAGCACTGAAGCCAGTAAGGCCGGATTACGGTCCGGCCTTACGCTTATCACAACGGGTGTTTCTGCAGCGCCGGTTCCTCGCCGGGCCGGACTTCGAGCCACCAGACGTTTTTGTCCCAGTCCCCCAGAACAATTCGTTTTGCCGGTTCGCCACTGGCGGTTAATTCGTGCACGGCAGGTCGGTGGGTGTGCCCGTGGATCAGGCGCTGCACACCGTGGACCTCCATTTCCCGGATCACTTCGCCTGGCGTTACGTCCATGATGAACTCTTCCTTGCCCTGATTTTTCGCCATACTGATTTCCCGCAGCTGGCGGGCCATCTGCTGGCGGTCTTTCAGGGGCCGCTGAAGAATCATCTGCTGCCACTGGGGATTGCGCATGTTGGCACGGAACTTCTGGTACTCCACATCGGCGGTGCAAAGGCTATCGCCGTGCATCAGCAGGGTGGGGGTGCCATAGAGATCGATCACGGAAGGGTCGTTCAGCAGAGTGGCTCCGGCACGATTACAGAAATCCTCTCCGATAAGGAAATCCCGGTTGCCATGCATCAGGAAGATCTTGGTGCCGCTCTCGTTTACTGTGCGGAGGGCGGCAGCAACTTGTTCCTGCAGCGGGGTGCGTTCATCGTCACCGATCCAGGCCTCGAAAAAGTCGCCAAGGATGTAGAGTTGCTCTACCCCAGCCGCTTTTTCATCGAGAAAAGCCAGAAACGCCTCAGTGATGTCCGGGCGTGACTCTTCCAGGTGAAGATCCGAGATAAACAGCGTGGTCACGCTGCGCCCCCGTCCTCCAGAACTTTCGCTTTCTCGATGACCACGTCATCCGCCGGAACGTCCTGATGGCCAGCGCGCATGGTGGTCCGCACCGCACGAATGGCATTCACCGTTTCCATGCCTTCAACCACTTTGCCGAACACGCAGTAACCCCAGCCTTCCGCGTTCTTGGCGGTGTGGTCCAGGAAGCCGTTGTTTTCAACATTGATGAAGAACTGTGCGGTGGCCGAATGGGGGTCCATGGTGCGGGCCATGGCAACGGTTCCCTGCATGTTGCTCAGCCCGTTGTCTGCTTCGTTCTGAATCGAGTCCCGGGTTTTGCGCGGAGTCATTCCCGGCTCAAAGCCGCCACCCTGAATCATGAAGTTGCTGATCACACGGTGAAAGACAAGGCCATCGTAAAAGCCATCGCGAACGTACTGTTCAAAGTTTTTGGCGGTTTCCGGAGCCTTGTCGTAATCAAGTTCCAGCTTGATGTCACCGTAGTTGGTTGTCAGCAGAATCATCAGGGTTTCCTGTTCAGAGAGGTTGATTGCGTTAAAGGCCCCCATTGTACTCAAGAGTTTCCCGCTATGCATGAGTCCGGCGAGGATTTGTGAGTATAATACGCGGTTTAAGATTCACTCCCCTTTAACAGAGATTGTATGAGCGCCGAGTCGAAGAAAGCCCACAACTTTATCCAGAGCCTGATCGAAGACGCCATCGCCAGCGGCGAACACACCGGGAAGGTGGTTACCCGTTTCCCGCCTGAGCCGAATGGCTACCTGCACATTGGTCACGCCAAATCGATCTGCCTGAACTTTGGTATCGCCGAAACCTTTTCCGGCGAATGCAACCTGCGGTTTGACGACACTAATCCGGAAAAAGAAAACCAGGAATACATTGATGCCATCAAGCAGGATGTGGAGTGGCTTGGCTACGAATGGGCCGGAGACGTGCATTACGCCTCGGATTACTTTGACGCCCTTTATAATTTCGCTGAAGAGTTGATCACCCGGGACAAGGCGTACGTGTGCGCATTGTCGGCCGACGAAATGGCCGAGTACCGGGGTAGCCTTAAAGAGCCGGGCAGAAACAGCCCGTACCGGGACCGTCCCGTTGAAGAGAGCCTGAAGTTGTTCCGCGACATGCGTGACGGCAAATATCAGAATGGAGAGCTGGTTCTGCGTGCCAAGATTGATATGGCGTCGCCGAACATTAACCTGCGGGATCCGATTCTTTACCGTATCCGTTACGCTGAGCACCATCAGACCGGTAACAAATGGTGCATCTACCCGATGTACGATTTCACCCACCCGATTTCCGATGCCATGGAGGGGATCACCCACTCCCTGTGCACCCTGGAATTTGAAGACCACCGGCCGCTGTATGACTGGGTTCTCGATAACATCTCCGCCCCGTGCCATCCGCGCCAGATCGAATTTGCGCGGTTGAACCTGAATTACACCATTACTTCCAAGCGCAAGCTCAAGCGTCTGGTGGACGAAGGTGTTGTCGACTCATGGGATGATCCGCGGATGCCCACTATTTCCGGTATGCGCCGGCGCGGTTATACACCCGAATCCATTCGCACCTTCTGCGACATGATCGGCGTGAACAAGGCTGGCGGCACCGTGGATGTGGGCATGCTGGAGCATGCCATCCGGGAAGACCTGAACAATCGGGCCCCGCGCGCCATGTGTGTGATGCGTCCACTGAAGGTGACGCTGACTAATTACCCGGCCGATCAGAGTGAGACCCTGACGCTCCCGGTGCACCCTCAAAATCCGGAAATGGGCGAGCGCGAAGTGCCCTGGACCCAGACCCTTTTTATTGACCGCGAGGATTTCGAAATGGAGCCTCCGCGCAAATGGAAGCGGCTGGCACCGGATCAGGCGGTACGCTTGCGGGGCGGCTACGTGATGACGTGTCGGGAAGTTATTCGAGACGACAGTGGCGAGATTGTTGAGCTCAAGTGCGAATACGATCCAAATACCCTGGGTGTGAATCCTGAAGGCTACAAGCCGAACGGCGTTGTTCACTGGGTGTCTGCGACGGACAGTGTGGAAGCGGATATCAACCTGTACGACCGCCTCTTCAACCATGAATCGCCGGACAGCGATAAGGACGGTGATCTGATGGATCATCTGAACCCTGAATCTCTGGTCGTTCTCAAGGGTGCCCGGGTTGAGAAGAGTTTGCTAGAGCCTCTTACCGTGCTGCCATACCAGTTCGAACGGGAGGGTTATTTCTTCTGTGACCAGGATCACACCGCCAGCGCCGGCCGGCCGGTTTTCAACCGAACCGTAACGCTCAGGGATTCCTGGGGTAAGGGGGGCAAGTGATCCGCATCTACAACACGTTGACCCAGCAGAAGGAAGAGTTCCGGCCCATTGAGCCCTGGAAGGTGCGGATCTACGTCTGTGGCATGACGGTCTACGACTACTGCCACTTGGGCCACGCAAGGGTTCTGGTGGCATTTGATGTGGTCACCCGTTACCTGCGCCATCGCGGTTATGAGGTGGATTACGTTCGCAATATCACCGATATCGACGACAAGATTCTGCGCCGGGCGGATGAAAACGGTGAGCCCTACAATGAACTTACGGGACGCATGATTCAGGCCATGCACGAAGACGAGGCACGCCTGGGTGTGCTGTCTCCCAATGAGGAGCCCCGGGCCACCGCGTACATCGACGAAATCATCGCGATGATCCACAAGCTGATCTCTGGCGGGCATGCCTATGCCGCTGCTAACGGTGATGTGTATTTTTCCGTTGATTCCTTTGATGGGTACGGCAAGCTCAGCAAGAAGAAGTTGGAAGATCTGCTGGCGGGTGCCCGGGTCGATGTTCAGGAAGCCAAGCGTAGCCCGGCGGATTTCGCCCTTTGGAAAGCGGCCAAAGCAGGGGAAGTCAGCTGGCCTTCACCCTGGGGTGATGGCCGACCCGGTTGGCACATTGAGTGTTCGGCCATGTCCACCTCCTGCCTGGGGGACACTTTCGATATTCATGGCGGCGGCCCCGATCTGTTGTTCCCGCACCATGAAAACGAGATTGCCCAATCCGAATGCGCCACCGGCCATGCCTTCGTAAATACCTGGATGCACGCGGGTGCCATTCGGGTAAACAAGGAGAAGATGTCCAAATCTCTGGGTAATTTCTTCACCATCCGCGAGATTATGGAAAAATACCCTGCGGAAGTGGTTCGCTACTTCCTGGTTTCCAGTCATTACCGGAGCCAGGTGGACTATTCTGAGGAAAACCTGGCCGAGGCCGGTCGAACGCTTACCCGGCTTTATCATGCGCTGCGTGGCATTGTGCCCGCGAAAGCGGCGGATGTGCCGGAAACAGAGCATGACCAGCGGTTTGCCGAAGCGATGGATGATGATTTCAATACCGCAGGCGCTATTGCTGTGCTGCACGCTGTCGCCAACGAGATCAATCAGCATCGCCGGGACGGGCGTGAAGAGGAAGCGAAGCGCAGTGCCACGGTGCTGGTCAGGCTGGGTGGTGTGCTTGGCCTGCTGCAGCAGGATCCCGAGGCCTTTTTCCAGGGGGGCGGCGGAGGTGAGCTCAGCGCTGAAAGCATTGAGGCCTTGATCCAGGCCCGGGCGGATGCCCGTAAGGCAAAGGATTTTGCCGAGGCTGACAGAATTCGCGACGAGCTGGCGGGAAAAGGCATTATTCTGGATGACTCCCGCGAGGGCACGAGTTGGCGGCGGGTTTGAGTTTCGAATTAACGGTGATTGGTCAGACCAGTTTTGCGCTTGCAGGAATGATCTTGTAAGGATTTTCCCTTACAATGCGGCGCACAAATTAGAATGCCCCCTCAAGGCGAAGGGGGAGTCGGGAAATGTAACCCACTGAGGCAGACAACAATGACAGAACGCGTACAAGTCGGCGGCATTCAGGTCGCAAAGAATCTGTATGATTTCGTAAACAACGAAGCGATTCCGGGCACCGGAATCGATGCCGATAAATTCTGGGCAGAATTTGACACGATCGTGAACGAGCTGGCGCCGCGCAACCGTGAATTGCTGGCCAAGCGCGATTCGATCCAGGAGAAAATGGACAGCTGGAACCGCGACCACAAGGGCCAGAAGCTGGACATGGCCGAGTACAAGTCGTTCCTGAAAGACATTGGCTACCTGGTAGACGAGCCCTCCGAGTTCAAGATCTCCACCTCCAACGTGGACCCGGAAGTGGCCACCATGGCCGGCCCGCAGCTGGTGGTTCCGATCATGAATGCCCGCTTTGCTCTCAACGCCGCGAACGCGCGTTGGGGAAGCCTCTACGATGCCCTCTACGGCACCGACGCAATTTCCGAGGAAGACGGCGCTGAGAAAGGCCGTGGTTACAACCCGGTGCGTGGTGCCAAGGTCATCGAATGGGCCCGCAACCTGCTCGACAGCTCAGCGCCGTTGGCCACTGGCAGTCACAAGGACGCGGCCAGGTACCTGGTTGAAGGCGGCAAGCTGGTTGTCAAGCTGCAGAACGGTGAGTCCACTGGTCTGAAAGACGAGGCCGGCTTTGTTGGATACACCGGTGCCGCGGATGCGCCCACCGGCGTGCTGCTGGTCAAGAACGGCATGCACTTCGAGATCCAGATTGACGCCAGCCATCCGATCGGCAAAGACGACGGCGCTAACGTCAAAGACGTACTGATGGAATCTGCACTGACCACCATCATGGACTGCGAAGACTCGGTAGCCGCCGTGGATGCTGACGACAAGGCACTGGCGTACCGCAACTGGCTGGGACTGATGAAGGGCGACCTGCAGGAAACCTTCGAGAAGGGTGGTCAGCAGCTGACCCGCAAGATGAATCCGGACCGTATCTATAACGCACCGGATGGCGGTGAGCTGAGCCTGAAGGGTCGCAGCCTGATGTTTATCCGTAACGTCGGCCACCTGATGACCAACCCGGCCATCCTGCTGAAAGACGGTAGCGAAGTGCCGGAAGGTCTGATGGATGGCCTGATCACCTCGCTGATTGCCATTCACGACATGAAGAGCAGTGGCAAGTTCCAGAACAGCACCAAGGGCTCCATGTACATCGTGAAGCCGAAGATGCACGGCCCTGAAGAAGTTGCTTTCACCAACGAATTCTTTGGTCGCGTTGAAGACGCTCTCGGTATGCCGCGCTTTACCCTGAAAGTCGGCATTATGGACGAGGAGCGCCGTACCACGGTTAACCTGAAGGCCTGTATCCATGCCGCAAGGGAGCGCGCTGTGTTCATCAACACCGGCTTCCTGGACCGCACTGGTGACGAGATTCACACCTCTATGGAGTTGGGTCCATTCATTCGCAAAGGCGCGATGAAGCAGGCAACCTGGATCAATGCCTACGAGCAATGGAACGTCGACATCGGTTTGGAGACCGGTTTCCGTGGCGTTGCCCAGATTGGCAAGGGCATGTGGGCCATGCCGGATCTGATGGCGGGCATGCTGGAAGCCAAGATCGGTCACCCGAAAGCTGGCGCCAACACCGCCTGGGTTCCGTCTCCCACTGCCGCGACCCTGCATGCCACCCATTACCATCAAGTCAGTGTGGCTGATGTTCAAAAAGAGCTGGAAAGCCGCCCCCGCGCTGCCCTGGATGACATCCTGACGGTGCCGGTGATGGAAGATCCATCTGCGCTGAGCGCCGAAGACATCCAGCAGGAGCTGGACAACAATGCCCAGGGTATTCTCGGTTATGTTGTGCGCTGGATTGATCAGGGTGTTGGCTGTTCCAAAGTGCCCGATATCAATGATGTGGGCCTGATGGAAGACCGTGCCACCCTCCGGATTGCATCCCAGTTGCTCGCCAACTGGCTGCACCATGGTGTCTGCTCAGAAGACCAGATCATGGAAACCATGAAGCGGATGGCAGCAGTGGTCGACAAGCAGAACGCCGGAGATCCTGCATATCGCCCGATGGCCGGTAACTTTGATGACAGTGTGGCCTTCCAGGCAGCACTGGATCTGGTTCTCAAGGGTCGCGAGCAGCCGAACGGTTATACCGAGCCGCTCCTCCACGCCTACCGTCTCAAGGCGAAGGCCAAATACGGACAGTAAGCTCTGGCCACAAAAAACCCCGCTGCGGCGGGGTTTTTTGTGGCTTGTCGGATTACGGCTTTGCCTAATCCGACCTACCCCAATGTCTGTGCTCTTAGTAAGTTAGATCAGGCGAAGCTGTAATCGGGCAGTTGGGACCTTCAGTCCCTGTGTAGCACGTCCGCCGCGTACAGGGTGTTCTGCAGCAAGGTTGCAATGGTCATGGGTCCGACACCGCCCGGAACCGGCGTGATGTAGGCGGCCCTCTCAGATGCAGCCTTGAAATCCACGTCGCCATGCAGTTTGCCGTCTTCCATCCGATTGATGCCCACGTCAATCACTGTTGCGCCTGGCTTCACCCACTCTCCCTTGATCAGGCCGGGTTTGCCAACGGCTGCCACCAGAATGTCCGCTTCCCGGACAAACTTTTCCAGATCCGGTGTGAACCGGTGGCAAACGGTTGTGGTGGCGCCCTTAAGAAGCAGTTCCATGCTCATTGGCCGCCCGACAATGTTGGAGGCGCCCACAATCACGGCGTGCTGGCCCTTGTAAGGCGTGCCGATGCTGTCGAGCAGGGTGATGACGCCCGCAGGAGTGCAGGGGCGCAAGGTAGGTTTGCGCTGCATCAGCCGGCCAATGTTGTAGGGGTGAAAGCCGTCCACATCCTTGTCTGGCCGGATCTTGACCAGAATGGGGTCGGCGTCCAGATGGTCGGGGAGGGGGAGTTGCACCAGAATCCCGTCTACGGTCGGATTCTCGTTCAGTTCGTCTATCAGTGCCTCCAGAGCTTCTTGGGAGGTGTCTGCCGGCAGGTCATAGGACAGGGAGAGGATCCCGGCTTCATCACAGGCCTTGCGTTTGTTGCCTACGTATACATGAGAGGCGGGATCGTCGCCAACCAGGACCACGGCAAGTCCCGGGGCTCGAAGTCCCTGCTGTCTGCGGGCTTCCACGCCAATGGCGACCTGCTGTCTTACTTCGGCGGCAATTTCTTTTCCGTTGATCAGTTTGGCGGTCATGTCTCGTCTTGTCGCTTGGGCATCGGTAAATTGGAGGCCGGGCATTGTCTCATGCTTCCGTCAGAACTCCAATTGGGGCGCGCGTGGCCTGCGCAGGGGGCGCTTTTGTGGCGGTATTTTTCCGCTTGGGAGTTGTTGTCTCGGGGAATTTAAAATTCCGTGTTGACGGGACCCGCCCGCGCCGGTAATATGCGCGCCAACTTTGCTGAAGCACTTGTTGTTCAGTTTAATCGGGGTATAGCGCAGTCTGGTAGCGCGCCTGCTTTGGGAGCAGGATGTCGGGAGTTCGAATCTCTCTACCCCGACCATTTTCTGAATGTTCAGGTGGGCGAACGGTCAAGCGCCCGTAGCTCAGCTGGATAGAGCACCCGCCTTCTAAGCGGGTGGTCGCAGGTTCGAGTCCTGCCGGGCGCGCCATCAAGTCGTCGGCTTGGTCCGCGCCGGAGCGACCGTAACCGGCAAAGTTGAAATGTTGACGACTCAGTCGTCAGAAGGAAGGTACCGAAAGGTATGTCCCTATGTGGTGGACGTAGCTCAGTTGGTAGAGCTCAGGATTGTGACTCCTGCGGTCGAGGGTTCGATCCCCTTCGTCCACCCCACTTTTCTTTTTGGTTTGTTTCCGCGTTTGTTGAATGTATTGGTGGCAGTCTAGCCGTCGGTGATTCTTCATCCCGTTGTGCGCGAGTGGCGGAACTGGTAGACGCGCTGGATTTAGGTTCCAGTGGGGCAACCCGTGAGAGTTCGAGTCTCTCCTCGCGCACCACCCTTTCTTTTGTCATTTCGCCTTTCTTTTTCCGGTTTCGTCCCCAACTCTGATCTTTAGTGGTTTTCCGGTCTTATCAGAGATGCAGTTCAAAGTGCTTTGTCAGGTGATTCTCTCGGCGGGGCAAAGCATGATAAACTACCGGCTTTTAATTTTCGGTCCTTTGCGGGAATTTCCCCCAAACCGGACTATTAGGTTTAATTTCATTCACATACCGAACCTGTAATTTGAGGATCTTCCATGCAAGTGTCTGTTGAAACGACCTCCAACATCGAGCGTCGCATGACGATTGGTGTGCCCGCCCAGGAAATCGACCAGGCGGTCCAGAAACGCCTGCAGGAAACCGCGCGTACCGTGCGCCTTAATGGTTTCCGTCCGGGTAAGGTGCCCATGAGCGTGGTCAAGCGTCGTTTCGGTGACAGCGTCCGCCAGGAAATCGTCGGCGAGGTAATGCGCGACAACTACATCAAGGCACTGCAGGAGCAGGATATCAATCCGGCAGGCTGGCCGAAGTTTGAGCCGAAGACAATGGAAGAGGGCAAGGACCTTGAGTTCGTCGCCATTTTCGAAGTTCTTCCGGAAATCGAACTGGGTGATCTGAGCAAGATTCCAGTTGAAAAGCTGACCTCGGAGATCACCGATAAAGACGTCGACAACATGATCGACAACCTGCGACGTCAGCAGGCCACCATGAAAGAAGTCGGGCGCAAGTCCAAGAACAAGGACGTGCTGACCATCGATTTCAAAGGAACTATTGACGGTGAAGAGTTCGAGGGTGGCTCGGCTGAAGGCCATCGCCTGACTCTCGGTTCTGGTCAGATGATTCCTGGCTTCGAAAAGGCCATCATCGGCGGCAAGGCCGGTGAAGACCTGGAAATCGAAGTGACCTTCCCGGAGGACTATCACAACGAGGATCTGGCAGGTAAGCCGGCAAAGTTTGAAATCAAGATCCATAAGGTAGAAGAGCCCCAGCTGCCGGAAATGGATGCCGAGTTCTTCAAGAAATTCGGTATTGATGCCGAAGACGAAGCGGCGTTCCGTGAAGAAGTCAAAAAGAACATGGAGCGGGAGCTCAAACAGGCGGTCGCGAACAAGGTTAAGAACGACGTTGTTGACGGACTGCTTGAAACCACTCAGCTGGACATCCCGGCTGCCCTGGTGGACCAGGAGATTGATCGTCTGCGCCAGGACGCGGTCCAGCGTTTCGGTGGCCAGGTTGATTTCCAGCAACTGCCGAAGGAAATTTTTCAAGAGCAGGCTGAGCGCCGCGTGAAGACCGGGCTCCTGTTCCAGGAAGTGGTCAAGAAGAATGACCTGAAAGCAGACCCGGCGAAAGTGGATGAAAAGATCCAGGAAATCGCGTCTACGTATGAGCAGCCTGAAGAGGTTGTTGCACACTTCAACAGCAGTCCGGAGCAGAAATCCCAGATTGAGTCCTCTGTTTTGGAGGATGCTGTTGTTGACCACGTGCTTGAACAAGCCGACGTGAAAGAGAAGAAGGTCAAGTACGAAGAGGCCGTGCAGGCTGGTCAACCCCAGCGCTGATTTGACCGTGGGTCGGATCAATTCCGGCCCGGTTGGCCGATCCCACAAACAGCCGGCATGCCCGGCTGTTTTCATCTGGGGCTGCTGCTGGCAAAGTACGGGGTACAACATTACTGAAACTGCCGTGGCACGAGTCCACGACCTATAGTCCATAAGGAGTTCAGGCGCATCATGACGCAGAAACCAATTGATGGTCCCGCAATGGTCACCAGTTCCGGACTGGTACCGATTGTTATCGAGCAGACGGCTCGCGGAGAGCGGTCGTTCGATATTTATTCCCGTCTGCTCAAAGAGCGGGTGATCTTCATGGTAGGTCCGGTAGAGGATCACATGGCGAACCTGATTGTGGCGCAGCTCCTGTTCCTTGAATCAGAAAATCCGGACAAGGACATTCACCTTTATATCAACAGCCCGGGTGGTTCTGTGACTGCGGGGATGTCCATCTATGACACCATGCAGTTCATCAAGCCGGATGTGGCTACACTTTGCGTTGGTCAGGCAGCCAGCATGGGCGCGTTCCTGCTCGCCGGTGGCGCTGCTGGCAAGCGTGCGTGCCTGCCCAACTCCCGGGTGATGATCCACCAGCCGCTGGGCGGCTACCAGGGGCAGGCGACCGATATCGAGATTCACACTCGCGAGATTCTCAAGATCCGGCATACACTAAATTCAATCCTGGCCCATCATACCGGGCAGGATCTGGAGACTATTGCCAAGGACACTGACCGTGATTACTTCATGGATCCGACGCAGGCGAAAGAGTATGGGCTGATTGATTCTATACTTGATAAGCGCGTACCGAATAAATAATACTGGAAGTAATCGCATCATACTTGGCCGGCGTATCAGGCTGTAACGCTGGCAAAACGAGATCAGAGGTATTTCAATGGCAGATGAAAGAAACGGCAGAGGCGACGATAACGGCAAGTTGCTTTACTGCTCGTTTTGTGGAAAGAGCCAGCATGAAGTCCGTAAGCTCATTGCAGGGCCTTCGGTGTTCATCTGCGACGAGTGCGTCGACCTGTGCAATGACATTATCCGGGAAGAAATCCAGGAGAATGCGCAGGAAGAGCCGAGCGATCGCCTTCCTACACCGGCCGAGATCCGCATTACCCTCGACGAGTATGTGATTGGTCAGGATCGTGCCAAAGTGGTGCTATCGGTTGCGGTTTACAACCACTACAAACGCCTTCGTTATGGGGAAGGCAAGGGTGATGTCGAGCTCGGAAAGAGCAACATTCTGCTGATTGGTCCGACCGGTAGCGGTAAGACCCTGCTGGCAGAAACTCTCGCGCGCATGCTTAATGTTCCTTTCACGATTGCCGATGCGACAACGCTGACCGAGGCAGGTTATGTGGGTGAGGATGTTGAGAACATCATCCAGAAGCTTCTGCAAAAATGCGATTACGATGTCGACAAGGCCCAGCGGGGTATTGTCTACATTGATGAGATCGACAAGATTTCCCGCAAGTCTGATAACCCTTCTATTACCCGGGATGTTTCCGGCGAAGGTGTGCAGCAGGCGTTGCTGAAGCTGATCGAAGGCACCGTTGCCTCGGTTCCGCCCCAGGGAGGTCGCAAGCATCCGCAGCAAGAATTCCTGCAGGTCGATACCGGCAACATGCTGTTCATCTGTGGCGGTGCCTTTGCCGGGCTGGACAAGGTTATTCGTGAGCGGACTGAGAAGAACAGCATTGGCTTCTCCGCCTCCGTGGCCAGCCAGGACGATGCCAAGAACACCGGCGATATCATCAAGGACGTGGAGACCGAGGATCTGGTCAAATACGGCCTGATTCCGGAGTTCGTTGGCCGTCTGCCGGTGGTTGCAACGCTAAACGAGCTTGATGAGGAAGCATTGATTCAGATCTTGACCGAGCCCAAGAACTCCCTGACCAAGCAGTATCAGAAGCTGTTTGATATGGAAGGAGTCGAGCTGGATTTCCGGGACGATGCGTTGCGGGCGGTTGCCAAGAAGGCGATGGTGCGGAAAACCGGTGCCCGAGGATTGCGGTCGATCATGGAAGCGACGCTTCTGGATACCATGTACCAGATCCCGTCTGAGCACGACGTGATCAAGGTTGTGATTGACGAGAGCGTGATAAACGGGGATTCCGAACCCTTCAAGATCTACGCGAGCAGCGATCACGCCAAGGCAGTTCCAGAAGATTGAACTTTGCTCAGCGATCGAACGGAAAAGGGGCGATAACGCCCCTTTTCGCGTTTTGTTTCCAGATATTCCTGCCCTGTGTCGTTTGGTAAAAAGATTGCAATTTCCACGGTCGCCCCAATGAAGAGTGATATGCTGAAAGAAATATTGTCAGAGGATTTCCTATGACCCGGATACCCGAAAATGTTGTGCACGAATACCCGCTGCTCCCGCTGCGAGATGTAGTGGTGTTTCCGCACATGGTGGTCCCCCTGTTTGTGGGCCGAGAAAAATCCATCCAGGCGTTGGAAGCCGCGATGGAGGGAAGCAAGGAAATTCTTCTGGTTGCCCAGAAGGATGCTTCCACCGATGAGCCGGGCCCCAGGGATGTATTTGATATGGGTACCCTGGCCACCGTTCTGCAGATGCTCAGGCTGCCGGATGGCACCGTAAAGGTGCTGGTTGAGGGTAACGCCCGCGCTACCATCAGTGACATCACTGAAGGCGAGTACCTTGCAGGCGCCGCCGTTCTGATGGATGAAGAGAGTCTGCCGGAGCGTGAGGAAGAGGTCCTCATCAAGACCTTGATGGACGAGTTCGAGAAATACGTGAAGCTCTCCAAAAAAGTACCTTCAGAGGTGTCCAATGCCCTGACCGGCATAGAGGAACTTGAGCGCCTGGCCGATACCATGGCCGCTCATCTGGAGATGCGTATTCCGGAGAAACAGGAGCTCCTGGAGGCGCTGGATATCCGTAAGCGAGTAGATCTGTTGCTTGGCAAGCTTGATGGCGAGATCGACCTGATTGAGGTTGAAAAGCGTATTCGTGGCCGTGTGAAAAAGCAGATGGAGCGCAGTCAGCGCGAGTACTACCTGAACGAACAGATGAAGGCTATCCAAAAGGAAATGGGTAACCTGGGTGAGGGTAATAACGATTTCGAAGAGCTTGAGCAGAAGTTGGAAGAGGCTGGTCTGCCTGAGGAGGCTCGCAAGAAAACAGAAACAGAGCTGAGCAAGCTGAAGATGATGTCACCCATGTCTGCGGAAGCCACCGTGGTCAGGGGGTACATCGATTGGATGCTGGCGGTGCCCTGGAAAAAGCGCAGCCGTGTTCGTCACGACATCGAGAAAGCCCGCGAGATTCTGGACAGGGATCATTACGGCCTGGATGAGGTGAAGAAGCGCATCCTGGAATACCTGGCCGTTCAGAGCCGTGTGAAAAAGGTGAAAGGCCCAGTACTTTGTCTGGTCGGCCCTCCCGGTGTCGGTAAAACCTCACTCGGACAGTCCATTGCCCGTGCTACTAACCGTAAATACACCCGTATGGCGTTGGGTGGTGTGCGTGATGAAGCGGAGATTCGCGGCCACAGAAAAACCTACATTGGCGCGCTGCCGGGCAAGCTCCTGCAGAAACTGTCGAAGGTCGGTGTGAAGAACCCGCTGTTCCTCTTTGATGAAATTGACAAGATGGGCATGGATCACCGAGGTGATCCGGCGTCTGCTCTGCTTGAGGTGCTTGATCCGGAGCAGAATCACACGTTCAACGATCACTACCTGGAGGTAGACTACGACCTTTCCGATGTGATGTTTGTGTGTACCTCCAACTCCATGGACATTCCGCCGGCTTTGCTGGACCGGATGGAGATTATCCGTATTCCGGGTTATACCGAGGACGAGAAGGTTAACATCGCTCTGCGTTACCTTCTGCCCAAGCAGATCAAGGCCAATGGGCTGCGTAAGGGCGAGTTGGAATTGCCGGAGGAAACGCTTCGGGACCTGATTCGCTACTACACTCGGGAAGCAGGCGTTCGCGGCCTGGAGCGCGAGATCGCCAAGATCTGTCGAAAGGTGGTGCGTAATCACGTTGAGAGTGGCGACAAGGCCTCTGTTGAGGTTACGCCAGAGATGCTTGAGGACTACTCAGGGGTCAAGAAGTTCAAGTACGGCCTGGCGGAGGAGAAAAACGAGATCGGCCAGGTGACCGGTCTGGCCTGGACCCAGGTGGGCGGTGAGCTTCTTCATATTGAGTGCGCGCTGACCCCGGGCAAGGGCCGTGTGGTCAAAACCGGTTCCCTTGGCGATGTCATGCAGGAGTCGATTCAGACTGCGTTGACGGTGGTTCGTAGCCGGGCGCCGGGCCTTGGAATTGCCGATGACTTCCATGAAAAACATGATCTTCATGTCCATGTTCCCGAGGGCGCAACGCCAAAAGACGGCCCGAGTGCTGGTATTGGCATGTGTACGGCACTGGTTTCTGCGTTGACCAAAATTCCGGTTCGAGCCGACGTTGCCATGACCGGTGAGATTACCCTGAGGGGGCGCGTACTGGCCATTGGCGGGCTTAAGGAAAAGCTTCTGGCAGCGCATCGAGGAGGCATCAAGACGGTTATTATTCCGGATGAAAATGTCAGGGATCTCAAGGAGATACCTGATAATATCAAGGAATCTCTCGAGATTCGCCCGGTGAAATGGATTGATGAAGTTCTGGACATTGCACTGGCTTATCCGCCGGAGCCGCGGGTCGAGGATTCATCACCGGAAACCGGTTCAGGCAAGCCGCGCGATGAAGAAGGCGATGCGTCCGAACGCATAAATACACATTAAAGCCTTGATGAGTTGTTGACACGCCAGAGAGCCCATTGGTATAACTGTTTCGCCGTGAAGCAGCCAATACCAAGGGCTCCCGCGCAGTAAGTGCCTATTCCAATCACCGGTTTAATGCCGCAAGGAATAAGAAAACTGAAGAATGGAATTCTCTGACCGCTTATGCGATAGTCGAGAACGTCCGAGAAAAAACAAACCAACCTATAACATCTTCAACCTGAAATCGAAGGGGTTTAGTGTGAACAAGTCCGAACTTATCGATGCAATTGCAGAGTCCGCAGATATCTCCAAAGCCGCCGCTGGCCGTGCTCTGGACGCAATGACCAACTCCATCACTGGTGCCTTGAAGAAAGGCGATCAAGTAACTCTGATCGGTTTTGGTACCTTCTCAGTTAAAGAGCGTGCTGCTCGTACCGGTCGTAACCCGCAGACTGGTGCCGAGATCAAGATTCCGGCCTCCAAAGTGCCTGGGTTCAAAGCAGGCAAGGCCCTGAAAGACGCCGTTAAGTAACGGTTCTTTCGCCGGTGGTTCCTGTCACAGGGAGCCGCCCAAGAAGAATTTAAGGCGCATTCCGAACCGGGTGCGCCTTTTTACGTTAAGCCGGCCCGTAACAGCACGCTGAAACCAACAACACTGCACGACCTTGAACAGGGATTCGGGAGAAACATGCTTCAAGATATTCGGGAAAATGCCCAGGGCACGATTGCCAAGATCATTGTTGGTCTTTTGATTTTGTCGCTATCCATCTGGGGAATGGACGCCATTATCGGCGGATTCTCTGGCGAGCCTGAAGTGGCAACCGTCAATGGCGAGGATATTACTGAGCGGGAGTTTCTCCGCGTGGTCCAGATGGAAAGCCAGCGCCGGCTGTCCGCAATGGAAAGCCCCGATCCGTCCTTGCTCAATGAAGACCAGATTCGTAAAGACGTTCTCGATTCCCTGATCCGGGAGCAGGTCCTGATTCAGGATGCCAATGCTCAGGGTCTTGCGCTCAACGACGCTGACATTGACGCGCTGATTACCCAGATGCCCCAGTTTCAGGTAGATGGTCAGTTCAATCGTGATCGGTTCGTTGCCACGGTTCGCAACATGGGGATGGGTGTCGCAGAGTTCCGTGAGGCAATGCGGAAGCAATATGTTCTCAACCAGATCAGGACAGGCATTATCCAGAGCGCAGTTGTCGCGGATGAGAATGCAGGCCAGCTTTTACGTATCCAGAATCAGACCCGGAGTTTCAGGGTTTTAGACATTCCTGCCAGTGCGGTTGCAAGCAACGTTTCAGTGACCGATTCTGATGTTGAGGAGTTCTACCAGCAGAACGCAAGTGCGTTCCAGCAGCCTGAACGGGTGGATGCGGCGTACATCACGCTTTCCCTCGGGGCCTTGGCTGAGAATATAGATATCAGCGACGAGGAACTCCAGGCCTACTACGAACAACGTGCCGCCGATCTGGCCAGTGAGGAGCGCCGTGCTTCCCATATCCTGATCGAGGAGGGCAGCGAGGCCGACCAGACCATGGCAACCATCAAGGAGCGTCTGGGGGACGGGGAGGCTTTTTCTGACCTGGCGAAGGAATTCTCCATCGATACCGTCTCGGCGCAACAAGGTGGGGACCTGGGCTATGCCGGTCGGGGCATTTACGATAAAGCCTTTGAAGAAGCACTGTTTGCACTTGAGGAGGGTGAAATCTCCGATCCGGTTCGTACCTCATTCGGGGTCCATCTGATCCGTCTGGAGGATGTCCGTCAGTCCGAGGTACCGCCACTGTCGGAGATTGAAGATCAGCTGCGTCGCGAGCTGGCCCGTGACAAGGCGCGAGAGCGTTTTGCCGAGGTTCGAGCCCAGCTTGCGGATTCGGCCTATGCGGCGGACGATCTGGAAGGGCCTGCAAAGGAACTTGGACTGGAAGTGCGTGAAGCCAAAGCCATCACGCGGGAGGGCGGTCAACCACCCTTTGATCACCAGGGCCTGGTCCGGCAGCTGTTCTCTGAGGATGTGCTGAAGGCTGGTTACAATACCGAGCTGATTGATGTGGGCGACGATGCGTCCGTGGTGGCACGGGTTCGCGAATACCATGAGGCGGAGCAGCTGCCTCTGGCAGAGGTTCGTGAGAGCATCCGTGCGACGCTGGAACAGCGCAAGACCCGTGAGGCCCTGGTGGAAAGAGCGGATGCCATCATAGCGAGTCTTGAGGCGGGAGAGCCGATTGAGAGCGAGGAGGAATGGTCCAGCTTCGAGAACCTGGCCAGAAATTCCTCCGACGCAGCCCCGGCTGTTATTCAGCAAGCGTTTTCGCTGCCGCGTCCGGATGAAGGAGAAGCCCGGTACGGCAAAACGGTGGCGTCGAATGCGGCCTCCGTCATTGCACTCGAAGCGGTCAAAGACGGCGAAGTCGCTGAGGACAGCACGGAACTAAACCAGCTTCGAGATTTCCTGGCATCGCTTGAGGGGCAGAGGGAGTATGCCTCCTATCAGCAGTTCCTGAGGAATCGTGCCGAAGTAGAGCGCCCGTAGGGTTCAGTGTCAGTGGCAAGAAAGGGTGCCGTCTGGCGCCTCGCATGAAACAAAAGGCCCGGCGCATCCTGCCCGGGCCTTTTTGTTTTTTGGGTGGACCGGTTGCCTTTTCGGGGCCAGGCCTTTATTTGTCGCCGCTGAGGACTAGTTTGGCGGGAATCGGGTGGGCTTGAGACTTTCTTTGATTTTCTTCAGATGGCCGAGGAAATCCGCGCCGCGCTTGAGGGTTACGCCGGTTGCCAGAATATCGATAACGGTCAGGTGAATGATGCGTGACGACATTGGCATGTAGACCTCGGTGTCCTCCGGCGCGGTAACACCCAATACCACCGTACATATTTCCGCCAGGGGTGAATCCGGGTTTGTGATGCCGATTACAGTAGCGCCGTTGGCGCGCGCCAGCTGGGCAATCTCGACCGTTTCCCGGGTCCGGCCGGTGTAGGAGATCAGCACGATAACATCACCGACGTTGGAGCCCGCGGCAACCATACGTTGCATCAGCGCGTCATCGTAGGACATCACGGGAATATTAAAGCGGAAGAACTTGTGCTGGGCGTCCAGTGCCACAGACGCCGAGCCGCCCATGCCGAAGAAATTTATCTGCTTGGCCTGGATCAGATAGTCGATGGTGGTGGCCAACGCTTTCGGATCCAGTGCTTGCCGCGCCTTATCCAGGCTGGCAATGGTGCTGAGCATGATTTTGTCGGCGAATTCAGTAACCGTATCATCGGGTTCGATATTCTGACCGATGTAAGGGGTACCAGTAGCAATGCTCTGTGCCAGGCGGATCTTGAAGTCCGGGAACCCGGTGGCCGAGAAGCCCCGGCAGAAACGATTAACTGTGGGCTCGCTGACATCCGCCGCCCTGGCCAGGGCGGCTATGCTGTAACGGGTTGCCGCACTTGGGTCCCGGAGAATGGCCTCTGCCACTTTTCGCTCGGATTTGTTAAGGCTGTCCAGCCGGGACTGGATGTCCTCAAGCAGGTTGTCGTCACGGTGCGCCTGGTTCGCGGCCATCAATGGTACTCCCTGAATCTTGGGCGGTCGTTATCGTAAAAGCGCGCTGATTATACCGCTTTTTTGCGGCATTTGGGGTAGTAAAAGTATCACGAATCTCAGTTTTTTCTTGGAAAAACCGTTTTTGAATGTCATTATTTGTTTAAAATTACTACATTAAACTCTGCCCGGCCGATTGTTCCCCGGGCTGCCCACCAAAGAGAAGGAACCAATGGTCAACAAGATTACTACCCGTTGTGACCTGATGCTATTTGGAGCGCTGGGCGACCTCGCCCAGCGCAAACTGTTTCCTGCGCTGTACCAGCTCGAGCGTGCGAACCTGCTGGCGGATGGCAGTCGGGTGCTTGCAATTGCCCGTAGCGATGCGGATACCGAAACCGTGCGCAAACAGTTGCTCGAAAAGCTGAAGCAGCATGTGAAACCGGCAGAGTTCGACGCAACAGTAGCAGAAACCTTTCTAAAGCGGGTCGATTACCAGATTCTGGACTTCGCTGATCCTGAGGGTTTCAGTGTGCTTAACGAGTGGCGTGATGACGCCAACAATGAACTCATCGTCTACATGGCGACGCCGCCCTCCATGTACGGCGTTATCGCCAGGAACCTTCGGTCAGCCAGCTGCTGCACCGAAAAGACCCGGGTAGTGGTCGAGAAGCCAATCGGGCATGACCTTGAGTCATCAAAAGTGATCAACGATGAGCTGGGTGAGGTCTACAACGAGAATCAGTTGTTCCGGATTGACCATTATCTGGGCAAGGAAACGGTTCAGAACCTGATTGCCCTGCGGTTTGCCAACAACCTGTTTGCATCCCAATGGGACCAAAACCACATTTCTCACGTGGAAATAACGGTAGCGGAAAGTGTCGGCATCGAGGGCCGCTGGGGCTATTTCGACAAGGCCGGCCAGATTCGCGATATGATCCAGAATCACCTGCTGCAGCTGCTATGTCTGATTGCCATGGACCCGCCTTCGGATCTGTCTGCGGACAGCATCCGGGATGAAAAAGTAAAAGTCCTCAAAGCACTGCGCCAGATTACCCCGGACATGATGGAAAGTTACGTGGTCCGCGGCCAATACACCGCGGGGACCAGTAACGGAAAACCTGTTCCCGGGTACCTGGAAGAGGAGGGCGCGAACAAGGGCAGCGCCACGGAAACCTTCGTAGCCCTGAAAGCCGAGATTGATAACTGGCGTTGGTCCGGGGTGCCTTTTTATATTCGGACCGGTAAGCGCCTGCCCGAGAAGCTTTCGCAAATCATCATCCACTTCAAGCCGGCGCCGCACTATATTTTTGATCCGGACCAGAAGCACCTGGCTAACAATAAGCTGATTATCCGCCTGCAGCCGGATGAGGGCATGTCCCTGAAGATTCTCACCAAGGACCAGGGGTTGGACAAGGGCATGCGCCTGCGCCAGGGCCCGCTGGAGCTGACCTTCTCCGAAACCTTCGATACAGACCGCATTCCTGATGCCTATGAGCGTCTGCTTTGGGAGGTTATGAAAGGTAACCAGTACCTGTTTGTGCGCCGGGACGAAGTGGAGTACGCCTGGCGCTGGGTGGATCAGATTATCAAGAACTGGAGAGACGGTGGCGAACCACCCAAGCGCTACGCTGCCGGAACCTGGGGGCCCGTCGCCTCCATCGCCATGATCACACGGGATGGAAGGAGTTGGTATGAGGACGTCTGATCTGCGGTTGCCTGAAGGCGTTCAGGCGCGGTTCGGTGAAACCCCGGAGGAAGTTGCTATTGATCTTGCTGACGCTGTTGCTGACTTTCTCGTTATCCGCCTGAAAGATGCGCCCCGGGCAAGTCTTGTTGTTTCCGGGGGCTCTACGCCCCTGCTGTTTTTCAAGGCTTTGTCTGAAAAGGGCCTTGATTGGAGCAGGGTAGACGTCTTGCTGGCGGACGAGCGCTGGGTAGACGAAGACGACCCTGCGAGCAATGCCCGTCTGGTGAAGGACAATCTGCTTCAGAGCCACGCGGCCTCGGCGCATTTCCTGTCACTAAAACAACCCGGCGCGACGCCTGCAGAGGGGCTTGAAGCAGTGAAGGCCGAGTTGGCAGGCCTGGCCCTGCCACTGGACGTGCTGGTTCTGGGCATGGGAAACGACGGCCACACCGCCTCCCTGTTTCCGGACGCCCCAGAACTGGTCCACGCCATGAATCCGGAATGCCAGGAAATGGTTTCTGCTGCGACGCCTGCGTCCCAGCCCCAGAAGCGCATAACCCTGACCTTGCCACCCCTGAGGGAGGCCCGATTCATTGCTTTGCATCTCAAGGGTGAGGACAAGCTGGACACTCTCGGAAAAGCGATTTCCAATATGGAAAACGTTATGGAAATGCCCGTCAGGGCCTTCCTGAAACCCGGCCTGCAGGTGTTCTGGAGCCCCTGAAGCGCCCTGAATTGATTGTGGAGAAAATTATGAGCCGACTTTCCGATTACCATCGTGAGCGCGTCCGGGCGGTGCTGAATTCCTCCCCCCTGGTGCCGGTAATCACTATTAACGATCTCGACGACGCTGTGCCGCTGTGTCAGGCGCTGGTTGATGGTGGTATCAACGTTCTGGAAATCACCCTGCGAACCGAGCACGGTATCAAAGCCATCGAAAAAGTCCGGAAAGCCATCCCGGATGCCTGGGTAGGCGCGGGCACCGTGACCAGCATTGCCCAATACCGGCAAGTCGAAGCCGCAGGCGCCCAGTTTGTGATTACCCCGGGTGTTACCGAGGCCATCCTGGAGTTTGCGTTGACTTCGGAAGCCCCTCTGCTGCCGGGTATTGCCACTATTTCCGAACTGATGATTGGCTACAACCTGGGCTACCGGGAGTTCAAGTTCTTTCCAGCCGAAGTGGCCGGCGGTATTCCTGCCCTGAAAGCCTTCGGCGGGCCCTTTCCGGACGTCACCTTCTGCCCGACCGGCGGAATTCGCCGCAACACCGCAGCAGACTACCTGGCCCTCGGCAACGTCCAGGCCGTCGGTGGCACCTGGCTGACCCCTGCGGATGTCGTGGCTGCGAAAGACTGGGCGCAGATTACCGAGATTGCGCGGGGTAGCCTGACGGACCTCTGACATTGGCGTCTTGATTCCATAGCCTGCACCTATGGAGTTTTCGCACTTTGAGGTGGGGCTTTTCGGGAAACGCTACGAGCACATCCATGTGCGCTTGGGGCTGGCCATCCATGGCCAGCCACATTCCCGAAAAGCCCCACCCCAAACTGCTCGTTTGGCCTCACGATACCGCAGTCCATTGGCAATGCCTGAACCTGGCGATAATTTTGTGGAGTTCAACGGTGGTAGTGGGCTTACCCTTTCCAAAAATGTCTGTGGCCAAGGATGGCCACAGCCAAGCGCACATGGACGTGCTCGTAGCGGTTTGTGGAAAGGGTAAGTCCACTGCCGCCTGGCACATACCCTCAGGCTACGAGGTCATGCACCAATGACAGCGGGCTTAAAAGGAGAGAATCAGCGAATATCAGAACCAACCCGAACAATCTTCATGGTATTGGTTCCGCCCTGGGCATTCACATAATCACCCTTGGTGATCACCACCAGGTCCCCATCCTTCACTGCTTCACGGCTGATCAACTCAGACACCGCCAGAGCATTGGTCCGCTCATTCGGAATCCTCGCGGAATCAAACGGTATCGTTTGCACCCCGCGGAACATCACCACCCGATGCTGGGTCGAATGATGCCGTGAGAATGCAAAGATCGGCAAGCTGGACTTGATGCGGGACATCAGTCTTGGTGTTGCGCCGGTTTCGGTCATGCAGATAATCGCAGAGACGCCTTCCAGGTGGTTAGCGGCGTACATGGCAGAAAGCGCGATGGCCTCGTCAACCTCCTCCATGCTTTCGTGAATACGGTGCTTTGACTGGTGCATGGACGGGTGTCGTTCGGCGCCCAGGCAGATGCGCACCATGGCTTCCACCGCCTCTTTCGGGTAATCGCCCACGGCGGTTTCGGCTGACAACATGACCGCGTCAGTGTAGTCCATCACCGCGTTGGCAACGTCCGATACCTCGGCCCGGGTGGGCATCGGGCTGGTGATCATGGACTCCATCATCTGGGTTGCGGTTATTACCGCGCGATTGAGCACTCGGGCCCGGGAAATAATGTACTTCTGAACGCCCACCAGCTGGGCATCGCCAATTTCAACCGCCAGATCGCCCCGGGCAACCATCACCGCATCCGAGGCCTCAATCACTGCATCCAGTGCGTCCATGTCGTCGGCAAGTTCTGCGCGTTCGATTTTGGCGACAAGACCAGCCTCCGACCCGGCATCCTTGAGCAGGCGCCGGGCAACGTGCATGTCCTCTGCCGTTCTGACGAACGAAACCGCAACGTAATCGGCGCCCAGCTTGGCTGCCGTGACGATATCCTGTTTGTCTTTCTCCGTAAGTGCTTCAGCAGATAGCCCGCCACCACGCTTGTTCAGGCCCTTGTTGTTGGATAGGGGGCCGCCAATGAGTACAGTTGAGGTGATGCTGTGATCGTTCACTGACTGCACTTCCATTTCGATGCGGCCGTCATCGAGCACCAGAATATCGCCCGGTTCCACATCCTGGATCAGTTGCTCGTAATCGATCCCGACTTTCTCCTCAGTACCGGCTTCCTTGTCCATGTCCGCATCAAGGATGAAGGTCTGGCCGACTTTCAGCGTAACCTTGTTTTCCGTAAAGCGGGCGATACGGAGTTTCGGGCCCTGCAAATCGGCCAGCAGAGCGACAAACCGTCCTTGGGCGGCTGCTGTTTCACGAACCCGGCGGGCTCGACTGATATGTTCCTCTGCACTGCCATGGGAAAAGTTCAGCCGTGTAACATCTACCCCTGCAGCAATAATGCCGGCCAAGGATTCCGGTGAGTCGGTTGCGGGGCCGAGGGTGGCGACGATCTTGGTACGCCTGAGCATGGTTGGTGTCCTTTGGTTCTTCAAAATATTCCCGAATAGAGTGGTGGATTAACTCAAATCGACCAGTTTTACTGGCCGGCGTTCATCAAAGCAATGGCGTTATCCAGCATGCGATTCGAGAAGCCCCACTCATTGTCATACCAGGCCATGACTTTCACATGACGGCCCAGGACCCGGGTGTGGTTGGCGTCGAAGATGCTTGAGAGAGCGTTGTGGTTGAAATCCACGCTCACCAGTTTCTCGACATTGTAGCCCAGAACCGGATTTTTCTCGGCGGCCGCTTTCATAATGTTGTTCACTTCTTCTGCGGTTGTCTCCCGACCGGCAATAAAGCCGAAATCTACCAGCGATACGTTAATGGTGGGAACCCGGACAGCCAGGCCGTCCAGTTTGCCGTCAAGCTCCGGAATAACCCTGCCAATTGCCGCAGCGGCGCCGGTCTTGGTCGGAATCATTGACTGGGTGGCCGAGCGCGCGCGGTAAAGGTCGGAATGATAAACGTCGCTCAGTTTCTGGTCGTTGGTGTAGGAGTGGATGGTTGTCATCAGTCCGCTCTCTATGCCAACAGCCCTGTTCAGCGCTTCGACCACTGGCGCCAGACAGTTTGTGGTGCAGGAGGCGTTGGAAATGATGTCGTGTTCGGCCGTGAGAACATCATGGTTCACCCCATAGACCACCATGGCGTCTGCATCCGGGCTTGGTGCCGATATGATGACTTTACTCGCGCCGGCACTGAGGTGGGCCGCCGCTTTGTCCCGTTTGGTGAATAATCCAGTGCACTCGAAGACTACGTCGACATGAAAGTCCTTCCAGGGCAGCTCTTCCGGATTACGGATCGCTGTAATGGCGATACGATCACCGTTGACCGTGAGGGATTCCGCATCGTGGCTGATAACGCCGTCAAATCTGCCATGAACGCTGTCATACTTTAAAAGATGGGCGTTTGTTTCCGCGTCCCCGAGATCATTGATAGCGACAACCTGAATCTGCTTGCGGTAGTGATTTTCGTACAGTGCCCGTAACACATTGCGACCGATGCGGCCAAAACCGTTAATGGCGATGCGGATAGTCATCTTTCGGCTCCTTGGTTGGGTGTTTTTTGTTCGATTACCCTGTGTAATGTAGTAAATATAACAACAAAAAAAGAATAAATGAACGATACAAAGGTGGAAATGACAAAAAAAGGAAGTAAAATTACGTTTAAAGACGAACACTCAAAAAATAGGAAATGGAGCCCTCCATGCACCCGACCGTAGATAAGGTGACACGGCGAATTATCGAGCGCAGTCGTGCCAGCCGGCAGGACTACCTCAGCCGGATGAATGCACTGAAAGCCCAATCCCCGCACCGCAGCTCTCTTTCGTGCGGCAACCTGGCTCACGGCTTTGCGGCCTGTGAGCCGGGGGATAAAGACACCCTGAAGCTCATGAACAAGGCCAATGTGGCCATGGTGACCGCCTACAACGATATGCTTTCGGCCCACCAACCCTATGAAAGGTTCCCGGATTTGATTCGGGAAGCCGCTCGTGGCATGGGGTCGGTGGCGCAGGTGGCCGGTGGCACACCGGCGATGTGTGACGGCGTTACCCAGGGCCAGCCAGGTATGGAGCTGAGTCTGTTTTCCCGGGATACCATTGCCATGAGTACCGCAGTGGCTCTGAGCCACAATATGTTTGATGCGACCATGCTGCTGGGAATCTGTGACAAGATCGTTCCCGGCCTTTTGATTGGCTCGCTGAGCTTTGGGTACCTGCCCACCATCCTGGTGCCGGCGGGCCCGATGCCTTCAGGTCTGCCCAACAAAGAAAAGCAGCGGATCCGTCAGCTCTATGCGGAAGGCAAAGTCGGCAAAGACGAGCTTCTTGAAGCCGAGAGCCAGTCCTATCACAGCCCGGGCACCTGTACGTTTTACGGCACAGCCAACAGCAACCAGTTGCTGGTGGAGGTGATGGGGCTGCATTTGCCGGGGGCGGCCTTTGTGAATCCCAACACGCCTCTGCGTGATCAACTTACCCGGTCTGCAACCGAACAGGTCATCCGGTTATCGAAGCCCCAGGGCGGCGAGCTGGGTCTGGGCGACATGGTGGATGAGAAAAGCATCGTCAACGCCCTGGTAGCGCTTCTGGTGACCGGTGGCTCCACCAACCACACCATTCACTGGATCGCGATTGCCCGGGCGGCGGGCATTATCATCGACTGGAACGATTACGCCGAGCTGTCCTCCGTGGTTCCGTCGATGACCCGGATCTACCCCAATGGTCAGGAAGATGTGAATGCATTTCACGAAGCCGGCGGTACGCCGTTCCTGATCAGAGAGCTGCTCAGTGGCGGGTACCTGCACAACGATGTGAATACCGTTGTTGGTCATGGTCTGGAGCGCTACACCGAAATGCCGGAGCTGGAGAACGATAAACCGGTCTGGAAGCCGGCCCCGAAAAAAAGTCTGCGCACGGAAGTGCTCAGCACGGTGGCAGAGCCTTTTGCGCCGGATGGCGGCTTGCGGGTGCTCGATGGCAACCTTGGCCGTGGTGTGATCAAGGTGTCTGCTGTGGCCCCAGAACACCGGAAGGTGGAAGCGCCGGCGGTGGTCTTCAACGATCAGAACGAACTCAAGGCGGCGTTTGAGGCCGGCGACCTGGACCGGGATTGCATCGTCATTGTTCGTTTCCAGGGGCCGAGGAGTAATGGTATGCCTGAACTGCACAAACTTACGCCCTACCTGGGTGTGTTGCAGGACCGTGGGTTCAAGGTGGGCCTAGTGACCGACGGCCGGATGTCCGGCGCTTCCGGTAAGGTGCCGGCAGCGATCCATGTGTATCCGGAAGCCCTGGATGGCGGGCCCCTGGCGAAAGTCAGAAACGGTGATCCAGTGTGCCTGGATGCCGAGCAGGGAGTGCTTGCCATTCAGCTTGATGAGCAGGAATTTGCCGCCCGGGAATCTGAAAAGGTGGACCTGACCGGCTATCATCAAGGCTATGGTCGGGAGTTGTTTGGCTGGATGCGTCGCGCCGCCGGCAATCCCGAAGAAGGGGCCAGCTTTTTCTGGAATCATGACGCATGACAGCAGCACATCATTCACTGGTCGGTGATATTGGCGGCACCAATGCGCGCTTCGCCCTCGTGGAGCAGGGCAGTGTCCGGCCGCACGCTATCGAAGTCCTGTCCTGCGGTGATTACAACAACCTTGATGACGCGGTACGGGATTACCTTGCACGGGTCGGGGTTGCCGGAGTCGGTGAAGCCTGCCTGGCAGTTGCCTCGCCGGTGCGCGGAACCCAAGTGCGGATGACCAACAATCACTGGTGTTTTGATACCGAAGAAGTCCGGCAGCAGTTTGGCTGGTCAGCCTTCAAGGTGATAAATGACTTCACGGCCATGGCGCTGGGTGTTCCTCATGTTTCCGAGGATCAACTCGTTCATGTCTGCGGTGGTCCTGGTGATCGCCGCCGTCCCAGGCTGGTAATGGGCCCGGGTACCGGGCTGGGGGTCTCCGGTCTGGTGCCCATCAAGCATGGCTGGGTGCCGCTGATGACCGAAGGTGGGCACGTGGATTTCGCGCCCACAGACGACACCGAAATGGCGGTTCTGCGGATCCTGAAGGCCCGGTTCGGCCGAGTTTCGGTAGAGCGGATTTTGTGCGGCCAAGGCCTGCTGAACCTGTACCAGGCCCATGCAGAAATTCAGGGCGTGGCGGCACCGCTGGATGCGCCGGAGAAAATTACTGCGGCGGCGGTAGCAAACACAGATAGTCTGGCTCGTCACACCCTTCGCCATTTCTGTGAAATCCTCGGTCGGGTAGCGGGAAACGGGGTTCTCACCCTTGGGAGCACCGGCGGGGTCTTCCTGTGTGGCGGAATCCTGCCGCGCTTTCTTGAGTTCTTCCTGGAAAGTCCGTTCCGTCATGGCTTTGTGGACAAGGGCAGGATGCGGCCGCTGCTGGAATTCACACCGGTTTATGTCGTGACAGAGCCTTACACCGGGCTGCTGGGAGCCGCAGAAGCGCTGGGCAATCCGGAGGTCTGATTCCGAAGGGTTCTGGCCGGATCAAGCTGGATCAAAGAAAGTGTACCAACTGGCGCTGATCAAAACGGTACTGGCGGTTGTACACACCATTCTCTGCCCGGCGCCCGGCGGCCAGTACCATGGTTACCAGGCCCTTGCCCGGGAGATTCAGCAGTTTCTTTACGCGATGCTCGTCAAAACCTTCCATCGGGCAGGAATCGTAGCCATGGGCACGTAGGGCCAGGATCAGGTTCTCTGCCGCCAGAGCAGTGGATTTGGTTGCCCAGATCTTCATTTCATTGGACGAGTAGGGGCCCCGGGGTACAGGGCGGGTAAGCCCCACCACCAGACCTGCTGCCTTCTTGGCCAGCCCCAGTACCCCAAACGGCCCCTGGTTGTAATGGATGGGCGCTACTTTCCGATAGTATTTCTCGACAATTGGCGGGAGTTTCTCATCCGGCCATTCCTCCAGAGCCTGTCGGGCGTGGTCCCTCCAGGTGTCTGGTCGCGCAACGATCACTATCAGAGCGGCAGCGGTTTTGGCTGCATTCTGGCCAAGACAGGCCTGTGCCAGTTTCTGTTTGAGTTCGGGAGTCCGGACAACAAAGAATTCCCAGGGCTGCAGATTGCTGGAGTTGGGCGCCAGCGTTGCCAGCTCCAGGCAGTCTTCCAGAACCTTCGTTGGAATCGGCTCATTGGTAAAGCGCCGGACCGAGCGGCGGCTGCGTACCACTTTCCGGAATTCCTCGACGTCAATTTCCGGCAGTGGGAGGGAGCCTGCTTTTGCGTTCATGGTGTGGCCTTCGCGACTTGTTGTGTTGTGATTGTGCCACTATCGTTACGGGAAATGTCGGTTTATGCAATCGCCAGGATGACGGTAAGACAATGACTGAAGACCTGTACCAGCTTTCATTTGATGACCTGGTTCGCCGGGTGCGGGCGTGCACCATTTGTGCCGATGTTTTGCCCCATGAGCCAAGGCCGGTCATACAGATGTCCGAAAGCGCACGAATTCTGGTGGTCGGTCAGGCGCCGGGCAGACGGGTGCACGAAACCGGGCTGCCGTTCAACGACCCCAGCGGGGATCGGCTGCGGCAATGGATGGGCATTACCCGGGACACCTTCTACGACGAGCAGAAGCTCGCAATCCTGCCCATGGGTTTCTGCTATCCCGGATCCGGCAAGTCCGGGGACCTTCCCCCGCGACCGGAATGTGCGCCCGCGTGGCGTGAGGCTCTTCTGGATCGCCTGCCGGACATCGGGCTGACTCTGGTTATTGGCCACTACGCCCATGCCTGGCACCTGGCCAACAGCCGGACATCCGTAACGGCCAACGTTCAGCACTGGCGGGAGTATTGGCCCCAGGTCCTGCCCATGCCTCACCCCAGCCCCCGAAACAACCTCTGGCTGCGTCGCAATGCATGGTTCGAAAGCGAGGTGGTGCCCGAGCTGCAACGGCGGGTTGCCCGGCTGCTGGACCCTGCTCAGGAGGAGTGCGGAGAGTAACGCCCTTGGTGCTTTATGGGACTCTTCAGCTGGCGGCTAGATCCCACTGCCGGAGAAGACCGTCATATCGGATGGTTTTGCCCAGGAGGTTTTCGTCGCTTAGGCGTTGTGGTGGAGAGCGGTCTTGTGACTTTTGGGTGTTGCTGTTTTCATGAGGAACCGGTCCAGGGCTTCCACGTCTTCGTCTGTCGCATAGAGGCCCTGTTTGGTCCGGCGCCAGAGAATGTCATCGGATGTCATTGCCCACTCGCTTTTCACCAGGTGCAACACCTCCTTTTCATACAAGGTGCCCGCGAAACGCGTACCAAGGTCTTCCATTGAGCTGCAATCCTTGAGGATGTCATAGGACGTCATGCCGTAAGTTCGAACATAACGGCTGATGACCTTCTCCGAGAGCCAGGGGAAATCACGGCGGAGCTTTTCCTCAAGCGAGGCGTGGTTATCAAAATCGCCACCTGGCAGCACCGCTGTCTTGGTCCATCGGCCTCCCGCCTCGGGAAAGAACTGGCATAGCTTGTCGGTGGCCGCCTCGGCCAGCTTTCGGTAAGTGGTAATCTTGCCTCCGAACACCGAAATAATCGGAGCCTTGTCCTTCTCGCTGCTGACTTCGAAGGAGTAATCCCGAGACGCCTTCTGCGCGTTTTCCTCCTCGCCGTCCATCAGCGGACGAACCCCTGAGTACGACCAGACCACGTCCTTCGGTTCGAGCTGACGCTTGAAGTGGGCGTTCACGATGTTCAGTAGATAGTCGGTCTCTTCCGGGGATATTTTCGCTTTCTTCGGATCCCCTTCGTAATCCACGTCGGTAGTGCCCACCAGAGAAAACTCGTCTTCGTAGGGAATCACGAAAACAATGCGCTCGTCTTCGTTCTGAAGGATGTAGGCTTCGGTGCCCATGTTTAGGCGCGGCACCACAATATGACTGCCCTTGACCATACGAATTGATTTCGGCGCAGGCATGGAGAGGGTCTCGCTAAACAGTCGGCTCACCCAGGGGCCTGAGGCGTTCACGATCGCTTTGGCTGAAACTGTTGTTTCGGTTTCGTTGGTCATGTCACGCAGTGTGACCGACCAATCCTTTGCGTTACGTTCGGCCTTGACGCACTTGGTCCGGGTCATGATCCGGGCGCCGAATTGCTGGGCTTTCTTGGCGGTCAGGACCACCAGGCGAGCGTCATCGACCCAGCCATCGGAATATTCAAAGCCTTTGGTAATGTCGGGCTTCAGTGGATCGTTCTCAGTAAAGCGAATTGAGCGGGATCCCGGGAGGATTTCCCGTTTGGCCAGGTGATCATAAAGGAACAATCCGGTCCGGATCATCCAGGCAGGACGAAGATGAGGCCGGTGGGGCAGGCGAAAGCGCATCGGCCACATAATGTGTGGCGAGTTTCTAAGTAGCGACTCTCGCTCCGCCAGTGCTTCCCGCACTAGCCTGAATTCATAATGCTCGAGATACCTCAGCCCGCCATGTATCAGCTTGCTGCTGCTGGACGAGGTGGCCGACGCCAGATCGTTCATTTCGCAGAGCAGGACTTTGAGACCACGCCCTGCGGCATCCATTGCGATGCCTGTACCGTTAACTCCGCCGCCCACGACAATAACGTCAAACTGTTCGTGCTCCATAGTCATTGTTGGTCATCTCCTGACGCCAATGGAAAAGACGCTTTGCTGTCATGCGCACTTTTCAATGTTCAATATGCGGTATAGAACTATTATGCGAAAGCTCAGGATATTCGTAAAGGAAAAAATAGAAAAAAAACGAAAAGGAGAGGGTGATCTCGTTTTCGATTGGGTGTCTAATCGAAAAGTCTCAGACGAGGTGAAGTTCTACGTTGTGTTCGCTAAGAAGCTGGCGGATTTCGGCCGGAGGCTGCTGATCAGTAAACACGTGGTCCGCCTGGGTAATGCTACCGAGGCGAACCATGGCATTGCGGCCAAACTTGGAGTGATCAGCCGCAAGCAGAACCTGGTTGGAATTCGCGATAATGGCCTGGGCCACCCGAACTTCACGGTAATCAAAATCCAGCAGCGAACCGTCGTTATGAATGCCGCTGATGCCAATGATGCCGAAATCCATCTTGAACTGATTGATGAAGTCGCGGGTGGCCTCACCGACAATGCCTCCGTCGCGGTTTCGAACCTCGCCCCCGGCAATGATCACGTGAAAATCCTCTTTTGCCGAGAGAATGGACGCAACATGGAGGTTATTGGTGACAATCTGCAGGTTGTTCTTTGCCAGAAGGGCTTTGGCGATGGTTTCGGTGGTGGTGCCAATGTTGATGAACATGGAGGAGTTGTCCGGAATCATTTCCACCAGGGCTTCTGCAATGCGTTCCTTGGCTTCCAGGTCCATGATCTTGCGGGCCTGGTAGGCAGTATTGACCGTACTCGAATCGATCCCTGCGCCACCATGATGCCGGCGAAGCTTCTTCTGTTTCGCTAGCTCGTTGAGATCCCGGCGGATGGTCTGAGGCGTTACCCTGAACTGGTCAACCAGCTGTTCGGTTGTAACGAAACCGTTCTGCTGGATCAGTTCCATTATCAGATCCTGTCGGCGACGCTGTGCCATTAATACTTCCCCCGCGTTGTCATTTTTGTCATGCGAAATATTGAGCGTCCGAAAACATGTCCAAAGTTTAGTGGTTTTCAGCAGTTTATGCAGCTTTTTTAAAGGGTTGGCTTTCGCCTTTGCGCGGATTTCGTGAAAATACCTTGGCATATATGTTCAAAAAGGGAAAAATACGAAAAAATAAGAACTAGAGGTCGAAAATACTATGAGTCAGTACATTCTTTCCATTGACCAGGGAACGACCAGTTCCCGGGCCATACTCTTTGACCTGCAAGGCAATATCCACGCGACCCGACAGCAGGAATTTCCCCAGCATTTCCCCGCCAGCGGCTGGGTTGAGCATGACCCTGAAGACATCTGGTCGTCGGTCCAGCGCACCTGTGACGCCGTGATGTCCGAAGAGTGCGGGGAGAGTGGTGAAGTTGTTGCCGTGGGGATCACCAACCAGCGTGAAACCACAGTTCTGTGGGACCGCAAAACTGGAGAGCCGGTATACAACGCTATCGTTTGGCAGGACCGGCGCACGGCGCCCTATTGTGAGTCTCTGAAAAGTGAGGGGTTAGAGCCATGGGTCATTAGTAAGACAGGATTACTGATTGATCCCTACTTCTCTGCCACCAAGATTCGCTGGGTTCTCGAAAACGTTGCTGGTGTCCGCGAGCGGGCAGAGCGGGGAGAACTGGCTTTTGGCACCATCGATTGTTTTCTGCTCTGGCGATTGACCGGCGGCCGGGAACACCGGACCGATGCCACCAATGCCAGCCGCACTCTCTTGTTCAATATTCACACTCAGGATTGGGATTCCGAATTGCTTGCACTGTTCGGAATCCCTGAGGTTCTGTTGCCTGAGGTCATGGATTCAGCGGACCAGTTTGGCCAGATCACTAACGGTGGTGCTCTCAATGGCACCTCGGTGCTCGGTGTTGCAGGTGATCAGCAGGCGGCTCTGTTTGGCCAGACCTGTTTCCAGACCGGTATGGCCAAAAGCACCTATGGAACTGGCTGTTTTCTGATGCTGAATACCGGTGAAAAGGCCCTTCAATCGGAACACCGGTTACTTACTACAGTGGCCTACCGGGTGAACGGGAAGCCCACATACGCGCTGGAAGGCAGTATTTTTATCGCCGGGGCCACTATTCAGTGGTTGCGGGATGGCTTGCGACTTATCCGCGATGCCAGCGAAACCGAACCGTTGGCAGAGGGAACACCTGTGGATCACGGTGTATACCTGGTGCCGGCCTTCACCGGACTAGGCGCGCCCTATTGGGATCCAAATGCCCGGGGGGCCATTTTCGGGTTGACCCGGGATACCGGTATCAAGGAAATCGTGACCGCTGGCCTCCAGTCTGTGTGCTACCAGACCAAGGACCTTCAAAAAGCCATGGAGAAGGATGGCATACGACCGGTCACGCTGCGGGTGGACGGGGGCATGGTGGCGAACAATTGGGTTCTGCAATTTCTGGCGGATATTCTCGGTGCTCGGGTTGACCGCCCCTCACTGGTCGAAACCACGGCGCTGGGTGCGGCTTATCTGGCGGGGCTCGAGGCGGGAATCTACGGGTCCCTCGAAGAGCTGGCCGGGTTGTGGCGTTGTGACAGGAACTTCGAGCCGGTGATGACAAAAGAGAATCGGGACCAGCTCTACGGTGGCTGGATTACGGCTGTACAGAAACTCTGACAGCGACTCCATCTTCATGCCTGACCGGCGTCACCGTACCCCGAGGTCACGCAGGCGCTTGTAGAGGGTGTTCCGGCTGATGGCCAGCTCTCTGGCTGCCTGCGTTACGTTCCCAGTGTGCTTGTGATAGACCTGTAGTGTTCGGGCAAGTGGGTCGGTTACCTCCTCATCCCTATTGGTCGCCTCTGTCGGCGCCGGCCCCTCGGTTCTGGCGTCGCTATTCGCTGTCGAGTCGAATTCCGCCAGGAAGTCCTCTGGCAGGTGCCAGATCTGTATCTCTTCACCATCGGCGATAGCAATGGCCACCCTCAGTACATTCACCAGCTGCCGGATATTGCCTGGCCAGGGATGGTTTTCAAGGGCAGAAAGTACTTTTGGCGATAGCTCGTCAGCCTGGCCCCGATCCCTATGCTGGGCATAGATGCTCTGTATCAGAAAACGCCGATCCGCCCGATTTCGAAGGGACGGGAGTTCTACACGCAGTCCGTTGATGCGGTAGTAGAGATCGGCCCGGAAATGGCCGCTGTCGATGCGCGCGTTGAGGGGGCGATTGGTGGCAGTCACCAGGAGGATATCGACCGGTACGCCCTCTGTGGATCCAACAGGAGTAACAACCCTTTCTTGAAGCACCCGCAGCAGCCGGGATTGCGCTGACAGAGGCATTTCACCGATTTCGTCCAGGAACAGAATGCCCTTGTGGGCCTTTCGAATGAAGCCCAGGGAGCCCTGGGCTCGCGCTCCGGTAAAGGCACCGGCTTCGTAACCGAACAGCTCCGATTCCACGAGCTCCGGTGGAATGGCCGCGCAGTTCACAGCCACCAGTGGCTGATCTTTTCGGGGCGATGCCTGGTGCAGTGCCTTAACAAGAACTTCTTTCCCGACCCCTGTTTCTCCGGTGATCAGCACCGGTACGCCGCGCTGAAGCACCTTGAGGCTCTGGGTGGCGCAGCGTTTCACCGCCGAATCTCCATACTCCAGATTGTCTATGCTCGGTAGCGGCACGTCCTGTCCGGCATCCCGGATGCCGGCGGTCGGGTCTGCTCGCTCAGGATCATGTTTGGTCATGGACGGGCGTTTGAGCCGCGCACTCAGCCGAACCTTGCTGCGAGTTGTAAGTTGCAGCGACTCATGTTCGGGATGGCCCAGAATATGGTTTCGATGGGTGGTAAACAGTTCATCAAGGCGCGCATCCACCGTCGGCGTTCCGAGCAACTGGTCCGCCCTTTGGTTGCTGGCAATAATCCGGCCGGAATCGTCACAGGCAAGGATGCCGGACCAGGGACTGTCGAAATTGTCAGCGGTGGTGTTGACCGTTATCTGGAAGTGATCCGGGCCAAACAGGCGACTGATAAGCCGATTCTCCACCGACTGCGAAAGCAGGCGCACCATGCCCAGAGTATGAGCCTGGGGCAGGTAAGCATCGCTGAAAACACTCAGAACTCCGGCAATTTGCTTGTGAGCATCAAAAATCGGGGCGGCGGAGCCGATGATGCTACGGTTGGCTTTCAGAAAATGCTCGTTGCGCTTGATCTGAACCGGTGCACCGACGGCGATCGCGGTTCCGATCGCGTTCGTTCCACAGTTCTGTTCCTGCCAGTTGGCGCCAGTCTGGAACCAGGGCTTGAGGCGGGCATCGGTGATGCGTTCATCGCCCCAGCTGTTCAGCACGGTACCATGCTGGTCGGCGAGAAGGATCAGGCAGCGACTGTTTGCGAGCACATTCCGGTAGTAGGGAAGCACCTCCGCCTCGGTTACTGACAGTAACTCGCCGTGGACCCGCTGTATTTCCTCCAGCCGGCCGGCCTCGGGCTCGAGGTGGGTCGGCTCGTATTCATGATCAAGGCCCCAGGCGATGCAGCGGTCCCAGGAATCCGCAATCACGCTTCGATAATCCGAATATTCGCTTGTTCTCATCAGGCCGCGCTCTCGCGTTCGTTTGTTGTTATCTGCTGCCACATTCTCCGGACAGCCGTTCAACTTCGAGCTGACAAGTGTTCAATCATCTGTGCAAATTCTGTTCACGTCAATGTTCATGTTGAACAAAGTATTGCTAAACGAACATTCAGGTTTTCGCTTAAGAAATTAGAAATATCCAAAGTTGGCTGTAAAAACAGAGAGATAGGTAAAAACGCGTAGAGTGGACCAAAAGCTGGTACAGGCTTTGCGTGCCGAGTTTCGAAATCGAATTTCCGGGACTGTCAACGTATGTCCCGAGCAAGCTTCCACAAGAACAAAAAGGAAAACCTATGTCCTTAACACTGGAGAACCTCTCCCGTGTGGTTGACGGTGTCGACTACATCCAGGATGCGAACCTCACCTTCGAGGCGGGTTCCTTTAACGTTCTGCTCGGCCGGACACTGGCCGGAAAAACCTCTCTCATGCGACTGATGGCCGGGCTCGACAAACCCGACACTGGCCGTTTGATCTACAACGGAAAGGACGTATCAGGGCAGAGCGTACAGGACCGCAATATCTCAATGATCTACCAGCAGTTCATCAATTACCCCAATCTGACAGTCTACGAAAATATTGCCTCGCCGCTGCGGCTAGCAAAGATGCCCGAGTCTGAAATTGATCGCCGAGTTAAGGAAACCGCGTCAATGCTGCGGATCGATCCGCTGTTGAAACGTTATCCGCTGGAGCTGTCTGGTGGTCAGCAGCAGCGCACCGCGATGGCCAGGGCGCTGGTAAAAGACGCCACTCTCATTCTGTTCGATGAGCCTCTGGTCAACCTTGATTACAAGTTGCGCGAAGAGCTAAGGGCGGAATTACGGGAACTGTTCCGTGAGCGCCAGTGTATTGCGGTGTATGCCACTACGGAGGCGAATGAAGCACTTGCCTTGGGCGGAAATACCACGCTGCTGCATGAGGGCAGGGTAATTCAGAACGGGCCGGTAATGGATGTATACCGGGCACCGGTGAACACTCTGGCTGCACAACTGTTCAGTGAACCCCCGATGAATATGATTCGCGGCCGGGTCACGGATACCGAGGTGACATTCGACGAATATTCGCACCATGCCCTGACCAAGGAGTTGCGACGGCTCGAACCGGGTGATTACTGGTTCGGTATCAGGCCCAGCCATATCGGCCTGGTTCCTGCCAGCGATGACGATCTCGAAATGTCGATGGAGGTCGAGCTCAGTGACATCAGCGGTTCTGAAACCTTCATGCATGTCGAGAACAGTCACTTCGAAATGGTGTTGCAGCTGATGGGCGTTCACCAGTATCACACCGGTGCTCCCATCAAGGTCTACCTGCCGATCAACAAACTGTTCGTTTTCGACAACAACGAGCAGCTGGTTCACACACCATCCCGGGCTTCAGGAGGGTCGGTCTGATGGCTGAAATTCAATTGAAATCACTCGCCCACAGCTACACCGATACTCAGGAGGGGCCGGATGATTACGCTATCCGGCAACTGGACCACGTCTGGCACAAGGGTGGCGCCTACGCTCTGCTGGGACCGTCGGGGTGCGGCAAAAGCACCATGCTGAACATCATCTCGGGGCTGGTGCAGCCGTCCGAGGGAGATGTGCTTTTCGATGGCAAGCGCGTCAACGAGCTGTCGCCACGAGACCGGAACATCGCGCAGGTGTTCCAGTTCCCGGTGATTTATGACTCCATGACGGTGTTCGATAACCTGGCGTTCCCCCTCAAGAACAACAAGATGCCGGCCTCCAAGATCAAGGCCCGGGTTCATGAGATTGCGGAGGTTCTGGAAATCGGAGACAAGCTCTACAAAAAGGCCAAGAACCTCACTGCGGATGAAAAGCAGAAGGTCTCCATGGGCCGTGGTCTGGTCCGGGAAGACGTATCGGCCATTCTGTTCGATGAGCCGCTTACCGTTATCGACCCTCAGCTCAAATGGAAGCTGCGGCGCAAGCTGAAGCAGATTCACGAGCAATTTGACATCACCATGGTGTATGTCACTCACGACCAGCTGGAGGCCTCCACT
Organism: Marinobacter sp.; assembly: GCF_048269445.1. Classification (GTDB taxonomy): domain Bacteria; phylum Pseudomonadota; class Gammaproteobacteria; order Pseudomonadales; family Oleiphilaceae; genus Marinobacter. The sequence goes on along the minus strand of NZ_JBLXIQ010000004.1, from coordinate 442,184 downwards.
TTCGCCGACAAGATTGCGGTGATGTACGGCGGCCAGATTGTCCAGTTTGGCACCCCGACCGAGCTTTTTGAGCGGCCCAATCACACCTTCGTCGGGTTCTTCATCGGCAGTCCGGGCATGAACCTGATCGAAGTGCAGCGTTGCCCTCGTGGGGTCTGCTTTGGCAATACAGTGGTGCCCCTGGAAAACTGGAAGGTGGATGCGCTCAAGCGCTTGAAAACCGGCAACATCAAGATCGGTATTCGCCCTGAATTCATCGAGGTTTCCGGGCAGCCTTCCGACGAAAGCCACGAAGCCGGGGTTCTGGATGTCGAGGATCTCGGTACCTACAAGATCGTTACCGTTAAGCTTGGCCACGAAACTCTGAAAGTGCGCCAGAGTGAAGATTTCGAGGCCGACATCGGCGCCTGCGTGCATCTCTCCTTCCCGAGCCAGTGGCTGATGCTCTACGTGGACGAGTTTCTGATCAAGGAGCAAGAATAATGGTCAAGACACCGAACAACCGCGCCTGGTGGCTGGTGCTGCCGGTCTTTCTTCTCGTGGCTTTCTCGGCGCTGATTCCGTTGATGACTGTGGTGAATTACTCGGTTCAGGACATCTTTGGGCCCGGCAGCGCCTATTACGTTGGTACCGAATGGTTTGAAATTATTCTCCATGACCAGCGGCTTCAGGATTCACTCCTGCGACAGTTCATTTTCTCCGGCGCCGTGCTGCTGATTCAGATTCCGCTTGGCATCGGGGTTGCCCTGATGATGCCGAAATCGGGTATCAAGGCATCCCTGGCCCTGATACTGCTGGCCATTCCGCTTCTGATTCCCTGGAACGTGGTTGGCACGATCTGGCAGATCTTTGGCCGCAGTGATATCGGTCTGTTCGGCTGGGCCCTGAATGCCCTGGGGGTCGACTACAACTACACGGGTGACACTCTGGACGCCTGGCTGACGGTGCTGTTGATGGACGTATGGCACTGGACACCACTGGTCGCTCTGCTGTGTTATTCCGGACTCCGAGCGATACCGGAAGCCTTCTACCAGGCGGCGGAGATTGACCGAGCCTCCAAGTGGGCCGTGTTCCGTTACATCCAGCTGCCGCGTCTGAAAAATGTTCTGATCATCGCAGTGCTACTGCGTTTCATGGACAGTTTTATGATCTACACCGAGCCCTTTGTTCTGACCGGTGGGGGGCCGGGAAGCTCAACCACGTTCCTGAGCCAGACGTTGACCACCATGGCCATTGGCCAGTTCGACCTTGGCCGGGCGGCGGCCTTCTCGCTGATCTACTTCCTGATTGTGCTGCTGATTTCATGGCTGTTCTTCACCGCCATCACTGCCGCCGACAAAGAAAAATAAGGAGACTGTGATGAAACAGACGCGTTCCAAGAACGTTGGCATCACCATTGTTATTGTGATTCTGCTGACACCAATCTACTGGTTGCTGAACATGTCGTTCAAAACCAATCAGGAAATACTCAGTGGTCTGACACTCTGGCCCGAGAATTTTACCTTTGCGAATTACGCCGTCATTTTTACCGATCCGAGTTGGTACAACGGCTACATTAATTCGATGATCTATGTCTCCATGAACGTGGTGATCACCCTGTTGGTGGCTCTGCCAGCCGCATACGCGTTCAGCAGGTACAAGTTTGTGGGCGACAAGCACCTGTTCTTCTGGCTGCTGAGTAACCGGATGGCGCCGCCGGCGGTGTTCCTGCTGCCATTCTTCCAGCTCTATTCCTCCATCGGCCTGTTTGATACCCACATTGCTGTGGCGCTGGCTCACTGCCTGTTCAATGTGCCGCTGGCGGTCTGGATCCTGGAAGGGTTCATGTCCGGGGTGCCTCGCGAATACGACGAGATGGCCTACATTGATGGATACAGTTTTCCCAGGTTCTTCGTGAAGATATTTCTGCCGATGATCCGCTCCGGCATTGGGGTAACGGCGTTCTTCGCCTTCATGTTTTCCTGGGTAGAGCTGTTGCTGGCTCGAACGCTGACGTCGGTTGATGCTCAACCGATTGGGGCGATCATGACCCGAACGGTGGGGGCGAGCGGTATCGACTGGGGTGTGCTGGCCGCTGCTGGCGTTCTCACCATTCTTCCCGGGATCCTGGTTATCTGGTTCGTTCGCAACCATGTAGCCACTGGGTTCGCCCTTGGACGGGTATAAGGAGAACAAGCATGCTTGCGTGGATGAACTGGACACCGTCCGTGGCGATTTTCTTCGCCGTGATTGCAACAATTCTGGCGATCATGACCGTATACGAAATTGTCTCACCCTGCGTGGAACGGAAGGGGTTTCTTCCGATCTCGACGACCCGTGGGGACCGCCTTTTTATCGGCCTGCTTTCCGCCGCGTATATCCATCTGACTTTCCTTGCAGTAAGTGACATCACGCTTTGGATCGCGTTAGCGGTTTCCGCGGTCTGGCTGCTGGTGCTGTTGCGCTGGGGTTGAATGGAAGGCGTGCCCGGGCTTTGTGTTAAACCGAACGTTCGGGCGCAAATGCCGTCGAGAAAAGCCTTGTAAAGATTTCGTAAACGAACTATTTTCTAAGTTATGATCGGAATCGATCATTGATTGGTTCTGACTTTAACGGATAGCGACTTAAATGCGCTATGTAACCGGAACGGAGCACCCGGTGATTCGTTTCACTCAAAACAAGACGAACGAGGTTGGATATGTTCAACAACAATAAATATCCTGGAACGCTGCTTCTGAGCGCCGCCATCGGTGCTGCAGGACTGGGTTTGAGCCTGCAGGTCAGCGCTGATCAGTACTCTGATGCGGCTGAGAAGTGGGTGAATCAAGAGTTCAAGCGGTCAACCCTGACCAAAGAACAGCAAATGGAAGAGATGAAGTGGTTTATCGAAGCTGCGAAGGAATTCCGCGGCATGGATATCAATGTTGTTTCGGAAACCATTGCTACCCACGAATACGAATCCAACGTTCTGGCCAAAGCCTTCTCTGAAGTCACCGGCATCAACCTGACTCATACGCTGATTCAGGAAGGTGACGTTATCGAGAAGCTGCAAACCCAAATGCAGTCAGGCCGCAACATCTATGATGGCTGGGTTAATGACTCAGACCTGATTGGTACCCATTTCCGGTACGGCAAGGTGTTCCCGGTTGATGACATCATCAACGGTGAAGGCAAGGACCTGACCCTGCCCACGCTGGATCTTGAAGACTTCATTGGCCTGGACTTCACCACTGGCCCGGATGGCAAACTGTATCAGCTGCCAGACCAGCAGTTCGCCAACCTGTACTGGTTCCGTGCGGACTGGTTCGAGCGTGAAGACCTGAAGAAGCAGTTCAAGGATATTTACGGTTATGAACTGGGTGTGCCGGTCAACTGGTCCGCCTATGAAGACATTGCCGAATTCTTCTCAGTCCATGTGAAAGAGATTGATGGCAAGCGCGTATATGGCCACATGGATTATGGCAAGAAAGATCCGTCCCTGGGCTGGCGCTTTACGGATGCCTGGTTCTCCATGGCCGGTGCTGGTGACAAGGGCCTGCCAAACGGCCTGCCGGTGGACGAGTGGGGTATTCGGGTGGATGAGTGCCAGCCTGTTGGTGCCAGTGTAAGCCGGGGTGGCGCCACTAACGGCCCGGCTGCAGTATACGCAACTACCAAGTATGTTGATTGGCTTGAAGAGTACGCACCGCCAGAGGCCCAGGGCATGACCTTCTCTGAAGCAGGCCCGGTGCCAGCTCAGGGTAACATTGCCCAGCAGATCTTCTGGTACACCGCGTTCACTGCAAGCATGATCAAGGATGGCCTGCCGGTGGTTAACGAAGACGGCACCCCGAAATGGCGCATGGCACCGTCTCCCCGTGGACCCTACTGGGAAGAAGGTATGAAGCTGGGTTATCAGGACGTAGGTTCCTGGACCTTCATGAAGTCTACTCCGCAGAAGCGCCGCCTCGCTGCCTGGCTGTATGCCCAGTTCACCGTATCCAAGACCGTTTCGCTGGAAAAAACCATTGCAGGCCTGACTCCGATTCGTGAGTCCGACATCGAATCTGAAGCGATGACCGAGATGGCACCGAAGCTTGGTGGTCTGGTGGAATTCTATCGTAGCCCGGCCCGTGTCCAGTGGTCGCCAACCGGCACCAACGTACCGGACTATCCGAAGCTGGCTCAGCTCTGGTGGCAGTACATTGCTCAGGCCGCCAGTGGTGAAGCGACTCCGCAGGAAGCTCTAGACGGCCTCGCTGAAGCCCAGGATCGAGTGATGGAGCGTCTTGAGCGTGCCAACGTAATGCCGACTTGCGGCCCCAAGCTGAACGAACCCCGCGATCCGCAATACTGGCTCGATCAGCCAGGTGCGCCCAAGCCCAAGCTGGCAAACGAGAAGCCGCAGGGCAAGACCGTTGCCTATGACGAACTGCTGAAAACCTGGGAAGAAACCCGCTGAGGCGAGCTGTTTCTTTAAGAGCAATGCCTACCGCAACAGCACCGTTCTGTTGCGGCAGGCAGAGCACCGTTGTCACGGAGGATTTTGGCCGGCAGCTGAACTGCTGATAGCCCGTTCAGAATGAAATTCAGAGCCGGGGGGGCTTGCCTGCCTCCCGGCGACGCTCATCCCATTCTTCCCGGGTCTGAGCCGCCTGATCGCCGGGCATGGAATCGATGATGCTGAAATAGTCTGAGCTGTACTCGTCGGCCACGATGGTGTTGCGCGGCTTTACCTTTACCACGTAAACGGTCTGGATGTTCTGGTGGTCGAATTCCCGCCAGTACTGTTCGTCTTTCAGGAAAGTGTACCGATGGCCCTCCAGAGCTTTGATGATGGCACTGGTGTCAGTTGTGCCTGCTCGTTCCACTGCGTCCTTGTACTGGTAGACGATGCTGTAGGCAGATGCTGCCGCGGTTGATGGGCGCATCTCGTAGCGCTTGGAGAAGGCTTCCACGAATTCCTTGCCGCGTGGATAGTTCAGCTCGTAAGGCGCATTCCAGACCCAGGGGGAGCCGCCAACCACGCCTTCCATAATCGTTGGGCCGACCTGCCGCGCCATGCCGAGGGTAAGGTTGGGCACAACAATCTGCATCTTTTCGGTGAGTCCCATTTCGTAGGCGACATTCAGCGCCCGGACCATATCGTCGCCGAACAGGACCATCATCAGCACTTTGGCATTGCTGGCATCTGCCTGCTCCAGTGCCTCACGGAAATCGGTAATCAGGGCTCGTGGGAACGGAGTTTTAACGCCCTTGTGGCGCTGGGTGTCTTCGGTGCCAGAGAACTTCCGGACCGACTCCTCCACCGACCAACCCCAGGTGTAGTCCGCGGTGATGTAGAAATAATCGTCGTTCTGATGGTTGGTTTTCAGGTATTGGCTCAGGGCCTTGGCGGTCATCCAGGCGTTGTAAGGCTCCCGGAACATGTGTGAATGGCCCTCGGCACCAGTGGTCGCGTTCGAGTAGGTGAGGGTGCCAAAGTAGACACGGTTACGGTCCCGGGCCGCTTTGCCTGAGGCGATGGCGACGGCACTGGAGACACCGCCGAACACCATCTGGACGCCATCACGATCGATCAATTCTGCAGTGTTTTTGGCACCCCGGGCAGGTTCACCCCGGGTATTTCGGATCACCAGTTCGAGTTGTCGGCCCATAACGCCGCCGGCTGCGTTAATCTCGTCAACCGCCAGAAAGGCACCCAGACGCTGCTGCAGCCCCTGATCCTTGTAACGGCCGGTCTGAGGGTAATTCAGGCCTATTTTCAGAGTTTCGGCATAGATGGTGGTGCTTGTCAGCAATAGCAGGCAAGCAGAAAAGAGCACTTTTCTGACATTCATTCGGGGTGGTCTCCAGAATTGCAGCGTCACTGGGGGAGCTTGCTGCTTTCTTTTTTTGGTTATTAGTCAAGAAGAACTAGTTTCTGCGCTGATTGTGGGGCCAACAATGGGACTAAAGTGGAAGTTTTCGTAACAATTTGTAGGTTGGTGATGAATGTCCAAATCCTGGCATCCTCTGAGGGGCCCGGCATGCCGTAAGGCCCCCTTTACATCGATTTGAGTAATATTGGGACTTCACCACGCTTTCCGTTAATGCTTCGGACGGACTAGAGCCACCAAGACGCTGACGACACCGGAGCCGACCAGGGCCCCGACGAATGGCATCAGGGTGGGTATGCTGCCGGGGAAGCTGGCGGCCTCAAAACCGGCCATGAAACTGCCTCCGGACACCCATCCCGGAAGGATGGCGCCAAGCAGCCCTGCCAGACAGCCCAGAATCGCCGCCCGAGTGGTCATCTTCCCCCAGAGCCCCATCAGTACAGGCAACACCGCCGTAGCGCACAGCAGGTCAGCGATCAAAAACAGCCGCAGCACGGAAATTCCCTGAAGCGCCACCAGAACCACCGGAATCATCAGCAACACCGTGAACCATCGGGCACTGACAATGGAAAGGCCCTGTTTCTCGGTAACCGCCAGGGATGCGAGCGCATTCTGCAGGGTATCCACCGATGAAGCGACCAGCGTAATGGCCAGAATAAGGGCCGGCAAAGCCAGCCAGGCCGGAGCATCGGCCAGCAAGGCAAAGAACGGAATCGGAGGGTTACCAAGGTCGGCGCCACTCAAGGCCGCCAGGATTCCTAGCCCACCCACCACGGCGACAACGCCGATGGTAACCACGCCGCCGAGCAGTGCTCCACGGCTGAGGGCATCAGTATCCCGGGCTGACCACAACCGTTGCCAGTATCCCTGGTGGAACAGGTTGGCGGCGGTTACGGCAATGATCAGTGTTAGAGCGACGCTGAGGGCAGCAGGTGCCGGAATATCCGGAAGTGCTGCCGGTGCCGCATCGGGTAGCTTGCCCACTGCCACAATGCTGACGATAGCCAGAAGGCCGATAAGCAGGAGTGCCTGCCACTGATCTGTGACGATACTGGCACGAAGGCCACCGACTGCGGTGTAAATCAGTGTGGTTAAGGCAACGCCAACAACGACAATTCCGCCATTGATGCCAGACAGGAGTGAGGTGATCGCGCCAATGGCGGTGAGCTCGGCGGTCAGGAAACAGAGCATGTAAAGCACCGAGATCAGGGAAACATAATGGCGGACTCCGGTGCCATAACAGGCGTTCGCAAACTCACCGATGCTGCGGCCCTGAGGCAGGAAACGACGGATGGCAGGACCGCAAAAGGCGAACACAATAAATGGCAGGGCAGCGCCGATAGCGTAGCCTGCAAGTGCCAGTGGGCCAACGAGGGCGCCCACCTCCGGAGGTGCGAACAGAATCCAGCCCCCCATGCCGGAGGCCAGAAATGAAAGCCCGAGGGCCCGGGCTCCCTGGCTGTTGCGTGCCGTCACGTAATCGTCCAGCCCGCCGTCCGCAAGACGGGCCCTGAGTCCGAGCCAGGCAAACAGAATCATTGCGACTGCGATGGCCACAAGGGTGGTGTAGAACATGGGGTGGGTCTCCGCCAGTTATTCAGCGGGCAATAGTGCCACAACGGGGATTGCGGGGCGAGATCAGGCGCCTTCGGTAACGGCGGGGCTGAACAACCGGAACAGATTTCGTCCATCCTGTTTGGCCCGGTACATTGCGATGTCGGCACCCTGCAGCAGTTCTGAGGCCATTGCCCCGTCCTGGGGATAGAGGCTGATGCCGATGCTGGCACCCACCTGTAAGCATTCCCCGTTGATGCGGTAGGGTTTCCGGTTCTGCGCAATCAAACGGTCAGCAACCTGGAAGGCATCTTCAATTTTTTCGAGGTCGGGTAGCAAGACGATGAATTCATCCCCGCCAAGACGGGCCAACGTATCGTCTTCACGCAGGCAACCCTGAACCCGGTTTGTGAACAGAATCAGGAGTTCATCGCCGGCGGCGTGGCCGAGTCGGTCATTCACTTCCTTGAAATGGTCCAGGTCGATAAACATGACCGCCAGCAGGGATGAGCGGCGATGGGCGTGGCGAATGGCGTGCTCCAGACGGTCCTCAAGAAGCCGGCGATTCGGAATGCCGGTGAGGGCGTCATAGTAGGCAAGCTGACGGATCTGTTCCTCGTTCTTCCGGTTCTGGGTAATGTCGGTAAACAGTCCGGCGTAGTGGGTGGTATTGCCTTCGTCATCGGTGATAGCGGTGATCGTCAGCAATTCAAGATAAAGTTCGCCGGTCTTGCGCCGGTTCCAGATCTCGCCACGCCAATAGCCATGGGTGACCAGTGAATTCCACATCCGCTGGTAAAACTCGCTGTCGTGCCGGCCAGAGGACAGGATCTGCGGCGTTTTACCCACAACTTCTTCGTGACTGTAGCCTGTCAGATGGGTGAAGGCTGGATTAACGAACTCAATGTTGACGTTTTTGTCGGTAACCATGATGCCCTCAAAGGAAGACTCGATCACCCGCTCCGCCAACTGGAGAGTCTGCCGGGACTTGGCAAGTGCCCGGTCCCTCTGTTCAAGGGCTTCGCGTAAATCGTCCAGATACATCTGTTCGGCACCGGCGAGCAGGTCCTTGTAGCCAATCAGCCCGATAACCTCGCCCTGACTGTTGGTCACTGCCAGATGGCGAATCCGGTGGTTGATCAGCAAGTCCCTGGCATGAATCAACGGGGCCGACTCGCTGACGGTTAACAGCGGTCTGGTGGCCAGGTCAGAGGCCAGTGCGTTGCCAGTATTGCGGGCAATCAGGCGCACAATATCCCGCTCCGTGAGAATACCCAGCCCCTCGTCATGACAATCCACGACCACGGCATCTGCCTGGTGTCGGTGCATGATCGCCGCCACTTCAGAGATCGGTATCTTGCCATAGGTAACCAATGGGGGACGGGTTATGGCTGTGCTTACTTCTCGAAGGCGCAGATAGGGTTCAAGACCCTGATTCAGCGCAAGATCAGTCTGGGAAAGAACGCCAACCGGGGTTCCGGAATCATCGACGATCAGAAAGTGGCGTTTTCCGGTTTCCCGAAAACGCAGGGCCGCGTCCCCGGCATCCATGCCGCAGGAAAGAGTCAGCACCGGAGAGCTCATAACTGAGCTGACCGGGCATTCAAAGCTGTCCGGGTCGGAAAAATCCACAGTGAGCGCATCCCGCTCGGTCCAGATTCCGGTCACCTGGTCATTTTCGGTGATCAGAATCGAGCTCACCGAGCTTTCGGCCATCAGTGCTGCGGCGTCAGCAATTGAGGTCTGCGGCGGGCAGCGCAGTAAAAGACCGCTATGCATGATGCGTGATATCGGTAGCGGCCGCCCCATGGGCTCTCCTGATTTTTGTCTTGTTGTTGGTTTGGCGTTTCGTTCAGATGCCGGACATACTTCTATTAGTTTAACATTTTGCCGCGTCTGCCGCCTTGACTCGCACATAACTTCCCGGCGCGTTCTCAATCACTGGCAACGCCCCCTCGCCCGGGATGCGAGCCGGCACGTCTCCGCCAGAGAAGCGCGCAATCCATTCAATCCAGTGTGGCCACCAGGACCCCGGATGATGTTCTGAATCTTCGAACCAGTTATCTGGGTCAGGCACTAGCGTGTCGTTGGTCCAGTAGCCGTATTTTTCTTTGTATGGTGGGTTGATCACACCGGCGATATGACCGGAACCGGAGAGCACAAACCGAACATCGCCGCCGTGGGCCAGGGCCCCTTTGTAGGTGGATTTCCACTTGGCGATATGGTCCTGTCGGGCCGAGAGGAAAAAGGAGGGCACATCAATCGCGGACAGGTTGATGGTTTCTCCGGCCAGGGTCAGTGAATCCGGCTCCACCAGGCGGTTGTTCAGATACATCTCCCGCAGATAGAAGCTGTGCATCTTCGCCGGCAGGTTGGTGCCATCTGTATTCCAGTAAAGCAGGTCAAAGGCCGCCGGTTTTTGCCCTTTCAGATAGTTGTTGGTCCAGAATGACCAGAACAGCTCGTTTTCCCGGAGCAGGTTGAAGGTAAATGCCATGGCGCGGCCATCCAGGTAACCCTTGCGCTCCAGCATGCGTTCAATACCCCGGATGGAGTGATCGTTGATAAACACGCCGATGCCACCCGGGTCCGAGAAGTCCAGCAGGGTCGTCAGGTAGGTGGCGCTGGCCACTGGGTTGCGGCCTTTTTTCTTCAGCCAGGCGAGAGTGGAGCCCAGCAGGGTGCCACCGATGCAGTAACCGATGACGTTCATGCGTTCTTCGCCGGTGGCTTCGGCAACCGCATCCATGGCAGCCAGTGGCCCTAGCTCCATGTAGTCCTCCCAGCCTTTGTCCCGGAGGGAAGGGCCAGGATTACGCCAGGAAATCACGAACACGGTTTGGCCCTGGTTCACCAGCCACTGGATAAAGGAGTTCCGGGCGGTCAGGTCCAGAATGTAATATTTGTTAATCCAGGGCGGGACAATCAGTAGCGGGCGTTTGCTGACCATTTCGGTGGTGGGTGAATACTGGATCAGTTGCATCAGTTCGTTCTGGAACACCACCTTGCCCGGGGTAGTGGCCAGGTTGCGGCCTACCTCAAAGGCGGAGCGATCGGTCATCCCGACATTGAACAGCGACGGATTCTGTCGCAGGTCCTCGATCAGCTGGCGACCACCATCAATCAGGTTCATGCCCTTCCGCTCCCAGGTAATCCGGAGCACCTCCGGATTGGTGGCAGGGAAATTCGAGGGTGACAGCGCACTGGTCAGTTGCCGGGCGTAGAACAGCATCTGATCCCTGCTGGCGGGGGGCAGGCCTTCCATGCCTGCAACCCAGTTCAGAAACGCCCGCGAGTTGATCAGATAAGCCTGGTGCAGAACATCAAAAGATAGATGCTTGTGCCAGTCTTCGGCCTGGAAACGTCGGTCATCGGGCTCCGGTTCAGCCACCGGTTGCCTGTTCCCGCCAGCCAGCCGGACAAGCGTGTAATGCCCCAGTGCCTGATGCTTGCGTGCCAAATCCAGCTCGGCACCGGCAAACCTGAGCGGATGCAGCAACAGGTTTTCGGCCATGGTCCGGTAGGCATCAGACATTTCAGTCAGGGTAGAGAGTTTCGCGTCGTCCATGACGCCTGCATCCCCGAGCAGCTTTTCCAATTGGTGCTGCCCCTGCCGGACATTGGTTTCAAAGCTGTTGACGAGCTGTTTGACGGCTTTCCCAAGAGTATCCAGGCCGAACATAAAAATCCTTTACTTGGCGGCTTTCGGGCCGGGCTTTGTGGATTCTTCAGGGACTTTTTCAAACACCTTGCCGAACTGTTCACGGCTTTCGTTGAAGTAGTCCTGCCAGGCTTTCCAGTCAGCAGTGAACTGTTCGCTGAGGGACTTGAGGGTTTCGGCCTGGTCTCCGGTCAGAGCCTTCAGCCCCTCCAGATCCCGCACTTCAGAAACTTTTCTTGCCTGCTCCATGGTGACATCGGCATACCGTCGGAAGGCATTCATCTGCATTTCCGCCGCCTTGCTGAACTGCTCGAACAGGGTCTCGTTCAGGCGTGTGGCTTTTTCAAACAGGTCATTAGTCATTGTTACAGCTCCCTTGCATACAGGTTGATTGAAGCTTTATTTTGCCCCAGTCAGTATTACGCAATTTTGACAGGCATCAATCCCGGGTTCAGCTTATGCTTTACTGTAGGTGTTTGTTTATCCCGGGCCATCCGAAGTGGCAGGAGGCGTAATATGAGTGACCGGAAATCGGAACTGGAAACACTGCGGGCAGACCTGCAAGCCAGGCTCTCCCGTTTTGAGGCACATCAGCATCGGGAAGGTGGTGCGCTTGAGAAGGATTTCGAGGAGCAGGCAACCCAGACCCAGAACGATGAAGTGGTGGATTCCCTCGAAACTGAAACCCGTACCGAACTGGTGCAGATAGAGCGTGCGCTAGAGCGTATCGAGAACGGTGTTGGTGATGAATGTGAATCTTGTGGCGAAGCCATTGATCCCCGACGATTGCAGGTGCTGCCCTACACCACCTTGTGCGTCGACTGTGCTGAAGACTGACTGACCTCATGGAACCAGGGACGGCAGCCATGACGGAACCACCGGTATTTCACACCCGGGGACTGACCAAAACCTACGATCAGGGGGAGGTTCAGGTCTACGCCCTCCGGGGAGTGGACCTGGATCTGTATCGCGGAGAACTTGTGGTGATGCTGGGGGCTTCCGGTTCGGGCAAATCCACTCTTCTTAACATCCTCGGCGGGCTCGATGTACCGACCTCCGGCGAGGTCCGGTATCGGGACATTGATCTTAGCGCGGCCGGTGATCGCGAACTGACCCGCTATCGCCGCGAGCACGTTGGCTTTGTGTTCCAGTTCTACAACCTGATTCCGAGCCTGACCGCACGGGAAAATGTGGCTGCGGTTACCGAGATTGCGTCCGATCCAATGTTGCCCGAAGAGGCTCTGGAACTGGTTGGATTGAAAGCGCGCATTGACCACTTTCCGGCACAGCTTTCTGGTGGCGAGCAACAGCGCGTTGCCATTGCCCGGGCCATTGCCAAGCGCCCGCAGGTACTGCTTTGCGATGAACCGACCGGAGCCCTCGATTCGGCCACGGGCGTGCTGGTTCTCGAAGCACTGGAAAAGGCGAACCGGGAAACGGGCACTACCACCGTTATCATTACCCACAACGCTTCGATAGCCGGTATGGGAGATCGCGTAATCACGCTATCCGACGGCAACATCAGCGGCGAACGCCATAACGAGCAGCGCCAGGATCCCCGGACTCTGTCGTGGTAATGGGGCCAGGTAACGGGCCAGAAAAATGAGCGAGATGGCCAGCAATGCACTGAACACGGTTTTGAACATAAAGCTACGCCGGGAACTCTGGCAAATGCGGGGTCAGGTGCTCGCCATCGCCCTTGTAATCGCCGGCGGCGTGGCCGTGTGTGTCATGTCGCTGGTGAACTACTCCTCCCTGCTGGCAACCCGGGCCCAGTATTACGAGCAACACCAGTTTGCAGAGGTGTTTTCCAGCCTGAAGCGGGCGCCCCGCCATATCCTTCAAGACATTGAAAAATTTCCAGGTGTCGCACGTTACGAAGGCCGCGTGGAAGGTGGCGCCAAACTGGAGATGCCCGGCTTTACCGATCCGGTCTCGGCCCAGCTGGTGTCGATCCCCCCGGACGGCCAGCCGGACATCAATCGCCTCTTCATCCGGGAGGGTCGGCTTCCTGCTCCCGGCAGGAACCAGGAAGTTGCGGTCATCGGGAGCTTTGCCGAAGCCCATGACCTGTCGCTGGGTGATCAGTTTCATGGAATTATCAATGGCCGGCGACAGGCGCTGGTTCTGACCGGCATTGTTGAATCGCCGGAATTCATTTACGTGATTCCGCCCGGCGCGATGCTGCCGGATTACCAGCGGTATGGTGTGCTCTGGATGAGCAGAGAGGCTCTGGAAGCCGCCATGGATATGGGGGGTGCGTTTAACAGCCTGGTGGTTACGCTCAGGCCGGGCTATTCGGTTGCCTCCGTGGCGGGCGCTCTTGATCGGTTGCTGGCTCGCTATGGCGCGACCGGAGCCTATGGTCGGGACGACCAGCTCTCTCACCGCTTCCTGAGTGATGAGCTGAACCAGCTGAAAACCATGGCGACGGTTTTCCCCCTGATTTTCATGGGGGTGGCCATGTTCCTCCTGAATGTGGTGATCAGCCGGCTGATCAGTACCCAGCGGGATATCATCGCGGTGCTCAAGGCTTTTGGTTACGGCAACCGGCAGATCGCCTGGCACTACAGCAAACTGGTTATCGTGATTGCGGTTATCGGGTTGTTGCTCGGGCTGGCTCTCGGATTATGGCTGGGGCGGTCACTGGGCGAGCTTTACATGGATTTCTACCGGTTTCCCGGGCTGCTGTTCCGTATCAACCCGCTCTGGCTGGTGTTGCTGGGTGCACTGACCATTACCGTCGCCTGGCTCGGTGCCTGGAGAGCCATCCGGCAGGCAGCGGCCTTGCCGCCTGCTGAGGCCATGAGGCCGGAGGGGCCTGCCAGATACCGGGTTACCTGGGCAGAAAAACTGCTTTCGGGGGTCCGGTTCTCCCAGCCATCGCGAATGATCGTGCGCCAACTTTCCCGCCGTCCCACCCGGACACTGCTGTCCATGAGTGGCGTTGCCATGGCCACGGCCATTGTCATGGTTGGTAATTTCCAGTTTGATTCGGTGTCATTGATGGTGCATACCCAGTTTGCACGGGTTCAGCAGCAGGATCTGGCCACCACGTTTATCGATCCGGTGAACAGCGCAGCCCTCTACGGCCTGCAACGCCAGCCGGGAATCCGGTACGTCGAGGGCCGGCGCACAGTGCCTGCGCGCCTGAAATTCGGGCACCGGGAGTGGCGCAGTGCGGTAACCGGGATACCCGCTGACGCGCGCCTGCAATTTGTTGTCGATAGCGACCTGGAGCGGGTAACCCTGCCGGGCGAGGGTCTGCTGCTGACGGATTACCTGGCCCGGGAACTGGGCGTGAAGCCCGGCGATACCCTTCAGCTGGAGCTACTTGAAGGCGACCGTCGAACGGTACTGGTGCCTGTGGCCGGGGTTACCAGTGAGTTTCTTGGCGTAGGCGCCTACATGAACCTTGATGCCCTGAACCGGGCCTTAGGAGATGGGCCCCTGATCAACCAGGCCATGATCAACCTGGATCCCACCAGGGCGGCTGACGTCTATGACAGCCTTCGGGAAACACCAGGGGTTCTTGGTCTGAGTATTCGCCAGTCCATGCTGGACAGCTTTTACGAAACACTGGCCCGGACCTTCCTGACGTTTACCTTCTTCAACAGCCTGATGGGCGGCATTATCGCCTTTGGTGTTGTCTATAACACAATCCGCATATCCCTTGCCGAAAAGGGACGGGAGCTGGCTAGTCTCAGAGTGCTCGGGTACACCCACAATGAAGTTGCGCATATATTGTTGGGTGAGGTAGCGCTGTTGTTGCTACTTGGCGTGCCGCTCGGATGGTTAATCGGACAGGGCCTGGCGCTGTTGATTGTCACCGCCATGCAAACAGAGCTCTATCGGGTGCCGCTCACCATAACTTCCCAGACTCTGGGCATTTCGGCGCTGGTTGTGGTGGTATCGGCGATTGCTTCAGGCGTTATTGCGTGGTGGCGCCTGAAGGAGCTGGACCTGGTGGCCGTGCTGAAAACACGGGAATAGTTGCTGCAGGAAACAAGGAGTGAACTGACGCTATGGCAGCAAAACGGTTTGCAGGAAAATGGCTGTTCTGGGGCGTTTTTGTGGTGCTTGGCATTGCCGCACTCGTGTTCACGATCCGCCCAGATCCGGTGTGGGTGGATCTGGCGACGGTGAGCCGTGGCCCGATGGAAATAACCATCAAGGAGGAGGGCAGAACCCGGGTTCGGGATCGGTATGTGGTTTCATCCCCGGTTGCTGGCTACCTTCATCGGGTGATTCTGGAGGTGGGCGATCCGGTTATCCCTGGAGAGCTGCTCACCGAGGTCGACCCCATGCCCGCCAGCACCCTGGATGCCCGTAGCCGGGCGGAGGCGGAGGCCAAGGTGCAGTCGGCCCGGTCCGCGCTGAACTCCACTCGCCAGAAAGTAGAAGCTGCCCAGGCGGAAGCGGATCTGGCGATTCGGGAGCTGGCCCGCCTGCAGGCGCTCAGTGGCGATCGTTTTGTATCCGAAGAACGGTTACAGCAAGCCAAAGCCGCTTCGGCCAAGGCCCAGGCCATACTGCGCTCTGCCCGTTTTGATGAAGAAGTCATGGCACACGAGTTGGCGGCCGCCAGGACCCGCCTTGAAGTCTCTGCCGCCAGGGCTTCCGGTAATGGCTCTGTGGAACGGGTTCCGGTCCGGTCCCCGGTCAATGGTTCGGTGCTGGGGGTTGTGCGCAAAAGTGAAGGCGTCATACACGCCGGCGAGGCCATCCTGGAGCTGGGTGATCCGGGCGCCCTTGAGGTAGTCATTGACGTCCTGAGTTTCGATGCTGTCAAGCTAAGTCCCGGTGTGCCGGTGCGTCTCACGGGCTGGGGTGGTGGAACTCTGGATGCGGTAGTCAGGCGGGTTGAACCTGTCGGATTTGAGGACGTCTCCGCGCTTGGTGTCGAAGAAAGGCGGGTACAGGTGGTTGCGGATATCACCAGTCCACTGGAAGCCTGGGAGACACTCGGAGATGGCTATCGGGTGGATGCGGAATTCGTGCTCTGGGCCTCGGATGATGAGCTTCAGATTCCCGAGTCCGCCATTTTCCGCAAGGATGGCCAGACCCTGGTATTCCATGTCGTGGACGAGCGGGCGGAGCTCACAGCCGTTTCAACAGGCCGCACCAATGGGTTTCACACGGTCATTCTTGATGGCCTGAGCGAAGGCGATCGGGTGGTCCGTCATCCGGATCGCCAGCTTGAGGATGGCAGCCGGGTGAGAGTCCGGTGAGAGCTGGGTGGTATTGGCCTCTTATACCTTGGTATCACCGATGAAACGAGAGGACGTATCACGTTTTTCTGGCTAGACTGATGGCTCGAACACCAATCAAAACAAGAATCAGGAGTCCGGCAAGGTGACCCGATACGATACTCTCATTACCGGGGGCCGCTATTTCGATGGAACCGGTGGCCCCTCCCGCATCGCCCATGTTGCGATCAAAGACGGGCGGGTCGCCCGGGTATTTGAAGCGGAACCGGATCCTGGCCAGGCAAAACGGGTGATTGATGCCCGGGGCTGCTGGGTGACGCCAGGTTTTCTGGATACCCATACCCATTACGATGCTGAACTGCTGGTTGCGCCCTCCTTGTCCGAGTCCGTGCGTCATGGTGTCACCACCGTGCTTATAGGCAGCTGCTCCCTGAGTATGGTGTGCGCAGACCCGGAAGACGCCTCTGATATTTTTACCCGGGTGGAGACGGTGCCCCGGGAAAAAGTGCTGCCTATCCTGAAACACTACAAATCCTGGCGTACCCCCAGGGAGTGGGTGGCCTTTATGGACCGACATCCGCTCGGACCCAATGTGATCAGCTTTCTTGGCCATAGTGACCTGCGAACGGCCGTGATGGGTCTTCAGCGGGCAACGGACCGGACTGTAAGCCCAACGGCTGAAGAGCAGGTGCGAATGGAGGCATTGCTTGAGGAGGCCCTGCAGGAAGGGTTTCTGGGGTTATCCACCATGTGCCTGAAGTGGGATAAGGTCGATGGTGACCGGGAGTGGTCCAAGAGCCTGCCCAGTACCTATGCCAGATGGCGTGAGGTAAGTCGGCTGAACCGCCTCCTTCGCCGATACGGGCGAGTGCATCAGGGCGCACCGAATGCCGCCAATCCACTGCAGGTTACCCAATACCTCAAAGAGACCTTCGGCTGGTTGCGCAAACCCCTGAAAACAACGCTGATTGCGATGATCGACCTCAAAGGCAATCCCACGGTGAAGCCCATGGCGAGTCTGGTGGCCTGGCTGGCCAACAACTTTGGCGGCAACTTTCGCTGGCAGCTGTTGCCGACCCCATTCACCATTTACGCGGATGGTATGGATATTGTGCTGTTCGAAGAGTTCGGGGCGGGCGAGATGGCGCTCGATATTCGCGATCAGCTTGAAAGGAATGAGCTGTTGAAGGATGAACAGTACCGGCGGAAGTTCCGGAAATTCTACAAGGAAAAACTCTCTCCCCGGGTGTGGCAGCGCGACTTCGGCGACGCGGTGATTCTGGACTGCCCTGATAAAAGCGTTGTCGGCCGCAATTTTGCCGAGCTTGCCGCCGATCGCGGCATCCACGTCGTCGACTTCTTCCTCGACATGGTGGTTGAACACGGCCGGTCCCTGCGCTGGTATACCACCATCGGCAATCACAGAAAGGACCGGCTGCGAAAAATGGTCACTCATCCCGGTGCCCTGATCACCTTTTCCGATGCTGGAGCCCATATCCGCAATATGGCGTTCTATAATCTGCCGTTGCGGTTCCTCAAGCTGGTTCATGAGAGTCACGGTGAGAGCGGGCCTGTTATGTCTCTGGAGCGGGCGGTCCATCGGCTGACGGGGGAACAGGCGGACTGGCTCGGAGTAGATGCAGGCCACATCCGGGAGGGCGACCGGGCGGATATTACCGTGCTGGATCCCCGGGGCCTGGATCAGGATCTGGAGCAGGTTGAGTGGGCTGAAATGGAGAATTTTGGTCTTGACCGGTTGGTCAATCGAGTGCCTGGCTGCGTCCGACACGTACTGATCAATGGCCAGCCTGCAATGACCAATGGCGAACCGGAGGCGGAGCTCGGTAAACAACCGGGGTATGGCCGTTTTCTCCGTGCTGGCGCCGCTCAATAATCACGACACTGGAGTGAGAGCATGATCGACCGACTGGCACCTGTGGTCTGGGTGGCTGCATTTCTGGCCGTTTTTGTGTGGTCTGGTATCGAGCCAAAGGACCGGGCAACCTGGGTGCTGGAGGTGTTGCCGGCAGCTGTCGGTTTTGGCCTGGTTGTCTGGTGCTTTTTCAGGTACCCGCTCACGCCACTCGTGTACCAGCTGATCCTGGTGCATGCCGTTATCCTGATGGTCGGAGGTCACTACACCTATGCCGAGGTCCCGGTATTTGACTGGTTCCGGGACTGGTTTGGCTGGGGGCGCAACAACTACGACAAACTGGGGCACCTGGCGCAGGGCTTCGTGCCTGCAATCATTGCCCGGGAACTGGTGATTCGGCTCAAGGTCTTCGCCCGTCGCGGCTGGCAATCGTTTTTTATCGTCTGCTTCTGTCTGGCGGTGAGTGCGTTCTATGAGCTGATTGAATGGTGGGTTGCCCTGCTGAGTGATGAGGCCTCGGAGGCGTTTCTGGGAACCCAGGGCTATGTGTGGGATACCCAGTCGGATATGGCTTGGGCGTTGTCCGGTGCTATTCTTGCCCTGGTCTTGCTGCGTCGTATTCATGACCGACAATTGCAGGCCCTGTAAGGTCGCTATCGTTACAAAGTTCATATCCCGAAGAATGGAATAGAGCGGCATGTCTGAAGAACAACTGGCTGAGAGCAAATCGGACGGACTTCCACGCAGTCAGGTGATAGGCCTGATCCTTGGCGCCGCATTTCTGCTGGCAACAATTGTTCTCCCGCCCCCGGAAACCATGGGCACAGAAGCCTGGGCAGCCTTGGGGCTGATGCTGTTGATGGCCACTTGGTGGTCAACGGAAGCCATCCCGATTCCGGCTACCGCTTTATTGCCGATCGTTCTGGTGCCGGCGCTTGGGCTGGGGAGCGTTGGCGAGGCCACGTCACCGTATGCCAATCCGATCATTTTCCTTTTTCTGGGCGGCTTCACACTTGGGCTTGCCATGCAGCGTTGGAATTTGCACCGGCGGATTGCCCTGATGACCCTGAAGGCCGTTGGCAGTGAGCCGCGTCGCCAGATCGGCGGCTTTATGCTGGCCACCGCGTTTTTAAGCATGTGGGTGAGCAATACCGCAACGGCCATCATGATGCTGCCCATTGGTCTGTCGGTGGTGGGCATGATGGATACAGGTAATCCGGAAGGGGTTCGGCGTTATGCCACCGCGCTTTTGCTGGCCATTGCCTATTCCGCCAGTATTGGTGGCATTGCAACACTGATCGGCACGCCGCCCAATGCACTTCTGGCGGCGTATCTGAGTGAAAATCAGGGCATCTCGGTCGGGTTTGCCCAGTGGATGCTACTTGGGATTCCGGTCACCATTGTTATGCTGGTTCTGGCCTGGTGGTGGCTGACCCGTCGCGACTTTGGCCTGGACAGTTCCGGTGATGGTGGCACTGCGATACGGGAGGAGCTCGATGCTTTAGGGCCGCTTGGCCAAGGTGAAAAGCTGGTTGCCGCGGTATTCCTTGCCACCGCCGGCGCCTGGATTTTCCGCCCGCTGTTATCAGGCAGCCTGATGCCATGGTTAAGCGATACCGGTATTGCCATCGCCGCCGCGATTGTCATGTTTATTATTCCGGTACATGCCAGCAAACGGGAGTTCCTGCTGGACTGGGAAACGGCCAGGGGTATCCCCTGGGGGGTTCTGTTGCTGTTCGGTGGTGGTCTGGCCATGGCCGGCGTGATCAGTAGCTCCGGTCTGGCAGAGTGGATCGCGCAAAGCCTGGGGGTTGCTGGCACCCTACCAACGCTTGCGATGATTGTGTTGGTGACCGGTGTGATTATTTTTCTCACAGAAGTTACCAGCAATACCGCGACAGCAGCCGCATTTCTGCCGCTATTAGGGGCACTGGCCATGAGCCAGGGTGTGTCACCGCTGCTGCTGACCGTTCCCGCCGCCATCGCAGCCAGCTGTGCCTTCATGATGCCGGTAGCAACCCCGCCCAATGCCATTGTGTTCTCCAGTGGCCATATGCAGATCAGCGACATGATCAGAGCGGGATTTGCCCTGAACCTGATGGGTATTTTGGTTGTGACGCTTCTGAGTTACCTGCTGCTTGGCCTGGTTTTTTCTATTTAGCGGTGAGGGCCCGGCTCGATGTCGGGCTCTGTCTTTGCCTTTCTAAACCTGGCACTCCTTGTGCTGCCCGTCCCGGCTCAATCTGACTGTTTGGATCGGTGACAGATTGCCATGCTCTTCAAATGCCATGACCCATCTCTTAAATCCGTTCTGGAAGGCGCCTTCTGCAGCGACAGATTTGAGGCACAGTTATCTTTAAGGGCGCAGGGTTTTCGGTATCTTACCGTAACAACATGTAACCCGATAAATACCGTGGCCAATAAAAACAGGGACTTCGTCTGACATGCTGCTGGTGCTCGCTGGATCCATTCTCACATTTACCATGGTGCAGGAAGCTACTTTGGTAGAGCCCTATGAAAAAGGCGCCATTGTCATCCAGCAGGATGTGGACTCCAGCCCTGTTACCCTGCGCTCGGATGTCCGGGTTGAGCCTCTGGTGGAGCAGAAGTTCCGGAACATCGTTCGCCAGGCCTATGATTACAGTTGCGGTAGTGCGGCACTGACCACGGTGCTGAACTTCTATCTCGGGCGGACGCTGTCCGAGCGCCAGGTGATGGAAGGCTTGCTCCATTACGGCGAAAGCGAGCGGATTGTTGAGCGGCGGGCTTTCTCCATGCTTGACATGAAACGTCTCGTGACGGCTCTGGGCTACCCGTCGGGGGGGTTCCGGGCCACCATCGATGACCTTAAAGACCTGGACCATCCGGCAATCGTTCCGATTCATCATGCCGGGTTCAAACACTTTGTTGTGTTGCGGACGATCCGGGATGGGCGCGTCTACATGGCCGACCCTTCGGTGGGCAATATTTCCTTCACCCTGGCGCAATTCGAGGAAAAGTGGGATGACAACGTCCTGTTTATCGTCTTTCCGGGCGGCGATAAACCGCTGGATAACCTGGAGCTGAAAGAGGAAGACCTTCGTTTTGTGGACGACCAGACAATGACCCTTCTGGCGCTGGAACGTATACCGGCGTTTCACGAATCCACCCAGAGGCGAATCCAGAATCTGCTGGAACGCCAGAAAAACAATCCCGATGGCAGTGTTGAGAACACTCGAAAGCAATTGCACTACCGTCGTAACTAATTTCCCGGGAGTTCTCCGGGGCAGGAACATTACAAATAAAATAAGGGAGTCAGGATGAATCGTTGGTTTGTGCGAGGCTTTATCCTTGTTTCCACGGCAGGTCTGCTTCCGGGCATCGTCCTGGCGCAGGAAGGAAGTGTGGACCAGGCGCGGGAGGCGTTGGCCAGGCAGGAAGGAGACGAAGACGCTTCCCGGCAGCTGGAAGAAGTCTTTCAGGCTGCGGAGAAGAATTATTCTCTGCAGAAGAAGGGGTCCCATTCCCTGAACTACTCCTTCGACTACTCCTATACCGCCGATCAGCGACTGGACCTTGCCATCACCAACGGCTCAGTGAGGAATCTCGATGTAGTACCGTCGGCAACCCATAGCTTTACCAATTCGTTTTCCTACGATTACGGTCTTCTGGACAACCTTACTGTTGGTACCCGTATTCCTCTGGTGGTCAAATACGACACCCAGGACGAGCTAAGTGTTTACGATGTCGGCGATGTTTCCTTTACCGGTCGCTGGCAACCTTTCGCCTATGTACCCGGCAAGATGTCCACGACTCTGTTCGGGACCCTGTCGACCAAGACCGGCGTCAGCCCCTATGAGATTGATATCAACGAGCAGCTTTCCACCGGAAGTGGCTATTACTCCATCGGTGGTGGCGCAAGCTTGTCCAAGGTACTGGACCCGGTCGTGATTTTCGGCTCGGTGAGTGCCACCTACAACCTGCCCGCAGAAGATCTTCAACAGGTTCGAGGAGCCCGCCTGCTGACGGAAGTGGAACCTGGGTTTGGGCTGTCGGGTTCGGCCGGCTTTGCCTACTCCCTGTCCTACGACATCTCGCTCAGTATTTCGGCTCAGATCAGCTACAGCGATGAAACGATCCTGACCTTCTCCAATGGCGACCAGGCCGTAGCCCAGGACCAGATGACCGGTTTCCTGAGCATGTCCCTTGGGACCCGTGTCAGCGATACCACGATCGTCAACACCAGCCTTGGGATTGGCCTCACCGAGGATGCGCCGGACTTTTCCCTGGGGGTATCCCTGCCTATTAACTTCTCCGGCCTCAAAGAGTGATTGGTGTCGTTGACGATCTACGGGAAGGGAAGGATTTCATGGGACAGAAAAGCCACAACCGGCAGATTCTCGCGGCTCTGATTGCCACGACCATGTCGTGTGGAGCCGAGGCCCAGTTAGCGCAGAACCTGACGATCCACCCCAAGGCATTGGCGCTTGGGAATGCGGTGACTGCTGATCCTCCGGGGATCATGGCGATTCACTATAACCCGGCGGGGCTGACCAAGCTGGAGGGTCGCCAGCTCGAAGTTAACCTGATGAGCGTCTACCTGGATATCGACGCGGACTTCATAGCGCCTGAAGGGTACGAGATTTTTGGAATTGATGGCCTGGAGACTGATCCGCAAACCGGCAGGCAGCGGGACCCGGTTGCCAATACGCACAGCCATACCAACAACGTGGCGTTGTATCTTCCAGGTTATGGCATTTTAAGGACGCCCCCGGGCCCGGCCCTCGCGCCGTCAGCGGGTATCAGTATTAACCCGCCCGGGTCCAAGCTGACTTTCGGGAACGCGTTTTATCTGCCGATGGCGGCGGGCTTTTATCGCGACAAGGACGACCCTGGCCGGTATCAGCCACAGGCAACGGCCTTGCAGAGAACCACGTACCTGTCACCAACGATTGGTTACGAGATTAACGATGACTGGTCTGTGGGTGCCGGTATTCACCTGTCTCACATGGGCGTTGCAGCTGACCAGTACATGCGGGCGCCCAATCTTTTGCTGGGTGTGGCGGAAGTGCTTCAGGACGCTTTCAACTGTGAAAGTGGTGATGAGCCGCTTCAGCCCTGGCTTGCGCTGTGTGGCGGTAACGTGGGTCCCTGGGATGATATCGGCGCCCTGAATATCAACGTTCAGGAAACCCTCTCACCCACCTACGCTCTGGGTGTGATTTGGGAGCCGACCGACTGGTTCAGCTGGGGAGCGAGCTACACGTCCGAAGCTGACATGAACATGAAGGGCACCTTCGAAATTCAGTATACCGACGACTGGTCTGGTTTCTGGCAGAGTGTCAACGGGTCGGTACTGGGCGCCATTACCTCCGCCATTCTGAGCCTCCCATCGGGTGCTCCAAAGGAAGCCGGCAACGTCAGCATGGATCTGGTCTATCCTCAGCATTTCCAGACCGGCATCAGTGTCGATGTGCATCCGAAACTGACCCTGAACGCTGATATTGGCTGGACAGACTACAAGCAGTGGGACGCTTTCGTTTTTCGTTTCGACCGGAATCTGGAGTTTCTGAACGCGGCGCGTATCCTTTCGCCGGACAACGCCACACCGAATACCCTCAGGCTGCCACTGGGTTTCAAGAGTCAGTGGAACTGGGCGTTCGGCATGGAGTTCCATGCATCTTCACGTCTGGACTTGCGGGCGGGCGTGGAAATAAGGGATTCGGTTATCCCGGATGATCAGCGACAGGTAATGGCACCATTTGGTGGTGCGAATCTCTACAGTGTTGGTATGGGGTACCAGTGGGATAAGAATACTGAGATTGATATGAACCTCAGCTATCTTCACTCGGTGGAGTCGATTCCTGCGGACACCAGTTGTAACGTAAACTGCGACAATATCACCAACATCATTTACAACCCCTATGCAGGCCTCGATGTTAAAACCTCGCTTCGGGTTGTGATGGCAGGCCTCAGTTTCCGGACAAAATTCTGAGAGTTGCCGCGAACCGTAGGGTAGCTATTCCCCGTGACCAAAGGCGCTTTTCCGAAATTCGCACTTTACCTGCTGCTCGCCACACTATTGACAGGCTGCCAGGTTGGTGGCGCTGTGGTCTCTAAGCGGGAGGGCTATTTCACTTGGGTTGATGAGCAGGGCAGAGTCCGTTATTCACCGATTGTCGGAGCAACCGGGAAAAGCATGGGCAAGAGCGTCGGGAACAACTCCGATAAAAGAACCGGTGAGGCCGTCGCTGGGTCCCCATTGGGTTCACAGGAACCCGGATCAGACGAGTCAGCGGGACTGGAAGAAGAAACCGAATACACCCTGGAGAATTACCCGGACGCGGAGCAGTTGGAAAAGGACGGCTACGTTCGCCCCGGTCAACGGCAACCCTACTTCACATGGCGGGACGCCCAAGGTAATGTCAGGGTCAGCTATTACCAGCCCGATACCCGCACGGATCGCCAGAAAGGCCTGGTAGAACCGCCTATCCAGATCACTGAAGCCCAAGTTTACCATGCTGGCGATAGCCAGGCGTCCCCGGAGCCGGTACCCGGACATGATCCGGATGCGTTCGCCATTCTGGGCATTGAGCCTGTTGCCGATGATTTTCTCGCCCGCTTCTCGGCCAATTGCTGTGAGTCTCTGGACATCCAGAATCCTGAGAGCTGGCAATCGGGCCGTGAGTTCGGTGTCACGCTCTCGGAAGGTTCGAATGTTCATTCGTTCCTGACCGGCGCCAGCCCCTATCAGCTGGTACTGCTTCCGGCTCCGGAAAAGGTGGACAGCCTTGTTATCAGGCTGCGCTCCTATGCCCAAAACGGCGTTTTCGTCCCGTCCGTGGTGTTTCTCGACGAACAGATGGAGCCGGTCCGCCTGGTCATGGACCTGGTGATGGATTTCGAGCCGGAGAACTGGCATCGCCGTGGGTATCTGGAAGCCTGGATCCCGGCATTTCCGTCTCGGGGGGAGCGGTGGATGGTTCTTTTCACCCGTGAAAAGGACCTGGAGGGCCAGACCGTTATTGAAACCCGGTTCGGTCCGCGCAGGATCCCTCACATACGGCGGGGCGAACTCGGGTTGATGCAGGTGGAGGGCTGAGGTTTCAGTCCTCCGGTTTGCTCAGGTCCAGCCATTGCTGAGAAAGCCAGTAGTAACTGCCATCACCTGCAGGGTGGGTGCAGTTGTAACGAAAGCGCCTGCGGTTGAAGCTATCCGGGGCCTTAACCCTGACGGCACCATCTATTACGTCGAAATCGATCCGGCCCTGGCCAGAGGCAAAACAGGTCAACCTGTTTGTATTGATGGGTGACGCAAGGGGAAAGGCCAGGGTCGGAGGATTCTCAGAGATCACACCATCTGGCAGGTTTTTCGTATCTATCGGGAAGGCCTTGCTGAGAAGTTTGTTCTCAAGGTTACCCAGTTGCCCGTAGGCATTGGCCATGGGAAAGCGGGGCAGTCGCGTACTGGCGGATTTCGGTCCGATCGCCCCGGACTGCTGGCCATAACCGTACCATCCCCGTGCTGCCAGTTGTTTCTCAAGCGCTTGGTCGAACTCGCCGTACGGGTAAGCGAACAGCGGGGCACTCGAACCGAGTTTGGCAGCAAGGGTTTCCTGGGCAGAGTCGAGACTGTTCGAGACTCGAATTTGCCAATCACTGTCTGTCTCCCCGGGCTTTTTCGCAAGATGGCCATGGTCGGCACTGTGGTTGGCGATGATGACGGTTTCGAGTTCGGCAAGTTCTTTAATCTGATCCCAAGTCATGTAGCCGTTGCGGCCAACCGCCTGGGTGTTCACGAAAATGGTGTAGGGATAGCCTTTGGACGCCAGCAAGGGCGCGGCATCTGAATAGACGGACTCATAGGCATCATCAAAGGTAATGGCGATGCGGTTGCCACTTTCGCTCCCGCCCGCCAGTGTTTTTCTTGTACCCTTGAGTAGATCGACGACCTCGACATCCAAATCCGAAATCATCTCGAGCTGACCTTCGAAAAGCGAGACTGACGTGGAAGTCGCAGACGGCGTGGAGCCACTTACATGGTGGTATTGGAGTACGACAAGATCAGCCCATACTGGAGAGGCTGCCGCCAACAGTGAAAACACTGCAAGCGGTTTAACGAATGCTTTGATCGGCATGGTGTCTCCTGAATTGACTGAACTGAAACCAGATCCCTTTAAGTTTGATCAGGTGCTATGACGAAAATGGGCTTTCAGCACGGCGAACGCCTCATTCAGATGCTGGATAGTTTCCGTGTTGCCTCCCCGGTCAGGGTGCGCCCGCATAACCGCCCGTCGAAAACGTAGCTTCACTGCGGGGAAATCTGGTGGCAAGGCCTCAAACCCCAGTGCCTCTGCGGCTGCTTTCGCTTCTGCCTGGGCCGGGCCCTTGCCGGGCCGGCCGGTCCAGAAATCATCCATCATCTGGTGTATTGCCTCTTCCGGTAAACGATACTGGGAAAGGTCCAGATAGAATTGGCGCAGCGTGTCGACACCGTCTGGAACCCCTTTGCCACCGATGACAGTCTGGGCTTCCAGGCAGATGTTCAACGGTGAAATCCGAAGGCTCTCACCCGACTCGGATAACTGGTCACGAAGCCGGTACAGTACGTGGAACAACAGAAAATGAACCGGGTAAAGCTTTTCCGGTTCGTTGAAACTGACTGCGCCCAGAAGTTCCCACGGTGGTCTCTGGAGTGACTTGATCAGCGACAGCTCGTTCATTCCGGCAGGCGCCGTTCGAAGCTCATGCTCCACGGCCACCAGCAGATGCTGAATCTGGTGCTCAAGCAGGGGATCGCTTTCGATCGCAGGGGGAGAGGAGGGGCTCATGCTGGCGTGGTTATCTGTCATAGATCCAATGGTAGGGGACTTGGGGCCGCCAGGGAAGTGTCTCCAGCCGGCCGACGGGCACAAATCCAGGTTGGTATCCTGTCCCTCAATCCATGTGGCGCGTATAATCCCACGTTCATTTTTACCTATGACCATGGTTGGTATGTCCGAAGCAATGATCGCCAGTTCCGAACAGTCTCTCAACCCAGACCGCGAACGCCGCCAGAAACTTGAGTTGAACAAGCTGCAGAAACGTCTGCGCCGCGAAGTCGGGCAGGCGATTGCCGAGTTCTCGATGATTGAAGCCGGTGACAAAGTCATGTGTTGTCTCAGCGGTGGTAAAGATTCTTACGCCATGCTGGACATTTTGCTCAACCTGCAGAAGAGTGCGCCGGTTTCGTTTGAGCTGATTGCTGTCAACCTTGACCAGAAGCAGCCCGGGTTTCCGGAAGAAGTGCTGCCCGCATACCTTGAGTCCATGGGTATTGAGTATCACATCATCGAGAAAGACACCTACAGTATCGTTAAGGAAAAGGTGCCCGAAGGGAAGACCACCTGTGGCCTGTGTTCCCGCCTACGTCGCGGAATTCTCTATAATTTCGCGGTAGAGCATGGTGTTACCAAAATCGCACTGGGTCACCACCGGGATGATCTTCTGGAAACCCTGTTCCTGAACATGTTCTACGGTGGCAAGCTCAAATCGATGCCGCCAGTACTCCACAGCGACGACGGCCGCAATACGGTGATCAGGCCGCTGGCGTTCAGCCGCGAGAAGGATATTGCCCGCTATGCGGCCCTGAGGGAGTTTCCGATCATTCCCTGTAATCTCTGTGGTTCCCAGGAGAACCTCCAGCGCCAAGTGATCAAGGACATGTTCCAGAGCTGGGACAAGCAGCACCCGGGCCGTCTGGAAACCATGTTCCGAGCCATGTGCAACGTTGAACCGTCCCATCTGGCCGATACCAGCCTGTACGATTTTCGGGAAGGCAGACGGCTGGGCGGAAAACGCCAGGCGGTGCAAACCGCAGAACCGGAAGAGGCAAGCAGCTTTGGTCGTCTGGATGTACTGAATATCTAGCGATCGTTCGGACGGCGCGCTAATGCCCAACCAAATGCAGGAAGGGAAGTGTCCAG
Source organism: Marinobacter sp. (assembly GCF_048269445.1). Lineage (GTDB taxonomy): Bacteria > Pseudomonadota > Gammaproteobacteria > Pseudomonadales > Oleiphilaceae > Marinobacter. The sequence continues at coordinate 414,105 of NZ_JBLXIQ010000004.1, read as the reverse complement.
ACGCCAAACAGAATGAGCAGGGCACCGGTCACTTTCCGGAATAGCCGGTGTGTCTGCAAGCCCCGGATCCAGCCCGCGGCATACCCTGTTGCCAGCATCGACGGCAGGGTTCCCAGCCCGAAAAACAGCATGGTCAATGCCGCAGAGCCCACCGTAGGTTGCAGTGCCGCCCAACCCAGCGTGCTATAAACCAGACCACAGGGCAGCCAGCCCCAGAGCGCGCCCAGGGCAAGGGCTTGCCCCCCATGGTTTACCGGAAGCAGACGGCGCGTCAGGGGAGAAAGTCGGCCCCAGATCGGGGCGCCGACCCGTTCGACGTAGCGGATGCCCTGCCACCATTGGCCCATGGACAATCCCATGAATATGAGCAATACGCCCGCCAGAGTCCGCAGGATAACACCAGCGGATGCCCACTGGCTGGCAACAGAGGTGCTGGCCAGCGCAACGAGGGTCGCAATCAGAACGTAACTGCCAATCCGGCCAAAGTTGAAGGCCAGCAGCATCACGGACTGACGAAGCCTGTAGCCCTTACCAACGGGCAGTGCCATGGAGAGGGAGGCGCTGATGCCCCCGCACATTCCCAGGCAGTGAGTGCTGCCGAGCAGTCCGATCAGGAAAGCACTTGGATAGCTGAGATAAAGTTCCGGGCTCATCCTTTTTTGGGCTTGTTCTCGTCCAGATCGCTCTCCTCGCGGGTATCTGCTATCTGCTCAGCGGTTGTTCCTTTTGCTGGTCTATCGGTCCGGGCGTCGTCAGGGATCATGTCCTTGTCGTCATCGTAGAGTATCCGGTGGGCCGGCCCCTCAAGGTCATCATACTGGCCGTTTTTTACGGCCCATGAAAACAGTACGATGCCCAGCGCCACCAGTATGAGCATCACCGGGACCAGGAACATTACGATTTGCACGGGTTAAACCTCGCGGAAAAGAATATAAAGGTACGGTATCAGGCCAGTGTCCGCACGCCAACCGGGGAATTGTCCGGATGCGACTGTTCCGGGGCCTTGCCAAGTCTCAGTGCGTTAAGGACAACGACCAGTGAGCTGACTGACATGCCAATCGCAGCCAGCCAGGGTGGTACCATTCCAGCCGCAGCCAGCGGCAGTGCGCAGAGATTGTAACCAAGGGCCCACCAAAGATTCTGGCGAATAATTCGGCGGGTCTGACGGCTGGTCTTCAGGGCTTCAACCAGTTGTAATAACTGACCATTAAGTAGAACTGCATCGGCTTTCAGCTGAGTCAGGTCTGCGGCCGTTCCCATTGCAACCGAAATACCGGCGCCGGCCATGGAGGGCAGGTCATTCAGCCCATCGCCCACCATCATAATGTGTCGGCCCTCGGCTTTCAGCTTTTCCAGTACGGCGAGTTTGTCTTCTGGAGATGCCTGGCCAATGGCCTCATCAATGCCCAGGAGGCCGGCAACCTGATTGACGTGGCCCGAGCGGTCGCCGCTCAGAAGCAGTGTACGAATGCCCTCATTCTGCAAAGCCCTGATGGCTGAGTAAGCATCGTAACGGAGTTGGTCGTCCAGCCTGAAACAGGCCAGCCATTCGCTGTCAGAGGCCAGCCAGATTTCCATCCCCCGGTGCTGCTCGATATCCGGGAATGGCGCCGCCGTGTGTTGTTCCACGAATCCACGATGACCAATAAAAAGCGCGAGATTGTCCAGCGTTCCAGAAAGTCCTCCGCCAAGGTGATTTTCCACGTTTTCCACCGAAGCAGCGGTTCGGTTATGGAAAACTCTGGCAATGGGATGCTCGGAGTATTTTTCGAGCCCAGCAGCAAAATTTAGGCAGGTTTTTTCATCCAGTCTACCGACGATGTTGATTTCCACCAGGCTCAGCTCACCCCGGGTCAGGGTCCCGGTCTTATCGAATACCACAGTATCGACAGTATTCATCGTTTCCAGCGTATGCCCCCGGGTTGGCAGGAATCCGAGGCGGCGCAGTTTCACTGTTGCGGAGGTGATCGCTGTAGGCGTCGCTAGCGATAGCGCGCAGGGACAGGTAACAACCAGGACGGAGAGGGTAATATCGAACGCATTATCGGCACCGGCCAGCCACCAGCCGAGCCAGACAATCGGTGCCAGGATCAGAACTCTCCCAACGAATTTGCCCGCTATCCTGTCGGCCATCCTAGCGACCTGGGGTTTTTCTGACTGCACCCGGTCCAGGACCCTCAGAATGCCAGAGAGCCGGGTCTGGGAACCGGCTTTTACCACCCGGATGTCCAGGGGATTTTCACCGTTGACGCTCCCGGCGTGGACCGGGTCACCGGGGAACCGGGTCTCAGGCAGATACTCGCCGGTCAGGGCCGCCTCGTTGAGGGTTGACTGGCCCCGGACAATCTCGCCATCAATGGGTAGGGTTTCTCCCGGGCGCACGCGGATTATATCGCCGGGTTTTACCTGATGAGCGGGGACAATTTCAGAGTCATCATCCCTCACCAGAGTGGCAACGGTTGGTTGGAATCCGGCAAGCGCATTGCCTGTCAGCCCAGCGCGGTAGCGGGCCTGAACCTCAACATAGCGTCCCAGAAGCAGGAAAAAGGTGAACATGCATACTGACTCGAAGTACACCTCTTCGCCGCCGACCACGGTCACCCAGGCACTGGCGACGTAGGCAAGACCAATAGCGATGGCAACGGGCACGTCCATGGTCAGTTGCCGGCTCTGGATATCGCGCCGGGCGTTCCGGAAAAAAGGCGCAGCACTGTAGAAAACCACCGGCGTGGCGACCAGCAGACTAAACCAGCGAAAGAAGCTGACGAACTGCGGTGACAAATCGTTGACCAACTCAAAATACAGCGGAAACGCCAGCATCATGCTCTGGAAGGAGCCGATGCCTGCAATCGCAAGCCTGATCAGCATGGACCGGTGTTCGACCTTGAGGGCGTGTTCAGCTTCGTCTGCCTGGTAAGGGCGGGCGGTGTATCCCAGTTCGTGGATGGCAATCAGCAGGTCGCTCAGTGGCGCCTGATCCTGGGACCAGACCAGTCTTGCCCGCTGCGTGGTATGGTTGACCGAGAAGGACTCCACGCCAGGCTGCTTTTTCATGTGGTTTTCTAACAGCCAGATGCAGGCGGCGCAGGTAATGCCGCCGATCAGTAACTGGGCTTCCTGAGCGCCTTTCACGGGTGCAACAAACGACGCCTGGACCAGTGGATGGTCCATTTCTCTCAGACGCTGGACCTCCGCGGGGGTCAACTGTTTGGGGGTAACCGCAGGCTCTGTCCGGAACTCGTAGAACCCTGTCAAACCCTCGTTGCGGATGGTCTGGCAAACCGCCTTGCAGCCCTGGCAGCAAAAATGGCGGGTTGTACCATCCAGTTCAAGGGTAATGAGCGGCTCACCGTCGGCTGGCTCACCGCAATGAAAGCAATCCAGGCCGGTCAACCTTGAGCATACTCCGCAGCTTTGACCGTGATTCCGCTTTCCGAGGGTAGCCGGGTTTCGCCCTTCAAACGCCATTCATTGGCTGGTCCCCGAAGGTCGTAATACCAGCGGCCTTCAATGTCTTCATGAAGCTTGCCGGCGAATATGCCGGGTGCAAGCTGATTGAACTGGACGGTGCGGTCCTGGTTCGACAAAGTAGGGTGGAACAGGTTAAGAACCAGATACGGAAAATTCGCAGGACCATCAACGGTATTCAGGTGGATGGTGACGTCCCTTTGATTGAAGTCTATCTGGGCTTCCATCCCCAGATCGGCAGCTTTTTCATCCCGTGCGATGGACATGTTGATGCCGCGCCCTTGCTTCGACCAGTCGTCCGTCACCAACGAATTATCCATGTTCAGGGAAATGGTAATCGCGATGGCGCAATAAACGATCGACGCCGCAGGGAACATGACAAGGAACCAGAACCAGGGTTGACGATACCAGGGGCCTATTTGCGTTTCAGTAGTCATAAATCAGTGTCCAGTAAAAATGATTGGAACCGCCGCGAAATGAAGGATCAGCGCGTTGGACCGACAAATCGGCTTTCAGTTTCAAGGTTCAGAGAAGTATCTGTTTCCGATTGGGCCCTGAACAGAATTTTGCTATTCGATTCCTTAATGGATTCTGGCGGCACGTCAACAACCGTAGGCAGCGCACGGTTTTCCCCGCTTTCCACCATGATTCTGGTTTCGGTAAGAATCCGGATATCTTCCATGCCGGTCACCGACAGGGAGAAGGTCTGGGGCACTTCGGTAAGGTTTGAAACTTTCAGCGTGTAGGAGTTCTCAATCCGGCCTTCGCCGTTAAAGCTATAGAGGGCGCCGCGATCACGCAGTACATCCAACTGAGCTGGAACCCGGGTTGCAATGGTGAAAATAATCGACGCGATCATCAATGCCAGCACCGCGCCATAACCAAAGGTGCGCGGTCTCAGCAATTTTGACGTTTTGCCTTCCAGCTCGTTCTCTGTGGTATAGCGAATCAGGCCCCTCGGGTAATTCATCTTGTCCATGATTTCGTCGCAGGCATCAATACACAAGGCGCAGCCAATGCATTCGTATTGCAGCCCGTCACGGATATCAATGCCCGTGGGGCACACCTGCACACACTGACCGCAGTCAATGCAATCACCCAGACCGGCTTCGGCAGGGTCAACGCCTTTCTTACGGCCACCCCTTGGTTCGCCTCGGTTCGGGTCGTATGAAACGACGCGGGTGTTGGGGTCAAACATCACCGACTGGAAGCGGGCGTATGGGCACATGTAGAGGCAAACCTGCTCCCGCATCCAGCCCGCATTCAGATAGGTCGCGACGGTGAAAAACCCGACCCAGAAATAGGCCCAGCCATTGGCCTGAAGGGTGAAGATATCTGCAAGCAGCTCCCGGATGGGGTAGAAATAACCGACAAAGGTCAGGCCGGTGGCCAGCGCAATAAGCAGCCATATCGTATGCTTGGCGGATTTCTTGAACATTTTCTCTGCGGAACGCGGCGCTTTGTCCAGCTTCATTCGCTTGTTTCGGCTGCCTTCGATACGCTCCTCCACCCACATGAAGATGAAGGTCCACACCGTTTGAGGGCAGGTGTAACCGCACCAGACCCTTCCAAACAGGGTCGTGATGAAGAAAAGGCCAAAGGCGCAGATGATCAGCATCCCTGAAAGCAGGATGAAGTCTTTTGGATAAAAGGTTGCCCCGTAGAGGTGGAACTCCCGTGCGGGAAGGTCAAAATGAATCAGTGGCTGTCCGTCCAGAGTGAACCAGACGAACGCAAAGTACATGCCCATGAGTGCCAGCAAACTGACGTTCCGGATCCTCTGGAAAAAGCCTTGGACTTCCTTGACGTAGATTTTCTTGCGGCTGGCGTAAAGCTCGACGGTTCCGGATTTATTATTTTTGTCGGAGGGGTCAGAGGATGGGTCAACCTGTTTGACCGGGATCTCACTGCTCATCGTTACCTCCAGATGAAGATTATTGCGGCGCAACAGTCTTTGGGGCTGCTGATCTTTTCAAGCCTGTGCCCGCAAGAGCAGACACAGGGTTGAAAAGACCGAGCCGGGGCAGACCCCGGCTGGGTGACTCAGTTAGACAGGCTGTATACGTAAGCGGCCAGAATCTGAATCTGATCTTCGGAGAGCCGACCGCTTTGGGCAGGCATCTGGTTCTGGCGACCGTTCATGACAGTTTCTTTGATCCAGTCATAGGTAGAGCCATAGAGCCAGGTGTTGTCTGTCAGGTTTGGAGCGCCCACGGCCTGATTGCCCTTGCCGTCAGCACCGTGACAGGCCACACAGGCCTGAGCGAAGACCTGTTCGCCAGCCTTTGCAGCCTCGGCGTCTTTTTCCCGGCCACTGAAACTCAGAACGTAATTAACCACCTGGTCGACTTGCTCATTGGTCATATTAGGCATCACGCCTTTAGCAGGCATGTTGCCCATACGGCCGTTGTGCAGGGTTGTCAGGATGGCATCCGGCGTTCCGCCATAGAGCCAGTCATCGTCAGTCAGATTGGGGAAGCCAACCTGGCCGCGGGCAGCAGAGCCATGGCAGACCGAGCAGTTGTTGGCAAAAAGGCGCTGGCCGATTTTCATGGCATCGCTGTTTTCTGCCAGCTGCGGAACCGGCGTCTGGCCGAACTGGGCATAAATCTCGCCGTATTTGTCTTCAGCGGCGGCAACTTCTGCTTCCCACTGGTTCGTCGAAGTCCAGCCAAGAAGGCCTTTCCAGTTGCCAAGGCCAGGGTACAAAGCAAGGTAGCCGAGCGCGAAAACACAGGTAGCGAGGAACAGATAGAACCACCACTTGGGCAGGGGATTATCGTATTCCTCAATGCCATCGAAGGAATGGCCCATAGTGCGGTCGGTTTCGCTATCGGTCGTCTGGCTCTTACGGGTTGCCCAAAGCAGCCACCAGCAGCCAAAAACGGTACCGAGCACGATCACACTGATCCAGATGCTCCAGAAGGTACTCATTGTTTCTTCTCCGTTTTTTCCTGTTCGAGCGTACGCTTTTCCACGTCGTCGTCGTCGAAGGGCAGGTGGGCTGCCTCCTCGTTGGCCTTCTTGCGGTGGGCGCTGTAGGCCCACCAGACGATTCCAAAAAACACCGCCATTACCAGAAGAGTGTGAATGCCGCGTAACTCATTAATATCCATGGGTTCACCGTTTTTCTGAAATCACTGTACCCAGTTGTTGCAGGTATGCGACCAGAGCTTCAATTTCAAATTTGCCTTCAACCTGAGCGGATGCATCAGCAATCTGCTCGGCGGTGTAGGGCACGCCCAGAGTCTGGAGAGTCTCCAGCTTCGCGGCGGTCTTGGTATGGTCTACCTGGTCCTCAAACAGCCACGGGAACGCTGGCATATTCGATTCGGGTACCACGCTGCGCGGATTGTAAAGGTGCTGGCGTTGCCAGGCATCGGAATAACGACCACCTACGCGGGCGAGATCCGGGCCGGTACGCTTGGAACCCCATAGGAACGGCCGATCGTAAACGAACTCGCCCGCGACGGAGTAATGACCATACCGCTCGGTCTCCGCACGGAACGGGCGGATTTGCTGGGTATGGCACACGTGGCAGCCTTCACGAATGTAAATATCCCGGCCTTCCAGTTCGAGCGCGGACAGGGGCTCAAGGCCCTCAACTGGCTCGTTTACGCTCTTCAGGAAGAACAGGGGTACTATTTCGGCAAGAAAGCCACCGCTGATGGTCAGGATAATCAATACGATCATCAGACCAATATTCTTTTCGACAATTTCGTGTTTCATCTGATCTCTCTCCCGTTACGCAGGCTGTGTTGCTGCATTGTCCTGCGCAACCGCGTCTTTCTGGCGCACGGTCATATAGACGTTGTAGGCCATAACAAGCATACCGGTCAGGAAGATCACGCCACCGACGAAGCGGACGAAGTAGCCAGGATACGAGGCTTCCAGTGCTTCAACGAAGCTGTAGGTGAGCGTGCCGTCCTGGTTTACTGCGCGCCACATCAGGCCCTGCATGATCCCGTTCACCCACATGGCAACGATGTAAAGCACCGTGCCCACGGTTGCCAGCCAGAAGTGAACGTTGATCAGGCTGGTGCTGAACATCGCCTGCACACCCCACAGTTTAGGGATCAGATGATAGATCGCGCCGATACTGATCATGGCAACCCAGCCAAGGGCGCCAGAATGAACGTGGCCGATGGTCCAGTCGGTGTTATGGGAGAGCGCATTTACTGTTTTGATGGCCATCATGGGGCCTTCAAATGTGGACATGCCATAGAACGACAGGGAAACCACGAGGAAGCGTAGGATCGGGTCGGTGCGCAATTTGTGCCAGGCGCCAGACAGGGTCATCATACCGTTGATCATGCCGCCCCAGGAAGGCGCCAGCAAAATCAGGGACATAACCATACCTGCCGTTTGTGCCCAGTCTGGCAGAGCGGAGTAGTGCAGGTGGTGACCACCGGCCCAGACATAGGTCGCAATCAAGGCCCAGAAGTGAACGATGGACAGACGGTAGGAGTAAACCGGACGGTTAGCCTGCTTGGGGACGAAGTAGTACATCATGCCCAGGAAGCCGGCTGTCAGGAAGAAGCCCACGGCATTATGACCATACCACCACTGCATCATGGCGTCGGTCACACCCGCATAGGCGGAATAGGATTTGAAAGCACTGGCGGGCAGCGCCAGGTTATTGCCAATATGCAAGGCAGCAACCGTGATGATAAACGCCCCGTAGAACCAGTTGGCGACGTAGATGTGTGGCGTGCTTCGCTTCATGACTGTTCCAAAGAACACCAGAGCGTAACTGACCCAGACAATGGTGATGGCAATATCGATCGGCCATTCCAGTTCGGCGTATTCCTTGGAAGAGGTAAGGCCAAGTGGCAGAGTAATGGCTGCCGAAACGATGATTGCCTGCCAGCCCCAAAAGGTGAATGCCGCCAGTCCATCTGAGATCAGGCGGGCCTGACAGGTACGCTGTACCACATAATAAGAGGTGGCAAACAGGGCACTACCACCGAAGCCGAAGATCACGGCGTTGGTATGAAGAGGTCGGAGACGCCCGAAGTGTGTCCAGGGCATGTCCAGGTTCATCGATGGCCAGACAAGCTGGGACGCGATCAACACGCCCATTCCCATGCCAACAATGCCCCAGACTAACGTCATGATGGCGAATTGTCTCACCACCTTGTAGTTGTATGTCAGGTTTGCATTTACTGTGCTCATAGCCTTACCAATGGGTTTAAAGTGGGGAAATATGCGGGCGCAAGTATGGAGAAACCATTAGCTGTTTGCAATGACTCAGGTCAACTCCTGACATCCGTCAAATGCGCCGAAATCAGCAACATGGCTTCCTTTTCTATGCCGTAATTGGAGTTATTCAGCGCTTGGAATGTGTGTTGCCTGATTTGCAATGATAGACCCTCAAACACCAGAGGTGAATTCCATGAGATTGATTAAGATCAAAGGCTGTGGGAATCGTCCGGAAGTTGTTCTTATTCTTGCGCACGGTGCCGGTGCACCGGCAGATTCTCCCTTTATGGAAGCAGTTGCCAAAGCTCTGTCCCAGGAAGGAATCGACACGGTACGTTTTGAATTCCCCTACATGCAGAAGAGGCGTCTGGATGGAAAAAAGCGCCCGCCGGATCGACAGCCTGCGTTACTTGAATGTTATTCCCTGCTTGTTGACGAGATTCGCGGGGAGCTCGGCGAACAAACCAGGTTGCTGGTTGGTGGCAAGTCCATGGGCGGCAGGGTTGCCAGCATTTTGGCGAGCCAACGTAAAGGTATTGATGGTGTCGCGTGCTTCGGGTTTCCCTTCCATCCACCGGGAAAGCCGGATCGGTGGCGCACCGGGCACTTCCATGAGCTGAAATCGCCAATGCTGGTCCTCCAGGGCACCAGGGACCCTTTTGGCAAACCGGAGGAAGTGACCGGACATGAACATGAGCTTGAAGTTGTCAGACTTCGTTGGCTGGAGGGGGGCAACCACGATTTTCAGCCACTGAAGAGCCAGAAGCTCAGCCAGAATGACCTGATTACCGAAGCTGCCCGGGAAACGCGGCGTTTCATTGATGAGTGTCTGAGCTCCTGAGAGTCTGGCCAAGGCAATTCGGTTGCTTCAGGCATGCGTTATGTCAGGCTTCGGTTGTCTCAGAGAGCAGGGCCCGGTTGCGACCCTCGTTTTTCGCGGCGTAGAGGGCTTCATCTGCCCGCTCGAAAAGCTGAGTCTGGCTTTCGCCGGCCCTCAGGGATGCGATACCTGCGCTCAGGGTGATCCTGACCTCGGTTCCATTTGGTGATGCCAGCGGTGTGTCGGCGATGTCTGCCAGCAATGCCTCGCAGACTTTAAGTGCTCCGGCCGCGTCGGTTCCCGGGAGCAGCAGCGCAAACTCTTCACCACCAAACCGGATGGCAATATCCCGGGGGCGCTTAACATGCCTGGTTAGCATTTCGGCTATGAACTGAAGGCAGGTATCTCCAAAACTGTGCCCCCAGGTGTCGTTGATCACTTTAAAATGATCGGCATCCACCAGAGCCAGTGTCAGGGTGTGGCCCGTTCGGCGCGCTTCGGCACACAATTCAGGGAATATGTTATCCAGATGCCTGCGATTATGCAGTCCAGTAAGGGCATCATTCAAACTCAGCGTTGAAAGTTTGCGGTTAGCCTTTTCCAGTTCTCGCATGGTGTTTCTCAGCTGTGCGGTACGCTCATGCACTTTGAATTCGAGTTCCGTGCGCGCATTGTGCTCTACCTCCAGTAGTTTCTGGTTGAGCAGGCGCCAGCGCTGCACCATGGCATAGTTGAGCAGAATAACCTGTCCGCCCACTGCGAACTGCATCAGCGCTTCCCGTGCCAGGAAATCAGTCAGATAGCCAAACGCCGCCAGGGCATAGATAAGACCTCCAATCAGCATCACCAGCCATGCGAGCAGGTACCACATGGCCGGCTGGTAACCCTGTTTCCAGCGAACGGCAGCGATGATGAACAGACTTGAAATAACCGTCAGTGCCAGGACAGTGTTCAGAAGAATGGTTTTTGTGTAGGGCAGTATCAGCGTGAGGGCGAGAAAGCCGATACAAAACCCGGCCAGGGTTTTCAGAGCGGTTTCCGACATGGTTCCTTTGGCGACTTCCAGGAATGAGCGCCCAAAAAGAGTCATGGACAGCGCGCACAGTGACAGAGACAGCGGGATGGAAGCATTGGCAAAGCTGGGGTTGTTCGGCCAGAAGTACTGATTGGCAAAGCCGCCCATGGCAAACAGAAACAGCCCGAGGGCGGCCAAATAAAAGGCGTTGTAAAAGTAGTAAGCCGTTCCGGAGCTGAAAAAGAGCAGCAGGTTGAATACGGCAAACACGAGTAACGCCCCGTAGAACAACCCATGGGTTAGCGTCAGGTGGTTACTGTGGGCAATCACTTCCGCCGGGGTTTCCAGGCTTAACGGGACGTTCAGTGCTCCGCTGCTGTGAACCCGGAGCGTAATCGTGCGGGTTTCCCCGGCATCCAGTGAGACCGGCAGCAGAAAATACCGGTAGTCTATTCCACGGGAAGAAAACGGGTGCTGATCACCGGTTACGATGGACTCTGTAGTATCATTCCCGGTTTGCCAGAAGGTGATTTCATCGAGCAGGGGGTAGTTGAGCTTGAGGTACCACAGGCTGCGTTCTTCCCCGGGGTTCCGGATATGCAGATGAACCCAGTACACTGATTTCGTGGCGCTGAACACCAGGTCCCGGCCATGTGCCGGTGTCCACGCGAGATCTTCCGGAAGTTGCTCGGGCCTCGATGCATTGTGGGCGGGTTCGCCGGGGGGCGCGCTGTAGAAGCAGATGTATTGCATCAGTGAATCCCGCGCTCCACTGTCCGTCGCTTCAAGCGTCGGACACCCGGTCCTTAGCGAGGCGGTGTCTGCCATTGCCAGGGCAGGAAACAGCAAAAGGCTCAGGATGGCAAACAGGCGCAAAATCGGCGACATTCGGTACTTCCCGCGGATATCAGATCGGGAAGTGTAGCCAGAGAAGACAATCGACGCTGTTAAACAGATTCAACTTTTGCGGGTTGGCCTTCAGTTCGCATCTTTCAGGTATTGCATGGAACAGATTCTTGTATTTTGCCGGCCCGGGTTTGAAACCGAGGCTGGACGTGAAATGACTGACTCGGTCGCAGAAAAGGGCGTCTTCGGGTACTTCGAGCCGGACAAAGACCGTGGATTGGTGCGTTTCTTCCCGTCTGCGCCGGAAACTGCCGATGACATCATGTCTCGCCTGGCTCTGGATGATTTGGTGTTTGTCCGGGACTGGACGGTGGTGCTTGGCGAATTCCGGTTGCCGGACGCGGATCGCGTCGGCGCTATTATTGATGGCTTGAAGGGTCTGGGGCGAGGCTATCCCGGATGCGCACGGGTCGAAATCCGGTTATCGGAAAATAACACAGACCGGGACCTTGGAAATTTTGCCCGAAAGTGGGTTTCACCGCTTTCCCGGGGCCTGCGTGGGGCCGGTTTGCTCAAGGCAGACCAGAATGCACCGGCACCAGCGCGCCTTGAGGTTTTTCTGTCAGATTTTTCCAGTGCGGTTGTCGGATTCAGCCTCGCGGATAACCGGGCCCGTTATGCCGGAGGCATTCCACGGCTCAGGTTACCGGCGTCTGCGCCCAGCCGTTCTGCCCTGAAACTGGAGGAGGCATGGAAGGTGTTCCTTCCACCCGAACAGGAGCTGGACTACCTCGGCGGCGGTAAAAAAGCCGTAGACCTCGGGGCTGCCCCCGGTGGCTGGACCTGGCAGCTGGTTCGCCAAGGCATGATGGTAACGGCCGTGGATAACGGACCGATGAATCCGGAACTGATGGCCACGGGCCAGGTGGAGCATGTTGAGGCGGATGGTTACGGCTGGCGCCCAGAGCGGGGCATCGACTGGATGGTTTGCGACATTGTGGACCAGCCCAGAAAAACCGCGAAACTGGCGGTTTCCTGGTTTGGTGAGGGTTTATGCCGCTTCGCGGTGTTTAACCTCAAGTTGCCGATGAAGAAGCGCTATGATGAGTGGCTGATATGCCGCGATATTCTGGTAAACGGGCTCAGTGAGGCGGGCATAGGCTTTCGCCTGAGGGCCCGCCACCTGTATCACGATCGAGAAGAAATAACGTGTTTCATCGAGCGGACAGGTTAAAAAACACTCTGCTCCAGAACAGTTATGCGCTCTTCCTGATCCATCATGGGAATCAGCTCAAGCATCAGGTCCCGACGCTCCTCGGAATGGAACCAGCGGTCCCAGTCTGCCTCGGATCTCCAGTTGGCTAGTGTGATCCGGTGATTCGGGTCGTGGCTGTCGATCAGTGTTTCTCCTGAAATGAAGCCAGGGGCGCTGACTGCACGCTGCAAAACCATGCGCGAGCGCTCTTCGTAAGCTGATTCCAGTGACTCAGCAATATGACGTTCAATCAGAACCCGGATCATGGTAAACCTCCACATGTTTTAACTGTTATAAACAATAATTTAGCAGGTATTTTCGAAAAATCAGCTCAAATGACAGGAGACAGGGTTTGAGTGCATCTGAATACGACGCTGAACTGGACGCCCGCGGTCTTTTCTGCCCGGAACCGGTAATGATGTTGCATAATCGCATAAACGATGTGGAACCTGGAGGCATCTTGCGGGTTCTTGCCACGGATCCCTCCACCACACGGGATATTCCAAGATTCTGCCAGTTCCTCGGGCACGAGCTGGTGGGTCAGGCGGAGTCTGACAATCTGTTCATCTACCTGATACGCAGGGGGCAGTAACCGGTGGCTTCAGACGTCCAGCCGCACGTCGCGAAGGTGATTCAGGAATTCGTCGCGGTTCATCTCACCCAGCACCCGCATCTTAGGTAATTCTTCTCCGTTCCTGCCATAGAACAGGATGGCAGGCGGCCCGAACAGACCCAGTTCGTTCAGCAGGGCCTGCTGCTCAGGGGTGTTGTCCGTCATGTCGATCTGCAACAGCGTGTAGGGGGCCAGAGCCTGGACAACATCCGGCTTGCTGAAGACATTGCGTTCCATGACCTTGCAGGAGATACACCAGTCCGCGTAGAAATCCAGTACCACCGGGCGATCTTGCTCCCAGGCCTGCCTGAGCATGGCCCTTAATTTAGCAGGCTGTTCCACCCGCTGGAAATCTGCATGCCGCGCCTTGGTTGTGCCATCGTATCCTGTGGATGTGCTCGCCGTCGTGAAGGCTGCCAGTGGCTGGAGTGGGTCGTTGGCGCCGCTAACCGCGCCTGCAAGCAACGCCAGGCCATAGGCAAAGAGAACCAGACCGAGGCCTTTGCGTGTGCGTTCCCAGCCTGCCTTTGCCGCGTCAAATGCCCCGAGCTGAACACCGGTGACGGCGATCAGCAGCCCCCACAACGTCAGCGCCAGCCAGCCCGGCACCAGTCGTTCAACCAGCCAGATTGCAACCGCCAGCAACATTACGCCATAAAAGTGCTTCACTGCAGTCATCCAGTGCCCCGTAGTTGGCAGCAATTTTCGCCCTCCCACTGCGACCAGAATCAGTGGAATTCCCATCCCGAGGCCAAGGGAGAAAAGCGCAATACCGCCTATCACCGCATCCTGAGTGGTTGAAATATAAAGAAGGCTGCCCGCTAGCGGGGCCGACACGCATGGAGAGACGATTAATGCCGACAATGCACCGATGCCGAATATACTGATCACTCGGCTGCCAGTGAGACGGTGGCTGGCATCGTTGAGAGGTTCGCGGATAAATCGGGGAAGCCGAATCTCGAACAGATCGAACATGGAGAGCGCAAATATCACGAACATCAGGGCGAATATGCTCAACACCCAGGGTGACTGCAGTTGCGCCTGCAGGTTAAAGCTGGCCCCAAGCAAACCGGTCAGCACTCCGGCTGCGGCGTAGGTCAACGCCATGCCCAGAACATAGCTGCCTGAAAGGAACAGGGCATGGCCCGTTGTAGGGGTGTTTCTGCCAGAAACCAGCGACGAAATAATCGGTACCATGGGCAGAACGCAGGGCGTAAAAGTCAGCCCCAGACCAAGGAGCAGAAAGACGCCGGCAATCACCAGGGTCGACTGCCGAGCGAGGAAGCCCGCAAGGCCCGTTGCGGTCTCGGTGTTCACCGGTCCCTGGGTTTCATTGTCGTTGACGTCGCCTGCCGAAGCCGTCTGGGATCCGGCGCCACCACTGCCTCGGTAAAACAGGACGTCCCGGGTCTGGGGCGGATAACATAATCCGGCTTCTGCGCAACCCTGATAAGTTACCTGAATTTGGGCTTCCCGAACGCCCTCGGGCAGTGCCACTGGAACCCGGGCTTCTACCGGGTCAAAAAACACGGTGGATTTACCAAAAAACTCGTCTTCAATGTCCGTGCCTGGGCTGGAGTAAATCGGCTCACCAATACGGATGCCAGGGTCAGTGGCTTCGATGTTGATCCGTTCGAGGTAGAGATAGTGACCGGGGGTAATATCCCAGGCCAGGACCACACTGTCTGTATCGGTGGTGAAACTGAATGGAAGTGCTTCGTCTACTGGGAGAAATTCCTTGCCCTGACCGCCGAACAGGGAACTTCCGTTGCTGCCCAGCGCCCAGGCCGTGTTGGCGGCTGATATAAGCAGGGCGAACGCCAGGATCAGAGTTAGGGGGAGTGCCCAGGAGCGTTTCACCTTCGTTAGTACAGAGAAAGCCGTCATTGATCGTAGAAATTCCCGGTTAGTGTCTGGTTTGGTCGGATTGTCTCGGTGCAATTGCCACTGGCAAGCCGGTTTGTTGCTCCTGCAAGGGACACGGGGCTCCCGCCAAAGTTCCCTCTGGTATTGGAGGCGGTAAAGCCGCACAATAGCGAGCCAATGAACCACAGTCCAAATGATCTTATCATGCTGTTTAATGACCTGTTCCGGGAAGCATACCGGACCGAGTTGGTTAAAGGCACTGATGAACCTGAATACTTACCGGCGGGCGGGCCGAACCGGCCGGCGCGGGTTGTTTTTGCTCACGGCTATTATGCCAGCGCTTTGCATGAAATAAGCCACTGGTGTATTGCTGGTGGGCACCGGCGCACTCTTCACGACTATGGTTACTGGTACTGTCCGGATGGCCGTACACCGCAGCAACAGCAGGCATTCGAGCAGGTGGAAGTGAAACCCCAGGCCATCGAATGGTTGTTTTCCCTGGCCTCAGGATCACGCTTCCATATCAGCGTGGACAACCTCTCCGGAGGTGGAGCCGCAAATGAAGAGCGATTCCGCCGGAATGTGCGGGCGCAGGCGGGCGAGTTTCTGGAACGCGGTCTGCCGGCCCGTGCACAGGCTTTTTTTGACGCGCTGGCAACATTTTATGGAACCGGAGAAATCCTCAGGGAGCGCTGGCATGAAGATGCCCGGCGCATCGCTCCGTTATATTCTGAATCAGGACATTTGCAGGAAAACTGAGACTCTATGACATCTGACCCAAAACACACCGGCGATCTGAGATTCAGTGATCTGAACCTCGACAAGCGTTTGCTGGATGCGATTACGGCCATTGGTTTTGAATTTTGCACCCCGATTCAGGCAGAAACACTGCCTTGGACGCTGGCCTGTGAAGACTTGATCGGCCAGGCCCAGACGGGTACCGGTAAGACAGCCGCCTTCCTGATCACCGCGATCCAGAGCCTTCTCGAAACTCCGATTCCAGATGCGGACCGGTGCGCCTCTGAGCCCCGGGTTCTCGCCCTGGCACCAACTCGCGAGCTGGCCATGCAGATTGCCAAGGACGCGGAGCAGTTGTGCCAGCACACGGGCCACAACGTAGTAACGGTAGTGGGCGGCATGAACTATGATAAACAGCGCGATCAGTTGCAGAACGAAATCGTTGATATTCTCGTCGCCACCCCCGGCCGGCTTATTGATTTCCTGGGTTCCCAGGATGTGTTCCTGGATCAGATCGATATCCTGATCCTGGATGAAGCCGATCGTATGCTCGATATGGGGTTTATTCCGGATGTGAAGCGGATTATCCGCAAGTGTACGCCCAAGGACGATCGCCAGACACTTCTGTTCAGTGCCACTTTCAATCAGGACGTTCTTAATCTTGCGTCCATGTGGACCAGTAACGCCGAATTTGTGGAAATCGAGCCTGAGCAGAAGACGGCCGAGCGGGTAAAGCAGACAGTTTATCTGGTGGGCGATGACGAAAAACTTCCGGTGTTGGTGAATTTCCTCAAGCGCCCGGAAGTGGAAAAAGCCCTCGTGTTTGCCAACCGGCGTGATCAGTGCAGGGACCTCGAAGAGGATCTCAGGAACCAGGGCGTGAAAGTGGCCCTCATGTCCGGAGAGATTGCCCAGAACAAACGCCTGAAAACCTTGGACCAGTTCAAGAAAGGCAGCATTCAGGTATTGGTTGCCACCGATGTTGCTGGCCGTGGTATTCATGTGAACGGTGTTACCCACGTTTTCAACTACAATCTTCCCGACAGTGCCGAGGACTATGTCCATCGTATTGGTCGCACCGGCAGGGCAGGCAAGCATGGGGTTGCCATCAGTTTTGCGGGTGAGGATGACTCTTTCTCCCTGCCCGCCATCGAGACTTACATCAGCCAGAAATTGAAAACCACTGTGCCCGATGAAGAGCTCATGGTGGCCATGGACAACCCGCCGATCACCCGCAAACGTGGTCGCCGTCCTCAGGGCGGACAGGGTGGCCGCGGCGGTCAGGGCGGTCGCAATCAACGTCAGCGTCGTAGCTGACAGGGCCAGATATCATTATGTTGATCGTAGCAGACGAAAACATTCCGTTACTGGACTCCTTTTTTGGCGATATCGGTGAGGTTCGACGTGTGTCTGGTCGTTTACTGACTGCCGGAGAGGTTCGCGATGCAGACATTCTGCTGGTCCGTTCCGTTACCCGGGTAAACCGTGAGCTGCTTGAAAACAGCCGTGTGCGCTTTGTGGGTACGACCACGATTGGCACCGACCACGTGGATCTGGACTGGCTCAAACAGAAGGGTATCCGATTTTCTGCAGCGCCCGGCTGTAATGCCAACAGTGTTGCCGAGTACGTGCTGTCTGTTTTGTCTCTTTATGCCGAGAAGCGGGGCCTGAGCGACTGGTCGCAGCTCAGTGTCGGTATTGTCGGTGTCGGCAACGTTGGTGGCGAGCTGGTGCGCAAGCTGGAACGCCTTGGCTTTGACGTTCGGCTCTGCGATCCGCCAAGAGCTGACCGGGACGAAGAGGGCCAGGAGTTCGTGTCCCTCGAAGACGCCATGAAGTGCGACGTGGTGACCTTGCACACACCGCTAACCCGCGAGAGCAGTCATCCGACCTTCCACATGATTGGCGACCAGGAGTTGAATAGTCTGGGTGCAAGTCAGTTGCTTATCAACACCGGCAGAGGCGAGGTTATCGACTCGTCAGCTCTGCTGGCGCGACTTAACCAGGCCAATCCGCCCACTGTGGTGTTGGATGTCTGGGAGCATGAGCCAAGAATCCATCCCGAACTCGTTGACCAGGTATGGCTTGCAACCCCGCATATCGCCGGGTACAGCCTGGAGGGCAAAGTTCAGGGCACGGAAATGATTTACCAGGCACTGAGCCAGTTTCTTGGTTTGCCGGTTCGCAAAAAAGCGGGCCAGTTTCTGCCGGAGCCGGCTCTGAGCAAAATTTCGTTCACCAGCTCTGCGGAGGAGGAAGACGCCATCCGTATTGCTTTGAGGGCAAGCTACGACCCCCGCCGGGACGATCTCCGATTGCGGAACGTCATGAGCGGTTCGGTTGAGGGGCGAGGAGCGGCGTTTGACCGGCTTCGTCGTGACTATCCGGTGCGTCGCGAGTGCTCCAGTCTCAAGATTCAGTTGAAGGGAACAAGTAAATCCCTGCAGGACAGTTTTCGGGCGATCGGATTCAAGCTGAAGATCTGATCAGTTGTGTTAGCGTGAAAAAAACCGGGGCAGCGCCCCGGTTTCTTGTTAGAGCTTTGCGCTCTGCAAGGCCTGTATGCGGTCTTCCAGCGGAGGGTGCGTCATAAAGAGTGCGCTCAATCCGCCCCGGGCGCCGCGATTGATGCCAAATGCCTGAAGGGTATCGGGCATTTGGTCCGGGATCTCGCTCTCCTGCTTGAGACGCGCCAGTGCGCTAATCATCGCTGACCGCCCGGCCAGTTGTGCGCCAGCGATGTCGGCCCGGAACTCCCGGCGGCGTGAAAACCAGAACACAATGGTACTGGCGAGGATTCCCAGCACGATTTCCGCCACGATACTGACTGCGAAAAAGCCGAGACCGTGCCCGCTCTCATTTCTGAACACCACGCGGTCAACGAAAGAGCCAATCACCCGGGACGCGAATATCACGAAGGTGTTCACCACTCCCTGAATCAGCGCCAGGGTCACCATATCCCCGTTGGCGACGTGGCCAATTTCGTGCCCAAGGACTGCCCGGATCTCGTCCTTATTGAAGCGTTGCAACAGGCCTTCGCTGACCGCTACCAACGCGTCATTCTTGTTCCACCCCGTGGCGAAAGCATTCGACTGTGACGCCGGAAATATGGCCACTTCCGGCATGCCGATACCCGCGTTTTTAGCCATTTCCGCCACTGTATCCACCAGCCAGCGTTCTGCGGGTGTTCTCGGAGATTCAATGACTTTCGCCTTGGTGCTCCACTTTGCCATGGGCTTAGATATAAGCAATGAAACGATGGCACCGGCGAACCCGAAGACAGCGGCGAAAGCCAGTAACGAGCCATATTGAATACCGTTCTGGGCGAGGTAGCTGTCTACCCCCAGCAGTCGCAGCGTGAAGCTGGCGACAATGATCACGGCAAGGTTGGTTGCCAGAAACAGCAGAATGCGCATGTCAGGTCCCTGTTCAGTCCGTCACGGAAAGTAAAACCGGAGTTCAGACCAATATATGAGGCCCCGGTTCAATCAATCAACGATCTTACGTCGATTTAATCATTGCCGTGGTCGGCGAAAAACGTCGCCCGCATGATCTGGCTGATGCGCGCCGAGTTGCCGCTTCTGAGGGCGGTACGAACCAGGTGGATATGGGTGGAGAGGTCTTCCTGAACCGATGGAGGGAGGGTTTCGGCAGATTTTTCATCCGGAATCCCCAATGGCTGGGTCAGAGATGCTGGCGCCGGAGCACTGAGGCGGATGAAGGCATGCCGGGTCAAAACTGCCTGATCAAGCGCTTCCTGGCGAATGGTATCCACATAACGCAGCAGCCCTTCCTCCGCCAGCCAGAGCAGGGCGCCAAAACAGGCCATGTGCCGCGCGCTGTGCAGGCCGAACTCATCGGGGTCGTCCGGTCCGGCGATATCCTCGACAAAAACGTTTATTCGCCTTGGAAAGGTGTTGTAAAGCTGCACGAGGGCAATTGCTGCATCCTTGTAGAACTCCTCGACATGAAGATCAGCCATGGTGCTCCCCTTATTGCTGGTACTTGCCCAGGAAGTTTCCGAGCCGGCCCATGGCGTCTTCCAGCGTGTCCTCCCGGGGCAGAAAAACCACCCTGAGGTGCTGCTTGTCATCGATATTAAACGCCGAGCCCTGCACCAGAAGGATTTTTTCCTGCAGAAGCAGATCCAGTACCAGCTTTTCATCATTAACGATGGGGAAGCGCTTGGGATCCAGCTTCGGGAACAAGTAGAGGGCGCCCTGGGGTTTAACGCAGCTTACGCCCGGAATATTGTTGAGCATCCGCCAGGCCGTCTCCCGTTGCTCGTAGAGCCGACCGCCCGGGGCTACCAGATCATTGATGGACTGGTAACCACCCAGTGCTGTCTGAATGGCCAACTGGGCCGGCACGTTGGCACACAGGCGCATGTTTGAGAGCATCTCAATTCCCTCAGTCAGGTCTTTGGCGCGGTGTTTGGCGCCACTGATAATCATCCAGCCCGAGCGGTAACCAGCCGCCCGGTAATTTTTTGACAGTCCATTATAGGTGAAGAACAGAACATCATCGGCCAGCGAAGCGGTGGAAATATGCTGGGTTCCGTCGTAGAGAATTTTATCGTAAATCTCGTCGGACAGAACGATCAGGCTGTGCTTTCGGGCAAGCTCGATCACCTGTTCAAGCAGTTCTTTTGAGTAGACGGCACCGGTCGGATTGTTCGGGTTAATCAGCACAATCGCCCGCGTACGACGGGTAATTTTCTTCCGAATATCATCGATGTCCGGAAACCAGTCCTGCTGTTCGTCACAGCGGTAGTGCACCGGTTTGCCACTGGACAGGGTCACAGCTGCTGTCCAGAGCGGGTAATCCGGAGCCGGGATCAATACTTCATCGCCGGTATTGAGCATGGCCTGCATGGTCATGACGATCAGTTCACTGACGCCGTTGCCAAGGTAGATGTCGTCAATATCGACCTTGTCGATACCCCGCTGCTGGCAATAGTGCATTACAGCCTTGCGGGCGGAAAACAGGCCCTTTGATTCCACATAGCCCTGGGCAAGGTGCATGTTGTAGATAACGTCTTGCTGGATTTCTTCCGGCACATCCAGCTCAAATGTAGCGGGGTTGCCGATGTTCAGCTTGAGGACCCGGTGGCCTTCCTCTTCCAGTCGGCGTGCTTCCCGCAGAACTACGCCACGTATTTCATAGCACACGTTATCCAGCTTGGCGGATTTATGGTAGTTCTGCATAGGACCCGGGCTTCCTTCTTTGTGAGATCGGAACATGACACCTGCCAAAACGACAGCCCTTTATTCTAGCGGAGCGGAGGGCGGCGGCAACAGGGGAATTATGATGAATTGTGTCGTGTTCAGGCAGATTTACAGTGCAAAGCTGAACCGGTTTGTAAAAGTGCCTCCTGGAAGGCCTGCAGGACATGGTTTTTCTTAACCTGATTGTGCACAATGGAATTGTGCAAAATATAAATCTCTCATAGGAGAAAATGATGGCTGGTGACACGATATACGACTTCGAAGTGCGGGATATCCAGGGCAATGAGAAAGGCATGGCGGACTATAAGGGAAAGGTACTCCTGATTGTGAACACCGCCAGCAAGTGCGGCTTCACACCGCAGTTCGAGGGTCTTCAATCGCTCCACAAGGAACTGGGGAATAAGGGTTTCGAAGTGCTCGGCTTTCCCTGCAACCAGTTCCTCAATCAGGATCCGGGCAATGACGACGCGATCAACCAGTTCTGTAGCCTCAACTATGGCGTCGACTTCCCGATGTTCTCCAAGATCGAAGTCAATGGCGATGGAGCCCACCCGCTGTTCCGGTTTCTCAAGCGCGAGGCCAAAGGTCTGATGGGATCGGAAAAAGTGAAATGGAACTTCACCAAGTTCCTGGTGGGCCCTGATGGCAAAGTAGTCCGTCGCTACCCACCCACAACCAAACCCGAGGATATCCGGGCTGACATCGAGAAATTATTGCCAGCATGACAGCAGAGACTGACCCATTGAGCGATAGGCTGGATCTTGATAACCAGATCTGCTTCGCATTGTACGCTGCAAACCGGGCGGTAACGGCTCGTTACCGCCCGTTGCTAGCGGACCTAGGCCTCACATACCCGCAGTATCTGGTGATGCTGGTGCTTTGGGAGCAGGCAAGAAGTGGACGGCTAACCAGGGTTTCTGATCTGGGGGCGCGCCTTCGGTTGGACTCGGGCACCCTGACCCCGCTGTTGAAGCGCCTGGTGGACCGTGGACTGGCCATCCGGCAACGGAGCCAGGATGACGAGCGGGTGGTAACAGTAGCGCTGACCGAAGCCGGGCGGGACTTGCGAGAGCAAGCCGAGCAGATTCCCGGGCGCCTCTTGTGCAGCATTGAGGTCGAGCCGGACCGGCTGGTTGCGCTCCGTGATGAGCTCAGGCAGGTCCTGAGTGCTCTTGAGCAGCAGGTGGCCGCCAGCGATTAATCACAGCCCTGAGTTCGTCACGTTTATAGGGTTTGGTGATGTAATCATTCATTCCTGATGCCAGGCAGTCCTCCCTGTCGCCTTGCATTACGTTGGCGGTGACGGCAATGATGGGGAGGTTCTTCCAGGTCGGGTTCTGCCGTATCCGTTGTGTTGCCTCATAGCCATTCATTATCGGCATCTGGCAGTCCATCAGCACCATGTCATAGTGCCTTTGCTTCAGCGCTTGGATGGCCTTCTGGCCATTCTCTGCGTGATCTGTCCGGTGGCCGAGCTTTTTGAGCAAGCTACTGGCTACCAGTTGATTGACCTGATTGTCCTCTACAAGAAGGATCGACAGTGGTTGATCAGTTTCGGATTGCGATGGCTCCGGAGTGATGCCAATGCGATTGTTCCTTGAAACCGCACCTTCTGCATCCGCGGGCCCGACAAGATGAACCGGCAGCGGCAGGGTAACGGTGAAGTGGGTGCCGCTGCCCTCGAGTGAGTCCACGAGGATCTGGCCATGCATTCGTTCCACCAACTGGCGACAGAGGGTCAGACCCAGGCCGGTCCCGCCATAAAGCCGGGTGGTGTCTGCGTCGGCCTGTGAGAAAGGTGAGAATATCCTGTGCAGGCCCTCTTTGGACATGCCAATCCCGGTATCTACCACCTCGATTCTGAGACTGCCGCCAGAATAACCTGCCCGGATTCGGACGCCGCCCTCTTCCGTAAATTTGATGGCGTTGCTCAACAGATTGTTGAGCACCTGCCGCACCCGAGTCGGGTCGCCCAGAAAGCTCTCCGGGAGGTCCGGATCTATTTCGTTAATCAGGTAGATGCCCTTAAGCCGAGCTTGCTGGGCATGGAGCGTTGCGCATTCCTCCGTCAGCTGCCGGACACTGAACGGGATGTTTTCGAGGCTCAGCTTGCCAGCTTCGACCTTTGAAATGTCGAGGATGTCGTTCAGAAGTTCCAGCAGGCTCTCACCGGCCGTCAGTGCAATCTGCAGCCGGTTCCGCTCAGCGGCATCAAGATTTCCCTCCAATGCGAGCCCAAGCATACCCAGTACGCCATTCAGAGGAGTACGAATTTCGTGGCTCATGCTTGCCAGGAAGTTGGCCCTGGCTCGGGCGCGGCGTACGGCGTCTTCCTTGGCTTTTACCAGGGCACGGTTACCTTTTTGCAGAGCCTGATTTTTTTCGGAAATTTCCCGGGTACGGTCTTCCACTTCTTGCTCAAGTTGAGCGGAATAATTCTTCATGGCGCTCTCGGCATGGCGCAGTTGCGCCAGACTGGAGTCAATGGTTTCGAGGTGCTGGTTGATAATGCCAACCATGCTTCCGATCTCGTCGTCCCGGTGGTTGCGTGGTATCGGTAACCTGACTTTCTCCGGAGAGCTGGCGCGCACCTGGCTGAGTGCGCTGATCACGTTGAGCATGGGGCGGGTGAGCACGAAATAGAAAATCATGAGCAGTGCGGCGGACAGAATAAGGCTTTTGAAGAGCCCGCTCATGAGAGTGTAACCGGCCCGCCAAAGAAACTGAGAGCCATAGTGAAAGGTATCGATGGTGAGAACGAGTTCTCCGAGCGGCAGGTCCTCAAGCTGAGGGACCCTCAGCTCTTGCCTGAAAACCTGGTCTGAGCCGAACAGAAGGTCGCTGACCCAGCGGTAGGGAGATTCCGGACTGCTCTTGCTGGAGGCAGCCATGGTCTGGTTATCGTTATCGACAATGCGGGCATCAATCGTTGCCGGGTGCCTGAGAAGGCCATCCAGCAACTCTTCCGCCAATCGCACGTCGATGTTGTAGGCAATCTGGGAGGCGGGGCTGTTACTGATATCGACCAGAGCATGGATCTCGCTTCCCATGGATTCCCGGGCGCTGTAATAATCCAGGGTGATCTGGACTACATTGAGCACCAGTCCCAGGGCCATGGCAACCAGAACGGTGTCACGGGTGAGTCGGTAGGAAAGCCGCTGCTTGAAGCGTTTGCTCACGGGTATTCAATGTCTCTGTTGGCGGGCCTGTTATAGCAACGGCCCGATCTGTGCCTTCAGTCGTCGTAGTCGGCCTTCTTCCGCCACTCATCATCGTGGAGGAAGGTGTCCCATTCGCGGTCCAGTTTGGACTGGGATTCCTGATGCTGGCCGTCTTTGCCTTCTGCGCTCATTGCCTCCAGTTCCTTGATGCGGGTCCGGAAGCTCTTGACCGCTTTCATGGCAAGGGGGTTGTCCCGGGACTTTCCCATTTCGGTGCTGGCCAGATGGTAGGCATGGATCGCCTTGCGGATCTGGTTCTGGCGGACATAATCCCGGGCATGGAACACGTGCAGGTCGGCGTGGGTCTTGTGAACCAGAAACAGGACATACTTGAGGTTCTTTTTCGCTGAGCCAGCGTCAATCCTGCCACTTTTGTGCATTCCCTCGATCATCTTGAAGAGGTTCTGAAGCAATTCTTTGACGTAATTGGACTTCTCGGGAGAGTCGATCTTGACCGGTGTTGTTGAGTCCCGTTTTTCCAGGATCTGATTTTTCAGATCTGCGGCAGACTCCTGCCACTGTTGGACCGGAAGGTTGGACTTGAGCCCCGCAAGCTCGGCACAGGCTTCTTCCATGCGTTTGATCAGCAGGAGCTTAAGGTCGGCGGTCAGGTATTGGCCGGGAATCTCGGAGAGAAGACGAAAAGCGCGGTTGTATGCGTCCTCCTGTGCGGTGATTTTCCGGGCCCGCTCAATTCGGGCGCGCTCCCGCATCTGACTGAGGACAATAATGATAATCGAGACGGTAACAATGGCCGCCAGTAAAAGGACAATGGTAGTGGTATCCATTTTGTCAGTCACAACTCCGGCTGCAGGATCAAAAGACGGCGGGTGAGCAAGCCCGGCCTCAACATACCGATATTATTCAGCAAGTATCCGAAAGACTAGCAGAAATACGGCGTTGAATCCGTTTTGAAATGTGAACGTTCGTATTGCTTATTGATTACGTGAATTTACCGTATCATATATATTATCCTCGTGAATGAGGGTTATTTTATCCCGATAATATGGTGTTCCGGAGTTGTTTGTGGATATTTCCCGTGTTGATCTGAACCTGCTTGTTTACCTGGACGTGTTGTTGCGGGAGCGGAATGTTACCAAGGCGGCCAACCACCTAGGCATTACCCAGCCTGCAATGAGTAACGGGTTACGACGGTTGCGTGATCTGTTCAGCGATCCGTTGCTGGTGAGAACCAGTGAGGGTATGACAGCCACGGAAAGAGCCCGAGAGTTGCAACCGCTGGTACGGAGGGTTCTATCCGATATCGAGCAGGCGGTTCAGGAGAAGACCCCGTTCTCGGCCCTGGACAGCCAGCGAGTGTTCAGGATTATGGCCAGTGATTACGCCGAGTCATGTCTGATGCCCCGGGTGCTCAGGCGCATCCGGCAGGAAGCGCCACACGTGACCCTGGACGTGCTGACCCCGAGCGATGTCAGCTTCCTAGATGTCGAGCAGGGCAGGCTGGATATGGCTATTAACCGGTTCGACAAGATCCCCCAGTCCTTTCACCAGAAAACCCTTTGGATAGAGTATTTTGCCTGCCTGATGAATGCTCGCAATCCGTTGCTCAGAGAGCCGTTCACGCTGGATACCTATCTGGATGCCAGTCATATCTGGGTCAGCAAGACTGGTTTCGGGGTAGGTGTAGGGGTCAACCCGAAGGATGTCCAGCGCCTTGGCTGGGTTGACGAAGCCCTGTCCAGAATGGGACGCAAGCGCCAGATTTCCGTGTTCACCCGGCATTATCAGGTAGCCATGCTGCTGGCGGAACAGCATGACCTGATTGCCACCTTACCCTCCCGAGCAGCCTGGCTGCAGAGAGACAATCCGAACCTGGTGGTAAAGGTGCCGCCGTTCGAAATTCCGCCATTCGAGTTAAAAATGGCCTGGAGCCCGTTGTTGCAACACAACGCGGACCATCAGTGGCTACGCAAATTGATAGCCGAAGTGGCCAGTGACGTAGATACCGAATTTGCCCCGTTCGGGGCGAGATTTGAGGCGCCGGATACGCTGCAGGCCCATCACTCAGAGCGGTAATTCCCGTAACTCCAGGGAAGGGCGGGCAGCATCCCACATGCGCTGGAAATTCTCAGCGAGCAGTTTTACCCTGCCACTGTCGGAGAACTTGGCGAAACCTTCTGGTTTGTCGAAATCATGCCGGTAAACCACACCCTCCCGGTCTGCGAGGATGAACGGCCGATCTTCCACTGGGTAATCGTCATTGACCAGGCGCAGCTCCATCCGGCTTGGCAGCCGGCGCATGAGTTCGACCAGCTTGTGGCGGCGCTTCACCAGCGGCTTGTCATCGTGAATCAGCAGGCGCACCTCACTGAGCCGATGGCGGCGGGCGAGCGCAGAGACCAGCTCCCGGAAGCGGTGGCGATCGTAAAGATCATGCTCCAGCAGGCGATCATACAACCAGATGCGCTGACCCGCTTGGCCAACCACCGAATCCATCAGGCTGATTAGCCGCCTTTCGCTGTCAAACAGCCAGGAGTCCTCGTCAGTGCCCAGGATCATGGGCGCCGTCTTCCTGGGAAGGACATCGTTGGCCAGTTCCGGTGCCAGGCAGCGCATGCCGTAGTGGGGGATGCCGGCATCGTCGTAGACATCCGAACACACGTGAAAGCCTGAACGCTGGTAAAAAGGAATCGCGTGCTCCTGGGCGGAGAGTCTGAGTTCGGAAAAGCGCCCAGCAGACTCGGCAATCAGATGCCGGAGCAGGGCCTCACCAATGCCTCGGCCACGATATTCAGGCAGGATCGCCATGCGCCCGATATGGCCGGTCTCTTCCAGAGTTGAGAACAATCGGGCCACACCTGCGGGTGTGTTATCTGGCAGAACTGCCAAATAGTGGTCCGCAATTTCATCGGTTTCATCCCACTCCAGCTCTGGAGGAACCTTCTGCTCGTCGATAAAAACCTTTTGCCGGATATCCTGGATCGATGCCGGGGCCAGTTGCCAACTGTATTTTCTGAATCGGATATTCATACCCAAGCCTGAGAAGGCGAGTGGATGGGCCCTGACAAAATCGTGCGGAGCCATGGATGGCGGAGCCGAGCGTACATGGACGTATTTACAGCGTATTTTGTCAGGGCCCATCCACTCGCCGTAACCCGCCAATGTTCAGTTTTACTCGAAGTACACAGAACCCTGATTGTAAAGCGTGGTCAGAAGACCGAGCAATGCCTCGTCGCCGGCAAAGCGGGCCAGGGCCGGCATATTGATTCGGGCGGCGGAACACAGCAGCGGGGCGAGAGGGCGGGCATCCCCTTTGAGCAGGAACTGCTCTCCGTCCACGAACAGCGCCGTCTCGCTGTCAAAATCGTAATAGGCGAAGCGGGAGCCTTCGTTCCAGCGCAGCTGTTCGCCGGCATGAATCGCTTCAGCAATATCCCCGGCATCGGCCGGTTCGTCCGCCGGAACCACAATATCCATACTCTTCGGTGCGGTGGAATACTGGCCAAACCATAGCGTTAGCTGCTGGCGATCGCCAAGTTTCTCCCGGATAACGCCTTCCAGGCGGTCGACAACGTCGGGCAGGATTGTGCCCGGGTTGTCCTGAACCTGCAGATCCGGGTCGTTGAGGTGGTCCGCGGCATCTGACTGACTGCACAGAAAGTCAGTGAAACCGGTTAGCACATCGTCAATGGTCGGCGCGCGGAACCCTACTGACAGGGTAATGCAATCATCTTCTGCAATACCGTGATGTCCGATGCCCGGCGGCAGATACAGCATATCGCCGGGTGCCAGGGTGACGGTTTCTTCACCACTCCAGCTGCTCAGAATCCGGAGCGGGGTACCTTCCACTCTTGGCGAGGTGTGGTCGCAGTGGCCGCCAAAAGTCCAGCGTCGGCTGCCCTGAGCTTGCAGCAGGAAAACATCGTATTGGTCGTAGTGAGGGCCAACGCTGCCGCCTTTAGGGGCGTAGCTGGCCATGATGTCATCCACTCGCCAGTTGGGGATGAAGCGGAAGTGCTCCAACAGGTCGGCGATCTCCGGAACCCAATGGTCCAGACCCTGAACCAGCAACGTCCAGTCCTGCTCCGGTAGCGCGCTGAACCGGTCGGCAGAGAACGGGCCGTTGTGGAGTTGCCAGGGTTTGCCATCGTCGTTTTCAATGACAATTCGGGACTCCACGCCTTCTTCACAGGCAAGGCCCGCGAGCTCATCTGCGCTGACCGGGCACTGGAATCCGGGAAATGCCTGACGGATGACAAGGGGCTTCTTTTGCCAGTAATCCCGCAGAAATTCAGAGGGCGTCAGTCCGCCAAGCATGTCCATGGGTGTGCTCCCGGTTTCAGATGTTTTGTGCCTGAGCAATGGCGTTGCCGATATAGCTGCCCGGTGTCAGCGCCATCAGCTCCGCCTTGGCTTGCTCTGGAATATCAAGACTCTCTACGAAATTCTTGATCAGTTCCGGCGTCATCGCCTTGCCACGGGTCAATGCCTTGAGCTTTTCATAGGGCTTTTCGATGTTGTAGCGGCGCATCACCGTCTGAATTGGCTCGGCGAGCACTTCCCAAGCGTGGTCGAGATCGTCATCAAGACGGGATGGATTGATTTCGAGCTTGCCAAGACCCTTGAGGCTGGCCTCATAGGCGATCAGGCTGTGGGCAAAGCCGACGCCCAGGTTGCGGAGCACCGTGGAATCGGTCAGGTCCCGCTGCCACCGTGAAATCGGCAGTTTGGCTGACAGATGGCTGAACAGCGCATTGGCAATGCCAAGGTTGCCCTCGGAGTTCTCGAAGTCGATCGGGTTGACTTTGTGGGGCATGGTCGA
The DNA here is from genome assembly GCF_048269445.1 of Marinobacter sp. GTDB lineage: Bacteria > Pseudomonadota > Gammaproteobacteria > Pseudomonadales > Oleiphilaceae > Marinobacter. The sequence goes on along the minus strand of NZ_JBLXIQ010000004.1, from coordinate 385,050 downwards.
GGAGCCGACTTCGCCTTCTACGGTCTTCTGCTTGAAGTAGCCGAGGGAAATGTAGCCCCAGATGTCCCGGTCCAGGTCGATCAGAATGGTGTTGAAACGGGCGATGGCATCGTACAGTTCGGCGATGTAATCGTGTGGCTCGATCTGGGTGGTGTATGGGTTCCAGTCAAGGCCGAGGCTCTCGATAAATTCCTTGGCGTTCTGCGCCCAATCGATTTCCGGGTAGGCCGAAAGGTGGGCGTTGTAGTTGCCGACTGCACCGTTGATCTTGCCCAGCAGTTCGGTCTCACGAACCTGTTTGACCTGCCGACGTAGTCGGTGGACGACATTGGCCAGTTCCTTGCCGACGGTGGTGGGGGATGCAGTCTGTCCGTGAGTTCGGGAGAGCATGGGCTGTTCAGCGTGATCGTGGGCCAGCTGCACCAGCTTGTCGACGACCCGATCCATGGCGGGCAGCATGCCGTGATCCAGGCCCTCCCGCAGCATCAGGGCATGAGACAGATTATTGATGTCTTCGGAGGTGCAGGCAAAGTGAACAAACTCGGTAACCGCGTGCAGCTCCGCAACGCTGGCGATTTTTTCCTTGATGAAATACTCCACCGCTTTCACGTCGTGATTGGTGGTGCGTTCGATCTCCTTGATGCGCTCGGCGTCCTCCAGACTGAATTCGCTCACCATGCGGTCAAGCGCGGCATTGGCCTCGGCTGAAAAAGCAGGCACTTCGGTGACGCCGGGATGATCCGCCAGTTTCTGCAGCCACCGGATCTCGACGGTCACGCGGTTCCTGATCAGGCCATATTCACTGAAGATTTCTCGGAAGACGCTGACCTTACTGCCGTAGCGTCCGTCGACCGGGGAAATGGCGGTCAGGGCGTTGAGTTCCATCGAAAACCTCTCAAGTCATCAAAGAATCGGGTCAAAAGAAATATAGGGGGTGCATATCATACACCAGCGCAGGCACTGAATCAGCGCTGTCAGTGGTACAGGGAGCGATTCGCTTCCTCGACCAGTTCCTGGGCGAGCCGGATAACCTTCTTGCGGGAAAAAATCAGTTGCCAGCGTCGCCCGCCAGTCTGGCGCCAGAGCACTGCCGAGCGTATCCCCGCGAGTAGAAGGGCCCGAACCTTCGCTGCATTTTCCTCCTGCTGCAGGATCGAGGGGTTGCCACTAACCTGGATGCGCATCCGGAAGGTGCTGATGGTATCGGCGTAAACCGAGCCGAGGTTGCTGATCAGGTTGGGGTGGGTATAGCCGAAGTGGCTGGCGGTGTGCCGGGCCTGATCGATTCGGCTGCCGATCACGTCCAGCATGTCTGACCGGCGATTCAGCTTGGATTCCAGTTGAATCAGGTTGAGGGCATAGCGAAGCACTTCAATTTCCTGCTGCTTGCTCTGCTGGCTGAGCACGGAAGAAAGCGTTACCAGACCTTCCTGAATATCCCTGAGTTCTCCGCCATACACATCCAGGGTGTTCTCCGGATTCGTTGCAAACAGGGAGCGAATGGACGTTTCCAGACTGGACAGATTGCACTGGCCACTGTGCGCAATCTGCTGAACCAGGTTGGCGGCCTGGAAGACCCCGGCCAGGGCGAGGGTCTGGTCTTTTAGAGAGCGGCTCATACGGCTTCTTCCTGAGTCTGCGCTCCGGTGAGGCGAGCAGGGAGGGGATCGCCATCACGCCAGGTTTCCTCTATAACACCCCCGCCGAGACACACCTCCCCGTCGTAAAAGACAACGGATTGTCCCGGCGTGACTGCCCGTTGGGCATCACCAAAATCGACCCGTGCGCCACCGTCAATGACCGAAACCTGACAGTCCTGATCCGGCTGCCGGTAGCGGGTTTTCGCGCTGCAGCGGAAGGACTCAGCGGGAGGCTGGCCGGCGATCCAGTCTACCGGGCCGGATACCAGGCCTCGGGAGAACAGCAGGGGATGATGCTTGCCCTGAACGGCAATGAGCACATTGCGGCTGAGGTCCTTTTCCGCCACATACCAGGGTTCATCACTGAATTCGCTGAGGCCACCGATGCCGAGGCCCTGGCGCTGGCCAATGGTGTGGTACATCAGGCCCTGGTGGCGGCCTATTTTCTGGCCATCCGGGGTTTCGATATCGCCGGGCTGAGCGGGCAGGTACTGTTTCAGAAAGTCCCGGAATTTGCGCTCACCAATAAAGCAGATGCCGGTGGAGTCTTTCTTGTCGTGGGTCACGAAGCCCTGCTGTTCGGCAATACGGCGCACTTCCGGCTTCTCCAGCTCGCCCACGGGGAACAGAGTTCGTGCGATGCGGTCGCCTGAGACCGCGTGCAGGAAATAACTCTGGTCTTTGTTCGGGTCCAGTCCTTTCAGCAGCTGGGCCTTGCCCTGTGAACCTGCAAGGGGGCGCTGGCGTGCGTAGTGGCCGGTGGCTATATAGTCGGCGCCCAGGGTGATGGCGTAGTCCAGAAAGGCGCGGAATTTGACTTCCTTGTTGCATAGAATGTCCGGGTTCGGGGTGCGGCCTGCCTGGTATTCCGAAAGGAAATGCTCAAACACCCGATCCCAGTACTCGGCGGCGAAACTGGCAGTATGCAGCTTGATGCCAATGACATCGGCGACGGCCTGGGCGTCCGCCAAGTCAGTCATGGCGGTGCAGTATTCGGTGCCGTCGTCCTCATCCCAGTTCTTCATGAACAGGCCTTCAACCTGATAACCCTGATCCTTGAGCAGCCAGGCGGCCACGGAAGAATCCACACCGCCGGACATGCCGACGATCACGCGGGTGGTGGTTGGACTGGTTGAAGAATGAGCTTCAAAGGCGTTGGTCATGACAGCGTCGCTACCGGTTAAAAAACCGCGAGTTTACCATTTTCCTAGTACGCCGTCTTTGAATCGACGACCACGTCCAGCGGGAACTGGCGGCCATTTCGGTAATCTTCTATACACTGCAGGACAAGCGGGCTGCGAAGTTTTTCGCCGAGGCCACGAATTTCGTCAAGGGTCAGCCAGTGGGCGGCAATGATACCGTCGTCCAGACGGTCTGAAATCTTCGCTCCGGCTTGGGCCGCGTAACAGAACCGATAATAGGTAACGCCATTGGCCGGCGCCTTGTAGGTGTAGATGCCCAAGAAATGTATCGGGTCAACCTCCCAGCCGGTCTCTTCCAGAGCTTCCCGGCGAACGGCGTCAAGAATGGCCTCGTCTTCCTCGATATGGCCGGCGGGCTGATTGAACACAACCTTGCCACCGCTGAGTTCCTCCACCATGAGAAATCGTCCGGCCTGATCTTCAACAATAACCGCTACAGTGGCATGGGGTGTCCAGGTCATGACTTTCTGGTTCTCCGGGATCGGGCCCCGGGTCCGGTTTGACCGGGGCGGGATTTGGTATTTGAGCCGGCCGGCAGGTTAACGGTGACTTTCCGGTATTCGCCGGATTTCAGACCATTCAGGGTCCAGTCACCGATGCGGTAACGGATCAGCCGCAGTGTCGGGAAGCCCGCCGCGGCAGTCATTCGCCGAACCTGACGGTTCCTGCCTTCGGTAATGGTCAGCTCCAGCCAGCTGGTTGGAATGGTATCGCGGTGCCTTACAGGAGGTACCCGGGGCCAGATGGCCGGAGCGGGCATTCTTGTTGCCTTTGCTGGCCGGGTGGGGCCATCGTTCAGTTCGACACCTTCCGCCAGACGTTTCAGGGCGTCATCTGAAATCTCGCCTTCTACCTGTACCCAGTAGGTCTTGGGCATCTTCAGTGCCGGCGACGCAATACGGTGCTGCAAGGCACCTTCGGATGTCAGCAGAAGCAGGCCCTCAGAATCGTAATCCAGTCGACCGGCCGGATACACCCGGGGAATTTTCAGGTAGTCGGCCAGCGTGGCACGCGGCGAACTCCCTCCGGCAGCGCCGTCGTCGGTGAACTGGCTCAGGACCTGAAAAGGTTTGTTAAAAAGAATGAGCTCAGCCATGCAATTACAGATTTCCAGAAGTTGCAGTGTGCTTAAGAGAGAGTAGGGTACTTCAACGGCGAGGGCTGACAAAGCCTGATTGCCGTCGTTAGCAGAGAGGTCAGCTTTTCAGGGATAAAAATAACCCCCACCAGCTTCCGCCGGTGGGTGTCAGGCTCCAGATGTCAGAACAGGTCAGCCGTTTACTGCTCGGGGCGGATAACCGTCCCGGCCGGATTCCTGTCGCTCCGATTGTTCTGCAGAGTCGCTTTCGGCACCTGTCTCGGCCTTGCTGGCGGGCTGCTCATCCGGAATGATGTTGACTGCGTGAATGCCCTTGTCGCTTGGTTTTTTGTCAAAGGATACGGCCTGACCTGCTTTCAGGGTCTTATAGCCTTCCATTTGGACCGACGAGAAGTGAGCAAACAGATCGTCACTGCAACCATCCTCGATGATGAACCCGTACCCTTTGGCATTGTTGAACCACTTGACTTTGCCTCTTGGCATGATGAACTCCCCTGTTCTTTTGCTGTCACTATTCTTGTTCGTGGTGTTTGCCTTTCGGCCGTCGCACTTTCGGTCCGAATCCCGTTACACAAACATTGCATGGATTTACATTATTTTACAATGCAGGTTAACTTTCGGCCAATCGTTGCGTCGAGTCAATAGTTTCTATGCCGGGAATGTGTGGTTGAACGCAGTCTGGAAGCGGTATCATGTTCGTATTGATAAATATCTCATGCCCTGCTTGAAAACCCGGGGGCCGACATCCACCTTTAGATAGACAGGAGCACCGATAAACCGGTTAGGAATGATGCGGACTATCGAAAATTCTCTACTAGTATTAAATCAGGGGGAGGACGAACAGCCGGGGCGGCAAGATGGCCTCAGCGTTGCTCCCGAAAAGCCAGCTCTCAAGCGCCCGGCGCGATACAGGGTGGTGCTCCTGAATGACGATTACACACCCATGGATTTCGTTGTGGATGTGCTGATGACGTTCTTTGGAATGAACGAGGAAAAGGCGACGCAGGTGATGCTGCTCGTCCATACGCAGGGAAAAGCTGTATGCGGGGTATTTACCCGGGACATCGCGGAAACAAAGGCGGCACAGGTGAACCAGTATTCCTCGGAATGCGAACATCCGCTCCTTTGCGAGATTGAACGTGCGGACTGAAAGACGTTGGGGTGGCCCATGCTGAGTAAAGATCTGGAAATTACGCTGAACACGGCTTTCAAGAATGCCCGCGATAAACGTCATGAGTTCATGACGGTGGAGCATTTATTGCTGGCCCTGCTCGATAACGAATCGGCAGTGGGCGTTCTGAAGGCCTGTGGTGCAGACCTCAAGCGACTTCAGGAGGAACTGGTCGAGTTTGTTGACTCAACAACACCATTGATTCCGAGCAGCGACAGTGAGCGGGAGACCCAGCCCACGCTGGGCTTCCAGCGAGTGCTGCAACGGGCGGTGTTCCATGTGCAGTCCTCGGGCAAGAAAGAGGTAACCGGGGCCAATGTACTGGTCGCTATTTTCAGCGAGCAGGAAAGTCAGGCAGTGTATGTGCTCAAGAAACAGAGCATTGCCCGCATTGATGTGGTCAATTTCGTCTCTCATGGAATCTCCCGGGTTCAGGGCGCCGAGGATCAGGAGAGCCATGATCAGGCGTCTCATGATGAAGCCGGAGAGGAAGGCGGCCATTCCAAGCCATTGGAAAGCTACGCAACCAATCTCAATGAGCAGGCCCGTCAGGGCCGGATTGATCCGCTCATTGGCCGCGAGCACGAGGTTGAGCGGGTAGTACAGATCCTGGTGCGTCGTCGCAAGAACAATCCATTGCTGGTCGGGGAGGCCGGCGTAGGCAAGACCGCCATCGCTGAAGGGCTTGCCAAGAGAATTGTGGATGGTCAGGTGCCGGATATCATTTCCGATGCGGTGGTTTACTCGCTGGATCTGGGTGCATTGCTGGCGGGCACCAAATATCGCGGTGATTTCGAGAAGCGCCTGAAAGGGCTGCTGGCGGAACTCAAGAAGGAGAGCCACGCCATTCTGTTTATCGACGAGATCCACACAATTATCGGTGCCGGTTCTGCATCCGGTGGCGTGATGGACGCTTCCAATCTGTTGAAGCCGATGCTGAGTTCCGGAGAGATCCGGTGCATTGGCTCCACCACGTTCCAGGAGTTCCGGGGTATCTTTGAGAAAGACAGCGCTCTGGCTCGTCGCTTCCAGAAAATTGATGTCAACGAGCCCAGCGTCGAGGATACCTACCAGATCCTCAAAGGCCTGAAGCCGAACTTCGAGAAGCACCACGATCTGAAGTATACGGACAAGGCTTTGCGGGTTGCCGCAGAGCTCGCGGACCGGTATATCACTGATCGCCATCTGCCGGACAAGGCCATTGATGTGATCGACGAGGCAGGTGCCCGGCAGCGATTGCAGCCGGAGGGCAAGCGCAAGAAAACCGTCGATGTCACTGATATCGAGGATGTGGTTGCGAATATTGCCCGTATTCCGCCGAAGAACGTCTCTACCAGTGACAAGGACCTGCTCCGGAATATCGAGCGGGATCTCAAAATGGTGGTGTTTGGTCAGGATCCGGCCATCGAGTCTCTTTCTACTTCCATCAAGCTGGCTCGCGCTGGCCTGAAGGCGCCCGAGAAACCCGAAGGTGCGTTTCTGTTCGCGGGGCCGACGGGTGTCGGTAAAACCGAGGTGACTAAACAGCTTGCCAAGGTTCTGGGTATCGAGCTGGTGCGTTTCGACATGTCCGAGTACATGGAGCGCCATACTGTCTCAAGACTCATTGGTGCGCCGCCGGGCTATGTCGGTTATGACCAGGGAGGTCTGCTGACGGAGTCTGTCACCAAGCACCCCCATTGTGTGTTGTTGCTGGATGAAATCGAGAAGGCCCATCCGGAAGTCTTCAACCTGCTTCTGCAGGTAATGGATCACGGTACCCTGACTGATAACAACGGCCGCAAGGCGGACTTCCGCCACGTAATCCTGGTGATGACAACCAATGCCGGGGCAGAAAGCATGGCCCGTCGTTCGATTGGCTTCAGTGAGCAGGATCACAGCACCGATGGCATGGAGATTATCACCAAGACCTTCACGCCGGAGTTCCGCAACCGTCTGGACGGTATCATCCAGTTCGGCGACCTGCAGAAGGAAACCATCACCCATGTGGTGGACAAGTTCCTGACCGAATTGCAGGCGCAGCTGGACGAGAAGCATGTTGTGTTGCATGTCGATGATGCTGCGAAATCCTGGCTGGCAGACAAAGGCTACGACGTCACCATGGGTGCCCGTCCAATGTCCCGTCTGATTCAGGACAAGATCAAGCGGCCACTGGCTGAGCAGATCCTGTTCGGGCGCCTGTCGGAGAAGGGCGGGGATGTATATATCCATCTCCGTGACGACGAGCTGGTGTTCGAGTACGAGGACGAGCCGGCGGAAGCCGTCTGAGTATGAGGCGATGACGTAAAGAAAAACCGCCGTCCGGGTAACCGGGCGGCGGTTTTTTTATGGCCTAAAAACCCAGAAGGGGATTTTCAGATGTCACATGCGCCTTAACGGGCGCGGTACACAATGCGGCCCTTGCTCAGGTCGTAAGGAGTCAGCTCAACCTTGACCTTGTCGCCTGTCAGGATGCGGATATAGTTCTTGCGCATCTTGCCAGAGATGTGAGCCGTCACAACATGACCGTTGCTCAGCTCAACTCGGAACATAGTGTTTGGAAGGGTGTCGATAATAACGCCTTCCATTTCAATGGCATCTGATTTCGGCATTCAGTAGAAACCTCGTTAGGGTATGGTTCTCGTGATTTTAAATTGCGCAATTCTGCCTTATTTATCCGCGTTTGGCAAAGTCAGCCCGCATCCAGCTCACGCCACTGGCCGTCGCGGAGGGCTTCAATGGGTCGGAAACGGGTTTTATAGTTCATTTTCCGGCACTGTTTGATCCAATACCCGAGGTACAAATGTGGTAGGCCCCTTCGGCGGGCCTCCTCAATTTGCCAAAGGATGGCAAATGTACCAAGACTGCGATCCTCCATTTCAGGCTCGAAAACAGTATAGATGGCAGACAGGCCGTCATCCAGCAAGTCTACGGCTGCCAGACTCACCAGATTATTGTCCTTACGAATTTCCAGAAACCACGAATCGGTGGCACCGTCTACCAGGAACGAGGTGAACTGCTCCCGGGACGGCGGGTACATATCGCCGTCTTTGTGCCGTTTCTCGATATAGGTGGCATAAAGTTGATAATACCTTTCGGTAAAGGTAGCCGGTACAAGCATGCACTCCAGGTCATCGTTTTTCTTCAGAACCCGTCTCTGGCTGCGGTCGGGTTCGAAATCGTCTACTTTAAGGCGTACGGGGATGCAGGCATTGCAGTGCTCACAGTGAGGGCGGTAATAATGGCCGCCACTGCGGCGAAAGCCGAGGGCAGTGAGCTGGCTGTAGAGTTTTTTGTCGATATGGGCTCGCGGGTCCACGAACATGGTGGTTGCCTCGCGGTCTGGCAGGTAACTGCAATCGTGAGGCGGGGTTGCAAAGAACACCAGGGTTCTGAGATTGCTCATTCACTCCTCCGGCCCGGGCCATTGCCAGTGGAAGGTCCAGTCAGTCTGATCCGGCTTCTGATCGATGTTCCCCCTGAGTATAGATAAAAACTCTTCCCGGGGAATTGTTTTGGCACCCATAGTCAGTAGGTGGCGGCTTTCCACCTGGCAGTCCATAACCCGGTAGCCCCAGGCGTCGAGCTGATGTGCAAGGTGGACCATAAGGACTTTGGAGGCGTTGGTTTCCAGGGAGAACATGGACTCGCCAAAGAAGCACAGGCCTATGCCGAGGCCGTACATCCCGCCGGCGAGATCACCCCGATGGTTCCAGATTTCAATGGAGTGGGCCACCCCCATTCGGTGCAGTTCGGCGTAGCTGGCGATCATTTCTTCGGTGATCCAGGTGCCCTCGGCGCGGGTGGAGGCGCATAGACGGATAATCCGGCCGAAGGCCTGATCGGCAGTTACCTGAAAGTGTTGTTGGTTCAGGGTGCGGCGGAGGCTTCGGGATACGTGGATATCGTTTGGGAACAGCACGCATCGGGGGTCGGGGGACCACCAGAGTATGGGTTGCTCGTCGCTGTACCACGGGAAGATGCCGTTTCGGTAGGCGAGTATAAGTCTGTCTGTGGAGAGGTCGCCGCCGAGCGCCAGGAGGCCGTCCGGATCGTCCAGGGCTTCGCTGGCAGGGGGGAACCAGAGTTGGTCAGGGTCTAGCCAGGGTAGTGAGGTCATCCATATCCGGTATTTGCTCAGATTTTCAAACTGATTTCGTGATGATCGGACTTTGGAGTCGCGCCCGGGAGGGTCAGCCTTCTGAAACACGCTGTGAATACTTCCCTGTACGCTTGGCTCCGCCATCCATGGCTCCGCACAGTTTCAGAAGGCTGGCCCTCCCGGCCTCGATCAGCTTCCGTGTTGTCTTCTGAAAGACTAGATCAATCTTGCTGATCCAGAAACTTTTCGGCATCGAGTGCCGCCATGCAGCCGAAGCCGGCGGAGGTGACGGCCTGGCGGTAGACGTGGTCGGCTACGTCGCCGGCGGCGAAGACGCCGGGGATGCTGCTCTGGGTGGCCATGCCTTCAAGGCCGGAGCGGATGCGGATGTAGCCGTTTTCCATGTCCAGTTGGCCCTGGAACAGGTCGGTGTTTGGCTTGTGACCTATGGCAATGAACACGCCAGCCAGTTCCACGTCTTGCGTCGAACCATCCTTCATGCTTTTGATGCGCATTCCGGTTACGCCGGTGCCGTCGCCCAGGACTTCGTCGAGGGTGTGGTCCCAAACAATCTTGACGTTGCCGTTTTCGGCTTTTTCGAACAGCTTGTCCTGGAGGATTTTTTCGGCGCGCAGGCTGTCGCGGCGGTGTACCAGAGTGACTTCGTCGGCGATGTTCGAGAGGTAGAGCGCCTCTTCAACGGCGGTATTGCCGCCGCCGATGACGGCGACTTTCTGTTTCTTGTAGAAGAAGCCGTCACAGGTGGCGCAGGCGGAGACGCCCTGGCCTTTGAATTTTTCTTCGGATTCGAGGCCGAGGTACATGGCGGAGGCGCCGGTTGCGATGATCAGGGCGTCGCAGGTGTACTCGCCGCCGTCGCCCTTGAGGCGGAAGGGCCGGTTCCGCAAATCGGCTTCGTTAATGGTGTCGTAAACGATGCTGGTTTCAAAGCGCTCGGCGTGTTTGAGCATGCGCTGCATCAATTCTGGGCCCTGTACGCCGTCGTTGTCGCCGGGCCAGTTGTCCACGTCGGTGGTGGTGGTGAGCTGGCCGCCGACTTCAATACCGGTAATCAGGGTCGGGTTCAGGTTGGCGCGGGCTGCATAGACAGCTGCGGTATAGCCTGCGGGACCGGAACCGAGGATGATCAGTCGGGAATGTTTGGTGTCGCTCATTGAAAAATCTCTCACTAAAAAACCGTACGTTGCCGAGCCCGGTTTCAGGGCCAGACGCTTCGGGGAAAGGTGGAAAGGCTAACATGAATGCAGCGGTCTGCCATTCGTTTTGGCCAATTCCGCTTATAAAACCTCGCTATTTACTCAAGCACTGAAACGGTTGCCAGTAGCTGTCGGACCCTTTCTGCGCTTTTACCGGTCTCGCCCTGTTCCAGGCGGTGTTCCGCTACTGTCGGAAATACGGCCTGAATATCATCGGGCAAAACGTGATGGCGGCCATCCATCAGGGCCCAGGCCTTGGCGGCACGAACCAGTCCCAGTCCGGCCCGGGGTGAAAGACCGTAAAGAAGGCCGGGCATTCTGCGACTTTGTTCCAGTAGCCGTTGAACATAATCAAGCAGCGCGGAGCTGGCGGTTATTCGGGTTACGCCTTCCTGAAGGGTTTTCAGGTCTGCCTGGGAGAGCAGGGTCGGGAGTTTTTCGGTCATGACGCGACGGTCTTCACCCTCGAGCAATTCACGCTCGGCCCTCGGGTCCGGATAACCAAGGCGTAACCGCATCAGGAACCGGTCCAGTTGAGACTCCGGTAGAGGATAGGTGCCGCCCTGTTCGATAGGATTCTGGGTGGCAATCACGAAAAACGGGTGGGGCAGTGGCCGGGTTTCCCCCTCAATGGATACCTGGCGTTCTTCCATGGCCTCAAGCAGGGCGCTCTGTGTGCGCGGTGATGCCCGGTTGATCTCATCGGCCAGTACCACCTGGGCGAAGATCGGTCCGGGATGGAATACGAGGCTTCCTGCCTGTTTGTCATACATTGAGTAACCGAGAACATCTGCAGGGAGCAGGTCGTTGGTGAACTGAATCCGCTGATAACTCAGCCCCATCACTTTGGCCAGGGCGTGGGAGAGGGTGGTTTTACCCATGCCGGGAATGTCTTCAATCAGCAGGTGGCCCCGGGCCAGAAGGCCGCAGAGAGCGAGGCGCACCTGCTGATCCTTGCCCAGAAGTATCTGGTTCAGTTCACTGACAACGGTATCGACCAGATGTCTCATTCCGGGCTCAGTCCCTCACGCGTTTGAGAATATCGCTGTAAGCGTCAATCCTGCGATCTCTCAGATACGGCCAGATGCGACGAACCGATTCACTTCGGTTGCGATCAAGTGTTACCGCCAGAATGCATTCGGAACTATCATCGGCCCGGGCAAGGAACTCGCCCTGAGGCCCGCAAATGAAACTGTTACCCCAGAATCGGATGCCATCGCTCTGCCCGGAAGGGTCCGGTTCGGTGCCAATGCGGTTTGGCGCGACGACAGGCAGGTTGTTGGCCACCGCATGGCCTCGTTGCACGGTTACCCAGGCTTCCAGCTGCCGCGCCTGTTCGTCGGGGTCGTCAGTGACATCCCAGCCGATGGCAGTGGGATAGATCAGTATCTCGGCGCCGGCAAGGGCCATAAGTCGGGCGGCTTCCGGGTACCACTGGTCCCAGCACACCAGGACGCCCAGCCTGCCCACGGAGGTATCAATGGGAGTAAAACCGCTGCGGCCATCGTTGAACTGCGCGTCACCTGGAGTGAAGTAAAACTTTTCGTAGAAGCCGGGGTCATCCGGAATGTGCATTTTCCGGTAAATTCCTGCCACGGAGCCATCTTTCTCAAACACCACGGCGGTGTTGTGGTAGACACCGTTCATCCTGCGTTCAAAGATGGAGCCTACCAGGACAATGCCCAGCTCACGGGCGAGATCAGAGAGTCTCTGGCTGGTGGGCCCGGGTATGGACTCTGCCAGTTCGAAAACCGAGGTGCATTCGGTCTGGCAGAAATACAGGGTGGCATGGAGCTCTTGCAGAATGACCAGGTCGGCCCCGTTTGCCGCGGCTTCCCGTACCAGCTTTTCCGTGACGGCCAGGCTGGCAGCTTTGTCTGGACTACACGCTTGCTGGATGGCGGCGATCGCGATCTGGTTGCCGGTCGTCTTGTTGCTCATGGAGTGACGACTCCGGCCGGAATTTGCATGGTAACGCAGTGAAGGCTGCCATGCTGATGAATAAGGGCCCGGCAATCAATCGGCACAACGTCACGGGAAGGGAAAATCTTCTTCATGACCGCAATTGCCTCCTCGTCCTGGGCAACTCCGTAGACCGGAAGCAGAACCGCGTCGTTAATGATCAGAAAGTTCGCATAGGTGGCAGGCAGGCGTTCTCCGCGTTCATCGCGGATTGCCTCCGGCCAGGGCAGAGCTGTCAGCTTGTAGGGTGTACCGTCCGACTGGCGGAATTCCAGCAACTCTTCCTCCATGGCAGCCAGAGCGCTGTAGTGTTCGTCCGCGACATCCGGGCAAGCCACATAGCAGATGTGGTCCGGGGCGCAGAATCTGGCCAGCGTGTCTATGTGGCTGTCGGTGTCGTCTCCTTCGAGGAATCCGTGGTTAAGCCAGAGAATACGAGTAACGCCAAGAACCTCGGCAAGCAACTGCTCGATTGCGGTCCGGTCCACAGAAGGGTTTCGGGTGGGGGTCAACAGACACTCAGAGGTGGTTAGCAGGGTGCCCAGGCCATCGGATTCGATGGAGCCACCTTCCAGAACAAAGTCGACCTGCTGCATCGGGGTGGTGCCGAATACGCCGGCGTTGGCCAGGTGCTGGTTGAGGGCGTCGTCTTTCTCGAAGGGAAATTTCCCTCCCCAGGCATTAAAGCGGAAATCTAGCAGCGCCGGACCGTCATCGGTTGCGATGGTAATCGGGCCATGATCCCGGGCCCAGGTGTCGTTTGCTGGCGCCGGAACTGTGTGTACCCGACCCGGAAAGCCGTTTTCCTCAGCGTACTGGTTCAAATCCCTGTCTAGCTCCTGCAGACGGGCGACGTACTCGCAGCTTATCACCAGGTTCTCATAGCGAAGTATGGCCCTGGCAATGTCGAGAAATACCGGCTCGACCTCATCAAGTATATCTGCCCAGTCTGTCCCGGGGTGAGGCCAGGTCAGCAATACGGCACTCTGGGGAGCCCATTCGGCGGGCAATACGCGTCTGGTTGTCACTTCACTGCCACCTTAACATCACAAAAGACGCTATTCTAACCAACGGTCGGTTGAACGTCAGGACATGAGCGGGGAATTTCAGGCCTTCGCGGGCCGCTATCGATTATTCAGCGATTGTGCTTGAGAACGGTATGGATTACCCGATCATTTTCGAAATAAACCACGAAATTCTGGTAGTCCCACTGACTGATGGGAGGTTGGCCAACCGGACCTCGAGTCTCCAGAGGGGAGCCCCAGGAGGCTCGGACCGAAGCCTGGCTCATGCCAGTGCCAGGGACGTGTGCCTGGTCGCGGTCTGCCTGGGTTCCCACCGGGACGCGGATTTCCTCTGCAACCGCCGATACAGCCGGAACAAGGCTCAGGGCGGTAGACAGAGCCAGTGCGCCGAGCAGAATCCTGTTTTTTCTCATTGATCAATCTCCATTAATGCTGTTGTCCACCGAAAATTCGTTCTGGAAGACATGGATAAAGCGTAATATCCGAAAAAGATTAGCAAAAGTCATCCATTTTTCCCCACTCTACTCTTTTTGTCGCTGGCGAATCTGCCACCGCATCACATGCCGAGCGATCTGCTGGCGATCGCTGTCATCGATCCGGGTAAATTCGGTGTGGACCCTTGCCCCACCTGAAGAGTCGGGGTGTACCTCCAGTACCTCGGCGATAGCTTGAGGCTGGAAAAGTTCTGGCGGAAGTGTCATACGAATGGCTAGCCGGTCCCCCGGTTGCCAGGCAGGCGTGCTGCTTGAGAATGACAGGCCGCCCTCGCTCAGGGTCACATCCTGCCAGTCCTCCGGTTGCAACGGATTTTGCTCAAAGGTCATAATGCGCGCAAGCGTATCCAGCTTGCCGTTCAGGGATTTGATGAGTCCGGTAAGTAGCCGGTCTCTCTCGGCAAGGCTGGCAAGCTGGGACTTAACGTCCTGATCCAGCCGCCTGAACTCCGCTTTCAGGCTTTCAAGATGGTCGCCGTCGAAAAGATCTGCATCCAGAGGGGTGTCGGGCGCCAGCTTGCGGATTTCCAGGCCGATACGGTCTTCAATGCGGAAAAAGTCCCGGCGCTCGGGTGAGGAATTCACCGGTTCGCTGGGGATGTTAGGTGACTGCATCTAGGCTCCGGAACACTGAATTTTTATTGATACAGAATAGTTTAGCAGTTTCCCTCTGTGCTGGAAGCATCAGGGAAAGCCAGACCACGATAGACCTGAAGGTAGCAACAGGCTCCTCTCCATGTTCAGACCCTTATCATTTTATATAGGCTTGCGGTACACGGCGGCCAAGCGCCGGAATCACTTCATTTCCTTTATCTCCCTGACGTCGATGATTGGGTTGATGCTGGGTGTGGCGGTTCTGATTATCGTTCTTTCGGTGATGAATGGCTTTGACCGGGAGCTGAAGCAGAGAATTCTCGGCATGGTGCCCCACGCCACGATTCAGGGCACAGGCCCGCTGGATGACTGGCAAACCCTGGACGCGCAGGTCGAGGAACATCCTCGCGTGCTGGCAGCGGCTCCGTTTATTCAGGGGCAGGGCATGGTTACCGGCGGTGGAAATGTCCGCGGCGTGGTGCTGAATGGCATTCTTCCGGAGGAAGAGCGAACCGTCTCCATCATCGAAAATCACATGATCGAGGGACGGCTTGATGATCTGGTGTCCGGTGAGTTCGGAATTATCGTCGGTCGGCTGATGGCGGCCAGTCTGCGACTCCAGTTGGGTGACAAAGTAACCGTGGTGCTACCCGAGGCCTCCGTGACACCTGCCGGTGTTCTGCCGAGGCTCAAGCGATTTACCGTAAAGGGTGTGTTCAGTGTCGGAGCCGAGCTGGATGGTAATTACACCCTGATCCATATGGACGATGCCTCGAAACTTCTGCGTACCGGCGGCAAGGCGGAAGGAATCCGCTTGCTGGTGGATGACCTGTTTGCGGCCCCCCGGGTGGCTGAAGAGGTCGCGAAGAAGCTTCCGGGGCGTTACTACGTTTCGGACTGGACCCGAACCCACGGCAATCTGTTCCAGGCGATCCGCATGGAGAAAACCATGATCGGTCTGCTGCTTATGTTTATTGTCGCCGTGGCTGCGTTCAACATCGTGTCCACGCTGGTGATGGTTGTCACCGACAAAACCGGTGATATTGCTATTCTCAGAACCATGGGGGCGACCCCGGCCCGGATCATGCGAATTTTTATCGTTCAGGGTGCAGTGATTGGTATCTTCGGCACGGTCATAGGCACCTCACTGGGTGTGTTTGGTGCGCTCAATATCAGTGCCTTCATTTCCTGGCTTGAAGGCGCATTGGGGCACAAGTTTCTCAGTGCCGACGTCTATTTCATCAGTTACCTGCCTTCGCAGCTGCAGTGGCAGGACGTTTTCATAATCAGCGGAGCCGGCCTTGCCATGAGTCTTCTGGCGACCATCTACCCGGCCTGGCGGGCTTCGAGAGTGGATCCCGCGGAGGCGCTTCGCTATGAGTAAGGAACATTCGGTTATGGCGGATTCCCCCCTGGTGATTGACTGTCGGCAGGTGACCCGCACCTACAGTGAGGGTCCCGAAAAGCTGACAATTTTTTCGGATATTTCCCTGGAAGTGTCACCCGGAGAAACGGTAGCCATTGTAGGGAGCAGTGGCGCCGGTAAAACCACCCTGCTCAACCTGCTCGGCGGGTTGGACAAGCCGTCATCGGGCCAGATTTCCATCTGTGGCAAGGACATCCACCGGCTTTCCGAGGCCGGCCGCGCAAGGTTCCGTAACCGTTACCTTGGGTTTGTGTACCAGTTTCATCACTTGCTACCGGAATTCTCGGCACTGGAAAACGTCATGATGCCCTGCGTACTGGGTGGTATGTCGGTCGGGGATGCCCGAAACAAAGCGGAATCGATATTGAGCCGGGTTGGCCTCGCAGAACGCCTGAGCCATAAGCCTGGAGAACTGTCGGGCGGTGAGCGCCAGCGGGTTGCCATCGCCCGGGCGCTCGTTAACGAGCCGGATTGCGTACTGATGGATGAACCAACGGGCAATCTTGATGAGCATACGGGAGAAGGGGTCCGGTCGCTGATTGAATCGCTACGGGATCAGTTGGGTATTGCCTTTGTCATGGTGACTCATGATATGAAAATGGCCCGGAGTCTGGGGCGGGTATTACGGCTTGAACAGGGCCGGCTTATTCAGGAAGCCTGATCGGCCGCCCGGCGACGCTTCCGGCGATTGGACCGCCGCACCTGCCAGTCTGTGCGAATTTTCCGGCGCCACAGAAACTGGATGATCAGGTAAGCGACGCAGGCTGACACGGTGGCAACGATGAGGGACCCGAGATACAGGGGGATGCCGATGTCCATGAGCCGTTCACTGATCCAGGACCATGACAACTGAAACTCGAAACTGAGAACCGGACGGCTCAAGACCCAGGCCCCGACTTTATAATTGAAATAGAAAATCGGCGGCATGGTAACTGGATTGCTGATCCAGACCAGGACAACTGATAGCGGCAGATTGGCATTGAACCAGATCGCAAAAAATGCCGCGGCAAGCATCTGGAAGGGCATGGGTATGAAGCAGAACCAGATGCCGACGAGAAAGGCGCGGGCGACACTGTGGCGATTGATATGCCAGAGATTGGGTTCGTGAAGGATATCGCCCAGAAAGCTCAGCGACTGCATCGCTTGCACCTTCTCTGGTGAGGGCAGATAGCGTTTCATGAACTTCTTCGGCATTGGAAGTTCTGCCTTTAGACGGAGTTAAAATCCCGGCACATCGGATGTCGCCGGTGAATGTGACATACAGGAGGACAAGGATTGTCCGGAAGTCTGAATCGCTCGCCGTACCCGCCAGGAAGGCGCGGGGCCGCAGCCCTGGGCGTTATCGCCTTCTCTTGTGGCGTTATCTTACTGTATTGGCTGTCGATACTGCCACCTCCAGAATGGCTGGCTGTGTCCGGACTTCTGCTTTTTCTGGCCCTTTGCCGTACAAAGTCTGCGGTGACCCGCCAGTTGACAGTGCTGGCACTTGGCTTGTTGGTGGGGCTTTCCTGGGCAGCATGGCATGCCCGGAGCCGGCTTTCAGAAGTGTTGCCGCCGGAAGCCGAAGGGAAACGTCTGTCGGTATCCGGTTACCTGTGTGATATTCCGTCACCCGGGAGTTTCGACAGTTTGCGTTTCAGTTTCTGTGTTACCCGTTGGCATAACCTTCCCCCCGTTAACGTTCCGGGCACGCGCCCACCCGAGTTGCTTCGATTGGCCTGGTATGGTCATGCAGCAGAGGGGTTGCCGGGCGACCGTTTGCGCCTGGAGGTCAAGCTCAAAAGGCCACATGGAAACCTCAATCCGGTAGGCTTCCGGTATGAAGACTGGTTGTTCCGGAAAGGGTACCGGGCCACTGGAAGCGTTCGCAGTGTTCAGTCGGATCCAACCGTGAAGTGCTCCCTGCATTGCCAGTATCGCAGTGCGCACCGGTCACTGGGCGACTGGGTGCGGAACCGGTTCGGCGGTACCGAGCACTTCGCACTGGTTTCCTCGCTGTTGATCGGTCATCGCGGGTTCATGACACAGAAGCACTGGGACGTTCTGAAAGCAACGGGAACCATTCATCTGGTCGCGATCTCAGGTTTGCATCTGGGGTTGGTTGCTCTTGGAGTCGGTTTTTTGTGTCGGCGCCTCTTGCTGACCTGGCCGGCCCGATGCGTGAACGAGCGCAAGGGCCGCCGCATTGTCTTTGTTTCGGTGGTGGTCTGTTGCCTCGCCTACGCGCTCGCGGCCGGTTTTACCGTGCCCACCCGACGGGCACTGGTAATGGTGATCGCGGGCGGCTGGTTGCTTCTTTTGGCGCGGCAGTCTCCGGCCTGGCAACCGTTTCTGGTTGCTCTGGCGGTGGTGTTGCTGCTGGACCCTTTCGCACCCCTGGACCAGGGGTTCTGGTTATCGTTTGCTGCCGTTGCGGTACTCATCGCCGTGTTCTCAGCGCGGCTGACAGGAGCCGGCTGGCTGGGTAGCCTGTTGGTTGCCCAGATCTCGGTATTTGCCGGTTTATGGCCAGTTCTCGAAGCCTTCGGGCAGGGCCAGCCTCTGGTGGGGCTAGTGGCAAACCTGATTTCCATCCCCTGGGTGTCCCTGGTGGTTATGCCTCTTCTAATTGCGGGCGGTTTGATTACCGGCGTTCTTCCGGATGCGGCGAACATCTTAGGACCCGCCTTTGACCTGGTTCTGGATCTGCTCTGGCGTTTCCTGAGCTGGCTTGCCCGATGGCAGTTGCCCCAAATTTCTGCCAGCGCCGAGGAAATCGTGGCCTTGTCGATGCTGTTGGTCTTCATGGTGTTTGCGCCATTCACCGGGTTTCGGCTGGTGGCGGTCGTCTCGGCACTTGTGTGGCTGGGATTTTCTCCTTCGTCGGTACCGCAGAATCCACGCGTGGCTCAGCCGGAAATCCGGGTCTGGGATGTCGGGCAGGGTTTGTCTGTGCTTGTTCGTCATGGCCGGCAGGTCCTTGTCTACGACACAGGACCGGCTGTGCCCGGGATTTTCTCAGCCGTTGAATCAACGCTGTTGCCAAATCTTAAGGCGGAGGGCGTCCAGCGAATCGACACCCTGGTTTTGAGCCATGCCGACAATGATCATGCCGGCGGCGTATCAGAGCTCGCGGAGCAGATCGAAATTGGCCGTGTTGTGGCCGGTGAAATTGACGTAATGAGAAGTCGAATTCCCGATGTGCCCACCGCACCCTGTGATCAGGAAACCGAGACCCTTGGCGATCTGACCATCGACCACTGGCAGGGGCAGGGTGCTTCTGAAGGCAACGATGCGTCCTGTGTAATCCGGATCTATCATTCCGAATCGGGTACCGAATGGATACTGCCCGGCGATATCACCAGCCGCATGGAATCCCAGTACCTGGCCTATCTTTCTGCCAGCGGGACGTTGCGTCGTTCGGGTAGTCGAGTGGTCCTCGCTCCCCATCACGGTAGCAAAACATCCTCTTCCGAAGCGTGGGTTCAGGAGCTTGATCCTGACTGGGTAATCTACGCCGCCGGATACCGACACCGTTACGGTCATCCTCACCCAACGGTCACCGCCCGTTACAGGCGTTCAGGTGCCGCCTCGCTGAACACCGCCTGTTCGGGCAGCGTATTGATGACCATCACCGATAACCGGTTGGCATTAAAGGAAATGAGGAATGAGGGGCCGTTCTGGATCAGCGGCCCGGGGCTGACCCGTGACCAATGTAAAATACCGTGACATTCCAGGTGTGGCCTCCACGGGTAGCTATGCTAAAGTAGCGCGGCTTGCAAACAATCAGGGAGACCAAGCGTGTTCGAGCTGTTGAAAGCCGGTGGCATTCTGATGGTGCCAATTGTCGCGTGTTCCATTCTGGCGCTTGCCATCATCCTGGAACGTTTCTGGACGCTTCGTCCTACCAGAGTTGCACCGCCGCAGACCATTAACGAATTGTGGCGCTGGATCAAGAAAAAAGAACTGAATGGCAGGAAGCTGAAAGCCCTGCAGGGATCCTCTCCCCTGGGTCGGATTCTGGCCGGCGGCCTGATCAATGCCAAGCATGGCCGCGAAATCATGAAAGAGAGTATTGAACACGAGGCCAGTCAGGTGATCCATGATCTGGAGCGCTTTCTGAATCCGCTGGGCACCGTGGCCACCATCGCACCTCTGCTTGGGCTTCTGGGCACGGTCATCGGTATGATCAAGGTGTTTGCCGAGATTCAGCTTGCCGGTGTCGGCAACGCCGGCAACCTGGCCGGTGGTATTTCCGAGGCGCTGATTACCACGGCCGCCGGCCTGAGCGTGGCCATCCCGGCGTTGATCTGTCACCGCTACTTTATCCGCAGGGTAGATGAGCTGGTGGTCGGCATGGAGCAGGAAGCCATCAAGCTGGTTGAGGTTGTGCACGGAGACCGCGAAATCGACGTGGAAGGAGCCTGAACACCGTGAAGTTCAAGCGCCAGAGAAGCCAGGAAGTCGGGGTTGACCTGACACCACTGATCGATGTGGTGTTCCTGCTGCTTATTTTCTTTATGGTTTCCACAACCTTTACCCGGGAGAGCCACCTGCAGGTGGAACTGCCGGAGGCAAGCGGCGAACCCGCAGAGGCCTCGGAGGTGAAGCAGATTGACGTGGTAATCAATGCCGAAGGGCAGTACATCCTGAATGACCGCACGTTGGTCAATAACCGCCGTGAAACTCTCGAGCGAGGTGTGCGTGAGCTGGCTGAAGGTGACAGCTCGATGCCGTTTATTATCACGGCAGATGCCCGCACCCCCCACGAATTTGTGGTTCGTGCCATGGACGTCGCCGGCCGCCTCGGGTTTGCCAAGCTGAGCATTACCACAGAGCGGGAGGCTGAAAGTCAGTGAGGGTAACCGAGCCTTTGCCTGATCCATCTGCAGTGACGCCGGCCGGGAGCTGGGAAACCTACAAACGTCTGCTGGCCTACGTGAGACCTTTCATGCTGGCGTTCTCTCTGGCGGTGCTCGGCAACATTATCTACGCCGCGGCATCAACCGGTATGGCTGCTGCTATGGAATACGTGATTGCGGCCATTGAGAACCCCACCGAACAGAACCGCCTGATGCTTACCCTGGTCATCGTCGGGGTTTTTTCGTTCAGGGGGCTCGGCACTTTTCTGAGCCAGTATTTCATCAGCTATGTTGGCCGCCAAGTGATCAATGCGCTGCGCAATGATGTGTTCAATCGCCTGATGACACTGCCTTCCCGGTACTTTGATGACAACGCGGCCGGGCGCCTGGTATCCAAACTTACCTTTAACGTGGAGCAGGTAGCGGAGGCCACCACCAACGCGGTGACCATCACCCTCCGTGAAGGCCTGACTATCATCGGCCTGCTGGGCTATATGTTTTACACCAACTGGAAACTCACGCTGATTTTCCTGGCCGTCGGCCCGCTTATTGGCGCGGTGGTGAGCTATGCCAGCAAGCGTTTTCGCAAGATCAGTCAGCGTATTCAGGGTTCCATGGGCGACATCACCCATGTGGCGTCGGAGTCTATTTCCGGATACCGGGTCGTTCGAACTTTTGGCGGTGAAGACTACGAGCGCGAGCGTTTCCAAGAGGTTAATAATAAAAACCTCAAACAAAGTCTCAAGATGGCCTCGACCCAGGCGATCAGTATTCCGGTCATACAGGTTTTGGTGGCCATCGCCATTGCCGGGCTGGTCTGGATGATGCTGGCCCCGGAAATCCGGGGTGAAATGACAACCGGTCAGCTTGTGGCTTTCATCACGGCAGCCACCACCATGGCCAAACCCATCCGGCAGGTGACGTCTGTCCACGCCAAGATACAGAAAGGTGTGGCAGCGGCTTACGATGTGTTCGAAACGATTGATGAGCCACCGGAGCAGGACCCGGGTTCCTATTCTCCGAACCGAGTCGAAGGTGAGATTGAATTTGATGATGTGTCTTTTCGCTATCGCGACCAGCTCGACAATGTACTGGAAGGTATTTCACTGAAGATTCCTGCGGGGCAGAGCGTCGCGCTGGTCGGCCGCTCCGGAAGCGGCAAATCCACCCTGGTGAGTCTGTTGCCGAGGTTCTATGAATTTACCGGTGGTGATATCCGAATTGACGGTCATTCGCTGCGGGAGTTCTCGCTGAAGGCCTTGCGGGCCCAGATAGCGCTGGTCACCCAAAGCGTGGTGCTCTTCAATGACACCATTGCCGCCAATATCGGCTATGGCGCCCTTCGGCAGTGTAGTCGCGAGGAAATTCGTGAAGCGGCGGCCAAGGCCCATGCTCTTGAGTTCATTGACCGGATGCCCGAAGGCCTGGACACCATGATCGGTGATAACGGTGTGATGCTTTCCGGCGGCCAGCGCCAGAGGCTCGCCATTGCCCGGGCATTGCTCAAAAATGCGCCTGTTCTGATCCTGGATGAGGCCACCTCTGCGCTGGATACGGAATCCGAACGCCACATCCAGGACGCACTTGAAACTGTGATGCGGGGACGTACCACCCTGGTTATCGCTCACCGACTGTCCACCATCGAAAAGGCAGACCGGATTCTTGTGATGGAAAACGGCCGTATTGCTGAATCTGGCCGTCATGAGGAACTTCTTGCCACTGGTGGCGCCTACGCTCAATTGCACCAGATGCAGTTCAGCGAGCAGTCATGAGCTCGTTGGTAGATCGTCTCTGGTATGGCAGAAATCGTCCTCTGGGGTTTCTTGCACCTCTTTCCTGGCTATACCGCAACCTATCGGAAGCCCGCCGCCGCTCTGCGTGGGCGGCCCGTGATGCCTCGCTGCCGGTTCCGGTTGTGGTTGTCGGCAACATCACCGCAGGTGGTACCGGGAAATCGCCCCTGACGGCCTGGCTGGTTTCTGAACTGGTCCGAGACGGGTGGCGCCCGGTAATTCTCAGTCGCGGCTATGGCGGCAAGGCTGCTAACTACCCCCTGGAAGTGAACGCCGGGACCAGTCCCATGGAGGCCGGTGACGAACCTGTAATGCTGGCTATCAGCACCGGGTGCCCGGTTGTTGTGGACCCCCAGCGCCGGCGTGCGGCGGACTTTGCCCTGGGAGAAAATCTTGGAAACTTGCTGGTCTGCGATGACGGTCTCCAGCACTATAAGTTACCCCGGGATCTAGAGCTGGCGGTGTTCGATGGCAAACGGGGAATTGGCAACGGTGCCCTGATTCCGGTCGGACCATTGCGGGAACCGATCTCCCGGCTCGCCTCCGTGGATTTTGTTATTGTTAACGGAGCAGAGTATTCCGACCAGGCCATTGAGACTTTTGCCGGTATAGAGCACCCGGAGATTTATTCGATGGTACTCGAGCCCGGAGCCCTGGTTGATGTCAGGACTGGAAAATCCCGCCCTATCTCTGACCTGAAAGGTAAGCGCGTAAGGGCTGTGGCGGGAATCGGCAATCCGTCCCGCTTTTTCGATACACTCAGGGCACTGGGCGCTGTGGTTAACGAGGCAGCTTTTCCGGATCATCACCGCTTTCGCGCTGCCGACCTAAATGTCGGCGAGAATGAGCTGATCGTAATGACTGCGAAAGACGCGGTGAAATGCCGTGACTTTGCGCCTGACAACGCCTGGAGCCTGACGGTCGAGGCGAGGTTGCCTGACCGGTTCAGGGACGCTCTATTGGCACGGGTTCGCCAGTGCTCCGAACAGTTAACTTCTTGATATCGAGTGAGTAAGCACCATGGATAAAAAATTGTTGGCGATGCTGGCCTGTCCGGTCTGCAAGGGAGATCTGAAACTTAATGATGCCCGAACCGAGCTGGTCTGCTATCAGGATGCCATGGCCTTTCCGATCCGGGAGGGGATTCCGGTGATGCTGGCCAGTGAGGCCCGAACTCTCTCTACCGACGAGCGCCTGCACAAGCGTTAAAGTCAAAGGTCATCAGGATAGCTACATCATGTCTTTTACCGTTGTGATTCCGGCCCGATATGCCTCTACCCGCCTTCCCGGGAAGCCGCTGGCGGATGTCGCCGGAAAGCCCATGATTCAGCATGTCTGTGAGCGTGCCGGCGAAAGCCGGGCAGATCGGGTTGTTGTCGCCACCGATGATGAGCGTATCCGGAGCGTCTGCGAGGACTTCGGTGCTGAAGTGGTCATGACATCGCCAAACCATGCCAGCGGTACCGACCGGCTGGAAGAAGTAGCACGGGAGCTCGGTTTTGAGCCGGACCATCGTGTCGTTAACGTGCAGGGCGATGAGCCCCTGATTCCGCCGGAACTGATCAACCAGGTGGCGGACAATCTGGAGCTCTACCCGGAAGCCGCAATTGCGACCCTGTGTGAGCGGATCCACGACCCGGAGCAGGTTTTTAATCCCAACGTCGTGAAGGTGGTGTTTGATCGTCAGGGCATGGCCCATTATTTCAGCCGCGCGCCCATCCCCTGGGCCCGGGACCATTGGCAGGATGGTACACCGTTAACCGGTATCGACGTTTCCATGCCTGATAATATCGGTTATTTCCGGCACATCGGCATCTACGGTTATCGGGTCTCGGTACTGGGGCAGTTTGTCAATTGGGCGCCTGCGCCCACGGAGATGGCCGAGTCGCTTGAACAACTGCGAGCTCTGTATAACGGCGCCAGGATCCACGTGGATGTGGCGTCGGTGAAACCGCCCGCCGGCGTGGACACCGAGAGCGATCTGCAACGGTTGAGGCAATGGCTGGCAAGGAGGAGCAACGACAATGGCTGATCCGGTGAGGGTACTATTTGTTTGTCTGGGCAATATCTGTCGCTCTCCCAGTGCCGAGGGCGTCTTTCGTACCCTGGTTGAGCAGGCGGGCCTGGCTGACCAGATAGACATCGATTCCTGCGGTACTGGCCACTGGCACATTGGAAAAAGCCCGGACGCCCGGGCCCAGGAAGCGGCGCGACGGCGTGGCATTGATATCAGCGGCTTGCGGGCGCGCCAGTTCAGCCCCGAGGATCTGGACCGTTTCGACTACGTGCTGGTAATGGACCACCAGAATCTAGCGGATATCAAGGATGTCTGGCACCAGAACGGTGGAACCCGGCCGGTGTTGTTCCTGGAGTATGGTAGCTCGTTACAGGATGAAGTGCCGGATCCCTATTATGGTGGCGCAGACGGCTTTGAGGTGGTTCTGGATCTGATTCATGAAGCCGGAGAGGGATTGCTGGCCGATATCCGGAGGCGTCTGGCTTGAAACAGAAGCCGGAGATCCGAGAGAACGTCGAGCTTGAGGCGCTGAACACGCTTCATGTGGCTGCCCGGGCCCGTTTTTATGTGGAGGTTGAAAGTGCCGCCGAATTGGCCACGGCTTTGGACTGGGTAGCAAGTAGACATCATGAGCCCCTGATTCTCGGCGGTGGAAGCAATCTGGTGTTTGCCCGTGATTTCCAAGGGCTGGTTATTCGTATGGCCATTCGGGCGCGCCGCTGGGAGCGGGTGGTTGATCATCGGGCCACGCTGGTTCTGGGAGCCGGAGAAAACTGGCACGAAGCAGTCCTGTATGCTGCCAGAGCCGGTTATCGCGGTATAGAAAACCTGGCGCTGATTCCGGGAACGGCAGGTGCTGCCCCGGTCCAGAATATCGGCGCCTATGGGGTTGAACTGTGCGACTGTCTGGAATCGGTAAGGGCACTGGATCGCATCACCGGTGAGCTGGTTACTCTCGACAACGCCGAGTGTCGTTTCGCCTATCGCGATAGCCTGTTCAAGCACACCCCCGGCCGTTTCGTGATTACCGAAATCCGTCTGAGTCTGTCTCGTAACAAGCCGCTGACGCTCGGATATCGAGATCTTCGGGAATACCTGGGCGATACCCCGGAATCTGAGCTGGACCCCCTGGATGTAGCCGAGGCAGTTATGGCAATCCGGAGGCGAAAGCTTCCAGACCCGGCCATCATTCCCAACGCAGGCAGCTTCTTCAAGAATCCGGTGGTGGATACGGTGCAGTTCGAAGCACTCAGAACCCGCCACCCGGATATTGTCGGTTATCCTCAGGAGCACGGCGTTAAACTGGCGGCGGCCTGGCTGATTGACCAGTGTGGTTGGAAAGGTTTCCGGAACGCCCGGGTGGGTGTTCACAACCGTCAGGCGCTGGTTCTGATCAATCACTCCGGCGGGAGAGGGAGTGACATTCTGGCACTGGCAGAGGAGATCCGGAGATCTGTTGAGACGCGGTTCGGCGTTATTCTGGAAATGGAGCCCGGCATTGTTGCCGGGTCCGAGAGCCCCTGATGGAAACGGATTAGGAGCGCCGCCAGAGTGTCAGTCCGCCGCCTGGCGGGCTTTGATTAAAGCCCTTTACGAGGCGAAGCATTCACCAGGAAAGACAGCGCCTCAGCCACCGGAATATCCTGTTTTTCCTCATCCCTACGGCCCTTGTATTCAAGGGTGCCCGCGGCAAGGCCTCGTTCTGAAACCACGAACCGGTGCGGAATACCGATCAGTTCCATATCGGCAAATTTCACACCCGGGCGTTCGTTCCGGTCATCCAGCAGTACGTCGTAACCCGCCTGGCGCAGCTGTTCATACAATTTCTCACCGGCTTCGGCCACGGTGGGTGATTTGTGGGCATTGAGCGTGACGATGGCAACCTGGAACGGGGCAATGGCATCTGGCCAGATGATGCCCTTGGCGTCGTGGTTCTGTTCAATGGAAGCGGCGACGATCCGGGATACACCGACACCGTAGCAACCCATGTCCATGATCACGCTCTTGCCGTTCTCATCAAGAACCGTGGCGTTCATGGCCGTGCTGTATTTGTTGCCTAGCTTGAAAATGTGGCCGACCTCAATGCCCCTGCGGATCTCCAGGGTGCCCTTGCCGTCCGGGCTTGGGTCGCCTTCGACGACATTGCGGAGGTCTTCCACGCGGCCCAGCGGAGTGTCTCTTTCCCAGTTTACGCCGGTCAGGTGGAAACCGTCCCGGTTAGCACCACAGACAAAGTCCGCCAGGTGAGCGGCACTGCGATCAACAATCACTGGCACGTTCAGTTTGACCGGGCCAATGGAGCCGGCTTTGCAGCCGATGGCCTGTTCAATTTCCTCGTCTGTGGCCATGGTGAGAGGCTCGGCAACACCTGAAAGATTCTCGGCCTTGATCTCGTTCAGAGAGTGGTCTCCCCGGAGAATCAGTGCCACCAGTCCTGAGTGACCTTCTTTGTCAGCTTCAGCCTTGACCAGAAGTGTCTTGACGGTGCGTGTGGCATCAATATCCAGGAGGGCAGAGATGGCCTCAATGGTTCTCTGATCCGGAGTGGCAATTTCTTTCATTTCTTCTGCAGGTGCAGGGCGCTCGCCGGCGGGTGCCAGAGCTTCTGCCTTTTCAATGTTGGCAGCGTAGTCGCTATCGGTGCTGAAGACGATGTCGTCCTCACCGGAAGAGGCAAGCACGTGGAATTCATGGGAGGCGCTGCCGCCAATGGCGCCCGAGTCTGCCTGTACAGGGCGGTAATCCAGCCCCAGGCGGTCGAAGATCGCGCAGTAGGTGCGATGCATGAGCTGGTACGTCTCTTCCAGCGATTCGGCGTTAATATGGAAAGAATAGGCGTCTTTCATGATGAATTCCCGGGCACGCATTACGCCGAACCGGGGGCGGCGCTCATCCCGGAATTTGGTCTGGATCTGATAGAAGTTGGCCGGTAGTTCCTTGTAGCTGCTGAGCTCGTTGCGGACGAGGTCAGTAATGACCTCTTCATGGGTCGGACCAAAACAGAATTCCCGGCCGTGACGGTCCTTCATCCGCAGCAGTTCGCCGCCGTACTGGGTCCAGCGGCCGGATTCCTGCCACAGTTCTGCGGGCTGAACAGCCGGCATCAGCACTTCCTGGGCACCGCTCTTGTCCATCTCTTCACGAACAATCCGTTCAACCTTGCGCAGGGTCCGCAGCCCCATCGGCAGCCAGGTGTATAACCCGGCAGCCAGTTTGCGGATCATGCCGGCACGCAACATCAGCTGATGGCTGATGATTTCTGCGTCGGCGGGGGTCTCTTTCTGGGTGGCAATCAGGTAACGGCTTGCTCGCATCGTTTCTTCCGTTTGTCAGAAATCTGAAGTGTTAGACTAATGGACAGTCGGCGGTTGGCCCGCCGTAGCCTTTATTTGTCGTAAAGTGGCCTTTATTGTACGGAGCCTGCTGCACAAGGTACAGATGATGACAGTCGAATCTATTGATGTTGCACCGCGGCGACGGCCGGTCCAGGCTCGCAGCCGCGAACGGGTCGATACCATTCTCAGTCACGCTGCTGCGATTTTTCACGAGGTGGGCGTGGATGCCGCCAGCATGTCTGCCATTGCCCGCCAGTCGGGCATGTCCCTGGCCTCCCTGTACCGGTATTTCCCCAACAAGGCGGCGATCGTTCATGCCATCGCTGAACAGCATGTGGAGAAGATGGAACGGGCCCTTCGGGAGCGGCTTCAGCAGCTGGGCCTGATCGACGCGGTGGACGTTCTGATTGACGAGTTTTACAAGTTCTACCGCACCGAACCGGCCTACTCGGCGATCTGGAGCGGGGTGGAGGCCATGCCGGAACTGCGGGACCTGGACCTGAGAGAGCTTTACAGCAACGCCAAGGATCTGGACGCGCGCCTGAAAGAGCAGTGCCCGCAGATTCCAGATGACCGACGCTGGACCGCAAGCCTGCTTTTACCGAGGGCTGCCGGGACCATTTTACGCCTGGCCGTGACCCTGCCCGAAGATCAGGCCCGGCAGTTGGTGGAAGAGCTCAAGTGCATGGCCCGAGCCTATGTTCGCGAGCTGGTGTCCTGATTCAGGACAGGTAGCCCAGGGGCAGGGCGGTACTGTCTATCACCCGTCGAAGCACAAAGCTTGAATGCACCCCGCTGACCCCCTGAATACGGGTGATCCGGTTCAGCAGGAAGTGGTGGTAGTGATCCATATCCGGAACCACAACCTTGAGCATGTAATCGGCATCCTGACCGGTGATGAGGTAGCACTCCTGAACTTCCGGGTACTCAGCGACCTGTTCTTCAAAGGCCGCAAAGCGCTCGGGCGTGTGGCGGTC
The DNA here is from genome assembly GCF_048269445.1 of Marinobacter sp. Lineage (GTDB taxonomy): Bacteria > Pseudomonadota > Gammaproteobacteria > Pseudomonadales > Oleiphilaceae > Marinobacter. The sequence continues at coordinate 356,176 of NZ_JBLXIQ010000004.1, read as the reverse complement.
CATGCCAATCAGGATGATTGCCGTCAGCGACAGGCCTAGCTTTTTGTGGTCCAGAACGGTGACTGTCCTTACGATTATGCCCGCATCCTCAAGGGCCCGAACCCGGCGAAGGCAGGGCGAGGGAGATAGTCCAACCTTTTCCGCCAGTTCCTGGTTGGTCAGAGAGCCGTCGTTCTGGACCTGCTCGAGAATTCGCCGGTCGATTTTGTCAATTTTGATGAGGGTTTTCTGATTGGTCGACATAAAATTCCAAATTTCATAAAATATTGGCAATTAATGAGTTAGAAATTACGCTTTCCACCAAAACTTCGCAATCAAATATCGGCCTTATCGCGTTAGGCTGTATGCATTGAGAATTTCACCCCCGAAACCGCAAGGAATCACACGCATGGCTTTCGATCATCGCAAATACGTTGCGTTCAAACCTGTTGCCAAAACGAATCGCCGGTGGCCCGACAAGGTCATCGAGAAAGCACCGACCTGGTGTGCGGTAGACCTTCGGGACGGCAATCAGGCGCTGGTCAAGCCCATGACAGTTGCCCAGAAGCAGCGGATGTTCGATTTGCTGGTCAAACTGGGCTTCAAGGAAATTGAAATCGGTTTTCCGGCCGCAAGTCAGCCGGACTTTGATTTCTGCCGCAAGCTGATCGAAGAAAACCGAATCCCCGAGGATGTGAAAATCCAGGTGCTGACCCAGGCCCGTCCGGAATTGATCGAGCGGACCTACGAAGCGCTTGCGGGCGCCCGCAAAGCCGTCGTGCATGTCTATAACTCCACATCCACCGTCCAGAGGGAGCAGGTATTCGGGCTGGATCGGGATGGTATCCGTGACATTGCGGTGAGCGGCGCGAAGGTGGTCAAAGACATAGCGGCACGCCATCCGGAAACGGAATGGACGTTCCAGTATTCCCCGGAAAGTTTCACCGGAACCGAGCTGGACTTTGCCGCCGAAGTGATTGATGCAGTGAGCGACGTCTGGCGCCCGGACCAGGGCCAGCCGATGATCATCAACCTCCCCGCGACCGTTGAAATGGCGACTCCCAATGTGTTTGCCGACCAGATTGAATGGATCTGCGACAACATCAAGCGTCGGGAACACATCAGTATCAGCGTGCACACCCACAACGACCGTGGCTGCGCGGTGGCAGCCGCCGAACTTGCGGTCATGGCCGGTGCTGACCGGGTTGAGGGTACCCTGATGGGTAACGGTGAGCGTACAGGTAACATGGACCTGGTCACCATGGCCATGAACCTCTATTCCCAGGGTATTGATCCGACTCTGGATCTGTCCGGAATGGCAGAGATCAGTGAGGTTGTCGAAGCCTGTACCGAAATCTCCACCCATCCCCGACACCCCTACGCCGGCGAGCTGGTGTTCACCGCCTTTTCTGGCAGCCATCAGGACGCTATTCGCAAGTGTCTGGCGCGCAGGAAGGAGGGTGAGACCTGGAATGTGGCCTACCTGCCCATTGATCCGTTTGATGTTGGCCGTCGCTACGAGGAGGTTGTGCGCATTAACAGCCAGTCTGGCAAGGGCGGTGTCGCCTATGTGCTGGAGCGGGATTACAACATCAGTCTGCCGCGCTGGCTGCAGATTGAGTTCAGCAAGGTGGTGCAGAGAGAAGCGGAAACCAATGGTGGTGAGATTGATTCACTGACCATTCACCGGCTGTTCGAGGACCGTTACCTGAAGGTTCATACGGACTGGGCATTGAGGTCCTATGATCTGCACCGGGATGAAGAGGGCGTTCGCGCCGAAGTCTCCGTTGGCAGTGAGTCTGCACCGGTGCGCCTGGACGGCCGCGGCCTGGGTGCCGTGGAGGCAGTGTCGGAAGCCCTCGAAAGCCGGTTCGGTATCTCGATTGCCGTCGAAGCCTATGACGAGTTTGCCCTGGGCGAAGGTACCAACGCCAATGCCCTGGCCTGTATCCGGCTGACCGCGAATGGCGAGCATTGCAGTGCGGCGGCATTGGCGGAAGATACCACCTCCGCGACCCTGCAGGCGCTGTTCTCGGCCGTAGCGCAGGCGGTGGGAATCGAAATGCCGGAGCCGGCAAGGGAAGCTGAGGTTGCGGGCGCTTGAGCGATGCCCGTGGCTAAAACGACACAAGCCGGCACGAGTGCCGGCTTGTTACTTTTCCGATGCCCGTGAGGGGCAAAGGACGGAGCGTTCCCCCTCAGACCGGGGTTACGTTTTCCGCCTGGGGACCTTTCGGGCCCTGGGTCACGGTGAACTGTACCTGCTGGCCTTCGGTCAGGGTACGGAAACCGCTTGAGTTGATTGCGCTGTAGTGAACAAACACGTCAGTGCCACCGTCCTGAGCGATGAAACCAAAGCCTTTGGACTCGTTAAACCACTTAACGTGGCCAGTTTTAGTATCGGACATTGATCTTTCCTGTCTTTCTGTAATTTGCCCTCACGGGACCTTCAAATTCCATGTGGAACCGGTGCTGAGAAATCCAGAGAGTACTGAGGAAAGGGGCAACGAAGAGCACTTCGGCAGGACGTTGAAACGCATTCACCAAATACCGCTGTATTTTCACAGCAATTTCAGTATAGACCGAGATTGGGGGGCGTCAACGAAATTTTTAAACCTTTCAAGTAGCTTTAAATCTGCGTAAAAACAAAGGTTTGTGGTTCAGGGCATAAAAAGCCGCCGTCCCCGGTTTGACCGGGGACGGGTATTGGTTGCAGGTAATTCCGCTAGTGGCGGAATTGCTCGCTGATTTCTTCCAGTATGGCCGGATCGTCAATGGTGCTGGGAATGGCGTATTCCTCACCATCTGCAATCTGCCGGATCACCCGCCGCAGAATCTTGCCAGAGCGGGTTTTCGGCAGGCGATCAACCACCAGAGCCCGGCGGAAACAGGCAATGGCGCCGATCTTGTCGCGCACCATTTCCACCAGTTCGTCTTCCAGCTCATCGTGGTCGATCGTCGCGCCATCCTTGATCAGCACCAGACCGACGGGGATCTGCCCCTTCATGTCATCGTGGGCCCCCACCACGCAGCATTCTGCAATGGCCGGGTGGGAAGCCACCACTTCTTCCATCTCACCGGTAGACAGGCGGTGGCCGGCGACGTTGATCACATCATCCGTGCGCCCCATGACGAATACATAGCCATCGTCATCAATGAAGCCGCCGTCGCCGGAACTGTAAAATCCGGAAATGGGCTCCAGATAGGTTTTTCGGAAGCGTTCGTCGTCGCCCCACACTGTCATCATGCAGCCAGGTGGCAGAGGCAGCTTCACGGCAATCTGCCCCTGTTCGCCCGCTGGCATCTGTCTGCCGTTCCTGTCTACCACCTGAACGTTGTAACCGGGTGACGGCACAGTCGCGGAGCCCGGCTTGGTGGCCATCATTTCGATGCCGACCGGATTGCAGCAAATAGCCCAGCCGGTCTCGGTCTGCCACCAGTGATCGAGAACGGGCAGGCCAGTATGTTCTTTGAGCCATTCGTACGTCGCCGGATCAAGCCGTTCACCGGCCAGGAACAATCGCTTCAGCGAGCTGATGTCGTAGCGGGACAGCTGGTCCGCCTCAGGGTCTTCCTTGCGAACTGCGCGGAATGCCGTCGGTGCGGTGAACAGCATGTCTACCTTATGATCCTGAACCACTCGCCAGAATGCCCCGGCATCGGGCGTTTTTACCGGTTTGCCTTCGTAGAGAATGCTGGTACAGCCGGCAAAAAGCGGGGCATAAACGATATAGCTGTGGCCGACGACCCAGCCCACATCCGAGGCGGCCCAATAGACATCGCCAGGCTTCGCGTCATACACCAGATTCATGCTGTAGTTCAGGGCAACGGCATGGCCGCCATTGTCCCGAACCACGCCTTTCGGCTTGCCGGTGGTGCCTGACGTATAGAGGATATAGAGAGGATCAGTTGACTTGACGGGCACCGGGTCAGCCGGTTCTGCAGCCGCCATCACTCTATTCCAGTCGAAGTCACGGCCCTGGATGAGATCGGCCGTGGCCTGGGGGCGCTGGTAGACTATGCACGTTTCAGGTTTGTGGTTCGCCTCGTCGATGGCCTTGTTAACAAGGGGCTTGTATTCGATGACTCGGCTCACTTCGATGCCGCAGGACGCGGTGATAACCGCTTTCGGTGTGGCGTCATCAATGCGAACCGCCAGTTCATGGGCGGCGAAACCGCCGAACACCACCGAGTGAATGGCCCCGATACGTGCGCAGCCCAGCATTGCAATAACGGCTTCAGGAATCATCGGCATGTAGATGATCACCCGGTCGCCTTTGGTGATGCCACGATCCTTGAGGGCGCCCGCGAAACGGGCCACTTCGTCGGTGAGTTCGCTGTAGGTATAGGAACGGGTGGTGTTGGTGACCGGTGAGTCGTAGATCAGAGCTTTCTGATCACCCCGGCCAGCCCGGATGTTGGCATCCAGCGCCACGTCACAGGTGTTCAGGGTGCCGTCGGGGAACCACTGCCCGTGGCCATTGTCAGTCGGCTGCCAGATGGTCTTCGGCGGTTCGATCCAGTCAATTTTTTCCGCCTGTTCACGCCAGAAGTCGTCCGGGTTGTGTATCGACCGCCGGAACTCTGAGTGGTAGTCCATAAATTCCACCTCATCGTGCCTGTTGTTGTTTTAATACGTTTCTTGACAACTTTAGGCCGTTTGAAATCATGGACTAGTAGACCATTGGCTTAGTCTGGCGCGTTTATGGGCCAGTTTCCTCAGAAGATTTGACCGACGTCACCTTTGCCGTCAACTCACCCCTGGCAACCCGCGCAAAAATGGTCTGCCCGGCGCTGATAACCGATGCATCCCGGACGATCCTGCCATCCGCATCCCGAACGATGGCGTAGCCTCTGCCAAGAGTCGCCAGAGGGCTTACAACGTTGAGGGTCTGGGCCGCGTGTTCAAGATTTTCCCGGCGATATCGGAGGCCTTGTTGCATCACCGAGACCAGGCGCTCCGTGATGCGCTTCGTCGCCTCCTGGCTTTGCGAGAGCTGTCGGCGAGGTGATTGCATCACCAGCCTCTGGCGCAGGTGGTCGTTCCGGATACTTACCGTGTTCAAGCGCTGGCGGATGGCCTTTTCAAGCCTCAACTCAAGCTCATCCATACGCTGGGCCTTTTCAAGCAGCTCCCGCCTCGGATCCCGAAGGCGCGCGCTCAGGTGTGCGAGCTGGGTACCGAGGCGTTTCAGGGCAAGTCCCACGGCATTGGAGAGCCGGAATTCCCGTTCACGGAGCTGCTTCAGCCAGTCAGACTGATCCGGTGAGATCTTTTCGGCGGCGGCGGAGGGCGTCGGGGCCCGCAGATCGGCGACGAAGTCGGCAATGGTGACATCCACTTCGTGACCAACCGCGCTGACGGTGGGGATGGTGCAGGCGGCAATAGCCCGGGCCACGGCTTCTTCGTTGAAGCACCAGAGGTCCTCCAGCGATCCGCCTCCCCGGCCGATGATCAGTACATCGGCAACGCCGTGGGTCTGGGCCCGTTCAATGGCGCGGACAATGTCGGCGGTTGCTGCCTTGCCCTGAACGGCGGTTGGATACAGGGTAACCGGAATGGCCGGGCAGCGACGTGCCAGTACCGTGAGGATGTCGTGGATGGCGGCGCCGGTCGGCGAGGTAACCACGCCAATGTGCTTCGGTAGTGAGGGCAGCGGTTTTTTCCGGGCGTTATCGAACAGGCCTTCGGCGAGCAGTTTGCGCTTGAGTTCTTCAAAGGCCTGCTGCAGTGCGCCGAGACCGGCCGGCTCCATATGCTCGACGATAATCTGGAAGTCGCCCCGGTTCTCGTAGAGCGTGACTTTGCCGCGAATGCGTACCTGGTCACCTTCTTTGGGCAAGGTACGGATTCTCTGGTTCAAACCGCGGAACATGGCGCAACGGACCTGGCATTTGCGGTCCTTGAGGGAAAAGTACCAATGCCCGGAGGAGGGGCGGGAAAATCCTGACAGTTCACCTTCCACCCACACCTGCATGAAGCTGGATTCCAGCAGGTGCCTGGCCTGGTGATTGAGTTCGCTGACGCTGAGTGCCCGAGGGCGAGTGTCCTGAAAGGCGGGTGTCACCGGTCTGGCTCCATCGTTTTGCATACGCAATAGCCGAAAAGTGGGAGGGTAAAAATAGCGAAATTTCAAAAAGATGCAATCGCACGTTAAAAACAGCGCGGTTTACTGTCCCAGAGAGCCCCTTTATAATAGATCGATTAAGGATTTTGCTTTGTTGTACCGCCGCGGGTACAGCACGGAAATTCCCAACTTAGCACGTTCAAAAGGCGGATCCCAATGCTGCGAATTGCCGAAGAAGCCCTCACATTTGATGACGTTCTGCTGGTTCCCGGATATTCAGAAGTTCTTCCCCATGAGGTCAGCCTGAAGACCCAGTTGACCAAAGGAATTACCCTGAACATTCCGCTTGTGTCTTCTGCAATGGACACGGTTACTGAGGCAGATCTGGCTATCGCCATGGCCCAGGAAGGCGGAATTGGCATCATGCACAAGAACATGACTGTTGAGCAGCAGGCAGCAGCGGTTCGGAAGGTCAAGAAGTTCGAAAGCGGCGTGGTCAAAGATCCGATCACCGTGACACCGAATACCACCGTCCGCGAATTGGTGGATATCACCATGGCGAACAATATTTCTGGCCTGCCAGTGGTCAATGGTCGCGATTTGCTGGGCATCGTCACCGGCCGGGACATCCGCTTCGAAAGCCGAATGGATACCCCGGTGCAGGACATCATGACGCCCAAGGATAAGCTGGTTACTGTGAAAGAAGGGGCGTGCCTTGATGATGTCAAGGAACTGCTGCACCGCCACCGCATTGAAAAGGTTCTGGTAGTCAATGACAATTTCGAGCTGCGTGGACTGATCACCGTCAAGGACATCCAGAAGGCCAAGGACTACCCGTTGGCCAGCAAGGATGACCAGGGCCGGTTGCGTGTCGGCGCCGCTGTCAGTACTGGCGGAGACACAGAGGCGCGGATTACCGCGCTGGCAGAGGCCGGCGTGGATGTACTCGTGGTTGATACCGCCCACGGTCATTCAAGGGGTGTGATCGAGCGTGTTCGCTGGGTCAAACAGAACTTTCCGGAGGTTCAGGTGATTGGCGGTAACATCGCGACGTCCCAGGCGGCTATCGCTCTGGCGGACGCAGGTGCTGACGCGGTGAAGGTGGGTATTGGCCCCGGCTCTATCTGTACCACCCGTATAGTCGCCGGGATCGGCGTGCCACAGATTTCGGCGGTGTCGAATGTGGCGGCCGCCCTGAAGGAACGCGGTGTGCCGTTGATTGCCGACGGTGGCATACGATTCTCCGGTGATATCGCCAAGGCCATCGCTGCCGGTGCTCATTGCGTCATGATCGGCAGCCTGCTGGCGGGTACTGATGAGGCTCCAGGCGAAGTCGAGCTGTTTCAGGGCCGCAGCTATAAGGCCTACCGTGGTATGGGCTCAATCGGCGCCATGGGGCAGGGCTCCAGCGACCGTTATTTCCAGGATGCCAGCAAGGGAATCGAAAAGTTGGTGCCCGAGGGCATTGAAGGCCGTGTCGCGTGCAAGGGGCCAATGCGAAACATTGTTCACCAGCTGATTGGCGGACTTCGTGCTGCGATGGGCTACACCGGGAGCGGCACAATGGAAGAGATGCGTACCAAGCCGGAATTTGTCCGCATCACCAACGCCGGCATGCGTGAGAGTCACGTTCATGATGTGACCATTACCAAAGAAGCGCCAAATTACCGTATCGGTTAACCATCGCCATACCAGACGCGGCTCCCCTGAGGGCCGCGTTGTTCATTTAGCTCCGAGGACTCCATGGCCCAGAACATTCACGACCACCGCATTCTGATTCTCGATTTCGGTTCCCAGTACACCCAGCTTATTGCTCGCCGTGTACGGGAGATTGGCGTCTACTGTGAGATCAAGGCGTTCGATATTACCGATGACGAGCTTAACGAGTTCAACCCGAAAGGGATCCTTCTTGCGGGTGGGCCTGAGTCGGTTACACAGCTGGGTGGTCCCCGGGCTCCGGAAGGCCTGTTTGATCGCGGGATTCCGGTTCTCGGTATCTGCTATGGAATGCAGACCATGGCCGAGCAATTGGGCGGTCGCGTGGCTAGTTCCGAGAAGCGGGAATTCGGCTATGCCCAGGTGAAAGTGCGCGCCGCTGGCCCGCTGCTCCGGGATATCACCGACCATCTGACCGCCACTGGCGATTCACTGCTGGATGTCTGGATGAGTCACGGTGACAAGGTGGTGGCCATGCCGGAAGGCTTCGAGCTGCTGGCTTCGACCGAGAGCGCGCCCATCGCCGCCATGCAGGACCTGAGCCGAAATCTCTACGGGGTTCAGTTTCACCCGGAAGTCACCCACACACTTCAGGGTAAGCGGATTCTCGAGCACTTTATCCTCGATATCTGTGGTTGTGAAGCGCTGTGGACGCCGGCAAAGATCGTTGATGACGCAGTGCGCCAGATTAGGGCGCAGGTGGGCGGCGACAAGGTGCTTTTGGGCCTGTCTGGCGGTGTCGACTCCTCTGTGACGGCGGCGCTGCTGCATCGGGCGATCGGTGAGCAGCTGACCTGTGTGTTCGTTGACAATGGCCTTTTGCGTCTCCACGAAGGCGATCAGGTCATGGACATGTTTGCCCGCAATATGGGCGTGAAAGTCATTCGAGTGGATGCGGAAGACCTGTTTCTGTCCAAGCTCAAAGGTATCAATGATCCTGAGCATAAGCGCAAGATCATCGGTAACACCTTTATCGATGTATTTGACGACGAAGCGGCCAACATCCGCGACGTAAACTGGCTCGCCCAGGGCACCATCTATCCCGATGTGATCGAGTCTGCCGCTTCCAAGACCGGCAAGGCTCATGTCATCAAGTCGCACCATAATGTGGGTGGCCTGCCAGAAACCATGAAAATGAAGCTGGTAGAGCCGTTGCGAGAACTGTTCAAGGATGAAGTGCGACGGATCGGTCTTGAATTGGGCCTGCCTTACGACATGGTTTATCGCCACCCCTTCCCGGGGCCGGGCCTGGGTGTACGTATCCTCGGCGAAGTGAAAAAGGAATATGCCGACATCCTCCGCAAGGCAGACGCTATTTTCCTCGAAGAGCTCCACCGTGCCGATCTGTATCACAAGACCAGCCAGGCATTTGCCGTGTTCCTGCCCGTGAAATCTGTGGGCGTGGTGGGCGATGCCCGACGTTATGAATATGTAGTGGCCCTCAGAGCCGTTGAGACCATCGATTTTATGACAGCCCGCTGGGCACACCTGCCGTATGAACTGCTTGAAACGGTCTCCAACCGGATCATTAACGAGATCACCGGTGTCTCTCGGGTTACCTATGATGTCTCATCCAAGCCGCCTGCAACGATAGAGTGGGAATGATTCACGTCTGGTACCCAAAAGTATTAACTCAAAAAACCCATCGTCATTGATGGGTTTTTTTTGGGGTTCTATCCCGTTGCTGTGGACTCTTCCGGAAAGAGGCTGGACCACCCCTGGTGCATTGGAGACGGGAGGGAACCCTTGACACTTAAAGGGGGGTGTAATATCTACATAACTCTGCCTGCCGTATAAAGGCGGACTTGAAAGGAACTCTCATGCAAGCGGTGCGCGCTCTTGGCAGTGTCTGCTCCGGTACCGGTGAGGAAGTGGCTTATGCCGACATGGAAGAGAGAAAACGACGGCTTCAACGGCAATATTGCCAATGTCGCTGTCAAAAATCTGGTTCGCAACGAATCTAGCGGATTTTCATTCCCGGAAACCCTCAAAGGAAGCAAGAAAAGGCGCTTTTCCGCCAAGGAAGTTATCTATCGCCAGAACGAACGCGTTGACAGGGTTTTCATGATTCTCAGCGGCATGGTGGAGCTGCTCAGCTATTTGCCCAACGGACGCGCGCGAATCGTCAGGCTACACAGCCATAACCATTGGCTCGGCCTTGAAGGATCAGTCGGTCCGTTCTACGAGCACACTGCCATCGCAGTGGATAAGGTCGAGGTGGCTTATATTTCATTGGAAAAGTTTTCCGCCTTTGAGCGGGAAAATCCGCACCAGTACTGTCAGATTCTGAAACAAGGGTACAAGTATCTGGCGCAGGCAGATCGGTGGATTGCCGATTTCTCGACTGGCGCCATTAAATCTCGCGTGGCGCGATTGGTCGCTTTTCTGGCCAAACTCGAATATGGCGAATCATCTACCAGGGTCGAACTGTTAACCGTTCATGAGATGGCCGATATGTTAGGCGTAACCCCAGAGAGCGTCAGCCGTATCCTCGCCGAATTCAAGCGCACGCATACCTTGCACAAGCTGGAGAGTTATTCGGACGGACTTTACGAAATTGATTCGTATCGCTTGCAGCAGGATGCGAGACAGTAGGCCAGGGCCTGGAGACCCGAAATAGAGATTGACGAATTTCAATGACCCCCGCGCCAGCTCCATACAGGCTGTAAGAAAGGAACAGGAGGGGGAAACCGGGAAGCGTATGGGAGCGTTGGCCTGGTACCAGTATGAAATGGTGAAACTTCCAATCGACGATCGTATAAAGGCGGGGCGGGCTCTGGCCTTGGCGATGCCGCGCTACCGGGGGCGCGAGGATATTCTGGTACTCGGTCTTCCCCGTGGCGGTGTTCCGGTAGCTTACGAGATAGCTGCAGACCTCAATGCTCAACTGGATTTAATGTTGGTCCGTAAGCTCGGCACGCCAGGGCAAAAGGAGTTGGCCATGGGGGCGATTGCCAGTGGCGGGATCCGGGTATTGAATAGGGAGATTGTGGAAGCTCTGGGGATCTCCGATGAGACCATTGAGAGGGTGGCATCGGAAGAGCAACAGGAACTGGAGCGCAGGGAGCGAGCGTACCGCGGCGATCGACCGAGACCCGAAATCGAGGGAAAGTGCATTATCCTGGTAGACGATGGCCTCGCGACCGGGGCCAGCATGCGCGCTGCCATTGAGGCCTTACGCCGTCAGAATCCTTCCGGCATCGTTGTCGCCGTGCCCGTCGCACCTCCAGACACGGTTGGAAAGCTGAGGAGAGAGGCTGATGATGTCATCTGTCTTGCCACCCCCGAACCTTTCATGGCAATTGGTAACTGGTACCGAGATTTCACCCAGGTTTCAGATGAGGAAGTAAAACAGACGTTAAACAAAGCCTGGGAGCGATTTCGATGAGCGGAAGCGACAGGAATAGCGCTGAATTCAATGTCCAGGTGAGCGCCGGAGACGCTGAACTTGAGGGTGATCTTGTTATCCCGGAAGGTGCCCGAGGGATTGTGGTGTTTGCCCACGGAAGTGGCAGCAGTCGTTTTAGCCCCCGAAATCGGCTGGTTGCATCTTTCCTTAACGAGGGAGGGTTGGCTACCCTACTCTTTGACCTGTTGACCCCGAAAGAACATGAGATCGACATTCGAACCCGTGAATTCCGGTTTGATATCGATCTGTTGAGCCGTCGTTTGGTATCTACGGTGGATTGGCTTGGCGAACAGCCGAACACCGAGGCAATGAGCATAGGCCTGTTTGGCGCCAGTACGGGGGCGGCGGCTGCTCTGATTACGGCGGCAGAACGCCCGGGCTCTGTGGCTGCGGTTGTCTCAAGGGGCGGTCGCCCGGATTTGGCCGCAAAGGCATTGCCGTCTGTGAAAGCACCGACCTTGTTAATTGTTGGTGGTCTTGATCAGGTCGTGATTCAGATGAACCGGGACGCAAGCCGGCAGATGCAGACGGAACCCAGCCTGGAAATTGTCCCCGGGGCAACTCATTTGTTCGAGGAGCCCGGAAAGCTCGAAGAGGTCTGCGCCCTGACGCGAGACTGGTTCCTGAAGTTCCTCACTTGAGGTCCGGTATGGCCATGGAGCTTAGCCTTTTCACTCTGAATGCCAGCCACAACTTTGGCATAAAGGTCGCGGAGGAGTTGGGCATAACTCCGGGTCTTCATGAAGAACGTGAGTTTGTGGATGGTGAACACAAAAGCCGTCCCCTGGAGAATGTCCGGGGCCGGGACGTTTATGTCATCCAGTCCCTTTACAGCGATGACGACTGCAGTGTGAATGACAAGCTCATGCGGCTCTTGTGGTTTATTGGTTCCCTGAGAGATGCAGCCGCCGGGCGGATTACAGCCGTGCTGCCTTACCTGTGTTACGCGCGCAAAGACCGCAAAACCAAGCCTCGCGATCCTGTAACCACTCGATACATGGCCGCGGTGTTAGAGGCGGTGGGTATAGATTGCGTAATAACCTTGGACGTCCATAACCTGGTCGCTTATCAGAATGCATTTCGCATCAACAATGAACACCTTGATGCCAGGAAGTTATTTGCAAGCCACTTCTCGCGTCAACGCGGGAATGAGGACATCGTCGTGGTCTCGCCAGACGTGGGCGGCGTGAAACGCGCTGAGTTATTTCGACAGACGCTGGAAAAGACTCTGGGGAGGCCTGTGGGCAGTGGCTTCATGGAAAAACATCGCAGCGCCGGCACGGTGTCCGGGGAACGGCTGGTTGCGGAGGTCGAAGGTCGTTCAGTGATCATCATTGACGACCTGATCAGCAGTGGTGGTACCCTTTCGCGCACCGTCAGGGCATGCAAAAACGCAGGCGCCAGCCGCATATCGGCCGCGGCTTCACATGGCGTATTTGTAGCTGGCGCCGATGAACAATTGGCCGATCCTGCGCTGGAGGAACTTGTTATTACCGATACGATCCCTCCGTTTCGAGTGAAATCAGATGCCTTGAAGAATAAGTTGGTTGTGTTGGGGGCCACGTCGCTATTTGCCCAAGCGATTCGAAACATCCATGAGGGTGGCTCTGTCGTCGAGCTTTTGGAGTCCTGAAGGCTCGCGGCGGTATGTCACAACATTGAACGGTAGCTGTCGGCGAGGTGAAGATAGGCCATGGCACGGTTTATCCATTTGTGATGTTGGTCGGCTGAATGATCCTTGATATGCCAGATGGACAGCTTGGCCCTGAGCGTTGCCCGGTAAGCCCTGTAGAAATATATTAGTGGTTGCGGTGGGTCGTCACCGGTCTTCCGGGCGTAGCACGCAAATACGATCGGGCCAATGTATTCACCCCCCCCCAGCTGACACTCCATTGCCAGGTAGGCGAGTTCATCGGCCGGGTCAAGGATTCGGAGTTTTCGATTGAACTCCAGACAGTCAATGAAGACCGGTTCCTCGGTCAGACAGATATGCTCGGGTCGGAGGTCCCCGTGAGCCTCAACGATGCGGCGTTCCTTCACTCGTTGATCAAGCAGTTCTGGTTGATTGCAAACTACGTCAAGTTGAGAGTTGGTGATTCGATCCAGCAGGTCGGCGGGCAGCCGGTAATTATGATCCAGAAGTTCCTCGCGATTGCTGTGAATATCAGTAAGGAATTGCTGACGATAGTCATGGGCTGATATGAGGACAGGGGGTGCGTTCCGGTAAAAGTCCGCAAGCTTGCAGGAAAATCGCCGAATTTCCTGATCAGGTATGCGTTGCCCCCGGAGAAGATGATCAAGCATGCGGTCAGCGGGCAGGCGTCGCATCTTCACCAGCCACTCAGTTATTTCACCGTCGCCATCAAGTTCAAGCTTATTTTGGGAATCCCGGGTTATCGAGATAATGCCTAGATAGACATCCGGCGCCAGCCGGCGATTAAGCCTGACTTCCTCCAGGCAGTCACGACGGCGATCATCCAGGGTGCTGAAATCAAGAAAGCTATGTTTTACAGGCTTTTTCAGCTTATAAACGAAACGCTCTGTCATAAATACCCAGGACATATGCGTTTCAAGTGTTTCCACGTTCGCCGGATGCTCGACGTAACTATCCGGCCGACTCAAAAAGGCGACTTTGGCTTCCAGTTCAGGCTCTCGCCCGGAGTCAGGCTTGACACGCATAGGCATTGTGAGCATCCGAGTGGTACTGAATAAGCTCTTTTGTGCCGGTGTTATCGGAGCAATTCGCGAGCCTGCCTCACCATCTGACAAACATACCCCCATTCATTATCGTACCAGCTCATAATCTTGACCAGATCTCCGTCCACCACCTTGGTCGCGGTCAAATCTACGATAGACGCTCTGGGATCCTGGATAATATCCGATGAAACAATCGGCTCAGAGGACACTCCCAACACTTTGTGATAACGATCAGACCGGGCTTCTTCGCTGAAGATGGAGGTAATTTCGTCCACCGTGGTACTGCGTTCCGTGACGAATGTTATGTCAGCAAGAGAGCCCACTGGTATCGGGACGCGCACGGCCATTCCGTCGAAATGTCCCTTGTAGTCTGGAAGGACCTCAGCGGTGGCAGTAGCTGCTCCGGTGGATGTGGGGATCAGGTTCACTCCGGCGGCGCGACCACGTTCTGGTTGTTTGCTGGGAGAGTCCACGATTCCCTGACTTGATGTGTAGGCGTGGATGGTGGTCATTACCGCTTTTCGCACACCGATTCGCCTGGCCATGATTTCTGCGACCGGGGCAATGCAGTTGGTTGTGCAGCTCGCGGTAGAAAAGACAGATGAGTTTTCTTCGTCGAGATCGTTGACACCAAAAACGACGGAAGGCAGATGTCCACCTTTGCCGGGAGCCGATAAAATCACATGGCGAGCGCCTGCATCGAGGTGTTTGACCAGATCATCTCGTTGCCGAAAGGCTCCGGTGCATTCAAAAACGACATCGATACCCATGTCCCTCCAAGGCAAATTGCCTGGATTTTTCTCATTAAAAGCGCGAATTCGGCGACCATCAATCAAGAGGTCGTTATCTGACGTATCGATGGTTCTTTCGAACCGGCCGTATACCGAATCGTAGCGAAGGAGGTAGACCAGATTATCCAGAGGCGTCAGATCATTGATAGCCACGACCTCGAAATCACCCGTTTGCTCCAGCACTTTCAGGGCTGCCCGGCCGATCCGCCCCATCCCATTGATTGCCACGTTTATCATTAAAGCCTCGTTAAGCTCGTTTAGTTCATCAGGGAATCGGTATCTTTCCTGGAGGCGAACCCCTGAAGAGAACCCCGCAAATCTGATCAGTTAACAATCATGTTAGATCGCAGGGGAGTAATGTCATTGACAAAATTCAATGAGGAGAGAGGGCCCGTCGTGTCTATTGTCGGAAGCAGTAGCCTTGCATCACCGACCGACCGAGTGAGGGCAGAATGGGACGCCAAAAACAGCGGGTATGGCCTGGCCATCCCTATCCTTTGGGTGCAACCTGGGACGGTTCGGGAACCAACTTCGCTCTTTTTTCCGCCCATGCGGAAAGAGTGGAGTTATGCCTGTTTGACCGTGAGGGAAGGCACGAGCTCGAACGCATCGCGCTTCCTGAGTATACCAATGAGGTATGGCATGGCTATTTTCCCGACCTGGGCCCCGGCCAACTCTATGGCTACCGAGCTTTCGGCCCCTATGACCCCGAGGAAGGGCACAGGTTTAACCATCACAAATTGTTGCTGGACCCCTATGCAAAAGCGCTGTCCGGTGCGCTTGATTGGCATGATGCGCTTTTCGGCTATGTCGTAGGGGATGACAAAGCGGACCTGTCATTCGATAAGCGTGACAGCGCTCCGTATATGCCAAAATGCGAGATTATCGACCCCTCATTCGACTGGAGTCTGGACCGGCCGCTTGCGAGGCCATGGCATGAATCGATTATCTATGAGTTGCACGTGCGGGGTTTCACGATATGCCATCCTGGTGTGGCACAGGGGGCCGGAGGATCCTTTCGCGGCCTCGCTGACAAGCAGGTCGTTGGCTATCTAAAGGAGCTCGGTGTGACCGCCATCGAGCTGCAACCCATCCATGCGTTTTTGCATGATCGCCACCTGGTTGAGAATGAGCTTCGCAACTATTGGGGCTACAACCCGATCGGTTTTTTCGCGTTGCACCCGGAGTTCCTGGGCAGTGGCCGTATCGATGAATTCAAGACCTTTGTCCGGACGATGCATGAGTCGGGTATCGAGGTCATTATGGATGTCGTCTATAACCACACTGCGGAGGGAAGCCATCTCGGGCCGACTTTGTCATTCAGGGGCATCGACAATAAATCCTATTATTATTTGATGGAAGGTGAGGCCCGTTATTACAACGATTTCACCGGTACTGGCAACGCACTGGAATTGCGCCACCCGTCCGTACTTCGCATGGTCACTGACTCGCTTCGTTATTGGATCCGCGAAATGGGCGTGGACGGTTTCCGCTTCGACCTGGCGACCACGCTGGCCAGAGTCAATGGCGAGTTCGATGAGCATGCGAGCTTTCTTGACTCCGTAGCCCAGGATCCACTCCTATCCACGGTTAAATTGATAGCCGAACCCTGGGACGCTGGTGACGCGGGGTATCAACTCGGGCGGTTCCCTCCCGGCTGGGCGGAATGGAATGATCGCTATCGTGACAGCGTGCGAAAGTTCTGGCGTGGTGATCCTGGCCAGTTGCCGGAGCTTGCGTCGAGGTTATCCGGCTCCAGTGATATTTATGACAGTCGCGGGCGACGCCCCTGGGCAAGCGTCAACTTTGTGACCGCCCACGATGGCTTCACGTTACATGACCTGGTGAGCTATAACGAAAAACACAACGAGGCTAATCAGGAGGGCAACCGAGACGGTAATGAGCATAACTACAGCTGGAATTGTGGTGTCGAGGGGCCGACGGACGACCCTGAGGTCATACAACTGAGAGAACAACAAAAGCGTAATTTACTTGCAACGCTGATGCTCTCGCAAGGCGTGCCAATGCTCCTGGCCGGTGATGAGTTTGGGCATACCCAGAACGGCAATAACAATGCGTATTGCCAGGACAATGAGATCAGTTGGCTGGATTGGACGGGAATTGATGCTGAGGGGCGTGCACTAATGGCCTTTGTTCAGAGCCTGATTCAATTGCGGCGCCAGCACATTGTTTTCCATCGGCACCGGTTTTTCCACGGTAAAGAAATTCCTGGGACCAAGACCAAAGACATCACATGGCTAATGCCGAATGGCGAGGAGATGGATAAGAAAAACTGGGAATCGGAAACAGAAAAGTCTGTGGCAGTGTTGATCAGTGGTGAGGCGGGTCAATATCACCTGACGGAACACGGTGAGAGGGAACCGGATGACACTTTTCTGCTCGTCCTCAATGCATTGGCCGAAACTGTGGAGTTCGCCTTACCGGAGGTGAAGCACTTTAGCCACCAGACTGTCGTAATAGACACTGCGTCTAAGGGTGAAGAGGGCGGGATTGTTGAGCGAGAGGTTAAAAGCCCGTTTTTCGCAAAGCCCCGCTCGCTGGCTCTAATCAAGTATGTGTCTGAAGCCGGCTGACTATTAGCAGGAACCGGTCCGGCACTGGGCCAGTCACAGTGGCGCACAATTTCTGGTGAGTAAGGCAACGGGGAAATATCCGAAAAGATCGGCAGCCCTGAACCAGAGGCCACTGTCGTTCCGGAAGACCTGCGGAACCTCATCAGTAAGCACATTGCAGAAACTACCTGCGCTGGCATCTCCCCCAGCCTCAATCCACGTATCATCCCACGTAGGACTGCCAAGTGGCATGCTGTCGTTTCCGTCAGTCAGCCTCGCGAACCAGCGTGGAACCGCAACTATAACCTCTTTATCTCCGAGGCGCCGGCCGAAAGCGCAGATGTGGTTAGCTCTGTGCCCCCGGGTTTTCAGTTCAAAATACTTACCCTCAATGAACAGGGAGCATTGCAGGCGCCGCAAGGTCAGTGCCCGCCATGTAAGAAACAGCTTGGCTCGACCATCCTCGATTTGGGTCAGTAAATCCTGCAAAAGGGCCCGAGGGTCCGAGTTGTTCCGATACTCGGTTGATAGCGCCTGCAGTGCTTGCTGCCGACGATGAAAATCGACAGGGGCTCGATTGTCGGGATCAACGAGATTGAAAGCACAGAGGTCATTACCCTGATAGATGTCCGGAACGCCAGGGATCGTGAGTTTAAGCAGCGTTTGTGACAGGCTGCTGAGCAAACCGAACCGCCCCAAACGTTGTTGAAAGGGAATAAAGTCCTTTAGAAACTCATTGTTCCTTGAATTGTCCAGCAATGCGCGCACAAAAAATTGTATGGCACTTTCATATTCAGGGTTCGGATTGATCCAGGAGGTGAAGACCTTGGCTTCTCTGACTGCCTTGAGCATATAAGCTTCGATACGGTCTCTGATTACCGCCAGGTCAGACGCGGGTGTTGTTCCCGTTGGCCAGGCGCCCAGCAGAATCTGATAGAGCAGATACTCATCATTGCGGGAGGGCATTGGGATATCATTGACGAGGCGTTTCTTGTGGCGATTCATTCGGCTCCAGCGAGACACGTGCTGGCGCCATTCACGGGGCAATTCGGAGAGGATGTTGATGCGGGTACGGACATCCTCGCCGCGCTTGCTATCATGGGTGGATGTCGTGACCATCGATTGAGGCCATGCCGACAAACGGCGTTGGTTTTCCTGGTGGAATGTTTCGACGGACACACCGAATGCTCGCGGGTCAAAACCAACGTCATTCATCGAAACCAACCGGTTGTAACTGTAGAGTGCGGTGTCCTCCAGGCCTTTGGCCATAACCGGAGCCGTGTACTGCTGAAAACGCAGGGCGAACCTTACCACTTCCTGCCTTATTTCCGGGCTATACCTGTTTACCTTGCCAAGGGTTATTAACTCTTCCAGAAAATCGAAGATCTGTATGTCATGTGCAGGGCTGCGCTTCTTGGCCTGGGTGATGGCCTGATGGATGTAACGATAATCTGTCTCGGAGCTTCGCTCCCGGGTGATGTACGTCCGATAGACCGGAAAGCAGGCGGCGATCTCCGCGGTGGCTGCACGGAGGGCCTGGTAGGTGAAGTCGCGGGTGTGACGGTCAGTCTGTGCAATGCTACTGGCCAGATTGGCGAGGGAAGTCAGGTCACTCGCCAGCGCGCCGTGAATGATGAGTTTTTTCCGCTTGTATAACAACTCGCTGAAGTCGTCACTCTGGCCCGTGAACTGTCGGTAGAACCGGCTAAGTGCATGCTCTGAATCCGGACAGATCAGCAAGCCGTTGAGCAGATGGGCGGCTTCGTATCCTGTGGTGCCGGAAACTGGCCAATCAACAGGCAGGTGTTCCGGGTAGGTGAGTATCTTTTCTACCAGCACATAATAGTTGGCTACGGTCGGCTTTTGCCCCCTGGCGTCCAACGTGCTGGCGATCATGGCCTGAAGGTCGCCATAGTATTTGAAGGGGTCAGACAAACCATCCGGATGGTCAATGCGTAAACCGCTGATCTCACCATTATCGATAAGCCTCTGGACAAGGCGATGAGTGGCGCTAAACACATCGTCATCTTCGATTCGGATGCCTGCCAGTTCATTGATATCGAAAAAGCGACGGTAGTTGATCTCGTCTGATGCCACCTGCCAGTACGCTAGTCGATACGCCTGCTTCTCCAGCAAGCGGTCAAGCGGGTCGAAGCTTTCTGGTTGGCCCAAAGTGCCGTTGAAGTGTCTGAGGTTCCTGTTCATATGGGCCCGGATTTCGGGGTGATGGCGGTATAGTTCAGTTAGATGACCCTTGCACGCAGCGATACCCCTGGTCCGTTTTGTTCGCCGGGCGGTGGATAACTCGGTCCGCCGTGGCAGAGCATGGCAATCGGCAATAAGCGCTGAAAACGCATTGAAAACCTGAGACTCTTTGCTCAGTTGGTGCTCTAGCAGCTCGATTCCAAAGCTTAGGATTTGCGGGTAGCTGCGAGGGTCAACCGGAAACAGGTGCTCGTAATAGCGTACGCCAAAGGTGCCTTCGTCAGCATTCAATACGAGCGTCAATTCGCCTTGCTCAAGGGTGGCGCCATAGTGATCACCCAAAAAGGGGAGCAGGACCTTGTTGCGCAGAGCAGCATTGGCAGGGTGCCAGTCAATGTCGAAATACCGGGCGTAGGCGGAAGACTCGCCGTTTTCCAGAACATCGAGCCACCAAGCGTTATCGTCACCTCCAACGCCCATGTGGTTCGGAACGATATCCAGTATCTGGCTCATTCCATGTTCTTGCAACGCCTGAACGTAGGTGGCGAAACTGGCTTCGTCTCCGAGCTCCGGGTCCAGAGCATTGTGATCGACTATGTCGTAGCCATGAGGGCTGCCGGCCCGTGCTTTCAGAAAGGGTGAAGCGTAAATGTGGCTGATGCCGAGGAGGTGGAGATAAGGGATGATTTTGGTGGCATCGGCGAAGGTGAAGTCACGATTGAACTGCAGGCGATAGGTCGCAGAGGGTGTCACAGGCGCTCTCATGCAGAGGTGCCTCCGGCCTTCAGTAACCAGACCACTGACCAAGGGGGTAGCTCCACGTCGCCATGTTTCCCGGTCAGGGCGTTGTGAGTGGCGTAAAGAATCTTGCCCGGTGGCCACTTGATGCCTGCGATGCCTTGACTATCAAGGTTGGCGATTAGGAAAAGCTCGGAGCCGTCGCCCAGCACCCAGCTTGCTGCCAAAGTTCGATCACCCAGTTTCAGGAAAGGTTTCTGGTGGCCTGCCATTTTATCAAGTCGGGGAATCAGTTCTTGCTGTCGTACGGCGTTAAGTTCCCGATTTAACTCCAGCCAGTGTGTGTGCTCTTTCAGGTCGCAGGCGGCCCAGTCGAGGACAGACCGATTGAAGGTTTCCGGAGCCATCGGGTTGGGGATGCATTCTCGTGATTCGGGGGCACTGAATTGTGCAAATCGGGCGAACTCCTGCTGGCGACCGGTAATGACACTTTTTGCCAACTCCGGCCCGAAGTCACAGAAAAAGGTGAATGGCTGAATGCAGCCCCACTCTTCACCCATGAATAACAGAGGCGTCGAGGGGGCAAGCCGGAGTAAGACCGTCGCTGCCCGGAGCTGCTCCGGACTGGCCAGAGAAGCTATGCGTTCGCCGAAAGCCCGGTTGCCCACCTGGTCGTGGTTTTGCAGAAATGAGACAAAGGCGGAGGCCGGTAAATGGCTGCTGGGCTCACCTCTGCGGCGCTCCCCGCGATAAGCCGAAGGCTCTCCCTGATAGGCAAATCCCTCGGTCAGGCATCTTCCCAGAAGCTGAACTGGCTCATGGGTGTAATCGATGTAGTAACCCGTCGACTCACCTGTTAGCAGCAGGTGCAGGACATGGTGGAAATCGTCGTTCCACTGAGCGTTGTAAAATTGTGGTCTTGCGTCCCTGTCGCGCGGCAGAAAGTGTGCTGCGTTGTGATCATTCTCGAGGATCAAATGAATATGTCGGGAGCCACCAAAATGACTGCGAATTCGCTGTGCCAGATCAGTAAGAATGTCCGGTGTTGAATCGTCCGTCATGGTGTGAACAGCATCCAGGCGTAACCCATCGAGGTGGTATTCTTCCAGCCAGAAGAGCGCATTGTGGATGAAGAACTGCCGCACCGGCTCGCTGTCATTACCGTCGTAATTGATGCCCGCGCCCCAGGGAGTCTCATGTCGATCAGAGAAAAACTGGGGCGCATAGTGCATGAGGTAGTTGCCCTCAGGCCCGAAATGATTGTAAACCACATCCAGATAAACCATCAGGCCGCGCCCATGAGCGGCATCAATGAGCGCTTTCAGGTCGTCGGGGCGTCCATACTGGTTGTCGGGGGCGAACGGGTAGGCGCCGTCATAGCCCCAGTTACGGCTGCCGGGAAAATCCGCCACCGGCATGAGTTCGATCGCGGTGATGCCCAGTTCCACCAGATAGTCGAGCTTGTCCATCGCCGCTGCAAAGTTGCCTTCCCTGGTGAAGCAGCCAACGTGCAGCTCGTAGATGATGGCCTCCTCCCAAGGGCGGCCGCACCAGCCTGGATTTCGCCAAGCCCAGGCTGCGGGATCAACCACTTCGCTGGGTCCATGCACGTCGCCCGGTTGAAATCGCGAGGCCGGGTCTGGCACCAAAACGTCTTCGTCAATGCGAAAGTAATAAAGGCTGCCGACACAGGCCAGCTCGGTGATAATGCTGAACCAGCCCCCGGGTTTGGCTTCCATTGGCAACAAGATTGCCTCCGACAGGGAAGGGAGGCGCTCGCTACCCGTAGCAGGAACGTTCAGATACACCTCGACTCGCTGTGCAGCCGGCGCCCACAGTTGGAACCGGACGAGTCCGTCTTCCCGTAGCTCTGCGCCAAATGGCATGTAATGTGACTGCTGCTTTGTCTCACTCATTAAAAGAGGGTGCTTTTCAAATAAGCTCGATGCGGTCCCAGGAGCCATAAAACAGAGCCGCCATTAGCGTCAGGTATTCCCGCAGATGGCGGGTGATAAGAAAATGGTCGCGAACAAACGACTGCGCTTTTTCACCCATTGCCTGAATTTTCTGAGGCTGGTGCAGAAGGTACCGGATTCTCAGGGCGGTACCCTCCGGAGTGTTCGCCAAAAAACCTGTGTGATGATTGATGACCTGAAGTCGAATGCCACCGACATCTCCTCCAATAACGGGCTTTCCTTTCCACATGGCTTCGGTGACGGTCAAGCCAAATCCTTCACGGATCGATTTCTGCAAAACGATGTCGGCGGAT
Organism: Marinobacter sp.; assembly: GCF_048269445.1. GTDB lineage: Bacteria > Pseudomonadota > Gammaproteobacteria > Pseudomonadales > Oleiphilaceae > Marinobacter. The sequence continues at coordinate 333,731 of NZ_JBLXIQ010000004.1, read as the reverse complement.
CGCTGCAATGCGTTGATCTCAAGGTTGGCATCTGAGGGCAACAACAGAACATGAATGTCCGGGTCACCCTGGGCAGCCGCTTGCACCTCGCTGAGAACCGCGCTCCCTTCCGGGTCATCCGACGCACCGCCGCCGGCAAGTACCAGCTGAATTGATGGCAGGAATCGCTTCGCCAGCTGATAGGCCTGGATGACGCCTAACGGATCCTTGAATCGATCAAAACGTGAGACCTGAACTAATAGGGGCCGCTGTGGATCGAGTTGGTAACGGGCTGAGATGCTCTGGATATATTCCGCTTCCAGCGCCATGTTTTTCTCGCTCAGCGGGTCAATACTTGGCGGTATAAGGTACTGCGGGTGCGGTAATTCCTGGGCAAACGCTGCCAAGGAAAAGATGCTGGCATCGTAAGGGGCGACGAAATTCCGAAGATATTTCCAGACGGGCCGGTAAGGGTGGCTTGCGTCGATATGGCAGCGCCAGATCCACTTACCTTTTCGGTCGGGGCAGTATGTCAGCAGTGGCGCTGGTTGCGGATCGTGAATGAACACGAAATCCGCATCCTCCAGGGTGGGCCTTAACGTTTCCGCATTACGTTCATTGGTTTTTTCAAAGACATTGAGCAGGCTGTCACTTATCGGAGTGCGGTTGCCTTGCAGGGTATTGTGAAAGCCCTTGGTGCACTCGAAGAACTGCTCCTCTCCGGATATGACTTCCCAGTGAGCATCAATGCCCAACTCACGGGTCAACGGAATCAGTTTGGTCAGGATCTCTGCAACGCCACCGCCAACACGGGTTGAATTGACATGAACGACTTTCGCGCCCGCCAGGGGACGGGCGAGTTGCCGCAGATGGGCAATAACATCTGGCCCGACAACGCCCGAATAGTCCTCTAATAGACTCATGGTGATTCCCCCTCGAAATACGAGGTAAACAGGCTTCCAAGTTGATCCCGTAATTCGCTTAGAGAACCAAAATAGGGATCGATGCCCGCGAGCTGTTCTTGCAGTGGCGTGAATTCGTCACCAAAAACAGTCAACCAGTCACTGAAGTCGTCACGACCATCAGAGGTCCGTCGCCGGGCATCAATAAAATGGTAAAAAACACTGCTTATGGAGAGGTCTTTTATGGCGGACGACAGTTCGTGCGGCTCCTCCAACTGTTTTTCGGTATTGAATACGACGATTTGGGAACGGACGAATTCAAATTGCTGGGTGGCGCGGGCCCATAACAAGTATTCAACTTCGTCCAGTCGGATATCGACAAGTTCCTTAATTTCCTGCCGGAGGGTGTCAAGATCAGAAAAGCTCGTGGGCGCCAAAGCTGAGAGTCGTTCTGCAAGTACCGCGTCGTGAATGCCGTGTTTAACCCAGGCGGCAAAGTCGTTGTTATATTCACGCTCTTCAAAGCGCGGTTGAAGTAATCCGCCCCAAAAATGATGGTATATGCTCGCCGTATCTATACTGGCCAGCTCACTGCGGAACTCCTGTAACATTCTCGCTTTTCTTCCGGTGGCCAGAACAACCAAAGCGCAATCTTTTATGCGAAAGGCCGTCCCGTTTTCCGCCGTGTCTGTTGTTTCGGGTTGAGCCATCGGATAGCGCCTCCCTGTTGCCCAATACTTTCCTTGCTAACCTTTGGTTAAACGCTGACATGGCTCGCGGGTTCGGGCATTGAAATTTGTCAAACCGTGGTCCAGCCGGCGGTTATTCCGTGACGATCTGATACCTCACTTGTTATAGTTCCGGTTTTTAACGGGTTTCCGGTATGGGTGGTCATTCCACGATACATCGTGTTCTTGCGTCAGATGAATACTGGATGAGCCGGGCACTGGCGCTGGCGGGGCAGGCGGCCAGTATTGGAGAAGTGCCGGTTGGAGCAGTTGTGGTTCTTGACGGGCGCGAGGTCGGTGCCGGTTTCAACGCCCCCATTACCGGCTGCGATCCGACAGCGCACGCTGAAATCCGGGCGATCAGAGACGCAGCCGCGCGCGTGGGCAACTACCGTTTATCCGGGGCGACTCTTTATGTAACGCTTGAGCCCTGTACCATGTGCGTGGGAGCCATTGTTCACAGTCGCGTAAGTCGTTTGGTTTACGGTGCCCCTGAGCCAAAAGCGGGTGCTGTGGAGTCGGCGCGGAGGACGCTTGAGGAGCCATACCTTAACTGGAACGTGACAGCTGTTTCAGGCCTCCTCCAGGAGCAGTGTGGCCAGATAATAAGCGATTTTTTCAGTCAGCGCCGTGAAGACCTCCGGCGTCAGCGGAAGCAACTATCAGGGAAGGGGTAAACTTCAGTCATGAAAATACTTGTTACCGGCGGTGCCGGATATATTGGCAGTCATGTAGTGCGTCAGTTGGGCCAGGCCGGTCACGATATTGTGGTTTTCGATAACCTGTCCACTGGGTATCGCTGGGCGGTAACGGCCGGTGAACTGGTGGTCGGGGATCTGGCAGATGAGGCGGCGATTGAGGACCTGTTCTCCGGTCACCGGTTTGAAGCGGTGCTTCATTTCGCTGCGAATATCGTCGTGCCTGAATCCGTCGCCAATCCCCTGAAGTATTACAGCAATAACACCCGCAACACCCTGAACCTCCTCAAAGCCGTCGAGAAACACCGCGTGCCCTACATGGTGTTTTCCTCCACGGCAGCCGTGTATGGCATGCCGGAGCAGACGGTGCTGACCGAGGATCTGCCGCTGGCGCCCATCAATCCGTATGGTGCCTCCAAGATGATGAGCGAGCGGATGATCATGGATCTGGCCGCCGCCTCCAGCCTCCATTATGTCATTCTTCGGTACTTTAACGTGGCTGGCGCCAACCCGGACGGACTGCTCGGCCAGGCCACCCCCGAGGCGACCCATCTGATCAAGGTGGCCTCTGAATGTGTTACTGGCCAACGTGAAGGCATGAGCGTCTTTGGTACCGACTACGACACCCGAGACGGTACCTGCATCCGGGATTATATCCATGTGGAGGATCTGGCCAAGGCGCATGTCATGGCGCTGGATTACATGGCAGATGGTGGTCCTTCGAAGGTCCTGAACTGCGGTTATGGTCGTGGCTTTACGGTGCGGGAAGTGATTGATGTTGTAAAGGCACAGTCCGGTGTCGATTTTCCGGTTACCGAAACCGGCCGGCGTGCGGGCGACCCGGCAGCGTTGATGGCGGATAACACCCTGATCAGGCAAACCCTGGGTTGGCAACCGGATTACGATAATCTGGACACCATTGTTGGAACGGCGCTGGCCTGGGAAGCGATCTGGCAGAGGAAAAAAGCGGGCAACACCCAATAATCTTTTTGTATGTGTATCGGGATTTAACGGATGAAAATTACGATTTTTGGAACCGGTTACGTGGGCCTTGTGACCGGCGCATGCCTTGCGGATGTTGGTCACAACGTTCTGTGCATGGATGTTGATCAGGACAAGATCGAGAAGCTGAAGAACGGCCAGATTCCTATCTACGAGCCGGGCCTCGAAAACATCGTAACGCACACTGTTGACGCTGGACGTCTGTCGTTTACCACGAACGCAGAAGAGGCGGTTCAGCACGGTACCCTCCAGTTTATTGCCGTAGGCACGCCCCCGGACGAGGATGGTTCTGCCGACCTTCAGTACGTGACTGCTGTTGCCCGGTCAATCGGTGAGTACATGGACGACTACAAAGTGGTGGTCGACAAGTCTACTGTGCCGGTGGGCACCGGCGACAAGGTCAGAGCTGCCGTTCGTGCACAGCTTGATCATCGAGGGCTGGAGCTGGACTTTGACGTGGTATCCAACCCGGAATTCCTCAAGGAAGGGGCGGCCATCAATGATTTCATGAAGCCGGACCGGATCGTAGTGGGTACCGACAGTGAGCGAGCCGCGGAACTCCTGCGGGAAGTCTATTACCCGTTCAACCGCAGCCACGACCGGATGATCTTCATGGACCTGAGGTCCGCGGAGCTGACCAAATACGCGGCCAACTCCATGCTGGCCACCAAGATCAGCTTCATGAACGAAATTGCTAACCTGGCCGAGCGGCTGGGGGCGGATATTGAGGCCGTCCGGCGCGGTATCGGTTCCGATCCCCGGATTGGTTACCACTTCATCTATCCGGGTTGCGGTTACGGTGGCTCCTGCTTCCCGAAAGATGTTCAGGCGCTGGCCCGGACGGCCAGTGACTGTGGCTATGACGCGCCACTATTGAGGGCGGTGGAGGCGGTAAACTACGCTCAGAAGCACGTCCTGTTCGACAAGATCAGCCATTATTTTGGTGGTGATCTCAAGGGCAAGGTGGTCGCGCTCTGGGGGCTGGCCTTCAAACCCAACACCGATGACATGCGCGAGGCGTCGTCCCGTACCCTGATGGAAGACCTCTGGAAAGCCGGGGCGGTCGTCCAGGCGTTTGATCCCGAGGCCATGGAAGAGACCCAGCGAATCTACCGAGACCAGTCGGGCCTGACCCTTTGCGGCACCAAGGAGCAGGCGCTCAAGGGCGCGGATGTGCTGGCAATTTGCACTGAATGGAAGGAATTCCGCTCGCCAGATTTCGAATCGATTGCAGCCACGATCCGCGAGCCTGTGGTGTTTGATGGCCGCAACCTTTACGAACCAGAAATGCTTGAGCGTTACGGGATGATCTACTACGCCATTGGTCGTGGTCGTACTCAGTTCCATTCGCAGTAATTAGGGGAGCGATCGTGAACATGCCAGGGGATTTCGAGTTGCATGACCGTCTGAGCGCCGACACCATCAGCCTCGGCTCCAGCTCGTTGTGTGAGATCCGGTTGATGAACGACAGCACCTGGCCTTGGGTGCTGCTGGTGCCGGCCGTTACCGGAATTCGGGAGATCTACCAGATGTCGGCAGATCAGCAGCATCAACTTTTGCGGGAGTCCTCGGCGCTCAGTCAGGCCATGATGGACGTGTTCGGGGGCGACAAGATGAACGTCGCCGCCTTGGGCAACATGGTGCCCCAGCTGCACCTGCATCATATCGTGCGCTTCGAGGGAGACCCGGCCTGGCCAGGCCCGGTATGGGGCAAGCAGGCTCCTGTGCCCTATACCGATCTGGGGCTGGAGCAGGTCAGGAAACAGCTTGGTCCGGTGCTCGAGCAGCTCAAGGCGGGCGTCTAGCGTCCTGAGCGAGACTGGTATTTTGCCAGCGTCTGGGAACCGACCAGAATCATACGTAGCTCCGTTTTCAGCTTGACCTTGAGTTCCTCTCGCTCCTTCGGAGTCGCGTCCAGCGCCTCCGCACCCTGGTTGAACACCAGCGTGACCATCGCCTCGGCCACCAGTTTCGCCTCAGAGAGCGGCTTGTTCTGTTCCTCCGCGATCCGCCGAAGATCATCGGCCAGTTCGGTCACAAAATGATCGATTTCCGCTTTTACCGCTGTTCGAAACGTTGTGGAAACGCCCGTTCGTTCACGCAGCATCAGCCGGAAAAGGTTCGCGTTGTTGCCCAGATACTCCATGAAAGTCTCCACAGACGTTGCAATGGCACTGCCACCGTCCCGGGCAATCCGTTTGCGCGCCTGCCGCATGAGCTGCCGCAGGGCAACGCCTCCTTCGTCCACTAGAGCCAGGCCCAGTTCATCCAGTTCCGAGAAATGTCGATAGAACGAAGTAGGTGCAATACCGGCCTCTCGGGCAACCTCCCTGAGACTAAGGCTGCCAAAGCCCCGATCGGCACTTAACTGAGCCAGGGCTGCATCCATCAGGGCACGCCGTGTCTTCAGTTTCTGCTCCGCTCTGGTGGCCAAGTTCAGGACTCCCTCTGGTGGTAGAAAAGGGAGCATTCTAGCTGGCTGCCAACCCTCAGTCATCCGGCCAAGTGATTTGCGTTCCAGGACGCCTGATTTTCAGAGCCATTGTGTTTATAATGGGCGCCTTTTCCGCTATGGTCGCAACATTTTTTGAGCGGGCACGAACAGCATAGCGCCGGGTGTGGTGAGCTTTTCCGAAACCTTGCGGAGCCATGGATGGCGGAGCAGAGCGTACACGGACGTATTTACAGCGTGTTTCGGAAAAGCTCACCACATTCGGCGCGGCACTTAAAGCACCAAATTTGAACACATTTAACGTAACGGGAACCGGTATGCGCAGTCATTATTGCGGTGGGATCAACGAATCCCACATTGATCAGGAAGTCACACTCTGCGGATGGGTCCACCGTCGCCGAGACCATGGTGGGGTAATCTTCCTGGACCTGCGGGATCGGGATGGCATTTCTCAGGTGGTTGTCGACCCGGACACCCCTGAAAGCTTCGCCCTGGCAGAGAAAGTCCGCAGCGAATTCGTTATCAAAGTCACCGGCCGCGTACGCCGCCGTCCTGCCGGTACCGAGAATAACAACATGCCTACCGGGCAGGTTGAGCTGCTGGGCAAGGAAGTGAGCATCCTGAACGCCGCAGCGACACCGCCGTTCCCGTTGGACGAACACGTCGATGTGGGTGAGGACGTTCGCCTGCGTTACCGGTATGTGGACCTGCGTCGCCCGGAGATGATCAATCGTCTGCGTTTCCGCTCCCGGGTGACCAGCTATATCCGGAACTATCTGGACAGCAACGGCTTCATGGATGTGGAAACCCCCATCCTCACGCGGGCGACCCCGGAAGGCGCCCGGGATTACCTGGTGCCCAGTCGTACCCACGAAGGCTCCTTCTTTGCGCTGCCCCAGTCGCCCCAGTTGTTCAAACAGCTGCTGATGGTGTCTGGCGTTGATCGCTACTACCAGATCGCCAAGTGCTTCCGGGATGAAGACCTGCGCGCGGATCGCCAGCCGGAATTTACCCAGGTAGACATAGAGGCCTCCTTCATCGATGAAGAGATCCTGATGGGCCTGAATGAGGACATGATTCGCTCCCTATTCAAGGATGTGCTGGATGTAGAACTGCCGTCATTCCCGCAAATGCCGTATGCCGAGGCCATGCAGCGTTACGGTAGTGACAAGCCGGACCTGCGTATCCCCCTGGAACTGCTGGATGTCGGTGATCTGGTAGCCGGTGTGGACTTCAAAGTCTTTGCTGGCCCCGCCAAGGATCCCAAAGGTCGTGTTGCAGCCCTGCGCGTGCCGAAAGGTGGTGAACTGACCCGCAAACAGATCGACGATTACACCAAGTTCGTCGGTATCTATGGCGCGAAAGGCCTGGCCTACATAAAGGTCAACGACCTGGCCAAGGGCGTGGAAGGCTTGCAGTCTCCGATCATCAAGTTCCTGGGCGACGATGTGGCCCTGGCGATCATGGAGCGGGTGGGCGCAGAAGACGGCGACATCGTCTTTTTCGGTGCCGACAGGACAACCGTGGTCAACGAAGCCCTGGGTGCGCTGCGTATCAAGGTCGGTCACGATCTGAACATGCTGACCTGTGATTGGGCGCCGCTGTGGGTCGTGGATTTTCCGATGTTCGAGGAAACTCCGGACGGCGGCCTGACTGCGATTCACCATCCGTTCACGGCGCCTTCCTGCAGCCCGGAAGATCTGGCGGCGGATCCGGCCAACGCATTGTCCCGCGCCTACGACATGGTCCTGAATGGTACCGAGCTGGGTGGCGGATCGATCCGTATCCATGATGAAAAAATGCAGGAAACTGTTTTCCGCATCCTGGGTATCGGCGAAGAAGAAGCCCGGGCCAAGTTTGGCTTCCTGCTGGATGCCTTAAAGTTCGGCTGCCCGCCCCATGGTGGCCTGGCCTTCGGTCTGGATCGCCTGGTGATGCTGATGACCGGTGCCACGTCCATTCGTGACGTAATTGCCTTCCCGAAAACCCAGAGCGCTACCTGTCTGATGACTCAGGCCCCGGGCGAAGTGGACGAGAAACAGCTGCGCGAGCTGCATATCCGCCTGCGCAAGCCGGCGAAACCTGTGGAAGGCAACAAGGCTGAGGCTGGTGAGGCAAAGGAGTAAGTCGTGAGCACCGGGCCAGGGCAGTCGCGCTGCGTCCGGGTGGTCAATAGCGCTGCTGCAACCAGACAGAGGCACTGATGTGGCGATAATTCTGGGCGTTGATCCCGGATCGAGAATTACCGGTTACGGCGTCATCCGTGTGGAAGGCCGACACATCGAATACCTCGACAGTGGCTGCATTCGCGTGGGTGAGAAGCCCATGGCCGAGCGCCTGCAGACTATTTTTCAGAGTCTGGCCACGCTGATCGGCGAGTATCGTCCGGAAGAATTTGCCATTGAGCAGGTATTCATGGCGCGCAATCCCGATTCAGCCCTGAAGCTGGGCCAGGCCCGGGGGGCAGCGATTGTCAGTGCTGCCAACAGCGGCCTTGCGGTTCACGAGTATTCCGCCCGGCAGGTCAAACAGGCCGTTGTTGGTAAGGGTGGGGCAGACAAGTCCCAGGTTCAGCATATGGTCCAGGTGCTGCTTGCACTTTCCCGCAAACCCCAGGCGGACGCCGCGGATGCCCTGGCCATTGCGATGTGCCATGCCCACATGAGTCAGAGTATCCTGCGGGTCGCTGGCGGCGCCGGGAAGGTTCGAAGCGGTCGCGTGCGACAACAGTAAACAGCTCACAAGAGCCACAGGAGATACCCCTTGATTGGTCGTATCCGAGGTATTCTGGTTGAAAAGACTCCGGGCCAGGCGCTGGTAGAGTGCGCCGGCCTTGGCTACGAAATAGATATTCCCTACACCACCTTCTTCCATCTGCCTGAAACGGGCGAGGAAGTTACCCTTCACACTCATTTTGCCGTCCGGGAGGATGCCCAGAGTCTGTACGGTTTTGCCTCTCGGCTGGACCGCAATCTGTTTCGCCAGTTGATCAAGGTGAATGGCGTGGGGCCAAAACTGGCCGTGGGCATTCTTTCCGGCCTCGATGCCCAGCAGTTTATCCGCTGCGTGGAAGGCCGGGACTTGACCTCTTTGGTTAAACTGCCCGGGGTCGGCAAGAAGACGGCCGAACGGCTTCTTATTGAAATGACCGACCGGATAGGGCAACTTGAGGGACAATTTGTGCCAACGTCGCCTGAAACGACAGGCTCGGGCCAGGTGGGTGGACGTTCCGTCTCTGGCGCGCCAGCGGCGACAGAGGAGGCGGAAGCCGCTCTGATTTCTCTGGGTTACAAACCTCAGGAAGCGGCCAAGGCCATAAGCAAGGTGGCAGAGGATGGGATGACCAGTGAGGCCTTGATTCGGCTGGCCCTTCGCAACATGATACCGGCTTGATCACCGATACCTGTCGCGAACCTGTAGAGAGCGTAACGTGACACCCTCAAACCCCTTTGTACAATTGGGGCAGCCTGGAACAGCAGGTAGAAGGCGAGGCACGATGTTGATTCCCACACTATGGGTGATGCCATGATCGAATCCGACCGGTTGATTTCGGCCCGGGCCGGTGAATACGAAGAAGTGTATGACAGGGCTATTCGCCCGACCTTGCTGGCCGAATACGTTGGTCAGCCTGCGGTTCGTGAGCAGATGGACATATTTATCTCCGCTGCCCGTGGCCGCCAGGAAGCACTGGACCATGTCCTGATTTTTGGTCCTCCCGGTCTCGGTAAAACCACCCTCGCCAATATCATTGCCAACGAGATGGGGGTGTCCATCAAGACAACCTCGGGCCCGGTTCTGGAGAAGGCCGGGGACTTGGCGGCAATGCTGACCAATCTCGAAGAAGGCGACGTTCTCTTCATCGACGAGATTCACCGCCTCAGCGCTGCCGTAGAAGAAGTGCTGTATCCGGCCATGGAAGACTACCAGCTGGACATCATGATCGGTGAAGGGCCGGCCGCTCGTTCCATCAAGCTGGATCTGCCACCGTTTACACTGGTAGGCGCCACTACGCGGGCGGGTTTGTTGACATCGCCATTGAGGGACCGCTTCGGCATTGTTCAGCGTCTTGAGTTCTACAACACTGAAGATCTCACCAGCATTATCATCCGGTCTGCCCGTCTGTCTTCCGTTTCAATCGATGACGCTGGTGCGTTTGAAATTGCCCGCCGGTCACGGGGCACCCCGCGGATTGCCAACCGTCTGTTGCGTCGGGTCCGCGATTTTGCCGAAGTCCGCGCGGATGGCCGTATCACCTCGGATATCGCCGATCAGGCCCTGAATATGCTGAAGGTTGATAGCCAGGGGTTCGACCATATGGATCGCCGGCTGTTGATGGCGATGATTGAAAAGTTTGATGGTGGTCCGGTGGGGGTCGAGAGCCTCGCAGCGGCCATCAGTGAGGAGCGGGGCACGATCGAAGATGTCCTGGAACCCTTCCTGATTCAGCAGGGCTTCATGTTGCGTACGCCCAGAGGCCGCATGGTCACCTCCAATGCCTACCAGCATTTCGGGGTTGTCCCGCCGAAATCGGGCAGGGAGGATGATCTTTTTGGTTGACCAGGCGGCAGACGCAAGTTTTGGATTACCGGTTCGTGTCTACATTGAAGACACGGATGCCGGCGGCATCGTATTCCATGCCAAATATCTGCATTACATGGAGAGAGCCCGGACCGAGTGGGTGCGCAGTTGTGGCGTCGGGCTGAGAGCGGGTCTTGCCGACAATATCAGCTATGTCGTGCAGAGACTGTCCATCCACTACACCGTGGCGGCGAAGCTTGACGACGAGTTGCTGGTAACCGCGGAGCCGGTGGCCTTCGGCCGGGTGTGGATGGATTTCAGGCAGAGAGTCTTTCGTGCGGCGGACAGGAAACTGCTCTGTGAAGGCGATGTGCGGGTTGCCTGTGTCGCCCTGGACACCGGTCGGCCTCGCCGCCTACCGGACAATATGCAGGAATTGCTGGCCAGAAAGGTCCAGTCTCCTGAAACGACAAACAGAATGAGCCAGGAGTAAGAGGTGGATTCAGAACTATCAGTCTGGTACCTGATTGCAAACGCCAGTGTATTGGTGCAGTTGGTCATGCTTTTGCTGGCCCTGGCATCCATCATGTCCTGGGCGCTTATTTTCCAGCGTATTCAGGTATTCCGAAAAGCCAAGCGGGCGCAGCTAGCGTTTGAAGAGCGTTTCTGGTCCGGCATGGATCTCGGTCAGTTGTACCGGGAGGTGAATGCCGAACCGACACCATTTTCAGGAATGGAGGCGCTGTTCCGGGCCGGCTTCAAGGAATTTTCCCGTCTGCGTCAGCAAAGCCGTGATGCCGATGCGGTCATGGAAGGTACCCAGCGCGCCATGCGTGTTGCCTTCTCCCGCGAACAGGAACGCCTGGAAGCCCATCTTCCGTTTCTGGCAACGGTCGGTTCCACAAGCCCCTATGTCGGTCTGTTCGGGACCGTGTGGGGCATCATGAATTCATTTCGCGGCTTGGCCCAGGTCCAGCAGGCGACTCTGGCAACCGTTGCCCCAGGTATTTCCGAAGCCCTGATTGCAACCGCCATGGGTCTGTTTGCGGCCATTCCGGCGGTTATTGCCTATAACCGCTTCGCGGCTATTTCGGATGTATTGCTGAAGAACTATGACACCTTTGCGGATGAGTTCTCCAGTATTCTTCATCGCCGCGTTCACCAGACTGACAAGGGCGCCGCGTGATGGCCGCACCTTTTACGGGCAGGAGTCAGGGCAGGAGCGATAGCTTATGAAAGGCACGGGAATGATGCCGGAACAGCGGCGAAAGCCAATGTCGGAAATCAACGTGGTTCCGTACATTGACGTGATGCTGGTGCTGCTGATTATTTTTATGGTTACCGCGCCGATGCTGACTCAGGGCGTTAAGGTCGACCTGCCACAGACCACCTCTGATCCGATTCAGGCGGACAAAGACGTCGAGTCGGTGATCGTGTCGGTGGACGCCAACGGTGCCTATTACGTAGAGGTGGGTGATAAGGGCAGCGATCCGATGTCGCTGGCCGAAGTCCGGGAGCAGATCGCCAAGATTCTGTCTCAGCGTTCCTCCAGTGAAATTCTGGTGCGTGGCGATGAATACGTTGAATACGGCACGGTTGTGCGCCTGATGGCGGAATTGCAGGGTGCCGGAGCCAGCAGTATTGGCCTGATTACTGAATCACCCCGGGACAACAAGTGACGCCGGTGCAGGCAGGAGTGTTGTGAGAGATAACCAGCGCGAAGTAACCACAACCGGAGTGCCGCCCTGGAAGTCGCCAGTGATGCTTTCGGTAACGCTCCATGTGCTGATTTTGGGCGTTGCGCTGGCGGGCTGGTCCTGGACCTCGCCGGAACATGAACCGCCGCCCAGAAGCATAGCGGCCCGATTGATCACGCAGCAGGAACCTGAGCCAAGCCCGGTGGTGGATCCTGTTGACCAGCAAAAGCGTGATGATGAGCGCAAGGCTGAGGAGCAGCGGCAGCAGGCAGAAGCGGAGCAGCGTCGTCTGGAAGAGGAAAAGCGACGTATCGCCGAGCAGAAGCGTGAGGAAGAACAGAAGAAGCTTCAGCAGCAAAAGGAACGGGAGCGACAGGAAGCCGAGGCGAAGGAGCGGCAAGCCCGCAAGGCTCGTGAAGAGGAAGCCGCCCGGCAAAAGGCTGAAGCTGAAGCCAAAGAGCGCGAACGTCAGAAAGCCGAGCAAGAAAAGCGCCGACAGGAAGAGGCCAGGCAGAAGGCGGAAGAAGAAAAACGCCGACAGGAAGAACTGAAAAAACAGCAAGAAGCGGAGCGCAAACGGCAGGAAGAGTTGGCGCGCCAGGAAGCGGAGCGTAAGCGTCTTGAGGCGGAACGCAAGCTTCGTGAGCAGCAGCTTGAGGCTCAGGCAGATGCTGCTCGCCAGGCCCGTGAGGAAGAAGCCCGCCGCCAACAGGAGGCTGCTGCCGCAAAGGCCAGAGAGGCGCAGATGCTGTCGGAAAGTGAGAAGTATCAGTCGCTGATCCGGGAACGGCTGAGTCAGGCCTGGTATCCGCCCTCCTCGGCGACAGAGGAGATGACCGCCCGGCTTCAGATTACCCTGTTGCCAACGGGGGAGCTGGCAAGTGTTAAGCTGGTCGGTAGCAGTGGTAACACGGCCTTTGACAACTCAGCTCTTGGCGCGGTGCGCTCGCTGAGCCGTTACCCGATACCAAGCGACCGGGATACGTTTGAACGCTATTTCCGGCAGTTTACGATTGAATTCAACCCTCGCAGGTTGAGATAAGGATACGGATAACACCATGACACAGCGGATTTGGTACAAACCGTCAAGAACACTCCTGGCAGCCATCACTCTTGTATTTGTGATGGTTACCGGTGTGCGAGCGGAACTGTTGATCCGGATCACCGAAGGCGCGGATTCCGCCATACCCGTGTCAGTCGTTCCGTTCGCCGAATCAGGTCAGATGCCGGCAGGCGACACAGTTGCCAGCGTCGTGCAGGCGGACCTCGCCATGAGTGGGGAGTTCCGCACACTTTCGCCTGAGAAAATGCTGAGCCTGCCGTCCAGACGGGAGGAAGTGTATTTCCGGGACTGGCGGCTGCTGGGGCAGCGTTATGTTCTGGTGGGATCGCTGACACGCAATGGCGATCGGGTTCAGGCCCGGTACGAACTTTTTGACGTAAACCGTGAAGAGCGCATTCTCGGGGAAACGGCGGCAGCGCCTGCCTCCAATATGCGCTCCCTGGCCCACCACATCAGCGACAAGGTCTACGAGGCCATTACCGGAGTCCCCGGAGTATTTTCGACTCAGCTTGCCTTCGTGACTCTGGATACCGCCAATGGCAAGCCACGCTACCGTTTGCAGGTCAGCGATGTGGACGGTAAGCGCGCCCGCATCCGGCTGGAAAGCAAGGAACCGATCCTGTCGCCGGCCTGGTCACCGGATGGAAAGAGACTGGCTTATGTCTCCTTCGAAACCGGAAAGCCGGTGATATTCGTGCATGAACTTTCCACGGGCAAACGCACCAAGGTTGCGGATTTTCCCGGACTCAACTCGGCGCCCGCCTGGTCCGATGATGGCAGGTCCCTGTTGATGACCCTTTCCAAGGATGGTAACGCCGAGATTTACCGAATGGACCTGGAGACCAGTCAGCTGACCAAGCTGACCAATCATTGGGCAATTGATACCGAAGCGAACTGGGACGCCAGGGGCGAAGGGATCTTCTTTACTTCCGACCGTTCGGGTGGCCCCCAGATCTATTACATGGCGAAGCCCGGCGCTGAGCCGCGGCGCATTACCTTTGGCAGCCGTTATAACGCCCGCCCGCGGGCCGGTAGCAAGGGAAAATTTGTCTATTACGTGCACCAACGGGACAGGGCGTTTCACATTGCCCGTACAGACCTTGAAACCGGTGAGGAAACCATTCTCACCCGAACGGAGTCTGACGAATCTCCAAGTGTTGCCCCTAACGGAAGAATGCTGATCTATGCAACCGACCAGAATGGCATCAGCGTACTTACCGTCATATCGGCGGACGGTGGAGCAGCGTACAGTCTTCCGGGTTCTGAGGGCGAGGTTCGGGATCCGGTCTGGGGACCTCTGGTTCGCTGATTGCTGAAGCCCGACAGGCTTCGGTAATTGTTCAGGAAAAAACATCAATCAACTGAAAGGAAAAGATTATGAAGTTTTCAGCTCAATCCAAGGCATTTGCACTTTTGCTCTCCGTAGGCCTTTTCGCCGGCTGTAGCTCGACCGGCGGCACCGCGGAAGACGGTCAGTATGGCTCCGATGTAGGGGCTGTGGATCAGGAAGGTGGCTCTACCGTCTATGGCGGTGATGATCAGGGTGGCGTTTCCTCCTCAGCCATGACAGAAGAAGAGCGCATGGCGGCTCGTGAGCAGGCGGAGCGGGAAGCGCTGCGTGAGGTAAGGGTGTTCTATTTCGATTTTGATACCGCGGAAATCAAGCCGGAAGCCCGTGACGTTCTGGTAGCCCACGCCCGCTACCTGGCCAACAATTCGGGCCAGAATGTTCGTCTGGAAGGTCATGCCGACGAGCGTGGCAGCAAGGAATACAACCTGGCCCTCGGTGAGCGTCGCGCTAACGCGGTTGAGCGCTTCCTGATCGTGAATGGAGCTTCACGTGGTCAGCTTGAGACCGTAAGCTATGGCGAAGAAAAGCCGGCAGTGATGGGTTCCAGCGAGAGTGCGTGGGCCCAGAACCGCCGTGTCGAACTCGTATTTGAGTAATCACACAGGAATGTCCATGAGAAAAACACTCATGGCGACAGTGTTGCTCCCGCTTGCCTTCGGGCAGGCGGGGTCAGCGCTGGCGCAATCAGCTCAGGATGCTCAGCGTAGTGGCAATAACAGCCAGGCTACGGCGGAGCTGTTCTACATGATCCAGCAGCTTCAGGGTGAAGTCAGGCGGCTCCAGGGTGAAGTAGAGGAGCAACGGCATCTGATTAACCGCCTGCAGGAACAAGGGCGCGACCGGTATATCGACCTGGATCAGCGTATCCTGGACCTGTCAGAGAAGTTGTCTTCGCAACCAGCTCCTGAGACCTCGGCAGGCTCGAATTCGGCCGCGTCCAGCTCGGCGCCGGCAGTCAAGGAATATCGCCAGCCCGGTCCCGAAGAGCGCAAGGCCTACGAACAGATTCAGGATCTGATCCGCAATCAGAAAAAATACGATGAGGCCATCAGCCGGATTTACGAGTTTATCGATAAGTACCCGGAAGGCGACCTTACCGTAAACGCCTATTACTGGCTGGGCGAAGTTTATCTGGTCAAGCCGCAGCTGGAACAGGCGAAGCAGGCATTCACCATTGTGGCCACCCGGTTTTCTGATCATCGGAAAGCGCCGGATGCACTTTATAAGCTCGGTGTGACGCATGATCGCCTGGGTGAAAAGGCGGAAGCACAGCGCCGTATGAAAATGGTGATCGAAGATTACCCCGCCAGCAGCGCGGCAAACCTGGCAAAGAAGTATCTTGAGTCCGGAAACGTCTGAGACCTCGATACGGGAAAAATGTTGAGAAACCTGAAAAAAAGGGGTTGATCAGCGGCCAAAAATCATTACTATATGCGCCTCGTTTGGGTCGTTAGCTCAGTTGGTAGAGCAGTTGGCTTTTAACCAATTGGTCGAAGGTTCGAATCCTTCACGACCCACCAATTACGAAATACCGGGTGGGATGAATCGTTCGGTATGGATTGAGGCCACAGGCTTTGATCGGCAGTTATGGGTCGTTAGCTCAGTTGGTAGAGCAGTTGGCTTTTAACCAATTGGTCGAAGGTTCGAATCCTTCACGACCCACCAAATAACAGAAACCTCCGGGTTTTTGTGGAAAAAAGAGCCTTCGGGCTCTTTTTTTTTGCGTATACGTTCATACCTAGGTAAACAGGCAACAGGAAAGCCACTTCAAGTTTGTGACACCCCTGTTTCAGAATCATTAAAGCGGGGTTTGAAATGGTATACTTCCCCCGTTAACGCAACACAGAGATGCTGGAATGACACACGCTGAAGACCGTATCCTTGTCCAGGAACACCTGGCCCATGCCGCCGAGCCGAAGCCCCTCAGCGCTAGCGAAAAGGCTGACTTGGAAGCCCGTATTAAGTCCGCCCTGAAAAGGCAGGATGCGGTGCTGGTGGCGCATTACTATACGGATCCGGATATTCAGCGCCTCGCCGAAGAGACCGGCGGCTGTGTCGCCGATTCCCTGGAAATGGCCCGGTTCGGTCATCAGCATCCAGCGTCGACGGTTGTGGTGGCCGGTGTTCGCTTCATGGGGGAGACCGCCAAGATCCTGAACCCTGAGAAGCGAGTGCTGATGCCTACGCTTGAGGCGACGTGCTCGCTGGACATCGGTTGTCCGGAGGATGAGTTCTCGGAGTTCTGTGATCAGCATCCGGATCGTACCGTGGTGGTTTATGCCAACACGTCTGCCGCGGTCAAGGCGAGGGCAGACTGGGTGGTTACCTCAAGCTGTGCCCAGGCCATTGTCGAAGATCTTGATGCCCGCGGCGAAAAGATCCTTTGGGCTCCGGACAAACACCTGGGGCATTATGTCCAGAAGACGACCGGTGCCGATATGTTGCTCTGGGATGGCTCCTGTATCGTCCATGAGGAATTCAAGTACCGTGGTCTCGAAGATCTCAAGGCGCTTTATCCAGATGCGGCAGTACTGGTGCATCCGGAGTCGCCGGATGCAGTTGTGGCAATGGCCGATGTGGTGGGTTCAACGTCCCAGTTGATCCGTGCGGTCCAGACGCTGCCAAATGAAAAGTTCATCGTTGCCACCGACAACGGCATCTTTTATAAGATGCAGCAACTGGCACCAAGCAAGACGCTGATTGAAGCACCAACGGCCGGCAATGGCGCTACCTGTCGTAGCTGCGCCCATTGTCCGTGGATGGCGATGAACGGCCTCGAAAACCTGCTGCACGTATTGGAGCAGGGGGATCAGGAAGTACTTGTGGATCCTGCGCTCAGAGAACGAGCATTGAAGCCACTGCAGCGTATGCTCGATTTCACCGCCAACATGAACCTGAAAGCGGCCGGCAACGCCTGATCAGCTGTTGGCCCGAGCGTGTAACCGGCTGGTGATCTCTGCGAGCCGTTCGGTCACGATCTGTCTCTGGGGTGCGCCAGCGGGCAATTTCTCCTGAGCCTGTCTGAGTTGCCGCTGAGCGGACTCCAGATCGCCCATCAGTACGTCGTATTCGGCGCGTGCCCGGTGAACACCTACGATGTTCCTTGCCATGCCCTCAGCCTCTGCGAGCTTGAGCCAGAGGTCTTCCTGGCCGGGTCGGGTTCGGGTGAGTTGCCTGAGGTATTCGGCCGCCGCGGATCCATTGCCGTCGGCAATTTCCGTTTGGGCGAGGGTGTAGGTAATCGGGTAATTGCCCGGGTTTCTTGCCAAGGCATCCCTGAGGATTGCCCTGGCGTCGTCTGGCCGGTTCTGGGCAAGCCGAACTTCCGCCAGTGACACCTGGAAGGTAATTCGTCCCGGGTTTTTCGCTAGCAGATCATTCAGGATATTGGCGGCTTTTTCATATTGTCGGGCTTCCAGATAGGCAACCGACAAGCCATAGCGGATGGCTTCATTTTGCTGTGTGTCCGGCTTTTCAAGGTAGGCTTCGAAGGTTTCGACGGCGACTTCGGGTGAGGGCGCGTAGTGCACCTGCAGACGGCTGCGCATCAGGTGATATTCCTGCCCGTCCCGGATCTTCTCATCCGGGTATTGCTCGGCCCGGTTGCGGGTGTCTGCCACGCGGCTTTGGGTCAGGGGATGCGTGGACAGGTACTCGGGCAGGCGGTTTCCCTGCATACGGTTTTGGCGCATCATGATTTCGAACATTTCCGGCATGCCGCGAGGGTCCAGACCTGCATTGGCCAGAATGTCCAGGCCGACACGGTCTGCTTCCTGTTCGTGGGCCCGGCTGTAGGCCAGCATATTCTGAGCCGCCAGCGCCTGGGTTCCCGCAATGGCGGCAATTCCTATGTCAGACTGGGTGACAGCCGAGAGCACGATGCCCGCAATCATCCCCGCAAGCGTCAGGGGAGCGCTGGCTTCCTGCTGCTCCATGCGTCTGGCGAAATGCCGCTGACTGAGGTGGGCGAGTTCGTGGGCCAGCACAGACGCAAACTGCTGTTCAGTTGCTGCATTCAGGAAGAGTCCACCGTTAACCCCGACAATGCCTCCGGGCACGGCAAAAGCGTTGATGGCAGGGCTGTCGATCAGTGCGAGAGTCAGGTCCCGGTTCTGAAGTGGGGCAGAGGGCACCAGCCGATAGGTAATGGCACTCAGATAATCATAAACCAGGGGATCGGTGATGCGCGGCGCAGAGCGGCGAATGGACACCATCACCTGCTGGCCGATGTCTGATTCCTGCTGACCCGCGATAAGGCCTCCGCCACTGCCACCAATGCTCGGCAAGCTGCTGTCCTGTGCCTGAACGGTCAGGGAGGTCATCAGCAGCGCAAACGTCAGTGAGATCGCGGTTAGTAATCCTGGGAGTGTCCGAGCTCGGAATTGGTTAACAATCATGTAATGCCGGTTGCCTTTGGTCTGAATCGCCGGTTTGACAGCGGGTTACGGTAAAAAGTTCTGATTCCCGCCTTGAAGAGGATTGTAATGCATTACATTATCACTGTCGGCATAATGCCTGCCTGTTAAATCCGCTTATAGTTACTGTGATGGTGCCTTGTTTGTATGGTTGACCGATACCTTGATGCCTCCGGGCTGCGTTGCCCCATGCCGCTGCTGAAAACCAAACTGGAACTGAATACCATGGCCCCCGGCGAGGAGCTTGAGGTCATTGCGACCGATGCTGGTTCTGCCAGGGACATCCCTGCGTTTTTGCAGCTGTCCCGGCATACACTGATGAGCAGTTCTGAAACCGCCGGGCAGTACCGGTTTGTGATAAAGTGCGGCGGCTAATTTTTCGGAGTTGTAAATGATCAGGACGTTACGCGGTCTCGCGCATAAATATTTCTCGGATGAAGAGGCGGTCATTCTGTTCCTGATTCTGGTAACAGGAACGGTCTTCGTCATCTGGTTTGGTGCCATGTTGGCCCCGGCCATTGCTTCGTTAATCATCGCCTTTATTCTGCAGGGGCTGGTTACCAAGCTTAACAAGCTGGGAATTCCCGAGGCGGTCTCCATCCTTGGGGTGTTCCTGGTGTTCCTTGGCGTGCTTGTCGGTTTCCTGTTTGGCCTGCTGCCGTTGATCTGGGCCCAGCTCAGTGCGCTCGCTGGCGAGGCGCCACGGATTATCCGCGAACTGCAGTCCTACCTTGAGTTGTTGCCGGAGCAATACCCTCATCTAATTTCAGCTGAGGCTGTCGGTACGGTTTATCAGCAGGTCAGCACCGAAGTGGGTCAGTTCACTCAATGGCTGGTGTCCTTTTCGCTGTCCAGTATCCCGGATCTGGTGGCATTACTGATCTACATGGTGCTGGTACCCATCCTGGTGTTTTTCTTCCTGAAAGACCGGGAGGTGCTTCTTGGCGCGATCGCCAAATTGCTCCCGCCGCAGCGCCCGATGATGCTGACCATCTGGCACGAGGTAAACCTGCAGTGTGCTAATTATGTCCGCGGCAAGGCATTGGAGATTCTCATTGTCGGCGGCGCAACCTATATTGCCTTCAAGCTGCTGGGCATGCCGTATGCGGCATTGCTATCTTTGCTGGTTGGTCTGAGTGTGGTAATTCCCTACATCGGGGCGGCAGTGGTAACTATTCCCGTGGCGGTGATTGCGCTGTTTGCCTTCGGCTGGGGCAGCCACTTTATCTGGGTGATGGCCATTTACGGTATTATCCAGGCTCTGGACGGCAATGTGCTGGTCCCGGTGCTGTTTTCGGAGGTGAACAATTTGCATCCGGTCGCTATCATTGTCGCAGTTCTCTTTTTTGGGGGCATCTGGGGTCTGTGGGGCGTCTTCTTTGCCATTCCGCTCGCCACCATGCTCAAGGCCGTGTTTTCCGCCTGGCCGGTGAAGGACTCCCTTCCTCCGCCGGATCCCGGAAAGGTCTGAAAGGCGCTTACAGCGCCTTCACAGCCTCCAGCACCTCCTCCGCGTGGCCCTTCACCTTGACGCCGCGCCATTCAGCTCTCAGCACACCTTCCTGATCGATCAGGAAGGTGCTGCGGTCAATCCCCATATATTCCTTGCCATACAGCTTTTTGAGTTTGATGACATCAAAGAGTTTGCACAACGTCTCGTCCTTATCGGAAATCAGGTGGAAAGGAAACTCATGCTTTGCCCTGAAGTTCTCGTGTGCTTTCAGACCATCCCGTGACACCCCAAGGATCTCGGTGTCCAGTTCTTCAAACTGTTTCATCCGGTCCCGGAAGTCCTCGCCTTCGGTGGTACAGCCGGGCGTGTTGTCTTTCGGGTAAAAATAAATAACGACATTCCGGCCTCTGAGATCGTCCAGGCGAATGGTCTGGTCGCCCGTCGCGGCGGCTTCAAAATCCGGAACAGGTTTGTTTAACTCGACGGATGGCATGACATCTCCTTTAATTCTCTTGTGTCAGTTCGTGCCCAACATTACCATATCGGTTTTATTCGGACGGAGCTTTTATGATTACGGGTAGCCTTGTCGCACTGGTCACGCCCATGCATCCAGACGGTGAAATTCACTGGGAGGATCTGGACAAGCTGGTAGACTTCCATCTAGAAAACGGCACACACGGTATCGTAGCTGTGGGTACTACTGGCGAGTCCGCAACACTTGACCCGAAAGAACACTGCCGGGTTATCGGGCACATCATCAAACGTGTGAACGGGCGGATTCCGGTTATCGCCGGTACCGGTGGTAACAGCACCCGTGAAGCCATCGAACTGACTACCGAAGCCCACAAGCTGGGCGCCGATGCCTGCCTGCTGGTCGTGCCTTACTACAACAAGCCGACCCAGGAAGGCCTGTACCGTCATTTCAAGGCCATTGCCGAAGCCGTCCCGGGCATGAGCCAGATGCTCTACAACGTACCCGGCAGGACCGCCTGTGACATGCTCAATGAGACCGTGCTGCGCCTGGCAGACATCCCGAATATTGTCGGCATCAAAGATGCCACCGGTAATATTCCCCGGGGTGCCGAACTGATTGAAGCTCTGGATGGGCGCCTTGCAGTCTACTCCGGCGACGACGCCACAGCAGCTGAACTGATGCTTGCCGGCGCCAAAGGCAATGTTTCCGTTACCGCCAACGTTGCTCCAAAGGGCATGTCGCAGATGTGCGAGGCGGCGATTGCCGGCAATCGTGAGGAAACAGAACGACTCAACGAGTTGCTGATGCCTCTGAACCGGAAATTGTTCCTTGAGGCAAATCCGATTCCTGTTAAGTGGGCCCTGCACCGCATGGGAATGATTGGAGAAGGCATCCGCTTGCCGCTGACACCGCTCAGTGAAAAGTTCCACAGCGAAGTGGAAGATGCCCTCAAGGCCTCAGGTGTACTCTGAGTTTGCTGAAATCGTCCCCGACCCGGAGTAACCTGATGCAGGTTCTACAAGGAACCGGTAATACCTTGATGTTGAAACCCGTTGTTGTATTGACCGGGCTGTTGCTGGTGGCAACAGTTTCCGGATGCAGTATGGTTGAAGACCGATCCGAGCGTTATGTAAGCGCGAAGGAGGGGCAGCCGCTCGAATTGCCGAAATCAGCTGATGATTCCCGGTTCAGCCAGACTATGCCGATCCGTGAGGTCAAACCGGCTGATGCCAGCAAAATGTATCCGTCTGATATTCCGCGTCCGCCGGACATGACGTCCGACATCCTTGATGAAAACTACGTAATCGAAGAGCTTGATGGCAGAGCCTGGCTCCTGGTGAACGATGTGCCTGGGCGGATCTGGCCGGCCGTGAATGCCTACATGGCCGAGCGCGGCCTTGGCGTGGCCCTGGAAAGTCCTCAACTGGGCATTCTGCAGAGTGAACTGGCAAACTTCAGCAAACGAGCCCGTCAGTTGGTGGAGTTGCCCGATGATCCTTCCGCTGAAGAGCAGAAGGTGGTTGTCCAGGTTCGCATTGCGCCTGGGGTTCGGCGCAAGACCACGGAAATACAGGTGCGGAAGCTCGACGTTGCGGACGAGCCAGGTGACCTGATGCCCTGGACCGGCGTTTCTGACCCTTCTGATCAGGCGCTGACTTTGCAGAAACGCCTTCTGGCCGACATGGGTGAGTTTCTCAGGGCCCGGGAAGAGAGCAAATCCTTTTCCCGAGCCGCATCCGGGATGGTCAGCGATCCGCTTGTTCGGCTGATTTCGGAGAACGACGAGGCCGTCGCTATTCGAATGGAGCTGGATTACGGTCGCTCCTGGGCGGAAGTGAGCCGGGCGCTCACGGATTCCGACATCCCCGTTGTGGATCTGAATCGCAGTGAGGGGTGGTTCCAGGTGGATTTCCGTACTGAAGACGAACGGGATCCCGGCTGGTTCAGCTGGTTCAGCGACAAGGATGCACCCAAGCATACTCATACGGTGAACCTTACCCAGCGAAACGGGGCGATCGTGGTCTCTGCGGAACCTGCATCGGGTTACACTGGCAGCCGGACGACGCCGGATCTGCTCTTACAACTATTCGATTACCTATACTGATTCAGAAAGGGGCCGCCTGATGCGGCCGCTTTTCGGAGACCCCTGATGGAAAAACGTGAAGAACTCTATGCCGGCAAGGCGAAATCCGTCTATCGTACAGACGACCCCGAACGGTTCGTGATGGTATTTCGCGATGATACCTCTGCCTTTGACGGCGAGAAAAAGGAACAGTTGAACCGCAAAGGCATGGTGAACAACAAGTTCAATGCCTTCATCATGGAAAAGCTGGAAGCGGCTGGGGTTCCCACCCACTTTGAAGGGCTGCTGTCTTCCACCGAATCACTGGTCAAGAAACTGGACATGATTCCGGTTGAGTGTGTGGTTCGAAACATCTCCGCCGGCAGTCTGTGCCGCCGCTTGGGCGTGGAAGAAGGCCAGGAGTTGAATCCGCCCACTTATGAGCTGTTTCTGAAAAATGATGCGCTACATGACCCGATGGTCAACGAGTCGTTGGCTATCAGCTTTGGTTGGGCAACCGCTGAAGAACTGGCTCAGATGAAAGCGCTAACCTACAAAGTGAACGATGTTTTGAAAGCCTTGTTTGACCAAGCCGGGATGCTGCTGGTGGACTACAAACTCGAGTTTGGCCGCAGCGGCGGCGGGATTGTTCTGGGTGACGAGTTCAGCCCGGACGGCTGTCGGATCTGGGACAAGGAAACCCGCAAGAAAATGGACAAGGACCGCTTCCGGCAGGGCCTCGGTGAGGTTATCGAAACCTACGAGGAAGTGGGCCGTCGACTGGGAATCCAGTTCGACTAATTGAAACTGACAACAAATCATAAGGGTGTGTAATGCGTAAACTGATGCTTGCTGTAGGCGGTTCACTGATTCTGGTGACGCCTTTGTCCCAGGCAGATGTAGTGGGCCTGGGTGCCAGCGTAAGTTACTGGGATTCTGATCTGTCCGGTGAGGCCGGA
Organism: Marinobacter sp.; assembly: GCF_048269445.1. Taxonomy (GTDB): domain Bacteria; phylum Pseudomonadota; class Gammaproteobacteria; order Pseudomonadales; family Oleiphilaceae; genus Marinobacter. The sequence goes on along the minus strand of NZ_JBLXIQ010000004.1, from coordinate 309,977 downwards.
ACCAACAACGACGTGGTTGATGTCGAGAATGATCTGAACCTGGACAGCGACTCCAATGCCAACGCTTCACTGTATCTGGAGCATCCGGTACCGGTGTTGCCCAATGTTCGCATCAACTACACACTGGTTCAGCAAAGTGGTCGGGGTGAAGTTGGCCTGGCGGGCTTCGACGGCGTTACCGGTGATGTTCAGTCCGATCTTGACCTGGAACAGCTCGACCTGACCCTGTACTACGAAGTACTCGATAACTGGGTCAATCTGGATCTGGGTCTGACTGCCCGGGATCTCTCTGGTGAGCTGCTGGTACAGGAAATTGGAGGCGGTCAGCAGGTCAGCAAAACCAAGGTAGATGGCGTCGTTCCCATGGGCTACGTGGCCGCTCGCTTCGATCTGCCATTCACCGGTGTATCCGTCGGCGCAGAAGGCAACTTCATCAGCTACGACGGCGATTCCATGCACGATTTCAATGCCTTCGGCCAGTACGAGATTGCCCTGGTCCAGTTCCGGGCAGGCTACCGTCAGATGGCGATTGATTTCGAAGACGGCAATGACCGCCTGGATGTCGAGATTGGCGGTCCATTCGTGAGCGCGGGTGTGGCATTCTGAGGCTGGTTTTGATCTAAGGAGAGACACTTGAAGATTCTCGTAACCGGTACCGCGGGCTTTATCGGATCACATCTGGCTCACCGCCTGCTGGACAGGGGTGATGAAGTGATCGGCGTTGATAACGTCAATGACTATTATGATGTGAACCTGAAAGAAGCCCGCCTGGAACGTCTGATCAGCAAAGCGGGCTTCACCGAAGTCCGTGAGGATGTGTCTGACAGGGCTGCCATGGAAGCGCTCTTTTCCAGGCACAAGCCGGAGCGGGTCGTGCATCTGGCAGCGCAGGCCGGCGTGCGTTACTCCATCGAGAATCCGAACGCCTATGTAGACGCCAATCTGGTTGGTTTCATGAACATCCTTGAGGGCTGCCGTCACAACAGCGTGAAGCACCTGGTGTACGCGTCCAGCAGCTCCGTGTACGGCGCCAACGAGACCATGCCCTTCTCGGTGCATGACAATGTAGACCATCCTCTGAGCCTCTACGCGGCGTCCAAGAAGGCCAACGAGCTGATGGCCCACACCTACAGCCACCTGTATAACCTGCCGACCACCGGTCTTCGGTTTTTCACGGTCTACGGTCCCTGGGGCCGGCCGGACATGGCGTTGTTCATTTTTACGAAGAAAATCTTGGCAGGTGAACCCATTGATGTATTCAATCACGGCCACCACCGCCGGGATTTCACCTACATTGATGACATCGTCGAGGGCGTGATCCGCACCCTGGATCACGTGGCCGAGCCAAACCAGGACTGGAGTGGCGCAAAACCGGATCCGGGCACCAGCAAGGGGCCATACCGTCTCTACAACATTGGCAGCAACAACCCCGTGGAGCTGTCCCGTTTCATCGAGATCATCGAAGAAAGGTTGGGCAAGAAAGCGCGGAAGAATCTGCTTCCCCTGCAGCCAGGGGATGTTCCGGCCACCTATGCCAACGTTGATGATCTGATTGATGACGTCGGTTACAAGCCCTCCACGACGGTGGACGAAGGTATCGCCCGGTTTGTGGATTGGTATCGGGACTTCTACAACGTTTAAAGCAAAGGGCCAGCAATCGCTGGCCCTTTGCTTATGTTTCACCCGGTCACGGAGAAACTCACGATATGCATGTCGCAAAAAACTGGTTCCTGATTGGGTTGCTCGTCGGTCTGGCCGGCTGTACCAGCGTTCCTGAGGGGATCAAGCCGGTGACGGGTTTTAGCGCGGAGCGCTATCTTGGAACCTGGTATGAGATTGCCCGTCTGGACCATTCTTTTGAACGCGGCCTGAGTAATGTGCGTGCCAAATACAGTCGTAACGACGACGGCAGTATCAAAGTCATCAATCGAGGTTACAACGCCGAAGAGGGCAAATGGGAAGAAGCTGACGGTCGAGCGGTGTTCGTGGAAGATGAAAACACCGGCCACCTGAAAGTGTCGTTCTTTGGGCCGTTCTATGCCTCTTACGTCGTCTTTGAGCTGGACAAGGAAAACTATTCCTATGCCTTCGTAACAGGCTACAACCGGGAATATTTATGGTTCCTGTCACGTACCCCGGAGGTCAGTGAAGAAGCTATTGAGGCATTCAGGCAGCGGGCCAGGGCAGAGGGATTTGATCTGGAAGAGCTGATAATGGTGGAACAGGATCGGGTAGAGTAAACCTTGCACGCATCGAAAAGCCTGTTCTTTACGGAGCCAGGATATTACGCGTTTGGTGTCTTTTGTAACTGATTTCTTCCGATGTGAACTCTGGTGGGTGCTTGCTTTCTCGGCTGAAGCTTCTCGAACGCCTCCCAGTTGAACTCTCCCGCCGAGAGGATTGTGTCCTGGCGCACAATGAGCTCTACGGACTCATCGGCATCTTCGTAGTAGGTAGTGATGTTAACTTTCAGTGTTTTCTCATCCCGGTAGCCGCTCATCATTGGCACCAGGGTCACTTCCTGGTATGCACCGCCATTCTGGGATGGTTCGGCACAGGCTGCAACGTAACCCACGTAAACCTTTCGGTCGTTCATTGATAGCATTACAGCTTTTCTCGAATGCATGGCCTTAAACAGTAGGTAGTCCATTGGCGAGTCGGCGAGGAGCTTGCCGGTGACTGGCACCTTGATGTTCCAAGTGCCGTGCCAGAGCGCCTGCCATAGGTACGCCCGGATCTTGAGCAGATCTCCGGCAAACCAAGTGGCGATACTCAGCAATATGAACCACGTCCAATTCATGGCAACCTCGGTCGAAGCCACCCCCATCGAGGCAATGGACTTACCGATATAATCAGCCAATGAGAGTGAAAGGTGCCATCCCCAAAAGCTGATTGCGTCCGGCAGGCATTCGTGTAGGAGATAGACGATTATTCCGGCCAACGCAAAGCATTTGAGGCCCATTGTGGCACTGGATAGGTATAGACGTTGGCCCTGATGGCGGGCGTTAGCGAGGCTTTCTACGGGATGGATCAGGCTGGCACGGTAGCCAGCTACGAGGACCGGAAAGATGAGAAGAAAAAGCACCCGGCCCTCCCTGGACGCATGTTAATTCGCGGTTCCGGCAAACTCTTTCATTTTTACAGAGAACGCCTTGTATTCCTTGGACTCCCGAATCTTATTCGGGTCTAGGCGTACCGTACCATCACCAACCACGTGCATATCAGGGTTGGGGTATTCTTTCCGCATCTGGTGAAGTTTACGATCCTCTTCACTGAAGAACATACTCAACAGAGACATACCGCCTCCCATTCACGATTATTTGACTATATTACACCATATTTTTTTGCGACTTGCATAAAAGGATCACCCGTGGTTACTCCAGTTTATACAATCCACGGAGCCTACTAGCGGTGTTGTCGTGCCTTGTCTTGTCAGCAGTCTGTTCTTGAATTCAAAGATAGATGAGATTTGGTCTTGGGCGCAGGTAACCAGACACAAAAAAAGCCACTCGGCTTGCGCTCTAAGTGACTTTTTTACTTGCAGGAATGGTAGGACCAGGCAGATTTGAACTGCCGACCTCTGCCATGTCAAGGCAGCGCTCTAACCAACTGAGCTATGGTCCTGTCTCCTGCAACGGGGACGAAATATACTGATTCCTCTGATGTTGGTCAACCACTTTTACGCGGTTTTCCGGCTCCGCAGCTTTTCCTTAATGACTCTGCTGAGCACCGCCCACCGGTTCACGATTAGTGCTGCGAAGATCAGGCCGCATCCCGCCAGCTGAATGCCGGTCATGGTCTCGCCGAACCAGCCTGCGGCGAACAATGCTACCCAAACTGGTTCCAGGACCAGAATCACTACGCCATGGCTGTTTGCGGACAGGCTTTGGGCGAAGGTCTGGATCAGGAAACGTCCGGCGGTACCAACTACTGCGCTGGCCAAAACCCACCAGAACAACAGAGGATCCGGGTTGCTCAGAGTTGGCTGCCATTGCTCAAGAACCATGGATTCCACAAGGGTCAGCAGGCCTACCGTAAGCAGTGCCAGGGCGGTCAGGGGCAGGGCGGGCACTCGGTGCTTTTCCACGGTTTGGCCGCGCCGGTTGACCACTGTCCTCTGGTTGGCCGCCCGGGTGTTGAGGGTGAAATACAGGGCAAAGATGCTCGCTGCCATCACGAAGAAAATCTGGCCTGCCTCTGGCTGAAAACCATTCTTCAGAGAGAGCAGGGCAAGCCCGGCAACGGCGATGGGTATTGCCAGCCAGGTGCTGGGCGGCTGCGCTTCCCGAAATACCAGCCGGGCAATGATGGGCACAATAACAACACCCAGGCTGGTCAGAAACGCGCCTTCACCCAGGCTGGTGCCATGAAACAGACCCATCACCCAGCAGGTCATGGCCGTGCCAAACACCAGGCCCACGCCGACGCAGCGGCGGACCTGATCCCGGCTGAGGGCCATCAGGGAACGGCGGGCAAAGAAAGCGAGTATACCGCCGGCAATCAGGAATCTGGCAGCCATGAACATCAGCGGCGGCATCAGCAGAACGGCTTCTTTGGAAAACATCCAGCTGATGGCCGCAAACAGGGTAACGACAACCAGTAACAGATCGGATTTGTGCGCGTCAGACATTGGGTAATCGCTTTGCCGGCAACCGGTGAATCAGTGGGAGAAGCGAGTCAATGTATAGTTTGCGAACTAAAAAGAAAAGATGGGTGAAAATGCGAAGGCAGGAAAAAGCTCGTCCCTGAGCCCAGCCTTCCTTGCTGATTCGTTGTTTCAGTGGCTTCAGTTGTTAAGAGTGCTGTACACCAGGTTCGACATGTCGGTCTGGTCTGAACCCGGAACCTCAATATACCGGTCACCCGATCCCCACCATTGCCACCAGGCCCGTTGATTGTAGGTACGACTGGCGAAATCCACCCGCAGTCCATTCAGGGTGGTGTTGTTAACCACTGGTACGGAGATGTTGCCGGTCTCGGATCCGAGCACACCACTGTGAGTTACGCCCTCGTTCATCAGCACCGGATAGTGGTTGTAGTAAAGACCATCAGGACCATTCTGACTGGTTACTTTACCGGCCAGGCTGACGCTCGAGGAGCAGGAATCAATTCCTTCCGCGGTGGTGGCACCGCAGGCAGAATGTGTGGGCACCACGCCATCGTCGGTCCCGGCAATAAATGGCTTGGTGATACCACCGTAGGATGAGCCACCGGCCACAAATCGCAACCGCGGAATCGAATTCGGGCCCACGGCCAGGTTGCGGGCCGTGTTGGTTTGCAGATCGTTTACCACGCCCAGTTTGCCGGGTTCGGGTTCGATGCCGGTGAATGCCTCCACCGCCGCGCGGAGGGGCCAGTTGTACCAGCTGTCGTTATAGGCAAGGCTCAATGCCAGGTTCGCCAGCTCAGTACCACCGCCGGCGCCAGAGTAGTCTATGGCTGCCAGGATTCTCAGTGGTTGCAGCCCTTCAGACTGAAGCCAGCGAGCCTGGTTTTCCAGTAGGTAACGGGCAACCAGATCGCCGGTGGAGTGGGAGACAATAATGCAGTAGTTGTTGCACACGCCCTGCTGGCTGATTTGGCGCAGTTGCTGATAGGCTTGCTGGGCGATGCTGCCCTCAACCCGACCGTCACTGGCCCAGTCAATACGGGCCTCCGAACGGGACAGCCAGAACGTTCGCCAGTAGCCCTCGCCGGCGTCCTTTACCTCTTGCAGATTGGCAGGGGGACTAGCCAGGTCCTCCTGTTGAAAGCCATGCACCAGCACGACGTTATGCCCGGCCAGCTGGGCCTGGGCGGTTCCGGCAAACAGACCACCCGTTATGGTGACCGCCAAGGCGGCCTTACAGGCACTTCCGATCATTGTTGTTTTCATACGTGCTCCGTCTTTGCTGAATTATTGTTGTCACAAGACGTTTCTCCGCCGCTCGCGGCGGTACATCCCGGCGTCAGCCGGTGCAGGGTCAGGGCCCTGTCATCAGAACTTGTCGGCAAGCTGCCGGAGCAGCGCCGCCCGTTGTTCCGATTCGGGATCCACCGCCGGGGTATCGGTCAAATCGTCGAGATCCGGTGGTGTGAATACGTAGCCTTTTTCGGGTCCGAACGCATAATTGGTCCGGTCGCCGGGTCTGGCGGGCAGCTGGCGTATCTGGATATGACGCAGCTGGAGCTGACCGACCCCGGGCCTGTTGGCCAATACGGTGCCGTGGGCTTTGAGGTTGATAGTGTCTGATGTGCCGTCCAGCCGCTGCTCCATCTGCAGCTGGGCAACAGGGCGCTGACCGGAGTACAGCTGGGCGGAGAGTGCATAGAAACCCGGCGTCTCGGGCGAAAACCTGACCGGAATAATCAGATTATTGTTACTGACGTGAGGCTCACCGAGCCCCCGGAATTCGCCGAGATAAGGCTCGATGGTAAGCGGAGATGCGTGACGAACGGGCCGCCCGTCAAGGCGAGCCTCCACGATCAGGCGGTATTCGCCGGGCTCTTCGCTCGCCTCCAGTGTTCCCTCGAAATAGCCCGCCGAACCGGCTTGCTCAAGGGTGGTACTGGCAACAGCCTCCCGACTGTCCGGTTTTTCAAGAGTTGCGGTGAGTGAGCGGCCAACAACCTGGGAGCCCTGAATGACGGCGGCGACAAGAATCGTTTCGCCCCGGGTGAACCGGTATTTCTCGAGCGTGACAGTAAACTGCCCGTCACCCTCCAGCGGAAGGCTGACCGGCTCGTAGCGGTTACCCTGGTAGGCCTTCGCCTGTGCTTCGCTGAGGGGGACGGACCAGGCCGGGTAGCGGGTAGACTGTTCGTACTGCTCAGCAACACTGGCCAGCATAAACCCGAGGGCATTGTCGGCGGGTGGCTTGGGCGGCTGGTCAATGGCCGGTGAAACGTCAGGGGCGGCGGAGGCGGCTTTCTCTGCAATAGCGGAAGGCGCTCCGATGGCCAGGTCGGTAAACCATCGAAACGCTGAGCGATTCTCGTCAGACAGGATATAACCCATCCCGACCACGCTGGTGGATAACAGTGTCAGAAGCAGCAGTGCCTTTCGGGCCATGCGCCGGTTTCCTTTTCGCTTTTTGTCCTCCTAAACATAACGGGCTTTAAGCCGGACCCCAATAATCAGGCCCGGTCATGTAACAAAATGTGTCGGCGTTGTGATGCGAGTCACATTCTCGGGCGTGGAGACTCAGAACATCCCGGATTCCCGAATCGCCTCAAATCCGAACCGCAGGGTGACGTCATCACCAACCATGGCCTTATCGATGCCGTAAGTCATGCCCCAGTCACTGCGTTTCAGGGTGGTGGAAGCACTGATGCCGAGGGTGTATTCCTCGTGCCCGAACGGGTAAACAGCGGCCTTGTTCAGGGTAACGTCCAGCACCACAGGCTGTGTCTGGCCGAGCATTTCCAGATTGCCGGTAACCGTGCCCGTATTCTCCCCGGTGGTTTCAAAGTCAGTGATGGTATAGGTGATATCCGGATATTTCTTGCTGTTCAGGAAATCCGTGCCGCGCACATGGTCATCCCGCTTCTCATGGTTGGTGTACACACTGTTGCTTTTGAACACCAGCTGGCCCGAGCTGAGTTCCCTGGCTTCTTCGTCGTAGACGAACTCGCCTTCAACTTCCCGGAACATTCCCATCACCGGGGCATAGCCAATGTGCATGATTTCGAACACGATGGAGAAATGTTCGTCGTCAATCACAAAGGTTTTTGGTTCTGCCATTGCTGCGGGGCTGAGTGCCAGAGCTGCCGGGAGGGCGAGGGCCGAACGGAACAGGGTTTTTCGATTAGGAAACATCATGAGAGTCTCTCCTTTGATAGAGCCAGCGGATATCCAGATAAAACGACCACAGGAGCAGGGCAAGCGCCGTTGCGAGTGTGGCACTGGCAAACAGGTCATTTACCGGCGGCAGTACCGCCACCAACAGGGTCACAATCTGCCACACGCAGACCGTTTTGCGTCGGAAACTTTCCGGAAGCGGGCGGTTGAGCCAGTCCTGAAAGCGGCCGGCGCCGACAAACGCGTATCGCACAAGGCCGAGAGCCAGCACCCAGATGCCCGCTTTGTCCAGAGCCAGAACGGCGACACACAGACCAAGGATGAACAGCGCATCCAGCTCCATGTCGAAACGTGCGCCGAATTCGCTCTGGGAGCCGGTGGCCCTTGCCACCTTGCCGTCAACGCCGTCCAGAATCAGGGCCAGCAACGCCACCCAGCCGTATAGCCAGAGACTGCCCTCGATCCGGTTCGCAAAGGGGGCCAAGGCCACCAGAATAATCACCAGGCTGCTTCTTAGCAGGGTTGCCCGGTTAGCCCAGCCAAAATCCCTGGCTGGAGGCCAGTAGCGAAATACGCAGCTGGCAACAGCGCCATAAAGCACAAACACGAATGCAAAGAACAACGCCGGTGGATCGGTGATCCAGCCAGCTGCGAGGCTGAGGGTGAGCACAAGACCAAATCCCCAGGCCAGCTCCAGCGGGAGCGGAATCCTGATTAAAGCTGATTGGCCGTTAGAATCCATCACCGAACTCCAGCGTATAGGTTTGCAGGCACCAGATACCGCGGATGCGTTGTACACTGACTATAGTTGATATGTCTTCCCGTGATTACGAGCGCAGACCGCATTCAGACCTCAAGGTTCAGCCGGGCACAATGTGGTTGTGCAGCGGCGCCGCAGAAAAAAAGGAGTTTCGATTGCAATCCAATTCCGATGGTCAGAACCCCGAGAAGTTGGCCAGGGCCTGGTGGGTAACCGGTGCCGGCAAGGGCGAAATTCTGGAAACGCCACTAATGGCACCGGGGACTTGCGACAGCGCCGATTTTCTTACTGTTGAGTCACTTTACTCCGGTATCAGTCGAGGCACCGAATCGCTTGTGTTTCATGGCCGGGTGCCAAAAACAGAGTACTGCCGCATGCGAGCGCCCTTTCAGGAAGGGGACTTCCCCTGGCCAGTCAAATATGGCTACGCCAGCGTCGGTCGTGTTGTCGAAGGGCCCGCCGAACTGCTCGGGCAAGTAGTGTTCTGCCTCTACCCCCATCAGGACCGCTACAGGGTGCCAGCGGCCGCAGTGACGCCGCTGCCTGCGGGCCTGCCGCCAGAGCGGGCGTTACTCGCAGCCAATATGGAAACCGCCGTCAACGGGCTGTGGGACGGTGCGCCCGCTGTTGGTGACCGCGTTGCCGTGGTTGGTCTTGGGGTGGTCGGGCTTCTCGTCGCCTGGCTTGCGAGCCGTATTCCCGGCACCCGGGTTACGGCCATCGACACCAATCCCGACAGGCGGGCAGTGGCCGAAGCTCTGGGGCTCACCTTCAGCAGCGAATCTGGTCCCGATGATCACGATCTGGTGATACATGCCAGCGGGCAACCATCCGGCCTTGAAACGGCGCTGGGTCTGGCAGGCCAGGAAGCCACCATTGTGGAAATGAGCTGGTATGGGGACCAGCCGGTGTCCGCGCCGCTCGGTGCGGCCTTTCACCCTCGCAGACTGACTCTGAAGTCCAGCCAGGTGGGCCAGATCAGCCCGGCCAGGGTGCCTCGGTGGGATTACAGGAAACGCCTGGCGCTCGCACTGGAGTTACTGCAGGACGAAGCCCTGGACGTCCTGATTACCGGTGAGTGCCAGTTTGATGAGCTGCCGAAATCCATGCCACGAATTCTGATTGATGGCCGGGAGACACTGTGCCACCGGGTCGTTTACTGACCAGAAATGACCACCTACCTTGTCACCTACTGAGGAGACGCTATGTTTGGCCTGACCGTTCGGGACCATATGATGATTGCCCACAGCTTCCATGGAGAGATCTTTGGCCCGGCCCAAAAACTCCACGGCGCTACCTACGTGGTGGACGTTACCTTTGAGCGCCATCAGCTCGACAAGGATGATCTGATTGTGGACATCGGCCTGGCCTCCGAAGTCCTCAAGGAGATCCTGGCCGAGTTCAACATGCAGAATCTGGATGAGTTGCCGGAACTGTCAGGCCGGAACACCACCACCGAATTCATGGCCAGGATGGTGTTCGATCGCATGGCCGCAGCTATCCACGAGGGCAAGCTGGGCGAGACCGGAAAGGGCATAGTCAGCCTGAAAGTCACCCTCGCTGAATCTCATGTCGCCTGGGCCAGCTACCATGCCGGAATCTGAAGCGCCGGGTTTCATTGAGTTTCTGGTTCCGGGGGACCCGGGACAGAACACCGGCGGCTATCGTTATGTGCGAAAGCTGGTGGAAGCGCTGAATGAACGCGGCCACAAGGCTCGCGTGACTGGCTTGCCGGGCCGGTTCCCGCGCCCTGATTATGACGCCCTGAACGCTCTGGACCAACAACTTGGCGCGATGCCGGATGGCGCTTGCGTGGTGTTGGACGGGCTTGCCATGGGCGGCCTCCCGGAGGTCGTTAATAAACATCACGAACGGCTCCAGTTGCTGGCGCTGGTGCATCATCCACTGGCGGATGAGACCGGCCTGAGTGAGGCTGACAGGGATTGGCTTTTTGGGGCGGAAAAGCGAGCTCTCACTTTCGTAAGCGGCGTTGTCACCACCAGTCGACCTACCGCAGCGCGGCTGGCGGATTACGATGTCCCGGCAGCAGCTGTCCGAGTTGCCGAGCCGGGTGTAACCGGAGTCGCAGCCCGGGCAAGTCCTGAAACCGAGCCGGCTCATAACCGGGTGCCCAGGCTTCTGTGCGTCGCTCATCTTTCGCCGAGAAAGGCCCAGCACCAGCTGGTCGAGGCGCTGAAATCCCTAAAGGCGATTCCCTGGCACTGCACACTGGCTGGTTCGGGCACCCGAGATGCGGTGTATGGAAAGAGTGTGCGGAAGTTGATCCGGGAAGCGGGCCTTGGAAGCCGCATCGAACTGACCGGCGAGCTGGGCGAAACTGAGCTGACGGACCTGTATCGGCAATCGGATTTTTTTGTGTTTCCCTCTCTCTACGAGGGCTATGGCATGGTGATCGATGAAGCCCTGGCGGCAGGCCTGCCTGTTATCTCCTCGGACGGTGGGGCCTTGGCCAGTACTGGGGCGCGGCCGGGTGTGGTTCAGTATTGCGCCGGCGATGTAAGAGCGCTGGCTTCGCGAATCAGATGCTGGCTGGAATCCCCGGAAGAGCTGCAACACGCCCGCAAGCTGGCGAGGAAGGAATCCAGACGGATCCGGTCATGGCAGGACACGGCCACCGATTTCATGGCCGCGATAGGGTATTTCAAAGGTTTTCAGCGAGACAGCCACCAGCATTCCGAGTTTGCCAGTGCCTGGCTGGCGGCAAGAGAGAGCGCCGACCACCGGGCACGTTCCCGGCAGCTGACTGAAACTCTCAACGGCTGGCTGTGTAAACGCTACGCAGACCAGGAACCCGAGAATCAGCACAAGCCCCTGCAGATAGTCGATCTCGGTACCGGGCGCGGTTCCAACGCGGTGTTTCTGGTTCCTGCCCTGCAGATGCCTCAGGTGTGGCTGGCCATTGATCAGGACGCCGGATTACTTCGGGAAGCGAAACAGCGTGTCGAAGCGCTGGATGTGCCGCTTGAGACGGAGATCGCCCTCCTGACTCCGGAAAATATGGAGCAGCATCTACCTCGGGAAGTCTCGTTGATCACGGCCTCGGCTCTAATCGACCTGGTCCCTGAATCCTGGCTAAGGGTGTTGGCCGATGTAGCGGTTGCCCGCAATTCTGCGGTGCTGATCGTGTTGAGTTATGCCGGGCGTTTTGACCTATTCCCGGGACACCCCGATGACTTGTTGCTCCGGAACCTGGTAAACCGCCATCAACATGGCGACAAGGGCACAGGCGCGGCCCTGGGTCCGGATGCGTGCGAAGTGTTGCGGCAGGTGTTGGGCGAACAGGGGTATCAAGTGGAACTTGCCGCATCCCCCTGGCACCTGGATGCCGGCGATGCGGAACTGATCCGGATGTTGATGGAAGGCTGGGTAGAGGCGGCGATTGAGCAGGATTCTGACTGCGGGCCAACGCTGACTGACTGGCTGGAAGTCCGAAACACCCAGTTGGCGGACGGGAGCCTGAGAGTCTCGGTGGACCATATCGATTTGCTGGCACTTCCGCCTGGTGAGGCATCTTGGCCGACCTGAACACCAGAACGGCACGATTAGCCGCTCGATGGCTATTTACCGCTCTGCTGGTCGGGCTTGTGGTCTGGTCAGTGGACGGCAGCGCACTGTGGCAGGAGCTGGGTCGTATCTCCCCGTTTGTTCTATTGCCAGCTTTCGCTCTCACCGTGTTGCAGGTGGCCCTGTCGGCCTGGCGCTGGCGGTATACCGTGGAACGACTGGGGCTATCGCTGCCGTTGAGTGCTGCGATTCGGGAATATTATCTGGCCACATTCCTGAACCAGGTATTGCCGGGCGGGGTGCTTGGGGATGTGAATCGTGCCTGGAGACACGGGCGCGAAGCAGGCGAACGGCTGTCTGCGATGCACGGGGTGGCCATTGAGCGTCTGTCTGGCCAGCTCGTGCTCGCCCTGGCCGTTGTCGTCTCTGTTAGCTGGCTATTTCAGGCTGGCCAGTTTGCGCCCCGGGCAATCGAGAACGGCCTCTGGGTTGTTACAGGCATCGCATTCCTTGCATTTACAGCCTGGGCGGCCCTAAGGACGGGGCTTTCAGGGGGGCTCTTAAAAGGATTGGCAGACTATCTTCGGCTCCTTCGCCGGGATCTTTTTCAATCATTACTGCGTTGGCCGGTCCTGCCGGTTCAGATTGGATCTTCCTTGCTGGTGCTGGCCAGTTATCTGGGCGTTTTCCTGTGCCTGGCCTGGGGGGCGGGGTATCTGAACAGCCTTGAAGCGGCGGCGGTCATTGTTGCACTGGGCAGTATTCTGCTGCTGAGCATGGTCATTCCCCTGACCCTTGCCGGCTGGGGCATCAGGGAAGGCGCCGCCGCTGTGGTCTGGCCTATGGTGGGGTTGCCGGCGGAGCAGGGGGTCGCTCTCAGTGTAGGTTACGGCGCACTAGTGCTTGTATCGAGCCTGCCGGGAATGGTTTTCATAGTCGTTGGAAAGTTGCGCTTGGCGTGAGCCAGATCGCGAAAAATCCAGGTCAAACAGCATGTCGCTGCCAAGATTGACCAGCTGCGCCCGTGGGCGAAGGGCATCGTCCAGAAAATCGATTTCCGGGAGTGAAAAGGCGGGCCGGCCGCTTCCAATAATCATGGGCGCGACCATCACATGCAGCCGGTCCAGTAAGCCTGCATTTAGGAACGACGAAACCGTCACACCGCCGCCTTCTACGAAGATCTTTCTCAATCCGAAATCTGCCAGAACCCCCAGAATCAGCCCGGGATTGACGGGTTCACTCGAACCTGCGTCCCCGAGGCAGGGCACTTCGGTAACGCCTGGCGCCAAAGCGGTGTGGTCCTGCTTTTGATAGGTGCCGGCGACAAGGCGCAGAGTTGGGGCTTCGCCATCGGTGAACATGAAATGGCCGTCTGGTACCCGACGATGGCGGTCAATCACAACTCGAACCGGATTCTGGCCGTGGGTGCGCCGAACGGTGAGGCGCGGGTTATCTGCGCAAGCCGTGCCGGCACCAACAATCACCGCGTCAGACAAAGCCCGGATCCGGTGGAGGTGGGTAATGCCTTCATCACAGTTAATGAATCGGGAACGGCCGGTGGCCGTCGCGATGCGTCCGTCCAGGCTTTGGCCAAGTTGACCGATGACTTTGGAGCTGCCATTCGCTGGTAAGGGACGACAAAGGGGAAGAAACACCGAGAGGAGATCCTGTGCCTCGGGGGTGGCGGGTTGAATCAGGTGCCATGACCCATGGCCGTTGAGCGTAATCGCAGCGGTGTCGGTGCCCGGCAATGGTAGTGTCACATTACTGCGATCTACTGCGCTAAGCACCAGCTCCCACGCCGAGTCGATATCCAGGGTTCTTGCGGCCATACACATCCTGTTCGGTTGTCGCCATAGTCAGTATAGGCAGATTGTGTATAAAGCTATATGTACGTTACATTTCCAGATTGATTCACTTGGCAGGGCATTTTCCGGGACACCAGTCCCGCGGTTCGAATGACGAGGTACATGGCCATGCAGGACTTGCAACCCATTCAGCACTGGGAGCCAGAGGAGCCCGAATACGACGGGCAGCTTGAGCTTCCCGGGATTGCCCTCGATAAAAGCGATGATCTTCTGTTGTCGCTGGATGAGCTAGAGGAAGAACTCGAGCGGGCGCAACTGACCGTGGAGGAGGTGGAACTGCTTCGCCGGTTCCGCAAAACGACCGCAGAAAACCGGCGAATGATTCTTCAGATCCTGGGCCGCTAAGCCACCCCTGAAGACTTACTTACCTTTCTTGTAAATATTCTCGTAAACGTAGTTGGTGGCTTCCACAAAGCCATCAATGCTGCCGCAGTCAAAACGGCGGCCCTTGAACTGATACGCCAGCACACAACCATTCTTCGCCTGTTCCAGCAAGGCATCGGTGATCTGTACTTCCCCGTTTTTTCCTGCTGGGGTGCGCTCGATAATGTCAAAAATGTCTGGCGTCAGAATGTACCTGCCGATAATGGCCAGGTTGCTGGGCGCATCTTCCGGAGCCGGTTTCTCGACCATGTCGGTGATTCGGTAAAGCCCATCCTTCATCGATTCACCGGCAATCACACCGTACTTATGGGTCTCGTCTGCCGGCACTTCCTCAATGGCAACAATGGAGCATCGGAACTGGTTATAAAGCTTCACCATCTGCGCCAGAATGCCGTCTTCGCCTTCCGGGCCGATACAGAAGTCGTCCGCCAGGACTACTGCAAACGGGTTGTCCCCCACGAGATTGCGACCGGTGAGGATGGCGTGGCCAAGCCCCTTCATCTGATTCTGCCTCGTAAAAGCAAAGCTGTTGTGATCAATGAGATCACGGATTGACGCCAACAGATCTTCTTTTCCGGAACCGGCAATCTGGTGCTCCAGCTCGTAGCTGATATCAAAATGGTCTTCTATCGCCCGCTTGCCACGCCCGGTCACAAAGCCAAATTCGTGAATGCCGGCTTCGGCGGCTTCTTCAACGCCGTACTGAACCAGAGGTTTGTTGACAATCGGCAGGATTTCCTTCGGCATGGCTTTGGTCGCCGGAAGAAATCGGGTGCCGTATCCGGCCACCGGGAACAGACACTTCTTGATCATAACGCTCGTCCTTTTATTCGCTGGGGTCACCGCTGTTTTCAGTCATTCGTCCGTGAAGGGGGACTCATTAACCATGCCAAGTGTAACCAAGTTGTTGGTTTAAATGGAGGCCCCCGTACTGAAGTGTAAAGAATCGTAAAAGCGGGCAATCCGTCACCTTCGTGATTGCCTGTTGATTTACATAGAAAAAACCTTCAAATACATCTTTAAGTGACTGTATTTTAGACATATTTGCTTTGTAAAGTTTGGAAACAGCTGCTGGATTTATAGTCCCGGGTGCCATACATTCCCTCGCATGAAAAATTATTTAGATTAAGCGGCTTTCCTTTCATGCGGTGGCCGGCGCTATCTGGCAGGACTTATCACATTGAAATCGTCACTTTTGATCGCACTCTTGTGGTGCGTAGGCAGTCAGCCTCTCTACGCCCAAGAAGGTGGCTCGTGGCTCCGTACTGGCTGGCAGCCCTATTCGAGTAATTTTGCCGGCAGTGTGGACGCGTTCCAGAAAGAGCGCGAACACTGGTTGAGGTCGCGGCTGAAGTTTTCCGGCAGGACGGAACTGAACAATGATGGCATCGATGGCTCTGTCGGCGTAGCCGCAGACAGACTCCTCGGTCAGAGTGATGCCATTGGGTTCGACTACCGTGATGCCCGATCCTATAAAAACGAGACCGATTCCAGTGCCGCGTCATTCCGCTATCATTTCCCGGCAGGGGCGAGTCAGGTGCGGATTGAGGCGGGCAACTCCCGTTACGATTACGCGGCCAGCAATGCTGGCCGTCGCTTTAACGCCAGTGGTGAATCCCGTGTGCTCGGTCTGGGGGCGAGCAGGCCACTATTCTCCCGGTTCGGCATTGCCTTCGATGGCATCGCCCGGCATCGGGGCAGAGACAGCGTATTCTTTGAGGAAGACAACCTGGTATCGGAATCCCGTTACCAGCTTTCGTCCGTTGGCCTGAAGGCAAGTGGAGGTCATGAGCTGGGCGCTGGCCTGGTCGCTAACACCCGGATTTTGGCATTGAGTGGCCGAGAATTCCGTGCGACCGATTACCCGCTTCATAACGACATTTCAGATGAAAGGGAATTCTATAAGGTTGCCGTATCCGCCTCTGTTGAACATGAACTGTTCCAGTGGAACTGGCGGGTGAACGGGCGGTATCAGTTTGCGGATGAAGACCTTCCCTCGTCGGAATACCTGACGGTCGCCGGCCCGTCCATGCTCACCGGTTTCAATGGCCAGTCCATTTCAGTGTTCAGAGGTGGCTGGCTGAGATTCGATACCGCCAGCCCCGCATGGCCCATGCCATACCTGGACGGCGTATTGTCCAGTGTGAACTTTGCCGTGCTGCAGGGCTGGATTCCCGATTACGGAACCCAGGCAAACCGCCACGGTAACGCCAGTGCTGGCCAGGTCTCACTGAAGATGCAGGGCCGGGCCTTTACCGCCAACGTCAGCGTCGGCCGGATGATCCGCGCCTCCACCATGGCCCTCACAGTGCCCGATTATCCAGATGTGCGTTTCTCGCTGTCCATGGGGATCTGACGCTACGTCTTAAAAAGTTGTCACTTGAGTAAGTTTCGATCGCAGGTGCTACATTAGTACATCTAAGGGATGTGATCGAGGTTGGAGAACCATGCGCTCAGGGACAGGATTGCTCACGCTGCTTACGCTGCAGTGCTTTTTCTACACTGGTGCCACTCAGGCTTTTGAGTTTTCAGATGTGGTCGATAAGGCCAGGGCCCTGGCTGAAGCCAAATATGAGCCGCCAACAGAGGTGCCGGGATTTCTCAGAGACCTCGATTACCAGAATTATCAGGCCATTCGATTCAATCCCGAGGCGAGTCTGTGGCGGGAAGGTCGTTCCCGTTTTCAGGTCATGACGGTGCCGCCGGGCAATTTTTACACCCACACAGTGCAGCTGAATGAAATTGACGCGGAGGGTGTAGAGCCCATCCCGTTTGACAAGTCTGCCTACAGTTTTCCCAATAGTGACCTTGCCAAACGAATACCCGCCAATCTCGGTCACGCCGGCTTTAAGCTCACCTATCCTCTGGGCGAGGGAACGGAGCAGAACCAGTTTCTGGTTTTTGCCGGAGCGAGTTACTTCCGTGGAGTAGGGGCGGATAACCGGTTCGGCCTCTCCGCAAGAGGCATCGCGGTCAACACGGGCCTGCCATCCGGCGAAGAGTTTCCCTCATTTATTGAATTCTGGCTTGAGCGGCCCGGCGGCGGCAGTGATCGTATGCGAGTATACGGGTTGCTGAACGGCCCAAGCGTGTCCGGGGCTTACAGCTTTGACATACAACCCGGGCCAACGACCCGGATTGATATCACGGCCGAGGTGTTTTTCCGAAATGCAGTGGATCAGCCGGGGTTTGCACCGCTTACCTCCATGTTCTACTACGGCGAAAACACGGCGCGCCCGCTCGGGGAGTGGCGGCCACAGGTTCACGACTCAGACGGTCTGCTGATTCACGACGAGGGCAGTGATGAATGGTTGTGGCGCCCACTGGTCAATCCCTCCCGACTCACCCTTGGATATCTGCAGGTGAACCGTCTGGGAGGCTTTGGCCTTATTCAGCGAGACACAGCCTTCCATCAGTTTGAAGATGCCGAGGCCCGCTATGACAAGCGCCCCAGTGCCTGGATAACACCCCGCAAAGGCTGGATTGATGGTGAAGTCGTGCTGGTTGAGATCCCAACCGATTCCGAAACCAACGACAACATCGTCGCGTTCTGGAAACCAGGGGAAGCCGCCAGTGCAGGCTCTCATCACCAATTCGCCTATACGCTCAGCTTTGGTGGCAGTGACGTGGCAGGTCAGGACACAGGGCAGGTGGTGGAAACGTTCGTGGGGGACGGCAACCGCACCGGAGGTGGTGATGCAGAAAATGCCTACCGAATCATTGTTGATTTTGCCGGTGGCTCACTGGACGAACTCAAACCGGATGCCGCGGTGATTGGTAGCGTCAGTGCCGGCAACGGTGCCGACGGCTCCGAAATCATTGAGCATTACGTCGAATTCGTTGAGGCGGATAACAACTGGCGGCTGTCCATGCTGGTAAGGCCCGGCAAGGGAAAGGATACGGTTCTTCGCGGCCAGTTACTGCTGGATGACAAGCCCCTGACGGAAGTCTGGACCTACCCGTTGTTCGAGGCTTCCAGGGCTGCTCAGACCAGACCATGACGGGAGGGAACCCTGATTATGCCCGAGATCCTCTGTCAGCAAGCGTTGGAAAGGGTACTGACCTACCTGGAAGACTATGGTGTTGCATTGACAGCGGACGCCTGCAGACAAGCCCTTCGACTGGTCGAAACCTCAATGGCTGAGGGCGCCGGGCCGGACCTGCCTGCCCGGTGTATCGACAATATTCCCGGTTATTTCGAGCTCCCTCATGAGAGCATTCCGGATGCCAACCCACCACTGAAGCGCGGGCACATCGGCTATGAGTGACATGGCCAACAGGGAGGCTACGCTGACTCGGAGCCTTTCAGGCGATTGGCGCAGAGTCGCAACGTTCAGGCGCTTGCTACTGACCATTTTCGTGCTGGGGCAAACCCTTACCGCCTGTTATTTTCTGCTCTGGATTTTACCGTACCATGGCGGCACAAAGGTCGAATTGGGGTTGTTGGTACTGTTCGCGCTGCTGTACATGTGGATTGCCGTTGGCTTCTGGACGGCGGTTTTCGGTTTTCTGCTCAGGCTGGTGGGGGGTGACCGTTACAGCCTGCTGAAGCGGCATGCCGGGAAGGATCTGGAGGCCACACCGTTGGCCAGAACAGCCATCATCATGCCGGTCTATCACGAGCCCGTATACTGGACCCTCAGCGGGCTCAAGGCGGTCTATCAGGACCTTGAGCGGTCTGGTCACCTGGGCCAGTTTGAGTTTCATATTCTCTCGGATAGCCGCGATCCGAATGTGTGGCTTGAGGAGCAGGCCACCTGGCATCAGTTGTGCCGTGAACTTGGGGCGGAAGGGCGGCTGTTTTATCGCCGGCGGCGGGTGAACCTCAATTTCAAGAGCGGCAATGTGGCAGATTTCCTGCGCCGCTGGGGTCGCCGCTACCGCTATACGGTGGTTCTTGATGCCGACAGCCTGCTCAGCGCAGAAACCATCGTTCGCATGGTGCAACTGATGGAGCGTGAGCCGCAGGTTGGCATTCTGCAAACGGCCCCTTCCATCATCAACGGTGAGTCATTGTTTGCCAGAGTGCAGCAATTCTCCAACCGTCTTTATTCCACTCTGTTTGCCACTGGCCTCGCCGCTATCCAGATGGGCGACGCCGCATTCTGGGGGCACAACGCCATTATCCGGGTCAAGCCCTTCATGGAGCATTGCGGTCTGCGCAAACTGCGCGGGTTCGGCCTGTTCCGGGGACCCATCATGAGCCACGACTTTGTGGAGGCGGCCTATATGGGCAGAGCCGGTTATGAAGTCTGGCTGGAGCCTGGCCTTCGCAACAGTTTCGAGGAGTCTCCGCCAACGCTGTCGGACGAACTCTCGCGCGACAATCGCTGGTCCCGGGGGAATCTCCAGCATTTGTGGATTCTGCTGTTCGGGCGCCGGCTTCGACTGGCACACAGGATGGCGTTGTTAAACGGGGTCATGGCTTACATGGCGTCGCCGCTCTGGCTGGCGTTCCTGATCCTGACCACCGTGGAAGCGGTACAGATGACTGTCGCCAGAATCGATTACTTCCCCGAGGGGCATCAGGGGTTGTTCCCGCTGTGGCCGGAATGGCGACCGGAATGGGCACTCGGGCTTGCGTTAAGTACGCTTTCGCTGCTGTTTATCCCGAAATTCCTGGCCATTCTGGACTCGGTTATTCACGGTACAGCCAGACAGTTTGGCGGGGCTTTGAGGCTGTTTATCAGTGTCCTCGCTGAAATCGTGGTTTCGGTCCTGCTCGCGCCTATTAGGATGATGGCCCATAGCCGCTATGTCCTTGGTGCCTTGTTGAACTTGTCGCTGACCTGGGCCGGCCAGAACCGCACACAGGAGACCACCTGGCGGGATGCCTTTCTGACCCAGCTTCCTGGAATGGTGGTCGCGGTGGGCTGGTCCGCCTTTGCCTGGAGCCTGGACCCCATGTTCTTCCTCTGGTCACTGCCGGTCGCTGTTCCGCTGGTGCTGGCAGCGCCCACCTCGGTATTACTGAGCCGAGTTGGGGCGGGCCGGGCCCTGCGAAGCTGGGGCATACTGTTGATACCGGAAGAACGAGTGCCCGTGAAGGTATTGGAAGACGCCCGTGCAGCCAGGCGTAATGGTGAAGAAAGATCATTGTTGACGGCGGTGGAAGCTGCGGTGGTCCGGCCCAGGCTCAACCGGCTACACCAGGCCCTTGCCCGCAATGTCCGTCTCACCAGAAGGGCGGAGTTGCTGGCGCCCCTGGTGGAGCGGTTTAGCAGCGAAGGGCCCGAGTCACTGTCGCGGAGCGAACTCAGCCAGTTATTCCGAGACAGGCAGTCGCTGGCGGAACTGCACAAACTTGCCTGGCAGGCTCCACCAGACAGCTTCTGGGGCCGGCGCATCAATTTTCTAGGCAGAACCAGTTGGAGCCGGGCGACCAGGTACTGACAGAAACCTGGCTGGACCAATACAAACCGCCGCCGGCGCAATAAAGGGCATAGCCATGGCAAAACAGGAACAAAACCAAAAGGGCGAAGGGGGTGGCGAGCCCGGGGAGGATGGCGA
Organism: Marinobacter sp.; assembly: GCF_048269445.1. Taxonomy (GTDB): domain Bacteria; phylum Pseudomonadota; class Gammaproteobacteria; order Pseudomonadales; family Oleiphilaceae; genus Marinobacter. Next base: position 289,150 of record NZ_JBLXIQ010000004.1, on the reverse strand, counting down.
CCAGTTTGAACGCAGCCTGCTTCCAATGGTGGATGTTCGCAGTACATCTCTGATCGTTCTCACCTGCGTCGCGGCGCTGTATTTCATCTCCTGGGCCCAGGCGGTGCTGGTACCTCTGGTGGTGGCCATTCTCATCAGTTACGCCCTGGATCCACTGGTGTCCGGGCTGGAAAAATTCCGGTTTCCTCGCGCGCTCAGTGCTGCACTGGTGTTGACCGTTGTCGTAGCCGCCATTGCCGGAGCGAGCATCCCCCTGAAACGCGAAACCATGGCGATACTGGACAAGGCACCACTCGCCATTGAGCGGTTCCAGCGCAGCGAAGCGCGCTCGACGCCGCAGGAAGAAGGCGTCATGGAGAAGGCTCAGGATGTGGCCAAGAAAATCGAAGACACAGCCGCGGATGAAGAGGCGGAGGCGGCGGCGCAGCAGCCCGACGTGATGCGGGTCCGGGTGGTGGACAAGCCGTTCAAAGTCTGGCAATACCTGATGCAGGAGTCGTCGACGATATTGGTACTTATATCCCAGGCGTTTTCCGCATTGTTACTGGTGTTTTTCATGCTCTCGGCGGGTCGGCTCTACAAGCGCAAAGTCGTCAAATTGTCGGGGCCGTCATTTCATGCCATGCGCAAGGCTGCGCGGATCATGAACGAGTTCCATAGCCAGGTGCGACGTTTCCTCTTTGTGATGCTGCTGGGTGGTCTGTTTGTCGGGTTTTTCACCTGGCTGGCGTTTTTTTTACTGGGAATGGAGCAGGCAGTTTTCTGGGGCGTGGTGGCCGGTGTGGCAAGCGTCGCGCCATATCTTGGGCCGTTTCTGGTCATGGTCGGTTCCGGAGTGGCCGCATTCATTCAGTTTGGCTCAATTGATATGGCCATCATTGTCGCCCTTGCCTCGCTGATGGTTACCAGCATCCAGGGCAACCTGCTACTCCCGATGCTCACCAGCCGCGTTTCCAGCCTTAATGAAGTGGCTATCTTCCTTGGCCTGTTGTTCTGGGGTTGGCTCTGGGGCCCGATAGGACTCATCATCGCGACACCGCTGTTGATGATCATCAAAACCCTGTGCGACCACGTCAGCAATTTGAGGGTGGTAGGGGAGTTGCTGGGTAAGTGAGGCTGTCATGTCAACAATTGAGCAAGTTTTGTTCGACGGATTGTTGACAATACTATCTCTCAGGCGTAGATTTCGGATCATTCCAGTCACTATTGTTGACAAAGCTATGTCCGAAGCTAACCTCCAAACCTACACTCGCGCCGATGAAGCCTTTGATTGTCTGCAAACGGCTATCGTGAAAGGCGATCTCATCCCTGGCGAGAAAATCGGCGAAGTGGAACTTTGTTCCCGCTTCAACCTTACCCGAGGACCCTTGAGAGAGGCGCTTGGCCGACTTGAATCCCGCGGATTACTGGTTCGCCGCCCCCATGCCGGGGTAAAGGTGGTGTCCGTGAGCGCCTCGGAACTGATCGAACTCTACCGCATCCGGGAAGTGATGGAGGGGCTGGCGGCGCGCCAGGCCGCCGAACGCATGACCGACCAGGAGATTGCAGACCTGCAGGCCACCCTCGACACCCACGAGCGAATGATCGACGAAGCCCAGGGGCAGGCCTATTACCAGGCTGAAGGGGATTACGACTTCCATCACCGGATCGCCACTGGCAGCCGCAACACCAAGCTGGCCCAGATGTTACTGGGCGATCTTTACTACATGGTGCGGATGTACCGTTATCGGTTAAGCACCTCCACCGGTCGCCCCCATCGGGCGCTGGGTGAACACCGCCGTATCGTCGAAGCCATTGCCCAGCGCGATGGAGAGCTCGCCGAATTCCTGATGAAAAGACACATAAACGCCGCCCGCCTTAACATCGAGAAAAAGATTGAGGAAGGCGAACTGACGATCTGAAAATGGGGTCAGACCCCAACTTCACGCACAACTTTACGAATAACGAAGAGAGGCCAACATCATGTCCAAAAAACTCAGCCCCGGCGCCCGCTTCCGCAAGGCCCTGAAAGAAAACCAGCCCCTGCAGATCGTAGGAACCGTTAACGCCTACGCCGCCATGATGGCCGAAAAAGTCGGTCACCAGGCAATCTACCTTTCCGGTGGGGGCGTGGCCAACGCCTCCTACGGCCTGCCGGATCTGGGCATGACCACCATGAACGACGTGGTGGAAGATGTTCGCCGCATCACCGCCGCCACTGACGTACCTCTGCTGGTCGACATCGACACCGGCTGGGGCGGCGCTTTCAACATCGGCCGAACCATTCGTGAAATGGAACGCGCTGGCGCGGCAGCGGTCCATATTGAAGACCAGGTCGCCCAGAAGCGTTGCGGCCATCGTCCGAACAAAGAAATTGTCTCCCAGGAAGAAATGGTAGACCGCATCAAAGCCGCCGTTGATGCCCGTGAAGACAAAGACTTCTTCATTATGGCCCGTACCGATGCCTTCCAGAAAGAAGGCCTGGAAGCGGCCATTGAGCGCGCCAAAGCCTGCATTGAAGCCGGCGCAGACGGCATCTTCGCCGAAGCGGTTACCGAACTGGAGCACTACAAGGCATTCTCCAAAGCCCTGGATGTGCCCATTCTGGCCAACATCACCGAATTCGGTGCCACGCCGCTGTATAACCGCAAAGAGCTGGCCGAAGCCGGCGCCGATATGGTGCTGTACCCACTCAGTGCCTTCCGCGCCATGAACAGAGCCGCTCTGACTGTTTACCAGAACATCCTGGAGAAGGGCGACCAGAAAGACGTGATTGATCTCATGCAGACCCGGATGGAGCTGTACGATTTCCTGAACTACCACGATTTCGAGCAGAAGCTGGACCAGCTGTTCCAGCAGAGCAAAGGTTAATTATGAAATTGGAGTCAGATGAAAATTTCATCTGACTCCGTCTTCAAGTTTCAAGATGAGGGGGAATACAACAATGGCTGAAGCAAAAAAACTGAGCGGCGCAGGCCTTCGAGGCCAGGTCGCTGGTGAAACCGCCCTGTGTACCGTCGGCAAAAGCGGTGCAGGCCTGACCTACCGCGGCTACGACATCGCCGACCTGGCTGAAAAAGCCCAGTTCGAAGAAATTGCCTACCTCCTGCTCCGTGGCAAACTGCCAAATCGCCAGGAGCTGGATGCTTACACGAAAAAGCTCCAGAGCCTGCGTGGCCTGCCCACTGCACTGAAGGCCGTGCTGGAACAAATTCCCAAAGACGCCCACCCGATGGACGTGATGCGTACCGGCTGCTCCATGCTGGGTAACCTGGAAACCGAGCAGGATTTCAGCGAGCAGGATGACAAGATCGACCGCATGCTGGCGATCTTCCCGTCGATTATTACGTATTGGTACCGCTTCGCCCACGAGGGCATCCGGATCGAGACCGACAGCGACGTGGATTCCATCGGTGGCCACTTCCTGGAGCTGCTTCATGGCAAGAAGCCCAGCGAACTGCACGAACGCGTGATGAACGTGTCGCTGATCCTTTACGCCGAGCACGAATTCAACGCATCCACCTTTACCGCCCGGGTTTGCGCTTCAACGCTCTCCGATATCCACAGCTGTGTAACCGGCGCCATCGGCACACTTCGCGGCCCGCTGCACGGTGGTGCTAACGAAGCCGCCATGGCGCTGATCCAGAAGTTCCAGACCCCGGACGAAGCCGAAGAAGGCCTGATGGGCATGCTCGAGCGCAAGGAAAAGATCATGGGCTTCGGCCATGCGATCTACAAGGATTCCGACCCCCGCAACGCCATTATCAAACAGTGGTCCAAGAAGCTGGCGGACGAAGTGGGCGATACCGTTCTGTATCCGGTTTCCGAGCGTTGCGAAGCCGTCATGTGGCGCGAGAAGAAGCTGTTCTGCAACGCTGATTTCTTCCACGCCTCCGCCTATCACTTCATGGGCATCCCGACCGAGCTGTTCACCCCCATCTTCGTGATGTCTCGCGTCTCCGGCTGGACCGCCCACGTGAAAGAACAGCGCAAAAACAACCGCATCATCCGCCCAAGCGCCGATTACACCGGCCCGGCAGATGCGAAGTGGGTGCCGATCGAGGAGCGCACATGAACACCAACTACCGCAAAGCCCTCCCTGGCACCGACCTGGACTATTTCGATACCCGCCAGGCCGTGGAAGACATCCAGGCCGGCGCCTATGACAAACTTCCGTACACGTCCAAGATCCTGGCCGAACAACTGGTTCGCCGCTGCGATCCCGAGGTACTGACCGATTCCCTCAAGCAGCTGATCGAGCGCAAGAGGGACCTGGACTTCCCCTGGTACCCGGCGCGCGTGGTGTGCCACGACATCCTCGGCCAGACCGCACTGGTGGATCTGGCGGGCCTCCGTGATGCCATCGCCGAGAAGGGCGGTGATCCTGCCAAGGTTAACCCGGTCGTCCCCACCCAGCTGATCGTGGATCACTCCCTGGCCGTTGAGCACGCCGGTTTCGAAAAGGACGCGTTCGAAAAGAACCGCCAGATCGAAGACCGCCGCAACGACGACCGCTTCCACTTCATCAACTGGACCAAGACCGCGTTCAAGAACGTGGACGTCATTCCTCCCGGCAACGGCATCATGCACCAGATAAACCTGGAGAAGATGTCTCCGGTGGTCCAGGCTCGCGATGGCGTAGCTTACCCGGATACCTGCGTCGGAACCGATAGTCACACTCCGATGGTGGATGCCCTGGGTGTCATTTCCGTTGGCGTCGGCGGCCTGGAAGCTGAGAGCGTAATGCTCGGCCGCGCCTCCATGATGCGTTTGCCGGATATTGTCGGCGTTGAGCTGACTGGTAAAATACAGCCAGGCATCACCAGCACAGATATGGTACTGGCGATTACCGAATTCCTGCGCAAGGAACGGGTAGTCGGCGCCTATCTGGAATTCTATGGCGAGGGCGCCGACAGCCTCACCGTGGGTGACCGTGCCACCATCTCCAATATGACTCCGGAATACGGCGCTACCGCAGCCATGTTCTACATCGACGGGCAGACCATCGATTACCTGAAGCTCACCGGTCGAGAAGACGATCAGGTAGCTCTGGTAGAGAAATTCGCAAAGGAAACCGGACTGTGGTCAGACAGCATGAACAACGCCGAGTACGAGCGTGTGCTGACCTTTGATCTGTCCAAGGTAACCCGCACCCTGGCTGGCCCTTCGAACCCCCACGCACACCTGCCCACATCCGAGCTGGCAGAGCGTGGCATTGCCGGTGAATGGGAACAGGAAGAAGGCAAGATGCCGGATGGGGCCTGCATTATCGCCGCCATCACCAGCTGCACCAACACCAGTAACCCTCGCAACATGGTGGCTGCAGGTCTTATCGCCCGTAACGCCAACAGGCTGGGCCTGACCCGCAAACCCTGGGTAAAAACCTCCCTGGCACCGGGCTCCAAGACGGTCAAGATGTACCTGGAAGAGGCCAAGCTGATGCCCGAGCTGGAAACCCTCGGTTTCGGCGTGGTGGCCTTTGCTTGCACTACCTGTAACGGCATGAGTGGTGCACTGGACCCGAAAATCCAGAAGGAAATCATCGACCGGGATCTTTACTCCACTGCGGTGCTGTCAGGTAACCGGAACTTTGATGGCCGGATTCACCCTTACGCCAAGCAGGCGTTCCTGGCGTCTCCGCCGCTGGTGGTAGCCTATGCCATTGCCGGCACCATCCGATTCGACATTGAGAAAGATGCCCTGGGATATGACAAAGACGGCAACCCCGTCACCCTTAAGGACATCTGGCCCGACGATGCGGAAATTGATGCCATTGTTAAAGCCAGCGTGAAGCCGGAGCAGTTCCGCAGCACTTACATTCCGATGTTCGACATTACCCGGGACACCCAGGCCAACACCAACCCCCTGTATGAGTGGCGTCCGCAGAGCACCTATATCCGCCGCCCACCATACTGGGAAGGTGGCATGGTGGGCCAAAAGGCCCTCAAGGGCATGCGTCCGCTGGCGGTGCTGCCGGACAACATCACCACAGATCACCTGTCGCCGTCCAACGCCATCCTGATGAACAGTGCGTCTGGTGAATACCTGCACAAGATGGGCGTGCCAGAGGAAGACTTTAACTCCTACGCCACTCACCGGGGTGATCACCTGACTGCCCAGCGGGCCACCTTCGCCAACCCGAAGCTGTTCAACGAAATGGTTCGGGATGAAAACGGCAACGTGAAGCAGGGCTCCCTCGCGCGGATTGAGCCTGAAGGCAAGGTCACCCGTATGTGGGAAGCGATTGAAACCTACATGGAGCGCAAGCAGCCGCTGATCATCATCGCGGGCGCCGATTACGGTCAGGGCTCATCCCGTGACTGGGCCGCCAAAGGCGTTGCCCTGGCCGGGGTTGAAGCGATTGTGGCCGAAGGCTTCGAGCGGATTCACCGCACCAACCTGGTTGGTATGGGCGTGATGCCCCTGCAATTCGAAGAAGGCACCACCCGCAAAACCCTCGCCCTCGACGGCACCGAAACCTACGATGTGGAAGGCACCCCGGCGCCGCGCGCCGAGCTGACGCTGGTCATCCACCGCAAAAACGGCAGCACCGAGCGTGTTCCGGTGATGTGCCGCCTGGATACCGCGGAAGAAGTGTCTATCTACAGCGCCGGTGGCGTGTTGCAGCGGTTTGCGGAGGATTTTCTTCAGTCCGAAGGCGCTGCCTGAGCTAGTAAACAAGGGGTCAGATGAAAGCTTTCATCTGACCCCGTCTTCACGAAGAGAGCAGAAACATGACCCACGCTCCACAAATTAAAATCCCTGCCACCTACATGCGCGGCGGCACATCGAAAGGGGTTTTCTTCCGCCTCAAGGATTTGCCCGAAGCTTGCCAAACACCAGGCGAAGCCCGCGACAAGCTTCTATTGCGTGTCATCGGCAGCCCAGACCCCTACCAGAAGCAGATCGACGGCATGGGCGGAGCCACCTCCAGCACCAGCAAAACCGTCATCCTGGCCGAGCCTACCCAGCCGGACCACGATGTCGACTACCTGTTCGGCCAGGTCTCCATCGACAAGCCGTTTGTGGACTGGAGCGGTAACTGCGGCAACCTCACTGCTGCCGTGGGTGCCTTCGCCATCAACAGTGCCTTCGTCGCCAAAGACCGGATTCCTGAAAATGGCACCTGCACGGTCCGCATCTGGCAAGCCAATATCCGAAAAACCATTGTTGCCCACGTGCCCATCACCAACGGTGAAGTACAGGAAACCGGCGATTTCGAACTGGATGGTGTGACTTTCCCGGCGGCGGAAGTGCAGGTGGAATTCATGGATCCCGCCGATGGCGAAGGTTCCATGTTCCCCACCGGTAATCTGGTGGACGATCTGGAAGTGCCTGGAGTCGGCACCCTGAAAGCCACCATGATCAATGCCGGTATCCCCACCATCTTCGTCAACGCAGAAGACATCGGTTACAAGGGCACCGAGCTGCAGGACGACATCAACGCCGATCCCAAAGCCCTGGCCATGTTTGAAACCATCCGGGCCCACGGTGCGGTGAAGATGGGACTGATCCAGAACATCGAAGAAGCCGCCAATCGCCAGCACACCCCGAAAGTGGCCTTCGTGGCGAAACCGTCTGACTACGTGTCCTCAAGCGCCAAGAATATCGGAGCAGGGGATGTGGATGTGTTGGTCCGGGCCCTTTCCATGGGTAAACTGCATCATGCCATGATGGGTACTGCTGCGGTGGCAATCGCAACTGCCTCCGCGGTTCCCGGAACCCTCGTGAATCTCGCTGCCGGTGGTGGCGATCGAACGCACGTGACCTTTGGTCATCCCTCAGGAACTCTGCGCGTGGGCGCTGAAGCAAGCGAAGTAAATGGTCAGTGGTCAGCCACCAAAGCTATTATGAGCAGAAGTGCTCGTGTGCTTATGGAGGGTTGGGTTAGGGTGCCCGGGGATAGCATCTGAGCCGGAATTTATAAGCTGAGAGCATGAGTTTGTCGGAGAGCAATCACGAGGGTGCCTGGCGACACCCTCGCGTTGGGCTGACTCAGCTTTTTCGTCTGGTCATCCCCATGCCAAGCAGGCCCAGGCCAAGTAGTCCTATTGTTGCCGGCTCAGGGACTGCTCTTACCATGATGTCGTAACCCGTGCTGCCGCCATGATCTTCACGTAGCAGCTGAAGATAATGGGTTCCCGCCCCAAGCACAGTGCCGAATGAATATTCGCCAGGGCTGGAGCCCCCGCTAGCCATGGCGCCGAACTCGAAGTTGCCGTTGATCCAGGCAAAGATTCCATTGTCTACGCCAATATCCACTGAAACGCTCGCGGCCTTTTCCAGAGTGAATTGATAGACAATCGCTGTCTCATCGTTAACCGTCCAGGCTCCGGGAATCGCGGTGTTTGGGCCACTCCAGGTTCCCACAGTGAAATCAGCCGCAAGCCAGTTCCCAAGGTTTGGAGTCAGAGAAAGGTCTGGTTCGGGCAGAGGGTTCACGATGGGATCTCCCTCGCTGACGTTGGCGCCCGGAAAGAAGGTGGAGCCCGGGCCGTAGGTTTCTGCCAGATCTCCCAAGCCCTGGTTGTACCAGCCTGTCGTGCTGTTATCGATAATAATCGTCGCTGATGCCGCACCTGCGAACATGGTCAGCGCTGTTCCAGCCATTAACTGATAAATACTTCTCATAAGACAACTCCAACGATCGAATGTGTATTCGTACCGGAGTATTAGCAAAATCAGTGCCTGCAATAACATAACTATATAAAGCAATGAGATAGCTTTATTCTTGGCAATCGAAATTATAATTGTGTAAGGGAAGTCGACATATATCGGAACCATTTTGGAGGGATAAAAAATGGGGTTGAGATTTTCCAGCGTCAGAATTCTTTACGCCCCTTGAGCCCTGTCGGAGATCTAAACGAATTTAAAATCGGGAGCTATCTATAAAGCGACTTTTTTAAAATTTTGTAGTCTAACGTCTCCCGGTGAAATGCATCACAAAAAAACACATAGCGCTTCAGACGATGTATTTGTTCTCCAAAACTGTCGAAGATGCTTACACCTACGTCTCAAGATCAAGCACGTTTTATTTTTAGTTAGTTGAAAGGTAACAACTTTTAATACGTGGTACGGATGATGCTACCTACTATACACCGCTGACTTGCTTATTTAGCATTCAAGCTCCAGCGTTCACAATCAAGGAGAGATAATTATGAACACTGCATTTAAAAGAACACTTCTAGCCACTCTTGTTGTGCCGTGTGCTCTGGCGGCTCAATCTGCCAGCGCGGTGATGATTACTGACTGGGGTTATGAGGTTGACAGCGTATTCTCTAATTGGACTCAGACAGCCGGAACGGGCTCTGTTACAGCCTCTGACTCAGACCGTAAGCTGTCATGGGGCATCGGTAGTGGACCACAGTCGTCTGTCTCGATCACTGATGTCGATGCGCCGAGTGGTCTGATGACCAATGGGGGATTCGTAGATGGTGGGGTATTCACCCACACCAACAATACGCTTCCGGCCGAGGGCGCGGCTCTGGCCAGCTTTGATCTGACGTCCACGCTGACCCTGACACCGTTTGCGCCTCCGGGTGCTTCGCTGCCGTCGTCATCTACAACGTTTATGAGTTTCTTCAACGAGACGCTGAATAACAATAATTGTGTAGATGCTGCTACCTCCAACTGCGATGACATCTTCACCATTGACAACTTCGGCGCTCTGGGCGCTGTCCCGAATGGTTCAGGTGGCTTCGAGTTCGCCTCGTCATTTATTCTTGATGACTACAAATACACCGTATTTCTTGAGATTCTCGGCTTGTCCGTCCTGGATCCCGACGCCTGTGCAGAAGCGGGCGCTAATACTGGATGTGTAGGTCTGCTGACTGAAGAGGGTCAATCTAACCATTTCGACACCCGCTTCAGGATCACGGCGGTAGAGGTGCCTGAGCCTGGAACTTTGGCGCTGTTGGGCATGGGCCTCGCAGGTCTTGGTCTGGCACGCAGGAGAAAAGCGGCAAAAGCCTGACGTTTGAGCATCCATAACGTTTAGACGACAGTGCCGAACAAAAAAAGCCCCCGCCGAGAAGCGGGGGCCTTTTTGTTCAGGCGGTGGGGTCAAGCCACCCTTTGTTCGTTTGCCTCATAGTTGGTACCCGGCTTCGTTGGCAAGTACCGCCCGCCCTCAGTAATCAGCGTCCAGACATCCGGTCGACGTTTTCTTATGCCTTCAATCAGTGACGCTGCCTCGGTGAAGGCGGGGCGCCGGCGGCCGTGATACTCCAGCACCGGTCCTACATGATCAAATTCCACGCCAAATCGCTTCAGCAGGCGGAGCTGTGCTGGCTCCATGACCGCCATCCAGTGGGTAATGCCATGTCTGATCGACATCTGGAGAATGCCAGCGAAAAGCCCTAGGCTGATGTAGGGCATGGCGCGCTTGCCGTTTGCTGAATCGCTGTAGCAGACGAAATCACTGGCACCGGAGGGCGATTCATCCTCACTGAGGCGCCGACGGAACTCCCGGCTGACCGCCATCCTTGATATTTCTGCAATCTGCCCGCGAGATGCGGCTGCAAATGCGTCCCGTGCCTGCTGGCTCATCCGATGGATGCAGGGGCCTTCCATGGGAAAATCGGCCTGCACCGGGTTATCGCCCGCCATCACGAGACGAACGGTGGCAACGCTGTCCCCCGTTATCCGGTGCCGGATCAGAGCGTGCGCGGATCGCGGGTCGTAGGCGTCGTGCTCACGTTTATCGGCGAAGCAATTTGGGTCCTCGAAAGGCCGGTCGATGCAATACACCTGATACCGAACTTTAAAGACTTCGTTAATTGCCTCTGGAGACGTCGCTAATTCAACATTAAATACCGAATTAAAAATGGTATTAACGTCTTCCTGAGTTTGTTGGATATTTGTGGTTTCTGTTTCATGCCGAAGTGCAAACCCTGTGTTCATTTTTTTGGGCCCTCTTTCTTTCCCGTTCAGGGAGCTGTTGTGGCGATAGTCGCAGTGAGAAGAAGCGCCGCCTAACTCCATTTGTCGGCGTACTACGGGTGCATCGAGGTGACAGCTCATCAGACCTCGGAATGCTTGATCCTGGCCACGTAACGTCCGGGTGCCAGGATGAAATTAGGGTCGACTGCCGCTTTCAATTGACTGGCAAGCCTGGAGAAAGCAGAGTCACCGGTATGCAGGGTGTCCATCGCGTCAATGTTGAGGCGGTAGGGCAGGAACCCCTGCTGTTGCCCCTCGGTGTAAAGTGCGCGATAACAGTCGTTAGCCCGGGCTGTCGCCTCCGCGTCGCTGCGATCAAACAACAGGGGAACGGTGGAGTCGAAGCAGCGGTCGTTTATGGTCGTCAAGGTAATGAGCGGATTGATTCCGTACTGAGGGCAAATCCGCTCAATCATATTGATGTAGCGGCGAACGTCTTTTCCCCGTATTGGAACCAGAGGTGCGAACCATATCAGCCCACAGCCGTCCCGAGCGGGGTTTTTGGGTTGCCCGGCCTCGGGCAGGGTGCCTGAGCGCCAATAGGCCAATGCCAGCGCGACATCATTGGGTGTGCCATGCATGATTTCCAGCGCGCCAGAGAGCGTATCCGCCATGCCCTTAACCCTTGTTGCCAACCTCCCGGGAAGCGCTCGGGCAACAGTTCGCACCAAGTCAACTTTTCGGCGGTTGATAAAAATGAGCCGATCGGTCACCGGGCCGAGAAGCCTCTGTAGTGTACGTCGGGCTGCTCGGGCTACCTCCTTTGACGCGTAAATCGCGCCAACCCCGCTCCACGCCGGAACGCCATGACTGTTAGCAAGGCTTTCAACTTCCTGGGCAGGCAGAACACCGTCTACGGCCCTGTCTTCAGGGAAAGGTGTCATCATTGAGAGCATGCGTTGGCTGTTGAGCAGGTTAATCGCCACGACCGAACCGCCAAGCGCCAGCAACACGGCCCTGACCGTGGGTACCAGCGCTTCCAGTTTGGCATCGTCTTTGGTTGAAAAGAAAAAGGCAGTCACCGTCTCCGGTGCTGGTGCAAGGGCAATGGTCATGTTCACAACCACGCCAAAATTCCCTTGGCTGAAAAGCCCATCAAGATAAGGGCCGACCCCCCATTTGAAGAGCCCATCTACTTCCGCGCCGCCAAGTTCGCTGAGTTGTGTGCGGTAAAGGGTGCCGTCGGGCAGGATCGCTTCTATCTTTGTTACCGCTGCAAAATGGTCAGTAATCGGTGTGATGCCATAACCCCGCTCAAGCGCGTTGCCAAGAATGCTGCAGTTGGGGCCCGCGCCGGTTACCGGAACGAGATAATTACCGTCATGGCGATCGAGGAATTCCCTCAGGGCACCCTGGGTTACCCCTGGCCCGACAGTAACAACGCCCATTTCGGGATCAAAGTCGGAAATGCGGTCTAGCCGGCTCAGATCGAGAATGACGCACCCGTCTTCGACCGGGTTGGCACTACCGTATCCCCAATTATTGCCAGTGCTCACGGGATAAACAGCGACCTGCCACCGTTGGGCAACCTTTAGAACCGATGAGACCTGCTCCTGGGTCTCTGGGCGAAGCACAGCCGGAATAGAGCGTTTTGCTCCTATTGTGGAGGCGCCAAATTCTGCAGCTTCAGCCGCCATAATTCCGGATTCACCCAGAATCGTGGTCCATTCGGCAATTGCAGATTCGGTGATGGTGCTATTCACTGGCGTTTCCACAGTTAATTGAAGACTTAATGAATATGTCGTTAACGTTTACTGACAGCCTGTTCATCTTTGGCGCGGTAATTATAGGTGAGATAACGTCGGCAAAACCACGTTATACCATTACGGCTTTGAAAAAGATTGATTGTTAAGAACCGAAGTACAAACAATAAGTTGTAAAGAAACCCGAGAACTGTATTACAGGCATGTTTATTAAAACATTTTAACCAGGTTTCGGTTATTATCTTTTTCGAAAATGTAAGTTCTTGAAAGAAAAATAGTTTTTTTTGATGCTTGGTAAATTGGATCTGGCTTGAGTCTATAGAGTATACAATGTTAACAGGTATTCAGAGTTAACAGGTAGTTGTTGAAATGTGTAAATATAAGATTACAAAAATAATTAATTCAGCGTCAGCTTTTTTTACATATTTTGTGCAATTTTATAGTCAGGATCGAATAATTCGATTTTCCTGGTTTTCGAAATCCACTATTCCCCTAATAGAGGCGCGTTGGTCTCAGAATCTTGGGCCTTGTTGCCGGGTGAGCTAGTCTGTGTTGAGTAGACACCAAAATCGAAGGAGCCGCCATGTCAGCAACATTCGATCTCAACGAACGGCCGGATTACGACGACCTTATTCAGACCATCGCCGATTACACCCTCGGTTACCGGATAAAAAGCAAAGAGGCCTGGAACACCGCCCGCAACTGCCTGATGGACACCTTGGGGTGCGGCCTGTTGGCTTTGCGGTTCCCCGAATGCACCAAACACCTGGGCCCAATTGTTGAAGGCACGGTTGTGCCCCACGGTGCCCGTGTCCCCGGGACCTCCTTTCGGCTGGATCCGGTGAAAGCCGCCTGGGATATTGGCTGCATTATCCGCTGGTTGGATTACAACGACACATGGCTTGCTGCCGAGTGGGGACATCCGTCCGACAACCTGGGGGGTATTCTTGCGGTCGCTGACCACCTTTCCCAGAAAAGGGTGGCGGAAGGTAAAGCACCGCTGACCATGAAGGCCGTGCTGGAAGCCATGATTATGGCCCACGAGATCCAGGGAGTGCTGGCGCTGGAAAACTCCTTCAACCGAGTAGGTTTGGACCATGTGGTACTGGTCAAGGTGGCATCCACAGCCGTCACTGCAAAACTGATGGGTGCGAACCGGGAGCAACTTCTGTCTGCTCTGTCTCACGCCTGGGTCGATGGCCAGTCATTGCGCACCTACCGCCATGCGCCCAATGCAGGCTCCCGAAAATCTTGGGCAGCCGGGGATGCTACATCCCGTGCGGTGCGACTCGCAGATATCGCCATGAGAGGAGAGATGGGTGTTCCGAGTGTACTGACAGCCCCTCAATGGGGGTTCTACGACGTGCTGTTCAGCAAAACCAACAAAGACCAGAAGCTAAAGCCCGAGGAGAAGCGCCAGTTTTCTTTGCCCCAGGCATTCGGCTCCTACGTGATGGAGAACGTACTGTTCAAGATCTCCTTTCCGGCGGAGTTTCACGCCCAGACGGCGGCAGAAGCGGCGGTAACCTTGCATCCCCAGGTCAAAGACCGCCTCGACGAAATCGACCGGATTGTTATCACCACCCATGAATCCGCCATCCGCATCATCTCGAAGCAGGGCAAGCTGGCCAATGCGGCGGACAGGGACCATTGCCTGCAGTACATGGCAGCGGTGCCGCTGATCTTTGGCCGTCTCATTGCGGAGCACTACGAAGACAGCTTTCACGAAGCCAATCCGATCATCGACGAGGTCCGTGAAAAAATGGAAGTGGTGGAAGATGAGAGGTACACCCGGGAATACCTGGAAGAGGACAAGCGCTCCATCGCCAATGCCATCCAGGTGTTCTTCAAAGATGGCAGCAGCACGGACAAGGTCGAGGTTGAATACCCCATCGGTCACCGTCGACGCAGAAAAGAGGGAATTCCGTTGTTGGAGGACAAATTCACCAATAATCTCGCCACGCGTTTTCCTGGCCAACGCTGCGATCAGATCTTTCTACTCTGCAAGGATCAGAAGACGCTGGAAGGCACACCTGTGCATGAGTTCGTTGCACTGTTCATGATCTGAATAAAAGCGCAGGGTTTGTCAGTTTTTTTAACATTAGATCAGGTCCGTTTGTTCACTGGCGATTGCAGTTACAGAAATTTACAGTACACTGCGGTTCATATAACGCTGTATGTAAACGCACTGGATGCGTTGTTTTATTGTTGTGAACAGCAAAAGGAGTTGGCGTGGCCCACGTCAGATTGTTCAGACACTACATCCATCTTCCCTATGTCATCCTCGGCCTGATTGATTTTTTGCTGCTGGCGTTTGCCTTCGCCCTGACAGTCTTTTTTCGCTACTTCGGCGATCTTGCCTTTTTCCTTGAAAATCTGAAGTTCCTGTTGCCCTCGGCTTTTGTGTTTGCCGGAATGAACCTTTTGGTAATGGTCGCGCTCGGCGTTCATCAGTCCCGCCTGGAGGAAGGCATGTCGGGCATGATGCTTCGCACTATCATGGCGTTGATTGTCAGCATTCCTTTGTGTGGCTTCGCCTACCTGCTGGCACCAGATTGGCTGTGGTACATCGGTGCCACCGGTGTACTGACAACTGCATCGGTGTTCGGCTTTTTCCTGATGGGCATCGTGCGATCAATCTTTATCGCCACCGTGGGCAAGGAAGCATTCAAGCGAAAGGTGTTGGTATTGGGTGCTGGCTTCCGGGCCAGGCAGATTCATGAAGACCTCAGAACGCCACTGAATCGCAAAGGCTTCACCCTGATGGGTTTTGTTCCGCTGCCGGATGAGCCGGTGGAGGTTAGCGAAGACCAGGTGCTGAACATTCCCACAACACTCCAGCAATACATCATCAAACACCCGGTCAGTGAAATCGTGGTGGCTGTGGACGATCGCCGGAAAGGCCTCCCCATGGAAGACCTGCTGGAATGCAAAATGGAAGGCGTAAAGATTGTCGATGGCGCCAGCTTCTATGAGCGGGAGTCCAGGAAAGTGGCCCTTGAAATGGTCACCCGTGGCTGGCTCGTGTTTTCAGACGGGTTTACAGTTTCGTCAGTGTTCGGGATTGGCAAACGCTCCCTGGACATACTTGCGGCCATCACGCTTTTGATACCCGGCCTGCCGTTGATGCTGCTGACCGCGATTGCCATCAAAATCGAAGACGGGATGAAGGCGCCCATTTTCTATAGTCAGGAACGGGTAGGCCTTAATGGCAACGTATTCAAGGTTCACAAATTCCGCTCCATGGTCACAGATGCGGAAAAAAACGGCGCCGTATGGGCGAGCAAGAACGATGCCCGGGTAACCAGGGTAGGGGAATTCATCCGGAAGGTGAGAATCGACGAATTACCACAAATCTTCAATGTGCTGAACGGTACCATGGCCTTTGTGGGCCCGCGCCCCGAGCGACCAGTGTTTGTGGAGCAGTTGTCCGAAAAGATACCCTTCTACAGCGAGCGTCATCGCGTCAAGCCGGGCTTGACGGGCTGGGCTCAGCTTTGTTTTGCCTACGCGGATAATGAAGAAGATACTCGGGAAAAGCTCCGTTACGACCTCTACTACATCAAGAACCAGAGCCTTTTGCTGGACTTGTTGATTATAATTCAGACAGTAGAAGTGGTACTGTTCAAGAAAGGATCAAGGTAGTTTCGGGACTAGCTCTCCCCGAGACATGGAAAGAGAAATGGAACTAGAGAGGAATGACAATGTTATCGAAGTATTCACTGCAGGGATTGTTGATCTCCCTCACAGCGCTAGTGTTTGTTGCGGGTTGTGCCGGGCCTGGTGCTTCATCGCCCGAAAAGATCCAGAGAGCCCTCGCTGTCGATACCGTGAACAGCGTGGATCAGTACATCCTGGGGGCGACGGACGTTGTTCGGGTTTCGGTCTGGCGTAACGATGATCTCAGCATTTCAGTCCCTGTCAGACCCGATGGCAAGATCTCCGTCCCCCTCGCCGGTGATGTTCAGGCCAGTGGAAAAGCCCCCGAAGAGCTAGCCTATGATATCGAGCAACGCCTTGGGTCGTTCATTCGCGAGCCACAGGTCAGTGTGGTCGTTACCAGTATGGGAAGCCATGAATTCAGTGATCGTGTTCGAGTGACTGGCGCTGTTACGCAACCAACATCCGTTCCACACCGCTCCGGTATGACCGTACTGGATATGGTGCTGACCTCAGGTGGCTTGTCACCCTTTGCCGCTCCGAACAACTCAATGTTGTATCGGCTCATCGACGGAGAGATGGTAGCGATTCCAGTCAGACTGGACGACATACTGACCCGGGGTGATATTTCCACCAATTACAGGCTTCGTCCGGGGGATATCCTCACCGTGCCCGAGAGAAGTCTGTGATGAACTCGGGAATAAAGTACCAGCTGGCGCCTTCAATCAGGAGGTAATAATTATGGCACTTCCATTAAGTCAGTTGCCTGCGGAAATTGTTCGTGAGATCCGGGCTCGTAAATGGCTTGCATTATTTGTGTTCGCAGTTGTCAGTTTTTCGGTGTTGGCGGCGGGGTATTTTTGGCCTTACAAGTACCAGTCTCAGGTCATTATCTTTGTAGACGATAGAAATATCATTCAACCGTTGATGGAGGGGCGGGCCGTCACAACCGAGATTAATGAAAAAGCATCCGCTGCGAGGGAGCTGCTTTGGTCTCGCAGTGTGATGGAAAAAATCGCCACGGATACTGATATTTTTGGAGAAAAAGCTGACGACCTGAGCCCGGAAAGGTTGGCAGGTCGCATAAGCGGCATTCGAGGCAGCATGTCGGTCGCTACGCGAGGTGACAACTACTTCAGCATTGGGTATTCGGCGTCTTCTCCCCTCAAAGCCTTTAAGGTTGCCCAGAAGCTGGGGCAGGCATTTATTGAGGAGAACAACGAGCGAAAAAAGGCTGAAAGTCGTTCCGCTTATGACTTTATCGATAAACAGGTGAAAAGTTATGAACGTCAGATTGCCGGCGTAGAGGAGCGCCTGAGACAGTTCCTGTCGGAGAATGTTGAGGGAACAGAGGCTAATGCAAACTCCAGATTATCTAATCTTCAAGGCCGCTTGGAACTTGCCGAACTTGAAAAAGAAGAGCTGGAAACGCGAGCAAATGCCTTTGAACGACAAATGGCGGAGATCAACCCGAGAATCAGGCAAGGGCAGACATCCGATGCCTACCAGGAGCGGATCAGTTCCATGGAAGCACAACTGGATTCCCTGCGTTTGCGCTATCACGACACCTATCCAGACATAATCATTCTCCGGGAGCAGATTGCAGAGCTTCGCAAGCAGCGGCAGCGAGCACTCGAAACCCAGGACGAATCACCCGAATCGCTCGGTGGCGTAGACGTTGCTAATCCGGTATATCAGGACATTCGGTCCTCTCTGGTAAAAACGAATACCGACATTAAAACCGTTGAAACGCGGATCCAATCCATAAAACGACTGATAGCTGAACAGACTAAGCGAATGGAGCGGATCCAGGACAACAAGGCGCAGTATTCAGACCTGACCCGAGACCTGGAAGTGAATAAAGAGATTTATAATGATCTTCTTAAACGCCGGGAAAAGGCGCGTGTTTCCATGCACCTGGATATCGAAGGCCAAGGGCTCAACTACAAGATTAATGAAACTGCACAATATCCCAATAGTCCCAGCGGGCCAAAGTTCTCAATGTTTGCTCTGGCCGGATTATTTGTCGGACTTGTCGCGCCATTTGGTGCTGTGGCGGCTTTGCTGCAGGTGGATCCCAGAGTGCGTACCCGTGAGCAAATAGAGGACGCACTCGAATTGCCAATACTTGAACAACTTCCCGAAGTGCGCACGCCCTTTGAAAAACGACGGGATCGCAGGATTACCGTAGGCGTTGTGTTGATGGCGTTTGTTGTCATCGGGGCCTATATCTCAGTCGCTTTGGCTGCGTTGTTTGGAGTGTTTTAATGAATGATTCCAGGACGGACCGCGACGTTTCTGAAAAGCAGGGCACAGACACCGGGAATAAAAACTCCGCCAATACCGGGGGTGGCGATTATCAGTCCGGTTCTGGAGGCCATGGCAAGGGCAGCAACGTCAGCAGAAACATACCATACTCCGATTCTGATGATTCTCGGATGCTCGTGCCCAGTTCTCTGGAACTCGGTCCGGGAGCCGTAGATCGATATGTCATCAGTAAACAGATTGTTCGGATGCAAGAGCCTCGCAGGCTTACACCAGATGATCTGGATGAAAGGCGAATCATTTATCCGGAATCCAGTAACAGAAAACTGGTTAATCATTTCAGGAACCTCCGCACTAAACTCTTGGAACAATCCGGCGGGAACAATTTTACCCTCGTGGTAAGTGGAGCACGCTCGGGCGCGGGGGCGTCGTTTGTTGCGCTGAATCTGGCAGCTGCTTTTGCATTCGATCAGGCAAAAACAGCTCTGATAATAGACTGCAATTTGCGAGAGCCCGCGCTGCATTCGACTCTCGATATTGTTCCAGAGTACGGGTTGACTGATTTTCTGGACGACCCTGATTTTGACATTTCCCGGATTCTTTATCCCACTGGCATCCCGAGGTTGCGTCTGATTCCGGCGGGAAGCAGGCGTGAAACGCCGAGTGAGTTCTTTACCTCATTCCGCATGAAACAGTTCCTGCAGGCGATACGGCGGCGTTATCCCGACAGGTTTATCGTGCTCGACACCGCGCCCATTAACGAGTCACCTGATGCCCGGATCCTCACGGAATTGTGTGACTATGCAATGCTCGTTGTTCCTCACGGAGGCATGACCGTCAGTGGGGTTGAACAAGCGGCTTTAGCGTTCAACTCGGAAAAATTTCTTGGAGCTGTCATAAATGGCTAGACTGACCGGGCCACGGAAGTGTCCAGCATTGTTCAGGTTTTCTTTTTTCTGTGCTGTCAGTGCAACGATGACTGTCGCGGAAGCGGAGCCACTGACCCTATCGGGGGGGCTGAACAGTCGGTTCAGCGATAACGTAGCACTGACGCCCTCTGACGAAACCAGTGATGTTGAAACAAGAGTGAACCTGACACTGGCGCACCAGACGGACCCGGGTAAATGTGAGGCGCGGACCGCCGCAAATGTTGGGTACGGTGTCTGGTACGACGATACGTTTGATCCAAGGAATTACGCGTCTCTGGATTTTGCCGGGGATTGTCAGTTGGCCCGGAGCCTCTCCTGGGAGGTTTCAGACAATTTGCGAGATGTCACGCAAAATTCCAGAGCTAGCGACACGCCGAACAACCGCACCCGCAAGAATGTCTTTCGCACAGGGCCGGTTTACTCTCTGATGCTCGGCGAGCTGGACCAATTAACGTTTTCCGCAAAATATGGCAATACCGAGTACAGTGAGCCGGAAGATACGGATAGCGAGCGTTACATTGGCACAGCCAGCTGGAACCACATATTCAGCCAGACCTTCTCGGGTGGCGTTCAGTTCAGTACCAATCGGGCGGAACTCGATACCGGTGTTGAGATCGATACAGATGTAGCCAGCCTACTGTTTTCCAAGTCATGGCAGGCGACCAGATTGTCGGGAAGTATTGGTGTCAGCCAGCTAGAGAGTCGGTTCGGAGGTAATACTCAGTCGAGCGAGGGTGTTGTGGGAAATTTCTCCCTCGAGCGGGACATTAATCCTGTCAGTCACGCTTATCTCAGAGGCAGCCGGGAGCTGACTGATCAGACGTCTGACTTCGACATCCGTTTTGGCGACGTGGTTTTCAACCTTCGTGAAACCACAGCGGTAGAGGTAACG
This sequence comes from Marinobacter sp., assembly GCF_048269445.1. Classification (GTDB taxonomy): domain Bacteria; phylum Pseudomonadota; class Gammaproteobacteria; order Pseudomonadales; family Oleiphilaceae; genus Marinobacter. Next base: position 268,781 of record NZ_JBLXIQ010000004.1, on the reverse strand, counting down.
GCCCTTGACGCGGGGTTCGTCAGACAGTTTAGCGATGCATCACGGGTCAATGTTGGCGTGTTCGCTAACCGTGCCGATTACATCAGTACCGACGAAGTTGAGGACAGTGTCGGTCTCAGGGTTAGCTACAACCGAACCATTTCAGCGTTGCTGTCCCTACAGACAGGGGCAAGCTATCAGTATCGGACATTCGATGCCGACGGTGTAAATGATAATACCTACCGCGCGGATATCGGCCTGAGATACGAACTTACCCGGGATCTCGGTCTCAACGGCCGGATTGGTCATACCACCAGAACCAGTGATTTGAGTTCCAGCGAATACCAGGAGAACTGGATATCACTGGGCCTTGCTTATCAGTTTTTCTGATTTTCAGTTGCGGTAGCAAGTTCATTATCTGGAGTAACATGGAAGTGACAAAGAACGCGCTGACCATTGATGTTGAAGACTACTTTCAGGTGGCAGCACTGGCTGAAGCGGTCGATCGCAAAGACTGGTCGTCGATGGAATATCGCGTCGAGGCCAACACCGATCGGTTGCTGGAACTGTTCTCGGAAAGGGATGTGAAGGCAACGTTCTTCACCCTTGGTTGGGTTGCTGAACGGTCCCCAGAACTGATCAGGCGTATCCAGAATGCCGGGCACGAAATCGCGAGCCACGGTTACAGCCATCAACTGGTTTACAATCAGACTCCCGAGGTGTTCAGGGACGAAACCCGAAAATCAAAGCAGCTGCTGGAAGATATAACCGGTAAGTCAATTACAGGCTACAGGGCAGCCAGTTACTCAATTACGGCACAGTCGCGCTGGGCACTGGATATTCTGTGTGAAGAAGGGTTTACCTGGGACTCCTCCATTTTCCCCGTGCACCATGACCGCTACGGAATGCCGGGAACGCCCCATGAGCCCTATCGATTAGAAGCCCCCGGTGGTGGCACGCTGATTGAATTTCCACTTTCCACATGCCCGTTGGGGAACTACCGGTTACCGATAGCCGGAGGTGGGTATTTTCGCCTGTATCCGTATTGGCTGAGCCGATGGGGATTGGGGAAAATAAACAGGGCAGGGCAGCCTTTCATTTTCTACCTTCATCCGTGGGAAATTGATACCGGGCAGCCCCGATTAGAAGTCAAAGCACTTTCCCGTTTCCGACACTATAACAACCTGAACAAATGCATGGGCAGGCTGGAGCGATTGCTCGGAGACTTTCGTTTCAGCTCGGTTTCAGATGTACTATCGGAGACAAAGATACCCGCTGGTGCTGTTGTCGTCTAAGAGACTTTTAAGGATAGCGCAATGGGAATGGAGATGCCTGAGCCCCGGTTGGATACACCCAAAGAGCGAATCGACGCGCTTAAAAAAACCAAAGGCCGCCTGAGCCGCCTGGTAGGCGAGGCACGGCAATCGGGGCTTATTGCAGACGATCTGATCGGTGAGTTGAAACAGGTCTCTGATGAGATAAAGCAGCTTCAAAAACGGTTCAAAAAACAGCTTAATGACACCTCGGTCGCAAGAAAATGGTCTCCGGGTAGTATCGAGATTCCCCCTGCGATCGCCCAAAAACCTTCCCGCGGTGCAATAAGGGTTGAGCGATGCACCAATGGCAACGATTCCGCAGTCGAGGCCTACCTGGCCGGCCACCCGGCAGCATCAATATGGCATCGCCCCGCAGTTTCGACGTTTATCGACAATACCTACGGGCACAGGGCTAGATATCTCATTGCACTGGATGATAAAGATGCCATGGTTGGGGTTCTGCCCCTGGTTCAGCTCAACACCCGCCTGTTCGGGAACTTTCTTGTGGCCATGCCCTATTTCAACTATGGCGGTGTACTGGCAGACAATCGGGAAGTTGCACTGAAGCTGATTGCACATGCGGATCAATGGCGTCAGGAGGTCAGTGCAAGACACCTGGAGCTCCGCTTTTGCCAGGATAACGAACTGGGTCTGCCCCAAAAAACAGACAAAGTGGGCTTCTGGTTGCCTTTGCCAGACAATAGCAATGATCTTTGGGAAAGTTTCCAGCCCAAAGTCCGCGCCCAGATACGCCGTGGCCAGCGGGAAATGACCGAGCTCTGCATTGGTGGGCCGGAACTGCTCGACGAATTTTACCGGGTTTTCTCGGTGAACATGCGTGATCTTGGTACCCCGGTTTACGGCAAGGACTTTTTCTCCAACCTGTTACAGGCTCTCAAAGGGCAGGCCTGGCTGGTAGTCGCACGGATAGGCGGGCGGGCCGTTGGTTGTGCTTTTCTCACCGGCTACCAAGGCAGAATGGAGATTCCCTGGGCATCCACCTTGCGGCTGTACAACCACACCAGTATCAACATGAGTATGTACTGGGCGATCCTTGAGTTTGCCGTCCAGCAGGGTTTTGACGTGTTCGATTTTGGCCGCTGCAGCCACGATGCCGGAACCTATCATTTCAAACAGCAGTGGGGTGCCCAATCACTGAAGCTTTACTGGGACTATGTGCTTCCGGAGGGTGACAAACTACCTGCACTCAATCCAGACAACCCAAAATTCAGGCTAATGATAGCCATTTGGCAGCGCCTGCCAGTGAGGCTTACGAACCTGCTGGGACCGCATATCGTCAAGGGACTGCCATGATGAGTCTGTTCCAGACGAAAGCCTGGCAAAGTGCGTGGTGGGAAACCTGGGGCAACCAAAAAGGTTTCAGGCTGGTCAGAGAGTGGGATGGCCAGGTCTCGGGCCTGTACGAGTCCAGATATCGGCTGAAGGGAATATTACCAGTTCGCTCCCTTCAGTTCGTTGGCACCAGTTATCGAGAGCTGAGAACACCCAGAACTGAATATAACCAGTTTTGCCCCGATAACCTGAGTGGACAGCCATTATTGTTAGAGATGGAACAGATGCTCCAGGAGCAACCCTGGACAGAAGCCGTTTTTAATGATTTGCGGACCGGGTCTGAAGAGCTGTCTGCACTGGTTACCATTGCCGCCACCCATAACTGGGCCTTCAGAATTACCGCTTCTGACAACGGTTATGCGGTTTCAACATCGGGCAGCTTCGATAACTATCTTGCATCTCTTGGTGCCAACAGCCGCTTGCGCCTGGTCAATCGTAGGAAAATACTGGAGTCGCTTGGAAGCGTCCGCGAGGAAAATCTCTGGCCATCTGATGTCGATGCTTTTTTTCAGCACCTGAACAGGTTTCATCTGGCAAGGTGGAAAAAAAACTGTGTAACGCCAACCAGCCTGGAATTCCACAAGAAGTTTCTGTCACGGGTTGAGGCGGAGGGTGGCAGGCCACTGTTATCGGTCCTGCATTGTGATGGCAATGTGGTTTCAGTGCTTTATAACGTCTGGTACCGCGGCGTTATATACAACATTCAGGCGGGATTTGATGAAAAATTCCACAAGAAGTTATCCCTTGGCTCTCTTCATCTGGGGTACGCCGTCGAAGACGCATTTGAAGCACAGGACACCCACAGGCTGGACCTGCTTGCCGGCCAGGGCAAGAACGAAGACTATAAGTCCCGCTTTGCGACTGACCAATACCAGTTCATATCGATCATGCTGGTAAAAAGCGTTCTGTTCCGTGCCCTCTACTGGATGAGAGGATAAATTGTTGTGGCAGGGAGAACGATGACAACCATTCTGCACCTTATAGATACGACGGGCCCCGGCGGAGCGGAGACCGTCTTTACCAATCTGCTGAAAGAGCTGGAACACACGGAGTTCCGCAACATTGTGGTATTGCGTGGTGAGGGATGGGTGGCCGACAGGGTTCGCAGCCTTGGCATCACACCTCAGATTATTGATTCCAAGGGAAGCTTCAATCTCGGCTACGTGAGAGCGTTGCGGGAACTTATTAGCAGTGAGAAGGTTGATCTTATCCATGCTCACCTTCTTGGTTCAAACGTTTATGGCGCGCTTCTGGCGCTGATCTGCAGAAAGCCCATGATTGCGACTTTTCACGGCGCTGTGGATGTTGCCGCAGGAGAACGGTTTCTTAAAACAAAATTCTTCCTCATCGGGCGTGGCGCTTCTGCAATCGTGTGTGTATCAGAACGCCTTCAACAAGAGCTGGCCGAACGCAGCCCCTTGCCCTCCCGTAAACTGAAGCTCATCTACAATGGTGTCGATCCCGAGGCGTTCATTGGTGGGCCTGCGAACGGGCTCAAAGAGGAACTGGGGCTGCCACAGGAGGTAACTCTTGTTGTCTCCTTGGGCAACATTCGCCCGGCGAAAGGTTATGAGTACCTTGTGGAAGCCGCCATCACCATGGCGGTAGCTGACCCAAAGGTGCATTTTGTGGTCGTGGGGCATCAAAAGGAAAAGCTGTTCCAGAAACTGAAGGATCAGATTGCTCAGGCGCCCACACAACCCAATATTCATTGGCTGGGGTTTCGGCAGGACGTTGCCGATATTCTCCGGCAGGCGGATATCTTCCTGCTACCCTCAGTGTCTGAAGGATTTTCCATTTCCACCGTCGAGGCCATGATGGCCGGGGTGCCGGTTATTGCGACCCGCAGTGGCGGGCCGGAAGAGATTATTGATGATGGGGTGTCCGGTATGTTGGTGCCCGTAAAAGACGCCGGGGCCATCGTGGAAGCCATCCAGAAGCTGATGGATCAGCCGACACGAAAAGACCTTACCGATGAAGCGAGGCGAACTGCGAAAGAACGCTTTTCTTTGCAATCCATGTTAACGAGGTATAAAGACGTTTATAGCCAGTTGGTCAATTAGCGAAGGGTTGGATAAAGGATGTCCAGGTTCCTGATATCTATCAATAAAGGCAAGGATGCAGTCACTGAGGTCTCGTTGGACTCAGTGAAAGCAATACTGCAGGAGGTGACGCACACTGAGGCAGGCACGGAGACCTTTTCTTATGGTGACATAAAGGTTGCCTACTCAGGCAAGGTGAGCATCTATCTGGATGAGCCCCTCGGCAGATTATTTATCCTGTCGGGCTACTTCCGCCGCCCGGGCACTTCGTCAGATTATTCCGATAACGCAAACGACCTCGTGTCCCTGTGGGATAGGAGCCGAGACCCGTTGAACGATGAATTTGAGGGCAGTTTTTCACTGATCGTCTGTTATCTGAACTCACCGGAAGTCCTGTTAATGGCGGACAGGTTTGGAACAAGACCTGTGTACTACAGCTCCAGCGAGCGACATTTGACCGTCTCCTCGGAAGCTTTCTGCCTGTTGCCCTGGCAGGAAAAGCTCCGAATCTCATCCGCTGCATTATCGAGCAGTTTCTGGCTGGGCTTTTGCCGTGCGCCTGAGAGTATGGTTTCCGGCATCTTAAAAGTGCCCGATAACGGTGCAGTTAAACTCGGGGCCAGTGGAAATATCGAAACATTTGCAAAGCCGTGTCCTCTGGTCGTGGAGCCCGATGACACTCTTGAGTTTGAGGCCGTGGTCTGCCGCATTGAGGAAGCGCTCGAACAGGAGTTCACCAGTCTTGCCAGAAGGGCAGACAGGGTGGCAGTTTTGCTGAGCGGTGGCGTTGATTCCTCGATAATGGCCGCCTACGCTAAAAGGCACTTTTCGGATTGTGTGGCATTTTCCTGTGAGATAGAGGGCTTTGCTAACCCCGAGCTGAAACGGGCCGTCTACGTTGCGGAGAAGCTCGGCCTGAGACATGAAATTGTTCGCCTGAATTCGAGTGATCTGGGTCAGGTTTTTGACGAAGTCGTCTCGATGCTGGAAGGGCCCTCCAGGCATATCAACAATATTGTGGTCCGCCGGATCTTCCAACAAATCAGAGGCTACGATGCCATCATCGGCGGGGATGGGGCAGACGCCCTGTTCGGAACCAAAACCAACCGGACCATTGTTAACATTCAGAAAAAGATAGCTTTGGCGGCGCGGATCCCCGACTCATTAAAACCTGTTATCAGTATGCTTGTTGGCAGGCTTCGTCCCCGAAAGCGTGACTCCCTGAACAGAATCCTGGCCAACGATTTGGAATCGCTGTTATGCAGCCTTTTCACGATAGACTACGGAGAGCAGGAAGTGTCCGTCGCCAGCCGATTGGGAGTGGCACCCTTTGTTGATATTCCCTTCGGTGCGTATAAGTCCTCCGATATTGTGGGCAAGAGCCTTGAAGCAAATCTTTCCCTGTTTCTGAGGTGTATGCTGGAACGCAATACCAGGCTATCAAACGACTCAGGCATCCCTGTTTACTATCCTTTCCTTTCGGAGGGAATGCTGAAAATATCAAGACGGCTCCCCTATCGGTTGCGCTTTGATGAAGCTGGCAATGCCAAGCCAACGTTAAGGGAAATTTGCAGGCGGCTGATCGATGCTTCGGTTATTGAGTGGCCAAAGATCGGTTTTGAAACGCCGGAAAAAGCCTGGCTCACCAATGAGCTCAGCCCTTATCTCGAAAAGGCCTTTTCCAAAGAAGGTGGCGTCAGTCAGGTTCTGGGTTTCGAACTGGAAAATAACGATATAGCGGCAGTTCAGTCGTCAACAAGGTTGCCATGGTGGTTGATGACGCTGGATGCAAGTTTGTTGAAGATGCAAGCAAAGTGCCTCAGGCCAACAGTATTGGGAGTAAACCATTGAAGGAGTCGCTGCTGAAATGGGCAAACATCCTGGGTGAAACGGGTCTGTTCCGGCTGCTTTGCCCTGGTACCTTGCCGGTATTCATGCTTCACCGAGTGACGGACGGCAATGATGGCGTTCCGGGAAGGATGACGGCTACCCAACTGCGTAGTTATCTTCAATACCTCTCAAATAAAGGCTACCAGGTTCTTTCGATGGATGAGCTTTGGCAGTCTCTTGATGAAGGGCGGGAAATACCATCCAGGTCGGTTCTGTTCACCATCGATGACGGTTTTTATGACCATCATGACGTGGCGGCAAAGGTGTTTGATGAATTTGGATTTCCGTTGAACTTTTTCGTGATCACCGGTTTGCTGGATCAGCAACTCTGGCCATGGGATGACCAGGTTACCTATGCATTCAGGCACGCCCGTGTGCTGCGTTCGGATCTTGAGCTGCCATCGGGCGCCGTCTTCTCGGTAAACCTGGAGGAAGCACTGGCCGAAACGGTCATTCGGGAGGTTCGAGATGCCCTGAAAACGGGGCCTCAGGCAGAGGTCTACCAGTGGCTGCGCGAGGAACTCTTCCGCAAGCTGGGGGTTGATTATCCGTCTTCCGCCCCTGCCGAATATCGGCCAATGTCCTGGAGCGATGCAAGATCCCTGCGTGAAAGGGGGCACGGTGTCTATCCGCACACTTGCTCCCACAGAATTCTTTCGACCCTTGCTCCGGCAGAAAAACGGAAGGAAATTTTTGGTTCTCTGGAGCGGGTAGGGAAGGAACTCGGTTATTCGCCACAAGTATTTGCATACCCTACCGGGCGCCCTTCAGATTACGACGACCAGGATGTGGAAGAGCTCAGGCAAGCTGGGTTCAACATGGCGTTCAATACCGTTCCAGCGTACGTAAGGCAGGGGCAGGATCACTATCAGCTCCCCCGATTCTCCCTGCCGGAGAACACCGCGGATTTCCTGCAGATTGTGAACCGCTTCGAGGCCCTAAAGGAGAAGCTACGAGGCTAATTGGTGTCGCCACGCAATTTCCGCCCAACCCGGGAAAGAATATCCCGGATGGACATGCAGGAGTACCTGAATGCGGGGTGTGGGTCTTTCCAGTAAAACAGCGCTGCGACCCGGCGATAGCGAAGCAATCCGATATAGCGAAACAGCACGGCAAAAATGTTCTCCCGGTCTTCCAGGCGGGCGACCAGATCTCCGAAGAAGTTCCAGTACACACGGTTGTTCTTCTGGGGGGCAAATGCCACCGGATTGCCGTAGGCCACCTGTGTGCAGGCCAGTATGTTGTTGATTCCGCAACGGGTATCAAACCAGTTGCACATTCCCAGCCGCGGATTGGTCTCAATATAGTAATAATGCCCGGAGTTCTGGTCTTTCTTGAATTCGATCATCGCCGGCCCGGAGTAATTGAGGGCCTTACCAATCTTTGCGCATTCATCCCGCAGTACCTGGTTTTCCCGGCTGATTGCCAGGGACGTTACCCCATAGTGGGAGGGCATGGTTCCCAGGCGGTTGAACACGAAGCACGCGCTCAGCTCTTTGTTCAGGCCAAAGGTGACGTTGCATACCCACAAATTATCGTCATCACCCGCTATGACTTCCTGGGCTATAAAACGCTCAAGCTTGCCATGGAACCGCTTCCGAAACTCCTCAAGTTCGGCCTCAGTGTTAATAATGACATTTTTTGCGCCTAGTACCGCATACTCCCGGAAGGTTCGGGGCTTGATAATAATCGGGAAAGACTCGGGAACATCGGTGGCCAGTTGGTAGTAGGTCTTGGGGAGGGTAATACCACCTTCCTCCATGGACTGGCATTCCAGTTTCTTGTCGTTGAGGATTTCAGTGGTTTCCGACGAAGGCACAATCAGGTGGTGATGGGTGTAGCCCTCGGTCTTGAGCTTGCCGAGCAGTTCCGCCGCCAGATCTGAACAGGCCAGCAGGACTCCCGGCCCGTCCTCATTACGGTACAGCTGGTCCAGGATAGGGCGTATGTCTTCCACCCCGGGGGTTGCGGGTAACAGAAATCGGTACTGACTGTATCTGCTATAGGCGCTTAGATCGGTCTGGCTGGTCAGAAGCGTGTAGGTTCGAAGGCCTGCGTGCGCGGCGGAGCGCACGGCACCAAGCCCGTTAAGGCCGTTGGCAAGAATGATGACATACGGTTGATTCATAGAATGCGTCAGCTTTTGAGTGCGCGTAAGTACTGTTTTAGCTCAAACCAGAAAGGGCGGAGGTCTTGCCAGCGGTTAACCTCGTGACGGGTTCGCCAGCCTGGTTTGAAAAACCGCAAGATCTCAACCAGCTTCCTGCCGATACTGTAAGTGTCCGACGAGGATTTCAACACCAGGTAAAGCCGGTCCAGATCGCCAAGCAGCCATCGCACCCGTCGGTGTTGCCATAGCATCTGAGGTACAGTTTGCCCTGTGCTGACCAGATACAACCACCAGGGAAAGTCGACCCCGGAATCAATGGCTAACTGCAATGAGCCCCAGAACCTGGGGTTAACTTCCATCAGGTAAGCTGTGCCATCAGCAGAGACCCGGAATTCCACCATGGCGACTCCATGCCAGGCTACCGAACGAAGCAGTTTTTCTGCGTGGATTCGGAGCTGATCATCCACTGGTGCTGATTCGCAAAGAACGCTCACACCTCCGCCTGGTGGTTTCTCCCGAAGCCTGCGATGGGCGAAAAAGCATACAGGCTCGCCATGGTCAAAAAGCGCAAAAATGCCCTTGCCGGAGCCTTCAACAAACGACTGTATAGTGAACGGAAACTGAAAGAAAAAGTGATTCCTTAGGGCATCTGAGGCTTCCTGAACCGACTGCGCAATGACAACTTGTGTCGAAAGAATGGAATCTGGCTGTAGAATCTTCGACTTGAAGGGCTTTAGCACCACTGGGAAGTGATTGATGGTTTCCAGTGCCTTAAAGCCTTCTTCAACATTTGTGCAGAAAACTGTCTCCGGCACCGGCACGCCTTGCTGCCGTGCGAGCAGGAACAAATTATTTTTGTTGGCAAGTTGCTCCACGGACTCCGTTTCCGGGAAGGGGAGCGAAACGTGCTCAGGCAGCTCGTTACGGTAGGCCAGAATGACGTAAGTGGTGGCTTCCGTGATGGGGAGCAGAAATGAAATGTTCAGTTCTTCAATCTGCTTTAGAAGATTTTCAAAAAACTGTCTGGGCGAGGTAAATGGGTTGGCATAGGTAATGCCTTGACTACAATAACGGGAGAGGCCTGCCATGGAGGGCGATGAATCTTCACCGACAGCGACCCATAATCCTTTTGAACCCAAGGATCGCACCGCTGCGAGTGCCGCCCTCTGATTTCCGTCCAGCACCAGAATTCTGGGTTCCATGGGTCGCAACGTCCTGTGTTTTTACCAAGTGTTCAACTGTTGGCCGATTATCCTGCATAATGAGCGTGAATTCTATCGCAGCCATAGCGAAGAGCAGGAAAAGCCGCAGGTGAGTCCAAGTGACAACTCCACTTGTGGCATGATGGAAGTCCAAAGGGAAGTCAGTGAGCGTTCTGTTCGAACTATAGGGAGATTGTGCGTTGGGCCAGTGGGTGTACGAGCAGTTTGGCTCGAAACAGGGATTTGTCCGGTTTTTCTATCACCGGGCTCTGGCGTTTGCGGGCGCCTATCGGAAGTATTCCCGCGGCGTTGACTCCGTTGCCTCTCGGCGTCTCGTTTTCATCTGTAGTGGAAACATATGCCGCAGTCCGCTGGCGGCGGTATATGCCCGCAGCCTCGGGATGGAAGCGGCCTCCTGTGGCCTCAATTGTGGTGACGACTATCCTGCAGACCCCCGGGCGCAGGAGTTTGCCAGGGAACAAGGTTTAAGTCTCGATCACCATAAAACGATCAATGTCAGGAATTTTGATTTTAAGGATTCGGACCTTATCGTTGTCATGGAACCGTCCCACATAGACCAGTTCGAGAGCAAAGTGGGGAAGAGCTACTCACTGGTTCTTGCTGGCAGCTTCTGCCAAACCCCCATACCGTACATCCATGATCCATTCAATTGTTGTCCCGCATTCTTTACACGGTGCGAATCCAAAGTAATGGAATGTGTGCGGGGGCTTAATGCGTAAAAAGCTCAGGGAAATTGCTGACGAGGATCTCTACTCCCTCAACATCGGTATGGCGTGGCGATATTTCAAAGGCGAGAGCTTTGCCTTCTGGATGATCTGCGCTTACCTGTTCTTTGAGTATGTGCGTCCTCAATCGATCATCCCGGCCATAGATTTTCTTCCCTGGACGCAGTTGACGATCATTGGAGCCTTTCTGGGGTGTTTTGCAGACAGAACAGTAAGATGGGTGTCCTCATCCATAAATATATTGCTGATTTTGTTTCTGGCCGTCATTCTGTTATCCAGTGTATTTGCCTACTTCCCTTCGATATCTTACGCAAAATTGGAAAACTACTACCTGTGGGTAATCATCTACTTTCTTATCATTAACATCGTAAATACCAGGAAACGATTCTTTATATTCTTGTGTGTATTTTTGCTCGCTTCCTTCAAGCTGTCGCTATCCCTTGCTATCACTTGGGCAAAGCGGGGATTTTCCTTTACCGACTGGGGACTTTCCGGGCCTCCCGGTTTCTTCCAGAACTCGGGTGAACTGGCAATTCAGATGCTTGTGTTCTGGCCCATAGCATGGGCCTTTGCCCATTCTCTGAAGCCCTATATAAGCAAAAGATGGTACTGGCTTCTTATGCTGATGCCCATTACCGCTATTATGGTGATTCTCGGTGCCAGTTCCCGTGGGGGACAGCTTGCATTAGTCGTTCAACTCGTTGTGATGAACTACAAAACCGTTTTCAAACCCAAAGTGCTTATATCATGTGCTGTAGCCTTGGTTCTAATATGGACGTTTTTGCCGGAACAGCAGAAGGAACGATTCCAGACAATGGGGGAGGACAAGACATCCCGGCAGCGTATTTTGTATTGGGAAAACGGCCTCGAAATGATACAGGACCATCCTGTTCTCGGAGTAGGCTATTTCAATTTTGTACCCTACTTTCAGAGATATTACCCTGGTGATATTCTCGTCAATCGGGTGGAGCTTCCCCACAATATCATTATTCAAGTGGGTACAGATACGGGTGTTATTGGGTTGGCCATTTTCATTGGGCTGATCATAGTTGCCTTGAGAAAAGCCCAGAGGTTCCGGGCAAAAGGGTGTGAGATTAGCGAAAAACAGATGGGTAGCTGTGCAAACCTTTCTTTAATTGGTTTTATAGTGGCTGGTCAATTTGTTACGGTTACTTATTACCCGTTTTTGTGGATTCATTTAGCTCTATTGGTTTCAATGCAAAATAGTTTCATGGAAAGGTTTGAACAGAAAAAAGGAAAACCATGAAGATTCTTTGGCTATCCCATCTTGTCCCTTATCCACCGAAAGGAGGGGTTCTTCAGCGCTCTTATAATATGGTTAAGGAGATGGGGAAGTATCATGAAATAACGCTGATTGCCTTTAATCAATCCGATTTTTTAAATAACAGCATGCCCGAGGTTGACAATCCCTTAAGTATTGCTAAGCACGAACTTATGAAGTCCGTAAGAGCGTTGCATATTTTAGATATTCCTGAAAATAATATCCCGATGGGTCGCTATTTTGTGGCTTTGAAAGCGTTGTTGAGCGGAAGTTCTTACAACATGCTTTGGCTTAAATCTTCGGAAGCTTTTAAGGTTATTGAGCAGGTTCTTTCCAAGGAAAAATTTGACGCGATTCATCTGGATACTATTAGTTTATGCGTTTATTTTGATTTGTTTGAAAATATTCCCGTAGTTTTGAATCACCATAATTTCGAATCGCACATGTTATTGGCTAGGGCTGAAGGTGAAAAAAATTGGTTGAAATCGTATTACTATAAGCTTGAAGCATCCAGACTAATGATTAGTGAAATTAAGTACTGTAAAGAGTCTAACCTTAATCTTACTTGCTCAGACGAAGATGCACAGAAAATGAATATGAAATTAGGTGATTGTAATTATCTCACAGTCCCTAATGGCGTCGACATAGAATATTTTTATCCTGACAGATCTGTAGCCATTAATGATAAGAGTATAGTCATAGTCGGCGGGTTGTCTTGGTATCCTAATCGGGAGGCTGTGGAATATTTCCTTAGAGAAATATGGCCATTAATCAAGAAGCAGACGCCTGAAATGAGGGTCGATATTATCGGAAGAAATCCCAGTACCGAGATTGTTAAACTTGCGGAAAGGGAAGAACGTGTTTTTATTCATGGGTTTGTAGACGATGTTCGGCCGTTTCTTTGGCAAGCGCAGTTTTACCTGTGCCCAATAAGAATAGGTGGTGGTACTAAGTTGAAAATACTTGATGCGTTAGCGTCGGGGTGTTGCATTATTGCTGACCCATTTTCCTGCGTCGGAATAAATGTGAGCAACAGGCGTGATGTCGTTTTTTCCGAATCTCCAGAAGAATACGTAAATAACATAAAATGGTTGATGAATAATCCGGAACAGCAAGAGAAATTAAGAAGATCGGGGCCCCGCTTGATCAGAGAGCGGTATAGTTATGACCAGATTGGAAAGCTCTACTCCGAGTCATTAGTGAACTTAGTTAAATTTAAGAACGTTTAGGATGATAAAATTGGCTGCGGTAAAATGTCTGGCTTTTGATGTTTAAATCAAAAGCCAGACTCGTCATTTTATTACAATCTAGTTATCAATTGATAAGGTAGGCGGGTTGGGTGCGACATTCGAGATCGCAATGTTTCCGGAATCGAGTAATGGTTCAGTAGATATTGTAATATAGTCGACCAACCATTCGGTGTCCTTGGCATAAGCTGCGTTTGCCCATCCCATGAAGTATCCAGCGTGCCAGCCCTGGGGCCCTTGAGTAGGTATCGGAAGAACGGCATCAGTTTTCTGATGCATAAGCATTCGCTGACTAGGTGATTCATTCTCCCACCTACGCCACAACTCAATGACGCCGTCATTCGATTGACCGTTTGATGAAGCTTTTGCATGGATTGTGATTTCCATCCAGCGGCCACGGTCATCAGGGACGGATATGAAGTCAGCACGACCTTGATGTCCTCCCATTATCGTTGAAGAGCCTTCACTGTAGTGGAATGCTAAACGACTGGATCCGTCACTTGCGCCCCAGAATTCCCAGGCCACGGTGGGACCTTCTCCCTTATAGGAATACCCGTCCATCCAGAGTGCAAAAAACTTGTGGTTGTTAGGCGAGCTTTGGCCATGGCTATAATTGATTGGTACCTTGACCCAATATTGAAACCATATATCCTCATAATCTCCTCCGAGATTAAAACGCTGCTCTGCCATGTGGTCTCCCGCGCCATATCGAAACCTTAAGCTATGTTCTCCATGCTTGGGGTCCCAATCTCGGCCACTCGGGATGGCGACGTCTTTTTCACCATTGTTATAAACTACGCGTTCAGCGGTGACGACAGATGTTCGGTTATTTGGATGCCAGTCAAAACCGTCTCCGTTCGTGGCTGACATGTCTCCCGATTCGAAGGAGTCGACGATCAGCGGTGCGCCATTGGCCATACTTGCCAAGAGCGAGGTTAAGGCCAAAGCGGTGAGATGCTTGAGGTGTGCCATATGGTTCATGCTCCGAACTGATTCAGGCTTCAGAGTATAGCGGATTTGACACAATTTTGCGTTTTTGCAAGGTTGCTATTTGGTTACTGCTTGTGAGCGGCTGAGACATAGTTCACGCTAGGTCCTAATGACTGACTAGCTCGATTTCTCGTGCTGATAAGGGCTCGTTTTGGTTGAATGGTGAGACTTTTGGGGTACTATTTCCTATTGCGGCGAAACGAAAAGGATTTCTGATGACATTGAATGTTGAAAACAAAGACAATGTTTTCCTTTACAGAACGAAGCGACGAGGCCGTCGTTACGCAAAGCTGCTTTATCACTTTCTTACGCCTTCCAGTGAAGCACGGCCAGTGTTCATATTGGGCAGTGGGCGGTCTGGAACGGATATCGTGTCGCATTGCCTTAACAAGGGCTGGGACGTGGAACTGATAAACGAAGACAACCCAAAGGCGTTTGATAACTGGCGGCTGAAAAGCCTTGAGGCTGTAGAGGATGCCGTCGACTCAAGCAAAGCGCGCTTGGTGCTATTCAAGCCCATAGTCGAAACCCTCCGGGCGAATGAGTTTTTGGCAAAGTTCCAGTCTGCAGCTGTAGTCTTTGTTGTGCGCAATCCCCACGATGCGATTAACTCAATGGCCCGGTTCTTTGGTGAGTCTCAGGTTCGTGCTGTAAAGAGCTGGGTCGAAACAGACTTTTCTCGGCAACCGCAAGCCCCCATCGAACTTAGAGAGTTTATCGCAAGTCATTGTCATGCCGACCTTTCCATCGAGGACGCTTCCGGGCTGTATTGGCTTCTTTACAATAGCGCTTATTCCTTCCTTGATCTGCAATCAGATTCCCGGGTCACTATGATCCGGTACGAGAACCTGGTTCAGAAGCCGGAGGAGACAATGCGAGACGTCTGCAATTTCCTAGGTATGAAGTGGTCCCCGTCCATGACCGAAGAAGTTTACGGGGGTTCCGTTGGTAAAAACCGTACGCCGGATCTGTCACCAGCCATCGAGAAGCGATGTCTTGAGGTTTGGCAGTGGTTATCCGGAAAAAAGGTCGAGAATGTTTTGGACAGCCCAACTTTCTAAGCGTTTTTAAGGTCGAAATCATGTCACCGCTAACGATCGGGCACGCCGGCAGGCAGTATCCGGAAGTGCGTAATATCATCGGTTGTGTCGAAGGTGCCAGTTATCACCTTTGCCGTGATTACTACTCCCTGTTACGAAGGTTTGAGCCATTGCTGGGCGAAACCCCTTCGTCTGATCGCTTTTTTGACCAGCAGTTCCAGTTCCGGGATTTTGGCCTTAACCGAGTGGACTGCCTGCACCTGTTCAATGGTATCAACTACTCCCGAACACCTTGGGTGACAACTTACGAGACCTTAATACCTCGCTTCCGGCATGTGCTAAAGAGTCATACTTCTGATAGTGAAGAGGTTCGTTCCTGCCCCAAAACCCTAAGGGCGCTGTCCTTGCTTGCCTCTGAGCCATGCAAGGCGTTAATAGCGCTTTCGGATAGTGCAAGGCAGATCCAGGGCCGGTTTCTGGAGCATTTTCCGGAATTCAAGGAGACCATCGAAGCCAAGACAGTGGTGCTGCATCCTCCCCAGAAACCATTGGTGGATAGATTAGCAGAGTTGGCCTTTCCACATGAGAGTAATGGGAAAGTGACCTTCATGTTGGTGGGGCACCAGTTCTTCAGCAAAGGCGGTAGAGAGGTTTTTGATGCACTTGCCGAGATCAGGCGGAAGAGCGAAGTTGAGGTTCGTTTGTTCATCGTCAGCCGGCTTAAGCCGGACTCCTACGCGTCCGCAACAAGTGATGAAGATGTGGTGCGATGGAAAGCACTGATAGAGGAAAACAAGGGCTGGATCGAGTACCACGAGGTGCTTCCCCATGCCGATGTCCTGGAAAAAATGCGCAACTGTGATGTTGGCTTGTTACCGTCGTACGCTGAAACCTATGGTTACTCGGTGCTGGAATTCCAGGCGTGCGGAAGGCCGGTGATTACGACGGATATCCGGGCGTTTCCGGAAATAAACAGCAATGAACATGGCTGGCTCATTCCCGTGAATAAACGGGAAATTGGTGGGGAAGCCTATTTCCGGAGCGACCAGGACAGGGAAGCGCTTTCCGTCGCCATCAAGAAGGGATTGCTCAATGTCTTTGAGGACATTCTGGCAAACCCGGATCAGATCCGGAGAAAAGGCGCGCGCGCCCTGGATCACATCCTGTCAGACCATGGCCCTGAGCAATTTGGTCAGTCATTAGAGGCTTTGTATCGTAGGGTTTGAATCTCTCTCATGAATTCCGTGCCATTGGAAGTGCACTATGTCGTTTAAACTGGCTGTTGTAGTCAATAAGGATGGAAGCGAGTTAGGGCCATCAGAAACGTTTCTTCATGCTCACATTAATGGCATGCCTTGTTCCGTTATGTCTCTGGTCGGCAATCCTGGATACCGGATGCTGCGCTCCGCGAGTTCTGGCTCCAGTTCCTACCTGGCCTCCCGTTCGCTTGTTCCCCTTGGTTTAAGATGGCTGCAACGCAAAATCACGGGGCGCACGGTAGCCGCTCAGGATAGCCGCGCACTGAAACGCTTCCTGGTAAGCAATGAAATAGACGCTGTTCTGGCGGAATACGGGCCGACAGCTGTATCGGTAATGGAGGCATGCAAAGAGGCTGGAGTACCCCTCATTGCTCAATTCCACGGCTATGACGCCTATCGTGAGTCGCTCCTGGCAGAGTTTGATAGTGAGTATCGGCAGCTTTTTAGGAGTGCCGCTGCCGTTGTAGGCGTATCCATCCACATGTGTGAGCAGTTGGCAAATCTCGGCGCTCCCGCCGACAAGTTGTTCCATAACGCCTGTGGGGCTGAGGTGCCTTTGGAAGCGCCCGAAACATCGGCGAAGGAGCAAGTACCGACTTTCCTGATGGTGGGGCGCCTGGTTGAGAAGAAGGCGCCCTTTGTGTCAATCCTCGCTTTTGCGGAACTCGTGAAAACGGTTCCCGATGCACGGCTTGAGGTGATCGGCGATGGACCTTTGAAATCACCTTGCGTTCAGCTGGCGAAAGCGTTGTCCGTCGATAACCGCATCACGTTTTCTGGCGCCAAGCCCCACGACTACGTGCTGAAAGCCATGGCACGGGTAAGTGGGTTTGTTCAGCATTCAGTGCGGGCGCCGGATGGCGACATGGAAGGAACTCCCGTCGGTGTTCTGGAGGCCATGGGTATGGGGTTGCCGGTTGTCGCCACCCGCCATGGCGGCATCTGCGATATTATCGATGAGGGTGAGACCGGGTTGCTCGTTGATGAATATGACGCAAGCGCCATGGTGGCTGCTCTGGTTCAAGTGGCAACAAAGCCGGATTTCGCCCTACAGATGGGAGAGAAGGCGCGCGCTAGAGTGTTGCAAAACTGGACTTCTGAGAAAAGTGTAGGGCGACTCTGGGACATAATTCAGAAAAGTGTCTGACAAACTCTGCGAAATTCTCGGGTGCAGTTGTCCAGACTGTAATGTGAGTTGGCTTTCTTTTTGGCAGATTGGCCCATTTTTTCCCTACGACTCTCATCGTTGAGTAGGGCGGTAATGTATGAAGCAGCGTTCGCAACGTTATTCTGCTCATATACAAAGCCATTGTCTCCATGATCTATCGCCTGCTTTACGGAAGGGATATCTGGCACCAGTACTGGCAGCCCCGCGCTCATATACTCGACAATAGATAGTGAAAATCCTTCACCCAAAGCAGCATGCATTGCCATATCAGCGGCACTCAAAAAATCCTTGGCATCGGCCCGGAATCCCGGAAGGCGCACCTGCTCCTGAAGATTCAGTTCCTCGACCTGTCGCTGTAACCGGCTCAAGTCAGGGCCATCGCCAATGAGCACGAAAACAAGATTATTATCAGGGTCGGTCTTTTGAAGCTCCGCGGCGGTGTTGATTATGAAATCAAAGCGTTTGTAGGGATGCGCCCGACCGGTCGTTATGCAAACTCGCCGGTTGCTGGGAATATCGAGGCTCTTCAGCAGGAACTCTCGTGAAGTCATAGCGGGTTGAACCGGTGGTATACCATTCTGCACCACGTGGCAGCGTTTTCTGGGTATCCGGCCATTTGAAATACTTCGTTGTCGCATCAGCGGCGAGACGCAGAGTTGGCTATCTGCGCAAATAAGCGGAAGCCTGTGGCGTATGGCTTTTACGAGGCCTTTTATCCCGCCAACTGGGGGGCGGTCACCTGGCGTATGGTCATGTACGACGATATTTTTCAAACCTGCCTGTCGTAATGCCGCATATCTTGGGTCAAACCAGGGGCGATCCGTCAGGTAGATGTGCTGGATATTGTTAGTCTTAATGAATGCCGTGACCCCTGAGGGTAAAGCCCCGGAGTTGGGAACCTCAAGCTCCACTGGTGTGATGCAGCTGTCTTTGATGGTATCGGGTAATGCTGTAATGCTTGGGTAGGCAAGGAATGCTTTTCCTCCTCGTGCTCTGAAATGGTCGGCGAGAAGAACCCAGAAATGCTCCATCAACCACCATGCATAACCCACATCTGATGGATAATTGGAGACCAGCAGTATATTTCCGTTATTGTCCTGCTTCATTGAGGCTTCCATTCAGGTTTCATGCATCCGGGGTTGCAGACAATAGTACCGTTCGGTGATAGCATCGCTACGTCTATTGGCGCTGTAATCATGCCAGAAAGCGCAGTACCCGACCAGACCGTTGCGCTTGTACCAGTGATAAGGAGATTGCCGGGTGAAGATTGGTTATATGTACAAGATGCATGCCTACCCCCCGAAAGGTGGCAACCATGTTCATGCGATGGAACTGGTGCAGGGGTTTCTGAAAGCGGGCCATCAGGTTCGTGTTCTTGATGATCCCACCATGCCTGGTGTGACCAGCTTTTCAGGTAGTTCGACCGGTGATCTTCAAGCGTTTGTCGACGACATTGACGTCCTTTATATAAGAATTGATGCCCGTTATCTTGGGCAGTGGCCAGAAGTTGGTCGCTGCATGGAAATGGCCGGTAGTCGGCCGGTTGTATGGGAGATCAACTCTCCTGCCAACGAAACCCTGGCATTCTCGTGGCTGGGTGGCCGCCAGCTTAACGTACCCGAATCGTGGCTCAAGGGTTTGAAACGCTGGTTTCATGCATCGCGGAAGATGCCAGGGATAAAGAAGGAAGAATCGTTAAGACGGAATCTTGCCAAAAGGGTTGATTCCGCCATCTGTGTCTCTACCGCTCTGAAAGGTTATGCTGTCGAAACACTCGGAATTGCCGACACGACTGTTCTGCCGAATGGCGGCCCGCTTATTTCCGAAGAGGAGATAGCTGAGCGCAGGCAGAAGCGCGTTTCCGATCACTTCACCGTCTTCTATAGCGGTAGCGCGATTTACCCCTGGCAAGGACTGGATTTCCTTTCTGCCGCAATACGCCTGGCCGAAGACCGGGCTCCCGACATCAGGTTTTTGTTGGCGGTCAATCAGTACTCCGACTCCCTTCCAAGTGGAAAAAACGTAGAAGTCGTTCAGGGATTAAACAGAGAGCAGATTCTGGATGCCATCTGTTCCGCTGACGCTTGTGTGGCCCTTCACCCGGAATACTTCTGGTCTCCTTATCGTTTTCACGGATCTCCCATGAAGCTGTTTGAGTACATGGCCTGTGGGACAGCCGTGGTGACATCTGACCGAGGGCAAATGGCCGAATTGATTGAGCATGGCAGTAACGGTCTGCTTTGCAGCGATTCGCCCGACGATATACTGGCTCAGTTGATGACTCTGCGGGACGACCCGGAACTCCGGCGGAGGCTTGGGTTCGCAGGGTGGCAGATGATCCAGAAAGGCCGAAGCTGGTCAGATAACGTTAATACTACTCTTGATGTTTTTACACGTCAGCTTGAAGCGAAGGAGTGATAGAGCCGATGGTACTGGCCAACCTGAGAAGCCGCCTGGTGGGCGTTATGCCAATGCCCAGCGGAAAAGGAAAAGTGATCGTCGCCGGAATGCCCAAGTCCGGCACTACGGCAATCGCCAGCCTGCTGGCCAAAGCCGCCAATGTGGAAGTCTGTAGCGACCCTTTTCATCAGTTGGACTCGAAAGGTGTCAGTTTCAGGGAGGCTCTGTTTTCAGGTGCGCTGCCGTTGGAAAGCCTGTGGCGTCAGCACCGGAGTGTATTTGGTGGAACGGTTCTAAAGGACCCCAACTTTCCGCTTTTTCTGGGGGAGCTCAAACAGCTTTTGCCCGAGGCTCAATTTGTTTTTATCGTACGGGAGCCGAGGGATAATATACGCAGCATTCTCAGCCGACTGAATATTCCGGGCAATCCGGCGGATGGTAACCCGCTTTTAGGCAATGTGACGGGCACTTGGAGCAGAGTACTCAACGGAACTGCGCCCGATATGCCCGGTAGTGATTACCTTGAAAAGATGGCTTGGCGCTGGCGAATATCAGCCGAGCGTTACCTTGAGAATCAGGAAGGAGTTCACCTGATTCGATATGAGGATTTCCGTAAGGATAAGCAGGGCCGGATAGAAAAGCTCGCTGGCAAACTGGGATTTGACTGCTTGAAAGACATTTCTCCCTATGTCGATGTTCAGTTCCAACCCAAAGGGAAGATGCCTTCAAACCTGGAGGGTTTCTTCGGTAAAGAAAATCTGAAGAGAATTGACGAAATTGTGTTGCCAGTGTTGAAGAGATTTGGTTATGAATAAGCCCTCCGGGCCAAAACAGATTGTTATTACCAACATTGTTTCTCTTAACACCGGTGATGCGGCAATTCTGTGGGGCATGTTTCAGATCTTGCGTGCTAGATACGGTGCGGACACCCGCTTCATTGTTTTTGATAAGTCTGCGAAAGCTGCAGGGAAGTACTATCCCTGGGCAAATTTCCGTCAGTCGTTGTTTGGTAATCGCCCTCGGTCAAGACTAGGCAGAAAACTGCAAGCTGAAGGATACGGCCACTGGAATGAGCGATTTCGTTTCATGGCATTGTCTTCAGTGGCGTGGTTATGCAGGCGGAAACTGGGGTTTTTGGGGCGGTTGTTTGTCAGCCGTGAAGATTGCCAATCGGTCGCTGAATATGTAAACGCTGATCTTGTGGTAAGTACCGGCGGAACCTACCTGACCGAAAATTATGGTTTATGGACGAACATCAAAGACTACCAACTGACATTGGCAGCAGGCTCTCCGCTGGTGTTTTTTACTCAGACACTGGGTCCTTTTACACGGCCCAAATACCGAGATGCATTCACGGACATCTTCGAGAAGGCCTCTGCAATCTGCCTGCGTGATGAGCGATCGCGCCAGCATCTTCTGGAGCTTGGCATTCAGGCACAGAAGATTGCCCTCGCAAAAGACGCCGCGTTTGTAATTGGTTCGGAACCACAGGGGCCTCCAGCAGGCACATTGCGAATCGCGGTATCCGTAAGGACTATGCACTTCTTCAGTGACGGTGATCGTTCACTTTCGGAGCAATATAAAGCGTCTGTGGCTGCGATGGTTAATCGCGCGGTAAGGGATTATGGAGCGGAAGTAGTGTTTCTCTCAACCTGTCAGGGCATTCCAGAATACTGGACAGACGACACCAAGCTGGCGGATGAGATTGCTTCTGTTTTGCCAGGCGATGTAGCAAAAAATGTCACCATCGACCGCCGGTTCCGGCAACCGGCGGAGATTGTGAGTGCCTACCAGAGTTTTCATCTGGTCATTGCCACCCGGATGCATGCCGCCATTCTCAGTCTGGTGGCGGGAACACCGGTACTGGGGATCGCATACGAATTCAAGCTGGAGGAACTGTTCCACCAATTGGGAATGGATGAAGCACGGCTATCCACCAAAGAAATGAATACCGGGAATTCTGAAGCGACGCTCAGCTATATGTTGGACAACCTTGAGCTCTGGCGCGAAAAAGTGCAGGCGGTACAGGCCGACTGCAGGCGTCAAGCGGCATCGGTAATGGATAAGCTGCCTGATGTCTGATTTCAGGGGTAGAGTTCTTAAGGCCCTCAGTTGGACAGCCGGTGGAAAGGTAATTAGTCAGGTCATCTCAATGGGGTTCGGGATTGCGCTTGCCCGAATGCTTACCCCCGATGACTTCGGCCTGATTGCCATGATGATGGTTTTCACTGGATTCGCCGGCCTTTTGATGGACGTAGGGCTTGGGTCAGCTCTTGTTCAGAAAAAGGATGTAGAAGAGATACATTATAATACCGTTTTCTGGACAAACCTTGGACTTGGCGCGGGCTTATGTGCGCTCGTGTTTACTCTCTCCCCTTCAATAGCGCAATTTTACGGTAGGCCGGAACTGACTGAGGTAGGGCACGTTCTTTCCTTCCAGTTTGTTCTAGGGGCCCTCGCGCTGGTGCCTAGGCAGCGACTGGTGAAGGATTTGTCCTTTCAGGTTACCGCTGTAGCGGATCTGCTGGGTATGGTTGTTGGCGGTGTGGCGGCGATCTTTTTGGTCATGGAAGGCTATGGCTATTGGGGGCTTGCCTGGCAACCGGTAATACTTCGATTTGTGGCGACTTGTTACATCTGGGGAGTCGCCCGCTGGATGCCTGCCATATCTTTCAGTAGCGCCGCACTTAAAGAGCTGTTTGGGTTCAGTTTTTATGTGTTTGCCACAAGGTTGCTTAGATTTGCCACGATGAAAGCAGACAAACTGCTGGCCGGTAAATACATAGGCGGTGAAGCGGCAGGGCTACTGGACAAGGCTCAGTCCATGATGCTTTTCCCTCTTCAGAATGTCTCCAACACGGTCGGCAGTGTCATGTTCCCGGCGCTGAGTTTGATTCAGTCTGACAAAAAGAGAGTCCGCAAAGTTTATATGCGGAGCACACAGGCTATTGCTCTGCTCACCTTTCCAATGATGGCTGGCATCTTCGCCGTTGCGGAGAATTTTGTCCTGGGGGTTCTGGGAGAGCAGTGGTCCGAAATGATACCCCTTTTGCAGATTCTCTGTTTGGCTGGAGTTGCACGTTCCATCGTGACTGTTACCGGTTCGATATACCTTGCGCTCGGGCGTGCGAAGCTCCAGTTCAACGTTAACCTGCTGACAAGGCCTATTGCTCTCGCCGGTGTTGTTTGTGGGCTCCCTTGGGGCGTTGAGGGAATCGTGATCGGCATGACAACAGTAACCTGGATCAACAGTATGATCACGCTATCCATCGCGGGCCGGCTCATTGATTTAAGCCTGTTTGAGCTGATGGCTTCTTTTTCCCGCACTGCACTGGCTGCAATTTTTATGGCTGGCGGGATCATCCTGCTTGAGCAACTACTGCATGGTACTGGACCTTTGGTCTCTTTTCTGGTTCAGGTACTGGCCGGTATGGTTATTTATGGCTTTCTTGCGTTCGCATTAAAAATCAAGGCGTTGACGGATATTCTTGGGATATTGGCCAATCAGTTTTCAAAGCCATGACGCCACGGCTTTATCCTA
This sequence comes from Marinobacter sp., assembly GCF_048269445.1. GTDB lineage: Bacteria > Pseudomonadota > Gammaproteobacteria > Pseudomonadales > Oleiphilaceae > Marinobacter. The sequence goes on along the minus strand of NZ_JBLXIQ010000004.1, from coordinate 245,216 downwards.
GTTCCCGCTTTTCGTATTCCTCTATTATGTACTCTCGCTCTTCTGCATCCAGAAGGCTTAAGCCTTTACTGTGAAGCAGTGAAATGACTCTGTCAGGTATCTCGATCTGCTCCCATCTTCTGAGCGGGTTATTTTGTGGCACTCCCAACTCTATATTTGAAAAGGAAGAACCACCACCAAAATTGGTTGACGGCAGCGTTTTACTATCATGGGAGAGTGCCAAATCCTCTAAGAAACCTTTTCTATACTCAGGTTCTGAAAGCCATCTCTCATAGACCCACTTTATCCAGTCATCTTTTGGTTCTTCGTATGCCCACTCAGAATATAATAGTAAGTTAGTGTCGATTGACATATCTCCGCGGTCTAGGCCAATTTTGGCTTGATCGTTCAGTCTTTTTAAGCGGGATGATATTACATTCAGAAGACTGCGTGACACTTTAATCTTTGTTGCATATTCAGGTATGAGTGGATCGACCTTTTTTGGGATGTAATCTTCCAAGGTTATTATTACGTATTTTGATTTTTTTATTATGTCTTTACTTCCCCGAATGGTATCGATGAAGTGAAATACTGAGAAGAAGTTGACTTCATTCAGGTGAACCGTTTCACCAGACTCTGATACCCACGCGTTTCTTTTTGGTTTCATGTTTACATTATTTCTATTTTCTAATGCATCAATCAACCAAGAAATTAGAGCGTGGTTTCCGCTCCTTCTGATACCGCACACAACATAAACGCTCGAATTCCTCAGTGAAAAATTTACATACAGTTTGGCCAGATACAGCATTAACAATTGGAGCTTATACATATCATCCTCTGTTAGCTTCGAAATCCAGGGAGGTATAGGGGGTCGTATCTAAGCTAAGGTTTCAAATTTTGTTCTTGATTTTTAATGAATATTATTTTCTGAGTCTTTGTTACTTGGTTTGTGCATATCGATTGATTTTAATCGTTTATAAAGGTCGATATATTGGGCACTATTTTTTGCCAACCCGAAAGTGCGATTTACATGTAATAGCCCATATTTCGTTTTTTCCTTCGCGCCACTGCTGAGTTGAAATACGTCGGCGATAGCTGATGCGTAGCCATGCTCTGAATGCTCACTAACAAGCCAGCCACTCTTTCCTTCCTCCAGTACCTCTGGAATCCCGCCAGCGCTGTGGGCAACAACAGGAACCTCAAGCGCCAGTGCTTCTAGTAAGGTCATTGGCAGCCCTTCATGATCCGAGGTCATGAGTAGCATGTCGAGCTTTCGTAATTCATCAATTGCTGGATCCACAAATCCTTTGAATTCAATCCTGTCGCTGATATTAAGGTCTCCCACTAGCTGTTTCAGTTCGGCTTCAAGCGGGCCAGATCCAACGATGATACCAATGCAGGAAAACCCTTGTTGATTTAATAACGCAATTGTTCGGATAAAAAGGTCTACCCGTTTTACGGGCACCAAGCGGCCAACAATACCTAATTTTGGTTCCAGGCCAGCTTCATGTTGGACCGCTGGCCAATGCATACGTATGTCTTCAACATCAACAAAGTTAAAGATCTTGTGCACTTTCTGGGGGAAGAGCGTCTTTAACCTCTCTTCGAGTTGCGTTGATACCGCTATAATTATTTGTTGCCGAAATCGGCCAAGCCATATATCCACACGGCTTGTCAGCCATTTGTGTGGTTTCCTGAAAGAGAATCCTTGCTCTGGGTTGCCATGAACCGTTCTGACTGAGTAACGCACTCGGGCAAGCTCTTTTCCCATTATTCCGAGCACGTTTTCCTTGAATCCATGGGTGTGGACGATATCGGTGCCGTGCGCTTTGCAGTGAGCGGCGATGGTTTTGGCGATGGCAAACGCGCCGGTGTTTGTCTCGTTGGCAAGGGTTACTGGGAGCCCAAGCTCCAACAGTTTGTCATGCAAAATGCCCGGATTAAAAATAACGGCGGATACGGTAACTTCCTTGCTGGCAATGAGTGCCTGGCACAGGTTGTATACCTGTGCTTCGGCACCAGCCCAGAGGTCTCCGGAAATGATGTGCGTTACGGTGATAGGGGCGTTGATCGGTTTTACCCTCATGCCAGGCTGCGCCCAATGGTTGCCAGTAAGGCGCGCGGGGTTGAACTGTTCCCGTCATGGAGGGTCAACCGATGGAGGTCGAAATCGTTTTGGCTGGCTCTGTTCCAGCCGGTTTTGGTTGTGCAGGCCGCCTGATAGTAGGTTGCTACGAGCTGTTCACCCCCGTCGGTAATGTCTCCATTGGGGTAACAGAAGATCGGCACGCTGTTGATTTTCAATGCCTCAAGGTCTGAAAGACAACCAGTGATTTGCTCATCCAGCGCCTGCTTGCTGTTAAGGCGATTAAGTCGAAAATGGTTCCTGGTATGAGCGCCATATTTGATCAGGTTGTGCCCGGACATTTCTCTCAGTTCCCTTGTCTGAAGTATCGCAGGGGCGTGCTCGGTCGAGGCCGTTGTTCCTCTGAGCGACGAAGTGGCTTCGTTCAGGTGTTGGATAATAGTGGCATCATCCAGATCCTTGAGACGATTGATGACTTCATCGGCTTCCAGGAGTGTGAGCGGAGTGGGCTTGTTTCTGAATTCACCCAGGTAGGGCTGAAGCCACTTGAGAGTTGGGTCCTTCAGACTGATACCCGGAGTGCGTAGCAGTTCAATGATCTGCTCAGGCCAGAAGGTGTCAGTTGTATCTACCATGCGGGTTACGAGGAAGATAGTTGCAGGTACCTGTTCCTGATGGAGTACCGGATACCCATGCAGGTAGTTATCCCTCCAGCCGTCATCAAAGGTGAAGGCTACGGACAGCGCTGGCAGGGACTCGCCTGCTTCTTTTTTCCGGAGCCATTCGTCTAGGTGGATAGGGACTGCGCCCAGTGACCGAATTAGCTTTATGTGCCTTTGCAGGTTCCCGGGTGAAACGATCATACCCGGCTGTTCCCGTTCCCGTTCGCTGGCATTTTCCGGGAGCACCCGATGATAGGTAAGGATGATCAGGGTAGGGGTGCGATTAAGCTTGAGGCGCAGCCACCCGTACACAGCAAAAACACTGAGTGCCCCGAATTTTATAATTGATCGGATGGTTGCCACGCCCGTCGCCTCCGTCGGCCTAGCCAGTAGTTTTGGCGTAATCGTCCATGTATAGTCTGTGAGCAGCCAGAGTTTGCCATTCACTGCCCCAAAAGTCATCCTGAAGTGAAGCACAAGGAAGGATACGTACGTGCACAGGAATTTATCCAAGCTGTTATTCTATTATCCCGCTACGATGCTAAAAGGAGAGCCAATTGCTTTTCTTTTAAATGATTATCGGCGTAATCAATGGATGCCGCGGGATGAGTTGGCCGAACTTCAGTTTTCCCGATGTAAAGCGATATTAACGTACGCGTATAAAAACTCTAATTTTTATCGCAAGCTTTATGATAACGCCGGCATTCAGCCGGACGCTATAAAAAGCCTAGCCGATTTTAAGAATGTTCCAACCATCTCGAAGCCTGATCTGATAAACAACCTGGCCGAAATGTCCGTCGACCATGGTCGCTTTTCCTGGTCAACCAAAACAACCGGAGGGTCCACAGGACAACCTGTTAAGCTCTATAAAAATCCTATGGCACTTGCCCGCGAGAGGTGTGCTACGGCCCGCGGGTATGAATGGGCCGGGCTAAAAATAGGGGATCCCCAACTGAGATTCTGGGGTGTGCCGCATTCTGCTGCCGGTAAAGCAAAGGCTTTTATCACCGACCTGATTGCTAACCGGAAGCGAGTTTCCGCCTTTGATCTCACGCCTGATTCATTAAATCGCTACTATCAGGAAGCTCTGATATTTAAGCCCGGATTTATCTATGGCTATGTTAGTGTTATTGAGATTTTTGCCCGCCACATCCTAGAAAACAAACTGTCGAAAATTCCGTCAGTTAAATCTGTCATTACAACATCTGAAATTCTCACGGATAAATCCAGGCAGGTAATCTCAGAGGCTTTTGGAGTTTCCGTCTTCAACGAATATGGCTGTGGCGAAGTTGGCTCCGTTGCGCACGAATGTGATCTGGGTGGAATGCATGTGATGTCCGATAATGTCTTTCTTGAGGTTGAAGAGGATGGCTCCGGAAGCGGTGAGATTATTGTTACGGACTTCTATAATCTCGCTACACCTATGATTCGATATCGGCTGGGTGACTATGCCACACTCTCTCGTAAGCAATGCGATTGTGGCAGAGGGTTTCCAATCCTAGAATCTATTCACGGGCGCGCTTATGATGTCCTTCAGATGCCCTCAGGAGGTCGCGTACACCCTGAGGCAATTATTTATGTATTCGAGGGTATTCAGTCAAGAACCAATGCCTTTGAGCAGTTCCAAGTAGTGCAAAAAACTCAAGACCAGATCTTGGTTCGGATTATTCCTAATAAAAACTGGTCCAACGATATATATGACATGCTGATAAGAGACTTGAAAAGAGACATATCGAGTGACATTAATTTCTCCATTGATGTTGTGGATGAAATACATAGAGAAAAATCTGGAAAGCTTCGGCTTGTTAAATCTGAGCTCTAGAGTTTTTTTAAATGACTTGGTCGCAATTGAATAAGGATGTTGGATGATGTTAAAGGCGATTTTCTGGATTGCCGTGTTTGGCACCCTCTTCAGCTATTTTATATACCCGCTGTTGCTTCAGTTTCTACCGCATCGATACGGCGCCAAGCGACCACATCGTCGCCTCCAGTCTGATCCGAAAGTTTCTCTGATCGTCACGGCGCATAATGAGGCCGGTCGCATTCGAGAGAAACTTGAAAACTGCCTGGCGCTGGATTATCCCGAGCTAGAGATCATTGTCGCTTCTGATGCCTCTACTGATGATACGGATAGTATCGTACTGGAGTACGGGGCGCGGGGTGTAAAGCTTGCCCGCGCAGAGGAACGAAAAGGCAAGGAGCACGCCCAGTTGCAGGCCATCAAACGGGCTACTGGCGATATTCTGATATTTTCGGATGTGGCTACATTTATTCCCGAAGATGCATTGGGCAGAATGGTGCGGTATTTCGATGATCCCTCCGTTGGGGCTGTATCCAGTGAGGACCGGTTCGTTAGCCGAGATGGCAGCATAGTGGGTGAGGGTGCTTATGTCCGTTATGAGATGTGGCTCAGGGGGCTGGAATCTGACAGGGCCGGTCTGGTTGGCCTCAGCGGTTCGTTTTTTGCCGCGAGGCGCTCAGTATGTGATGAATGGGATATCTATTCTCCTAGTGATTTCAATACTGCGCTAAATTGTGCCCGCCACCGCCTGGTGGCCGTAACCGCACCTGATGTGTTGGGCCACTATCAGGACGTGGCAGATGCTTCCAAAGAGTATCAACGGAAGATCCGAACCATTATCCGGGGGCTCACAGCCCTTAGCCGCCACCTGGAGGTTCTCAACCCGTTCCGGTTTGGCTGGTTTTCCTTTCAGGTGTTTGGCCACAAGCTGATGCGCTGGGCGGTTCCCTGGTTTCAGGTTTTGCTGTTTATCACCTCGATATTGCTAGCGGGCCACGGTGTTATCTACACCCTCGCCTTACTGGTTCAGATCCTGTTCTATGGTGTCGTGATGGCCGGGCATCTAAAGCCAGGGCTCCGCGATCGTACGGTCTTCAAGATTCCCTATTTTTTCGTTCAGGTGAACCTGGCTATTGCCCGAGCGACCATCGACTTTCTCAAGGGCCGGCGAATGACTGTCTGGACTCCCTCTAAACGATGACGGGTATGCTGAGGCCTGTTGGAAGCCGTGCTCCGGTTCCGCATTCCGGTACTCACCTGGGGTTGCCGTGGGCCGAAAATTACCATACCTGGTATATGGGCTCCGGCACCCAGGCTTTGTCTGCTGCTGTTCGCTTGGCGATCAGTTGGTCCAGCCTGGAGGGGGCTGTGCCGGAGGTTATCTTGCCCGCTTATGGATGCCCGGACCTAGTGGCTGCAGTGGTGGCCCAGGGCGCCAGGCCGGTGTTGGTCGATTTACTGCCAGACTGTCCTTTCATGGATACTGAAAAACTTTCCCAAGCCCTCTCTGATGCGACGGTTGCCGTTATCGGTGCCGGCTTTCTGGGCATGCCTGAGCAACTGCCGATGCTTGCGGATTTGTGCCGCGAGCGTGGTGTCTGGCTTATTGAGGATTCCGCTCAGTGTTTTCCGCCGGATTGCGCCCGCGAACCAATCGCGGATTGTGCAGTGCTTAGTTTTGGTCGTGGCAAACCGATTAATCTGATGGGTGGTGGGGCGTTGTTGGTTCGTGATGACCATAACCCAGCCGCGGCGAATGTACTCTGCGGCCTGCCTGAGGAGCAATTAAAGATTGATTGGAAATGGAAAGTCAGACGACGCCTTTTCAATTTTCTCCTGGGGCGATTCGGCTATGGCCTGTTGCGACGGATTCCGTTCCTCGGGTTGGGGACTACGGTATACAAACCCCTGACCAGCCTATACCGCGTGCGGCTGCCGGCGGGGCTACTAGAAGCAGGTATTCTTGAAGCCAGGGTCAGGCCCGCTATCGCATCCAAGTACGGTCAGAAGCTTGAATTTCTTCGCCAGCTTGGCTGGAGCCTGTTTATGGACAGCAAGGTTTCCGGCGCAAATGGTGAAGGGCAAGTCATCCTGCGGTATGGGTTTTTGGCGCCAAACCGTAAAACGAGGGATAGGGCCATTAAAGCACTGAACCGCAATGGGATTGGTGCGAACGCATTCTACGGGCAGGCGTTGCCTGATATCGAGGGTGTGTCTGGCCTTCTGCATGGCTCAGCTCGTAATTTCCCCAATGCTGCGTCCTTTGCGGAGCGGCTGATCACCTTGCCAAGCCATGAGGATGTTACCGATCAGGATGTGTCTGTAATCGTGACAATGCTTTCCGCCGCCACAGCCCGGGACTGATTCTTCGTAACGGCATCTGCGCCCGATATTGTCAGGTTTCCTTACAGGTTGAATACGGATGTCTCCCTAACGTCCTAATTTTCAGGGCGTGGCGCAAAACTTGCCTTACCAAGCCTGAGGTTATGTCACCGTTAAGGATTATCACAGCAGGGAGATGGATTGATGGGCTTTACATGCACAAAATTTAAAATGGCATTGGTAGGGGTTGCCGCAAGTATCTTATTGGCCCTGTCGTCAATCTTGATTCCATCTGTCGCGGGGGCATCAATAATAACGATTGACCCGGGCAAGTATTCTGATGGCGATGATCTGTCGAGGATTTCGCCGTATGTAGCCCTGAATTTTCTGGCTGGCTCCTACGGCTACGAAGCCGCGACGGTCCAGACATCGTCCTTCAGTGGTGGCCAGGTGTTTGGGACCTTTGAGCTTGGGTGGACGGAATGCGTTGATCGGTATGAATGCGCGATGGGCTTTGGAATGGCTTTCCGGGAATCCCCCCATTGGGTTTCCCTGTCGATAAGGTTCACAAACCTGGTCCTCAACGATCTCAGCTCTATCGGCTGGTTTGCCTTTGACGCGTCGGGTGACTTGCTGACCACGGGTTTTATTAACCCATATGGCGGTCAGCCTGGGCAGTATTACGCTCTGAATATTGCCGTTCCGAAGATGCACTCCCTCGTTTTCGGGGGCGGGGATTATCCCAGCGCCGGGGAATTCGGAAGATTCTCCTTTGCGGTGGGAGTGCCAGAGCCATCAACCCTGGTGCTTTCTGGTTTGGGTTTGGCGGGAATGGTCCTGTTGAGGCGTCGAAGGAGGTGAGTCAGTAGGGTTCGCGATAAAGGCCACAGGATTATTGCAAAATGAACTATCGCTAGAGCCGTGTCAGCCGGAATCTGTGCCATCCTTCTCTTAGTTGTTGTGCACAATTAAGGGCGGGACGACGATGAAACGGATAAACATGCTGGTATTGGCAGTTGCCTCGGGCAGTCTGGTAACCGGGTGCAGCAGCCTTAAGCCAAAAAAGGATGTGAGTGAGTTACCGGCACCTTCAGCCGGGATTGAAACCGAATATGTTATTGATAACGCAAATACTGGCTTCTATACCGATGGAGAATGGAAGGAATCCTCGGTTTCTAGCGGGTATATTGGCGAAGACTACCTTGCTGCGGAGGCAGGCAGCGGTGAGAAAACCGCTACCTGGAATCTGAATATCGTGAAGCGGATGGATGTATTCGCCCGATGGACAGCCCACAGTAACCGTGGCTCTAATGTGAAATACATTGTTCATCATCTCAATGACCAGAATAACCTGACCACAACGACGGTTACGGTTGACCAGAGAGAGCTTGGCGGGGAGTGGTTCAAGCTGGGTACCTTCCGGATGTCCACGCTTACCAGCCGTGTCGAGGTTTCGAACAACGCAGACGGTTATGTGATCGCAGATGCAGTGCTTTTCAGAGAAGCTTCCACAACCTCCTCAACGTCCTCTGCGGATGCAGACAATGACAGTATGCCGGATGCCTGGGAGCTTGAGCAGGGTCTTGATCCTACCAACGCACTGGATGCTGATCAGGACCCGGACGGAGATGGCCTGACCAACCTGCAAGAATCCCTGGGCATGACCGACCCACTTAATGCCGACACGGACAGCGATGGCTTGCCGGACGGGTACGAAAACACCTCAGCTCTGGACCCGACCGTGGCAGACAGCGACCTGGACGTCGACAGGGATGGTTATACAAACTACCAGGAGTATCTGGCCGGTACGGACCCGACCGATGCGGCAAGTGTATTGGCTGCGAATACAGTATTGCTCACTTGGGAGCCGCCAGTATCGCGAACTGACGGAAGCAGTCTCTCACCTGAAGAAATTGATTATTACGAATTGAAATATTCGCGAGCGGAGGGTGAGGTTACTGCCGAAATCGTTTCAGATAACGGCTCATCCGGCTTCGTGGTTTATGGACCTGATTCGAGCACCTCTACCGCAACAAGCGGGTATGTGGGCGAGGATTATGTAGCGATGCCTCCAGGGTCTGGTGATAACAGTGCGAGCTGGTTGGTTAACAACGTTTCACCTGGAACTGAGTACCGCATATCCGCTAACTGGACTTCCTACAGAAATCGGGCTACAAACGCGATCTACCGGGTCCAGTATGAGTCTCAGGACGGCACCCTCGATGAGCGGCAGTTCACTGTAGATCAGACCTCAGGTGGCGGACGCTGGCAGAATCTGGGCTCGTTTATCCCTGCTTCCAGCCAGATAACCGTCTCATTGTCGAACGAGGCAGATGGCTACGTGATTGCAGATGCTATTAGACTGGAGCCGGCCACGGTCGCGGGAGCTTCAAAGACGATTAGAATAGAGTCTGATAAAAATCGATCCTACGTCGTTAGTGATCTTCCATCCGGGACTTGGCAATTTCAGATACGGGCTGTGGACACCAAGGGAATCGCGAGTGATTATACTGAACCTCAAGTTAGGATAATCGAATAGTTCGTGCCTTTCCCGAGTTCCGAGAGGCCGGCGATTCTTGATGAAAAGCGTTAAGGAGCGACGTAAGTGGCCTTGGTTTACTTTGATAAATTCATGGAGAGAACCGGTGTTCGAAATTTTGGTGATGACATAAACCCTGTCTTGATGATCAAGTTTTTCAACAAGAGTATTTTGTCATCCGATGAAGTTGCCCTGTTCGGTATTGGGACAATACTGAATGACAAAAACATCAAAAATAATAACCACTATGCGAGAAAGGTGATTTTTAGTTCTGGTGTAGGGTATGGAAAGCTGGAAACAAATTTGGATAATACTTGGGATATCGCTTGTGTCAGGGGCCCGGGGTCGGCGAGGGCGCTGGGGATCGGGGCGGAGAAAGCGATAGCCGATGGCGCTATTTTGTTGTCAGAAGTTTATAAGAAGCCCGTGAAGCAGCGTTCTCGAGCATTATTTATTCCCCATGTCAGTTCCCATCTTTCAACGGGGCGGCTGCTGGCGACAATTGCCGAGAAGCTTGATATGGATTACTTGTCCCCGAGTTGCAATACTGATGAGTTTATCCAAACCGTGGCGAGCGCGCCCTTCATTGTCACGGAAGCAATGCATGGTGCGATTCTCGCGGACACCATGCGGGTTCCTTGGGTTCCTGTAAGTTTCCATGAGTACCATGAGTTTAAGTGGCGGGACTGGATGGATTCTGTGCAATTAAACGGAGGAGCTGTACATCCCTTATCCCCAAAGTGTTGGGATAGAGACGGCAGTCAGCCCATGTCGTCTTTGAAGGTGTGGTACAAAAGTGGGAAGGAGCATTTCCTCAAACTTAAAATTAGAAAGGTGATTGCATCGCAGGAACCGCTCCTTAGTCAGCTAGACATTCTTGAATCAAGGAAACATGCACTTCTGGAAGTAGTGAATGACATCAATAGAAAATACTAGAGTTTATAGCGTAGGCGAAGAGTATGCAGAGAAAATATACTCAGAGACTGCATCACCGCTATTATTCTCTCTTATTTCCTCTGAATAGCGATCCAAGGTTTCCTTTATCGTACTGTCATTCAGGATATCGCTCAGACATTGAGATACCTCCTTAGCAGAAAAGTCGCTTTTATTGATAACTCTTCCGGCGCCCAACTCTTCGACAACCCAGGCGTTGTATGGTTGGTCCCAAATCTGAGGGATACATACCAGTGGTTTTGCGAACCAGAATGCCTCCTGCACTGCTCCAGATCCTGCATGTGAAACAAATCCACGTATGCGTTTGTCTGCCAGTAACGATGGTTGGGGTGCCCAGGATAGCCATCGTATGTCGGAATCATTCCTGAGTCTGTCTGGAATAGGATTAGTTCGAGATACCCAGAGAATTCTGCAATGATTTTCCTTTGCGCCCACTATCAAGCAATCAGATAGCTTTTTGGTTATGGTTACCATGGACCCAAGGCTTACCAGAATGACCGGCTTTTTTGGCTGCATTTCAAGCCAGGCCTCGTCTTCATTGGATATGTTGCCCGCCATCAGCGGTGGAAGTGGACCAAATGCCCGAACATCCCTGCACAAATTAACTTGCTCTTGAAGATAACGGCCTTCTATCGTGGCCATGCCCGTTGTAAACACAGGTTTGGGTCTGGCTGAGAGCTTTCTTTCTGTGATGATGGCATTCCACTCGTGCTCTACGTAGCTCCTCATTTCCCGTATTGAACCAGAAGCCTTCTTATTCAGAGTGCAATTGATCACGTCGAAGGCTTTCCAAATGATCCTGGAAAAGAGTGGGGTTATTTTTCGGGCCAGAGCCGACGACTGTTTAGCGTACGGCTGCGGATTCTGACACTGCTGATTTGACCCTGATGCGCGATGCAAAAGAACGGGAATGCCCAGTTGTTCCCCTGCATGGAGTATGGCTACACCCAATAAGTGTTCGTCGGCAATGATCAGGTTGGGGTTATGCTGTTGAATCTTGTCTTTGAGTAAGGGAAGGCAGGATAATCCTTGATATTGAATGGGCTGGAAGTAATGGGACTCGAAATATCGACTGAAAAATAGCTTTCTATAGAGTGGACTTGTATGGGAAATCTTTCTGAGCAGGGAGTCAGCGTTGGCCGGCAAAATAGGAGGGAGCAAGTCATACTCAAATCCGTGGGCTGCAGGTAGGCTTTTACCCTCTTCTGGTAAAATGAAGCGGCATTCAATATTTTTAGCGGCCAGTATCGACGCAATGCGTAGGAGGGGGATGACATGCCCAGCGTCAGGTATCATTGAGACAAAGGTAATGCGCATTTCCCAATAACCTTCCGTTTAGTCAATAGTCCAGTTTCTTAGCGGATTATCCGAAGTTTTGAGTTGTTCGAAGTTATATTCCGCAGCAACATTACAAATCCTAGAATTGTTTATATCACCGGTAGAGATCAATCCACAAGATCCGAAAAATTCCAGAATTCTGATGGCCCTTTTCGGTGCCACCCACTGTATCTGAAGTTTGGCGGCAGGGCGCTTCTGTCGTCGAATAAGCTTACACGGCATAGTCGGATAACTTTACACATTGCAGAAGGTATGGTTTTATTTTTTATCTAAGATATTGAAATATATAGTTTAAGGCTTCATGGCATAGTTGTCGCTTATTCAGAACGCTTTCCGAAGTAATCAAGATAAACAGGGAACTACCATGAATAAGATGTCGATGTTGGGAGGAGTGTTCGCTGCTTCGTTAGTTGCGCCTGCCTTTGCAATGCCCGTGATTTCCGTCGAAAGTGTGTCTGGCGTTTGGTCGGACGCTATTGGCGGTACCAACGTTAATTACTCTGCTAACGGTAATACAGTTTTATGGGGTGGTGGTCAGCCTCATCAAAGCGGTTACCGGTTTGTTGGAGCAGCGCCTGCCGCGTTTAATGTGGATATTAATCAAGAGTTTGATCTGGGCGACTTCACCCACTTCAACTTTCAGATCGATCGAGGCACTGGTGTAGATAGCGTATTGCTCAGTATTTCAATGGCCATCTCCATTGATGGAAACCCCTACGCTACGCCCCTGGCATTTACGTTCATGCATGAGGAAACGCCGAACTCTGGTGGTGGCTGCTGCGATGACATTGTGTCCTTCGATAGCCTTGTCTCGTCGGATACGTTTGAAGTCGACGGAACCCTGTACACTCTTGATCTCAGGGGCTTCAGCCAAGACGGGGGTCCTACCATGGAGGAGTTGATTACCACTGAAGGAGCCGCCAATGTCGCCCAGCTCAGAGGTGTTTTCACCAAGGTTCCTGAACCCGGCACACTAGCACTGTTTGGGCTGGGACTTGTAGGCCTGGGACTTTCGCGTCGCCGCAAGTAGTGATCTTTGGATAAGTGAAAACCCGGTGTTCGAATGAACGCCGGGTTTTTTTAGCCGCAATAGAATTCAGAGTTGTACATTTTGGAGAAAGCGCTCGAAGATGGCCCGCTGATCGGCGCAGTCAGGATTCTTTGAGCCCTCACAACGTCCTGCAAGCGCCCACAAAGCGCCACGGGCATCCCCCTGGAGCTTGTTAAGAGCCCCTTTTATCTTTACCTCTAGTTGCGACCTGGTGAGCTGGTCGCCTACCTGATACCAGGACCATAAGATAATGTAGGAGCCATCCTCGTTTTTCTGGATGACTGTCTCATTAACGGTATCGAGGCCAGCGCTGTGGTTATTGTTTAGCGTCCGCGAGTTCTTGGACACAAGCTTCCATTCCTTGTGGTCGAAGAGCTGGTTTCCGTAGGCGATCAGTTCTCTGTTCTGGGCCTGGCGCCGATACCCCGTGATTTGTAACTGTACCTGTTCGAGGTCATCGGACACGTACACTCCGCCAAGGTTTATATCTGGTTTTACGTAATCCGGCTGCCATATGCTGGCGTGTCGCAGCGGACCGCTCCAGTCAGAGTTAGGCATGGGCAGTTTCGGCGCCCAGGAGCTGGCCCTGCTCTCTGTTCTGGCATCCAGGGCTGCTGGAACCAACGGTGGTAAGAGCAGAAGTAGGGAAACCATTACGGGCCATTTGATGGAGCTATATTTTTTCCGTGCCATGCCCGCCTCAGGCTTGCGGTGGCTGGGTTTTTCCCCGGAATCCGAGAGGGGCTGCTCAAGTTTGCCTGAGATAAAGAATAGCGGCACCAAGGTAATAACGACGAAAATAACCCACCCGAACAACTCATGGTCCTCAACCAGTGAGGTTTCCATATTGGTGTAATGCCCGGCCGCGATAATCCCGAAGACCCTTATCCAGTTCGCTACCATGGATAGTAAGCCGGCAATAACAATCAAAAGGGCAATACGGGTGTTTGAACGGTAGTAAAGCATTCCGTAAAAAGCCGCTAGAAACAGTGCGACCATCAGATACCGTACGCCACTGCACCCGTCCTCTACCAGGAAGGTTCCAACATCCAGAATAATGAAAAATTCATGGATGGTCGCCGGAATGTCAGCGGCTTGAAGCAGTATGTTGTTAAAAAAAACAGTGATGTGCTGAAGAAGGGGAGAGAAGTCATCCCACAGGGGTACCGCAAAAACGAGCAGTAGAGTTGGCCCCCCGGCGGTGTTTACAAATGCCTTTCCCCATATCGACCAACCCCAGAACAGGATGATCAGAGGAACAAGCAGGAGGCGGAACAGCCGGATATCGGCGGCCTGAGAAAGGATGAGAACCGCAATAGAGCCGGTCAGTAGAAACAACCCGAGAGGTGAGCCGTTTATTGTCAGAGCCCTGAGGGATTGTCTTCTTCGGTACAGTAGAAAGAAGACGCCCCCCAGGACCAGAAACCCGTGGTTGTAGACGATTGAGTCGTACCACAGGTGAAAAAAGGACCGCCATTCGGCCCAGAGCCCAACCGTCAGCAGCGGAATGGCGGCCAGCCAGAGGTACCGCCTTGTTACAGCTCGATCCATTAGCCCTGATCACCAAATTTTTCCAAAATTCGTTGGGCATCTGCGTTCTTGCCAAGAGCTCGGTATGCCTCTGCGAGATGCAATGCGATTTCTTCGGATTCGGGTTGAAGCTTGTGGGCCTTTTCAAGGATAGGCAAGCTATCTTCATGGTTGCCAGCTTTTAGCATGATCCATCCATAAGTGTCCGCAATAGCAGCATTCTCAGGAGCAAGATCATAAGCTTTTCTGGCCATGGGTACAGCTCGCTCATCGCCTGTTTCGTGATAAAGCCAGGCCAGATTATTGAGGACAAGGGTATTCTCGGGCATTGAATCCAGTAATTTTTCGTAATTGGCTTTGGCTTTTTCTTTGTCGCCCTCAGACTGCTGAAGCAGGGCGATTCTCAGGCGCAGCTGCGTGTTATCCGGGTAGGTATCAATACCGGCCTCAAGAAGAGAGAGAGCTTCAGCTTCTTTACCGGCTCTCTGCAGGACTTCGGCATAGGCATTCATGATGCCTGCGTTGGGCTGTTTGTCCATTGCCAGCTGATAGAACTCGGCCGCCTGTTGAAGCTCTCCCTGGTTTTCGAAATAACGGGCCTCAATCAGATACGGTCTTGGAGAATCAGGGTGAAGCTTCTTCGCTTCCTGGAGAATGCTGCGGGCTTCATCGTTTTTCCCGGCGACAAATGCCTGTTGAGCCGCCTGAAGCGAAATCGCCTCATTTTCGGGGAAAAGAACCCGGGCGCGGTTAAGAACAACCGAAGCGCGATCAGCTTCTCCGGCTTGTCTGAGCCTCGCCGCTGCATTGTTGTAGATGCTCGCGACAAAAGGGGCTGCTCGTGAAGGCGTGTTTTCCTCCTCTCGCTCAAGCAATGATGCCGTAAGTTCGTCCGCTTCCTGAGGATTATCCTGGCGTAGCGCCAGTTCCAGAAGAATGAGCCGCGGGCCCGTTGCGTCGGGATTCTCTTCGAGAACCTCTCGCATGAAACGTTCGGTTTCGTCCTGGTCCAGAACCGAAGTCAGTCCCTGAAGGGCTGTCCGATTGTCTGGCGCGAGTTTGACGGCTCTGCGGAACTGCTTCTGTGCCTCGGCCTGGTTTTTTTGGTTTAACGCCAGTCTACCCAGCGCAATAGCCGGAGCCGGGGCATCACCATCTATTTCGAGCGCTCGCGTGAAATATCCGCGGGCTTCGTCGATTTTGTTTTGGCTTGCAGACAGGTTTCCCCGAATAATCAGCGCATTGATGTTGTCCGGATCCTCCTTGATCCACTCTGATGCTGTCTCAATCGCTGAAGCTACGTCGCCAGAGCTTGCCTGGGCATGAATCAGGAGGCTTCGGGCCTGTTCCTGATCGGACACCTTATCAAGAACCTTCGTTATCTGGTCTATCGCTCGTGAATAATCTCCACGCTGAATCAGATAGTTGGCGTATCGCAGTCGCAACTGATTGTTGTCAGGGTTAAGTTCCAGAGCTTTGTCCATCAGCGCTTCGCCGGTCTCAGTATCGCCGCTTGCAAGCGATGCGATTGCTACCAGGGCGAGCGTTTCGGGATCCGAGTCTTTGCCTTCGACCTTATCGAGTATTTCCTGGGCGCCTTGAGGATTGCGCATTTGTAGTCGGGTGGCCGCTAATAGCTTGCTTGCCACCTCCGAATCCCCCATTTCGGCAATGGGGGCCAGGAGTTTTTCAGCCTCCTCAACACGACCCTGTCGAAACCGCACCAGGCCCAGCATCAGCGCGGATGGCTCATGACTAGGAGCTTGGGCGCGGACCTCCTCCAGGTATCGCGCTGCGTTGGTGAGGTCGCCCTGGTCCAGTGCTTCCTGAGCTGCTGTCAGGTTGCTCTTGATCGTGCCCGGTGCAGATTTGGCCAGTATTTCTTCATAGACAAACGCCTCTGATTGCTTTCCCTGCGCTCTTAAAACACGTATCAGGGCAGAGATCGTGGCGTATTTGCGCTGAGTCATCACATCGTATTGGCCGATGTCTTCGAGCGCTCTGATGTAACTGTCTTCCGCTTTCGACCATTGTTCTTGCGCGTGAGCCATCTGAGCTTTCCAAAGCCAGAGCTCGGTATTCTCATTATCAATCTGTTCTGCTTCAGCCACGAGTTCTTGAGCTTTTTCCTTGTCACCCCCAGTGAAAGCGGTTTTTGAAAGACCGATTACCGGTTCAACCGCTCCCGGGTCAATTGCTCTGGCTTTCTCAAAGGCGGCACTGGCTTCTTCGAGACGACCAGCTGCCAAATAGATCTTGCCTTCAAGAATGGCAGCCTCAGTCTCAACTGGCCGGTCGGGTGCGGCAATTCTATTGAGTGCGGTTAAAGCTTGCTCATGCTGGTTTAGCATCAGGTCTGCCTCGGCAGAAATGAGGCTGGCGCGGTTTCTGACCTCGGTGCTGATTTCTTCCTCGGGGATTTGCTTCATGACCCAGTCGAGCTGCCTTGCAGCATTTATTGCATCGCCTGCCTTCAGAAGGTTATCGATGATCAGAAAATAAGGGTCAATTTTCTCCGGCTGCAACTCAATCGCACTGCGTGCCTCCAGCGTACTGGCCTTGAGCTCACCCTGGCGCTGGAAAAAGCGCGACTGGTCGAGGTGGCTGATGTACTGGATTTCTTCCGGGCTCATTTCAGTGTTGCCCTCACCGCAGCCGGCGAGGGTGAGTGAAATGGCAACTGAAAGAAGGGTAGCGCGCACTACTGACACTGGTTTCATGGGGCCTGTTCCTTTCCCTTTTGGGTCTTGTTTTGGATTCCCTGCCTGCAACCTAGGCACTTGGTGATTCAGATGACGTTCTTATCCGGTATTTGTCAGTCAGGTTATAAAGTGTTGGCCGGGTAACGCCCAGTAAACGCGAGGCCTGCGCCATATTGAAACCGCAGGACTGAAGTGCCTGTAAAATTGCCGCTCGCTCGGCGTTTTCACGCACTTGCCGCAGATTGAGCTGACTGTCGTGGCCTCCCTCGTCACAGCTGAGCTGAAGGTCGGCAGCGGTCACCCGTTTACCATCTGCCATGATGGTGGCTCGCTTCACCTTGTTGATCATTTCCCGCACGTTACCGGGCCAAGGGTAGTTCTTGATGGCTTTGATGGCATCTTCTGTAAAAGCGAGGTTGGGGCGGTCCATTTGTTTGCCGAGGGATTGCAACAACGATTGCGAGATCACCAGGGCATCGCCCTCCCGGTCCCTCAGGGCGGGCACATCCAGGGTGATTTCGCTGACACGGTAGTAAAGGTCCTCGCGGAAGGTGCCCTCTTTAATGAGCTCCTGAACGTCCCGGTGGGTGGCACAGACCACCCGCACGTCCACCGATATCGATTTTACCGAGCCAACGCGATCAATCACCCGTTCCTGCAGGAATCGCAGTAGCTTGGCTTGCAGCGCCATGGGCATGTCGCCGATCTCGTCCAGGAACAGGGTGCCACCGTTGGCACTTTCTATTTTGCCTTTTTTGCTTTGGGTGGCGCCGGTGAATGAGCCTTTCTCAAACCCGAACAGCTCACTCTCAAGGAGGTTTTCGGGGATGGCCGCACAGTTGATAGCCGCAAAGGGCTTGTCTGCACGATGGCTCCGATCGTGAAGGGCTCGTGCCAGCAGTTCCTTGCCGGTGCCGGTTTCCCCGATGATCAGAGTGGTTACATCGGTGGGAGCGACCTTCTCAAGGGTACGGCAAACAGAGAGCATCTGGGGACTGGCGGCAACAATGCCCTTTATGCTGGTGCCGTTGTACTCCCGAGCGAGCTCTCGGTTGTTCCGTTCCAGCTCCGCCAACCTGAACGCGCGGTTCACCACAAAGGTCAGGATGTCGGCATCCAGCGGTTTCTGATAGAAGTCGCTCGCACCCATGCCGATGGCTTTCACGGCGTTTTCTTTGTCTTCCCGCCCGGTGACTACGATCACTTTGGTCATCGGGGCCAGTTGGAGAATGTCCTCAAGCAGTCTGAACCCTTCTGTGGCTCCACCGGCGTCCGGCGGAAGACCGAGATCAAGGGTTACCACCTCAGGCTCATCCCGCCTCAGGCAGGTGAGTGCTGATTCCCGGTCGGATGCCAGGGACACTTCCAGATCTTCGCTGAAACACCAGCGCATCTGGCTCTGGAGGCCGGGATCATCTTCTACAATCAAGAGTCGTCTGGTCACAACTACAACAAGTCCTTTTTAAAGATAATTCCACACTACTGATTCTCAACCGAACATTGACACTTTGCAACGCCGGTTTTTGTTCCTGATCAATAATGACGATTATTTGGCGCTTTGTATGGGGTTTCGAGAGTCGGAAGCTGATCTTGATGCCTTAATACCCTGTGTCATGAGCTTTTCGTCAGCGAGTGGTATCCGGATGGAAAAACAGGATCCGATACCCGGTTCACTGGTGACATCGATGTTACCGCCGATTTTCCGGATATATTCGCGGGCCTGATACGCGCCGATGCCCATACCGGTAAGCCCCTTGGTGCTCTCAAACGGCTTGAATAATTGGGTGGAGACAAACTCTCTGGTCATGCCCGATCCGGAGTCCTGAATGAACAGGACCGCATTGCCTTTTGCGATTTTCAGGGCAATCGTAATTTCACCATTCTGAGAAGTGGCGTCCTGGGCATTTTGAATCAGGTGGCCGAGAACGCTGCGGAGCTGCTCCGGATCAGCTTTGATGAGAGCTTCTGGAGTTTCTCCTTCCAGGTGTGGGGCTGGTGCCTGGTGTTGATGATGTTCGATGAGCTCCGTCACCAGGTTGGTAAGATTTACCGGCTTTAGCGGGTCCTCGGCATCGGTGGCAGGTCTGCGAATGTGGTCTACCAGGCTCGACATTTTCCGCACCGCATGGTCGGTAGTGTTGATCATGTCGTCAATGAACGCGGGGTTATTCCGGTGCCTCGGTGCATTCTTCACCAGAAGCGACAGCTGGGCTATCACCGTTTTGAGGTCGTGAACCATGAAGGCCGAAGCCTTGCTCACCGCCTCAAACTGCATCGCTCTGGCGAGCCGGTTTTGTGCGTCGGCCTGGGCAAGCAGGTTACAGGTTTGGCGGGCAACGACTTTGATCAGGTCGAAGTTCTCCCAGTTCAGAACAACACGTGAATAGGGGTTGCCAACCAGTGCCATGCCGTAGAGATCGTTACCCAGGTACAACGGAATAATCAGCCATCCGTCAGGAGTTTTTGCGATGGCGTCCGGTATTTCCAGGAGGTTGTAGCCGACAGGGTCCGATTGGTATTCATGCAAATCAACAATCCATTCTCGCTCCGAGAAAAAACGGACCAGTTCCGCATCGCTATCAATCATGGTGTGTTTGGGGGTAGAGAGATTGACGGCCGCTTTAAGCACGTAGCCATCTCTCTCGCCTTTTAGCCAGATTGCACCGCCATTGCTTTCGACCAGGCCCGCCAGAATACGGATGACACGTTCAGGCAGTGGCGGATCGTCACTGAGATCGGCCAGTTCCCGGGTCATTTTCAGCCATTCTTCCCGGTAATCGTATTTGTAGTCGAAAAAGTTCTGGCTGATCCGCACCATGAGTTTGGCGCGTATCCGCCGCGACAGCAGCAGAGTTGTCAGGAAAACCAGTGAGATTGTGAAAAACAGGACCTGGAGTGCATCCCCCCATTCCCCGCCAAGCACCTGAACATAGTAGCCCCCCAGCGCCAGGAACAGCAGATAACCGCCAGCGAACACCAGGGTTCCTGCATGAAATACCGCTGAACGGGACAGCTGGAAATCGACCGGTTGCTTGCGTGTGTTGATGACGTTGACCGCGAACAGGGGGGTAAGCAGGGCATTGACGAACCCGCGGGCGCTCCAGAAGGAATCCGCTACCTGCCCGAACAGCAGGGCATCGGCATACATGAAGAAATCAAAGGCAAGGATGGAGGCAACGCCGATGCAGATATATTTGATACTGGAGCGGCCAAAGCTGGGGGAGTTTCTCCAGATTTGCTCCACCAGGGATAGGCCCAGCAGGGAAAGGCCGATCTGGCCAAGCAGTTTGACTTTGCCGGTGGACAATTCGACGCTTCCGAAATGCTCAATCACACTGCTGCTGATTAACAGGACCAGCAAAATGATGGCGCTGGCACCGAGAATTTTCTTGACCTTGCCAGTGAGTTTGGTTTCCCGCAACCCGTCTTTGAGCAGGACTATCAGGAGGTAAATCCAGGCGGCGTCCCGGACCAGTTCCGTCAGGTAGCGGATGTTAAATCCCGGGTGACCCCAGAGACTCTGGCTGACGATAGTCAGCGCCCAAAAGGCTGACACGAATGCTGCGAGGGCTAGCGCCCGGTCTACGCCACGGCGCAAGTAGCGCGCGGCTACCAGGATGCCAAGTAGCCCGAACGTAATCGCCGCAAGCGAATAGCTGAGTACGTCCATGTTGCTGAACATGCCGAAGCACCCCGAAAAAAGAAATCCCTGTCAAAGCATAGCCGTGTTTGTCTTCTAACGTAACTTATGTAGCCGCTGACACCCTAAACCGGCCGCTTGTTCTCCCGGTAAAACCGGAAAATCTCCTTCAGTGGCCGTTTCGGTTTGAATCCGAATTCATTGGCAAACGCCCTGCCATCAATCACCACAGGGTATTTGAAAAAAGCCAACAAATACGACGGGAAGCTGCGTAGCTTTAGTGTGCTCAGAATGAATTTCGGCAGAATAGGGGGAATTGAGGGCACAGGTATGCGCGTACAACCGCAAAGTTTGAGGGCATGCTGGTAGGCCACCCAATCCTGGGGCGCCACGTTGTATACACCCCGTGTCGGCTTTTTATACGCCAGGACGATGGCATCTGCCATGTCATCAATATGGATGAACTGCATCATCGGGGAGAAGCCGGCCAGCACCGGTGCCCGCTCACTCGCCAGCAGAGTGCTGATGGTGTTGCGTACACCGGGGCCAACGATGTTGCAGGGGCGCAGAATGGTGATGTTGAGTTCCGGGTAACGCCAGAGGTAAATGTTGGCCAGGTTTTCCAGTTCCACGGAATCCACCAGATCGGCACTCAGACCGGCGCTTTTCAGAGGGGCGGACTCGTCGATGAGCGCGGGGTTGTAGGCCACGGCACCGTATACGTGAAAGGTGGAGAGTACCACCACGCGTCTGATGCCGTACTTGTGGCTCAGGTCCAGCAGTTTCTGGGTGCCCAGCACGTTGGCGTTGTAACGTCGCATCCGGGTGAGCTGGCTGGACATGACACGGCCCATGTGGATCACGCCATCAAACTGGTAGCGCCGGAACAGGTCTTCAAAAACGCGTTTATTGAAATCTATGCGGTAGCTTGGGATATCGTCACCCAGGTAAACCTGTTCCCGGAAGTCTACGGCGACCAGGTCGCAGGTGTCCCGGAGCTGGTTGATCACTTTCTGGGCCAGTGCGCCGGCGGCACCGGTGACGAGGATGTGGGGTCTGTGTTGCTCGGTCATCAGAAAAGCCTTTTCCTCTCGCTCAGTCCTTTGTCGATCAGTCGGCTGATCTCCGCTTTCACTGTTTCCACCCGTTCGGTGACCTGTTCTTCAGGGATTTCCAGGTTGTCGAAGTACATCGGGGTACCGAAATTCAGGTGCACCTTGGCCGGAAGCACCACGGGCAGGGCTATGGGCGCATAGGGAATGCCAAGCGCTTTGGCCAGGGGTTTGATATTGGCGATGGCCGGGATAGTTTCTTCGCAGCCCACCACGCCCACCGGCACAATCGGGGCTTTGTATTTCATAGCCAGATGCATGAAGCCGTTGCCAAATCGTTTGAGCTGGTAGCGGTCCCGGTAGAGCTTGCCGGAACCCCGCACGCCCTCGGGGAAAACAATCACGGCTTCATCGTTGGCCAGCATCTTGGCGCAGTTGACCGGGTCACCCAGCACCGCCCCCACTTCATTCAGCAGATTGCCGAGCCAGGGGACGGTGGGGAAGAAGCGTTCGATCATGGCCCGGGGAATACGGGCATTTTCCTTTCGGGAAGCCAGCGCGTAGCCGACCAGTAATCCGTCAATGGGCAACTGGCCGCTGTGATTGGCAATGATGAGCACCGGGCCCTCGGCGGGAATGTTCTCGACTCCGTGAGCCTCTACCCGGAAGTACTTCTCATAGATCTGTTTGGTAATCGAGAGGCCGTACTTCATGGCCTCGTTATTATACCCCCAGGGGTCATAGCCAAGGGTTCCGATGGGTTTTCGGATCCGGTTGATATGTTCGTCCAGTTCCGCCGGAACCAGTCTGGATTTCAGAAATGATGCCAGGCTCATGCTTTTCTTCCGATTGAAACGCCCAAAGTGTGACTCTGTCCTTTATTAAGCACCCGATAATCGCCGGCGGCATTGGCGGTTTCGACACAGAGCATCGACTGCCAGGCCGTGTCCGGGAAATCCGACAGTCGCGCTGCTTTTTCCGGGCCGGGATTCCAGACCACGGTGGAATCACTGCCAACCGCCGAGAGCTTGCGAGTGGTTCTGGGGGTCACGATGGTCATCGGTTCACCACTCTCATAAATACGGTCGGTCTCGCCTTCGAAATAGACCGGGCCCTCCTGGTTTCGATATTCCCAGTTACTGAGGGTATCGAGGTATTGGCTGCCACCAAGCCCCAGAACCCGCGTGCGACTGAGATCGGTGGTGGGAAAGTAGGTGTGCAAGGCCTGGCTGAAGGCGAGGGGATCGTTACTGAGGTTCGTGGTGGTCAGTGCCAGTTGGCAACCCCGGATTGAGAAGCTGAAGGTGAGCAGCGCCAGGGCGTGACCGGTCCAGACATCGCTGAAATCTTCATTGGCGTCCAGGGACAGGCTGATCTCTACCTCATGGGCACTCTCGCGGACATCCTCAAGCTTCCATAGGGCTGTGCGGGCAAATCCGTGGGCGCTTTCGGTATGAATTCGTTTCCGGACCTCTGGCGCGTTTTTGCCAGGATCGCCAAACCACGGCCAGCACACCGGAACGCCGCCCCGGATGGCACGGCCCGGCTCATATCGGGCGGTGGGGCTCATCCACAGCCAGTCCGCTTCGTCCTGGGGTGCAAAACGAGCCAGGTGGGCGCCTTGCAGGACAATGGTGGCCTGAAACAGGGGGTGATGTACCGCAAGGGCTTCGAGCTGCCCGATGGTTTTCCAGCGCGTGAAGGACCATTGGCCCGGAGAAAGTGATATCGGTGGCCTGTTACTGCTTTCTGACATGGTGAGTTACTGATCAAACCCGGTTAAGTGTATTTGCCTACCCAGAGAGTAAATTAAAACTGCCGCCCCGGCGAGAATTGAGCCTAAAATACGTTCAAATTCTGCCCGAGGCCCGCAGATGGAAACGCCGGTAGTCATCCCAATTCATGATCCGTTGATCACGCCCGTCAGTGCTGTGCAAGGTGCTGTTGCTGGCAGTGATATTCGGCAAACAGCCCCGGTGCACGATCGGTTGGATCCGGTTTCTGAGTCCTGGCTGGATGAGCTGGCCCTGGGGTTGAGTGAGCAGGGCTGGATGACACTGGATGTGAGGGCTCGGTTAGGCCACGACCTCTTGGCGGCTTTGCAGAAGGAAGTTGAAATTCTGGACCGAACAGATGCCATGAAAAAGGCCGGTATCGGCCGGGGCAATGATCTAATGCGTGACCGGTCGGTTCGCCGTGACAAGATTGCCTGGTTGCAGGGGGTCACCGCGCCCCAGGTCGCCCTGTTTGAATTTTTTGATGCTATCCGTCAAGGGCTGAATCAGCGCCTGTTCCTCGGCCTGAAACGGTTTGAAGCGCATTACGCCACGTATCATCCCGGTGATTTCTATAAGAAGCACCTGGACAGTTTTCACGGCCGTGCGTCCCGTGTGGTCAGCCTGGTGCTTTATCTCAATGAACACTGGCAGGCGTCCGACGGCGGCGCCCTTCAGATATTTAACCGGGATATTGAGCGCGAGGCATGCGGCACTGTGTTGCCCGAGGCCGGACGCATGGCATTGTTCATGAGTGAGGAGGTCCCTCACGAGGTGCTTCCGGCGAATCGTACCCGTTATAGTCTGGCCTGCTGGTTCCGGCAGGATGAGGTGCCATTGCCGCTGTAGCCTTTACCCCTGCAAAAACGGGTATCTTGGTTGGGCGGGGATTTCTCATTGTAGTCCGCAAACCCTTTTGCTAATATGCGCGCCGCTTTCAGGGAATTGTCCTGAAACGCCGTTATGGTGGCTCCATTGGTGCCTCCGCAACATGAAACCGTGAACCCGGTCAGGCCCGGAAGGGAGCAGCCGAAGCGGTGGAATTGTGTGCCGGGGTGTCGCTGATGGAGTCACCCCCAGTTTTTCTCTCCCCGATTCACTCCCTGTATTGTCGTCATGCGTTCTATTTCCATGATTTCTATCTGATACCGGTCACTTTTCAGGTCTCCTTCCGAGACTAACTTTGCTTCTTATAGACCTATGTCCATGCTAAGGTTAAAGCCGTTTTTAACTGCAGTTGGCGGAACATGAGCTACCAGGTACTTGCCCGTAAATGGCGCCCACGCACCTTTAAAGACATGGTGGGCCAGGAACACGTGCTCCAGGCGTTGATTCACGCCCTGGAAAGTCAGCGTTTGCACCACGCTTACCTGTTCACCGGTACCCGGGGAGTAGGCAAAACAACCATTGGCCGCCTCTTGGCCCGCTGTCTCAACTGTGAAACCGGTGTTACCCCCAATCCCTGTGGCGAATGTTCCAGTTGCAAGGAAATTCAGGAAGGCCGGTTTGTCGACCTGATCGAAATTGATGCCGCTTCCCGCACCGGCGTCGACGATATGCGGGAACTGACCGATAACGTCCAGTATTCGCCAAGCCGCGGCCGCTATAAGGTGTACCTCATTGACGAGGTGCACATGCTGACCAATCAGTCGTTCAACGCCTTCCTGAAAACCCTTGAGGAGCCGCCGGAGCACGTCAAATTCCTGCTGGCCACGACTGATCCCCAGAAACTGCCGGTGACGGTGCTATCCCGGTGTCTGCAGTTCAACCTCAAGCGGATGACGCCGGAACACATTGCCGGCCACCTGAGGCACGTGCTGGGCGCGGAGGAGATTCCGTTCGAGGAGCCGGCTCTCTGGCTCCTGGCCCGGGCAGCAGACGGCAGTATGCGGGATGCCCTGAGCCTGACCGACCAGGCCATTGCTTTTGGTAACCAGAAACTGGCGGCCAGTGATGTCAGCAATATGCTGGGCACCATTGATCAGCGTGATATTGAACGTATCGTGAATGCGCTGGTTGAAGGGGATGGCCCATCTTTACTGGCGGAAATCGGTCGGATTTCGGATTTTGCTCCGGATTACGGTGTGATTCTGGCGGATCTTCTTTCCCTGTTTCACCGGGTTACCATGGAACAGGTGGTACCCGGAAGCGCCGATAACTCCCTTGGTGATGCCGAACAGGTGCAGGCCCTGGCCCGCAAACTCAGTGCCGAAGACGCTCAGCTGTTCTACCAGTCTGCTCTGATTGGCCGCAAGGATCTGGCTATTACGCCGGATGCCCGGATGGGGTTCGAAATGACCCTGCTCAGGATGCTGGCGTTCCGGCCGGGTGCTGATTGCCGGGAGCCTCCTGCCATCAGCTCCGGCGGCCAAGGTGCCGCGTCCGAGCCACGGGATGAGCCCGACCCGGCGCCCGCTCGCAAGGCGAAAGCCGAGCAGCCAGAACCGGTACCTCCAAAACCTGAGCCGGCACCGGAAATGGATACCTCCGTATCGCGTGCGGCGATGGATCAGCCTGCCCAGCCAGAGCCAGTTCCAGACCCTGTACCGCAAGAATCCACTCCATTACCGGAGGACGACTCTTCGTGGCTGGCGAGTCTTGATGCACAGGCCCAGGCTGATGAGGAGTTTGACGATTCCTATCCATCCGGTCCGGAGCCTGCCATCGTGGAAGACCACGCCGCAGAAGCGGCGCCGGTCTCACAGCCAGAACCCGAACCAGAGCATCAGCCAGAACCGGAACTTCCCGTTAAATTGGACGGTGAGTTCCTGTGGCATCGCGATTTCCGGGACCTCGGCATTGTTGGCATGCCGGGCAACCTTGCCAGCCATGGCGCGATGAGCCAGGAGGGTAAAACGATTACTCTGACGATTGACGAGGGCCACGCCCGGTTGCTGAACAGCCGTCATGAGGAAAGAATTGTCGCGGGCTTGAGAAACCGGTTCGGTGACTCCATCCAATTACGTATAGAACAGGGCGACCCGGGACCGAACACACCTGCCGCTTACGAAGAGCGTGAGCGGAAGGCCCGGCAGAAAGCGGCGGAAACATCCATTCGGAAGGATCCGGTCGTACAGTCTATCGTTGAACGATTTGAGGCGCGGGTAGTCGAAGAGAGTATCCGGCCGATTGAGACAAGCAGGAGATAAGGCATGATGAACAATATGGGCGACATGATGAAAAAAGCCCAGAAAATGCAGGAAGAGATGCAAAAAGCCCAGGAAGAAATTGCGAAAGCGGAAGTGACCGGAGAAGCGGGCGCCGGGCTTGTAAAGGTCACCATGAACGGTCGCCACGATGTTCGCAAAGTGGATATTGACCCCTCGCTGATGTCTGAAGAAAAAGAGATCCTGGAGGATCTTCTGGCGGCTGCGGTGAATGATGCCGTACGCCGGGTTGAGGCCAACCAGAAGGACAAGATGTCCGGGATGATGTCGGGTATGGGCCTGCCCCCCGGCTTCAAGATGCCGTTCTGAATTTCATCCTGCCGCAGTCTGAGGACATTTCATGGCGTTCAGCCCCCTGGTTGACGAACTCGTCGAATCCCTTCGTTGCCTGCCCGGCGTCGGGCAAAAGACCGCCCAGCGTATGGCTTTTCATCTGCTGGAGCGGGGTCGTTCCGGTGGTGCCCGTCTTTCGGAGGCGCTGAACAAGGCCATGAATGGTGTGCGGCGGTGTGAAAGTTGCCAGAACTTTGCCGATACCGAGATCTGCGGCATCTGCGACAATCCACAGCGACGCACCGGCACATTGTGTGTAGTGGAGAGCCCGTCGGATCTTCTGGCTATCGAGCAGGCTGGCGATTACCGGGGGGGCTATTTCGTGCTGATGGGGCATCTGTCGCCCATTGACGGCGTTGGCCCCGAAGAAATTGGCATTGAGAGGTTGCTTAAGCGGGTTGGGGACGAAAGCGTTACCGAGCTGATTCTGGCAACTAATCCAACAGTGGAAGGCGAAGCTACCGCCCATTATATTGCGGACCGACTCGATGGCCGCGGGATTCTGATTACCCGGCTGGCCCACGGTATTCCGGTGGGTGGCGAGCTTGGCTATGTCGACGGCTTTACCCTGACCCACGCTTTTCGAGGCCGCAAACCTCTCTCCGAATAAATCTGACCAGGCATTTCTATGGATATTTCTGCCCAGGCCTCTGCGGCTGTTGACGTTCCTCCGGCACCTGCCAGCATTCACTGGATCCGGGAGCCGGAGGCACTGGATCAGTGGCTCGATCGCGCGCCCGGCAAGCCCTTGGCAATGGATACCGAATTTGAGCGGGTAAACACCTTTTATCCGATTCCGGGCCTGGTTCAGCTGGGGCTGGATGGCGAATTCTGCCTGGTGGATCCGGTCGTTGCCGAGCAGTCCCGCCGTTTCCGTGAGGTGTTGGCCGATCCGGCAACACCCAAGCTTCTGTATGCCATGAGTGAAGATCTGGAGCTGTTCCGCCAGTGGCTGAACCTTGAACCCACCGGTGTAATTGACCTGCAAATTGGTGCGGCCATGGCCGGCGCCGGGTTCTCCCTGGGCTATGCCAGGCTGGTGGAAACTCTCTTTGGCGAAACCCTCGACAAATCTGTGACCCGATCCGATTGGCTCACCCGGCCACTAAGTGAGGCGCAGCAGCGCTATGCCATTGAGGATATCCGCTTTCTAGAGCCTATGTACGAGTGGGTAACAGGCTTGCTGCGGGAGCGCGGCCTCGAGGCCGCGCTGACAGAGGAATCCACGCGGTTCGCCAACGAGCTGGCAGGGCAGGAAGATCCGGCCAACCATTACCTGAAGCTCCGGGGAGGCTGGACACTCACTCCCCAGCAACAGGGCGTGCTCCGGGAACTGGTTCGCTGGCGGGAGCTTGAATGCCAGAAACAGGACCGGCCGCGCAACCGGGTTCTCTCGGACGCTCTTTTGATCGCCATCGCCGAGAGCCTGCCGGGTACCCAGAGAGAGCTTTCAAACATTCAAGGGGTGCCTTCTGGCGCAGTTCGGCGCTATGGCGAGATCCTTATTGAGCTTGTTGGCAAAGGGGCAACAGCGGATAATTCCGGTCTGGAACGCATCGCACCGCCGTTGTCGAGGGATCAGCAGGGGTTCTATAAGCAGTTAAAGCGTCTATTCAGGAAAGCGGCAGAAGATGCTGATATTCCAATGGAATTGCTTGCGCCAAGAAAGCGGCTTGAGAAAGTGGTGCAGCATCGTGACTTGGCGCAACATGAATTTTTTCAGGGCTGGCGGGCGCAGATTCTGGCACCGGTTCGTCCTGATATCGAGGAATTACTGAAGTCATGAAAGAGCGGGAATTTGTCTCTGTATTTCGTAGTAGCAAAAAGAGCGACACCTACATTTTTGTCCGCCGTGGCCAGGAATGGGAGGAGTTGCCGGAAAGTCTGCGTGGCATTTTCGGTCAGCCGATTCATTCCATGGATCTGATCATGACGCCAGGCCGCAAGCTGGCAAGAACCACCGGCAAGCAGGTGCTTGAGGCCATTGGCGAGAAAGACTTTTTTCTCCAGATGCCTGAAGAGCAGGACGGCTATGTGGTGGACTTCAAGCGTAAGCCGGAGCAACGCAACCCATGAGTGCCCAGGTGCCGTTCTGGCAGCGCAAGCGCCTGGACGAAATGACACCTGAGGAATGGGAATCCCTGTGTGACGGCTGCGGAAAATGCTGTCTGAACAAACTTGAAGATGAAGATACCGGTGGTGTTTATCACACCGACCTGGTGTGCCGTTACATGGATGAAGAGACCTGCCGCTGTTCAGTTTATGATGAGCGGCTGGAAAAGGTCCCGGGCTGTACAGTGCTGACACCAGGCACCATCACGGACTACCATTGGTTACCTTATACCTGTGCCTACCGAACCCTGGCCGAAAGCCGGCCACTGGCGGATTGGCACCCGCTACGAAGCGGAGATCCCGATTCGGTGCATGAGGCGGGCGTTTCCATCCGCCATCGGGTTGTTTCAGAGGCCCGGGTGCCGGAAGAGGACTGGGAAGAACACATCATTTACTGGATTCTGTAATGATTGATACTGATGCACAAATGGCCTACGGGATTTTCTGGGCCGCCTACGCTATTGCCTTTGTTGTGTTCTTTTGCATGATGAAGAGCCTGATTCGTTTTCTGCCCTTGTATGGGCTCAGAACTCTTATACTTGCCGCGCTGGTAGCGCTGCTGCTGACCCCGGTGGAGTCCCCGGAGGTTGCTGACTGGTGGATTCCGGCCTGGTTGTATGGGGGCTATGAAATAATTCTTGGGGAGGCGGATGCCGCTGGCCGGGCGCTGTTCAACCTTGGCCTTGCGAGCCTGGTAATGCTGTTGGTCTGGGTGCTGGATCTGGTTCGTTATCGCCTGGTTCGTCGGTAACGCCAATCAATAATAAGAACGGATGGAAGCCTTGAGAGCCCTTAAACCGACATTACTCAGCCTGTTTGCACTGGTCCTTGTGTTCAACCTGCCCCAACCGGTAACTGCGCAGGAGGCTGACGGCGTTCAGCTGCCCCGGCAGTCGGATGTGCGGATTATCGTTGATATCTCCGGTTCCATGAAGGACACCGATCCGCAAAACGTGCGTCAGCCCGCGGTACGACTGCTTGCACGCCTCCTGCCGGAAGGTGCGACGGCTGGTGTCTGGACCTTCGGCCAGTATGTAAACATGCTGGTTCCACATCGTGAGGTGACCGATCAGTGGCGGGAAGCGGCCATTGAGCGCTCGAAGCAGATTAATTCCGTGGCCCTGAGAACCAATCTGGGTAAGGCCATTGAAGTCGCCAGTGATAGTTACTTTACCGATGGTGATCTGAGCAGAACGCACTTCATTCTGCTGACCGATGGCAAGGTGGATATTTCCGCTGACTCCGATGCAAATTCTGCCGAGGAGCAGCGGATCCTGGAAAAGATGGTTCCTGATTTGGTTGCCAGGGGCGCGACTTTCCACCCGGTAGCGCTTTCTGAAGCCGCGGATACGGACTTTCTGAGGGCGCTGGCTGCAAAATCCGGTGGCCGCTATCAGATCGCCGAAACTGCGGATGCCCTGAACCTTGCCTTTATGGAGGCCCTGAACACAGCAATTCCCCAGGAACAGATTCCGATTGAGGGCAACGGTTTTACTGTTGATGAGGGTGTTCGCGAATTTACCGCGCTGATCTTCTGGGGTGAAGCAGAAACCTCGGCCACGCGGGTGCTTGAACTGGTCCGTCCCGACGGCGAGGCGGTCAGTCTGGCGGATCTACCGGGTAACATTCGGTGGGCGCGGGAGGCCGGGTATGACCTGATTACCGTGGATGAGCCTTTGGCAGGCCAGTGGCAACTCAATGGAGAGCTGGGTGAGGGCAGCCGGGTAACGGTTGTCAGCAATCTGCAAATGGTGGTCAATCCGTTGCCAGCCACCTTCTCTGCGGAACGGCCGGTCGATCTCCGGATCGCCTTTTTTGAAGAACAGGAAAAAATCACCAATCCCGACTTTCTGGGAGTTCTGGACGTCGAGCTGACCATCACCTCCGAGGACGATCGAAGTGGAACGAAGGTCTTGTCAGCCGAGCAGCCACCGGAAGATGGTATCTACCGGGATTCAATCATCAGACTGCCGGCTACCGGCCTGTATCGGATTGATGTGGTTGCTGATGGCCAGACCTTCAGCCGAAAGTTCAGTGCAACTGTCGGGTATACGGTGCCGGAAGGCGCCGAGCCGGTAGCCGAGCCACTGGTAACGCCGCAGCCCGAGGCTGAAGTGTCAAAACCGGTTGCTGAACAGCCTGAGCCGGAGATTGCCCTGCCCATAGATGTAAGCCAGGTAGAGGAGCCTCCTGCGCCGATGGCAGTCCAGCCTGAGCCTCAGCAACCGGCACCACAGCCAACGGAGCCCGAAGAGAGAGCGGGAAGCTTTTCGGTATCCATGTGGGTGTTAGCTGCGGCCGGGGGTGGGCTTGCACTGCTTGCCGGCGCAGTATGGGTCGCCCTCCGTCTGCGCAAGAAGCGGCAGGCGGCCCAGGCGGAGGCCGCTGCTGAGCGGGAGACTCTGGAGGATTTGGAGGATAAGCCCGAGCCGGAACCGGAGCCTGAGCCTGAGCCTGAGCCAGAACCAGAGGACATTCCGGAGGTCACAGAGGAAGCAGCCTACGATGACATGTCAGAACAGGAAGCCGTGGTTGACGAGCACGAAGCGACACTGAAGGCTGAAGATGAATCGGAAGTAGAAATGGAAGAGGATATTCCGGTGGCTGATACGCTGGCGGAGGAAGCGCCGGCTGATTCGGACGAGGATATTCCGGAACTTGAAGACGTCGCCGACCCGTCTGATGCCGACGACCTGGAAGACGACGAGGATGAAGAATTCGGGCTTGAGGATTTTGACCTGTCCGAGTTCGACGATTTACCCGATTTCGACCAGGACGAATCCGAATTGCCGGATAACGATCCGAAAAAGAAATCCGACGACAAAGATCAGAAAAAGTAACCAACAGGAACCAGACCCATGAAGTTTACCGGTACCGAGAAATACGTAGCCACCGATGACCTGCAAATGGCCGTCAATGCCGCTATCACACTTCAGCGCCCGCTGCTGATCAAGGGTGAGCCAGGCACCGGGAAAACACTGTTGGCCGAAGAAATGGCCGAAGGCCTTGGAATGAAGCTGATTTCGTGGCACATCAAGTCCACCACCAAGGCCCAGCAAGGGCTTTATGAATACGATGCGGTATCACGCCTGCGGGACTCCCAGCTCGGCGATGAGAAGGTCAAGGACATCGGCAATTACATCGTCAAGGGTAAGCTGTGGGAGGCGTTTGAAGCCGACCAGCAGGTAGTTTTGTTGATCGACGAAATCGACAAGGCTGACATTGAATTCCCCAATGACCTCCTGCTTGAGCTCGATCGCATGGAGTTCTTTGTCTACGAGACACAGCAACTGGTTAAGGCAAAGCAGCGGCCGATCATAGTCATCACCAGTAACAACGAGAAGGAACTGCCTGACGCATTTCTGCGCCGCTGCTTCTTCCACTACATCAGCTTCCCGGATCATGACACCATGCAGAATATCGTGGATGTGCATTACCCGGGCTTGCAGCAGGAAATCGTTCGGGATGCGCTGGAAGTGTTCTTCGATGTGCGCAAGGTGCCGGGGCTCAAGAAAAAGCCTTCCACCTCTGAGCTGATTGACTGGCTAAAACTGTTGATGGCTGATGAGCTCTCGGCAAAGATGTTGCAGGAGAAAGATACCAGCTCGGCGTTACCGCCGCTGTACGGTGCCCTGGTGAAGAACGAGCAGGATGTGCACCTGTTGCAGAAGCTTGCATTCATGGCGCGTCGCCGCAGCTGATTCTCAGCAAGAACATTGGCAAGAGTCACGTTTTATGTTGATTGATTTTTTTCTCGAAGTCCGGCGCGCAAAGGTACCTGCCAGCCTGCGGGAGTTTCTGGACTTGTTGGAAGCGCTGCAGCACCGGCTCGCCTTTGCCGATATGGAAGAGTTCTATTACCTGGCCCGTCTCTGTCTGGTAAAAGATGAGCGCCACTTCGACAAGTTTGACCGGGCCTTCCAGGCGTATTTCGAGGGTATCCAGAACCTGGACGACCTGCTGGAAGCGCTGATTCCGGACGAATGGCTGAGGGCCGAGTTCGAAAAGCATCTGTCCGAGGAGGAGAAGGCCCAGATCGACTCTCTCGGTGGACTTGAGGAGCTGATTGATACGTTCAAGAAACGCATGGAAGAGCAAAAGGAGCGCCATGCCGGGGGTAACAAGTGGATCGGCACCGGCGGTACCTCGCCCTTCGGCGCTGATGGCTACAATCCCGAAGGCTTTCGGATTGGTCAGAAAAGCGGCCGCCATGGCAGAGCCGTAAAGGTCTGGGAGAAGCGCGAGTACAAAGACCTCGACGACAGCGTTACCCTGGGCATCCGCAATATCAAGGTGGCCCTCCGGCGTTTGAGAAAGTTTGCCCGCCAGGGAGCGGCTGACCAGCTGGATATGGACGACACCATCCGCTCTACCGCGCGAAATGCAGGTTACCTGGACTTGAAAATGGTGCCGGAGCGTCACAATGCGGTGAAAGTTCTGATCTTCTTCGACGTAGGCGGCTCCATGGATCCACACATTCGTGTTTGTGAGGAGCTGTTCTCGGCGGCGCGTCTCGAATTCAAGCATATGGAATATTTTTACTTCCACAACTTCATTTACGAGAGCGTCTGGAAGAAGAATATCCGCCGGACGAACGAGACCATGAGCACTTGGGATATTCTTCACAAATACACGCCGGACTACAAAGTCATCTTTGTGGGCGATGCCACCATGGCGCCCTATGAGATTTCCCACCCGGGTGGCTCAATCGAGCATTGGAATGAGGAAGCCGGTGCGACCTGGTTCCAGCGCATTTCCGATCACTTCCGCAAGGTGGTCTGGCTTAACCCGCTACCCGAAAGTTACTGGGGCAGTGGCGGCTCGCTGGCCATGACCCGGCAGTTGGTTAACGATCACATGTATCCGCTCACCGTTGAGGGCCTTGAATCGGCCATGAAGCAACTCAGCAAATAAAAAAGCCGATGCGGTTGAGGGCATCGGCAAAGCTCGGCATATCAAACGGGGGTTGCCTGCTAGGCTTTCCCGTCGCCTTCCATTGAGCAATTACAGGGCCAGTTAAAATAGACGTAATAAAATCAGATAGTTGGCGGTATCCGGATTCTGTTTCAGTGGCCCGGCTGCCCTGACCATTTCTGCCTCTGTTAAATAACTCGACACTCTCCGAACTTTCAGTTCAACAGTCCTCCTTATTTCTCTTCACTCCCTGTTTTCCATTTGGTGATCTGTATACCGTTCTTGGCGGTTACCAAGTGTTACGATTTCTGCCGATCTGTTACAGAAGTTTGCATGGGTTACTAAGGCAGGAGGCTTATGTTCGGCATACAACAAGCACAAAAGTGCCGGATTAACGAACACAGAGCGTTCACCGGCTGGTTAATTCTGTTCTTGCTGCTGCATGCTCCGACAATGGCAGCGACGGAGCTGGATGAGCAGATAGAGGAGCTGAGCGCCGAGGTTGCCGGGCACTCTGCCAGAGTCTTTGCTCTTGAACAGAAGCTACTGCATCCCGCCAATACCCGACTGGCAGTTTTTCTGACGCTCCAGAGCCGGGAGGCGCTTGATCTTGATTCGGTGGAGTTGTTCTTAAACGGCCAGCCAGTTGCTTCACATCTTTATACCGAGAGAGAACGTTCCTCCCTCGAACGGGGCGGGGTCCAGCAACTTTTCACGGGCAATCTCCAGAACGGGGAACACGAGCTCAAAACGGTTATAACTGCCCGTGCCGCCAATGATGATTTCGTTCGCCGCGAATCGGTACATCACTTCCGGAAACGCCCTGGTGCGCTTCGGTTACAGATGAGTCTGGAGGCACGTGCACCAGACTACGAACCCCGGGTTTCGTTTGTTGAGTGGAAGTAGGTTGCCATGACCCTTCGACTACGGCTCATTTTTTTATCGCTTCTGATCATTAGCCCGCTGATGATTTCTGCCGCTCCTGTGTTACCCGCCGATATCCGGGAGGGTCTGGAAGAATTCAGGCAGGCCAGTGGGGTGGGCTTGAATCTGGGCGAAAAACACCAGCAAGTGCTCTATCAGGATGCAGAAGAGGCTCGCTTGAGCGGCCAAGCGGACGATGCCGGGCGTGTCCTCGCTGGAATGAAAGAAGGCTACTGGGCGGCTGTGGGTTACCTCAATCTGTCTACCGATTATGCCAAGGAAGATCTAAACCCCGCTCGTGCGCTGGTCGCTCTGAGGGTCGCCCTGGCCATGCTGGAAGGCGACGCGGACTCCGCCCGCCGTGAACAGCTTCGGAATCGCCTGCTTGTTCGGGCCGGCCACCTTGCGTACCAGCACGGGGAGTACGAGAAAGCGATCGGTTTTCTGGAAAAGGTATCACTGGACAGTTTCAATACACCGAGGGCGCTTTACCTACATGGGCTTGCACTCTCGCAGCGGAGCAACCACCGTGCCGCCATGCAGAGTTGGCATCGTGCCAAGAAATATCCCTTGGCTTACCCAGGTGTTGCGGATGCCTGGATTGGGGTGGGCCGGGGATACGATCTTTCCGGTTACCTTGGACAGGCTGGAGAGGCTTACCTGGCGGCCAACGCAGCCTTTGAAAGTGAACGGGTGACCCTGCGCAAGCTGGCTGAAAAAATTCGGAACCAGGGGGCATACAAGACACTGGTAGAAGATGCGAGGGAAACCGGAGTTGACTGGTTCCTGGCAGACAGCCGGACACTGACCCAGCCGCGCATGGCCTATCTGCTGGGCTTTATCGAGCAGCCAGTCGCCCAGCATGCCGTGGGGCGGGTCGCTGCTCTGGCCGCGATGGCCGCGAGGCTTGCTGGTTACCAGAGGGATCTGGACGTCTTCGACAGCGCGCTAGCCGAGCAGATAGCCAGCGTTGAACGGCAAACTGCTTACGAACATACCGAAGCCCTCGCCAGTCAGGCGGCTGATCTCAGGGGCCGGATCGAGGGTTTGTCAGCTGAAGTGGCGGATTCCACAAACAAAAAACGGCTCTCCAGTCTGGCGCAAACCCTGGCGGATACTCAGGACCGGCTGGTCGATCTCGATCACCGGACATCCGGGCGACCGGAGGTGCTTCGGCAACTGCATGATCAGTCTCTCTCCCTGAAGAGCAGAAATGACGACCTGGTCTCGGCGGTGAATCGCCTGAGACAGAGAGCCGAGGAGGCCCTGAACAAACTGGCTCTGGATTACGTTGCCAGCCGTGATCGCCAGATGGCGTTCGCCCTGGATAAAACCGAGCAACAGATCGCTCACCTGTACGAATACCTTGCCCTACAGAACCTTGCCGACGTGGATTTGTCCGTTGACAAAGCCGGGGAGGGGCATCCGTGACCCGATTGATTTCAGCGCTTTTCACTGCCCTTTGTCTCGCCTCACCGGCGATGGCCCAGGAATCCTTCCGTGTCGAACTCGGACGCGATGGCGAAACCATCGGTGACATGCGCCCCGTTTTTCTGAAATTCGAAACCCGCCCCTTGCCGGCTATTTCGCCATCGGAAGTCGCACGCCGCTATCATCGGCTGTTTCTGAGCTCCGATGAGCCTGAGGTACGGATCGATGCCCTCAACCGTTTGAGCAACATTCGTGACGAATCCGGTGTGGACATCGGCTTCTCTCCGTCCGAGGAACGGAAGGTCTACCGCGAGGCCATCAGCAGCTACGAATCGATTCTGGAACGGGGCTCCTTTGGCGGACGGCTCGACGAGCTGCTGTACCAGATGGCCAAAGCCCATGCCTTGACAGGTCATCACGACGAATCGATCCAGCGCCTGAAACAGCTGGTAGGGCTATATCCTGATTCAGCGCTGGTCTCCGAGGCCAGATTTCGGATCGCCGAATCGGCCTTTGCGTCCGGTCGCTACGCCGAGGCAGAAACTGGCTATCAGCTTCTGGTTGAATCCGGCGAAAACGACGAACTCAGCGCCAAGGCCAGATATATGCTGGGCTGGAGTCAGTTCAAGCAGGGTGCCGGGGCCTGGGACCGGGCAGCCACTACCTTCGTCACGGCACTGGACAACTTTCTGCCGGACGCCGAAGGCGTGGAGAATGTCACCGAATCCAGTGTCGATACTATCGATGACACCTTCCGTGTGCTGGCCTTGATGGCAGCGAGACAGCGTGGCCCCGATACACTGATTTCCTGGCTGGACGAGACCCGGGTACGTCCCTGGACGCACCTTCTGTTTGACCGACTTGCGGATTATTACGCAGTGCAGGGGCAGACCGAGGCCAGTGTTGCCGTTAATGAGGCATTTATTCGCTACGCGCCGGATCACCCGGGGGTTGCCGCATTCATGTTGCAGGTAGTCGACGTCCGGCAGCGGGCAGGCCAGCCCGAACGGGTTCGTGGCGCGAGGGCAGAGTTCGTTGCGCGTTTCGGGTCAGACCCGGGCTACGATCGCCTCGACGTGAGCGAGCAGGAAAAATGGCAAAGCTTCAGTCGTATGCTGGCGGACTTTCAGTACAACCGGGGAACAAATTCGGCAACCACGGGCGATGTGACGACAGCAGAAGCGGCTTTTTCTTTGGCGGCGGGCTATTACGAGGGGCTTGCCCGGCGGTCAGTCCGGGCTGGTGAATTACTTCGGCTGGCGGGTGACGCGCGTCTCCAGGCAGGACAGTTTCCAGAGGCACTGGCCAACTTCAGGCGGGCCGCTTATGAGGTGGCGAATTACAGCGAGGCTGCTGATGCCGGATGGGCGGCCGTTTCGTTGCTACGGGAAGGCCTTGAGGGCGGACAAACCAGCCAGGGATTCGCCCAGGGGCTTGAGAAAGTTTCTGCCGAAGCTGATCGGTTTGCCGAACGTTTTTCCGGCGATGCCAGAAGTGCCGGACTGATGGCGGATTTGTCTGCCCGCTGGCTCGCCGCCGGCGAACACCGGCGCGCGCTGGATTACAGCGCTAGGGTCATTGCCAATGACGAAGCTTCACCCCGGGAACATTATGCGGCGTGGCAGGTAACCGCAAAAGTCCGACAGCAACAGAATGAATACGGTCTTGCAGAGAGGGCCTGGACGAAGGCTCTGGATCTGGCGGAAAGCAGCGACATCGGGAATCTCCCCAACAACCCGGTAGGGGCTGATGAGACAGCAAGCATCCGCAAACAGCTCGCCACGGTGGTGTACCGTCAAGGCGAGCGGGCCGCGGCCAATGGCAAGATCGAAGAGGCGGTCCGACACTTCCGTCGCGTCGGCTCTGTGCTGCCCGGGTCAGACCTGGCCATCAAGGGCCGCTACGACGCCGCCAACACCCTTCTGAAAGCGTTGGACTGGCCCCGGGCGATTGAAGATTTAAAGAGTTTCCGTTCAGACTTCCCCGGGCATGAACTGACATCGGGCATCAGTGAAAAGTTGGTGCACGCCTGGATTTCCTCCGGCCAGCCGGCGCTCGCTGCATCAGAACTCCTCCTGGTGGCCGAAGACCGACTTGCTCCCTGGCAATTTCGGCTCAGAGCCGCGGCATTGTTCCACGAGGCTGGCAATGTCGTGGAACGTAATGGGCTTTATCGTGACTATCTGGCCACTGACCCGGCGGCTGAAGATGGTTCGGGTCACCTGCAACTTCAGACCATGCGCCATCGTTTGACGGAATCCGGTGCTGAAGGGGATCACTGGCGAGAAGCCCTTGTCAGGGCAGAGTTGTACAGCGCGTGGCACAGTCCGGAGACCCTCAAGTGGTCTTCCCGTGCTTCGCTGGTTCTCGGTGCCCGTGCTGCTGCCGCGTTCACCAGCATTGAGCTGGTCCATCCCCTTGAAGACTCGCTGGCACTCAAGCGAAATGCGCTGGAAACCGCGCGTCAACGATTCCTGGATGCCGAGGCACTTGGCGGCGAGGCGGTGCGGTCTGAGTCTCTTTACCGCCGTGCGGAGCTGTATCGGGGGTTGGCCCGGGACCTTATGGCGTCATCAGTGCCGGCTGATCTGAACGAGCTGGAGACCATGCAATACCAGATGCTGCTCGAAGAGGAAGCCTACCCGTTTGAAGAGAAGGCAATTCGGCTGCACACCGAGAACCATCGGCAGATCACTTCCCGGGGATACGACGCATGGATTGGGCGAAGCCTGGATGTTCTCGCCGATCTGCATCCGGGGCGCTACCAGCGCAAGGTGAAATGGTTGAGCTGGAACATGGAGGCTGGTGATGGTGCGTAATGGCTGGTTGACGAGCGTGTTGGCATGGACTCTTCTGCTTGTTCTGCTGGGAGGCTGTGCCGGGCAGACGGTTCAAGAGCCCGAATCCGTGCAGACGAACCCGGAGTTGGCAAAAAGCTTCGCAAGAGAAGGGCAGCTGGCTTTGGAGCAGGGCCGCAAGAATGCCGCCGTCGAAGCGTGGCAGAAGGCGGTTGAGCTCGACCCGGGTAATGCGGTCGTCGTTAATAACCTGGCCCTGGTAATGAAAGATCAACACCGCTTTGCCGAAGCGGCAAAGCTTCTGGAGGCCGGTATTTCGGGCTCGCCGGACGTCGCAGAGCTGCATTACAACCTGGCGGTGATTGCTGAACTGTATCTGTTGGAACTCGATAAGGCGCTGACTCACTACAACCGTTACCGGGCACTGACGGAAGAAGACAACAAACTGGTCACCGGATGGATTGCCGATCTGGAACGGAGGCTGCAATAGATGCGCAACTACCTGCAGATAACCACAACAGGTGTGTTGTCAGTCGTTTTTGCCTGGCTGATAGTGCTGGCTTCGGTTAGTGCAGAGGCAAGCGGGGATGACACCGTTCGTCTGAGCGTTGAAGGCATATCGGCCAGTCTTGGCGAGGATGAGCCACGGGTACTTTACATATTGCCCTGGCAGGCGCCGAGTCTGCCAAAACGCCCCCGGGCAAAACTGGATGATACGGCGCCGGAACTGATGCGACCGGCAGACCCGGTAGCGCTGGAACGGCATCGCCTGTTTCGTGAAAACCTGAACCCCCTGATCCTGAGTCCCCTGATTTTCAGCCCCTCGGGGACTCAGCCATGACTGTGCAGTAATAACGGGAGAATAATCATGCTGGACACCATCGTACGTTTTTTCCAGGAAGGCGGCCCCTTCATGTACCCCATCGCCGTTGTGCTGGCGCTGGGCCTGGCCATTACCCTGGAACGGTTTTTCTACCTCTCCGGAGTCAGGAGTCGCAACCGGGCGGCCTTTGAGCGGGGCATCCTGCCCCTGCTGCAGAAGCGTGACTACCAACGGGCCATGAAAGCCGCTAGCAACTCCGACAGTGCCATTGCTTCCATCATGGGTGCAGGCATCGGCCGGTTGTTGAGTAACAGCCGGCGGGAAGATATTGAATACGCCATGGAGGAAGGTCTGATGGAAGTCCTTCCACGTTTGGAAAAGCGAACGCAATACCTGGCAACTCTGGCCAATATCGCCACTCTTTTGGGGCTTTTGGGGACGATCATCGGGTTGATAGCCGCTTTCACCGCAGTGGCGGCCGCAGATCCTTCTCAGAAGGCTAGCCTGCTATCAAGCAGTATTTCGGTTGCCATGAACACCACAGCCTTCGGGCTGATGTCGGCGATACCGTTGCTGATGTTCCATGCCGTGCTGCAAACCCGCACCAACGAAATCGTGGACAGTTTTGAAATGGCGGGTGTGAAACTGTTGAACATAGTTTCTGATCCTTCTTCCCAACCCGGTTCGAACCCCAATGCCCGGCCATCCGCAGCCTGAGTTTATGCTATGAGACGCCGACACCGCAGGCTGAGTACATCGCCGGATCTGGACATAACTGCCTTTCTGAACCTCATGATCGTTCTGGTGCCAGTTCTGTTGCTGGGCATGGTGTTCAGCCAGGTTCGCATGATCGAACTGAACTTTCCGGGAATGGAGGCCGGTCAGGCTCCGGAGGCGGATGAGTTTCGCCTGGTGGTTACACTGATTCCGGAGGGTATCGAAATTGCTGACAGCGACCGGGGGCTGATTCGTGTGCTTCCGAAAACACAGGGTACACAGGATTTTGAAGCGCTTCGTAACGTCCTTCGTCAGGTCAAAACCCGGGTGCCGGAGAAAACCGATGTGGTGCTGGAAGTCGGGCCCGATATCGATTACCAGACGCTGGTCACCGCCATGGATACGGTTCGCTCATACCCGGCCGTAGTCGCGGCCAGTGTGGTCGAGGGCGAGCTTTTTCCGGACGTTTCCCTGATGGATGCACCGGAGAACCGCCAGCTTGCCGCCGCTAACAGGGAAGTATCCGGGGAGGGCGTGTGAAGACTTCGCGAAAGGCCCGCAGGATCCAGCGACACCGTGGCCGCATGCACAAGCCGGGTGGCCTGAATCTGGTTTCGCTCATGGACATCTTTACCATTCTGGTTTTCTTCCTGATGGTGAATTCCTCCGATGTGAAAGTCATGCAGAACACCACCGATGTGCCTCTGCCCAAATCGACGGCACAGCAGGAAGCCGAAGAGAATCTGACGGTGCAGGTAACCGCCAACTCGATTCTTGTTCAGGGCAATGAAGTGGCCCGCTTGGACGGCATCGAAACGGGAGATACCCATATTTCCGGTTTATCGAAGGAACTGGCCTGGCGGCGTAACCGCTGGTCCGAGATCCCCGAGGAGGGGCTGCAGGTGACTATCATGGCTGGCCGTGATACCGATTACCGACTGCTCCGGAAAGTGATGCAGACCTGTGTTTACGAGCAATATCGACAGGTTCGGCTTGCGGTGGAAGGGGAAGCTCGCAATGGCTGATACCTTTTCTTCTGGGGCGCAATCCGCCGGGCTGCCATGGAGCCGGGATGCCGGTGAGACTCTCCGGTTTGGTGCCATTGTCGCGGTGATGCTGGCGCTATTACTGCCTCCGGCACTTTTGATTCCGACCCTGGACCTGCCGGACATTGAACGCAGTGAAGCCGAACAAATCCCACCAAGGCTTGCGCGCCTTGTTGAGAGGCCAAAGCCGGTTGCGACCCCTGAGCCTGTCAAGCCAGAGCCTGTTAAACCAGAGCCGGAGCCCGAGCCCGACGTTCAGAAAGATAAACCGGAAAAGCCGGCCCCCGAACCCGTCAAGGCTGAGCCGAAACCCGAACCCCGGCCGGAGCCCATCATTGCTCAGCCTGCCAGCCCACAGCAAACCGCCGAGCAGGCGAGGGAGAAGGCGTCCCGGTCGGGGCTGTTGGCGATGAAGGACCGGCTTGCCTCGCTCAGGGAGCCAGAGCCGGCGCCAACCAGGCAATTTGTGGTGAATACAGATTCCGATAGCGTGGCTAGCGACCTTGCCCCTGGGGATTCGGAAAAGGTGCTCCGTGGCAGCGGCGGGGTTACAGACGCCGTGGTCCCGGAAACCTTGGTGGATGTGGCCGGGCATGAGGTCAGGGAAGTCGAAGCGCCCGTTGAAGACACTCGTGGGGTAGTTGCCAAGCCTGCTGACCCCAGGCCGTCTCTGGGGGAACGGGCAATGAGCAATATTCGCAAGGTATTTGACGCCCAGAAAACCGCGCTTTATTCACTGTACCGGCGGGAGTTGCGGCAGGACCCAACACTTGAGGGCAAGGTATTGCTGGAGCTGGTTATCGAACCAGACGGTTCGGTATCGGCCTGTGAGGTTGTCAGTTCTGAACTGGGGCATCCCTCCCTGGAGCAGCGAATCGCCATGCGGGTACGGCTGTTCAACTTTGGTGCCGGCAAGGTCGAGACCCGTAAGGTGCGTTTCCCGATTGATTTCCTGCCCGGCTAGCCGGAAGGAAGGGGCAAGAGGGTACAGCCGTACGCTATCACCGGGTGAGTCAGCTTTCGATAGTGATTTTAGGCAGTTGGGGTTTGTGCAGGGAAACTTTTTCCGTCGGTGCGATAACCTTGGCTTCGCCGAAGACCACTCGCTGGCCATTCTGGTTGCGAACATCACACGCGACAACGACGCGGTTTTTCGGCTCCTTTCGCAGCACTTTCAGGTTAACCGTCAGGGTGTCGTCCAGCCTAACCGGGCGTTTGAATGATAGGCACTGTTCCAGGTAAATGGTGCCAGGGCCCGGCATGACCGTTGCCAGCGCTGCCGAGATAAGGGAGCCGCTCCACATACCATGAGCAATGCGTTCCTTGAACATTGAGGTAGCGGCGAAATCGGAGTCCAGGTGTACCGGGTTCACATCGCCGGATACTGCCGCAAACAATACCAGTTCGTCTTCCGAAAGGGTCCGCGTGAAGATGGCGGTATCGCCTTCGTTCAGCTCGTCATAGGTAATATTTTCAAGAGTATCAAGGGTATCGCTCATGGTGCGCTCCGCGCTGTTGGGATTTGAGTACAGGTGTTAGGGTAAGAATCTCGAAAACTACCTCATCGGTTACAAAACTGCTATTCTCTCCCAACTTTTTTGAGGCTGATACTTTTGTAGGGTTGATTTTTTGATCATCCTGACATTGGTGAATCAATACAATCAAAAGCGCCAAACAGGAGATGGTGATGGATTTTGAGCAGTTCTATCAGGATAAGTACCCCGCCGGCGTACCTCGCGAGGTTGACCTGAGCAAGTACAAAAGCATGGTGGATGTGTTTGAGCAGGCTGTTAAAAAGTATGCTGACCGTCCTGCATTCTCCGCTGTTGGCGCAACGCTCTCCTATCGTGACCTCGACACCCAGAGCCGCAACTTTGCAGCCTGGATACAAAACAAGACAGACCTGAAACCCGGCGACCGTATTGCAGTACAGATGCCCAACGTCGGTCAGTATCCGGTGGTGGTGTTTGGCGCCATGCGTGCTGGCCTGATTGTGGTGAACACCAACCCCCTGTACACCACTCGGGAAATGGAGCACCAGTTCAACGATTCAGGTGCCAAGGCATTGGTGGTACTGGCCAACATGGCCGAGAACGCTGAAAAAGTGTTGCCCCACACCGGCATTGAGCATGTCATCGTAACGGAAGTCGCCGACATGCATTCGCCGATCAAACGCACCCTGATGAATGCTGCTGTCAAGCATCTCAAAAAGATGGTGCCGCCGTTCAACATTCCCCAGGCTCATAAACTGCCGGCAGTACTCAGTGCCGGCGCTCGGGAAAAGTTTTCACCAGTTGACTGCAAGCAGGACGATATCGCTGTTCTTCAGTACACCGGCGGTACTACCGGCGTGGCCAAAGGTGCCATGCTGACCCACGGCAATCTGGTTGCAAACCTGCTGCAGACCCGCCCGATGATGGAAGGCATGGTGGTTGAGGGGCAGGAAGTTGTGATTGCGCCTCTGCCGCTGTACCACATTTATTCCTTCACACTGAACTGCGGCATCATGCTTGAGGCCGGCGCCCACAACGTTCTGATTCCAAACCCGAGAGACATCCCGGGTTTTGTGAAGGAGCTGAAAAATCACAAGTTCACGGCATTCCTGGGCCTGAACACGTTGTTCGTCGCATTGTGCAACAACGAGGAATTCCAGGACCTGGACTTCAGCAGCCTGAAG
Source organism: Marinobacter sp. (assembly GCF_048269445.1). GTDB lineage: Bacteria > Pseudomonadota > Gammaproteobacteria > Pseudomonadales > Oleiphilaceae > Marinobacter. Next base: position 200,843 of record NZ_JBLXIQ010000004.1, on the reverse strand, counting down.
CTTACCTCCTCCGGAGGCATGGCACTGACCAGCGACACTGCAAAAATGTGGCAGCGGGTAACTGGCTGCGAGATCTGCGAAGGCTTCGGCATGACGGAAACGTCGCCCGTGGTGACTTTTAATCCTCCCAGTGCCATCCAGATTGGCACCATCGGCCTGCCCATTCCGTCAACCCTCGTTCGGACCCTGGATGAAGAGGGCAATGAAACGCCCCTGGGCGAGCCCGGCGAGCTGTGTGTGAAAGGCCCTCAGGTGATGCGTGGATACTGGCAGCGCCCGGAGGACACCCAGAAATCCTTCACAGAGGACGGTTTTCTGCGTACCGGTGACATCGCCCTGATTCAGGAGGACGGTTATATTCGCATCGTTGATCGCAAGAAGGACATGATCATCGTATCCGGTTTCAACGTGTTTCCGAATGAGATAGAAGATGTGATCAGCAGCCATCCGAAGGTGGTTGAATGCGCCGCTGTGGGTATTTCCGATGCCAAGAGTGGCGAAGCGGTGAAGGTTTACCTGGTGCCGACTGCTGAGGGCGTGACTGAGAACGAGCTCAAGGAGTTCTGTCGTGAGCGTCTGACCGCATACAAGGTGCCCAAGCACTATGAATTCCGCGACGAACTGCCCAAGACCAACGTGGGCAAGATTTTGCGGCGCGAACTTCGGGACGAAGCCAACAACAAATAGGCCTCTCCCGGTCTCGTGTGAGGAAAACCCTGCTTAGGCGGGGTTTTCCGTTTTTAAGAACCGGACTTTCCCGATAGACTGTCGCCAAACCCGATCCGAGCGAGCACAATTCCGGCACTTCAATGACAGACACCACTTCCGATACGCCCAGAACATCGACTCTCAAGCCCGATGGCGAAGCCGCCGTCAAGGCCATGATGGAGCAGCTGGACGCCTGTAACCAGCAGGAAGCGGCCCGCATCGTCAAAACCATTGCCCGCACCAAGGGCAAGCCTGGCCAGAACGACCTGGAAAAAATGGCCAATTGGCTGGAGCGCGGGATAGAGAAGGTTCAACAGCGCCACGCTCTGCACAAGCCGGCCAGCTTTCCGGAGGGGTTGCCGGTGTCCGAGCGGGTGGACGATATCCGGGAGGCCATCGAAAACCACCAGGTGGTGATCATTGCCGGAGAGACCGGTTCCGGCAAAACCACCCAGATCCCGAAAATCTGCATGAACAGTGGCCGGGGTATTCGGGGGCTGATTGGCCACACCCAGCCCCGCCGTATTGCCGCCCGCAGTGTCGCGGCCAGGATTGCCGAAGAAATCGGTGAGCAGGTCGGCCAGCAGATCGGCTATCAGGTTCGATTCACCGATATCACCTCGGAGCAATCCCGGGTCAAAGTGATGACCGACGGTATCCTGCTGGCGGAAGTTCAGCACGACCGGTTTCTGGATCGCTATGACACCCTGATCATCGACGAGGCCCACGAACGTAGCCTTAACATCGATTTTCTGCTCGGCTACCTGCGTCAGCTCTTGCCCAAGCGACCAGACCTGAAGGTCATTATTACGTCTGCGACCATCGAGGTTGACCGGTTCAGCGAGTTCTTCGACAAGGCCCCTGTGATCGAGGTGAGCGGCCGGACCTATCCGGTGGATGTTCGTTACCGGCCGCTGACGGGTGATGAAGATGACCGTGATCAGGGCTGGACCGACGGGGTTCTGGGTGCCCTGGATGAAATCGAGCAGCATGAGCGTAGAGAAAAGCAGCCCCCCGGCGATGTTCTGGTGTTTCTGCCCGGCGAGCGGGAAATCCGGAATTTGAGCAAGGTTCTTCGCCATGTTGATCTGAAACACACCGAAGTACTGCCCTTGTATTCGCGCTTGAGCAATGCCGAACAGAACCGGGTATTTCAGTCCCATAAAGGCCGGCGTCTTGTACTTTCGACCAACGTGGCGGAAACCTCCCTGACAGTACCGGGCATTCGCTATGTCATTGATACCGGCGTCGCCCGGATAAGCCGCTACAGCGTTCGCTCCAAGATCCAGCGGCTGCCGGTAGAGCCTGTTTCCCAGGCCAGTGCCAACCAGAGAGCCGGTCGATGTGGTCGTGTCGCGCCCGGCATCTGCTTCCGGCTGTATGACGAAACTGACTTTATTAACCGACCGGAATACACCGATCCGGAAATCCTGCGTACCAATCTGGCCTCCGTTATCCTGCAGATGGCGACTTCCGGGCTGGGCGAGATCCGACAGTTCCCGTTTCTGGAATCGCCGGACAAACGGCAGGTCAACGATGGCTACAAGCTGCTGGAAGAGTTGGGCGCAGTTGATGACAAACGCCGTGTTACCAAACTCGGGCGAACCATGGCGCGCCTGCCACTGGACCCTCGCCTGGCCAGAATGCTCGTGGCCGCCGCCGACCTTGGCAGTCTGTCGGAGACCCTGGTGATTATTGCCGGGCTGAGTGTTCAGGATCCCCGTGAGCGTCCGCAGGACAAACAGCAGGCTGCCGATCAGGCCCACGCTCCGTTCAATGACAAGGAATCGGATTTTTTGACCCTGCTGAATGTCTGGAACTTCTATGAGGAGCAGCGGCAGGAGTTGTCCCAGAACCAGATGAAGAAGGTCTGCCAGAAGAGCTTCCTGAGCTGGATGCGAATGCGGGAATGGAGGGATATCCACCGTCAGCTAACCCTGATCTGCCGTGAACAGAAGCTCTCGGTTAACAGGGATGCGGCGAGCTATGAATTACTTCACAAGTCTATTCTGGCCGGCCTGCTGGGGCAGGTGGCCGTCAAGGTCGAGAAAAAAGAATACCTGGCCACCCGCAACCGGAAGGTGATGATTTTCCCCGGCTCCAAAGTGTCCAAAACCGGCCCCAAGTGGATTGTCGCCACCGAGATTGTCGAAACCAGCCGGGTGTTTGCCCGGGTCGTAGCGTCGATCCAGCCGGAATGGATTGAGCCTCTGGCTGGCCATATCGTTAAACATCATTACTTTGAGCCGCACTGGGAACAGAAAAGGGCCCAGGTGATGGGCTACGAGAAGGTGACGCTTTACGGTCTGGATATTGTGGCCAAGCGCCGGATTCCCTACGCCAAAGTCGACCCGGCCGAATGCCGGAATCTGTTCATTCGAAGGGCGCTGGTCGAGGGTGATTACCGGTCCAGGGCTCCATTCATTGCCCGTAACCGGGAAATGCTGGATACGGTTGAAAATCTCGAAAAGAAAACCCGGCGGCGGGATCTTCTCGTAGACGATGAAGTCCTGGCGGCATTCTACGATGAACGCTTGCCGGCGGATATCGTCAGCGGGCGCCATTTCGAGACTTGGTGGAAGGGCCTTTCGGCGGAGCAGTTGAAGGATCTGGAACTGACCGAAGAAGACATTCTCCAGCGCCCGGTCGACGCCCAGGCGGCGGACCTGTATCCCGATTACCTTGAGTGGGAAGGCGTGCGCTATCCGCTGAGTTACGAGTTCGAGCCAACCAGTGAACAGGACGGCGTTACCCTTCAGGTGCCGCTAATGGCGCTCAAACAGATTCCGTCCCGTCGTCTGGAATGGCTGGTGCCGGGGCTGTTGCGGGAGAAATGCATCGCTTTGGTGAAGTCGCTCCCCAAGGCATTGCGGCGGAATTTTGTACCGGTTCCGGATTTTGTCGATGCAGCACTGGCCAATCTCCAGCCATCCAATGAGCCACTGGCGTTGCAATTGGGCGAACAACTGCGCCGGATGACTGGAGTGCGGATCGACCCGGAGGCCTGGTCCCAGACGGAATTGCCCCGGCATTTGCGGATGAACCTCCGGGTTATGGGGGATGGTGACAAGGCGATTGCCGAAGGCCGGGACACCACAGAGCTACAGGGTCAGCTTGAGGGCCGGGCAGAGGCAGCGCTGGCTTCGGCGACCAGTGAGAATCCGTCAAACGAACCGGCGGGAGAGTACACGGACTGGCAGTTCGGGCAGTTGCCCGACCAGGTGCAGACCGAAAAAGGCGGCATGCAGGTTACGGTGTATCCGGCACTGGAAGACCTCGGCAAACAGGTCCGTCAGATACGTTGCCTGGACAAGCTGACGGCAGAGGATACCACCCGAAAAGCGGTTGCCCGTCTGATTCTCAACCGGTTTGGCAGGACCCTGGATGATCTTGAGCGCAAACTCCCGCGTTTTCGCCAAGCTGCCCTGATGTTTGCCCCGGTGGGCAAGGCCAAGGTACTGCTGGACGATCTGCTGCTGGCGACCGCCATGCAGCATTTTCTCACCGAAGGTATTCCGAGAAGCGCCGATGCCTTTGACAGAACGTTTGACCGACATCGGGGTGATTTCATTCCAGCCCTCGAACTGGCCGACGAACGGCTGTTCCAGGCCATGTCTGGCTACCAGAAGGTGGCCAAACAGCTGAAGGGCAAGATCAACCTGGCACTGGCAAACAGTATGGCGGATCTCAAGTTCCAGCTTCAGAACCTGGTTTATCCGGGGTTCCTGGTAGAGACACCACCGGAGTGGCTGGCGGAATTCGGGCGTTATTTCGAGGCGGCGCTGGTGCGGCTGGAAAAGATGCCGCGGGAGATGGGCCGCGAGCGCGAGTTCCTGCATATCATTGAGCCACTCTGGTCCCGGTATGCGGCAAAGCGGGACGAACAGCAGCGCCAGGGTGTCCGGGATCCGGAGCTGGTGCTTTACCGGTGGATGCTTGAGGAGTTCCGGGTATCGTTTTTTGCCCAGCAACTGGGCACGGTCATGACGGTGTCCGTTAAACGGATGGACCGGCAGTGGGAGAAAACCCGCAGTTAAGGCCTCGACAGACCTGCACCAATCAGGTGCCGCTGACCGATTCCCGACGGGCAAAACCCGGAGACTGTGTTAGTATTTCTGACAGTGGATTTTCCTGACATCCTGTTTTCACAATCATGACGTGGGGTTAGCGTGATTAAAGCCGTTATTAGCGGGACCGGTCTCTACACACCGCCAGCAACCATTGATAATGACGAACTGGTGGAAGCCTTTAACCAGTACGTCGAACTGTTTAACGCAGAGAATGCAGACGCTATTGCACAGGGCGAGGTTGCTCCACTGCAACCATCCTCTTCTGCCTTCATTGAAAAAGCCTCCGGCATCAAACGCCGCCATGTGATCGACAAGGATGGCATCCTGGATCCGAAGCGGATGGCGCCTTACATTCCCGAACGCAGTAACGAAGAGCCCTCTGTTCAGTGCGAAATGGCCGTGGCAGCTTGCCGCGAAGCCCTGGAACAGGCCGGTAAATCCGTACAGGACGTTGATGCCGTGATTGTCGCCTGTTCGAACATGCAGCGCGCCTACCCGGCAGTTTCTATCGAAGTTCAGGAAGCATTGGGGATTGACGGTTTTGCCTATGATATGAACGTAGCCTGCAGTTCGGCCACCTTTGGCCTGCAAGCCGCCGTGAATTCCGTGGAAAACGGCAGTGCCCGTTCGGTACTCGTGGTCAGCCCGGAGATCTGCTCCGGTCACCTGAATTTCCGGGACCGCGACAGCCATTTCATTTTCGGTGACGCCTGCACCGCGATTCTTGTGGAGCGCGAAGAGGACACTCGCGCAGGGCAGGGGTTCGAGATACTCGGCACCAGTCTGAAGACGAAATTCTCCAACAATATCCGGAACAATTTCGGCTTCCTGAATCGTGCGGACGAATCTGGCATTGGCAAACCCGACAAGCTGTTTGTCCAGCAGGGTCGCAAGGTGTTCAAGGAAGTTTCACCACTGGTGGCTGAAACCATTCTGAACCAGCTTCAGAGTCTCTCAATTGCACCGGACGATCTCCGGCGCATGTGGCTACACCAGGCCAATCTCAATATGAATCAGTTGATTGCCCGCAAGGTGCTGAGTCGTGACGCCAACGAAGATGTGGCGCCGGTTATTCTGGATGAGTACGCCAATACCAGTTCTGCAGGCTCGATCATTGCGTTCCACAAGCACAAGGACGATCTTGTGAGTGGCGATCTTGGCGTTATCTGTTCATTCGGTGCCGGGTATTCCATCGGCAGCGTTGTGGTACGCCGCCGATAGGTTCGTTGTGGTTAACCGGCTGCCAGCGCTCTCAGTGTGTCTGGCAGCGGCGTGGACGAACGGGTAGCCCGGTCAAACCACACAATTTTTGCATAGCCCTCTGCATAAACGGCGCCGGTTTCGGCATCTGTCAGCAAATGATAGGTATCGAGGCTGGTGTTGCCTGCCTTGTCAGCGTATGTTTTCACCTCGACCGTTGCCGGATGGTTCAATTCCTTCAGAAAGGTGGCGCTGGTCTTTATAATAATCGGACCGGTGGGTTCATCCGGCCCGCCGAGTCCCAGTAATGCCAGCCACACAATCCGGGCTTCCTCGAAAAAACGGAAGTAGACTGTATTGTTGGCGTGGCCGTAAGCATCCATGTCTCCCCAGCGGAGAGGCATGGTAATGGTATTTACAAGATTTCCCGGTACTGACATCGGGTTCCTCCGGAACAACGGTTCAATAATGATAAGAAAAGCGCCGGTATTTTTGACGAATCGAGACGAGATAAACAACCCAAGAGCAAACGATGAAACCATTTTTTACCCGGCGCCGGCCAACAGCGATTGTCATTCTTCTTGCCCTGGCGGTGTTTTTGCCTGTCAGCCAGGCGGTAGCCCAGACCATGCAGGAACCAGCGCCTGAAGGCTCCGTTCCGGTTGATCCCAAGGATCCTTACGAAAGCTGGAATCGCAAGGTCTATACCTTTAACGATACCATTGACCGCTGGGTTCTGAAGCCTGTGGCCCAAACCTACCGTACCTTCACTCCTCAATTGATCGATCGGGGTATCACCAATTTCTTCAATAACCTGACCGAACTCCGGAACTTCACGAACAGCGTGCTCCAGTTGAAGGGGGAGTCCGCGGTGGTCGCGGCAGGGCGTTTCACTTATAACACAGTCTTCGGGCTCGGCGGCCTGATCGATGTTGCCACCGCCTTTGATCTGCCAGAGCGGCCGGAAGATTTTGGCCAGACGCTTGGTTATTGGGGGACAGCGTCCGGTCCCTATCTGATGTTACCTTTTCTTGGCCCGTCCACGCCCCGGCATTTTGGCGGATTTGTGACTGACGGGTTTGCTTTGCCGTCGGCCTGGAATGCCGTGGAGAGCCCGGAGGTTTACTTTGCCCGGGCTGTTCAGATTGTCGATAAACGGGCCGATTTGATTCCGGCGGAAAGCTTTATTTCAGGTGACAGCTATACGTTTGTCCGTAACGCGTTTTTGCAGCGTCGCGAGTTCCTGATTAACGACGGCAAGGTAATCAATGATCCGTTTGCCAGTGGCGACGATGAAAATCTGATGCTGGATGATTTTTGAGGTTCAGCCCGGGTGAAAGGAGATCAGCGGTGCTCAAGGATCCACGAATAGCGAAATTCCGGAAAATGCTGGCCGAAGCGCCTAACTACGAAGTGTGGAAGGCCGCCGCGCTGGAGCTGGATTTTCTCGAGGGTAATGCGGAGTGGAAGGAGGACTTTGCCTCCGACTATTACCATTACGAGCTCATTTACGATCGGCTGAGCAACCTCAAGCAGTATCGACAGCAGAATGACTTCGAGCGTCTCAAGCGTGCCTTACGTGAGGGGTTGCACCATGATTTGGGGAACATGGGGAATCCGGCGCTTTATACCCGGTCACGGGTCGGTACCAAACATCTGATCGAGGAGTATATTACCCAGGTCTGTGAAGCCCTCGACTTTCTGTGCGACCATCCGGTACCTGGTTTTCCGGTGGTGGACAAACTTCAGTTTTTCCGGGATACGCTCACCAGCTATGGTCGGCCGGCTCTGCTGCTCAGTGGTGGCGCGACACTGGGCATGTTCCATTTCGGGGTCATCAAGGCGCTCTGGGAGAAAGGGCTGCTGCCCCAGGTGATTGCCGGCTCCAGTATCGGCGCCATTATTGCCGGTATTCTCGGTGTACATACGGATGCGGAAGTCCCTGAAATGCTGGTGCCCGAGAACCACAATCTGAAGGCCTGGAAATGGCGAGGACTGCTCAGTGCTGTTCGAGGCGACGGTCTTATGGACCAGGCGCAGCTGCGATCTTGCCTGCGGGCCAACATTGGCGAGTACACCTTCGAAGAAGCCTACCAGCGGACCGGGCGCTCCATTAACGTCAGCGTCTCGCCGGTGCAGGCGCATCAGAAGTCCCGTCTGCTTTGTGGCTATACTTCTCCCTACCTGATGGTATGGAGCGCGGTGCTGGCCAGTGCGGCGGTGCCGGGTATATTCCCGCCGGTCACGCTGATGAAGAAGGATATCCATGGCAATACCCTGCCTTATATGCCGCGCCTGAAATTCGTAGACGGTTCGGTTGTAAGCGATCTGCCCATTGAGCGCCTGATGCACTTGTACGACGTGAACTTCACTATTGCGAGCCAGACCAACCCCCATGTGGTGCCTTTTCTCAGCAAGCAGGGCAGAGACGAAAAACTCTCCCTGGGCAACCTGCCCATGCACTTGCTGAAATCTGAAATACAGTTTCATGGCCAGGGAGTATTCGATTACTTGCGGAAACGGGTAAGGCCGGAACTCCTGCGACAGATATCTGGTCAGTTGTATACGATGATGGCCCAGCGGTATTCGGGAGACGTCACCATCGCTCCCACCTATGGCTTCAGGGACTATCGACGCATGCTGTCGAACCCCGACCCCGCCTATGTTCGGGAACTGATTCTTGCCGGCGAACGGGCCACCTGGCCGAAGATCTCCATGATCCGTTCCCATGCCCGGATCTCCAAGACCCTGGAGCGTTGCGTGCGACGGCTGAAGCAGCAGAATCGGCGCGCGGGCGAACTCAGACTGATCAATAAGTCGGATTCCGGTGTGTCCTGATATGTATTACGACTTTTTCGGCTTTCGCGAACCGCCATTTTCCATCGCCCCGGACCCCCGTTATCTCTATCTCAGTGACCGCCACAAGGAGGCGCTGGCGCACCTGATGTATGGGGTTCAGGGCCAGGGCGGTTTCATTGTCATTACCGGCGAAGTGGGAACAGGAAAAACCACAATTTCCCGCTGCTTTATTGAAAATGCACCGGATAACGTCGACATTGCGCTGATTCTGAACCCCCGCCTCTCTGCCCGGGAATTGCTGTCATCAATCTGCGATGAGCTGGAGATCCCCCATGACCTCGGCGCCACCATCAAGGAGCTGGTTGATCTGATCAACCAGGATCTGCTGAAGGCCCATGCGGCCGGCCGCCATAAGGTGTTGATGATTGATGAGGCCCAGAATCTGTCCGCAGAGGTGCTGGAGCAACTGAGACTGCTCACCAACCTGGAAACTGCCGAGAAAAAACTGCTGCAGATTATCTTACTTGGCCAGCCGGAATTGCAGGAGATACTTGCCCTTCCGGAACTGCGGCAACTGAACCAGCGGGTCACCGCTCGTTATCACCTTGATGCCATCGGCAAGGACGAACTGCCTGCTTACCTGCGTTACCGACTGAGCGTGGCCGGCATGCGGGGGGATATTTTTTCACCTAGGGCTGTTCAGCGACTGTACCGGGAAAGTCAGGGTATTCCCCGGCTGATCAACCTGATCAGTGACCGGGCACTCCTCGGGGCCTATGCGGAAGGGGAGCATGAAATTACCGCCGACCACATACGGCACGCCGCAAAAGAGGTTCGTGGCCATTCTGTTAGCACCAGGTCGTCGCGGCAAGGCGGCTCACCAGACCGGTCCCAGTACCTGATCGTTGCGGCATCGGTGCTTGTTGCCATTATCGGAACCGCCTGGCTGTTTGACCGTTGGGCTCCGGGTGAGCCGGTTCCGGCAGAGCAGCCGTCGGCGGAGCCATTGCAAGGGGCTATTGAGCGGGTTGTGGATGAGCCGCCCGAAATGGCTGAACCTCAGACTCTTGCGGCACTGGACCTGCACAGTCAGATGCTGAGTCCGGCTGATGCGTTCCGAGTGCTGTTCAGAATCTGGGGGCGCGATTATCAACCGGCGGATGCGCCCGTGGCCTGTGATTTTGCGAGAGAAAACGGCTTGGCGTGTCTGGAGCGGCAGGGCAGTCGCAGGAGCCTTGAGTTTCTGGATCGTCCGGCGATGTTGCTGCTTCAGGACCAGGCCGGCAGTAGCGGTTATGTGGTAATTCGCCATCTTGATGGCGACACTGCCGAAGTTGCCTTGCCCACAGGTAACGTGGAGTTATCGTTCGCCAGTATTGAACCGCACTGGTTTGGCGAATACCGGGTATTGTGGCGCCTTCCGGAATATCTCACGGGCGACAGCTTTTTCGGTACCGACAACGGCCAGCAATTATGGATTGGGGCCCGGATGATGGAGCTGTCGGAGGCGCTCAGTGCAAGTCGCCCGGAAAGCGATCAGATCAAGCGGATGAGTGCCGAGGAGCAGGTCCGCTGGTACCAGGCCCTGCGCGGTTTGACCGTTGACGGGATCGCCGGTGCCATGACCATCATCCAGATGAATAATGATCTTGAGGCGCCGGTTCCCCGGCTTGCGCCTTCAGAGTCAGGTAATCGGTCGGGTAATCGAGAGTAGCTATGTCTTATATTCTTGACGCATTGAGAAAATCCGAAACCGAGCGCCGCCAGGGCCAAATACCTGAGCTTGGACAACAGGTTCAGCTGATTCACCGGCCAAAAAAGAAACGGGTATCGCCCGTGGCCTGGGTCGCGGTGGCCCTGATACTCAACGCAGGCGTGTTGGCTTTTGTTTTCTGGCCCGGCTTTCAGTTACCGGATCAGCCGGCCGAAGAGGTTGAGGCACCATCCGTACCCGAATCGGCAGCAGTGGCGAAGCAACCCGAACCTGATGAGCCGATCCAACAGAACGAAAACCTGCTTGAATCGTCCGTCAGTCTGTCCGAGGCCGAGGTTGTTACAGCCCCCGTGCTCCGGGAGCGCGCGACCATTATTGTTCCATCATCCGATGCATCGCAGACGTTTCCGCCCTTGCCGGCGACTGAGCAGGCAGGCAGGGTGCCTCATCTGGTAGAGTTGCCCCTTTCGTTTCAGAAGAGTGTTCCGGACTTGACCTTTAACAGCCATATTTACTCCTCATCTCCGGCGTCCCGCCGTGTCATGATTAACAATGTTTACCTACGGGTCGGTGATGCGTTTGCGGGTTTACGGGTGGAGGACATCACCGAGGAGGGAGTTGTGCTCAGCCTTAACGGACAACGGTTCAGGGTAGGTGTGGTCCGGGATTGGGTGAGCCCCCGATAATGGCGCTGACTGACGACACGAAGCAAGAGATTCAGCAGGGCTACCGGGATGTGCTGGCAGGCAAGAAAATCCGTGCCCGCTATGGGCAGCGGTTGATGATCGCCGAAATTGCCAAGTACATGGGCGAGATCACAGAGAACGATGGCCAGAGAACCTCTCCGGCGTCAGCGTGTGTTGTCGAGGCGGGGACCGGTACCGGTAAGACCCTTGCGTATCTGATTGCGGCAATTCCTGTGGCCAAAGCCCTGGGCAAAACCCTGGTTATCTCCACGGCCACCGTTGCCTTGCAGGATCAGATAGTTCTGAAGGACCTCCCGGATCTCAAAAAGCACAGCAAGATGGGTTTCAACTGGACCCTCGCCAAGGGGCGGGGCCGGTATCTGTGCATGTCCAGACTGGAGGCGCGCCTTCACGACGAGGGCAATGGCGACAGTGATACCATGCCACTGTTCCTGCTGGATGGCCCCAAATCCGAAGAGCCGGGCACACGGGCTTTCTTTGAGGAGATGCTCGCCAGCTATGGTTCAAGAAACTGGGATGGTGACCGGGATCACTGGCCTGAACAGATTCCGGACGATGTCTGGCGACAGGTAACAACGGACCACCGTCAGTGTACCAACCGCCACTGCAGTTACTTCGACAGCTGCGCCTTCTTTGATGCCAGAAAAGATCTGGATGATGCCGACATCGTGGTGGCGAACCATGATCTGGTGCTGGCGGATCTGGCACTGGGTGGTGGTGCCATTTTGCCAGAGCCTGAAAATGCGTTGTACATTTTTGATGAAGCCCATCACCTTCCGGACAAGGCTCTGAATCACTTTGCTGCCTCGGTTCCTCTGAACTCCACACGCCAGTGGTTAAAGCAGCTCTCCCAGGCGCTGGTCAAAATGCAGCCTTACCTGCCTGGAGGTAGCCAGGCTGCCAAGAGTCTGGACCGCATTGGCTCGGCATCCCGGGATGTCGATCTTGTTCTGGCAAGGGTCTATGAGGAAGCAGAACAGAACACCGGCTGGGAATTCAACGAGGAGCGCAGAACGGCCCAGTGGCGTTATCCGGAGGGTGAGTTACCTGAAGCCATGGCTGATCTGTCGGCCGAGAGCCGGATAGCCACCGCCAATCTGGTACGCCAGCTCGGGGCCCTGGCGGATGAGCTGCAGGGCGCGTTTGATGAGCGCAAGGAACACGAGATTGACCGGGAAACCGCCGAAGCCTGGTACCCGGTGATCGGCTCTTTTCACAGTCGCGCTGAAGACCAGCTGAGACTCTGGACAGCGTGGTGCGAGGGAGGGGGTAGCCCGCCACCGGCGCGCTGGGCAGTCCGGCAGCGTTGGGATCATGCCGAAGACATTACGCTCTACAGTTCGCCGGTACTGGCGGACAATCTGCTGTATTCCCGGCTCTGGTCAAGGGCTTATGGGACCGTGCTGACAAGCGCAACGCTAACCGCCCTTGGGCGGTTTGATCGGCTCAATTCGCGGGCCGGATTGCCTCAGGGAAGCCGGTTTCTGGTGGTGCCCAGTTCCTTCCGCTATGCCGAAATGGCCACGGTGGAAGTGCCTGCCATGTCTACCATGCCCACGGATGACGGGTTTACCGATGAGCTGGTCAAACGGTTGCCGGATCTTTGGGCAGGCGAAAAGGCAACGTTGGTGCTTTTCACGTCCCGACGACAGATGATCCAGGTTCGGGATGCACTGGCTCCGGAATATCCGAACCTGATCATTACACAGGACGACATGGCCAAGGGTGAAGTGCTTCGGCAGCATTGCAGTCGCGTAGACGACGGGCGTCCGAGCGTGCTCTTCGGGGTTGCCAGTTTTGCCGAGGGTATCGACCTACCGGGCAAATACCTGCATCACGTAGTTATTACGAGACTTCCGTTCTCGGTGCCGGATGACCCGATAGAGGCAAGTCTGGCGGAATGGGTGAGCCAGCGCGGTGGCAATCCGTTTATGGAAATTACGGTGCCCGATGCCTCGATCAAGCTGGTTCAGGCGGTTGGGCGCTTGCTCAGAACTGAGCAGGATACCGGCAGGGTGACCATTCTGGATCGCCGGATCATTGCCAGACGTTACGGACAGCTGCTGCTGGATGCCTTGCCACCGTTCCGGCGGATCATCGAACGCTGATTCTCTCCCGCAGAATCCTCCCGGCACATACCCCGCCCATAAAAAAAGAGCCAGCCCAGATGGGGTGGCTCTTATCGAAGGGGTCCTTCCGAACCCGGGCGTCGAAACAACGCGGAACAAGAAATCTGAAGGCCTGAAGTTTCAGAATTCCTGGCGAGGTTTCCCTCACCGTTGAACAGATGATAGAGGAGTTGGGGGCGTAAACGGATCGTCCAAAGGGCGTAGTAGGCTTAGAAAGTTGCCAGAAAGTGTGATCGCAGTCACAGTTCCTGGGTGCTACTGTCAGTTATCGAGGAGCCCGAATTCCCGCGCCCGGGCCAGTGCTTCGGTTCTTCGGGCTACACCCAGCTTGCCATAAAGGTTGCGGATGTGAGCCTTGACGGTGGCCGGAGCTACACTCATCCGGGAGGCAATCTCCTTGTTGGCATGACCCTGGTGAATCAGTGCAAGCACTTCCAGCTCCCTTTGGCTGAGAGGCTCCGGAAGGGTTTCCGGTGTTTTCCGTGAGCGTTCAGGCTCAGCTTCAGTCGCTCCAGCTATTGTTCCCGCCATATCTTCCTGTTTGAGAAGCATTGCCCGCACGCGGCTATTCCAGCTACCTGGCGCGTTCAGCGCGGGTAACGACAGAAGGAGTGAACGAAGGTACGGGCTTTCTTCTGCCAGCAACCGCATAAATCCGGCTTCGGCGGCTCGGCTGATTGCCCGGGTGAGCATCTGCCGGGACTCTACTTTGCGTTCCTGAAGTGCCAGGGCCTCGCCATAAACCAGCAGGATCTCGACCAGATGACGGTTGTGAGCATTACGCTCGGCCGGCTGCAGGAGAGAACTGAGGATTTCCTGGGCCCGTTCAGGTTGATCCAGAGCCACCATTACCCGGGCCTCACTGATCCTGTTCTGTTCCAGGTTCAGGGGGTTGGTGAACTCGGCATCTGCTCTTGAGTCCAGACAGGCCCGGGCTTTGTCCGGGTAACCGCTGGCCAGGTAGCACCGGGCCAGTAAGGCGGAACTGGCCGGAGGCTCGAAAAGAATCTGTTCCCGGCGCTTCCTGGCTGTCTGGGCCGCGTCCTCCAGCGCTTCGATCGCCTCCTGCAGTTTGCCCTCGCTGAAGGCAAGGTGGCCGCGGACATATTGGATGACCACGTGCTGTCCGGCTTCAGTGCCCCGATCCACATGTTCAAGCAAAGGTTGAAGGTGGGTAGCTGAAAGCTGGGGATGGTCCCGCTCCCGGTGAATTTCACACAAGGTGCTGTTCTGCCAGCAGGAAATCAGCCTGGGCTGGCTGGGGTCGGCATAGTGCCGATCCACCCATTGACGGACATCGGTGCAGGTATCCAGGGCCATGTCAATATCGCCCCGGTTGTACTGGATCCATGCCAGCAACCCGCCGCTGGAGAGAACGGTGCTTGGCTTTTGTTCCACCTGACCATAACGGACGGCGGATTGCAGGGCGTCTTCAGCTTCAGCAAGCTCTCCCTTGCCGTAGTAGTCCAGCCCTAGACCGTAATAGGTCACCGATTTCAGGGGAATGCGGGTATGGTCGATTTCTTTTAGAACCTGCCGTGTCAGATCGGTGGCGCTTTTGTCATCGCTACGGGTCCGGGCCAGGTATGAGCGCATCAGTGAGATTTCGCTCTGGAGCCCAAGCGCACCCTCGGCGTCTGGGTGGGAGTCCGCCACATGCCGGTCGAGAAGATCTTCCAGAGAAGTCAGTAAAGGTGCCAGGGTGTCGACGCGGTTAGCAAAGAACAAACCCCAGATCCGCAACATCTGGAGTTGTGGGTTGTCGGTGACTAGATCCTGGGGAAGGGCGTCGAGCCAGTTCAGAACCGGTAAATGATAGCCACTGTGGATCAGGTTATTGCCATGCTCGGCCAATACCCGGGCGAGCCAGTGCCAGTCTTCGTGGCGGACGATCTGGGCAATGCCTTCCTGCACATGGCCATGGCCCATCAGCCAGTTCACGGTTCTTTGCCACAATTGTTCGGCCTTCTCGGGTTGGCTATGACGAATACGAAGAAGCAGTGCATCCCGGAAAAGATCGTGATAACGAAACCACTCGTTTCGGGTGTCGAGGGGAATCAGGAACAGGTTCTGGCTGAGTAGCTTCTCCAGAATTTCCTGGCTGTCGTCTGAGCTGCGGATCGCATCGCATAATGAGGCACACAGGCGGGGACAGCAGGCGGTTTCCAACAGAAAATCCGCGAGTTCCACCGGCTGCTGGTCCAGCACCTCGCTCAACACATAATCGCTGATATGGCGCTCGTCGAGATCAATCTGCGTTGTTCCTCCTGAGCTTCCTTTACCAGACAGCGCCGAAAGCTGCATGGCGGCAACCCAGCCTTCTGTCTTTCGGCAAATTGCCCGAACGTCTTCCTCGGAAATTTCCAGGCCCATAGTGCCCTGGAAAAACTGCCGACATTCCTCTTCTGAAAATGCCAGTAGGCCGGGATGTATATCCTGAATCCAGCGGCGTACCCGCCACCGTGCCAGAGGTAGTGGCGGTTCGGTTCGGGAAGCGAGGGTGACGACTACGCCGGGAGGCAGGTAATCGACAAAATAAGCAAATTGCCGATGTATGGCGGGGTCGCGAATGAAATGGAAGTCGTCCAGTACCAGTGCCCAGGGGCTGCCATCCCCGGCGAGGGTGTTGATCAGCCCGGTAATGGCTTCGGTGAAGGCCTCATTGGTGCTGTGGGCCAGTTTTTTGCGCAGATCCCCGGCACCTGTCAAGCCGGCATGTTCGAAGGCGCCGGTAACATACTGCCAGAAGCGTCTGGGCTCATCGTCGTGCTCGTCCAGCGAAAGCCAGGCGGTCGGCGAGGAAGATCGCGAGCACCACTGAGCGACCAGGGTTGTTTTTCCGAATCCTGCCGGTGCAATCACCAGATTCAGACGTCTCGGGCTATCGGGCTCAAGGAGCGCACTCAACCGTTCACGTTTTACCGCGCGGGGGTCCGAGGTGGGCCTGAGAAATTTGGTGGTCAGCTGCATGATTTCCCTGGATGGTGGAGCGTTTCGATTAGGGATTGTGTCCTTTGTCACGACCAAGTCAAGGGCCGTGCTGCCACTTTAATGACCTCCTCATCACTACAGGGTTTTACAGAGGCTGCGGAAATGCAATTTTGGTCTAAACTGTTTGGAAGGAATTGCCTATATTAAAAAAGAATGAAAAGCTGTATTTTTATGCGTATTCCTATTCAGGATTCTCCGATCGCCAGGGAGCAACAGAATCAATGAAACTACAACAGTTGCGCTATATCTGGGAAGTTGCGCATCACGACCTGAATGTGTCCGCAACCGCTCAAAGCCTTTTTACTTCACAACCCGGTATCTCCAAGCAGATCCGTCTGCTGGAGGACGAGTTGGGCCTGGAAGTGTTCGCCCGCAGCGGTAAACACCTGACCCGTATTACCCCGGGCGGGGAGATCATAATCCAGGAAGCGGGAGAGATTCTGCGGCGGGTGGAGGGCATCAAGAAAATTGCGCAGGAATTCAGCAACCAGCGCAAGGGTGACCTCAGCATAGCCACCACCCACACCCAGGCCCGTTATGCCCTGCCGCCGGTAATCAGCGGTTTCATTGAGGCATACCCGGACGTTTCCTTGCACATGCATCAGGGAACTCCCATGCAGATCTCCGAGATGGCCGCCAACGGCGCCGTGGATTTCGCCATTGCCACCGAGGCTATGGAGCTGTTCAACGACCTGATCATGATGCCCTGTTATCGGTGGAACCGCAGTGTGATCGTGCCCAGGGATCACCCATTGGCCAAGCTGCCGGAACTGACATTGCCTGAGTTGGCGGAATACCCGCTGGTCACATACGTTTTCGGTTTTACCGGCCGGTCCAAGCTTGATGAGGCCTTCCAGACCCAGGGTTTGACGCCCAAAGTGGTGTTCACTGCAGCAGATGCGGACGTTATCAAGACGTACGTGCGGCTCGGCCTTGGTGTCGGGATCATCGCCAGCATGGCATTCGATCCGAAAACCGATACCGATCTGGTCGCCCTGGATGCCCGCAAACTGTTCCGGCCCAGCGTGACGCGAATCGGGTTCCGCAAGGGCACCTTCCTTCGGGGTTATATGTACGACTTCATCCAACGCTTTGCGCCGCATCTCACCAAGGCAAAGGTCGACGAAGCGGTTGCTCACCAGGGCAGTCGGTCAGAAATCGAAGAGTTGTTCAGGGATATCGAGCTACCAACCTATTGACTGGTGATCCCGGGTAGCTCGCTGCCCGGTCAGTCCCGGGCGATGAGGTTGCCGGCATGGAGGCCGCACTCTTTCTGGGTGGCTTCTTCCCACCACCAGCGACCTTGCCGCTCATGCTGTCCGGGTAGGACAGGTCGGGTGCAGGGTTGGCAGCCGATGCTTACAAACCCTTTTTCGTGCAGTTCGTTGTATGGCGCTTCAGTCATTCGGATGTAATCCCAGACTTCTTTCGAGGTCCAGTTCGCCAACGGGTTGAACTTCACCAGGGTTTTCTCATCGGTGGAGAAGGCCGTATCTTCCTGAACCACTGGTACGTCATTACGGGTGCCCGGGCTCTGATCCTTGCGCTGGCCGGTTATCCAGGCATCAACCGTTGCCAGCTTGCGGCGCAGCGGATTGACCTTGCGGATACCACAGCATTCCCCGTGGCCATCCTCGAAAAAGCTGAACAGGCCTTTCTTGTTGACCAGATCCTGAACTTCTCCCGCGTCCGGAAACAGAACCTCAATCTCGATGCCATAGTGCTTGCGAACGCGTTCCACGAACTCGTAGGTTTCTGGATGCAGACGCCCGGTGTCCAGGGTGAATACCCGCAGATTGTCGGTCAGCTTGTGCGCCATCTCAATCAATACGACGTCTTCCGCACCGCTGAAGGAAATCGCAATGTTGTCGTACTGTTTCAGCGCGGCCTTGAGAATCGAACGGGGGCTCTGGCCTTCGAGCTCGTCCCGCAAGGTTTGAATATCGGTCATGTGCCGGAGTTACCTAATCTAAATGTGTGAAAAGGCTACCATCAAATGCCTCATACCCTGAAGGAATGACAATCTATATGGTTATTCCGCCGTTCACAGGGCGGCCATGAACTTGTACGATGCATTCCTGCCCGGTTTTTCTTATCATACGCTCCGTATCCCGGCCGGTGGATTTCCCGCTGCAGCCCCTACTAATCAATCAGGAGATCGTTGTGGAACTCGCATGCCTTGACCTTGAAGGAGTATTGATCCCGGAAATCTGGATCGCGTTCGCCGAAAAAACCGGCATTGATGAGCTCAAGGCCACCACCCGCGACATTCCGGATTACGATGTCCTGATGAAGCAGCGCCTCAAACTGCTGGACCAGCACGGCTACGGACTGCCCCAGATCCAGGACGTGATCGGCGAGCTGGACCCGCTGCCCGGGGCCCGGGAATTCCTCGACTGGCTGCGTGAGCGTTTTCAGGTGGTGATTCTGTCGGACACCTTCTACGAATTTGCCATGCCGCTTATGAAAAAGCTGGGCTATCCAGCCTTGCTGTGCCACAAGCTTGAAGTAGCCGACAATGGCCAGATCACCAATTACCTGCTGCGCCAGCGGGACCCGAAGCGCCAGTCAGTGCGGGCCTTCCAGCTGCTGAACTACCGCGTGATTGCTGCGGGGGATTCCTACAACGACACGACCATGCTGGGCCAGGCAGAGCAGGGCATTCTGTTTCATGCGCCCCAGAACGTGATTGATGAGTTTCCGGAGTTCCCGGCGGTGCATAACTTTGACGATCTGAGGCAGGAGTTCCTCAAGGCCAGCGCTATTCACAACGCCTGATTCGACCTCTGGGTCAGATGAAAATTTCATCTGACCCCATTTTCATCTGACCCTAAGTTCACCAAGTTCATTCAATCACCAGCTCTTCCAGAAACCGCATCAAAGGCCCAACCTTCGCCAGAGTCTCCTGATACTCAGCCTCAGGATCTGAATCCGCCACAATACCACCACCACCCCAGCAACGAATGGTGCCCTTGCCGTCGCACAGCATGGTGCGTATCGCGATATTGCTGTCCAGGGTGCCATCCAGTCCCCGGTAAAACACTGAACCGCAGTAGGGTCCACGCCAGTGGGGCTCCAGCTCCCGGATGATTTCCATGGCCCGTATTTTCGGCGCGCCGGTAATGGAGCCCCCCGGAAAAGCATCAAAAAGGGCTTTCATGGGGCTTACGCCGTCAGCCAGTTCCGCCCGGATGTGACTGACCAGGTGGTGGACATTCCGGTAGGACTCAAGCGCAAACAGTTTGTCGACTTTCACACTGCCGGTTTTGGCGTTCAGGCTGAGATCGTTGCGGAGCAGGTCTACGATCATCAGGTTTTCGGCGATGTCTTTTTCGGAGGCCTCAAGTTCGGTGGCGAGAGAGGAGTCCTCTTCTGGAGTCTTCCCCCGGGCGCGGGTGCCTTTGATGGGGCTTGTCTTGACTGCACCGTCCTTAATCTCAAGGAATCGCTCTGGTGAGATCGAAAGCACGGAGTACTCTCCGCAACGGACGAAAGCGCTATAGGGCGTAGGGTTAGCTTCTGCCAGTGCCTGAAAAGCGCTCCAAGGGTCACCCGTGAACTTTCCGACAAACTCCTGCGACAGATTGGCCTGATAGCAGTCACCGGCATGGATGTAATCGCGAATGGACTGGACGCTTGTCCGGAAAGTATCGGGCGTTTGTCTGGACTTGAAAGGCTCCACTACCTTCCAGGGGCGAGGTTCGATTTTGGTAGGCGACGAAAACGAAAGCCATTCATTGATCTGGGTGACCAGGCTATCGGGGCACTCCGGATGTATCCAGAGGAAGAAGTCACCGGTATGCCGGTTATGGCTGGCCAGCCAAAGATAAAGCCCTGCGGCGAACAAGGGTACGGGCAGCGTGGGACAGATGGGAGCGAGTCGTGGCTCCCGGACATAACCCAATTCGTAACTCACAAAGCCAATCCACCCTCCCAGGAGACAGGTGCGGTCAACCTGGTAATCCGCATACTTACCCGCTTCGATTTCCATTTCTTCGGCTAACTGTGCGATCCCACGACTATCAATTTCACCCGGATGCAGAACTCGGCTTTGGGCAGCCCCGCACGAGAACCCACTCCAGGTACCTCGACCCGGGCCATTACCAACGGTACCCAAATGGACAAAATCACTCTTCCTAGAAGCCTGTTGAAGCAGGCGCGTGAATTCATCCCGAGAAAGTAGGCGGGTCGTAGCCAGACTCAAAGTACCTCCGAATAATTTTGAAAGAATGATAAGCAGGGCACAAAACAGGCATTGTCGGAATTGTCGGGCCACTGATCTAATGAAAACGGAATAGGAGGGTAGTGGCTGACTTTTCGGTATTTTACCGCACTAAAGCCGGCTCTTCCTCAGAAAACAACGGAATATAAGGACAACGACGATCATGAGGCACTTGAAAGCGCTTTTTCTATCCACCCTGCTAATTCTGGCTGCGGTCTCACCCGCGGTAGTGGCGCAAGATGCGGTTACGGAAGACATACCAGATCGTAACGCTCTTGCTGACGGTAAACTAAGCCCGGATGAAATCAAAAGGTATGCGGGGCTCGCTGCAAAGCATATCCAGGAATTAACCGCCGCGGCCCGGGAAGAAGTTGGGAGTGAGCTTAAAGAAAGTGGTGTGGTCATTCCTGCCGCATGGATGATGATGAATGACGGAGAGATCAAGCGGGTTCGGTTGGGGGAGAGTGGGGAAAAAGCTGCGGCAACCATGAAGGTGCTGATGTTCAGGGCAGCGTTAAAATCTCTGGCCCGACACGGAAAGATTCTTGCAACCGCAATAGTCTATGCGGGCACAGTTGAAGGGGACACGGATACCCGTGTCCTCGCTATCGAACATGAGCATCGTCTGGGACTCTCGGGCTTACAGGTCGTGCCCTATCGTTTTGATCAGGGCGATCTGAGTTTCGGTGAGCCCGACACCCAGAAAAAGCCATACGAGCTTTTCTATGATGGCCGGGGCGCGGAGAGTGAAGATCAGGTGGAAGGAAAAACGTGACACAAATCCGTTTTGTAACGGTTTGTTTCTATGTGGGTAAGAATTGTGAGTGCAATCACGGATTCGGAGTGTAAAACAATCTTAAATGGATTTGTGGGATCGAAGATCCTGCTTCAAAAAATACAGACTCACATAAGAACAAAGATGAGTTTATAAGGAGATAAGAATGAAAGGCCTGAAGAAAATTGCACTTGCAACAGCCGTAGCCGCTGCTCCGTTCGCCGCCCAGGCAGAACTGACGGCAATGAATGACTCAGCGATGGGTAACGTCACCGGCCAGGCCGGTGTGACCATCGAACTCGAAACCCAGGTAAGTATCGGTCAGTTCAAGTACACCGACACTGACGGTGGTGGTGCTACTGAGATCGGTGGTGGTTCCTTCACTGTCAACGATATCGAGCTCGGCGGTGCTGGTCTTATCACCGGTGCGAACCCTATCTTTGATACCAATAGCGACGGGACTCCTGACCTCGCTGCATCCCAGCTTCTGGACGATCTGTCTATCGACATCGACCTGGCCGCTGACGGCGATGCAGTAATTTCCGTTCACACTATTAGTGGGCTGCCGATTGACTGGGGCTTCACCGCTTCTTCAATGAACCTGGAAGGCACAGACAGCACTACTCTGATTTCGGGCCTGAGCGCCTGGGGTATGTTGGCTAAGCTCGATATCCGGGTCGACACTGAAGATGCTGCCACTAATCTTGGCGGTACCGGTGATGGTTCTTTGAACATTGACACCGCCTTCACCGTGAACAACATGGAATTTGACGTTCCATTCTTGGCGGTAGGTGTGCGTGGTATGTCCGTTACCGGCGCTGGCGCAAACTTCGATTACAATGGTGACGGTGTCGTTGATCTCGCAGATACGGATCTCGATGGTAGTGGTACTGCAGGAGACACCACCGCGGAGAGAGTCAACATGGGCTTCGCAAAGGTCAACTTGGATGTTTACAAAGGAAACGGCTTCGGTGCATCGACTGCAACCGACGTGCTGCGAGTTGATGTCAATGACGTCGTGATGGATGTGAACGTCGCTGGTGTTCTTATCGGTGGAACCAGCATCGGTTCTGTTGCACTGGACAACCTGCACGTTCAGAATACCCGCTTGGCTGTCTACGGTCACTAATCTGACCTGACACGAAGTTGGTGGAACGCCCCGCATTGCGGGGCGTTTTTCGTAGGAAAAACAAAATTCCCGACAACAAAAAACGGCGACCAATCAATGGCCGCCGTTTTGTTTTAGTATCAACTGAACACGCCGTTACTGATCCGGCACCGCAATCGAAAGATCAAACCCGCCGCCTGGTCTTGGTGTCAAAGTGATCGGCCCTTCGTTGATCGCCTGAGGGATCTTGATTTGATCAATACCCGGCGGATTGCCGATACTGAAATTCAGGTTCTGTCCATCAAAGCCAATCCCCAACTGGTCATTAAGAAACGTCTGGGTGAAGGGCTCTTCCGGAATCTGGGCCTGCTGCCCGAAAATCAGTGGCGGGATGGTTGGGGTAAACTCGGCCGGTGGCTGTGCTCGTGCCAGTTCTTCCTGGGGAAGAAGCAGGGCGCGCCGCAGGAATTCCTCTTCGGCGCTTTCCAGAGCATCGGTTTTGCCTTCATCCATGTAGCGCTGAAGGGCTTCACGGTAGGCTTCTTCTTCGGATTCGGTCAGAACCGGCTCGCCGGGAGAGATCGTGAGGGAGCGGATGATCCGCTGGCGGTCTGCTTCGGTTTTTTGTCGCGCTTTCGGCACAACAATAACCGCAGAATCCTTGACATAGGTTTCCACCATCTCATCGGATGTCATGGCCTGAACGCCTCCAAAGGAGGGTGAAGACATGACCAGCCCGCTTATGGCGGTGGCGAGCAGGTGTCGGCGTTTCATAATGTTGCCTCTTGCGATGTCAAAAGCACGCTTCTCTAGTCGAGTATTCGGTTTGTCGGACAGGAATTCAAGCTGCAAACCGCGTGATTGTGATCAGAATCGGTGATTTTTCGGTACTGTTATCAATAACAGTAAAATCATGGTCAGATACCCTGAACTTTTTCGGCAATAAGTGGCCTCACTGACTTTATGAAAAACCTGTTCCGAAACCGCTGGCACCGCTGGATCAACCGAAGGATTCCCCGATCCGATCTACAGTTCTTCAGCCAGAAAAATATCTTCATTCTGCCAACCGGAGCCGGCGTGGTTTTTGGCTTGTTGCTCTTCATCATGCTGTTAACCGGCATCAATTATCAGAATAGCCTGATCTACCTGACTACTTTCCTTATGGGTGCTGTTTTTGTCGGGGCCATGCACCAGACCCATCGAAACCTCTCAGGCTTGGAACTGACGTTGGTGCAGCCAGGAGAAGGTTTCGCGGGGGATGACATTTCCTTCCGCTTCCGGCTAAAGGCCGGCCGGGATGATGCCATTGCCATTCTGCTGTCCAGCGAGGAATCGGGGCATGCCCCTGTGCATGTCCACTCAGGGCAAACGCAGATTGTCAGCCTGCAGGTTCATTCTGCTTATCGGGGATACCTGCGCCCGGACAGGATTCGAATAGAGACCCGGTTTCCCTTTGGTTTGCTGAAGGCATGGTCCTGGATCCGGCCGGTGTCAGCAGGTGTTGTATTCCCGAGACCGGTTCCTGCGCCAGAAGCATTCAGTAGGGTTGAGGATGGTGAGGAATCGGCGGAGGCGCGATCTGTTGATGGTAACGACCACGCCGATATCCGGCCCTGGCGGGAGGGGGATCTGAGCCAGCGCGTTCTGTGGAAGCGGTTTGCACGAACCGGGCAAATGGTGGTTGCAGACTGGGAGGGTGAGCAGGGCAGTCCGCACTGGCTGGATTTCAACGCCTACCCTGGGGCAGACCATGAATTGCGGCTGAGTTATCTGGCTTTTCTGGTCAAAGAGAGTGGCAAGAACGGTGCCCGGTTTGGTCTGAATCTTCCAGGGCAGATTATTGAACCCGATTCCGGGCCTGCGCATGTGGCCCGGTGCCTCAGGGTACTCGCAACCTGGGGTGAAGAACGCCCCAGAGATGCAACAGCCGAAACCCATGGCACCCGGAAACGCCAGCCAGGTAGGTCATCGCAGGTTATCGCGGAGGGCCAGGTTTGAGTTTTCTGAATCGTTTGAGGAGTGGCGACGCGGACAGTGCCCCGGCAACCAATCTGCCATCAAAAGCCCTGTTGTGGCTGGTTGGCAGCTTTGCACTGCTGTTAACGCCCCAGTGGGATCGGCTTCCCCTGTGGCTCATTGCGGCCTGCGCTGTTCTCGCCAGCTGGCGATGGCTGGCCCAGTATGGCCGGGTGAGATTACCCGGGCGTTGGCTGAAAACCGGGATCATGCTGATACTGATCAGCGTGTATGTCGCGACAGTTCAGGGGCGCTTTACGGTTGATACCGCTGCATCCTTCTTTGTACTTGCAGTGGGCCTGAAATGGCTGGAAACCCGGACGGCCCGGGATTTCTACGTGCTGTTTTTTATCCTCGTTTACCTTGCCACGGTCAACTTTCTGTTCCACCAGGAGATTCTGTGGGCCCTTGTGACCTTTGCAGGAATTGCGATGCTCCTCGTGGGGTTGCAGGTTCTGAACGCACCGGAACTGCCCGCAGGGATGAAGTCCGGCTGGCGGAGGCTGGGCGGCTTGTTTCTGAAAACTCTGCCCGTTGTGGTCCTGCTGTTTGTGTTCTTTCCTCGTATGTCACCGCTATGGAGTGTTCCGCTGGTCTCGGGTGAGGCTCGGGCCGGCATCAGCGACACCATGCGACCCGGGGATATTTCCAGCCTGGCGCAGAGCAGTGAGCGGGCATTCCGAGTGACTTTTGGTGGCGAGATTCCGCCGTATCGTGATCGTTACTGGCGGGGACTTATCCTGGACTATCTGGACGAGGAAACCTGGAGACAGGGTCAGGCGGACGGGTTTCGTCCCCTTGGCCGGGTAGCCGTCGATGGCGGCGTTGGCGCTCTCAAGCCGGACGAATACGACGTGTTGCTGGAGCCAACCGACCAGCGCTGGGCGTTCGCCCTGGAGAATTCCCGGGCCGTGTCCGACAACGTTGCTGAGGAGTCGGCGGACCTGTTCCGGTTCCGTCGGCCCGCTGACAGCCCTGTTCGTTACCGATTGGGCCTGGAGGAGGAAGCCGACTCAGCCGAGGAGGCGCGAGGCACGGATCGTCGCCGGTATCTCCAGCTGCCCAGGGAGGGCAACCCGAGAGCCCGTGAGCTGGCCGAAGAACTCCGTCGAAACATGAGCGATGAGCAGATCGTCCGTTCACTGATGGCGCGGTTCCGGGACCAGGCTTACTACTACACTTTGAGACCGCCCGCCATGCCGGACAATGGCATTGATACCCTGCTGTTCGACGAAAAGCGGGGCTTCTGCGCTCATTATGCCGGGGCAACCACTTTTGTCTTGCGGGCAGCCGGTATTCCGGCCCGCGTTGTGGTTGGTTATCAGGGCGGTGAGCCCGGTGCCGGTGGGGATTACCTGATCGTACGCCAGTACGATGCCCACGCCTGGGTTGAGGCTTATCTGGATGGCCGGGGCTGGGTCAGGGTCGATCCCACTGCGGCAATTGCACCGGAGCGGATCGAATCCGGGCTGCGAGACGCGGTTGCCGACGAAGGGTCGTTCCTCGAAAACGACTGGGCCTCGCCCCAGCGATACGCGGACCTTGCCCTGGTTCAGTGGGCGAGTCTTCAACTGGACCGCATCAATTACCAGTGGCAACGGTGGGTGGTCGGTTATCAGGGCCAGAGTCAGATGGATCTTATGTCCCGGCTGCCGGGCGGCTTTGGTATGCGGGAGCTGGGGTATCTGACGGCAGGCATTGTCGGGGTCGGATTACTGATTGCGGGGCTGATATCCGCGTTGCAGATGCGCCATGGGGAGCGGCGGGACGCCTTCCGACGGGTGGTGGCTATCTGGCACCGGCTGTGCGCCACCGCCGGCGTGCCGGTTCGTCATGGCGAGACGCCGTTGGTGTTGGCCTCAAGGCTTGCCAAAGCAGAGCCTGCAGCAGCAGACTCCGCCAGGCTCTTTGCCCGGATGGTCAACAGCCATTACTATAGCGCAGGCAAAGAGGATGAAGGTGGTTATCAGCTGAAACGAATGCGCCGTCTACTCGCCACCATGAAGCGACAATTACGCAGGTCAACTCCCCGGACAGGAAAACGACGTGACTGATATTGCCCAAGACATGCCCTGGCTCAAGCGTGCCTGGCAAACGGTACAGAGCCGGGTTGCTGAGGACAGGCTCCCCCACGCTTTGATTCTCGCCGGGGAACGTGGTGTCGGAAAGCGCACCTGGGCCAACGCTGTCGCCGAGCTGCTGTTGTGTGAACAAACTCGGAACCGTGACTCAGGCCAGCCGGTTGCCTGCGGTCACTGTAAGCAGTGCGAACTTTTCGCCGCTTCCAGTCACCCGGATGTCCGGGTGTATGCGCCGGAGAAATCCCGCATCATCAAGGTGGATCAGATCAGGGCGCTCTCGTCCTTTGCGGTTGCGTCCCCCCAGGTATCGCATCATAAGGTGGCCATCATTGATCGCGCGGACCAGCTGAACATTAACGCGTCGAATGCGTTACTTAAGACGCTTGAAGAGCCGTTACCCGACGTTACGCTGATTCTCCTGCAGGAAAGCGGCCGGCCGCTCCTTCCCACGGTTCGCTCCCGCTGCCAGACACTGACCATTCCGGTGCCGGGCAATGAAGACGCGAACCACTGGCTGGCCAATCGTGTTCAGGAACTGGCCGAAGACGCGAGGCCATCCGCCGACGTGCTGGCCAAGGCCCTGATGCTGTCCGGTAACGCCCCCAGATTGGCATTTGACTATGCAACCGGGGACTTCATCGGTCTCCGGGATGCTGCTCTGGAGCGTTTCAAGGACTTCATGAAGTCACGGATTCCCGTGGGCGAGGCAGCCAAGGCGTTCAAGGCCTTGGGGTTGGAGGACACATTGTGGTTGCTCGAAACCTGGGCCGCCGATCTGGCCCGACTTATTGCCGGTGGCACGCCACAGGACACGGATGCGGCCGATATGCTTGGGTTTCTGGCAAAAACGAATCCACCCTGGCGAGCTCACGAATTGCTGGATATGGTAAAAGAATCGAGAGCCGCTGGGGTATACAACGCCAGCCCCGAACTGGAGGCCAGTCGTCTGCTTATCGCCTGGCAGAAACTGATGCCAGTCAAACGCCCGGGAGCACAGGCAGCAGTCGCCCGCTAGGATTGCCCCTTAGGGTACAACAGCTGCTATGATTCCGGAATGAAAGGGATTTTTGTATCCCGCAAAACGTTAAAAACGATCTTACAGAAAGGTGTCAGTTATGGGGCCCGGATTTGGTGCGCGCAGTGGCATTCTTACCCTGACGATAAAGGATAAGGCCGTTTTGTATGCGGCCTATATGCCATACATTCGCCAGGGCGGTCTATTTATCCCTACCCAGAAACAGTATCAGTTGGGAGATGAAGTGTTCCTGCTTCTGAACCTGATGGATGAGCCTGAGAAAATCCCCGTTGCCGGCAAGGTGATCTGGATTACGCCGAAGGGTGCCCAGGGCAACCGTGCTGCGGGAATCGGAGTTCAGTTTAACGGTGATGACGAAACCGCACGCACCAAAATCGAATCCTACCTGGCAGGCTCACTGAGTTCCGATCGGCCAACACACACCATGTGAAGGTGGCGCTTGCATGAACGATATTGCTATACCTTCTGGTGCCGTTGACACGCTGTCGGAAGACGACGTGGATGGGAATCTGGAAAAGCGGTCCAAAAAGGGCGCCCGGGGTTTCCGTGAATCCGAGTGGAAGCTCAGGCATCTAACGCTTGCCGGGCTGAGCTGGCAGGCGGATGAGGGGGCCCACGACAACACCCCGGTACTGATGCTGCACGGTTGGCTCGACAACAGTCTTACCTTTCTAAAGTTGGCTCCCGAATTATCAGGCCTTGGTCCTGTTTATGCGCTGGATCTGGCCGGCCATGGCCATTCCGGCCACCGACCTGAAGGCCAGAGCTACCTTCTGATGGATTACGTGGCAGACTTCGCTGAACTGGTGGAGCGCTACTTTCAGGAAACCTCTGACGGGCGAATCAATCTGGTCGGCCATTCCCTGGGTGGGATTGTCGGTGCGCTCTATGCCGCCGCCTTTCCCGAGCGGGTACGCAACCTTGTGATGATTGACAGCCTCGGGGCGATCAGTCGACCGGTCAGCGATACTATTCCCCAGCTGAGAAAGGCCATCAAGAAGCGTATTGCGGGATCCGGCCGGCACGTGGTGTACCCGGACATCGAAACTGCGGCGAAAGCGAGGGAGGGCGGATTGAGCCCGCTGAGTCCGGAAGCTGCATTGGCACTCGTACCGAGGAACATGAAGGGGGTGGAAAATGGCTTCGTGTGGCGGACCGACCCGCGTCTTCGGCATCCGTCGCCGCTCATGATGACGGAAGAGCAGGTGATGGCGTCCCTCGGTGCCCTGGAAAGCCGGGTGCTCTTTATCAGAGCCGATCAAGGGCTACTGTCGTACAGAAAGGATCTGGATGAACGCGCCAGCGCGATTCCGAATCTTCAGGTATCGAACGTGCCGGGTGGACACCACTGTCACCTGGATGGGGAAACCGGTTACGTTGTAGATGCGGTCAGACAATTTCTGGGAAATGAGTAATCGCTTGCTGAAACTACTGTTCACCCGTTTTCTTGCAGCCACATTTTGTGCGCTGGCCCTACCATGTCTGGTAATAGCTGCGCCCGGGGACATTCCCGCCCCCTTTCCGCAGTCAAATCTGGAAACCACGGTTAAAATCGAATCCTCAGGCCACCTGGTTCTTTTCAGTGCGGTACGGGAAGTCAATAATGAAATCCGGTCCGACAGTCTGGCAAGGCTCCCCGTTAGCGGGGAAGGACGTCTTTACCAGATCGCCCGTGATTCCAGCCGGGAACAGGCGCGGGACCATTATCTGCGGCTGCTGGGCCAGAGGAACGCACAGATTCTGTTTGACTGCTCCGGGGTTCGTTGTGGCAGGAGTAATGTCTGGGCGAACCAGATCTTCAATCAGGCGGTTCTTTATGGCGCGGACTCGACCCAGGACTATCTGGTTGCCGGCACTGTTTCTGACGACGGCACCCGATGGCTGACACTGGTTTACACCGTCACGCGGGGTAATCTACGGGAGTATGTCTGGGTTGAGCACTTGCGCGTGGCGCCCGGCGCTTCCATTCCCGGGTTCGGGAACCTGGCCAGACGGGTTCAAGGTCCGGTTATCGTCCCATGGCGGGGCGGGGTAACCTACAGTTTCGACTGGCAGGCAGCCGATCGGCGGCGGATAACCGATCGTGCACGAGAAGAGGGCGCGCTCGTTGTTCTGGTGGGCTATTCTGCATTGGAAGCCAACGAATCATTCAGCGATGCCATGGGGCGGGCACGCCGGGCGACCGAGTCGCTGTCGGAGGTGCTCTCAAAGACGGGTGTCTCCCGTGACCAGCAGGAAATCATTGTGGTAGGCCCTGCCGTGGTATTCAGCGAACCGGATCGGCAGGGTAACCGGGTAGAACTGGTAACGGTCGCGAGGTAATCACTATGGGCAAATCAAAGGATGCCTCACAGGGCGAGAACGCCGCGCCCTCGGAGGACCAACCCCGGGATAGTGTCTCCAAAGTTTTACAAAGTTCAGATGCGTCGGCCACCCAGACACCGGCAAACCCGGAGAAGGCCGGACACCGGAGCAAGCGCCGTACAACCGTTGCGCTCACCCTGGGAAGTGGCGGAGCGAGAGGCTACGCCCATATTGGCGCGATCGAAATACTGGCAGAGCGTGGATATGACATTGTCGCTATCTCGGGCTGCTCCATGGGCGCGCTGGTCGGCGGCATGTACGCAGCGGGGAAGATGCAGGACTACAAGGACTGGGTGACCGGTCTGGGGCAGTTCGATGTCCTTAAGTTGCTCGACGTTACCTTCAATTCGGTCGGGGCAATCCGTGGCGAAAAGATTTTTTCTGTCGTAAGGGAAATGCTGGGTGATACCCGCATAGAAGATCTCCCGATTGCCTTTACCGCCGTCGCCACCGACTTGCTGGCCCACAAAGAAATCTGGTTCCAGGAAGGCCCGCTGGATCAGGCTATCCGGGCATCTGTGGCCATACCGAGCGTGGTCACACCTCTGGTTCTTAATGGCCGGGTTCTGGTAGACGGAGCACTGCTTAATCCCTTGCCGATTATTCCTACGATATCTTCCCATGCCGACATGATTGTGGCGGTTAACCTCAGTGGTGAGGATGACCGGCGTCGCCGTATCCCGGATGCTGCCTTTGCCTCCGCCGTGGACGGCGGCTCAGATATGGATGAGTGGGTAGACGCTGTTCGAGAGAAAGCTTCGCGCTGGTTTGACTGGGATACCCTGAAATCGCTGGCAGCCCGCAAGCCGGACAGCGGAGAAAGCGCGGAAGACAAGATTTCCAGGGAGGTGCAGAAAAAAGAGCATCAGAAACACGTCGAAAAGAAATCGACTGACAAAAAGGCCCAGGAGGATCATGAAACAATCGACTGGGACAAGCTCGGTATCGGCAAGTTCGATGTGATGAACCTCACCATCGAGACCATGCAGAGCGCACTTGTGCAGTACAAGATTGCCGGCTATCCGCCGGATCTACTCGTAAACGTGCCAAAAAATGCCAGTCGCAGTTACGATTACCACAAGGCACCTGAACTGATTCAGCTGGGCCGCGAGCGCATGGCAGCCGCTCTGGACCGGTTTGAGGAAAGTCGCAGCAGTTCCGGCCCACTGGCGATCTGAGACGGTGCAGTCGGACCGTGCCTGCAAGGCTGCAGTCCGGTGAATAAACAGCGTATAATCCAGCGCTGACACGCTCTCGCACAGGATTCATGTTTGTGACCAGCCCTATCGATGACCTCTACAGCGTTCGGGATTACCTCCGTTACGCCTCCTCTCAGTTTGCGGCTTCGCCCCTGTTTTTTGGCCATGGTACCGATAATGTTTGGGATGAAGCCGTTCAGCTGGTCATGCGCAGCCTGCATCTGCCGTTGGAGAACAACACCCTGTTCCTGGATGCCCGGCTTACCCGGCAAGAGCGGGAGTTGATTCTGGAGCGGATTCGACGGCGAGTGGATGAGCGCGTGCCCCTGGCATACCTGTTGGGCGAAGCCTGGTTTATGGGTATGCCGTTTCACGTTGATGAGCGTGTGCTGGTCCCTCGCTCACCCATCGGTGAGCTGATTGAGAATGGCTTTCAGCCGTGGCTGGGCGACAAGCCGGTTGAGCGCATACTTGATCTTTGTACCGGTAGTGGTTGTATTGGCATTGGTGCGGCGTCTGTTTTCACAGAGGCGGCGGTAGATCTTTCGGACATTTCCGCTGATGCCCTGGCGGTGACTGAATCGAACATCGAGCTTCACGAAGTCCGGGACCGGGTTCGTACCGTACAATCGGACGTCTTTGACAACATCGGCGGGCGCTATGACATTATTGTTAGCAACCCGCCCTATGTGGATGCGCAAGATCTCGCCAGCATGCCGGACGAATACCGTCATGAGCCAGAACTGGGGCTGGCCGCCGGGCAGGACGGGCTGGAAATTGCCCACCGGATCATCGCCGGCGCTGCTGATCATCTTACGCCGGGAGGCCTGCTGATTGTCGAGGTTGGCAATAGCTGGGTGGCGCTTGATGAAGCTTATCCGGATTTGCCGTTCACCTGGCTGGATTTCGAGAATGGCGGTGATGGTGTGTTTGTGGTTACTGAGCAGGATCTGCGTCAATGGCAGGCTTCCAGTTAATCCAATTTCTTATATAAGCCTAACAAGATACTGAATTATGTCGGGAAATACATTCGGAAAACTGTTTACGGTCACCTCAT
Source organism: Marinobacter sp. (assembly GCF_048269445.1). Taxonomy (GTDB): domain Bacteria; phylum Pseudomonadota; class Gammaproteobacteria; order Pseudomonadales; family Oleiphilaceae; genus Marinobacter. The sequence continues at coordinate 168,667 of NZ_JBLXIQ010000004.1, read as the reverse complement.
TCGGCGAGAGTCACGGGGCGGCGCTGGGGTGCATTATCGATGGTTGTCCCCCGGGGCTCGAGCTGTCGGAAGCGGATATGCAACGGGATCTGGATCGCCGCAAGCCGGGCACCTCCCGTCACACGACGCAGCGCCGGGAAGCGGACGAGGTGAAAATTCTGTCCGGGGTTTTTGAAGGTAAAACCACCGGAACGCCGATCGGGCTGATGATTGAAAACACCGATCAGCGGTCCAAGGATTACTCGAAAATATCCGAGCAGTTCCGTCCTGCCCATGCTGATTACACCTACACGCACAAGTATGGTGTTCGGGATTATCGTGGCGGCGGGCGTTCTTCGGCGCGGGAAACGGCCATGCGGGTGGCTGCTGGTGCGGTCGCGCGCAAGTTTCTTGAGCAACGCCTGGGTATCCGTATTCGCGGCTATCTGTCCCAACTTGGCCCGATCAAGGCCGAAAAGCTGGACTGGGACCAGGTGCACCAGAACCCGTTTTTCTGCCCGGACGCAGGAAAGGTTTCCGAGATGGAGGCCTACATGGACGCCCTCCGCAAGGAAGGTGATTCAATCGGTGCGCGGATCAACGTGGTTGCCGAAGGCGTACCTCCCGGGCTCGGTGAGCCGATCTTCGATCGCCTGGATGCGGATCTGGCCCATGCCCTGATGAGTATTAATGCGGTGAAGGGTGTGGAGATTGGCGCCGGCTTTGACTGCATCGAGCAGAAGGGTACCGAACACCGGGATGAAATGACCCCTGAGGGTTTCCTCTCTAACAACGCAGGTGGCGTGCTGGGTGGCATTTCTTCCGGTCAGCCGATTGTTGCGAGTATTGCGCTGAAGCCCACCTCAAGTCTGCGTATACCGGGACGGAGCATTGATGTGCATGGGAATGCCTGTGAGGTGATTACGACCGGGCGACACGATCCCTGTGTCGGTATCCGGGCGACGCCGATTGCCGAGGCGATGATGGCCATTGTTTTGATGGATCATTATTTACGGCATCGGGGGCAGAATGGGGATGTTTCGGTTTCCACCCCGGTTATTGGACAACTCTGATTTCGTTTTAGCTTCGGAGTAGCGGCGTTGGCAAACGGCTGCCCGGCAAAGGGATAACCGTGCCAGTGAATGGCACGGTTCGGTACAGGCCTGTGACATGAGCTTCTCATTTCGGCAGTTGCGCTATTTCGTGGCGGTTTCGGAGATAGGTTCGATTTCTGGCGCTGCAAGGGACCTGTCCGTGTCCCAGTCAACGGTCACCGAAGCAATCAAGGATCTGGAGGCAGACCTGGGGGTGGTGCTTCTGGAGCGTCATTCGCGTGGCATGGGGCTTACCCACAAGGGTCATGCCTTTCTCCGCCATGCCAATCGGATTCTGGCGGAGGTCAGCTACGCCCGGGGCGTGTTTGAAGACCAGGTTCAGGTCTCCGGTACGCTCAATGTCGGCGTGACTTCCATCGTTGCCGGTTACGCCCTGCCGGATTTGCTGGCTCGTTACCGGCGAGCTTTCGGTGCCACCGCGGTGCGGGTAGTGGAGGACGCGCCCGAATACCTGGAGCATTACCTGCTTAGTGGTGAACTGGACGTGGCTATCCTGATCCTTTCGGCCCTGTCTGAACGCGGTGCCCTCAATACCGCGGTGATGGAAACCTCGCCTTTTCGTGCCTGGCTGCCCAATGGGCACCGGCTGTCCGGTTCCGCCGCAGTTTCCCGGGAAGCTCTGCTGGAAGAACGCTTTATTCTCCTCAATACCGACGAGATCCGTCTTGCCACCGCTGAATTATGGACAGCCGCCAGCCGCAAGCCGGGGATGGCCATGCGCACCTCCTCCGTAGAAGCGGTGCGCAGCCTGGTGGCTACCGGGGCCGGGGTATCCGTGCTGCCTGATCTGGTTTACCGCCCCTGGTCCCTGGAGGGCGACCGCATTGACGGCGTGGCGCTGGCCGAGCCGCTGCCGCCGGTAGAAGTTGGGTTGGCCTGGCGCCGTGGCGCCGCAGTCAGCGAGCCGGCCCGTGCATTTATCGATCTGGCCCTGGAGCAACCCTCGTTGCAGCACCGTTAAGGCGCCTGTTCGGGCGACGTGTCACGCCGCTTCCCCAGATTCATCGGAACCCCCGAGATTATTTTCCCTGCCTTGGCTCTGTTACTCGCTGAACTTCTTCGCTTTCGATGATATCGGAAATAACGATATATGTTTTCTGTTTTTATATGTGGCGATATGAGGGGCACTACCTATAATCAGAAAATACATGTTGCAGGACATTCGAAGGGGCCGATAGCGGCCAGCTTTTCCAAGCAGGAGAATAATCATGAAAAATGCTTGCACTACCTTGGTGGCGGCTGCCTTTATGGTGACAACGATGACAGCAGCGGCCGACATGAAAAAGTCGGTTGGTACTGGTGAGGGTCAGGTCAATATTGTGGCCTGGCCGGGTTACATCGAACGGGGTCAGACAGACAAAAGCTATGACTGGGTGACCGGTTTTGAGCGGGAAACCGGCTGTAAGGTTCAGGTCAAGACCGCCAGTACCTCGGACGAGATGGTTGCGCTGATGAACGAGGGCGGTTTTGATCTGGTCACCGCCTCCGGGGATGCCTCCCTGCGCATTATCCTGGGTGACCGGGTTCAGCCCATCAACACCGATTTGATACCCAGTTGGGACACCATCGATGAGCGCCTGAAGGAATCTCCCTGGCACACCGTGGACGGTGTCCACTACGGAGTGCCCTATCAGTGGGGCGCCAATGTGCTGATGTACAATACCGAGACCTTCAAGGACCAGCCACCCACCAGTTGGCGCGTGGTATTTGAAGAAATGGAATTGCCGGATGGCACCTCCAATGTGGGTCGGGTGCAGGCATTCGATGGCGCAATCTACATTGCAGATGCCGCGCTGTATCTGAAGTTTCATCAGCCTGAGTTGGGCATTGACGACCCTTATGAGCTCAACCCGGAGCAGTACAAAGCGGTACTCGATCTGCTGCGAGAGCAGCGCAAACTCGTAGGCCGCTACTGGCACGATGCCTTTGTGCAGATCGATGACTTTACCAATGAGGGCGTGATCGCCTCCTCTGCCTGGCCCTTCCAGGCAAATATCCTCAAGGCCCAGGGTGAGCCTGTGGCTACGGTGATCCCGAAAGAGGGCGCCACCGGCTGGGCGGACACAACCATGATGCACTCCGAAGCCGCCAACCCCAATTGCGCCTACAAGTGGATGGAGCATTCCCTGAACCCGAAACTGCAGGGGGATCTGGCGTCCTGGTTCGGCTCAGTGCCTGTGGTCCTGGAAGCCTGCAAAGACAACGAGTTGCTGGGCGAGAACGGTTGCGAGACTAACGGCCTGCAGAACTTCGAGCGCATCAGCTTCTGGCGTACTCCGGTCTCCAACTGCAGTGACCCTGCCGGTTGTGTCCCTTATTACCGCTGGGTGACTGATTACATCGCCATTCTCGGCGGCCGCTAGAAAAACAGGGCCCGGTATCCGGCAGCACCGCTGTGGTACCGGCGCGGAGAGTTCTTAATGCAACAAAATACGGTGTTTATCTCAATGCCAGAAACTTCCCATCAAGTGTCGCCGAGCCGGGAGGCATCGTCTCCAGTCGCAGTCAGTCTGGCCGGTGTTAGCCGCCACTTCGATGCGGTCAAGGCAGTGGATAAGGTGGATCTGACAGTTCATGAGGGTGAATTCTTCGGCATGCTGGGGCCGTCTGGCTCCGGCAAGACCACCTGCCTGCGGCTGGTGGCAGGCTTTGAACAGCCCACCGCCGGCAATATCATTATCTTCGGGGAGCAGGTAGACGGGGTTCCTCCCTATCGCCGCTCGGTCAATACGGTATTTCAGGATTACGCTCTGTTTCCTCATATGAATGTTGTGGACAACGTTGCCTACGGACTGATGATTCGAGGTGTGGGCAAAAAGGAGCGCCGCCGCCAGGCGGAAGAGATGCTTGAACTGGTGCGGCTTTCGGAGTTCGTCAATCGGGAGCCCGGACAGCTGTCCGGGGGCCAGCGCCAGCGTGTGGCCCTGGCCCGGGCGCTGATCAACCGCCCCAAGGTGCTGCTGCTGGATGAGCCCCTGGGGGCTCTGGACCTGAAGCTGCGGGAGCAGATGCAGGTTGAGCTCAAGTCCCTGCAACGGGAGCTGGGAATTACGTTCGTGTTTGTCACCCATGATCAGGGCGAGGCCCTGTCCATGAGTGACCGGGTGGCAGTGTTCAATGAGGGCCGGGTGGTACAGGTGGGGAGTCCCGTGGATATCTACGAGCGTCCCGAGACCCGTTTTGTTGCTGATTTTGTGGGCTCCTCGAATATCCTGGAGCCGGATTTCTGTGAGCGCATTGGCGCGCCCTCGGGACTTTGGAGTCTGCGCCCCGAAAAGATCCGTCTGGTCCCAGAGGGTCTTACGGATGAAGCGGGCACCATTACTGTCACTGGCGAAGTTCGCCACGTGCAGTACCAGGGTGCTACCCGCCGCTATGTTCTCGCGGTCAAGGGCGCCGAACTGGCCCTGGCGGTGCCGGCTGTGGGCGTCGAGCCCGTGGTGGGCGGGATGGCGCATGCCCGCTGGCATCTGGATGACATGCACGGGATGAAGCAGGTATGAACACCCGGGATGCGAGCCTGACCCTGTTCCGCGGTGGTGTTCTGGGGCGCCTGTCGGATCTGTTCTATCGCCGCCCGGCGATTCTGCTGGCGCTGTTACTGGGCCCGCCTTTGCTCTGGATTGGGGTGGTATACGTGGGCTCGCTACTGGCCCTGCTGGTGCAGAGTTTCTACTCCATCGACGAGTTTTCCGGGCGGATCGTCAGGGAGTTCACTTTCAAAACCTATCTGGAGCTGCTGCGGCCATCGAATCTGGATATTGTGCTGCGCACTGTGCTGATGGCGGCTACAGTGACGGTGGCTTCCGCCATAATCGCTTTCCCCATAGCCTACTATGCGGCTCGCTATGCCCGGGGCTGGGTGAAGGGTCTGTTCTTTATTGCGGTGATGCTGCCACTGTGGTCCAGCTACCTGGTGCGGGTGTACGCATGGAAACTGATCCTGGCCAACGAGGGGGTGCTCAACTGGGGTGTCAGTAAGGTTGGCCTCAGTCCTCTGGTCGAGGCACTGCTGTCGCTGCCGGTCATTGGTGGGCCGTCGCTGACCTTCAGTTATATTGGCACCTTCTTGGTATTCCTGTATCTGTGGCTGCCATTCATGATCCTCCCGATACAGGCAGCCCTGGAGCGGGTACCCGTTTCCATGCTGGATGCCTCCGGTGACCTGGGCGCCCGCCCCGGTCAGACCTTCCGCAAGATCATTTTCCCTCTTGCGCTCCCGGGTATTGTCGCCGGCTCCATTTTCACCTTTTCACTGACACTGGGGGACTATATTGCACCCCAGATCGTCGGGTCGTCACGCCTGTTCATTGGTCAGGCGGTCTATGTTCACCAGGGCACGGCGGGCAACCTGCCCATGGCCGCAGCCTTCTCCATGGTACCTATCGTGGTGATGGCCATCTATCTATGGATTGCCAAACGTATGGGGGCCTTCAATGCGCTTTAACCGTTCCGGTGCACCCCGGCGCCTGAAACTGGCGGCGATCGCGGGTCTGCTGTTTCTGCACCTGCCACTGGTGCTTATTTTTCTCTACGCTTTCACCACGGAAGAAAAAAGCTATCAGTTTCCGCCCCCGGGCTACACCCTGAAATGGTTCTCCGTGGCGTGGGAGCGCCAGGATATCTGGGATGCTTTCATGCTTTCCCTGAAGATTGCCTGCATTGCCACCGGCGCCGCTATTGTGCTGGGAACCCTGGCTGCGGCCGCCGTTGCCCGCACCCGTTTCTTCGGGCGGGAAGCGCTATCGCTTTTGATAATTCTGCCCATTGCGCTGCCAGGCGTGGTGACCGGCATTGCCCTGCGCTCGGCCTTTGACATTGCCAGCATTCCTTTCTCTTTCTGGACCATAGTGCTGGGGCACGCCACCTTCTGTGTGGTGGTGGTCTACAACAATGCCGTCGCGCGCCTGCGGCGAACCTCGCCGTCCTTGCTGGAGGCGTCTCTGGATCTGGGCGCCAACAGCTTCCAGACCTTTCGCCACGTATTACTACCCAATCTGGCCACCGCACTGCTGGCAGGAGGCATGCTCGCCTTTGCCCTGTCCTTTGACGAGGTCATTGTCACCACTTTCACGGCCGGCCAGCAGGAAACCCTGCCTATCTGGATGCTCAGCGAACTGGTGCGCCCAAGGCAACGGCCGGTCACCAACGTGGTGGCAGTATTTGTAGTGATCATAACTTTTCTACCCATTCTGATGGCCTACTACTTCACCCGCGGCAGCGAAACCATCGCCGGCCAAGGCAAGTAGGGCGGGCCGGCGACAACGACGAGGAAACCATGATGTCCAATACAAGCGGTCAGTTCCGGGGACAGTTGCCCCGAGATATCCGGATGCTCATCGGCAACTCGCTGGTGCACGGAGATGGTCCCGAGGAACCCATACTAAACCCGCGTACCGGTACTAAAATCCTGGGGTTGCAGGAGGCCACTGACGAGCAGGTGCACCAGGCTGTGACTGCTGCCCGCAAGGCCTTTTCGGGCTGGTCCCGAAGCACGCCGGGCGAACGTTCCACCTTGCTGCTGCGGCTGGCGGACCGGATTGAGCAGATGAGTGAGGAATTTGCCGCGCTTGAGGCCCTCAACTGCGGCAAGCCTTACCACATCGTGCTGGCAGAGGAGATTCCGGCGGTGGTTGATTGCCTGCGTTACTTCGCCGGGGCCGCGCGCTGCCTGCAGGGCAGTGCGGCTGGTGAATACATGGAAGGTCATACCTCCATGATCCGCCGTGAGGCGGTAGGGGTGGTGGGATCCATCGCGCCCTGGAACTATCCGTTGATGATGGCAGCGTGGAAGATCAGTCCCGCCCTGGCCGCCGGCAACACGGTTGTGCTCAAGCCCTCGGAGCAGACGCCGCTGACTTCCCTGCTGCTGGCCCGGGTGGCCGCGGAAGTGCTGCCTCCGGGGGTGCTGAATATTGTGCTGGGGCGGGGAGAAAGCGTGGGCAATGCCCTGGTAACCCATCCCGAGGTGGACATGGTGTCACTGACCGGGGATATTGCCACCGGCAAGAAGATCCTCACTAACGCCGCAAAGAGCGTCAAGCGGACTCACCTGGAGTTGGGGGGCAAGGCCCCCGTGATTGTCTATGACGATGCCGATCTCGACGCGGTAATTGAGGGGGTGCGTACCTTTGGTTACTTCAATGCCGGCCAGGACTGCACCGCCGCCTGCCGGGTCTACGCCGGTGCCGGCATCTACGATCGGCTGGTAGCAGAGCTGACTGACGCCGCTGCCAGCATCGTCTACGATCGCAGCAATGATGACGAAAACGAGATTCCTCCTCTGATTTCTCAACGCCAGCGGGAGCGGGTGGCCAGTTTTGTGGAACGGGCGGCGGAGCAACCTCATATGGAGGTCACCACCGGCGGAGGCAATGGCAAGCCGGAGAGCCCGGGATTCTACTACCAGCCCACAGTCATTGCCGGCGCCCGCCAGGACGATGAAATCGTGCGGCGTGAGGTCTTCGGTCCTGTTGTTTCTGTGACCCGCTTTGACGAGTCCGATGATGTGGTCGCCTGGGCCAACAACTCGGAATACGGTTTGTCCTCGTCCATCTGGACCAATGATGTCAGCCGCGCCATGGATGTGTCGTCACGACTGCGTTATGGCTGTACCTGGGTTAACTGCCATTTTATGCTGGTCAATGAAATGCCCCATGGTGGCATGAAGCAATCCGGCTACGGTAAAGACATGTCCATGTATTCGCTAGAGGACTACACCACTGTGCGCCATGTGATGATAAAGTACGCCTGACCGCACGGTTCCTCCGCATGGACGCTGATAACTCCTGAGGTCTAACGGCTGGAGTAACACCTCCGGGGGGAGCAGGCCCGCGCAAAAGCGGCCCCGAATGATCCCTTTAGGGCTTGGTAGCGCCATCTCTGGCGCTACACATTTTTGGGCCGTAAGCTGAGCCCCTGACGTCATGGCTTTTCGATAGTCAGGCCATGGCTTTTCGATAGTCTGAAAGAGGTTTGCCATTTACTTTCGACTTTCCAATCTCTATTTCTGGTTTTTCGCCCTTCTTGGCGGGCTCCTCCCTTATTGGTCCCTGTACCTCGAAGGACAGGGATTTTCCTATCTGCAAATTGCCACGCTGATGGCGACAATTCAGCTGACCAAGGTCGTTGCGCCGAGTGTCTGGGGCTGGCTCGGGGACAGGACCGGCCAGCGGGTGCGGCTGGTGCGGTTCGGGGCTATTACCGGTTCGTTGTTCTTTGCCGGGGTGTTTCTGGAACCGGGGTTTTACGGGCTGATGCTGGTGATGCTGGCGTTTACCTTTTTCTGGAATGCCATTCTCCCGCTGTATGAAGTGATCACGCTGCGCACCCTTGGCAAGAACAAGGAGAAGTACGGCAAGGTTCGGCTTTGGGGATCGGTCGGGTTTATCGGGGCCGTGGCGTTGGTGGGTGGTTTGCTTGAGCTTGTGCCGATCGGGAGTCTGCCCTGGCTGCTGTTGCCGGTGTTTGCGGGAATAGCCATATCCGCGTTTTTGTTGCCTGCTGAGCGGGGGGAACGGAAACCAGCGGCGCCGAAGGGCAGTCTCAAGGCGATTATTACTCATCCCGCGGTGGTGACGTTTTTCCTGATGAATTTTCTGCTTCAGGTCTCTCACGGAGCGTACTACACTTTTTTCAGCATTCACCTTGCACAGCACGGTTACGGCAAGCTGGCGATCGGGCTTTTGTGGTCGTTGGGTGTTGTTGCGGAAATTGCGCTGTTTCTGGTTATGCACCGGTTGACCCGGAATTTTACCGTTCGGCAGATTGCAATCGGTGCGCTTATGCTGACGATGATTCGGTGGGTGCTGATTGCCGAGGTGACCGATGTGCTGGCGGTGCTGCTGTTTGCGCAGTTGCTGCACGCTGCTTCCTACGGCGCGCTTCATGCCATTTCGGTTCAATACATCCAGGGCTTTTTCGGAAAGCATCACCATGGCCAGGGGCAGGCGCTGTATAGCGGTCTGACATTTGGCGCCGGTGGTGCACTGGGGGCGTGGCTTTCCGGTTTTCTGGTGGATGGTTTCAGTACGTCCGCGGCATTCTGGGGCGGTGCCGCAGCCATGGCGATTGCGATCGTGATTACCTGGCGCGGCCTTCGGCCGCCGCCGGTCCATGGTGAAGTCTGAAATTCAGGCGCCTTCCTCTTCCTGAACTATTGCCAGTAATGCCTTTGCCGCATTACTCAGCTGCCGGCCCGTGAGGCCTATGCCGCCGAGAACCCGGGAAACGGGCCTGTTTACTTCCAGCACGCGAAGACTGTCGTCGACCATCCGCAGGGGCAGAACGCTCCAGCCAAGGCCTACACTGGTCATCATTTTCAGGGTTTCCAGGTAATTGGTTGGCATCTGAGGGTTCAGGTGAAGGTTGGCTTCCAGGAACAACCGGCTGACTACCCGGTAGGTGGCTGTTGTGGTGTCCGGCAGTAGCGCAGGGTGGTCGGCAAGGTCTGAAAGCGCCGGTTTACTCAGCGCCGCAAGCGGATGCTCAGCTCCTGCCACAAACATCATGGGATCCGGCCATTGGGCGAATACCTGGAAGCTCGGCTCCATGCTATCGCTCAGGGTAACAAAAGCCAGTTCCGCATTTCGTTTGCGCATCTGCTCATAAGCCGCATCGGATTCCATGAATTGCAGATTGATGGAAACCTGCGGGTATTCCCGTTTGAATCGCCGCAGCCAGTTTGGCAAGTGGTGCAGCCCGATGTGGTGGCTGGCAATGATCTGTAGTTCACCTTCCACCTGTCCCGAATCCGGGGAGAGGGCAATCCGGGCATTGTGGATTTCGTCGAGAATTCTACGGGCGTGAGGAAGCAACCGGCTGCCGGCATCGGTCAGCCTGATCTGGCGGTGGCTGCGGTCAATCAGGGTGGTGCCGAGCTGGTTTTCCAGGGAGGCCAGGCGTTTGGAGATCGCCGGCTGTGTCAGGTGCAGGGTTTCTGCGGCCTCTGAGAATGAGCCCTGATCTACGATTGTCAGGAAGGCTTTTAATGCGTTCGAGTCCACGGAAACGGTCCTTTTAGCTTGAAACTTTGGAGGAGGTTGCAGGCAGGGACAGGCTTTCCAAAACACGCCCGTGAATACGTCCCTGTAGGGCTCGGTCGCGCCATCCCTGGCGCTCCACGGTTTTGGAAAGCCTGTCCCTGCCTGCGCCCCGAGCAGTTGAGGAGTCCTCTGAGTTTCGGGGAGTGGATGGGTATAACGGTTTCAAAACCGTTGAGGGCCATGGACGGCCCGAAACGAGCCCACATGGACGTGCTTGTTGGCGTGTTTTGAAACCGTTATACCCATCCGCGACCTTCACCAAAGTATAACCAAAAAGGATGCCAAAGATAAAAAACATGAATTGAGGTTATCCATGCCCAGGCGGTAAGATAGGGACATCGAATCTGATAACCAGAAACCCCCAGAGAGTGAGAGAGAACCATGGCGGGCAAGACCTTATACGACAAATTGTGGGACGATCACCTTGTCAAACAGCGGGACGACGGCTCCGCGCTGATTTACATTGATCGCCAGTTACTGCACGAAGTTACCTCGCCTCAGGCATTTGAAGGCCTGCGGCTGGCCGGGCGGAAGCCGTGGCGGATTGATGCCAACATTGCCACCCCGGATCACAACGTACCGACCACCGACCGTGAACGGGGCGTGGAAGGCATCGTCGACCCGGTCTCCCGGATTCAGGTGGAAACCCTGGATAAGAACTGCGATGAGTTCGGTATTCTTGAATTCAAAATCAAGGATCAGCGCCAGGGCATCGTTCATGTGATCGGGCCAGAGCAGGGTGCGACCTTGCCCGGTATGAGCATTGTTTGTGGCGATTCCCACACCTCGACCCACGGCGCCTTCGGGTGTCTGGCTCACGGTATTGGTACCAGTGAAGTTGAACACGTGCTGGCCACCCAGTGCCTGGTTCAGCAGAAGATGAAGAACATGCTGGTGAAGGTGAATGGCAAGCTTGGGTCGGGCGTGACCGGTAAGGATGTTGTTCTGGCCATTATCAGCAAAATCGGGACCGCTGGCGGAACCGGTCATGCCATCGAGTTTGGTGGTGAGGCTATCCGTGGTTTGAGCATGGAAGGCCGCATGACCATCTGCAATATGTCCATCGAGGCGGGAGCCCGGGTAGGCATGGTTGCAGTGGACGACACCACCATTGAGTACGTGCGCGGCCGCCCGTTTTCGCCGAAAGCCGAGCAGTGGGATGCGGCGGTGGAGTACTGGCGCACACTGCACAGCGACGAAGACGCGGTATTCGACAAGGTGGTTGAGCTGGAAGGTTCAGAGATCCAGCCGCAAGTGAGCTGGGGTACCTCTCCGGAAATGGTCGTCGGGGTTGAGGGCCATGTGCCGGATCCTGAGAAGGAGGCAGATCCCATCAAGCGTGAAGGCATCGTGCGCGCCCTTAAATACATGGGATTAAAGCCGAATATGCCGATCACTGAAATCAAGCTGGATCGGGTGTTTATCGGTTCCTGCACCAATAGTCGGATTGAGGATCTGCGCGAGGCCGCAGCCGTGGTGAAAGGCCGGAAGGTGTCTCCGACCCTGAAGCAGGCCATGGTGGTGCCGGGTTCCGGGCTGGTGAAAGTGCAGGCGGAGCAGGAAGGTCTGGACAAGATCTTTATCGAAGCCGGGCTGGAATGGCGGGATCCAGGGTGCTCCATGTGCCTGGCCATGAACGCGGACAAGCTGGGCCAGGGCGAGCATTGCGCCTCCACTTCAAACCGGAACTTCGAGGGTCGTCAGGGTTTTGGTGGGCGTACCCATCTGGTGAGCCCGGCCATGGCGGCAGCCGCTGCGGTGACTGGCCATTTCGTTGATGTCCGTGAGTTGATGAACTGATCCACAGGAGAGAACCATGCGCGCATTTTCGCAACATCAGGGCGTTGTAGCCCCCATGGACCGTTCCAATGTGGATACGGACATGATTATTCCCAAGCAGTTTCTGAAATCTATCAAACGTACCGGCTTTGGCCCGAACCTGTTTGATGAGCTGCGGTACCTGGACGAAGGCAAGCCGGATCAGGATTGCTCCGAGCGTCCCCCTAATCCGGATTTTGTTCTGAACCAGGACAGATACAAGAATGCGAGTGTGCTCCTGGCGCGCCGCAATTTTGGTTGTGGTTCCAGCCGAGAGCACGCGCCCTGGGCCCTCGAAGATTTCGGTTTCCGGGTGATTATTGCCCCGAGTTTTGCGGATATTTTTTATAACAACTGTTTTAAGAATGGCCTGTTACCTATTGTTCTTCCAGAAGAAGTGGTTGATAAGCTGTTCGGGGAAGTGGAGCAGGGTGAAGGTTATCAGCTATCTGTGGATCTTGAAGCCAGGACGGTGACAACGCCATCTGGTGAGACCTTTAATTTCGAGGTGGATGACTTCCGTCGGCATTGTTTGCTCAATGGCCTGGATGATATTGGCGTCACACTGGAAGAGGCGGATGCTATCAAGGCCTATGAAGACAGCCGCCGTAACACTGCGCCCTGGTTGTTTGGCGCCGGTGGCTGACCTGAGTGTCGGATTACGCGTTCGCTAATCCGACCTGCATGAATGTTCAAAATATAACCGGCAAACATAAGTAGGATTAGCGGCAGGCGTGATCCGACAAGCCGGAACCGAACAAGGAAAAAAGGAAAACAGATGTCCAGAACAGTCTTAATGCTCCCCGGCGACGGCATTGGCCCGGAAATTGTTGCCGAAGCGGAAAAGGTACTCCACAAGATCAACGAACAGTTCAATCTGAGCCTTAACTTCGAATCCGGACTGGTGGGTGGAGCCGCAATTGATGCCACCGACAGCCCGCTGCCGGAGGAGACTCTGGACAAAGCCAGGAAGGCCGACGCCATCCTGCTGGGCGCCGTCGGTGGCCCCCAGTGGGACAGCCTGCCGATGGCCAAGCGTCCTGAAAAGGGTCTGCTCGGATTGCGTTCCAACCTGGAGCTCTTTGCCAATCTGCGCCCGGCTATCCTGTATCCTCAGCTGGCCTCCGCGTCTTCGCTGAAGCCGGAGGTGGTGTCCGGCCTGGATATCATGATTGTCCGGGAACTGACTGGCGGCATCTATTTTGGCCAGCCGCGCGGCGTTCGCGAGCTGGAAAGCGGAGAGCGTCAGGGCTACAACACTTACGCCTATACAGAATCGGAAATTCGTCGCATTGGCCGGGTTGCATTTGAGGCGGCCCAGCAGCGGGGCAAGAAGCTGTGCTCCGTTGATAAGGCGAATGTGCTGGAAGTGACTGTTCTTTGGCGGGAAATCATGAATGATCTGCGTCGGGAATACCCGGATGTGGAGCTGTCCCACATGTACGTGGATAATGCTGCCATGCAGCTGGTTCGTGCGCCCAAGCAGTTCGATGTGATTGTGACTGGCAACATGTTTGGTGATATTCTTTCAGACGAAGCGGCTATGCTGACTGGTTCCATTGGCATGTTGCCCTCGGCGTCGCTGAACTCCGAAAAGCAGGGTATGTATGAGCCCTGCCATGGTTCGGCGCCGGACATTGCCGGTAAGGGCATTGCCAATCCGCTGGCCACTATCCTTAGTGCTGCAATGATGTTGCGGTACAGTCTCAACGAGGAAGCAGCCGCTGAAGCGATTGAAGCAGCAGTCAGCAAGGTTCTGGATCAGGGGCTGCGTACGGCAGACATCATGTCTGAAGATGCGAAGCAGGTCTCGACCCGGGAGATGGGTGAGGCAGTCCTCGCCGCGTTGTAACCAGCGCTTCTGAAGTCAATGTATTCGAGACCCGACGGCAACAGGATGCAGTTGCCGCGGGATCATCCATCCTGTCCCTGCCAGCGATAACGGTAGCGGGTGGGCATAAAACGAGGTCTAAAGATCGCACATGAAGCGAGTTGGACTTGTAGGTTGGCGTGGCATGGTGGGCTCGGTCCTCATGCAGCGCATGCGTGAAGAAAACGATTTCGCCGATATCGAACCGGTCTTTTTCACCACATCCCAGGCTGGCAAGCCGGCACCGGATGTAGGCAAGGAGGGCGTGCCCGCTCTTCAGGATGCGTTCGACGTTGAGATTCTGAAAACCATGGATGTCATCGTGACCTGTCAGGGTGGCGATTACACCGGCGCGGTTTACCAGAAGCTCCGCGACGCAGGCTGGGAAGGTTACTGGATTGACGCTGCATCCACACTCCGGATGGTAGACCATTCGGTGATTGTTCTGGATCCAGTTAATCGTAACGTGATCGATGCCGCTCTGGACAAGGGCGTCAAGGATTACATTGGCGGCAACTGTACCGTCAGCCTGATGATGCTGGCGCTTGGCGGCCTGCTTGAGCAGGACCTGATCGAGTGGGTTTCCCCCATGACCTATCAGGCAGCATCCGGCTCCGGCGCGCAGAACATGCGTGAATTGTTGAACCAGATGGGAGAGCTCAACAACAGCGTGAAAACCGAGCTGGGTGATCCGTCTTCCGCAATCCTCGAGATTGACAGGAAGGTCACTGAAACCATGCGCTCGGACGGTTTCCCGACCGAGCACTTCGAGGTGCCCCTGGCTGGCAGTCTGATTCCGTTTATCGACAAACAACTCGATAATGGTATGAGCAAGGAAGAGTGGAAAGCCGGTGTCGAGACCAATAAGATACTCGGCCGCTCCGACAATCCAATTCCCATTGATGGTATTTGCGTGCGGATCGGCGCCATGCGCTCCCACAGTCAGGCTCTGACCATCAAGCTGAAGAAGGATTTGCCGGTTTCGGAAATCGAATCGATCCTGGCCAAGGCCAACGATTGGGTGAAAGTGATCCCCAATGATCGCGATGCGACCATTGAGGAGCTGACCCCGGCCAAGGTTACCGGCACCTTGAGTGTGCCGATTGGCCGAATCCGCAAGTTGGCGATGGGCCCGGAGTATATATCGGCGTTCACGGTTGGTGATCAGCTGCTTTGGGGCGCTGCCGAACCGCTGCGCCGCATGCTCCGAATCCTTCAGGAGCGTTAAGAATTGTTACACAGAGGCAATAAATGCCAACTGTGTCCGGTTTCAGTAAACCGGTGAGGGGGCGGAGGCTGATTTCAGCCTCCGCCCCTGTTATTTTCAAGAGCGCTAGGCAGTTCCGCGCGATTGATAAAAAAATGGTGCAAGGATTGCGGCTGATCGATTGATAAAAGAGGTTTTATCAACAATACTTGCCGGGCTGAATATTAAAAAGAACACATAATAACTAGAACTATCCAGACGGAAGTCATCCAACCTCGTCCCATTCTGTTTGAAAAAGAGCAGTAACGAATAACGGAGACTGGAAAGGAAAAAGCATGAAGGTACGCAAGCTTGCGGTTGCCCTGGCTCTGGCGGGAGGGCTTGGATCCGGCGTCGCACAGGCCCTTGGGCTGGGTGAAATTGAACTTCAGTCCTATCTGAATGAGCCACTGGATGCAGAGATCGTTCTGCCCCAGAGCCGTGGCATTAATCCAGGGGACGTATTCGTCAACATTGCTTCGGAACAGGCGTACGAGCGGGTGGGGCTGGATCGCAACCAGTTTCTCAGCAAGCTCAGGTTCCAGGTGGTAACCCGAAACGACGGCAGCCTCGCCGTCAACGTGTCCTCGCGTGAGCCTTTGAGAGAGCCGTACCTCAATTTCCTGTTGGAAATGACGTGGCCGAGCGGTCGATTGATGCGTGAATACGCAGTCCTCGTTGACCCGCCCGTGTATGCAGAGGAATCGGGCGTGCAGGAGCAGCTTAACGTTCCAGCGGCGGCTTCCACCGAAACATCCCGGCAGCCAGCAGCAACCCGCAGCCAGGAGTCTTTGCGTCGCCAATCGCAGGCAGAGCAGTCGCTGGGTGCGGGATATCAGGCGAATACCTTCGGGCCAACCGGGCCATCCGATACCTTGTGGACTATTGCCTCCCGCGTACGGCCTGATGACAGCGTCTCCATGCAGCAGGTCATGCTTGCAATACAGGACCTGAATCCCGATGCCTTCATCAGCGACAACATCAACCGCCTGAAGCGCGGCGAAGTGCTCCGCATACCTTCAATTGACCAGATTCAGAGCCGGACGCGCGCTCAGGCAACCCGTATCGTCGGCCAGCAGAACCAGGAATTTCAGTCTCCCCAGCGTACTGTTGATGCAACTGCCGCCCAGCAGCAACAGCAGCCTGTGGCCCAGGAGTCGGCTGCGGGTGGTGACGAGCTGAAACTTGTTGTCTCCGGGGAAGCCGGTCGAGACACCTCCGAGGGCGGCTCGGCCGGTGGCGATGGGCAGCTGCCTGGCGGAGCTGACGCCGGTACTGCCGTTGCGATGGAAGAACTGGAAAGCGCAAGGCGGGAAAATACAGAACTGAACAGTCGGGTAGAAGATCTTCAGGACCAGGTTCAGACACTCCAGCGTCTGCTTGAATTGAAAAATACCCAGCTTGCTGAGATGCAGCAGGCAAGCGGGGCTGACGCTCCGGAGCAGGCTACTTCAGGTGAGACCGAGGAAGCCGAAGCTGCGGCGACTGAGGGCGCAACACCCCAGGAAGAAACCGCCGGTGCGGATGAAGTTGTGACAGGAGAGGGTGAATCCACCGTGCCTGGAGAGCAGGCCGGGCCCGTTTCGGAAACCGCTGAAATGGCTGCGACCGAAAAGACGCCGGAAGAAATGGCTGCAGGGTCTGCCTTACCATCCGGTGAGCAGACCATCGCGGAGGCCGGTGAAGGTTCGGGGGACACTGCGGTCACGGGCACAGATGAATCCGGGATGGCCGTTCCTGACGCCACTTCTGAGGAAGCGAGTAGAGACGTAGCCGAGCCAGTTCCGGCGGCCTCTGAGCCTTCGCAGGCAGCAGAGCCGGCACCAAAGTCTGCGCCCCAGGCCCCTGCTGCAGATAAGGGCTTCCCGGGTAATGTTATTGATGCGATCACCAACAACCCGATGTACCAAATTGCTCTTGGGGGTGGCCTGATCGTTCTCCTGTTGCTGCTGCTACTTCTTGCCCGCCGCAATGCGAACCGTGAAAAGGCATTCTACGAACAGCTGAACAGCGAACCGGAGGAGGGTGCCGATTCATTTGACCTGAGCCTGGATGAGGACGATCAGGGGGCAGCGACTAGTGATGCCCTTGAGGAAGCAGATACCTACATTGCCTATGGCCGTCACGATCAGGCAGCGCAGACGCTTGAAACGGCAATTTCTCGCGAGCCGAGCCGCGCTGACCTCCGCCTGAAGTTGTTGGGTGTCTATGCCGACACGCAGGATCGTGAGTCCTTTGAAAAGCAGTTTGGTGAGATCGAGTCACTGGATGATGAAGAAGCTCTGATAACAGCAAATGAGTTGCGGGCGAGACTCGAAGAAGCGGAGTCCATGCCCAGCATTGATGACCTTGAATCACAGCTGCGCTCAGACTCTTTCGCCGCCTCTTACGATTCCGAAAAAGAGGCGTATGGAAACTCCGGGCATGATGAAGACAAGCCGGCATCAGAAGAGCTCTTGGCGGATCAGTTCGACTCGGAGCAGGAAGAGCCTGCGGAAAACGAGTTCGGTGACTTCGATTCAGATCTTGAAGACTTTGACCTGAATGAGTTTGAAAAACCGGAAGCATCAGAATCTGAAGATCCGAAAGCCGAAAGCAAGGACGATCTGATCGAATTTGACCTGTCGGGCATTGAGGTTGAATCCGGAGAAGGAAAGGCTGGGTCGGAAGGAACTCCTGAGGCTGAGAAATCCGGTGAGTGGGATATGTCATCAGAGTTCGAGATGGATCTTGATGAATCCTCCGACACTGAAACCAGGCCGGATGAAATTGAAGAAGACCTGAGTCTGGAGCTCGACGAAAGTGATGTGGAAGCTGAGGCGCCAGCGAGCGAGTCAGGCGGGGTCGATGATGAAGTCGACCGGCCTGAAGAAGATTCAGAAACAGATCTTGGTTCTCTGGACGAGTCCTTCCTTGATGAGCTTGATGCCGAGCTCGACAAGGTTGCCGGTGAAGAGGACGAGCTGGGCGGCAGCGAGATGGAAGAATCCTCCCTGGATGACCTTGAGCTGGATGTGTCGGATGAAGACCTGGCGCTGATGGAAGAGTTCTCTGATTCCGCGGATTCGGCAAATCGAGATGAGGAAGAAGTTGCTTCCCTGGATGAGGAGCTGGGCCTTGAGGATACCCTCGCAGAAGGCGATGGTCTCGGGGATGCGGAAGAAGCCGGTCCTGAAGAGACAGTTGAGGGGGGCGAGGAGCTTGAGCGGCAGGGTGTTGCAGACGGCCTTGAAGACCAGGAACTCGAGGCGGATGTCGATCAGGCATCGGATGTAGATCTGGACTTGCCGGTTGCATCCGACGAGGTTGCCGAAGAGTCCTCCCGTTCCTCCATTGTTGCTGATATTGACGAAAGTGATCTTGGGGATGACGACGACTTTGATTTCCTCGCCGGCACCGATGAGGCTGCCACCAAGCTAGACCTTGCGCGGGCCTATATCGAGATGGGTGACGCTGATGGCGCCAGGGACATCCTTGAAGAGGTTGCCCTGGAAGGCGACGAAGATCAGAAAGTGGAGGCTCAAGATCTCCTTAAAAATCTGTCCTGATTCGTTATAATCAGATCTGACAGGCAGCGAGCGCCGGCCGCCGGGTTGATTCCTGGCATCAAGCCGGCGCTTTGTTTTTACAGAAACATATCTTCCGGATTCGCCCTTGTTTCTCGAAACCCAGCAACTCACCACGGATAACGCCATCGGTGCAGGGCGCGTCGCACTTGCGTTTGAGTACGATGGTCGCCGGTTCCACGGCTGGCAGCTCCAGAAATCCGGCGTTCGGTCGGTCGAAGCGGAACTGACTAACGCGGTCGCAAAAGTGGCCGATCACCCGGTGGATCTGGTTTGTGCCGGGCGCACAGATGCGGGTGTCCACGCCAGTTACCAGGTTGCTCATTTCGATACCCCTTCTGTTCGGAATCTCCGGTCCTGGGTAATGGGCATCAATACCGCCTTGCCTGATGATATTGCCGTGCACTGGGCCGGGAATGGCGAGGGCGATTTCCACGCCCGTTTTTCAGCCACGTATCGCCGCTATCGCTACATCATCTACAACCACCCGGTCCGCCCCGGTATTCAGCGGGGGCAGGTGAGCTGGACGTTCCGTCCTCTCGATACCGGGCGAATGCATGAGGCGGCACAGGCCCTCGCTGGTGAGCACGATTTTTCGTCATTCCGTGCTGCCGGTTGCCAGTCCCGAACGCCGGTCCGTTTCCTGGAGAGGATCTCGGTAACCCGGAAACGCAATTTTGTCGTAATAGATGTGCAGGCCAACGCTTTTTTGCATCACATGGTGCGGAATATTGCCGGGGCGTTGATGGCGGTGGGTTCAGGGAAGCAGTCAGTCGAGTGGATCCATGAGATACTGGCTGCCAAAGACCGGACTGTCGCCGGTGTTACCGCGCCTCCCCATGGTCTGTATCTGGTTGATGTGGGTTATCCCGAGGAATTTCGGTTGCCTGCTGCCGAGTGTGGGCCCGGCTTTTTGAGTCCTTGGTTCAGTCGGGCGGAAAACAGCCCTGTTACGCCTACACACATCCATCCAAAACAACGGGTTCTGAGCCAATGAGCGCACGCGTAAAGATATGCGGCCTGACTCGTCCTGAGGACGTTGATGCGGCGGTGGAGTGCGGCGCAGACGCTTTGGGGTTTGTCTTTTATGGGCCAAGCCCCCGGGCAGTCAATGCGGATCAAGCTGCGGCTCTGGTTCGTCGTGTCCCCGCGTTCGTGTCCGTTGTCGGCCTGTTTGTGAATCCCTCCAGGCAGGAAGTCGAGGCGGTGCTCGACAAGGTGCCGCTGGACCTTCTGCAGTTTCATGGCGATGAAACTGCTGCTTTCTGCTTGGGATTCGGGCGCCGGTGGATCAAAGCTATCCGGGTTCGGGAGCCCGGTCAGATTGAGTGCGCTTTCGAGGAGTTCCGGGATTCCGCCGGTTTGCTGGTGGATGCCTGGGATCCGGAAAAATACGGCGGTACCGGCAAGGCCTTCAACTGGGGTCTGATACCGGAGGACCGGCCACTGCCGCTGATATTGGCCGGCGGGTTGTCATCTGCTAACGTATTTGCCGCGGTAAACCAGGTAAAACCCTGGGCGGTGGATGTCAGCGGCGGTGTCGAACAGAGCAAAGGCATCAAGGATACCCAGAAAATTTCTCATTTTATCAAAGAGGTTCACCGTGTCTGTAAAACTGACTGAAGAAATGCTGAGCGCACTGCCGGACGCACGGGGTCACTTCGGGGCCTTCGGTGGGCGGTTTGTTTCCGAGACTCTGATGGATTCCCTGATGACGCTCGAGAAAGAATATAACCGCCTTAAGAAAGATCCTGAGTTTCAGGCGCGGTTCGATAAGGAACTGGCGGATTACGTTGGCCGGCCCACGCCTCTTTACTTTGCCGAGCGGCTGACCCGGGAGACTGGCGGCGCGCAGATCTGGCTCAAGCGTGAAGATCTTTGCCACACCGGCGCCCACAAGGTGAACAACACTATTGGCCAGGCGCTACTCGCCAGTTTCCTGGGCAAAAAACGAATTATTGCAGAGACCGGTGCCGGCCAGCACGGTGTTGCAACTGCAACGGTTTGCGCCCGCCTGGGCCTGGAATGTCATGTATTTATGGGTGCCGAGGATGTGCAGCGTCAGTCTCTGAACGTCTTCCGGATGAAACTGCTGGGCGCCCAGGTCCATGCCGTCCAGAGTGGCTCTAAAACGCTGAAGGATGCCATGAACGATGCCATGCGGGATTGGGTCGCGCACGTTGATGAGACCTTTTACATCATCGGCACGGTAGCCGGACCGCACCCCTATCCGATGCTGGTTCGGGATTTCCAGTCGGTAATCGGTCGGGAAACCCGTCGTCAGTGTCTTGAGAAAACCGGTAAATTGCCAGACGCGCTGGTGGCCTGTGTTGGCGGTGGTTCAAATGCGATAGGCATGTTCTATCCGTTCCTCGCGGATGAATCCGTGGAGCTGTATGGCGTTGAAGCCGGTGGCCTGGGCATTGACACCGGAAAGCACGCAGCGCCTCTCTGCGCTGGTCGTCCGGGCGTGCTGCATGGTAACCGAACTTACCTGATGGAAGACGAGAACGGCCAGATTGCAGCTACCCATTCCGTCAGTGCCGGCCTGGATTACCCTGGAGTGGGGCCGGAGCATAGCTGGCTGAAAGATATTGGCCGGGCCCATTACGTATCGGTCACTGACGATGAAGCCATGGAAGGTTTCCGGAAACTGACCCGTGTTGAAGGCATCATGCCCGCTTTGGAAACCGCCCACGCGGTGGCCTACGCCATCAAACTGGCAGCAACCATGGACAAAGACCAGACCGTGGTCATCAATGTCTCCGGTCGCGGCGACAAGGACATCAACACCGTAGCCAAGCTTGAAGGCATCGAGATCTGAAAAATCAACAGGAGCAGGCATGAGCCGAATCGAAGGGGTTTTCAAAACCCTCAAAGGACAAGGTCGCAAGGCACTTATTCCCTACATTACCGCCGGTGACCCGCATCCCGATGTCACGGTAGATCTGATGCATACCCTGGTGGCGGCTGGCGCTGACATTATTGAACTGGGGGTACCATTCTCAGACCCGATGGCAGACGGCCCCGTTATTCAGCTGGCCTGCGAGCGGGCACTGGAGCACGGAACCTCCCTCCGGCAGGTTATCGGCATGGTCAAGGCGTTCCGCAAGACCGACGACAGTACCCCGGTGGTTTTGATGGGGTACCTGAACCCCATGGAGGCCATGGGCTATGAAAAGTTCGCTGATGCGGCCAAGGATGCCGGTGTGGATGGCATCCTGACGGTCGATTTGCCGCCGGAAGAGGCCGACGAGGTGGCTCCTTTGTTTACCGAGCGCAACCTGGACGCTATCTTCTTGCTGGCACCAACCACCACCGATGACCGAATTCGGGCAATCAGTGAGCACTCTTCCGGTTATGTGTACTATGTTTCAATCAAGGGTGTGACAGGCTCTGCCACAATTAACGTGGACGAGGTTGCCGCAAAAGTGAACCACATTCACGAACTGACAGCGCTTCCCGTGGGCGTCGGCTTCGGTATCCGGGATGCGGAAACGGCTGCTGCGGTGGGTCGGGTATCCGATGGTGTAATTGTTGGCAGTGTCCTGGTCGATACAATAGCCAGAAATCAGGCAGATACCGGCCAGCTCAAACGAGCGTTGACGGATCTGCTCCACCCGATGCGTGAAGCACTGGACAGCCTGGCCTCCTGATTTAAAGGGGTGAGGGCAGACAGGCATCAAAGGACAGGATGAAATCATGAGTAACTGGCTGGACAAGATCATGCCGAGCAAGATTCGCTCGGAATCCAAGCAGAGAACCGGTGTGCCGGAGGGGCTATGGAAGAAATGCCCGAAATGCGGCGCATTTCTCTACAAGCCGGAGCTTGAGAAGAACCTCGATGTTTGCCCCAAATGTAATCACCACATGAGGGTTGCCGCCCGTCGGCGCCTGGATGTATTCCTTGACGAAGACGGCCGGGAAGAGATTTCGGCAGAACTTGAGCCATGGGATCGCATGAAGTTCAAGGATACCAAGCGATACAAGGACCGTCTGTCCCAGGCCCAGAAAGCGACGGGAGAGAAGGATGCTCTGATTGCGATGAGGGGGACCACCCTGGGTGTTCCGCTCGTTGCCTGCTCCTTTGAGTTCGGTTTCCTGGGTGGCTCCATGGGTCAGGTGGTGGGCGAGAAATTCGTCCAGGCGGCGAACGTTGCCCTGGAGCACCGCATCCCTCTCGTCTGCTTCTCCGCCAGTGGCGGCGCACGAATGCAGGAAGCGATTCTGTCATTGATGCAGATGTCCAAGACCGCGGCGGTTCTGGAGCGTATGAAGCAGGAAGGAATTCCTTATATTTCGGTCATGACGGACCCTGTCTTCGGCGGCGTTTCCGCCAGTCTGGCGATGCTGGGCGATCTGAACATCGCCGAACCCAACGCACTGATTGGCTTTGCAGGGCCGCGGGTCATTGAGCAAACGGTTCGTGAAAAGCTGCCTGAAGGATTCCAGCGCAGTGAGTTCCTGCTGGAGCATGGCGCAATCGACATGATCCTCCACCGTCACCAGATGCGGGAGCGGATTGCCCACGTTCTCGCCAAGTTCACCGGTCAGGAGCGTCCAGGCACGGAAGAGCCTATCGAGTTTGAAGTGTCAGAAAAGCCGGAAGCCGATGCCCCCACCGAGTAATGGCTCTGTCCAGCCTCCGGCTTCGCCGGGGGCTGGCGCCACCGTCGACCAGTGGCTCACCTACCTCGAGGCGATACACCCCACCGAAATTGACCTGGGACTTGATCGGGTCCTGATTGTGCTTCGACGGCTTTTTCGGCGCAAACCGGAGGCACGTATCATCACTGTCGCCGGTACCAACGGCAAGGGCAGTGCGGTTGCGGTTGTTGAGGCACTGTTGCAGGCTGCGGGGCGCCGCACCGGAGCCTACACATCACCTCACCTTCAGGCCTACAACGAGCGTGTTCGCCTGGACCGTATAGATATCGCGGATGAGGAGTTGGTTAAGGCATTTGAGGCGGTCGAGGCAGCCCGGGGAAAGGTCTCTTTGACCTATTTCGAATTTGGGACTCTGGCGGCATTCGTGGCTTTCGCCAATGCAGGTGTGGATCACTGGATTCTGGAGGTCGGTCTGGGTGGGCGACTGGATGCGGTTAATGTCCTGGATGCCGATTTGGCCATACTGACATCGGTGGACATTGATCACGTTGCCTTTCTCGGAGATAACCGGGAGGTGATCGGCTTTGAAAAGGCCGGCGTACTCAGGCCGGGTATTCCCGCTGTTTATGCCGACCATGATCCACCCCGTTCTGTGCTGCAGCAGGTTGCCGCGCAGAAAGTCAAGCTTGCACTGATGGATCGGGATTATCATCTGTCACCGCAGATCGACGACAAGGGCCCGAATTCCGGCCAGACTCTGGAATATGCGGGGCAGCAAATTCGCTTGCCCGCTGGTCCATTGCCGGTCAAGAGCGTCGCGGCGGCAGTGGTGGCCATTCGAAATCTTGAGCCGGATCTGGATATTCCAACGATCGAAAGGGCGCTATCCACCGTGAGTGTCCCCGGACGATTCGAGCGGCTTGGGAAGGGGCCGGATATCTTTGTTGATGTGGGCCACAATCCCCATGCTGCTGGCTGGCTGGCCGGCCAGTTGGAGCGGTTGAAATCGCCGGGTAAAGAGGTTCACGCCGTTTATGCAGCGCTGGCCGACAAGGATGTTGAAGGCGTTGGCAGAGCGATGGCAAGAGCGGTGGATCACTGGTACCTGGCAGGACTTGATGTGCCCAGGGGGCTATCCGGTGAGGCCCTTAAAAACCGGGTGGCAACTACTGGGCTGACATCTGTGAGTATCTCCGAAACCGTCCTGCAGGCGTTGGGTAAAGCGTTGTCGAGTGCGTCAGCGGATGATCTGGTGGTGGTATTCGGTTCGTTCTATACCGTCGCACAGGCCCGGGACTTTCTGCTTCGCAAAAATGAGTCCATGGGCTGACCTGGTCGCCTTAAACTTTGTCCATAGCAATGGGTCCGCCTTTGAGTTCCGGCTGCTGGGCGGTTAGTATCTGCGGGTAGGCGTCTCTCACGGCGCAGTCAAAACAGCGCAGTCAAAACAGATGGGAGCCTGGTAACGTGGATGGATTGAAACAGAGAATAATCGGGGCGTTGGTACTCGTTTCCCTGGCGGTTATCTTTGTTCCCATGCTTTTTGACGAGCCTCACTCGGAACGCAGTTCCACAACCATCCAAATTCCGGAAGAACCCCCTTTCCCGGAAGTTGAGACGCCAGAAACCGAAGTGGCTCCGGCGCCTTCCTATGAACTCCGGGAAAATGCACCTGAGGTGCCAGAATCCGGGGCAGGGGAGAACAAGGACTCACCCGCGTATCGGATTCTTGAAGAAGGCTCCGGGGCTGAGCCGTTTTCTGAAGTCAGGGAACCTGCTGGTGCTGGCCAGTCTGCGGCGGACAATACTCAGCAATCCTCTGAAATTACGGGAGACGATCCGGAGCCGGCTGCGGAACCCGCTGAGCCCGAGGCGGTCGAGTACCAGCGTTCTCTTGAGGGCTCCTGGGTGGTTCAGCTGGGAAGTTTCGGCAACGAAGACAATGCCCGCCGGTTACGGGATAAGGTTCGGGAAAAGGGCTATGGCTCTCACCTTCAGGCTGTCGTCCGGGGTGATGCCACGCTTACCCGGGTTTTTAGCGGCCCGTTTGCCACCAAGTCCGAAGCCGAAGCAGCCAAGCGAGCCCTGGATGACGCGTTTGGCGTTAACAGCCTGGTCACCTCCGGCGAAAAATAGCCGCGCGCAATCGGTTTTATGTGGGCAAGGCGGTTTGGCGAATCGGGGTTTCCTGATAGAATTCGCGCTTCCTTTTCTCCACCGGGTTTTTCATGGAAGCGCTGATCTGGATTGACTGGGTCATTATCGCCCTGATTACAGTTTCCACGCTCATCAGTCTGAAGCGGGGTTTTGTAAAAGAAGCACTGTCTCTGGTGACCTGGATTGGCGCGTTCATCCTTGCCAGAACCTTCCATCCACAAATGCAAAGCCTGCTGGAGAGCACGGTGGAAACGCCTCTGGTCAGGCTCATTGCTGCCTTCGCTATACTCTTCTTTGGAACGCTCATTGTCGGAGCTATCATTAACAACATGATTGGTCACCTGATCAGGGCCACCGGGCTTTCAGCCACGGATCGGGTACTGGGCATGGGGTTCGGGCTTTTACGGGGTGTTGTGGTCGTGATTGTTGCCATCGCTTTCACCCGGTATACACCACTGGCCCAGGATACCTGGTGGCGAACGTCGATCATCATTGATCGCCTGGCGGTCGTTGAGGACTGGTCCCGTCGGACTTTGGGCGATGAATTTGCGCGTTTTCTGGGGCCTGCGCCCGAGGGTGCGTCAGAACCGGATCCCGGTACACTGCAGGAAGGCGTGGAACCAGCGTCCGCGTCCCGCTAACATTCAGTTTTAACACTCGGAGAAAACCTTATCCATGTGTGGCATTGTCGGCATCGTCAGTACATCCAACGTCAATCAGTCGCTCTATGATGCGCTGACTGTACTTCAGCACCGGGGCCAGGACGCGGCGGGCATTGTTACTTTTCAGGATGAGCGTTTTTATCTGCGCAAGGATAACGGGTTGGTACGGGACGTATTCCACACCCGTCATATGCGCCGCCTGGTCGGTAACGTGGGTATCGGGCATGTGCGATACCCAACCGCTGGCAGTGCCAGTTCTGCTGAAGCCCAGCCGTTCTACGTTAACAGCCCTTACGGGATCACTCTGGCCCATAACGGCAACCTGACCAATGCCGACGACCTCAGCAATGATCTGTTCCGGACCGATCTTCGCCACATCAACACCAATTCCGATTCGGAAGTGCTGTTGAATGTGTTCGCGCATGAACTGCAGAAGCTGGGCAAGCTCGATCCTACCAAAGACGAGATTTTTTCAGCGGTGAGCGCCGTCCATAAGCGCTGCCGCGGTGCCTATGCCGTGATTGCGATGATTACCGGTTACGGTATTGTTGGTTTCCGGGACCCCAACGGAATTCGACCGGTCTGCTATGGCGAGCGAACTGCTGAGGATGGCCGGAAGGAATACATGATCGCTTCGGAAAGTGTGGCGTTGAGTGCCGCGGGTTATGATCTGGTTCGTGATATCGCTCCCGGCGAGGCGGTCTATATCGAAACTGATGGCACCCTGTACACCCATCAATGCGCGGAGGATCCGCATCTCTTTCCGTGTATTTTCGAGCACGTGTATTTTGCCCGCCCGGACTCCATCATCGATAAAGTGTCGGTCTATAAGGCGCGCCTGCGGATGGGCGAGACTTTGGCTGAGAAAGTTCTGCGAGAGTGTCCGGACCATGATATCGATGTCGTGATGCCTATTCCCGACACCAGTCGGACCTCTGCCCTGCAGATGGCTCATCGTTTGGGCGTTAAATTCCGGGAAGGCTTCATCAAGAATCGCTACATCGGCAGGACATTCATCATGCCTGGCCAGAAGATGCGCAAGAAGTCCGTTCGCCAGAAGCTGAACCCCATTGGTCTGGAGTTCCGCGGTAAAAATGTGATGCTGGTGGACGATTCGATCGTGCGCGGTACTACCTGTAAGGAAATTGTCCAGATGGCCCGGGATGCCGGTGCCCGGAAGGTTTATTTTGCCTCAGCAGCACCCCCCGTTCGCTACCCGAACGTTTACGGGATCGACATGCCCTCTGCCAGCGAGCTGATTGCTCACGAATGTACCGTTGAAGAGATCCGGGAGCTGATTGGTGCTGACTGGCTGCTCTATCAGGACCTGGATGATCTGATAACCTGCGTCAGCGACGTGAACGATGATATTGAAGGCTGGGAATGCTCGGTCTTCACCGGAAATTATGTGACCGGAGATGTCGACGCGGCCTACCTGAACCGGCTGGAAGAAATGCGCAATGACGACAAACGTTTTGAGAGTACCGGGGCCACATCCAGTGATAACGGTATTATTGACTTGTACAACGACGAAGACTGAAGCAGCCGTATCTGGCAGGAGACGTTGATGACCTTACGCCGTGAAGAAACTGTCTGGATTCCGGAATCGGATCTTGATGGTATGTCCATCGACACCCTGGCGGTGAGGGCTGGTCAGATTCGCACCGGCCAGCTTGAACACAGCGACGCCATTTTCCCCACGTCCAGCTTTGTTTACGGCAGCGCCGCCCAGGCGGCCGCGCGTTTTGGTGGAGACGAGCCGGGTAACATCTACTCCCGTTTCACCAATCCGACAGTGCAGGCCTTTGAAGCCCGGATTGCGGCCATGGAGGGTGGTGAGCGTGCGGTAGCGACTGCCTCCGGCATGGCGGCAATCTTGAGCACGTGTATGGCGCTGCTGCAGAGCGGCGATCATGTTGTGTGCTCGCGGGGCGTATTCGGCACCACCAATGTGCTGTTCCAGAAATACATGGCAAGATTTGGAGTGACCACCTCCTTTGTCAGCCTGACGGACATGGAAGAATGGAGGGCATCGGTCCGACCGGAAACCCGTATGCTGTTCATTGAAACGCCGTCCAATCCGCTCTGTGAAGTGGCGGATATGGCAGAGCTGGCCCAGTTGGCTCGCGACAGTGATGCCCTGTTCGTGGTGGATAACTGTTTCTGCACACCGGTCCTTCAGCGGCCGTTGGAGCAAGGCGCGGATATCGTGATCCACTCCGCCACCAAATATCTGGACGGTCAGGGTCGCTGCGTCGGTGGCGTCGTGGTGGGTTCTGAAAAGATGATGGAAGAAGTTTATGGTTTCCTGCGGTCAGCGGGCCCGACCATGAGCCCATTCAATGCCTGGGTTTTTCAGAAGGGCCTGGAAACCTTACCAATTCGTATGCGCGCCCACTGTGACAATGCGTTAGAGTTGGCCGTGTGGCTGGAGCAACAGCAGGCGGTGGAACGTGTATTCTATGCCGGGCTTGAGAGCCACCCCCAGTATGAACTCGCGAAGAAACAGCAGAGGGGATTCGGGGGTGTGTTGTCTTTCCGGCTCAAAGGCGACCGTGAAGAGGCGTGGCGATTCATCGACGCCACCCGGATGATTTCCATTACTGCAAACCTCGGTGACGTGAAAACCACCATTACTCACCCGGCAACCACAACTCACGGGCGACTGTCGCCGGAGGACAAGGAGCGTGCCGGGATCACGGAAAACCTGATTCGTATTTCCGTTGGGATTGAAGCAGTTGAAGACCTGAAAACCGACCTTGCAAGGGGCTTTCAGGTGCTTCAGAACGCAAGCACCGACAACGTCTGAGCATTCATGGCTGAATCTGCAAGAGCGAAGAAAGCACCACAGGAACTGACAGAGAAACAGCTGCGCTTTCGCCGACTGGTTGCACAGGGCGCCCGTGAAGGCGCTGTGATTGCGTTAATTTCTCTCTGTATTTACCTGTCCATGGCACTGGTGACCTTCAGTCCTTCCGACCCGGGCTGGGCCAGCATCGGCCACGACACCAGTGTCCAGAACTATGCCGGCCGCACGGGTGCCTGGCTGGCAAGCCTGTTCATGGATTTCTTTGGCCACGTGGCTTACCTGTTCCCTCTGATGATCGCAGGCTACGCCCTGATGCTTATCCGCCGCCGCAATGATTTCCTGGATATGCACTGGCCGCTGTTTCTGATGCGCTTCGGCGGGTTTCTGCTGATTCTGCTCTCGGCAGCCAGCCTTTTGTCACTCTACTCGGTGTTCGGCCTTGGCGTATCGTCCGGCGGAGTGCTAGGGACGGCGGTGTCGGATGCCATGGTGCGCTTCTTCAACCTTCCGGCAACCACGCTGCTTTTAATCGCAATTTTCCTCTTTGCCCTGACGGTTACCACGGGATTGTCCTGGTTCCGGTTGATGGATCAGGTGGGTAGCCTGACCCTGAAAACCGGATTGGCGATCAGAGGCCTGTTCAGCGGTGGCAGCAAACCGGCTAAGCCCGAGTCCCGGGAAGCGCCTGCTGCCAGGCCAGCTTCGAAACCCGAACCGCCGGTAATCAAGGATCGCGTGCCAGGGACAGAAAACACGGCAAAGGGGGTTCGTTGGTGGCAACGTATCCCGGGCTTTGGTCCGAAAAAGCCCAAGAAACCCAAATCAGCTGCAAAGTCCTCCGAGGATCGTGTTGAACCGGGTCTGGATGGATTGTATGCAAACGTTGATCCGGAACCAGCTCGACTGGAGAGCTTCAGTTCCCGGGATGAGTCACCTGCCAGTGTGAGCAAACCTGAAAAGTCGCAAAAAGCAACGGCGCCACAGCCGGCGGGCCGCTCCCTGAAGATTTCACCCTTCAAGAAAGACGAACAGCCGCCCCAGGCAAAAGACAAGGGTAACAAACAGCCCTCGTTGCTGGAGGATATCGAAAGCCCGATCCCGCCAATTTCCCTGCTTGATCCCCCCGAGGAACATAAAGAGAGGGGCTATTCGCAAGAATCTCTCGAGCATATGTCCCGATTACTGGAAGAAAAACTGGCGGACTTCGGGGTGTCCGTGGAAGTGGTCGAGGTTAATCCCGGCCCCGTCATCACTCGTTTTGAAATCAAGCCCGCCGCCGGTGTGAAGGTCAGTAAGATCTCTAACCTTGCCAAGGATCTGGCCCGGTCACTGGCGGTACTGAGTGTTCGGGTGGTTGAGGTAATTCCCGGCAAGTCGGTGGTTGGTATCGAGATTCCCAATGAAGAACGTGAAATGGTGCGTCTCAGTGAAGTGCTGAGCGCGCGGGTATTTCAGGAGTCCAGCTCACCGCTGACCCTGGCCTTGGGTAACGACATCGGTGGCAATCCTATGGTTGCGAATCTTGCAAAGATGCCGCACCTGCTGGTAGCCGGTACCACCGGTTCCGGTAAATCCGTTGGCGTTAACGCCATGCTGCTGAGCATGCTGCTCAAGGCGGGCCCCGAGGAAGTCCGCTTCATCATGGTTGACCCGAAGATGCTAGAGCTGAGCATTTACGATGGCATTCCCCACCTCTTGGCGCCTGTGGTCACCGATATGAAGGAAGCGGCCAATGCTCTGCGCTGGTGCGTTGCTGAAATGGAGCGACGGTACAAACTGATGGCCACGCTCGGGGTTCGTAACCTAGCCGGCTATAATCGCAAGGTAAAGGACGCGGCCGCGGCCGGTGAGCCGCTTCTGGATCCGTTCTGGAAAGCGGACGAATACCTTGCCAATGATGAGCAGGAGCGACCGGAGCTCGAAACGCTGCCATTTATTGTGGTGGTGATCGACGAATTTGCCGACATGATGATGATCGTTGGCAAAAAGGTCGAGGAGTTGATCGCCCGAATTGCGCAGAAGGCGAGGGCGGCCGGCATCCATCTTATTCTGGCGACACAGCGACCATCCGTTGACGTGATCACCGGTCTGATCAAGGCCAATATTCCAACCCGGATGTCATTCCAGGTATCGTCCAAGATCGATTCCCGGACCGTGCTGGATCAGGGCGGCGCTGAACAGCTGTTGGGCCATGGTGACATGCTGTATCTACCACCCGGTTCGGGGCTGCCGGTTCGCGTGCATGGGGCGTTTGTGGATGATGATGAGGTTCATCGAGTGGTCAGCGCCTGGAAAGCTCGGGGCGAACCTGTTTACGTGGACGATGTTCTGAACGGGGCCGAGGGTGAGAGCCTGCCGGGTGTGCCGAACCTGTCCGAAGGCGGCGACAGTGAGGGCGATGCCCTGTTTGACGAGGCCGTTGCCTTTGTCACCGAAGGTCGTCGAGTCTCGATTTCGTCCGTACAGAGAAAATTCAAGATCGGGTACAACCGGGCCGCAAACCTGGTTGATGCCATGGAAGCATCGGGCGTGGTGAGCGCTGCGGGCCACAATGGCGCGCGCGAAGTTCTGGCTCCGCCCCCACCGAGAGATTAGGAGTAAGTCACAATGCAAAAGTCATTTCTGAACCGCCTGCTAGCGCTGGCGTTTATTGGTTTTTTCACCAGTGTTGTCATGGCAGAGGAACCAAAATCTGGCTCCGGGGCCGATGAACTGGCCTCCCTGTTGGAAAGCTACGAATCCTACCAGGCCGATTTTATCCAGATCGTGGTCAACGGAAATGGCAACCAGGTGCAGGAAACCCGTGGCTCCCTGAAAGCCAAACGTCCAGGCCTGTTTTACTGGGAAACCAGTGCGCCACTGTCCCAGTTCATTGTGAGCAACGGCGAAACCGTCGAGGTTTACGATCCGGATCTTGAGCAGGTGACGATTCATAACCTGGACGACCGGGTCCAATCCACACCGGCGTTACTGCTCAGCGGTGAAGTGGATAACCTGGAAGAGACCTACCGGGTGTCCGGCCGCCGAATCGGCGACGACACCCGTGAGTTTACCCTTGAACCCCGGAACGCGGATTCGCTGTTCGTTTCGCTGAGGCTGACTTTTTTCAAGGGTGAACTGCAGGAAATGAGGATGCAGGATTCGCTGTCCCAGCTCAGTGTTCTGAGTTTTGACCGGATCCGGTTGAATGAGCCGGTCGAAGCCAGCGCCTTTACCCTCGATTATCCGGAGGGCGTTGATATCATTCGGGACGGGGCCTGATGCAGGACAGCCTGTTCGCCGAAGCTGCAGGTTTCCGGCCTCTTGCGGCAAGAATGCGGCCGGCGACCCTGGACGACTATGTCGGGCAGACCCACCTGGTCGGCCCCGGAAAACCGCTTCGTCGCGCGGTAGAGCAGGGTCAGCTCCACTCAATGATCCTCTGGGGGCCCCCCGGGGTTGGTAAAACCACCTTTGCCCAGTTGCTGGCCAATGTCAGCGATCTTAGCTTTGAGACGGTGTCCGCCGTCCTGAGCGGCGTGAAGGAGATTCGCGCTGTCGTCGAGCGGGCCCACAATCGAAAACAGTCCCAGGGCCGGGACACTCTGCTGTTTGTGGACGAGGTTCACCGGTTCAACAAGAGCCAGCAGGATGCGTTCCTGCCTCACATCGAAGATGGCACCTTCATTTTTGTGGGCGCCACCACCGAAAACCCTTCCTTCGAGCTCAACAGCGCGCTGCTGTCCCGCACTCGGGTCTATGTACTCAAGAATCTTGAGGACGAAGACATTCTCCGGCTGTTGCGTCGAGCCCTTGTAGCCGAGGAGGGTTTTGGCGGTCGCCTGAAGGTAGAAGACGATGTGTTAGCCCTTATGGCTTCGGCCTCCGGAGGCGATGCCCGTCGCGCCCTGAATATCCTGGAAGTGGCCGCCGACCTGGCGGAACCGGATGAGGCAGGCAATGACCGGATAACGGCCGATCAGCTTGAGCAAGTGATGCAGACCAGTCTGCGCCGGTTCGATAAAGGCGGTGATGTCTTTTACGATCAGATTTCCGCGCTGCATAAGTCAGTCCGCGGCTCGGACCCGGACGGGTCGCTGTACTGGCTTTGCCGGATGCTGGATGGTGGCTGTGACCCACTGTACGTTGCCCGGCGACTGGTTCGGATCGCCAGTGAAGACATTGGTAATGCCGACCCGCGCGCCTTGCAATTAAGCATGGAGGCCTGGGATGCCCAGGAGAGGCTCGGTTCTCCGGAGGGTGAACTCGCGCTTGCCCAGGCCGTCATCTATCTGGCAATGGCGCCCAAGAGTAATGCTGTTTACAAGGCCTTTAACCAGTGTATGGCAGACATAAGGCGGGACCCGGACTACGAGGTCCCGGTTCACCTTCGCAACGCACCCACCAAGCTTCTGAAAAGCATGGGCCACGGCGATTCCTACCGGTATGCCCACGACGAGCCCGAGGGGTTTGCAGCCGGGGAGTCCTACCTTCCCGAAGCCATCCATCAGCGCCGGTATTATGAACCCGTCAGTCGCGGGCTGGAAATCAAGTTGGCCGAAAAGCGCCAGCGGCTCGATTCCCGCAACGCCGAAAGCCCCCGTAAACGCTACCGCTGAGCCTTTTACTGCGCTAGCCACCAGCGCCTGTGCAGGTATAATGGCCAGTCAATCATTACATCGCTAACCGGAAGATTCAGGATAATCATGCTCGATCCCAAACGTGTCCGTACCCAGACAGAAGAGATCGCCCGTCGGCTGGCCATCAAGAATTTCGAATTCGATATCGCCTCCTTCGAGCAGCTTGAGGAGCGCCGACGTGCCTTGCAGGTACGCACGGAAACCTTGCAGAGCGAGCAGAATAAGCGGTCCAAATCGATCGGCAAGGCCAAGGCTGCCGGTGAGAACATACAGCCGTTGCTGGACGAAGTGGAGAATCTGAAGACGCAGAAATCCGAGGCGGAGGATGAGCTGCGCGCACTTCAGGAAGAGCTGAGCGCCTTCCTGGCGGGCATCCCCAATCTTCCGGATGAAGACGTTCCCGCTGGCGAGAGCGAAGAAGACAACGTTGAGGTTCGTACCTGGGGCACCCCCAAGCAGTTCGATTTCGAGCCGAAAGACCATGTCGCCCTGGGTGAGAGCCTGAATGGCCTGGACTTTGAAACCGCAACCCGTCTTGCCCACTCCCGGTTTGCAGTAATGCGTGGCCCGGTGGCCCGGCTTCATCGTGCTCTGGCCCAGTTCATGCTGGATCTGCACACCGGCGAGCATGGGTACCTGGAGACCTACGTTCCCTATCTGGTGAATGCGGATACGCTCTATGGCACCGGCCAACTGCCAAAATTCGAGGAAGACCTCTTCAAAACCGAGGGGGAAAAACCACTTTACCTGATCCCGACCGCCGAAGTGCCGGCCACAAACCTGGTGTCTGACAGCATTCTGGACGCCAAAGAGCTGCCCCTGAAGATGGTCTGCCATACCCCGTGTTTCCGCAGCGAAGCCGGCTCCTATGGCCGTGACACCCGTGGCATGATCCGCCAGCACCAGTTCGATAAGGTAGAGCTCGTCCAGGTGGTGCGCCCCGAAGACTCCGAAGCCGCCCTGGAAACGCTGACCGGCCATGCCGAAAAGGTGCTTCAGCTGCTGGAGTTGCCCTATCGCGTTGTCTCGCTGTGTGGGGGCGATATGGGCTTTTCCGCGGCCAAGACCTACGATCTGGAAGTCTGGCTGCCAGGACAGGGCAAGTTCCGTGAGATCTCGTCCTGTTCCAACACCCGCGATTTTCAGGCACGGCGCATGCATGCACGCTGGCGTAACCCGGAAACCGGGAAGCCAGAACCTGTTCATACCCTGAACGGGTCGGGCCTTGCTGTTGGCCGTGCCCTGATTGGGGTTATGGAGAACTACCAGCAGGCAGACGGCAGCATTCAGGTTCCGGACGTGCTGAAGCCTTACATGGGAGGCATTGACCGAATCCAATGAATGATCAACCAGAAAGCGCACCAGGGAAGGGCGTTGGTGCACGCCCTGCACCCGTCCGGTACAGGGTTAATCCGGTTACCTCGAATCCGAACACATCCGAAGGCGAGGTGGCCCTTGTCGGGGCCGGGCCGGGCGACCCTGAACTGCTGACTCTCAAGGCCTGGCGGCTGATTACCTCGGCGGAAGTAGTGCTCTATGACCGCCTGGTCTCACCGGAAATACTGGCTTTGATCCCTGAATCAGCAGAGATGATTCACGTCGGAAAGCAGCGGGCCAACCATACCTTGCCTCAGGATCAGATTAACCAGCGCCTGGTGGATCTGGCCAGACAGGGCCGCAAGGTCGTTCGCCTGAAGGGCGGTGATCCGTTCATTTTCGGGCGTGGTGGGGAAGAGATTGAAACCCTGGCTGATGCCGGGGTGCGCTTTCAGGTAGTACCGGGTATTACCGCCGCCTCCGGTTGCGCCGCCTATGCCGGCATACCACTGACCCATCGGGACCACGCCCAGTCTGTCCGATTCATTACCGGCCATCTCAAGAACGATACTTGCGATCTGCCCTGGAAGGACTTCGTCCAGAACAACCAGACTCTGGTGTTCTACATGGGACTGGTGGGCCTGCCTGTCATCTGCCGGCAACTGATCAACCATGGTATGTCTGCAGACATGCCTGTGGCGCTGGTGTCAAAGGGGACCACGAGAGAGCAACGTGTGGTGACTGGTAATCTCTGCAACATTGTTGACAGGGTGGAGGCGGAAGCGGTTCAGGCACCGACGCTGGTGATTATCGGCCATGTTGTGGCCCTGAGGGACCGGCTGGACTGGGTGGGTGGACTGACGGGGAGCTGAAGCTCCCCGTTTTGATACTGCCCGCTTTGATACGGATAGTGCTTAGCCGGTGGTGCGCTTCGGCAGAACGTCCTTCAGCTTTTCGCGCATATCCCGAATGGCTTTCTCGGTGGTTGGCCAATCAATACAGGCATCGGTTACGGAGACCCCGTATTTCAGGTCGGCGAGATTCTCGGGGAGAGGCTGGTTGCCCCAATTGATGTTGCTCTCAACCATCAGGCTTTGAATTGAGGAGTTACCCTCAAGTATTTGATGGGTCACATCCTGCATAACCAGGGGCTGGATAGCCGGGTCCTTGCTGGAATTAGCGTGGCTGCAATCAATCATGACAGACTTGCGCAGGCCGGCCTTGTCCAGAGCCTGCTCGCACAACGCCACACTCACTGAATCATAGTTGGGCTTGCCACCACCGCCACGCAGAACAACGTGGCCATAGTTATTACCCTTGGTACGGATGATTGCCACCTGGCCCTGCTGGTCAATGCCCAGGAAACTGTGGGGGTGAGAGACCGACTTCATGGCGTTGACTGCGACATCAAGGCTGCCGTCGGTGCCGTTTTTGAAGCCGATCGCCATGGACAGACCACTGCTCATTTCCCGGTGGGTCTGGGATTCTGTGGTACGTGCGCCGATAGCGGACCAGGCGATAGTGTCCTGCAGATACTGGGGGGAAATCGGATCGAGTGCTTCGGTGGCCGCCGGCAAGCCAAGCTCGTTGATGTCCAGCAGCAGACGACGACCGATGTGCAGGCCCTGCTCAATATCAAAGGTGTCGTTCAGGTGCGGGTCATTGATCAGGCCTTTCCAGCCGACCGTGGTGCGTGGCTTTTCAAAATAGACACGCATTACGATCAGCAGGGTGTCGCTGACTTCGTCGGCCAGCTTTTTCAGTCGAGTGGCGTAATCCCGGGCGGCTTCAACGTCATGAATGGAGCAGGGGCCAACGACCACGAACAGCCGGTGGTCTTTGCCGTCCATAATGTCGTAGATGGCCTGACGACCTTTGGTGACGGTTTCAGCGGCCTTGTCAGAGAGTGGCATCTCCTTTTTCAGCGCTTCAGGAGTGATCAGTGTTTCCTGGCTCGCCACATTCAAATTCTCTAGTTTGTTGCCCGACATGTTTCTCAGTTTCCCCGATTCTGATCCCTGCAACCCTGATGTGCGTTTGACTGTGCCAGCAGAGTTACATTTTGACGCGAATAACACCGGTGTAAGGTTGCGGTAAACGCCGGCGAGTTGGTTATACTGCGTCATTTACAGGGCCTTTTCAACGCTTCTTAAGTACGGGGAACGGATGTCACAAAACAGGCAGATGCCGCAGGATGGGCCTTCCCGGCGAGCGGTTTCGGGCAAAATAGACGACGTCCTGGCCGGCATCCGGGTCCCCGACCTTCCGTACCCGGCGGGTAAGTTTGCACCAGAAGCAGTGAGCGACTGGCGCCCGCTGCTTCTGTCCTGCTGGTCGGAGCAACGGGATGAGCGAGTTACCCACGTTATCCGGTCCGTACACCTCGAATGGTCGGCTCGCCAGATCAATGCTGCCTATGTGGCCGATCGCATTATGGATGTTTTCCTGAAAACCAGCGGGCTGCACCCGGGTCTCGCCC
Source organism: Marinobacter sp. (assembly GCF_048269445.1). Classification (GTDB taxonomy): domain Bacteria; phylum Pseudomonadota; class Gammaproteobacteria; order Pseudomonadales; family Oleiphilaceae; genus Marinobacter. The sequence continues at coordinate 131,378 of NZ_JBLXIQ010000004.1, read as the reverse complement.
GCAGGATTGCGCGGCTCCGGTTTTACTTCGCGTGGCGAATGAATCTGGAAGGAAATAGAGCATTCAGTGACACTCTGCTGTCGTGGCTAGACAGTCTGCCGGAGTGGCGCGGGTGGAGTGATTCCGGAGGTCGTTCCGGCAAGGTGCTGCTTGAGCAGCTTGATGCCCTCGTCATCGCCGTATCAGCAAGTTTTGAATCTGGCAGTGCGGAACCCCTGGAAGGCTTTTGCCAACAGTGGCAGGAAGATGCCGCGAAACGGAATGCCCAGGCTGGAAAGCTCAGGCAGCGACTGCTGGAGACGGAGCAAGGGGCGGCCAAACAACGCAAGGCCGACCAGATTTCGAGGGCGCTGATTGGTCGCGCGCTTCAAGGTCGCAGGGTGCCCGCCTCCATCGTCAGGTTTATCCTGGACTACTGGCACGGTCTGTTGAAACAGACGGTTTGGGATTCCGGCCTGGAGGGCGAAACCTTCCGGCACGCCAGCAAACTCCTGGAGTGGCTGGTCTGGGTTGGCGATCCGTCGCTGTCGGACAAGGACCGGAACCGGCTCTATCACGTGGGGGAGCAAATCGGTGACCGCATTCTTGATGTCTGGGGCCGGGTGTACCACAAGCCGTTTCCGGAGAATGCGCTGTCCGGGATTGAGGCAGTCATGGTGTCCCGGCTTCGGGGTGAGGTGCCGGACCTGGTTGACGCGCTACCGGCGGCCGGCAGTTTTCAATGGGATCCGAGATGGCTGGGGTTCACAACACCCACGAAAGACGAATACGAAGCCTTTGAGGGCCAGTGGTTTGTTGAAGGGCAAGGCTCGGGTGAGCAGCGCCGCAATTTCTATGCGTTTTTGCCCGAATCGGCTGAGATTCTCTGGACCAACGGTGCTGGCGTAAAATTGGGGCTGCAGTCCTGGAGCGATTTTCAGCAAGCCCAGGGTGCGCAGCAAATCCGGCCACTGCCTATACTCACGCCTTTTGGGAAGGTGCTGGCAGAGACCGTGGAGCTTTTGGCCCGTGTGTGTGACAAGCAACGCCGGCAGAGGGAGCAGGCCGCCGAAGCAGCCAGGTTGCGGGCAGAAGAACTCCGGCGTGAGAAAGACGCCGTCCAGGAGCGTCGCAGGGAGCTGGAGGCAGCAAGGGAAGCAGAACTTGAGCAGCAGCGGCAGATCGTGGAAAAACGGCGTGTAGCCGATGAGAAAGCCGAGCAGGAACGAGTCCGAATGGAGAACACGCTTCTGGCGGAGAAGCAGGTCGATGGCATCAACCTCGGTGGCTGGATTGTTGCGCAGCCAGACGACGCTTCGGAAGAGCCTGTAAGGCTAAAGCTGGCAGTACGGATCAACGCTTCCCGAAAGCTGGTGTTTGTGGACCGGCTGGGGCTAAATCGTCGCGAGTTCATTGAAGATGAGCTGGTAGCGGGTATCGTTGAGAGGCGGATCCGGGTGTTGGGAGCCTCAGCAGAATTTGATGACACCCTCAGCAGGGTGGTTGGCCGTATCCGGGTAGGCCGAAATTGATCGCCGATGCAGGAATAACAACAATGACAGATAATGACTACAGCTTCGGAACCCAGCAGGAACCCAATATTGATCAGGATAATCGTGCGGATTACCGGTTAACGGCCAGGGCCCGGGTTAGTCTGGAGCTCGAATCCGGTCCTCCGGGAACGCCCGAAGACACTTCGTCCGCTGACAAGGAGCTAGTTTGCGGTATTCGCGATATGTCGGCCGGCGGGCTTTGCCTGTTTTCCGCCGAGCCGGTCTCATTGGACGCGCTGCTGGCGGCGACGGTGTTTCTGGGCAACCACGATCAGCCCTTCCGGTTGATGGTCGAAGTGGTCTGGTGCCGGCCACACGAGTCTGCCTTTCTGGTAGGCGTGCGGATTATCGAGTCTGACGAAACCGCTTACGTCGAGTGGGTGGAGGCGGTAGCCAAGGCAATGGCAGAGGGCTGACGCTGGGGCTGAGGGAGAGAGTAGCCAGTCGAGGCTACCATCCGTCATACGAAAAGAGCCGGCATCAAGCCGGCTCTTTTGATTCAGCGGGGAGGGAAAATCTATTCTTCCAGTTCGCCCATACCGGTGATGTTGAATCCACCGTCAACGTACATGATCTCGCCGGTAACGCCACTGGCCATGTCCGAACCCAGAAACGCGGCGGCGTTACCCACTTCATCGATGGTTACATTGCGACGAAGCGGTGCGCGCCTCGCATTTTCCGCCAGCATCTTGCGGAAACTCTTGATGCCGGAGGCGGCCAGCGTCTTGATCGGGCCTGCGGAAATGGCGTTTACCCGGATACCATCGCGGCCCAGACTGGCAGCCATGTAGCGAACATTCGCTTCAAGAGATGCTTTGGCAAGGCCCATCACATTGTAGTTTTGCAGAACCTTTTCAGCTCCCAAATAGCTCAGGGTGATCAGGGAGCTGCCCTCGTGCATCATGCTACGGGCACCCTTTGCCAGGGCAACAAAGCTGTAGGAGCTGATGTCGTGGGCCATGCGGAAGCCTTCGCGGGTGGTTACATCAACATAGTTGCCATCAAGCTCGTTGGCTGGAGCATAGCCGACGGCGTGCACGATGATGTCAATGTTGTCCCAGTGCTTGCCGAGCTCTTTGAAGACATTTTCAATTTCTTCATCGCTGGCGACATCGCAGGGGAAGGTGAGCTTGCTGCCCCATTGCTCCGCGAATTTTTCAACCCGTGGCTGAAGCTTTTCATTCTGGTAGGTAAACGCCAGTTCGGCGCCTTCCCGGGCAAAGGCCTCGGCAATGCCGTAAGCGATGGACAGTTTGCTGGCTACGCCAACGATCAGTGCTTTCTTGCCACTGAGGATTCCCATGGGTCGTTCTCCCTGTGTTCCTGATTTTAGTGCATTATCCCCCATGTGGTCTGCCCGGGGTAACGCTCAAATAGTCGTAGTTGAGTTCTGTGAAACAGTTGTGTTCTGGTAAAAGAACGCGGCACTCAGCAGCTCACGAGTATAGTCCGCGCGGGGTGAATGGAAGATGTCAGCCGCGTTTCCGTATTCCACAATTCGGCCATGTTGCAGCACCAGCAGTTTATGGCTGAGGGCACGCACAACGGCCAGATCGTGGCTGATAAAAATATAGCTTAGACCATAACGGGCCTGGATATCCCGCAATAGCTCAATCACCTGCTTCTGGACGGTGCGGTCCAGGGCTGAGGTCGGTTCGTCGAGAATTATCAGGTCCGGTTGCAGCACCAGAGCCCGGGCAATGGCAATCCGCTGGCGCTGGCCCCCTGAGAATTCATGAGGGTAGCGGTGTCTCGCCTCGGGATCCAGACCAACATCTGTGAGCGCCTGAATCACTTTCCGGTCATGCTCGCTGGCGTTTTGCCGATCATGAATCTCAAGGCCTTCACGAACAATTTCGGCAATTGACATCCTTGGACTGAGGCTTCCGAACGGATCCTGGAACACGATCTGAACCCTGCGGCGCCAGGGGCGGAACTCCTTCTGATTGAGCGATGCCAGCTCTTCTCCAGCGAGGCGGATGCTGCCGGTGCTGGCGGTGAGCTTGAGCAGGGCGTGGCCAATGGTGGTTTTGCCGCTGCCGCTTTCACCGACAATTCCGAGGGTTTCACCGCGGTTCAGTTCAAATCCGACGCTCTGTACCGCATGGAAAGACTCTTTCACTTTGCCAAACAGGCTTTTTCGGATAGCAAAACGAACGTCCAGCTGGTCAACAGCGAGCAATATCTGGGCATTCTGTCCCAGTGCCAGAGGTGCTTGCGGGGGCTCCGCATTCAGCAGCTTTTGCGTGTAGGCATGTTGCGGAGAGGAAAACAGGTTCTTTGCCTCTGCTTCCTCCACCAGTTTGCCATGCTCCATCACCGCCACCCGATCCGCGTAGCGGCGTACTATGGTCAGATCGTGGGTAATCAGCAAAATCGCCATGCCCAGCTTTTTCTGCAGGTCCCGGAGCAATTCGAGAACCTGTTTCTGGACAGTAACATCGAGCGCGGTCGTTGGTTCGTCCGCAATCAGCAAATCCGGCTCATTGGCCAGGGCCATGGCGATCATTACCCGTTGCTTCTGCCCGCCGGACAATTGATGGGGGTAAGCGCCCAGTTTGCTCTCCGGCTTCTGAATGCCAACCAGTTCCAGCAGCTCCAGAGAGCGTTTCCTGGCCTGCGGGCCGCGCATTCCCTTGTGAAGCTCGAGCGTCTCACCAATCTGCCTTTCCACCGTATGCAGCGGGTTAAGGGAGGTCATTGGTTCCTGAAAGATCATTCCGATCTCCCGCCCGCGGATCTGACGAAGCCGTTTCTCACTGGCCGCAAGCAGGTTCTCATCCCGGTACAGGATTTTGCCGCCTGGATAGCTGGCGTGCCGCTCATCCAGCAAACGGAGAATCGAAAGCGCCGAGATGGATTTCCCGGAGCCGCTTTCGCCCACCAGCGCCAGCGTTTCGCCTTCGCGAATGGTCAGTGACAGCGAATCAACGGCCACAGGGCCGTGATCGAACCGGATAGAAAGATCGGAAATCTGAAGCAGGTGGTCCATATCAGCTCTTTCTCGGATCAAAGGCATCACGAACGGCTTCGCCGACAAACACCAGCAGGGTGAGCATCAGCGACAGGGATACAAACGCGGAAATACCGAGCCACGGTGCATGTAGATTGGCTTTTCCCTGGGCGATCAGTTCGCCGAGGGATGGTGAGCCCGAGGGCAGACCAAAGCCCAGGAAATCCAGGGAGGTAAGACCCGTAATTGCGCCGGTCAGGATAAAGGGCAAGAAGGTGAGGGTGGCTACCATGGCGTTGGGCAGAATATGCCGGAACATGATCTTGCCGTTGTCCAGCCCCAGGGCCCGGGCAGCCTTCACATATTCAAAATTACGGGCCCGCAGGAATTCTGCACGTACCACATCCACCAGCCCCATCCAGCTGAACAGCAGCATAATCCCGAGCAGCCACCAGAAATTTGGCTGAACAATACTGGACAGGATGATCAGAAGATAAAGTACCGGTAGACCCGACCAGATTTCGATGAAACGCTGGCCAACCAGATCGATTTTGCCGCCGTAGAAGCCCTGAATGGCCCCGACAACAACACCGACTATGCAGCTGGCGAAGGTCAGGGTCAGACCAAAGAGCACGGAAATGCGGAAACCATAGATAACCCTGGCAGCCACGTCCCGGCCCTGATCATCGGTTCCCAGCCAGTTTTCGGCGCTGGGCGGAGCCGGCGAAGGGACATCCAGATCGTAATTAATCGTATTGTAACTGAACCGGATCGGAGGCCAGAGCATCCAGCCATTGGCCTTGATCTCGTCGGAAATGAAAGGATCCCGATAATTGGCTTCAGTCGGCAGGAAGCCGCCAAACGTTTCCTCCGGAACGGATTCAACAACCGGAAAATAGAACTCTCCATTGTAGGAAACAATCAATGGGGAGTCGTTGGCAATCAGCTCGGCCACCAGGGAAAGGCCGAAGAGCCCGAGGAACAGCCAGAGTGACCAGAATCCCCGGCGGTTTTTCCGGAAGTTCCTTAATCGTCTTTGCTGGATGGGTGTCAGCGACCGGAAGCTCACGCACCCTCCCTGCTTTCAAAGTCGATTCGGGGGTCCACCAGCACATAGGTGATATCGCTGATCAGTTTCAGTATCAGGCCCATCAGCGTGAATATATACAGCGTACCAAAAATTACCGGGTAATCCCGGTTCAGGGCTGCTTCGAACCCGAGCAGCCCCAGGCCATCCAGGGAGAAGATGACTTCAATCAGAAGCGAGCCAGTAAAGAACAGGGCAACCAGAACTCCGGGCAGGCTGGCAATAACAATCAGCATGGCGTTGCGGAAGACGTGCCCGTAAAGCACTTCTTTGTCGTCGAGCCCCTTGGCCCTTGCAGTCACCACATATTGCTTCCCGATTTCATCAAGGAAGGAGTTCTTGGTGAGCAGCGTCAGCGTGGCGAAACCGCCAATGACGTTAGCCGTAACCGGCAAGGCCAGATGCCAGAAATAATCACCAACCTTCTGGTACCAGGTCATTTCCTCAAAGTTCGAAGACGTGAGCCCCCGCAGCGGAAACCAGTCGAAATAGCTGCCGCCGGCGAACAGGACAATCAGCAGGATGGCGAACAGGAAACCCGGTATGGCATAACCGACCACGATGGCCGAGCTGGTCCAGACGTCAAATCGGGAGCCGTCGTTGACGGCCTTGCGGATGCCCAGGGGAATAGAAATGAAATAGATAATCAGGGTCGACCAGAGGCCGAGCGAGATGGACACAGGCATCTTGTCCAGGATCAGATCAATAACACTCTTTTCGCGAAAGAATGAGTCGCCGAAGTTGAAAGTGGCGTAGTCTCTCAGCATCTTGAAAAACCGCTCGTGGGCCGGCTTGTCGAAGCCGTACATCACTTCGATCTCTTTCAGAAGCTCCTCGGGAATGCCCCTGGAGCCCCGGGTATCGCCGGAAGAACTGGAAACTTCTCCTTCGCTGCCGCCACCGGACGCCCTAGCCAGGGCACTGCCGCCGTGGCCTTCCATCTCCGCGATAAGCTGCTCAACCGGACCGCCCGGGGCGGCCTGAACGATCACAAAGTTGAGTAGCATGATGCCGATCAGGGTGGGGATGATCAGCGCCAGACGCCTGAGTATGTAAATGCCCATGTAGCGGCCGATTCCTCAGGGCTTCGCCCACCAGTTGTTCAGATCGACGCCGTTTTTCGGTGTCTCCGCGGGACGCTTCAGGAAGTTCCAATAGGCGACGCGGTCAGTGGTCAGATGCCAGTGAGGAATCACGTAATGGCCGTTCAGCAGAACCCGGTCAAGGGCCCTTGTCCGGTACACCAGCTCTTCCCGGTTGGGAGCCTGAATTACCATCTCGACCAGTGCATCGACCACCGGATCACTCACGCCCATGTAGTTACGGGATCCCTTCGCGTTGACCGTGGACGAGTGCCAGTATTCCCGTTGCTCATTACCCGGTGAGTCTGACTGCCCGATAACCTGGGTTATCATGTCGTAATCGAACTCCCGCAGGCGCTGAATGTACTGGTTGCTGTCTACCAGTCGGACGGTGACATCGATACCCAGCCGGGTGAGGTTGTTCTTGAAGGGGAGCACAACCCGCTCAAAGCTTTTCTGGAACAACAGGATCTCGAACGCCAATGGTTCTCCGGTTTCCCCATGCACCATCTTGCCATCGCGAATTTCGTACCCGGCCTTCCTGAGGAGTTCCAGCGCGGTTTTCAGATTCTGCCGCAAGCCAGCCTGGCCTTCTGTTTTTGGTGGGGTGTACTCCTCGGTGAAAACAGCGTCGGTGAGCCGATCCCGGAAAGGTTCCAGTATTTGCAGTTCTCGGCCCTGGGGAAGGCCTGATGATGCAAGTTCGCTGTTCTCAAAATAGCTGTCAGTGCGAGTGTACTGGCCGAAGAAAAGGTTTTTGTTGGCCCACTCAAAGTCGAATCCGTAGGCAAGGGCTTCGCGGACCAGAGGATCGGAAAACACGTCTCTGCGGGCGTTGAAGGCAAAGCCCTGCATACCGGTCGGACGATGATGCTCAATGGCTTCCTTTACGATCGTTCCGTTTTCGAACCTGTCACCGGTATAGGCGGTGGCCCAGTTCTTGGCCGAGGACTCCAGCCGAAAGTCAAAGCTGCCAGCCTTGAAGCCCTCCAGGGCAACGGTGTCATCGGTGTAGTAGTCGTAGGTAATCTGGTCGAAGTTGAACCGGCCTTTGCGAACACCCAGATCCTTGGCCCAGTAGTCCTCAATTCTCTCATAGGTGATCGAGCGCCCGGCCTCAAAGCTGCCGATGCGGTAAGGGCCACTGCCAACCGGGGGGGTAAGGCCGTTCTCTCCGAATTCGTGGCTTTGCCAGTAATGGGCTGGAAGTATAGGCATTTGCCCGAGAATTAGTGGCAGTTCCCGGTTACTTGTGTCGCTGAAGTCAAAACGGATACGACGAGGCCCTTCAATGGTTACCTTGCTGACGTCCGCGTAATAGTTTCTGAAAAAGGGGTGGCCCTTCGTGGTCAGGGTCTCGAATGAAAACTTCACATCCTCGGCGCTGATCGGTTCGCCATCCTGAAATCTTGCCTGTTCCCGGAGGTTAAACACCACGTAACTGCGGTCCTCGGGTGTTTCCAGGGATTCGGCAATCAGGCCATAGGCTGAAAACGGCTCATCATCGGAGGATTCCAGCAGAGTGTCGTAAAGGTAGGTGCTGATGCCCGCTGCGGCCACGCCCCGGATATCGAAAGGGTTGAAGGAATCGAACCCGTTGGCGACGACGGCCATCTTCACGGTGCCGCCCTTAGGCGCTTCTGGATTTACGTAGTCAAAGTGGCTGAACCCGGTCGGATATTTCGGCTCCCCGTGCATGGCAATGCCATGCCTAGGTTCTGCCGGTTCTGCGGCAGAAACCTGGGAGAAAACGGGAAGAGCGACGAGCGCCAGTGCTGAAAAGAGTGACGTAAGGGTTGAGGCTTTCCGGTTTCTTGTCATGAGTCTCGCACGTCAGGGACTGTTTCGGATGTCAACGTAGAGTACCAGACTTTGTCCAGGTTGCAGATAACGCGAGGTGTTCAGGTCGTTCCAGCTTGCGATGTCCCGCACATTCACGGAAAACCGGCTGGCGATGCGAGCAAGGGAGTCACCTTTGCGAACACGGTAGCCCACCTTGCGAACCATCGCCTTGCCACGGGTGCTGTTGGTTGCAACCACCGTCGGCTGGCTGGTTTTGGACCAGATAACGAGATTCTTGCCAGGCATCAGAGGGTCACCCGGTGCCATGCCATTCCAAGCCGCAACCTGACGTACCGACACCCGGTGCTCGCGGGCAATGTCCCAGAAAGTATCTCCCTTGCGAACCGTGTACTGAACCTTGTTGCCGTCCCTTTCTCGGGACTGCTTGCGCTCAAGCCGTTGGGAAGCACTGAGGGCATAGGCGGCACCGGCCTTGGAGGCAGAGGGTATCAATAGACGTTGGCCGATCCGGATCAGGTCACTGTTCAGGTTATTGACTTGCTGAAGCACCGAGGGCGTTGTCGAAAAGTTTCTGGAGATGGAGTTCAGGCTGTCGCCGGATTTCACCACATAATTACGCCAGGAAACCCGGTTTTTGGCCGGCATCTGCGCCAGCATTGAACGGAAGGTTTCCGCATTTTCGACTGGTATTAGCAAACGGTGCGGGCCTTCAGGGGTGGTTGCCCAGCGGTTATAAGAGGGGTTGAGCAGGTAGATTTCATCAATATCCACGCCGGCCATTTCGGCCGCCTGGGCAAGATCCAGTTGGGATCCGGTTTCGACGATTTCGAAATAGGGTTCGTCTTTTAGTGGAGGTAACTCGATGCCATAGGCCTCGGGATTGTCAAAGATCTTCGCGAGCGCGATGAGCTTCGGCACGTAGTGGCGGGTTTCCCGTGGCAGCTGGAGTGACCAGAAGTCAGTGGGTCTCTTGCTATTGCGATTACGGCGCATGGCGCTGGATACAGTGCCACCACCGCTATTATAGGCGGCCAATGCCAGGGTAGGGTCACCATCGAACCGGTTTGCCAGGCGCTCAAGATAGGTGAGGGCGGCATCGGTCGCAGACACCACATCTCGGCGTTCATCATGCCACCAGCTCTGGGTCAGTCCGAAATATTTACCGGTTGAGGGAATAAACTGCCAAAGGCCTGCGGCGCGACCATGAGAGTAAGCGAAAGGATCGAAAGCGCTTTCAACCACGGGTAACAGGGCGTATTCCGCAGGAAGCCCCCGTTTTTCCGTCTGGTTCAGAATGTAATGCAGGTAACGGCTTCCCCGCTCGACCACCCGGTCGATGTAACCCGGGTGACTGGCATACCAGTTCAGCTGGTCACGAACGCGCTCGTTATCCACGTCATGATTCAGTTCAAACCCGGACCGGAGTCTTGCCCAAAGATCTTTCTCGGCAACCTCCGCTTCAGGGGGATCCTGGAGCGGGTTGTCAAGTTTGTCGCGGGCATTCCTCGCCGCGGCCTTTAGCTCAGGCGCTATGGCTTCATCCAGCGGCTCATTACGGGCAGCTTCTGCGTTCTTTCCGGATTCAACGGACTGTTTAAGGCCGTCGTCACCCGCTGCCACAGTAACCTTTTCGGAGTTCAGGGGGTTTTCCTGAGCCTGTCCGTCCAGAATGCTGCATCCGCTAAGGAGGGCTCCGGTGAGAAACACAAACGACAATCGTCTGACCGACATAAGAGACATCCGGTTCCAGTTGAAGCCGGGTTCCACGTCTGAAACTCCGGCATATTGAATAATTTACGGTCACAAAGTTGAAATGATTCTATGGGACCGCTTTTCAGGGGGTCAAGAAACCTCTCGTTACGTCGATGAGAGGATTTGTTAATCGCGTACACCCCGGCGTCAGAAGTTGTCCTTGCCGTGTCTTATGGCGGCAAATATGGCGTTATCCGAATCGGCGGGCAGTCCCTCTCTGGCACAGTAGGACCTTGCAGCATCAACAACCGCAGGATCGTCCCAGCGCAGAAACGGGTTCAGGCGCCTTTCATCTTCCAGAACCGAGGGAACTGTGGCTTTGCCTGCGGCCCTCGCCGTCTGGCACTGTTCCTCAAAATCCTTCAATGCGTCATCCCGGGGCAGCCAGCTGCGGGCAAAGCGAAGGTTCGCCAGAGTGTATTCATGAGCGCAATAGACTGCGGTCTTGCCCGGCAAAGCCCGCAAGGTCTGCAGGGATTGGCGCATCTGCTCTGGCGAGCCTTCAAATAACCGTCCGCAACCACATACGAACAAGGTGTCGCCGCAGAAAAGAACCGGCCGCCCTGCAACCTCGACATCGGTAAAGTAGGCAATGTGATCAAGGGTATGGCCCGGCACACCGAGCACCTGGAAGGTTATGTCTTCCCAGATCACCTCGTCGCCCGGGTGGACTTTGTTGGTGCCGCCCTGGAACGGAGAGTCGGCAGGACCCGTCACCCGGCAGTCAGGGAAGGCTGCTCGGAGTTCCTTGACGCCTCCGACGTGGTCCGGATGGTGATGGGTAACCAGAATGGTATCCAGAGTCAGATGCTGTGCGGTCAGGTGGTCGAGAACCGGTTGTGCCTGTCCGGGGTCCACGATCAGGGCCTTGCCACTGGAGGCGTCAGACAGACACCAGATGTAGTTGTCACTGAAGGCAGGTATCGCGGAAATGGTCAGCATAGGGCCCCACATGTGCTTATCGAATGTGACTGATATGATAGAGCATTAAACACAAGGCCCCAACCACAGGTTCGGCCTCCTTGGAGTGGCGCAACGGTGATTAAATCCGACGCAGTTGATTTTTCGGCCAGGCACGAAAGTTTCGAACGCTGGTTCCAGACGCCTCTGGGAAGGGCACTGCTCGCTGATCAGCGGCGATTTGTCGATGCGGAGTTGCAGCGCCTGACCGGCGCGAGGCAACTTCAGGTTGGCGTGAGCCACCGGCTTCCTCTGGCTACCGGTACTGATTTTGCTCAGCGAATCATGACAACTCCCCGTTGGAATCCTCAGATACCCGATGGTGTCGCCATTTGTGACGCCGACGAGCTGGCATTTCCCGGTGATTCCATGGACCTGGTGGTGCTGCACCACACTGCCGATTTTTCACCCTATCCGCACGAAGTTATCCGGGAGGCTGCGCGAGTGCTCAGGGGGGAGGGCACAATGGCCCTGATCGGTTTTAATCCCCTCAGCCTCTGGGGTGTTCGGAAACTCATATCCCGGAGCAACGAGGGGCCGTGGGGCGGTCGTTTCCTGCTGCGGGGGCGCATGGAGGACTGGCTTCATCTATTAGGCTTCAACGTTGAGGCATCGGTTACGCGGTTTTTCAGATCACCTCTACAACGAAGTGGCCGGAAGGCTGTCAGCCGGATTGATAACCGCCTATCGGGAAACAGATTCCTGCCGGTGGGAGCCTATTACTGTATCCTTGCGAAAAAACGCGTGCATGCCCGGATTCCCAGGCGACCTGCCTGGCGCCAGAGCAAGGTAATCAGCCTGACGGGAACCGGGACGGTCGGTGCCTCACGGGGTTGTAGCCGGGGAATTGCAGCGGAAACGGAACACAAATACCAAAACTGAATGACACATTGACTGACTGATCCAGGAGACTGAATGGCCGGCAAGGTAATCCTTTACACCGATGGCGCCTGTAAAGGCAACCCGGGCCCCGGAGGATGGGGCGTTGTATTGCGTTACGGCGATCGTCGGAAAACGCTGCACGGCGGCGAGGCAGCGACCACCAACAATAGAATGGAACTTATGGCCGCTATCCGGGGGCTGGAAGCGCTCAAGCGTTCTTGTGAGGTGGAGCTGTTCACTGACTCGCAGTACGTTCGGAAAGGTATCACCGAATGGATGGCAGGGTGGAAGCGCAATGGCTGGAAAACCTCAGCCAAAAAGCCGGTGAAGAATGAAGATCTCTGGCGGGAACTGGACGGCGAGGTCGCAAGACACAAAGTCAACTGGCATTGGGTCAAGGGCCATTCCGGCGTTCCTGACAACGAACTGGCCGACGAACTCGCTAACCGTGGGGTTGAAGAGCTCGCAAATGCTTAGGCTCCCGAATAACAGAATGTAGATAACCGGGTACAGGTAATGAGACAGATCGTACTGGATACAGAAACCACGGGCATCGACCCGTCAGACGGCCACCGGATCATCGAGATTGGCTGCGTTGAATTAATGGAGCGCCAACTCACCGGGCGCAACTACCATGTATATGTTAATCCGGAGCGTGAGGTTGAGGCTGAAGCCATCACCATTCACGGGATTACCAACGAATTCCTTGTCGACAAGCCGAAGTTTGCCGAAATTGCCGACGAGTTCTTCGAGTTTATCAAGGGTGCAGAGCTGGTTATCCATAATGCCGCGTTCGACGTGGGCTTCATGGATGCCGAATTCGCACGTCTGAAACCGGTGCGAAAAACCGCCGACCATTGTGGCGTCGTGGACTCCCTGGCCATTGCTCGGGCCCGACACCCAGGGCAGAAAAACAACCTGGATGCCCTGTGTAAGCGCTACGGTGTTGATAACAGTAACCGGGATCTTCACGGAGCGTTGCTGGACGCCGAGATTCTGGCCGATGTCTATTTATTGCTGACGGGCGGACAGACCGCGCTGTCTCTGGATGCCAATGCCGAAAATGGGGGTGGTGCCAGCGGTATCCGAAGATTGTCATCAGACAGGGAACCGTTGACCGTGGTCCGGGCTTCCGAATCGGAACGTGATGCCCACGAAGAATTCATGTCCCGCCTTGAAAAACAGGCCGGCGAAACCGTGTGGGGCAAACTCCAGAGCACGGAATGAGAACTGCGTCGGCCTGTACCAAATGTTACATTCCGCCTTTCTTGAGCTACTTGAGTTTTGTGTTATAAGTAATGATAAGTTCGCGAGTTTTTTGCGAGCTCGCTTTGGCCGGAAAAGGGTTAGACCGGCTCATAACAAAAAGGCCTTGTTCGCCATCGCCGGGCCAATATCCACCAAAGAGGATGCGGTAGTCTCCGCAAAGTTAACGGGAAGCGTTTATGGTTCAGTCGTCTCTCGCGACGAAATCGCAGTCGTTTGATTTGGTCAAAAGTGAAATAGAACAGACCATCAAGCAGGCAGAATCCAGCCTTGAACGCTTTCAGGAAAACCGCGAAAGAGGTGAGGATCTCCAGAACTGTGTTGATTTCATCAACCAGTTAAGGGGTATTTTTATTCTGGTGGAACTGCGGGGCGGCACCCTGCTTTGCCAGGAAGCGGTGACCATGGCCAACGATGTACCCGTTGGCGCCAATGACGATAAAAACATCCTCCTGACCACACTGAACAGCGCACTGTTTATTCTTCGCCGGTACGTGGAGTACTACCACCAGCAACGGGAAGATCACCCGGAGCTTCTGTTGCCGGTCATCAACGATCTCCGGGAAGCCCGCAAGGAAAAGCCCTATCCAGAATCCTGTTTTTTTGATGTCGACGTCAAGGAGCGGCCGGATTTCTGTGCCGGTTTCTCTGTTCCGTTGTTCGAAGGTGATGAAGCCGAGTACGAAATATTGGCCCGGCGCATGCGACTTACCTTCCAGGTTGCACTTCTGGGAATGCTCCACGAGCGCAATGATGCGGTGAACAAAAAGCTGATCGGGCGCGCGGCGCGGGGTTTCGCCCGGCTTTGCCAGGGCGCCCCCATGGGCCAGATGTGGTGCCTGGTGGGTATTGTGGCTGAGACCATGCTTGATCGGGCGATGATGATCACCAAAGCCCGAAAGCGCATGTTCATGCGGATTGAAAAGTACGCCCGGGAAGTGGTTTATGTTGGTAAGGTCGCAACAACCAAAGACGCACCGGATTCGCTGATCCGTGATCTGGTTTATTTGCTTTACCGGAGCGGCTCCGCCAATCCGGAAATTACCCAGATTCTTTCTGCCTACCACCTCGCCCCGGCCGATTATTCGGACGCCATGCTCGAAGCCCATGCCCGTCGTCTGTATGGTCCGGGGACGGACGTGCTCAAATCTCTGTCGGAAGCTCTACAGGATGAACTGAACCAGCTAAAAGACAAACTGGACATCATCGAGCGCGGAATCGAGCCCGACCTTGCGGAGCTGTCGTCTATTGCCGATGCTCTGGAACGCCTGGCCAACACCCTGGTCATGCTTGACCTGAACAAGCTGGCAGCTGTTTCACGGGAGGAAGCCGGTAAACTGCGTAGCTGGGAGGAGGAGTCCCGCCTGCCGGGTGAAGAAGAACTCTATCGCCTTGCCGACTCGGTTCTCGGTATCGAAGACGCCGTCATGCAGATTGTCACCCGTGGCATTACCTCGGAGACCGATGGTCTGGCCAGCGGCGAGAGAAAGCGGGAAGAGTCCGTGTATCTGAGGGAAGCCCTCTATGTGGTTGCCGATGAAGCTCGCGGTGCGCTGACCCTGGCAAAACGGGCGATCACAGCCTTTATCGAATCCGACTACGATAAACTCCATCTGGCTAACCTGCCGGCCACACTCCACAGCATCTGGGGCGGTTTGCGAATGGTGAACGACCCTGCCGCTGCCAGCGTTCTTGAGCGCGTTGCCGCCTCAATTCAGGACCGCCTTCTGGATGCCAAAGACGCGCCGGCTGAACAGGTTCTGGAGGCGCTGGCTGATGCCCTGACGTCCCTGGAATATTACATAGAAAGCATCGGCAAGAGCGAAGACCGCAACATTGACCTGCTGAAACTCGCCCAATCATCGCTGGACGATGTAGGCCTTTAATCCCATGTCCCATGAGCTCGCAATCATTGTACTCACCGTAACAGGTGGAGTGCTGGTATTTGCTGGCCTTTTGTTTTTTCTGCGCCCGCGATGGTTGCTCGACTGGCTGAAGGGGATGGTTGTATTCAGCCTCATTCTGGTGGGCCTGTACAGCTTGGTGATTGCGGTGAACCTTGGCAGCTATCAACCTCTTGAAGGCCTGCAGACCGTTGCAACTATCTCCACTAAGCGTCAGACAGAGCAGGTCTGGCGGGTAACCCTTCAGGTTGAAGGCGGCGCATCCAACGAGCGCTCACTTCGCGGTGATCAGTGGCAGATGGACGCCAGGATCATCCGGTTTACCGGGCCTGTCCACTGGCTAGGCATCGCCCCTGCCTACCGACTCGAAAGCCTGAGTGGCCGTTATACTTCTCTGGAGCAAGAACGCAACGCACCCCGGACCGTTATCAGTCTTTCCAGGAAACTCCGGGTGGATCTGTGGCAGCTGGACCGGATGTTCAATCTTCCATTCCTGGAGGGTGTCTCCGGTAATGCGACATTCATGCCCATGCGTGATGGCGCCACCTTTGACGTTCGGATATCGTCCACCGGGCTGGTCGCGGTTCCGGTCAATGACCAGGCGAGGGCAGCAGTCCAGTTCTGGGACCAGTAAGGGATTCCGGGCATAAAAAAACCCGCGCACAGCGCAGGCTTTCTGTTTGCTCAGTCAGGGCTATCAGCCCATCTTGAACAGCTCACCCAGCTTCGTAGCCAGCATCATGTCGCCTTCAGCGCGCAGCTGACCAGCCATGAACGCTTGCATACCGTCAGTCTCGCCAGAAACGATACCCTTCAGGGTTTCGGAATTCATGATCAGGGTAACGGAGGGGTCGTCATGGTCGCCCTCGTGCATCTTGCAGGTGCCATCGTTGATGACCAGGTGGTAGGTTTTGTCGTCTTCGACGTCGAACTGGAAAACCAGGTCCAGGCCCTGCGCAGCGTCTGCGTTGAAATTCTGTTCGAGCGTTTCAAATACCTGAGCTACAGACATTGTTTTACCCTTTTTGATGGTTGTCTTGTCATGGTGACGGCGGCTTGATGCCCCGTGGCTTCACGAGCCTGTTCGGGCGCCCGCGTGGAGCCGACCTCGGAGTCCGACTTTATGGTGAGTGGTCGGTTCTGTCAAGGTCGATCGAACGCTTGTTTTAATTTTTTTGCTCTCCTTATCACCATAAATTCGGTAAGTTACACTCTTGTCTTTGCACTATCAGTTGGAGAAGCACTTTGGAGTTCCTGACAGAATACGGTTTGTTTTTGGCCAAGATCGTGACCTTTGTGGTGGCGGCGTTGGTTGTGATCTCTGTCATCATGTCGGCAGCCCAGAAGGACCGGGGCGATCATGAAGGCGAGGGAGAGCTCAAGATCCGGAATCTCAATGATAAATACCGGAAACTTCGTGAGACCATTCAGTCCAGACTGATGGCTGACCACGAACGTAAGGCGTTCGAAAAGGCCCGGAAGAAAGAGCAGAAAGCGGAGAAAAAAGCGGCCAAGGCGAAAAAGCAGGAAAATGAGGTCGTGGAAGAGAGCCGCGGGCGCGTCTACGTGCTTGATTTTGACGGCGACATCAAAGCCAGCGACACTGACCCTCTACGCAGGGCCATAACTGCTGTGCTGAGCGTGGCTGAACCGGAAAAAGACGAAATCGTCATTCGCCTCGAAAGTGGTGGCGGACTGGTTCACTCCTACGGCCTTGCAGCCGCCCAATTGGACCGCATCCGCACCAAGGGTATCCGCCTGACGGCCTGTGTCGATAAAGTCGCCGCCAGCGGCGGTTACATGATGGCCTGCGTGGCAGACAAAATAGTTGCGTCACCCTTTGCCATTTTGGGCTCCATCGGCGTGGTTGCCCAGCTTCCCAACTTCCACCGCTTCCTCCAGAAAAACGATGTCGATTTCGAAGTGCTGACCGCCGGCGAGCACAAACGGACCATGACCATCTTTGGCGAGAACTCCGACAAAGGGCGCCAGAAGTTCCTGGAAGACCTGGAAGATACCCACGTCCTGTTCAAGGAATATGTCAGTGAACGCCGGCCGGATCTGGACATTGCCGCAGTCGCCAATGGCGACATCTGGTTTGGCAAACGGGCACTGGAGGTGAAGCTGATCGACGAGATCAAGACCTCCGACGAATATCTTATTGAGGCCTGCGACCGGGCAGACGTAGTCTCCGTAGCATACCAGCGCAAACGGACCCTCCCGGAAAAGCTCGGGCTGGCCACCAGTGCAGCGCTTGAACATACCGTCTGGAAAGTACTGGGTGCCTTCCGCAACCAGAAATTCCAGTAGCTTACCGAAAAACGGGGAACAACTATGACAACCAACATCGAGTTCAAAGCCTGGCGTGTTGAAGAACACAACGGAGAGTATGTCGGTGCAGAGAAAACCCTCAGTACCGCTGACCTCCCTGAAGGCGAAGTCCTCATTCGGGTCAGCCACTCCTCGCTCAACTACAAGGATGCTCTCTCGGCCTCCGGCAACAAAGGCGTCAGCCGCTCCTTTCCCCACACCCCCGGCATCGACGCCGCCGGCGAAGTGGTGGAATCCGCCACGGGAACCCCATCAACAGGCAGCCCGGTCATCGTCACCGGCTACGATCTGGGCATGAACACTGACGGCGGATTTGGTGAATACATCAGAGTGCCGGCGGCCTGGTGCGTACCTATGCCCGCTGGCTGGAGCGCCCGAACCGCCATGATCTATGGTACCGCCGGCCTTACCGCGGGCCTCTGCGTCCAGAAACTGCTGACCATGGGCGCCAAACCGGAGCAGGGCAAAGTAGCTGTTTCAGGCGCCTCCGGGGCAGTCGGCTCCGTCGCTGTCGAACTGCTTTCGAACCTCGGCTTCGACGTTGTCGCGATCAGCGGCAAAGCCGACCACGCGGATGACCTCAAAGCCCTCGGCGCCAAAGAAGTCGTTGGCCGCGAAACCCTGGCCGAAGATAAGAAGCCCATGGTTAAGCCGGTCTTCGCTAACGCGGTAGACACCGTAGGCGGCGGCCCGCTGGCTGAGCTGCTCAAGCAGATCCTACCCGGTGGCTCGGTCTCCTGTTGCGGCCTGGTCGCCGGCCCGGGCCTTCAGACCACCGTGCTGCCGTTCATCCTGCGGGGCGTGAACCTGCTGGGCGTGGATTCCGTTGAAATCCCGCTGGCGGAGAAAGAGGCGGTCTGGAAGAAGTTCGCGGGTGAATGGGCCTGCCCGAAGACTGAAGCTTCGGCCCGTGATATCGGGCGGGGTGAGCTGGACGAGGCGTTGAAGGCCTTCTTGAAGGGTGAGTCAGCCGGCAAGATCGTTTTGGATCACTCTAAATAAGAAGTGAATCCCCTCTCTTCGTACTTTAAAGTTTGGTACCTAAGAGGCCCGACGCCGGAAGAGGGGAATGTCGGTATCGGTAGCCGCCTGATAGCCCTGGCTGAAGAAGTTCAGGCACCTCTGTGCCTTGGTAATATCCTTGTCAGGGCGAAGCACATAGGCATCAAACCCGCACCGCTTCATAAACTGCAGCTGATCCAGCAACACATCCCCGACAGCGCGCAACTCATTTACATAACCAAAGCGCTCCCGCAACAACCGCGCAATGCTGTAACCACGGCCATCACTGAACTTTGGAAAATTCACCGCAATCACCGGCAGCTCATTCACCCGGCCTTCGAGAAGCTCCGGCTCATCATGGCTGTCAAACCACACACCGATGTCCTCGCGGCCCGTAAAATGCTCATAGCCGGCCAGCCACAGGTCTGCCGGAATAAGGGCCGGCTGATCACCGGGAATATCCAGCGATTCACCCTCGGCAGGGCGGGAAACCACAACCCAGTTGTCTTGGCGGATGCTGCCATCCCGGGAAATTACGTTAGGCATAAACCCGCTCCTTGAAAGGATCAATTCCAACACGGCGATAAGTGTCCAGGAAGGTCTCCTCTTCCGTACGCTTATCCACGAATACATCAATGATCTTGGCGATCACTTCGGGCATTTCGTTCCGTGCAAACGACGGCCCCAGAATCTTGCCAATCGAGGCATCATGATGGGACGAGCCGCCCAGACTGATCTGGTAGAACTCCTCACCCTTCTTGTCGACACCGAGAACCCCGATATTGCCAACATGGTGGTGACCACAGGCGTTCATGCAGCCGGAGATATTCAGATCAATGTTGCCCAGATCGTACAGATAATCGAGATCGTCGAACTTCCGCTGGATGGCTTCGGCTACCGGTATCGATTTGGCGTTGGCCAGCGCGCAGAAATCTCCGCCGGGGCAGCAAATCACGTCAGTCAGCGTGTTCAGGTTCGCGGTGCCAAAGCCCATGGGCGTGATGGCCTGCCAGAGTTCCAGTAGTTGATCCTGGCGAACATCTGCAAGTACCACGTTCTGGTGGTGGGTTACCCGGATTTCGCCAAAGCTGTAGTCATCGGCCAGATCCGCGATCTGTTCCAATTGCCGGTCAGTAACATCCCCGGGAGGAGTGCCGGTTTTCTTCATGGTCAGGTTAACAATGGCATAACCCGGCTTTTTGTGGGTGTCCACATTGTGAGTCAGCCACTGGTCGAAACCTCTGTGCTCGAAACGCTGGCTGGCCAGCAAGTCCGTGGCGTTGTCGAGTGCTTCGTAATCCGGTTCCGTGAAGTAGCCCTGAATTCGCTCAATGGCTTCGCGGGTAAGGCGAGTAGGGGAGTCCTTGATGTGAGCCCACTCGGCTTCCACTTTCTCGGCAAACCCTGCCGGCGTCAGTGCTTTAACCAGAATTTTGATCCGGGCCTTGAACTTGTTATCCCGGCGACCGTAACGATTGTAGACCCGAAGCACGGCCTCCAGATAAGTGAGCAGATCCAGCTCGGGAAGGAACTCACGAATGACCGGCCCAACCATCGGTGTGCGGCCAAGGCCACCGCCAACATGTACCCGGAATCCCAATTCTCCGGCCTCATTACGGACCATCTGCAGGCCAATATCGTGTACCTGGATGGCAGCACGATCCGTGTGTTCCGAAGCGTTCACGGCAACCTTGAATTTACGGGGCAGGAATGCAAATTCCGGGTGGAATGTGGACCACTGGCGAATGATCTCGCAATAGGGTCTCGGGTCCGCAATTTCGTCAGACTGAACCCCTGAAAACTGATCCGTAGTGGTGTTCCGGATGCAGTTACCGCTGGTCTGGTTGGCATGCATCTCCACTTCCGCCAGCTCCGCCAGAATATCGGGGACATCTTCAAGCGCGGGCCAGTTCAGCTGAACATTTTGACGGGTGGTAAAGTGGGCATAGCCCTTGTCGTAATCGCGGGTGATGCGCGCCAACCGGCGCAGCTGGTCCGAACGCATCATGCCGTAGGGAACACAGATCCTGAGCATCGGGGCAAGACGCTGAACGTACAGGCCATTCTGCAGTCGCAGGGGAAGAAACTCATCTTCAGCCAGTTCACCGGCCAGAGCCCTCTCGGTCTGGTCACGGAACTGGGCAACCCTTTCAGCAGCTAGCTGCTGATCGTGTTCATCGTATACGTACATAATGGGAAGATCCTGCTTGAAAGCATCATATTCAGGCCAGCGGCCTTATATCTTCAGTGGAGGATAACAGCGGGTTTTTATTCTTAAAATGATTATTTCCAAATATGTTTATCGATTCAGGCGATAAGCAGATGGGACAAAGCACTGGACGGATATCAATTTTCTGCCTAACCTGAAAATATCAGCGCAGCAGTTGCACCTCGCTGTAGTTTCGACAATAACAAGGCGACATTGAATCCGGAAAGAGGAACCGACATGAAGAAAAACGCGCGATCGGATAGTCAGGCTGATGCCGTTGCTGCAGTGCTGCTGATATTTCTTGCTGTGGCATTTGCGGTGATCTGGGTGGCCGGCCAATAGGTTTAGTGGCTGGCCAGAACCAGGTTCACGATCACGATCAGCCCCACCACGAAGCTGACGGTGAATAACACGCCAGCAATAATGTAGGGCCACGGGCTGTGGCCTGAAAAATCCTCCTGCCGGCGCTTATCAGACTGAACCCCGAAAGCGCCGGCAAGAATGCTCTGCATGACTTTGAGTACGCCCGGCCCCTTGGGTTTTTGTTGATCTTTTTTCTCGGACCCGGATGACTCCGTCATAACCTCGCTCCTTCTTTTTCAGTCACAGTGCATCTTCCAAACCGAAGCTTACTCCGCCGGATCGTACGCCAAGCTTGGCGCTAGCCAGCGTTCCGCTTCAGCCTTGGAGATGCCTTTGCGTTCAGCATAGTCCTCAACCTGATCAACGCCAATTTTCCCGACCGCGAAGTATTTGGATTCCGGATGGGCAAAGTACCAGCCGGACACTGCGGCGGTCGGGAACATGGCAAAATGCTCGGTCAGTTCGATACCGGCCTTGTCGGTGGCATCGAGCAGCTTGAAAAGCGTGGCCTTCTCGGTGTGATCCGGGCAGGCCGGATAGCCCGGCGCAGGACGAATGCCCCGGTACCGTTCCTTGATCAGGTCGGCACTGCCCAGCTGCTCATCGGCGGCGTAGCCCCAGAATTCCTGTCGAACCCGTTCGTGCATGCGCTCGGCAAACGCCTCAGCCAGCCGGTCGGCCAGAGCCTTGACCATGATTGCATTGTAATCGTCGTTGGCCTCCTTGAACTCCACAGAGAACTCCTCGGCACCCACGCCAGTGGTTACCGCGAAGCCACCCACATAATCGCAGGTCTCCGATTCTTCCGGAGCAACAAAGTCGGAAAGGGCGATCATTGGCTTACCGGGCGCCTTATCGTCTTGCTGACGAAGGTGGTGCAAGGTAGTCAGCTCTTCAGAGCGAGACTCATCCTTGTACACCACAATGTCGTCACCGCGCCGGTTTGCCGGCCAGAAACCAATGACTCCACGAGCAGATACCCGCTTTTCATCGATCATCCGGTGGAGAATGGTCTGGGCGTCGTCAAACAGATGCCGCGCGGCCTCGCCACGCTTTGGATCATCGAATATGGCCGGGTATTTTCCGGAAATGTCCCAGGATATGAAAAACGGAGTCCAGTCGATGTAATCGATTAGCTCGTTGAGGTCATAGTCCTCAAACACCCGGATGCCAGTAAATGCAGGCTTCGGCGGCTGATAGCCCTCGAAATTGATGTCCGGCGCGCGATCTCGGGCTTCCTTCAGGGATACCAGCTTGGTCCGGTCACCCCGGTTTTTGCGGCGCTCACGGATCTCGTCGTACTCGGTCCGAGCGGCGGCCACCAGGTCTGGTTTGGCGTTTTTACTGAGCAGCTGCGACGCCACATTCACACAGCGGGAGGCGTCCGACACGTACAGGGCGATGTCGTTCTTGTAATGGGGCTCGATCTTGACAGCTGTGTGGGCTTTGGATGTGGTTGCACCACCAATCATAAGCGGAATATTGAAATCCAGACGCTGCATTTCACGGGCAACGTGGACCATTTCATCCAGGGAGGGAGTGATCAGGCCACTGAGGCCAATGATGTCGACGTCATATTTTATTGCAGCAGCCAGGATCTTATCGCAGGGGACCATGACGCCCAGATCAATCACCTCGTAGTTATTGCACTGAAGCACGACGCCTACGATGTTCTTGCCGATGTCGTGCACGTCGCCTTTGACCGTCGCCATGAGAATCTTGCCCTTGGCTTTCTGGTCTTCGGTTTTTTCGGCCTCGATGTAGGGGATCAGGTGCGCGACAGCCTGTTTCATGACCCGTGCACTTTTGACCACCTGGGGCAGGAACATCTTGCCGTCGCCGAACAGGTCGCCGACCACGTTCATGCCGTCCATCAGCGGACCTTCAATGACCTCAATGGGATGGGTGGCTCTCAGGCGGCAGGCTTCGGTGTCATCCACAATGTAGGACGTAATACCTTTCACCAGAGCATGCTCCACGCGCTTTTCAACCGGCCACTCACGCCAGGCGAGGTCTTCTTCCTGGGTTTTTCCACCTTTGCCCTTGTAGCGCTCAGCGATTTCCAGAAGGCGGTCGGTGGCATCATCCCGGCGGTTCAGGACAACATCTTCCACCAGTTCTTTCAGTTCCGGTTCAATATCATCGTAAATGACCAGCTGCCCGGGATTCACGATGCCCATGTTCATGCCGGCTTTGATGGCGTGATAGAGGAACACGGAATGGATGGCTTCACGTACTACGTCGTTACCCCGGAATGAGAACGACACGTTGCTTACGCCGCCGGAGATTGAGGCGTGGGGCAGGTTCTTGCGAATCCAGCGGGTGGCGTTGATAAAGTCCACCGCATAGTTGTTGTGTTCCTCAATGCCGGTGGCTATGGCAAAGATATTCGGGTCGAAAATAATATCGCCGGGATTGAAGCCTATGCCGGTCAGGACATCGTAGGAGCGTTTGCAGATTTGGGTTTTGCGCTCATAGGTATCTGCCTGGCCCTGCTCATCGAACGCCATCACCACCACTGCGGCGCCGTAACGCATACAGTCCCTGGCGCGTTTGATAAATTCCTCTTCGCCTTCCTTGAGGCTGATGGAGTTCACCACCGCCTTGCCCTGGATGCAGCGCAGGCCGGCCTCAATGACATCCCACTTGGAGGAATCGATCATGATGGGAACCCGGGAAATATCCGGTTCTGAGGCCACCAGATTCAGGAAGGTTACCATCACCTCCTTCGACTCCAGCATGCCCTCATCCATATTGATATCGATGATCTGGGCCCCATTTTCCACCTGGTCCCGGGCAACGCTCAGGGCTTCTTCGTACTGTTCTTCCTTGATCAGCCGCAGGAAACGTTTGGAGCCGGTGACGTTGGTACGCTCACCGACGTTGATAAACAGAACGTTGTCGTCGCCGGTGAACGGCTCAAGACCAGACAGGCGCAGGACCTTCGGACGCTCCGGAATCTTGCGTGGCGGATACTTGGCCACGGCCTGGGCAATGGCTTCAATGTGTTCCGGGCGGGAGCCACAGCAGCCACCGATGATATTCAGGAAGCCGTCCCGGGCGAAGCCTTCAATAATTTCCGCCATTTCCTCCGGCGTCTGGTCGTATTCGCCAAACTCGTTCGGAAGGCCGGCGTTGGGGTGTGCGCTGACGTAGGTCTCTGCCTTGGCGGACAGCTCTTCCACATAGGGGCGAAGGGCGTCGGCACCGAGGGCGCAGTTCAGGCCCACCGAAATCGGTCTGGCATGAGCCACGGAGTTCCAGAAAGCTTCGGTGGTCTGGCCCGAGAGCGTGCGGCCGGAAGCATCCGTAATGGTGCCTGAAATCATGATCGGCAAAGTGACGCCGCTGTCTTCAAAATACTGCTGGGTGGCGTAAATCGCGGCCTTGGCGTTCAGTGTATCGAATATGGTCTCGATCAGAATGAGATCGCAGCCACCTTCAACGAGGCCTTCCACCGCCTCGTAATAATTGTCAACGAGGGTCTGGAAATCGACATTCCGGTATCCCGGGTTGTTAACATCCGGTGAAATGGATGCGGTTCGGGATGTGGGGCCAACCGCGCCTGCCACGAACCTAGGCTTGGCCGGGTCCTTCGCGGTATATTCATCCGCGACCTGCCGGGCCAGTTGAGCGGCGGAAACATTCAGCTCCTTGGCAATTGCCTCAAGGCCGTAATCCGCCTGGGACAGGCGTGTTGAGTTAAAGGTGTTGGTCTCGATGATATCCGAGCCGGCATCCAGATAATCCGCATGAATATTGCGGAGCAGGGCCGGCTGGGTCAGGTTCAGCAGGTCATTATTGCCCTGAACTTCGCGCTCGTAGTCGGCAAACCGATCGCCCCGAAAGGCCTGCTCATCCAGTTTCAGATTCTGGATCATAGTCCCCATGCCACCATCAAGGATCACAATGCGTTCCTGCAGGGCCTTGTGGAGTTGGTCGAGACGGGTTTTGCGATCGGTCATAGGATTACTTCCGGGTATCGTTAATAACGCTGTATTGAATTCAATGGCGCGGGATAATAGCAAAAATGCCTGAGCCCGTCTTAGTACGAATGACCATTATCAATTGCCTTCCAGAATTGAGCTTTCGTAGGGGAAACTCATTACCTCAGTAAAGCCCGACTATTTTACTTGGTCTTTCATGTTCCCGCGAACTCCCTTAAAATAGGTTCAAACTTTCAAACGGGTTGAAAACATGGCATTGGTTACTGTGACAGATCCCGCACGGGACTATCTCGCACAACTTATTGAAAAGCAGGACGTGGAAGGTATGGGTGTCCGGATCTTCGTCACCCAGCCTGGCACCAAGAATGCCGAAACCTGTCTGGCCTACTGCCCGCCAAATGAAGTGGTTCCCACGGACGAGCAGGTAGATCTGGAAAAATTCACCCTGTATCTGGACCACAACTCCGTGCCCTTCCTCGAAGAGGCATACGTAGACTATTCAAAAGACCAGATGGGTGGTCAGCTCACGATCAAGGCGCCGAATGCCAAGGTGCCCAAGATCGATGACGACGCCCCCCTGCCGGATCGAGTCAACTACATCCTGGCGTCTGAAATAAACCCGAATCTGGCGTCCCATGGCGGCGAAGTTTCCCTGGTAGAAATCGTTGATGAGTCCGTGGCTGTTCTTCGCTTCGGCGGCGGCTGCCAGGGTTGTTCCGCGGTCAGTCTGACTCTGAAACAGGGCGTTGAATCCACGTTGAAGGAGCGGGTGCCGGAAATCACCGCCGTACGGGACGTAACCGACCACTCCAACACAGAAAACGCCTACTACCAATAAGCGATGCTCTCCTTGAGGTGCCGCATCCCCTGGGCTGCGGCACTCCCCGATAAGCCGCAATACCCGTTTCACCTTGGCTACACGGCCAATGTGGTGACTGTTCAATTACTTCATTATTGGTCCTATAAGCGGAAACGGCACACAGGTACTATCCTGATTGCCCGTTAACGGCATTATCACCGGCTTATCCGGATTACACACTCAAACCGGGGTCAAACTTGTTCGACGTTGAGCTTCTGTCCTTGCCACTCATGGCCGCCCTGGTTGGCTGGTTCACTAATTGGCTTGCTATCCAGATGTCTTTCTATCCCGTTCAATTTATTGGGATAGGGCTGATTGGCTGGCAGGGCGTTATTCCACGCAAGGCTGAGAAGATGGCCCATATCTGCATCGACAGGACTTTGAAGCAGTTTGGTGATCTGAACGCTGTCTACCAGAAACTCGAACCCCAACGTATTGTCGAGCAGGTTATTTCACAGGTAACGCCCAGGATGGACGAGTACATCGACGAGGTCATGTATGAAATCCAGCCGGTTCTCTGGGATAACTTGCCGGTATTCCTCAAAAACCGCATCTATCAGTGGGCGAGGGAGCAATTACCGTCGCGGATTGAAGATCTGGTGGAGGATTTCGGTGACGACCTTGATGAGCTGGTCGACCTCAAGGCTCTGCTCAGCCGGGAGCTGGAAACCCATCCGGACCTGATGAACCGGATCTTCAAGCAGGCCGGTGCGGTTGAGCTCCAGTCTGTGATTAACCGGGGCGCTATTATCGGCGGTATTCTCGGTGCGGTTCTGATACCGCTCTGGTCAAGATATCCCGAGCCCTGGCTGCTGCCGCTCGGTGGCTTTGTGATTGGTTTTGTGACCAACTGGATCGCCATCAATCTGATTTTCGCACCGTTAAAACCCCGGCAATTTCTGTTCTGGAAAATCCAGGGCCTGTTCCTCCGTCGCCAATCCGAGATCAGTGATGTCTGGGCGAAGCTGGTGGCTGAAGAGCTGATTACCGTGGAAAAAGTGGCCGACGCTATGATTAACGGCAGTCACGGTGACCGAACCCGCGCTATTATTCAGAAGCACCTGCGGCCTTTGCTCGACAACTCCGTGATTATGAAGCTGACAGCGCAGGTAACCGTGGGCATGACCGGTTACACAGACCTGAAAAAAGCCATGAACCAGAAGGCGGTTCTGGCGACCCATGATGTGTTCAGTGACCCCGCATTTAACCGCGAACGGGCGCCGATCGTGGCGGAAGTTCTTTCGGGCCAGATGAAAGCCCTGAAACCTTCAGAATTCCAGGATATCCTTCGCCCGGCATTCCGGGAGGAGGAATTTCAGTTGATGGTCGTCGGCGGCATTTTCGGCGGTCTGGCGGGGCTGGTGCAGTTTCTGTCCCTCACATACGTGACATTCTAGGCAAAGTGCGCTCTGGTCCTTGGCGGGCGCATAAGGAGGAAGGCCATGCCCCTCTGGGCATCACTCACAGCTCAAGCTTTAGTTACGGTTGCAGCAGTGCTTCTCACCCTCGGAGGGTTCTGGCGTTTCGTCGTTCGTCCTTACCTCGACCGAAAGGTCGCCGAACTGATCGAAGCGTCCCGGGAAATTGAGCCGGCGGTCACGCGAGGGGTGAAAAAGGGCGTAGCAGATACGCTCCGAGAGCTACCCGAGAGCGCGCTGGACGGCAC
Source organism: Marinobacter sp. (assembly GCF_048269445.1). Classification (GTDB taxonomy): domain Bacteria; phylum Pseudomonadota; class Gammaproteobacteria; order Pseudomonadales; family Oleiphilaceae; genus Marinobacter. The sequence continues at coordinate 103,780 of NZ_JBLXIQ010000004.1, read as the reverse complement.
TGTGAAGGAATCAACGCGTCAGTTTCTGAAATTCGGCTCCGGGCTATTTGAAAACGGGCTGAGCAGCTTTCTCGGTACGGCGGCAGATCTTGAGCGTAATAAACGGGACCACACTGGGAAGCCTTCCGAGCGCCCTAAAGACAGTTAGTAGGGCGAGGCAGCCCGGCAATCCGGCAGGCAGTTTTTGCGGGTGTGCCGGGAAACAGCTGCATCAGGTAGATGCTGTTGCCCTTATCCTCTCCCAGTGCTTCCTTCACCGCCCTCACGAACAACCGATTTGAGGGGGGAGACATTTCATGCTCTTTATAAAAAGAGCGAAGAAACTTTATGATTTCCCAGTGATTATCGCTAAGTTGGATATCATCCTCAGCCGCAATTGCGGTTGCTACACCTTCTGTCCAGGCCTGGGCGTTCTCGAGAAAACCTTCGCTATTGCGTTCCGGCATCGTGTTACTCGTCATGGCTTACCAACTAATTACCCGTTGAGCCTGAAGCGATAATGAGACCATATCGTCAAAGGCTACCACTTTCGCATCACCAACAGTATTTCCAAGTCCACGGGCGGAAACATCCGGCGAGAGCGCGAACACCTTGCCGATGGCCGGCAGGCGCCCCGCAGAGAGTAACAGTACGCCGTTTTCAGTCAGCAGCAGGGCGTCTCCCTCGGACAGCAGGGCAAGGCACTGTGCCGCCCTGGGGTGCTCTGGGGATTTGTTCAGGATATGCAGAGTATCGAATGAGTTCATATCTGGTTAACCTGCAAACGCTGTGTGGTCATATTGTCTGAGCAAAGCTCCGATGGCGTCCACCAAAGTCACACCGCTAATAAGCGACTCCTTATCCAGCCCGAACTTCTGGCAGGCTGAGCGATCTGCCAGGATCGCTTCAATGCCGAATATGGGTGCTGCCAAGAGATTCTTCTCTATGGATTTTTGTTCGATGCCAGCGGTATTCTGGGCCCGCCTCAACCAGGCGACCCCGGCACCGGTAAACAGCAATGACGCCGGCTGATCGAACGCTGCAAGGGAAAATGCCATATCCAGCGCTTCACGGCCAGTCCAGGTGCCATAGGGTGGCTGGTCGATCATGATCAGTGTGCGCACGGTCAGCCTCCAGCGTGGAAATAGAGTGTTCGTGTGGATGTCATCCGACCCTCGACCCATTCACCCAGACCGGCGATTTCGAAAGGGTGAAGCAGGTTAGCAGCTGGCAATTGGTAGCGCTTCTGTTCGGTCTCATTCACCAGCCCCCGGCGCAACGCGGAAGCAATGCAGACTATTGCCGGAATGCCATGGTGTTCGAGAAATTCCGCCCATTTTTGCGGCCAGCCGGTCTCGTCAGACGGGGGTGTGCACAGTGCGGAGGCCAGATGTACTCCATCACCGTACAGGAAGACGCGGTCAATCCTGTGACCCTCGTCTATGGCGGCCTTTGCAAAACCCAGGGCAGTCTGTGGCGCCTGCGAGGAATAGGGTGCACCAGTAATGACCAGGGTAAAGGTTTCAGAGGTATCAGACATGATTCCGGCTCATTCCTGATTATGGACGCTGGGAGTTTTAAGTACACCTAAAGCAAAACCCCGGCAACTGCCGGGGCTTTTAAGCAGGCTATTTCAGCTTGATTTCAGTCGTTGCCACTAAATGCAGACAGCAGGTGCAGCAGGCTCAGGAACAAGTTATAGATTGAAACGTACAGGCCAACCGTGGCAATGATGTAATTGCGCTCGCCACCCTTGATGATCTGGCTGGTCTCAAACAGGATCATAACTGACGCGAAGATGGTGAAGCCAGCAGACACCGCCAGCTGCAGGGCAGAACTCTCCATCAGGAAGGCCAGCAACATGGCACCGATCAGCACAAACGCACCAGCGGTCAGGAAGCTGGACATGAAGCTGAAGTCTTTCTTGGTAATGATCGCAGTAGCGGACAAACCGACGAAGGCGACAGCAGTCAGCGTCAGCGCTTGAGCAACGATCTGGGAGGCACCGGCGGCAACAAAAGCACCAATGATCGGGCCAAGGGTGTAACCCATGAAGCCCGTTAGTGCGAAGGTGGTCACGATGCCCCAAGGACTGTTTTTCAGCTTATAGGTCGCGAACAGCAGGCCAATGTATCCCACAATGGTGATCAGAAAACCCGGGTGGGTTCCGTTCATGTTCAGGAATGCGGTAAGCGCCGAAAAGGCGAGGGTCATGCCCAGAAGCATGTAAGTGTTGCGCAACACATTCATCGCGTCAGCGCTGATTCCTGTGGTCGCGCGCTCGGTCTGGGGAGCAGAATAGGCTCCCTGAGAGTTTTGAACGCCGAAACGTTTGTCTTCCATTGTCATCTCCGTTTTATAACGACTGGATACTGTGTCTCATCATAGTGTCAGATACGCAACTTTCAATCATTTACGACATGAAAGTGGCTCCTGGATTCCATTAAAAACTGTTAATGTTGAAAAATGCGGCGGGTTTTATGCAGAGCGTTGACAGTACAGGCAATTCCGGTATCATGCTCCCCGCTGTCACAATGGCGGCGATGGAAAAACGGTGGGCTGGCAGAGTGGCTTAATGCAGCGGTCTTGAAAACCGCCGAAGGTTAGTAGCCTTCCCGGGGTTCGAATCCCTGGCCCACCGCCATTTTTCCTCTCTTCGTTCCCTGCAATTTCCGATCTTTGACCAATCTTTTGGTGGTTTTCCCTACTTGGCTTAATGTCAGATTACCCTCATCATCAGTACGTTGATATCGCGAGGGCTCGTTATGACCGACTCACAAAACACCCATAAATCCTCAGACCAAGCGCCGGATCGTCGTGACCGGAAGTTTTCTGTGTCTGCAAATCGAGGCAAGGCCAGCCACCGGGTTCGGTACGTTGAAGCCGGCGGTGCTGCCGTTGATACGGAAGAGTGCACGTTCTGCCAATCAATGCCGGATCTTTCGGATGACGGAGATAGGGAGGGTAGGCGAAAGGTCCGGAGCAGCTGATACCGCTCCGGGAACAATCGAAAGCCCGGATTAAAGCATCCGGCCCGGATAGGTTGCGTGTTTCTGCTCGTCCGCCCTTTTCTGTCGAGCGGCCAGTGCTTCTGGCTCATTTTTCGGAACCTGCCATCCCTGCAAATTCTCCTCTATCAGCTTTACCAGGGCGTCAATATGGCCAGGCGTCGCGTTCAGCGCAGTGATGTAGCTGAAACTTTCACCGCCAGATTTCACAAAGTAGTCCCGGTTCTCTTCATCGATTTCCTCTATGGTTTCAAGGCAATCCGATGAGAACCCGGGGCAGAATACGTCTATCGATTTAACGCCTTTGCCGGGCAGCGATTTAAGCGTCTCGTCCGTGTAGGGCTTTAGCCACTCCTCCTTGCCAAACCGGGACTGGAAGGTGGTCATATAGTCTTCTCTGCTCAAACCAAGTCGCTCGGCCAGCAGCCGCGAAGTTTTGTGGCATTCGCAATGGTAAGGGTCGCCCTTGGTCAGATACTTCAGAGGAACCCCATGATAGGAGAGTACCAGCTTCTGATTGCGCCCATGATTGGCCCAGTGCGCTTCGATATGCCGTGCCATGGCTTCAATATAAGGCGGGTAATCCGGGTAATGGGAGACGAACCGGAAATCTGGTAACCACCTACGCCTGGCGAAATCACTGGCAACAGCATCAAAAGTTGAGGCGGAAGTCGATGCGGAATATTGAGGGTAGAGTGGCAGTAACAGCAGTTTTCGCACCCCTTGCTGCTGCATTTCATCCAGGACCCGGGAGATGGACGGGTTGCCGTAACGCATGGCAAAACCGACCACTACATTGGGTCCGTACTTTCGTTTCAGCGCTTCACGAATGCCCTCGGCCTGCTTTGCAGTGTGCAGCAGCAGGGGCGACCCCTCTGGCTGCCAGACACTGGCGTAGGCCTGTGCACTGCGTTTGGGGCGAATACGCAGAATAACGCCATGCAGGATCAGCCACCACAATGGTCTGGGCAGTTCCACCACCCTTGGGTCCGAAAGGAATTCAGCAAGGTAACGGCGGAGTGCGGAAGTCGTAGGGGCATCCGGAGTACCCAGGTTAGTTACCAGCACGCCCACCCTGTCAGGCTGGTTGTGGCTGAAGTTCTCTGAACCTTTGAATTGCATGGGGTCGATCCTGAACGTTGGTTTTGCGTTATGAAGAGGTCAGCCTTTGCCTCTGGCCTGCTGGGCCATACGGGGTGCCAGCCCTGAAATATCGTAACCGGCGTTGCGGGCCTTGGTGAAGATTTCGTCGGCTGACGTGTTTCGTGCCGAACTCAGCGCCCAGAGTACAGTGCAGCGGGTTCCGGAACGGCAGAAGGCCAGTACGGGTTTTTCAGCGTCACGGATCATTGGCGCGAACCGGTTTACATCGTCATCAGTGATATTTCCGGACTCCACCGGCATGAATACCCAGGTCAGGCCATGCTCACGGGCTGCTGCTTCGATATCGGCCATGGACGGTTGACCGGGCTCTTCCCGGTCCGGGCGATTGGCCACCAGGGTTTTGAACCCCAGTTTTGCGGCTTCTGCTACGTCTTCAACGGAGATCTGGGGAGCTACCGAGATGTTGTCATCAATCTTTCTGATATCCATGGGATTTCGCCTCCGGGTTGGGTAGGGGAGCTGCCGACATAATCGCACAGCCAGTAGGCTGTGTCAGAATGACGGCAGGGAAGTTAACAGAAAATACTTACGCTTTCGCGCGGTTGCGCTCTATCACTTCAAAAATCACCATGCCGGCCACCATGGCAGTCACAAACACCGCTGCCTTGGTTTCTCCGGCACCCAGAGCCACCAGGCCCGGACCAGGGCAGAACCCGGCGATGCCCCAGCCAACACCGAACAGCAGGCCGCCCAGCACCAGCCGTTTGTCGATGTGGGTATGGCTGGGAAGCTTCATGTTGAAGCCGAGGAAAGACAGAGTGCGCTTGCGGGCGACAGCAAAGGCAAAGACGCCAACCAGGATGGCTCCACCCATCACGAATGCCAGGGAAGGATCCCAGAGACCGGCGATATCGAGAAACCCCAGTACTTTCTCGGGGTTTGCCATGCCGGAGACGATCAGGCCAAAGCCAAACAACAGGCCGGCAAAAAGCGAAGCAAGGGAATATTTCATGGCGTCAGACTCCCAAAAGGTGGCGGAGGATATATACAGTCACAAACCCCGCACCCATAAAGCTGAGGGTTGCGGCAAGGGATCTTAATGAAAGCCGCGACAAACCGCAGACGCCATGACCGCTGGTACAGCCGGAGCCATACCGCGTTCCTATGCCCACCAACAGGCCGGCAATAATCAGCGCCGGGTAGCCGGCCCTGACTTCGATGGCTGGTAGCTCGGTCGCCAGCAACCAGACCGCAGGCGCGCCAATCAGCCCGGCCAGGAAGGCTATCCGCCAGGCAATGTCGCCCCATGCCGGCGAGAGAAGTCCACCAAGAATCCCGCTGATGCCGGCGATCCGGCCGTTGAGCAGCAGGAAGCTGGCCGCAGCAAGTCCAATAAGGATGCCGCCGACCAGCGCAGACCAGGGAGTGAAATTACTCCACGCGATTTCAATCATCCGAAACTCCAGAAGTTACTATCATTGATTTGTAGGTAGGTTTTGGAATAAGCATATATCTTGGGGCGATAATACCAAAAAAAAGCCCGGCAAAGGATGCCGGGCAGAGGCGTGCGAGTAGTATCCATGAAAGACTTCCAGACAACCGGCATCAGCGGGGACACCGGTATAGGGAAGTATTGACTATATTTTGAACACTTCAAGCGAGTACCACTTTCGTTTGAAAACATTTTTTCATATCGGGCAGGCCTTTATACTGCGCCCTTTCACTGAGCGGGTTTCAGGCCCACTGAAATCCTGCCAAAGCTGTAATACAATAGGTGCCCAAAAGAAATATCCGCACCCCGAGGTTGTTACATGTCTGAACAGAACGACGATAAGCCGGAGAATGATGCGCAACTGGCCGCAAAAATCAAGGGTTCCGCGCGCCAGATCTGGTTAGCGGGGCTGGGAGCCTACACCAAGGCCGAGGAAGATACCGGTCGTTTCTTTGACCGGCTGGTTCAGGAAGGCGAACAGCTCGAGAACCGAACCCGGGGCGTTGTTGAAAAGCAGATCAAATCCGTTGAAGACCGGGTTGAAGGTGTTCGTGAGAGGGCGACGGGCACTTGGGACCGGCTTGAGCACATGTTCGATGAGCGGGTATCGGGGGCGCTCAGAAGACTCGGCATCCACCGTCGGGAAGAAATTGATTCTCTGGAACGTCGGATCGAAGCGCTTGAAGGGGAGCTTGCCCGGCTGCGTAATCAGGCTGGGGACGACGAGGAAGAATAACGCAGCCCGTCTTCAAAGATAGTCCCGGCTCATAAGCCGGGCTTCTTCGCGGTCGGTTGGTGTCAAATAGGGGAGCACCAGGTGCATCATTTGGTAAACGCCCCGGCCGGGATCAACTGACTCCCGGTCGTCCAGGTGGGAAAGCGTGTCAAAAGCACTCCAGTAACAAGCGGTTAGCGTTAACTGCTCGCACAGGGAATCAAGTTCTTCCTGTTCAATTGTCATGCTGCCTTGTCGACGGAAGCTTTCACAGATCGTTCTGAAGGCCGACGTTTTCTTCTTCTGTATTCGCTTGAACCGCACCCGCAACTGATCATACCGGGACAACACGTTCACCAGATCCTGGTAAAGAAACCGGTAGCGCGCCACCGTCTCAAACAGTAGGTGCAGAAAGAACCCTTGCTGATCCAGAGAGATCTCAGCATCTTCAGGGACCGCCAGCAGATCAAGCATGTCCTGCTCATACTGGTCGAACAGCTCCTCGACGATATCGCCTTTGCTCCTGAAGTGGTAATACAGGTTGCCAGGGCTGATATCCATTTCATCGGAAATCAGCAAGGTCGTGACATTGGGCTCACCAACGCTGTTAAACAGCGACAGGCTGGTTTGCAGAATGCGGTCGCGGGTTTTGATTTTTTTCATATCGCGCCGGGCCAAATCCTAGAGTTCGAAGCTCGCCCAGACCGGGCAATGGTCTGAGGGCCGTTCCATGGCGCGGATGTCGTAGGAAACGCCCGCTTCTCGGGCTTTCGGGAGCAAGCTGTCACTGGCCATGATCAGGTCAATTCTCAAGCCCCGTTTCGGATCCCGTTCAAAACCTTTGCTGCGGTAATCGAACCAGCTGAAGGTGTCGGCCTCATCGGGATGAAGGTGGCGGAATACATCGGTATAGCCCCGGGCTTCTACCTGGCCCAGCCATTCCCGCTCCTCCGGCAGGAAGGAGCATTTACCTGTGCGGAGCCATCGCTTGGCATTATCCGCGCCAATTCCGATGTCCTTGTCGGTGGGGGAAATGTTCATGTCACCCATGACTACCACATGGCCACCGGTCTTATTAAGGTCGTCGAGGTAGCGCATGAGGTCGGCGTAAAACTGTTCCTTGGCCGGGAACTTCACCGGATGGTCCCGGCTTTCTCCCTGGGGGAAATAGCCGTTAACTACCGTGAGCTTTTCGCCGTTCACCATAAACTGACCGGTAATCAGCCGGCGCTGGGAATCTTCCCCGTCCCAGGGATAGCCCTTGATAACCTGTTCCGGCTCGGCTTTGGAGAGCAGCGCAACGCCGTAATGGGTTTTCTGCCCGTGGAAATGCACGTGGTAACCCAGCTCGCGAATGGCGTCGATTGGAAAGTCGTCGTCCTGTACCTTGGTTTCCTGAAGTCCGATAAAGTCCGGGGCCAGGGCATCGATCACTGCTTTGAGCTGGTGCAGGCGTGTGCGGATACTGTTGACGTTGAAAGAAACGAACATCATTGCGAAAAACTCTCCGGCGTTGGTTCCCGCCGGAGTTTACCACACTGACCCCCAGGTGCTGCCCTGGCAGGGGCGACAGTTTCAGGGAGTCAGTTCACAATCCGGGTAGGTATCGACCGAATAGCGGATATGGGCGGTGTAGTTCGCGTCCTGATTCTTCCGGATGTTGGTCAGGCCATAGTAATCTGTAAGTGCACCGTTCTCGTTATAGCCGAGCACAATGGGTTCTACCAGAAATCTCAGAACCATTCCCGTCGGCCGTATCTGCACCACGTGGTCCGCATCGATTTTATCGCTTCTGGCCGGTTCGAGTACAAATCCATAGTGTTCGCCACGGGTCGGGCCGAGAAACCGGAAGTCGACGGACTTACCAGCCACCACTCTTTGCCAGTTCTGGCGCACAAGATTGTCGAAGCCGGCATCTACCACTGTGTTGTCGGGATATTCCACCTCGAACTGCTTCGAATCGCCGGCGGGCGTGTCCCAGTTGATGACCAGGGTAGCCGGTTTCGGATACGCAATTTTCATGGTCTCGCTGAAATCTGGCTGAACGAAGTTCACGGCCGGTCGAATGATGGAAAGATCGTATTCGAGGGCTTTGTGGGCGAAGGCCTCGCTCCCGTCCGGTTTGTGGTAATCCACATGGTGCTCCTGAGGGCGAAACACCCCCTCCTGGCAGGTGCCATCGACACGGTGGTGCTCTTGGTAGAGCACCTGGCCGTCGGGGGATGTGGCCTCGCCGGTAAACCGGAAATCGTTCGCGATTGCCGATGTGGTGATTGCCAGGAGGGCAGACGAAACAATCCAGACGGCCGTTTTCATCGGACCAGCTCCGGGTAAAGCGTTTTCCGGGCGAAAAGAAGCAGGGGAAAAATGACCAGCCAGCCAAAACTCAGGGCTATCAGCGAGGGAATGAGGTTCGGCAATTCCACTGCCCCGAGCTGACTGGCGGACCAATAGGCAAAGGGCCCGGCAATGGGGGCGAAGACGAAAGGCAGCCAGGCTTTTCGGCTCATCCAATCCAGCGAATGGCATAGCGTGGTCATGAAAATGGCCCAGATGGCGACCAGCCACGGTGGCATCAGAATAACTTCCCCGGTGCCATCCTCCAGTATTCCGGTTTGGAACCAGATGCCATCGAGCACGGACCCCGCCACAGTACCCAGACCGATGAACTGAAGCTCAGTCATCCGGTGTTGGCTGACCAGCACAAAATGCAGGATCAGGAACAGAACCACAATTCCGGCCCCAACCAGCCCGGGATAGAAGACACAGGCAAACCATCCGGCCTGGAAAAGCAGGAAGTTCAGAATATTACGGCCAGCTTCCGACGCAATCATACGCTCAGAATGTTCTCTCGTTTGTTGCCCGGCTTGGCGAACACCAGCTGGGCGACACCAATGGCCCGCTCGCTGAATCCCGCCTCACAGTAGGCGAAGTAAAAGTGCCACAGCCGTCGGAAGGCCTGGTCGTAACCCAGGGCTTCCAGTTGATCCCGTTTGGCCATGAAACGCTCACACCAGTCATGCAAGGTGCGGGCGTAATGGAACCCGGTATCTTCGGCGTGGGTCAGTACCAGGTTGCTCTCCCTGCGAACCGATTCCAGGATCGCTCCGAAAGAGGGTATGAAGCTGCCCGGGAAGATGAATCTCTGGATGAAATCCACGTTGTTCAGGGCACGCTGGTATCGTTGCTCCGGCATGTTGATGGCTTGAACCAGGGCAAGACCATCCGGCTTCAACAACGCGTTTATCTGGGCCAAATAGCTGTCCAGAAACTGCGGCCCCACCGCCTCGATCATCTCGATGGAAACCAGTTTGTCGAACTGGCCCTCCAGGTCACGGTAGTCGTCGAACAGCAGGGTGATTCTGTCTTCCAGTCCCTCGTTCTTTACCCGTGCCCGCGCCAGCTCCAGTTGCTCCCTGGAAATCGTTGTGGTGGTTACATGACAGCCGTAGTTTTTGGCAGCGTGAATGGCAAATCCACCCCAGCCGGTCCCAATTTCCATCACCTTGTCGCCAGGCTGAAGGTCGAGTTTCCGGCAAATGGTGTCCAGCTTGTGCACTGCAGCCTCCTCCAGAGTCGACGCGGCGTCCGGATAGATGGCTGAGGAGTACATCATCGTCGGGTCCAGAAACATTTCGAACAGGTCATTGCCCAGGTCGTAGTGGGCGCTGATGTTCTTCCGGGACCCCTCTTTGGTATTCCGGTTGAGCCAGTGCAGGCCCTTCAACGCAGGTTTGGTTACCCAGCTGAACCGATCCTCGAATGCGTTCATACGGTCAACATTACGGGTGAAGAAGCGCAGCAGAGCGACCAGGTCTGGTGTAGACCAGTCACCCGCTACAAACGATTCGGCAGCGCCAACACTGCCGCCGGTAAGAAGGTCCCGCCAGGTGCTGTGATCGTGGATGACCAACTCGGCTGGCTGGTGGCGGGTATTGCCATCACCGAATACCAGGTTCTCGAAGCCGGGTTCCCGCACCGTCAGCTGACCTTCACCCAGTAACCGGAGCTGCTGAATCACCAGGGATCTCGCAACCCGGCTAAGCACCGGCACACTGCCAGCTGAGGTATTTTCAACCGAAGTATTCAGGTTCTCCATGAGCTTACCCTTCCACGAGTCTTGTCGTTGTTTTCAGCACTGGTCACGTCCAGCCCTGAATCATCATGCCCACGGCGATGGGCGATATTGTCTTCCGGGAGCTTGTCCGGGTGGGTATAAAACGGTGCACCCTTAAGCTTCAGCCTGAGGGCGTGCCAGTAAATCCCCGCCACCACCTTGAATGCTTCAACCGGGAACTTTCGAAGACTTCTGTGCATCTCTTTACGAGCGAGAGGGGTACGTTGGACTACCAGGGTGGCGTCAAAATGCTTGCGGCCTTCTTCCAGAACATTCATGTGAATTCTCAGCTCCTGGCCCCGGAAACTGAAGGTCCAGTCATAGTGCTGGTTCATGCCATTGAAAGGGGAAACGTGAAAACGTTTACTGAAACCGAACCGCTCGGTGCGCCAGCCTGACTTGTTGGGTTGCGCCCCCGTGGTTTCCAGGCAGTAAACATGACGGTCCTGCCAGGGTGTGTTGGTAATCTGGGCGACAATGACTTTGGGCACAGCGCCTTCAGCGGGCCGGTCTCCGGCACGGTAACAGAAGTAAAAACTGACCGGGTTGAACACGTGCCCGAAATAGCGGGGGTGGGTTATCAGCTCGACCTCGCCATCAGGGCGCCAGCCCGTCGCTTGTGCCACGTGATCACGTACAGCCGTGGACAGGTCTCCCGCCTCGGGCCGGAAGTAGTCCTTCCGTTTCAGGGAAATCCAGTTAAAGCGTTCCAGGGAAAACAGCGGGCTGATCTCCGCGATTTCGCCCCACTCATCGGTGTCAAGGGCGAGCATGCCGGTGCTATAGCTGAATTCATGTTGTACCGGGTACTTCCGCCGGTGCCGGACAGTACCCTCGAGCCACTGGCTGTTCACGGTCAAAGCTCCACTCCGAACGCCCGGGTAACCCTGAGTGCGCTGCGCACACCATCTTCATGGAAGCCGTTAAACCAGTAGGCACCGCAGAAATGGGTCCGGTTCCGGCTGCCGATTTCATCATATCGCTCCTGAGCCGCCACCGCGTCCAGTGTAAATACCGGGTGGGCGTATTCGAAGCGCTTGATCACCTTGTCCGGTGCGATGTCATGGCTCCGGTTCAAGGTTACGCAGAAGGTTTCGGGCGCTTCGTGGAAATTCTGCAGGATGTTCATGTTGTAGGTGACCGAGACCGGCTCTGTGCTATGGGAAGGAATGAAGTAATTCCAGGCCGCCCAGGCACGCCGGTTGTCCGGCAGCACGCTGCTGTCGGTATGCAGCACAACATCGTTATTCTGATAGCCCATGGCCCCGAGGATATCCCTCTCCTGGTCTGTCGGGTCTGCGAGTATCGCAAGGGCCTGGTCGCTGTGACAGGCAAAAATGACCTGGTCGAAGCGGTGTTTCTGCCCCTGGACAGAAACCGTCACACCGTCGTCGTCCCGGATCACGCGGTCTACCGGGCTGTTCAGATGGGTAGACTCGCCCAGGCGCTCCATCATTTTCGTTACGTACTGAGCTGAGCCCCCCGTAATCACCCGCCAGGTGGGGCGATCGTCCACCGACAGCATGCCGTGGTTATTGAAAAATTGCAGGAAGAAGCGAATCGGGAACTGCTCCAGAACAATTTCCGGGGCTGACCAGATGGCGGCCCCCATTGGCACGATGTAATAGTTTCTGAAATACCGGGAGTAGCCATTCCGGTTCAGGTATTCGCCCAGGGTTTCCTCGTTGCTGATGTTCCCGGCCTGGAGATCTGCACGGGATTCCTTGTTGAACCGCAGAATCTCCCGCACCATCTTCAGAAATGGCAGATTGATCAGATTACGGCGCTGGGCAAACAGGGTGTTCAGACTGGTTCCGTTGTATTGCAGGCCGCCAGGCCCACAGTCAACGCTAAAGCTCATGTCGCTCACTTCAGAAGCCACACCCAGGCGGTCCATCAGGCGGATGAAATTGGGGTAGGTCCAGTCATTGAAGACAATGAAACCGGTATTCACCGGCCAGGTTCGACCACCGGCCTCAACCTGCTCGGTGTTGGTGTGACCGCCGGCGTAATCGCCCGCCTCGAAAATCCGGACTTCGTGCTTCTCGGCCAGAAGCCACGCAGCCGTGAGTCCGGAGACGCCGGCCCCGATCACGGCAATTCGCTGACGTTCACTACTCATCTATTGTTTTCCTGTTCGGTCTTGCTTTTACGGGCCATGGCGGCCGCCATGCGGTCAATCAGGGGCCGGGGAAGGGCACCGAATACTCTGAGCATCCAGGTAAATCGCTTGGGGAACGCGATTTCATTGTGGCCACGAGCCAGCCCACTGACGATGCGTTCCGCGGCGTCTTCTGCCGTGACCAAAAATGGCATGGGGAAGTCGTTGCGGTCGGTCAACGGTGTTTTCACGAAGCCTGGCGAAACCACCACCACGTCGATGCCCTCTGAATCCAGGTCTGCTCTCAGGGAGTGGGCAAAGTAACTAAGAGCGGCCTTGGAAGCGCCATAGCCCTCGGCCCGACCAAAGGGAAACCACCAGGCCGACGAGCTGACAATGACAACGGTTGCCGGCTGACCTTTGGCGCGACTGCGGCGCAAAGCAGGCAAGGCAATATCCAGGCAGCGGGCAGTTCCGACCACATTGGTGTGTATGTTCTTCTCGATAACGTCGCTGCTGTAGTCGGCGATTTCCAGGTACTCACAGGTGCCAGCATTCAATATCACCATATTCAGGTCGCCGTGGGCTTCAAGCGCGGCTGCAACCCCCTGCAGATCTTGCTTGCTGGTGGTGTCCGCCGCAGCTGGCGTAATTCGCTCCGGGGCGATAGAGGCAATCTCGTCCAGCGCCTCTTTGCGCCTGGCAGTAATCACCAGCCGGTGCCCTCCGCGGGCCAGTGCCCGGGTCACAGACTCTCCAATGCCGGAGCTGGCGCCGGTGATCCAGATGTTTGAGGTATGTTGAAGACGATCACTCATCCTGCCTGATCCTTGATCCAGCGGATAACACCGCCAATTACGGGAAGGTTCTCATAGAGCATTTCACCCGCATCAAAATAGTCCCGGTGGTAGCACACCATGCCGTCGCGAATCTCGAGGTGGCTCATGCCCTGAACCTGAACCTCTCGGCCCTTACGAATGCGTTTGTGCCGCAGGTGCATCACCCAGGGGATTGCCGCAAACTCACCCTGAAGCACCGCATCGCCGAACTCAAAATGACAGGAAATGACGTTGGCGTAGGCCCCGGCGAAATAGTGAGTCAGCTCGTCCAGCCCGTTTACGGTCCCGATCGGATCCTGAAAGCGGATGTCTTCGCTGTAGATCTGGCAGAGCTTGTTCAAATTTCCTTTGTCGAGTTTGTTGAAAAGCGTCCGGAAATTATCAAGGGTTGCCGGAACCGCGGGATTGCGCGTGCCCACTTCGATTACTGAGGCGGTTGTCATTGTTTGTTCCTCCTCGCTCTGTCCAGTTCGCGTGTTTCTTCCTGAATATGCGGCGGAATCGAATTCAGATCCCAGATGATTCCCAGTTTGGACATCAGCCACAGGCCATACCAGGTGATGTCAATTTCATACCAGCGAAAGCCCTGGCGTACAGACTGGGGCCAGCGATGATGATTGTTGTGCCAGCCTTCGCCAAGCGTTATCAGGGCGAGAAAAAAGTTGTTCCGGCTGTCATCTGAGGTTTCAAAGCGGCGCTTGCCCCAAACATGAGACAGCGAGTTGATTGATACGGTCGAGTGGAACAGCATCACAGTGGAAATAAAGAAACCCCAGACCAGCAATTGCAGCCCGTTGGTACCCAGGCCGGGAGCCCAGGCTGCAAGCGCCTCGCCAAACGCATAGATGCCCACGGCGGCAAGCGCAGGTACTAATGAATCGAAGCGGTTAATCAGCTTCAGTTCCGGAAACTTGAGCCAGTCCCGGATTCTGCGTTCGTCCGTGGCAAACCCGGCATCACAGGTAAACCAGCCCATGTGCGACCACCAGAAACCGCCCTGGTGCGGTGAATGCAGATCCTGCTCCTGATCTGAGTGCTGGTGATGGTGGCGGTGGTGAGCTGCCCACCACAAAGGTCCGCGCTGGGCGGCGCTGGCGCCGAGAACCGCAAACACAAACTGGGCGGGACGGCTGGTTTTAAAGGTCTTGTGGGCAAAATACCGGTGATAGAATCCGGTAATCGCGAACATGCGCACCAGGAAGAAAGCAATCGCGAATCCAAGAGCAAACGCGCTGACACCTGTATAGAAGGCCAGGAAGCAAGCCAGGTGAAGCCCCAGGAATGGAATTACTCGCAAAAAATTGAACGACCGGGAAGTGCTGTCGACGTGATCCGAACCGGCCTCGGAGTCGAACCATCTCAGAACGTTTGTTAGCCAGTGCTGCGCTCGGGTCATACCCTGATTGCCTTTCTTTTAAATGGAATCTTGAACCCACGATCAGCAGAACAGCTGATCTAGATGATTGTTGATTTGTACGATCTGACCACCGTAATTGGATGCACCATAAACCATGTTTAATCAAACCTTTGATTCCCCTGTTATACGCCATGTAGCTGTTGTTGGTTCAGGCCTGGCAGGCCTGACAGCGGCGATCCAGCTAAAGGGACTTGGCCACGACGTTACCGTCTTTGAGAAAAGCCGTGGCCCCGGGGGAAGACTCGCTGCAAAGCGTGTTTCGGGTGGGTCAGCGGATATTGGCGCTCAGTACTTCACCTCCAGAAACCCCGATTTCCTGCCATTTCTTCGCAAATTCGGCGGCGTCGACTGCTTTGGGCCCTGGCAAGGGAGATTCGGTTTCCAGGCCCCGGGAGGAGAGTGGCAGCCATTCCCCGAGGAAACCCGCTACGTCGGCACACCCCGGATGACGGCAATTACCCGGGCTCTCTCGGCTCATGCTCAGGTCGTTGCTGAAACCCGGGTCGGAAAGTTGGCCCGAAAGGACCAGGCGTGGTCGGTCTATGATACTGGGGACAATCATCTCGGGTATTTCGATCAGGTCATCATCACCGCTCCACCTGCCCAGGCCCGGGAACTGCTTGCTGAAAGCGGGCTGCACGAGCTCGCTGCACATCTTGATGATCCGGTACAGCGTGTGTTGCCCTGCTGGGCGGTAGCGGCCCACTTCCAGGCTCCGCCGTGGCCACATCACGAAGCTATGCGGTGTCAGCATCCAGCACTGTTCTGGGTGGCCAACAATTCCAGCAAACCCGGTCGCAACGACAACGGGCAATGGTGGGTGATTCACGCCAGCCCGACCTGGTCAAAGCAACATGTCGAGAGTCCTGCGGACGAGGTTGCCGAGCGCCTGTTGGAAGCCTTCCGGGAAGTGACCAATTTTCAAATTTGGCCCGATGACCTTGTTACCCATCGCTGGCTTTACGCCCGATCCGAGGGCGGAGATCAGCCGGGCCACCTCTGGTTTCCGGAACACAATATTGGCCTTGCAGGCGACTGGCTCAGTGGCGGCCGAGTCGAAGGCGCGTTTGACAGCGCCTGTGGCCTGATCGCAGAGCTCAATGCCTTACCGGCTAGTCAGTGAGAGCACCTACTCGGTAAGAGAATCCTGGATACCGGTAGTGACGTCCGGACGCGTATAAAAGTGGGTGATAGTGCCGTCACTGAACTTGCTGAAGAAGGCACTGACATCGGTAATCTTCTTCAGTGAGCGGGACCGTTGAATGGGTTCCCGAACCAGTACCTTGATGCCGTTGAAGTTGTCCTGAATGTTCGAAAACCGCGCCCGCATCGAACAGGTGACAACCTGGGCCGGATTCAGCGCCAGTTCCTGCGCCAGCCAGGCACTGTGCCGGTCGATGCCCCTGGGTGAGAGATCTTCCCGGGTGTCCAGATGGTTCAGCTTGACCCGGTTCACAATGCAGAACGAAAAGCTCTTCGGGTGCTTGCGGGCGACTTTCCGGAACGCCTCCCAGAAGAAGTTATCCGTTAGCTCGGCAAAGTAGGACATGTCGCTCAGGCAGGTATCCACCCATTCAAAGTTGTCGGTGTCGTCCAGCACTTCATTAATAGCCTCACGCAGTAGCCAGTCAAAGCCCAGGGCTGTCTTGTGGGCATAGACCTTCCGATACATCTGGTGGCGGCTGTAAACGAAGTCCTCCAGCGCCCCCAGACCTTTCTGGGTAATCGCCAGCCCCAGCCAGGGTTCGGACACATCCCAGCCAAAACGCAGGTTGCTCAACAGATGGTCCAGGTTAAAGCCGCCGATGGTCACTGAGGAATGGAAGCCGTCCCGCAGCATATAGTCGGCCCGGTCTGCATCAATTTCGCCGGAAACAATTGAGGACAACAGATCCATCACCAGGCCGGGAATGTTATTGCTAAGGGGCGAGCCTGCCGCAGCGTCTTCACCGGCAATAAAGGCCCAGAAGGTTCTGGCGTGCCGGCAAAAAGTCTCGCTGGGCCTCACGTCTGCAGTCTCCATGATCCCGATCACATCCCGGGCATGAAGGCCGGCACTTTCGAGGTCCACTGCACAGAGAACGTCGTGCGCGACACGCACGGAATAATGTTCGTGTTCCAGCTCATCGGGCTCTTCCGGATGGTAAACCGAATAGTCCACGCCCCGCCAAAGGTCCCGGAACCGTCCGGGCCGGGACATCAGCTCCCGGATCTGCCGCGCCTGGGTGAACTGGTGAGAAAAGCTGGAATGGCCGCTGTCGTGCAACAGGCAGCCAAGGCGAATGGTTTTGGCCAGGTAATCGATGGCATCCAACTGGCTCAGGCTCAGGCTTGTCTGCTCGCTAAGCTGGCGTTCCCGCAGGTAGGCATCGATCATCGAGCGGAACATCCGGGTGCCTACGTGCATGACTCCAATACTGTGCAAGAAGCGGGAGTGAGTGGCGCCGGGGAATACCAGGCTCAGGATGTCGTTCTGGCAGATGTTCCGCAGCCGCTGGAACAGGGGGTGATCAATAACTTGAATCTCGTGCCGGTATAGTGGAATGCCACCGTGAACCGGATCCATGATCAGTTTGTCATAGGCTCCGAGAAGATCATTAACGGCACGTCTCATCAGCAGGTATCTCCGAATTTCGTAAAACTGGCCTTGTTATATCACAGGGTCATGCCAGAATAGGCTTATTCAAGCCAATTTATCGTTTATCGCTGGTAGTTTAGGGCAGTCGCCATGACTTCGCGCACCGAGCGCATACTGATTATTGATGCCAATGAAAAGGCCCGTGCAGATCTCGCCCGTTATCTGGAAGCGAGGGGCTTTTACGTTACCGGCTACCCGGACCTCGCTGCGGCCAAGGCACGGTTCGACGATAACATTCCCGACGTCATCTTTGCAGATCTGCCCCCAGAGGCAATCCGGGATCTGGCTAACCGGCTTGAAGAAGCTGAAACCTTCACCCCCATCGTTGCCTGCTCGACCAGCGAATCCAGTGCTGAGGTGGTCAGTGTGCTGCGTGCCGGGGCAGCAGATTTTGTTCTCAAGCCGTGCAATGACGACAAGGGTGCTCTGGAAGATGTCATCGGCAAACTGTTTGACCGGGTTCGGGTTAACCGCCTGAACCAACTTTATCGCCAGGAACTGGAGGAGGCCAACCGGGATCTGCGTGACGGTATCGCTGAGCTTCGGGCCGATCAGCGCGCAGGTCGCAAGGTTCAACTGCGAATGCTGCCAGAGCACGAGCAGGTGATGAGTGGCTTGCACATAGATCACCTGATCAAACCGTCGCTGTACCTGAGCGGTGATTTTCTGGACTACTTCCGGATCTCCGACGACAAGGTTCTGGTCTACATCGCCGATGTATCGGGCCATGGTGCCAGCTCGGCGTTCGTTACGGTGTTGCTGAAGAACCTTACCAACAGGCTTCAGCGCAACCTTCGCCGGGGGTCCAGTGACGACATTCTGTTCCCTGAGCGCTTCCTTGAACGAATTAACTCGGAACTGCTGGATACCGGTCTCGGTAAACACGTCACCGTATTTGTTGGCATCATTTCGGTCAGCGAACGTAGATTACGGTATGCCGTAGGGGCGCATTTCCCCATGCCTATCCTGTCCTTTGAAGGTGGCGAAACGGCTTTCCTGGAGGGGAGCGGGCTACCAGTTGGGCTTTTTGAGACCCCGGAATGGGAAGTTTATGAAGTGCCGTTGGACAAACCGTTTCACCTGACCCTGTTTTCGGACGGAATCCTGGAAGTTATCCGGGAAAAAAGTCTTGATGAAAAGGAGCGGACACTACTTGAACTCGTATCGGGAGGTCGTCACACTATCGCAGCTCTTAGCGAAGCTCTGAATCTCGAGGAGATTACGGAGTTACCGGACGATATCGCTATTGTGTCGGTTACTGATACCATGGACGGATCAGACAACACCTCGTCGAAATAGTGGCAGCGTGAATGATGGCTGGTTACAAGATCCTGCAAGCTGAAAAACAGGGCATTTACGTCCTGAAGTTTATTGGGGAAATCCGGCTGAACCTGTGTTCGACGCTGGACAATCTGGTTGAGTCCATTACTCAGGACCCACAGTTCAAGACCGTGGTGATCGATCTCACCGAAACCGAGATCATTGACAGCACCACCCTTGGCTTGTTGGCCAAGATTGCCATGGCGGCCCAGAAACAAAGCAATTTCCTGCCCACGCTGATTTCCACCAATCCTGATATTACCCGCATCATCACATCCATGGGTTTCGACAAGATTTTCATCATTGTCCGTGAGCCCGCGTCCCGTATTGAAGAACTTGAAGAAATTCCTGTTCTCCGGGCCAGCGAACAGCAGGTTCGGGACAAGGTTCTCGATGCCCACAAGGTGCTGATGGGCCTGAACCAACGAAACAGGGAAGAGTTCAAGAATCTGGTGCGCGCTCTGGAATGTGAAGAGCCCGGTTAATGCCACCTGCCTGTTGTGCCTGGCGAGACCGGTCTAACACCTGATCTGAAGAAACGGAAGAACTATGTCTGAGAAAACGACGCCCCAGGAAAATGGGGCAGCAGGGCCGGTGCATGACGTAGCGGTTCTCGGCGGTGGCAGCTTCGGTACTGCCATGGCCAAGGTGCTGGGAGAAAACGGTCATCGCGTTCACTTCTGGATGCGTGGTGACGCCCAGGCCGAGGAAATCCGCACCACCCGAATCAACAGCCGGTATATGCCGGGTATTGAACTGATCGGCGATATTCAGCCTACCACCGACCTTGCCGACGCCGTCAGCAAGGCAGAGATCGTGTTAGTTGCCATTCCCAGCAAGGCTTTTCGGGCCGTTATTCGGGAGAACAGTGACAAATTCCGCGATGACCAGATTGTGGTCAGCCTGACCAAAGGCATCGAGGAACACGGCTTCAAGCTGATGAGCGAGATCCTTCAGGAAGAGATCCCGCGCTGCCGGATCGGCGTGCTCAGCGGGCCGAACCTGGCCGCCGAAATCGTAAATCGCGACCTTACCGCTACGGTGATCGCCGCCAAGGACCCGGACGTTCGCCGGGCCGTTCAGGACCTGCTGGGCTGCGAGTATTTTCGAGTCTATGCCAACGTCGACATTTACGGTGTAGAACTCGCCGGCGCGCTCAAAAACATCTACGCGATCGTCGCTGGCCTAGCTTCCGCCCTGGAAATGGGGGAGAACGCCAAGGCGATGCTGATTACCCGGGGTCTGGCAGAAATGAGCCGGTTTGCCGTAAGCCTTGGCGCCAACCCCATGACCTTCATGGGGTTGGCGGGCGTTGGTGACCTGATCGTGACTTGCACCTCCTCCAAGAGCCGAAACTTCCGGGTGGGCTATGCCGTAGGCCAGGGCCAGAAACTGGATGACGCTGTAGCAGAGCTGGGGCAGGTGGCTGAAGGTATTTACACTCTGAAACTGGTGAAGGAAAAGGCCGAGGCCATTGGCATTTATATGCCGCTGGTGCGTGGCCTGTATGAGATACTGTACGGTTCGGCATCCATTAAGGCCGTGATCAACAGCCTGATGATGTCGGTCCAGAATTCTGACGTCGAATTCATACTACCCCGCACCATAACCCAGTAGCCGGCCACTTAGCGGAGGTTGCCTGTGCAATTGCTCATCATGCGCCACGGTGAAGCCGGCTGGCACACACTGGATCAGGAGCGGGAGCTGACCGAATTGGGGCGCCGGGGCGTTGCAGAAGTGGCTGCTCAGATAGCCGAGTCTCCCTGGCGTCCGAAACTTATCTGGAGCAGCCCCTTTGTCAGGGCCAGGCAAACCGCTGCGATTGTCTCTGAAATTCTCAATTGCCCGGTGGCAGAGAAAACGTTCATTACTCCGGACGACAATCCCGGGGATTGCCTTGATGCCCTGGTCGAACAGCACGAATCACCTCTGATGATAGTTTCCCACATGCCGTTGGTTGGCAGCCTCGCCACGCTTCTAGTAGATGGCCACCGCCGCGGCATACCCTTCATGACCTCCCAGGCAGTTCTGCTGGACATGCCCGTGGTGGGGCCGGGGTGTGCAGACTTGAAAGCCCAATTTCTGCCCTGATACTCCGAACACTCGCCAATTGAATTCAGATGACTTGAGCCAGACTATGTATAGTTTTCCGATTGATTACGTCGAGCCGGTTTTCCGGCCCCCCAGTGAAGCTAAATCACTGATTTTGCCCGTGACCAACGGTTGCTCCTGGAACAAATGTACCTTCTGTGAGATGTACACCCAGCCCCAGAAGAAATTCCGGGCGCGCAAGCCGGATGAGGTTTTGAGAGACATTCAGAACGCGGCGCACAGCCTGGCCGGTGTTCGTCGGGTTTTCCTGGCAGACGGGGACGCCATGGTGTTGCCAACTCGCCGACTTTTGGAGATTCTTGGGGAATTGCGGGACGCCTTCCCGGATTTGCAGCGAGTGTCCAGTTACTGCCTGCCCCGAAACCTGGCAAAGAAGAGCGTCGAAGAGCTGGCCCAGCTGAAAGAAGCCGGTCTGGGGATTCTCTACATCGGTATGGAGTCCGGTGACGACGAAGTCCTGCGCCGTGTAAATAAGGGCGAAACCTGGGAATCCACCCGCTCGGCCCTGCTGAAGATCCGTGAAGCGGGCCTGACCAGTTCCGTTATGGTCCTGAATGGCTTGGGCGGCGAAAGCCTCTCGCGCCAGCATGCGATCAACACAGCAACCCTCTGTAACGAGACCCAGCCAGATTATCTGTCGACCCTCGTAGTTAGCTTTCCACAGGGAGAGGAGCGCTTCCGGGAAGGCTTCGGCGACGATTTCGTCCCGCTTTCCCAGCAGGGGCTGTTTGAAGAAATTCGCCTTTTCCTTGAACATCTGGAGCTTGAGAAATCCATTTTCCGAAGCGATCACGCCTCGAATTACCTGGTTCTCAAGGGCACCTTGGGGCGGGATAAACAGAAAATGCTGGACCAGGTTAACCTCGCCATCACCAATCCCGGCGCAGCGCCACTTCGGGCGGAATGGATGCGCGGGTTGTAATTCACTTTAGCGAGAGCCAGCATTATGGACACGAATCCGGAAAATCTTGCAAAACAGGTTGAAGAAACCGTGAAGAATCCCGGAAACCCACCCCTTGATCAGTGGCACCCTGAGCTGTCCGGCGAT
The DNA here is from genome assembly GCF_048269445.1 of Marinobacter sp. GTDB lineage: Bacteria > Pseudomonadota > Gammaproteobacteria > Pseudomonadales > Oleiphilaceae > Marinobacter. Next base: position 81,890 of record NZ_JBLXIQ010000004.1, on the reverse strand, counting down.
ATGGATCTGCGGATCAGCCGCAATGGTCAGTGGGTCTTCAAGGGCGAACCATTGGCCCGGGAGGCGATAGTTCGGCTATTTTCCACCATCCTTCGCAGAGAAGAAGACGGTGAGTATTACCTGGTGACGCCGGTGGAAAAATGGCGGATTCAGGTTGAGGACACGCCGCTGCTCGCTCATTCCCTGCGGGTAGCCGGCGAGGGTGACCACCAGGTTATTTCCCTGACCACCAACGTGGGCGAAACCCTGGAAATCGGGCAGAATCATCCGCTGGAGGTTGGCACCTATCCCGGCTCAGAGGAGCCTCGTCCGGTTGTGACGGTGCGGCACGGCCTAGAGGCCCGGTTGGTCACGGCGGCCTATTACGATCTGGCGGAGCATGTGGTCGAGCGAAACGAAGACGGCCATCCGGTTTTGGGTGTGTTTAGTCACGGAATTTTCTACAAAATCGGGCAGGGTGGTTGAAAACCCGGACCGTGCCCCCAGAAATGACGGTAGAAAACGCACTATGTCACTTGTTAAACTGTGTTTTCATACTTGTTATGAGCCTGGCTCTCTAACGAGGCCCGGTGGTCGTTAGTCCCTCTGTGCAGTCTGGCTGTTCACGATCACTTTCGATTGCCTAAATCAATTAAACAGTCATTGCGACACGCAAGGAGATCTCATGGCCCAACCTCGTGTTGTCACCATCCATTACACGCTCACTAACGATCAGGGAGAGCAGCTTGACTCCTCCCGTGTAGAAGGTCGCGAGCCTCTGTCTTATCTGGAAGGTGCGCAGAACATTATCGGTGGACTGGAAAGTGCACTGAACGAAAAGAACGCAGGCGACCAGGTCAAGGTGTCTGTAGAACCTGCTGAAGGCTACGGCGAAGTTAACGAAGAGCTGGTTCAACCGGTACCGCTTTCTGCATTTGAAGGTGTCGATACTATCGAGCCGGGCATGCAGTTCCAGGCACAGACTCCGGGCGGGCCGCAGGTGGTTCGTGTGGTTGAAGTTGGCGACGAGACCGTTACCATCGATGCCAACCATCCGCTTGCCGGACAGACTCTGCACTTCGATGTTGAAGTGGTAGAAGCCCGCGAAGCGACCGACGAAGAGCAAGAGCACGGTCACGCTCACTAAGCTTTTCTGAAGTGCGACGAAAACGGCTCCTCCGGGAGCCGTTTTTTTGTGCCTGGGAATAGTGCCAGATTAATGAAAAAGGGGTCAGATGAAAGCTTTCATCTGACCCCAGGTTCACAAAAAACGGCCCGCGAGGGGCCGTTTTTTTCACCGGAAACCGAAGTTACATGTTCGGATAGTTAGGGCCGCCGCCCCCTTCCGGAGTCACCCAGTTGATATTCTGGGCAGGATCCTTGATGTCACAGGTTTTGCAGTGAACACAGTTCTGGGCGTTGATCTGGAACCGCTTGCCACTGCCGTCGTCTTTTTCGACAACTTCATACACCCCGGCCGGGCAATAGCGCTGCGCGGGCTCGTCGTATTTCGGCAGGTTATCGCGGATCGGAAGTTCCGGATCTGTCAGTTTCAAATGAACCGGCTGATCTTCCTCGTGGTTGGTGTTGGAGATAAACACCGAGGACAGACGGTCGAAAGTCAGCTTGTTATCCGGCTTCGGATAGCTCACTTTCTTGCACTCGGAGGCCGGCTTCAGCGTGGCGTAATCCGGAGTGGTATCGTGGAAGGTCATCGGCAGGCTGCCGCGCAGGATGTTCTGCTCGAAGAAGGCGATGGCACCCCCCACGATGTTGCCAAACTTGTGCATGGCCGGGCCGAAGTTACGCTCTGCGTAAAGCTCCTTGTAGAGCCAGCTGTCCTCATACCGCTTCTGGAAGCTGGTGATTTCCTCACCGTTCTTGCCTTCCTTCAGTGCCTCAAATACCGCTTCAGCGCCTAGCAGACCAGACTTCATGGCGGTGTGGGAACCCTTGATCTTGGAGCCGTTCAGCGTGCCGGCATCGCAACCCAGCAACAAACCGCCCGGGAAGCTCATCTTCGGCAGGGCGTTGTAGCCACCCTTGGTAATAGCACGGGCGCCATAGGAAACGCGCTTGCCGCCTTCCAGGTATTTTTTCACTTCCGGGTGCAGCTTCAGGCGCTGGAATTCCTCAAACGGGCTCAGGTGCGGATTGCTGTAGGACAGATCGGTGATCAGGCCCACATAGACCTGGCCATTTTCCAGGTGGTAAAGAAAGGAGCCACCGGTGGAGCCGGATTCTTTCAGCGGCCAGCCCGTGGTGTGAACCACCAGACCCGGCTCATGTTTTGCCGGATCAATGTCCCACAGCTCCTTGATACCGATACCGTAGTGCTGCGGATCCTTGCCTTCATCCAGCTTGAAGTCGTTGATCAGGCGCTTGCCCAAGTGACCACGACAGCCTTCAGTAAAGAGGGTGTACTTGGCGCGCAGCTCCATGCCCGGCATGTAGCCGTCTTTCTTGGAGCCATCACGAGCAACGCCCATGTCGCCGGTGATGATCCCTTTTACCTGGCCATCCTCAACAATGGTTTCGGAAGCGGCAAAGCCGGGATAAACCTCAACGCCCAGGCCTTCGGCCTGCTCGGCGAGCCAGCGGCACAGGTTGCCCAGGCTGATAATGTAGTTGCCGTGGTTGTGCATGTTCTTGGGCACAAAGGCGTTCGGAATCTTGGTGGCGCTTTCCTGGTTTTTCAGCAGGAAAATGTCGTCACGGGTAACCGGCGTGTTGAGCGGGGCACCTTTCTCTTTCCAGTCCGGGAAGAGTTCGTTGAGGGCAGTGGGCTCGAATACGGTACCGGCCAGAATATGAGCGCCGATCTCAGAACCTTTCTCTACCACGCATACGGTGAGTTCCTCGCCAGCTTCCTGTGCCAACTGCATGACACGACAAGCTGCTGACAGGCCCGCCGGGCCGCCGCCGACGATCAGAACATCAAATTCCATCGATTCGCGTTCCACGTTGGTCTCCTCAAACATCTTTAATGGATATTATGTGCCCGCAGGCGAGTTTTTCTGGGTCGCCATCATACCGGTAAAACTGCCTATAGACGACTGCCACAAGCCGAATTCAACAACTTGCTTATAACAAAGGATACCGTATTTGAAGAATCAAACAAACGTTTGTTTGAAATCCGGCCTGACCTTTGGCATTGTAAGAGCACACTGAAACATCGTGTGTTTTGAGTCGAAATCTAGTATCGTCTCACTGCAATTCCCAGTCAATACCGGGAATTGGCTGAAACATCTGTCCTGACGCGTCGTTTAAGGCTATTGATTCTGCTGAGCGTTGCCTCCATCATTAGTGCGCATCGAATTTCGGCAGGCTTCGCGTGAGGACTGCAAGTCATAAACCCATCGTAGAAGAACGAGGAATCTATGAAGGTTCTGGTCGCTGTAAAACGAGTAATTGACTACAACGTAAAGGTGCGCGTCAAGCCGGACAATACCGGTGTTGATCTCGCCAACGTCAAGATGGCAATGAACCCGTTCTGCGAAATCGCTGTTGAAGAAGCGGTTCGCCTGAAAGAGAAGGGTGTTGCCAGTGAAATCGTGGTGGTTTCCATTGGCCCGAAAGCCTGCCAGGAGCAGATCCGTACTGCCCTTGCTTTGGGCGCGGACCGTGGCATCCACGTCGAGACCGACGAGGAGGTTCAGTCTCTCGAAGCGGCCAAGTTGCTGAAGGCTGTTGTTGAGAAGGAAGAGCCGAAGCTGGTCATTCTCGGCAAGCAGTCCATTGATTCCGATAACAACCAGACTGGCCAGATGCTGGCTGCGCTGACCGGAATGGGTCAGGGCACCTTCGCTTCCGAAGTGGTTGTTGAAGGCGACAAGGTTAACGTAACCCGCGAGGTAGATGGTGGTCTGATGACCCTTTCCCTGAACCTGCCGGCGGTTGTTACCACAGATCTGCGTCTTAACGAGCCGCGTTATGCTTCTCTGCCAAACATCATGAAGGCCAAGAAAAAGCCGCTGGACAACATGAGCCCGGCCGATCTGGGTGTCGACATCGCACCGCGTCTTTCCACTCTGAAGGTTGAGGCACCTGCTTCCCGTCAGGCGGGTGTGAAAGTGGCCGACGTTGCCGAGCTGGTTGATAAACTGAAGAACGAAGCGAAGGTGATCTGAATGAGCATCCTTGTAATTGCTGAACATGACAACAGCAGCCTGAAACAGGCTACCCTGAATGTTGTAGCGGCTGCCAAGGCCATCGGCGGAGACATCGACGTACTGGTTGCCGGTGAGAACTGTGGTGCCGTTGCGGAAGCAGCAGCCAAAGCCGAAGGCGTTAACAAGGTACTGGTTGCCGACAACGCTGCTTATGGCCACTTCCTTGGTGAGAACCTGGGTGAGCTGGTTGCCGAAGCGGGCAAGGGTTATAGCCACATCCTGGCCGCAGCCGGTACCACTGGCAAAGACTTCATGCCGCGCGTTGCTGCGCTGCTGGACGTTGCCCAGATTTCCGACATCATGCGCGTTGAGTCTGAAGATACCTTCGTTCGCCCGATTTATGCAGGTAATGCGATCGCGACTGTGAAGTCCAGCGACAGCATCAAGGTCATCACTGTGCGCCCGACGGCGTTCGATCCTGTGGCAGCCGAGGGTGGTTCCGCTGCCGTTGAACAGCTGGACGTGGTCAAGGACGCTGGTCTGTCTTCGTTCGTCAAGGAAGAACTGGCGAAGTCCGATCGTCCCGATCTGGCAAGCGCCGGTATCGTGATCTCCGGTGGCCGTGGCATGCAGAACGGCGACAACTTCAAGATGCTGGAGCAGATTGCCGATCTACTGGGTGCCGCTGTTGGTGCATCCCGTGCTGCTGTCGACGCCGGTTTTGTGCCGAACGACATGCAGGTTGGCCAGACCGGTAAGATTGTTGCGCCGCAACTGTACGTTGCTGTTGGTATCTCCGGTGCCATCCAGCACTTGGCGGGCATGTCCGACTCCAAGGTGATCGTTGCGATCAACAAGGATGAAGAGGCGCCGATCTTCCAGGTTGCCGATTATGGCCTGGTAGCGGACTTGTTTGAAGCAGTCCCGCAACTGGAAGAAGAGCTCAAGAAAGTTCTGTAACTTTCAGCATGGCTCTGAAAAAAGGCACCTTCGGGTGCCTTTTTTGGTGCCTGGCGATAAAATTAAACCCATCCATACTTCCATCAGATGTTCGGAAAACTCTGTCATGACCATCGTCCCTTTTGAAGCACTGGCTTGCCCGCTGGATGGCGGCCATTTGCAAGCTGTTGGCAAAAGCTGGTGTTGCGAAGCCGGACACAGCTTCGATGTTGCCCGGCAGGGTTACGTTCATCTGCTGCCGGTTCAGAACAAACGCTCAAAGGATCCGGGTGATAACAAACAGATGGTGGCGGCGCGCCAGAGGTTTCTTAACCAGGGGTTCTATCAACCCATAGCAGAAGCGGTAAACCAGGCACTACTGAGCGAATTACCCGACAAAGCCGCCGTCAATGTCTTGGATGCTGGCTGCGGCGACGGATATTATCTGCGGTTTCTGGCGAGTGCTGTGCAAGCCAATCGGGAGCTGGCGTTACTCGGCGTCGATATTTCCAAGTGGGCCGTGTTGGCTGCAGCAAAGCAGGATGGCCGTTCGAGCTGGGTGGTCGCAAGTAATGCCAATTTGCCAGTGCTTTCGGAAACACTTGACCGCGTTCTGTGTCTGTTTGGCTTTCCGGTTTACGGTGAATTTGCACGAGTTCTGAAGCCCGGAGGTCAAGTCGTCCAGGTCGATGCGGGCCCAGGGCATCTCCGGGAATTGCGCGAAGTTGTCTACCCGGAGCTGAAACCTCAGCGAGAGGAACGGAATAAAATTCCTGACGGTTTCCAGAAACTAGGTTCTGAGCGCATTCAGTACCTGTTTGAGCTTCACAACAAGGAACAGGTTGCAGATCTGCTGGCAATGACGCCGCACCTTTATCGAGCTGGAGCGGAAGGACTGGCCAGGGCCGCAGGACTCGAAAGCCTGTCAGTCTCCGTAGACGTCTTGCTTCAAAGGTTTGGGAAGGTCTGATCAGAGGCGATGGTTAACTGTTCCGTTTTCCCGAGCGCTTCAAACCGCTCGCGTTGTCTTGGCGAAAGCCGTTCTGGCACGTGAACGTGTATTGGTTCATTCAGGTCACCACATCCACTGCTGAGCCTGGATTCGAACTTGGAAAACAAACGTTCGTTCCCTTTTACTCGTTACAACTGTATCCATGCAGGGTCAAACCTTCTTCGAGGTAGTCGGGCAGAAGGGGGTGACCAATCAGATAGTCCGCTGTCGTTTCATTCCAGGCGTCCCTCGCATGGGAGAGGGTGGTTTTCCATTCATCCAGAGTGTAATCGCCACGTCCAAGCCATAGTAATCCCACCAATTGTTGTTGCTGGTCGGGATCAAGATCCGCTACCACGCTGCGGAATTCATCAAGTGTGGCGTCACCGGCATGGGCTGCCAGCATTTGAAGGTGCCAGTCTTCACTGGCATCGCCGGAGCTTGTTGGAATGACAACCTGCTCCTGGGCGTGGAATTCTCTTGCCAACTCGACAAGTCGGCAGACAGTGCTGGGGTTTACATCCAACATGACTTGCTCCTCCAATGAGGTCATATTATTGGCTATTTTATAGTCAGTTGTCTCCTGTAAATTTGATGCCCATCAACGAACCTAATCAATGTGAGGGCAGGGCTATCAACCTTAATGCTCATGGGGAGTTTTTCTGCTAACGGTCTGACGGGAAACAATTTGTTTTTCCGCTTTGCCGATAATGAGTGTATCCGCGAGAATGTGCAGCGCCCTGTTGGTGGTGCGCACGGTTCGATAGATCTTTTGGCTGGTCTCATCATGAGTATCCCGTGCCTTGCGCGCGGTCTCCCGGAACGCCTCATCGCGAGAGAATAGGTCGATCAAGCCGAACGTTGTATTGGAGATAGCCTTGTGCAGTTTTTCGACCGCGCTGGCACCGCCCGACACTGAATCCTCAAGGAGTCGGGCACGGTTACGGACCTCAAGAAGGTCCATTCGGCTCTTCTGCAGGGCACTGTGTGCGGCCAGCCGGCGTGAATTGAGGATCCGGACCTGCCGCCGGCAGACCAGCAGCTGGCAATAGGTGTAACACAGCCCACCCAAGGCGATAAAAAGAAGAGCTGATACAAGGCTCAGCGTGATCATAAATAAGCCCTCCTATCGGTACTCGATTTGCATTTCGACATCGATTTCCCGCTCCATAAGCTCTTCTTCCAACTCTTTCAGCACTTCCTGGTAAACCATCTTCCGGACCATCACCGGAAGTTTGTCTGCAAGCACCCGGGCGGAACGGGACTCCCGCTTGGCCAGGGCAATCGGATCCAGTATCCGCAGCGTAATAACCAGCTCCGGTTCTTGATCGGATTCTGCGATATGGTCATTCTCCAGCATCCGGGCGATCACTTTACGCTGCTCCAGCACCTGCCAGCAGACAAAGCCGCTGAACAGCAAAAGCAACACGCTCAGTACGGAAAGAAAGGTGATCAATTCGAACCTCCGGGGATCATTCTGTGCACTGCCTTCCAGTGTGCCCTACAGAGTGCGACAAACGATTGGCCGTGACGACGGATTTACCAGTTTCGGAGGGAAAGTAGAACCGCCGCTCAAAACTGCTAATATCGGTTGAAGTTGCACAATGAGCCACGCAGAATCAAAGAGTTAAGGCCGACTATTCATACTGACAGAGGATTGTTCATGGTTTGGTTCAAGGCGTTTGTAAGTGGTTTTTTCGCGACACTGGTCTTTCACCAGGGTCTGCTTGCACTGTTCTGGCTGGCAGGCATTGTGCCCATGGCACCATTCAACCTGTCACCGGCGCCACCGCTTGGTGTTCCTGCTGTTGTTTCCCTGGCCTTCTTCGGGGGCCTTTGGGGCATGGTGTTATGGCTTATTCTCGGGCGTCTGGCCGGGGTGAAGTTCTGGCTTGGTCATGTCATTGTAGGGGCAATAGGCCCGACCGCAGTCGCCATGCTGGTGGTATTTCCCCTGAAAGGGATTGATGTGTCTGCCCAGACCTGGGTTGGCGGGCTTCTTCTCAACGGTTTCTGGGGCCTCGGTGTTGCCGCGTTCATGCGCCTGATGGGCACAAAGGCGGCTGCCGGTCCCCGATAAATATCCAATGGATTTTTCTGATTAAGGAAGAGCAATGACTAAATCAGCAGAAACGACCTACGATCTCGTGGTGTTTGGTGCCACCAGTTTCGTTGGCCAGATTCTTACCCGTTACTTGCTCGACACCTACGGAGTGGGTCAGTCGATGAAATGGGCGATTGCCGGGCGTTCCGAGAGCAAACTGAACACACTGAAATCCGAACTCGGAGATACCGCAAACGATCTGCCGGTGATTCTGGCTGATGCCTCCGATGAGCCGGCTCTTCAGGCCATGTGCAAACAGACCCGGGTTATCATCTCCACCGTCGGCCCCTATGCGCTATACGGTGAACCGCTGGTTCAGGCCTGCGTGCGTACCGGAACCGACTACTGCGACCTGACCGGCGAAGTGCAGTGGATCCGTCAAATGGTGGAGCGCTACGAGGAAGAAGCCAAGTCCTCGGGCGCTCGCATCGTTCATTGTTGCGGTTTCGACTCCATCCCGTCGGATATGGGTGTCTGGTTCCTGCAGAACGAGGCTGAAAAAGTCTTCGGTGCGCCTTGCCTCGATGTCCGCATGCGAGTGAAGGTTGCCAAGGGAGAGTTCTCAGGCGGCACTGTGGCGTCGATGATGAACGTGGCGAAGGAAGCTGCGGCGGATCCGAAACTGCGCAAGGAACTGGCCAACCCGTTCTCCATCTGCCCGCCGGAGCACCGGTCGCAAGCCCGGCAGCCGAGCCTGAAGGGTGCGGAGTTCGACAGAACCTTCAATACCTGGCTGGCGCCGTTTGTGATGGGGGCCATCAATACCCGGGTGGTCCATCGCTCCAACGCCCTGCAAAATGCCCGGTATGGTAAGGAATTCACCTACGACGAAGCCATGATGACCGGCCGCGGGACCAAGGGGCGCCTGGCTGCTTATGCCATCACCGGTGGCCTGGCGGCATTCTTTACTGCTTCTGCCATCAAGCCGACCCGCTGGCTGGTGGAAAAGTTCGTGCCCCAGCCCGGCGAAGGCCCGAGCCCGGAAGCCCAGAAATCCGGATTCTACGATCTGCGCTTTGTGGGCCGCACCGGGGATGGCAAGACCATCATTACCAAGGTGACCGGCGATCAGGATCCGGGTTACGGTTCGACCGGCAAGATGCTAGGCGAGGCCGGCGTCTGCCTGGCATTCGACATCCCGGCAGATCAGCCAGGTGGTTTCTGGACCCCGGCTTCCTTGCTGGACGGTAAACTGATGGATCGGTTGACCAGCAAGGCTGGCCTGACCTTTGAGGTCATTGAAACCCGATAACCTCTTAGCCGGTAATGCTTCAACCTCTCAGATAAATCACGCGGTCGGTGTCCGGAAGGGCATCCGGCCCGTGAGCCAGACTGATTACCGTTTTCCCTTCCAGAATACCATCCATCCGTTTTGAAATCCGGGCCCGGGTGTCGGCATCCAGGCCAGTAAATGGCTCATCCAGAATCACCAATGGGGCAGGGTTCAACAACACCCGAGCAAGCGCGACCCGTCGAGCCTCACCACCAGACAGCCGGTTGCCCGCGTTGCCAAGCCAGGTATCAAGCTGATCCGGTTCCGAGGCGAAACGCTCTGCCAGTTCCACTAGCTCCAGGATGCGCCACAAGTCCGTATCACTGGCATTCGGGGAGCCCAGCAACAGGTTTGCCCTCAAGGTATCCTCAAACAGCACGGTTTTCTGGGTCAGATACACCCGATTGCGACACGCCAGCTTGCCTTGCGCGGGCAATAGTCCGGCAAAGGTATCCGCCAGCGAGGACTTGCCGCTCCCGGAGTGGCCAAGAATGCCAAGTCGCTCACCCGCCTGAACCTCAAGGTTGAAATTTTTGAACAATGGTACGTAACCGGCATGTTTTACCGTGATATTTTCTGCCAGAAGCGCTTTATTGGCCGGCAGCTCCACTGTACTGGCATCGGCCTTTGCTTCATTCCCACGACAATCCCGGTTCAGACGTTGGGCGGCCGCGACGGTGGCTCCCAGCTTGCCAAACGCATCCGGAAGCATGGCATAGACTTCCGCAATCCCGAGCAGGGCAATCGGTAACAAAACAAGTACCGGCCCGGACACCGCGCCGGTCTGGAACAGAGCAAAACCGGCCCAGAGCGCAAACACCGCCGAGAGATTGATCAGCAGGTGAGATCCGGCCAGGTGCCAGCCCACCCGGGTGTCCGCCCTGGACTGTTCAGAGGTTACCTGATGGGCCTGCCGCATCAGCCAGGCTGCGTGTTTGCCGGTCCTGCCCGCCGCGGTCAGTTCTGCAAATCCTTCAATGTGTTCGATTACAGCTGTTCGCAGCGCTTCCTGCCGATCGCTCTGCCGGGCGGCCAGGTGCCGTGTCCTCAAATAGACGCCAACCGTCGCGAGAGCCAGCGCCACCAGCAGTACCAGCCCCACCAGCAAGGCTGTTTGCATATCAAACAGCACCAATACCAGCACAACGACCAGAACCGTAACCAGGGCAGCAAGTGCTGTGGGTGCGATCAAACGAAGATACAGGGTGTCCAGGGCATCGACATCGCTGGTCAGCCTTGAAAGCCACTGGGCCCCGCTCAGCTCACCCCGTTGGCTGCGGCTGGCCAGGGCTAACCTCTGGAACAGTGCCACCCGGATGTCCGTCAACAGGCGCAACACAGTATCGTGGTTGTAAACCCGTTCGATATACCGGAACACCGTGCGGGACACCGCAAAAAACCGGATGGCACCGCCGGGCACATACAGATTGATGGTGGCGGCAACACCGGCGGCCAGCATCAATCCCACCAGCGCCGTTTCAGTAATAAACCAGCCGGAGACGGCGAGCAGGGCAATACCGGAAAGCAGCGTCGCGAGAATAAGAATTCCCCCAACGACCAGGCGGCCCGGGCGCCTGTAAATCAAATCGAGCCAGGGCTTGAGATCACGCATCGCGCACCTCTCCACCGGATACCAGCAACACTCGGCTGGCCAGAGTCAGTAACGCGTGGTGGTGGGTAGAGAAGATCAGGGTTTTACCTGCTACCGCCAGCTTGTGCAGGGCTTCCAGCACAAACACCTCGCTATCGGTGTCCAACCCGGCCGTGGGCTCATCCAGCAGAATCAGGTCGTAATCCGCCAGGAAGATTCGGGCCAGGCTAAGGCGCCGCGCCTGTCCGCCTGATAGCCCCTGGCCTTCTTCCGACACCGCGCTGTAGATGCCGTCTTTCCGGCGTTCCAGTAACGGGCCCAGGCCAACGTTGCGCAGGGCAGTGGCAATGGCAACATCGGAGGCATCCGGTGTCGTCAGCCGGAGGTTATCGGCCCAGGTCCCCTGGACCAGAAAGCCTTTTTGACCCAGCCAGCCAAACCGGAAACTGCCGGGGGACTCACCAAACAGCTGGATCCTGCCACTGTCTGGCGCTGTAAACCCGGCTAGAAGGTACAACAGGGTAGACTTGCCGCCGCCAGAGGGACCGGTAAGAGCAATCACTTCGCCCTTGCGGATCACCAAAGACAGATCGTGCAGCACGTCATGACCAGCCCGGAACGCCTTCGATACCGAATTCAGTTCAATAACATCCACACTGCCGGCCGTTTTCGCCAAGTCAGGCAGGCGATGGCTGTCCACCGGCATATTCAGTCGTTCCAGAATCTCCGCCCCGGCACCCATGGCAGCGGCACGATCATGATAATGCTGGGACAGGATGCGAAGAGGCTGGAAGAACTCCGGGGCGAGTAGCAGAATAAGCAGCCCGGAAAACAACGTCAGTTGATCAGAAGGGCCATAGGTGATGTAACCCAGTAGGCCAAAGCCGATGTAGATGGCGATCACGGCGATGGCCACAGAGGCAAAGAACTCCAACACCGCCGAGGACAGGAAGGCCACCCGAAGTGTTTTCATGGTGAGGCGCCGGAAATAGTCCGAGCGTTTGCGAATCAGCTCGGCGGCACCGGCGGTCTGGCCAAACAGCTGCAGGGTTGTCAACCCGCGAACCTTGTCCAGGAACTGACCGGAAAGCCGGCTGATGGTTTCGAAATGCTGCTGATTCAGCCTTTCCGCGCCCATTCCCACCAGAGCCATGAACAGCGGAATCAGGGGGGCGGAGAGCAACAGAAAAATCCCGGCCAGCCAGTCCAGCCAGAACACCAGAGTCAGGATCAGCATCGGCACAATGATCGAAAGGCCCAGTTGCGGAAGGAAGCGCGCAAAGTAGCCGTGCAGGGCCTCAACGTGATCTATCCATTCACGGGCCAGAGTACCCGCCGAAGACTGGCCCAGTTCGACCGGGCCGGTCGCCTGCCAGTGCCTGTAAATCTGGCGCCGTGCATCCCGGCCCACCTGCTCACTGCAACGTGCGGCGAGCCGGGCCTGAAAGCCCTGGCCGATGGCACGGACGACGATGGCCAGAATCAGGCCAAGGAAGAGGGGAGTCAGTTCCGCAACCGAAATTTCGCTAATCACACCCAGATGGATAATCCGGGCGAGAAGGACCATTTGAACAATCGTGGCAACACCAGCAACCGTCCCCGCCGCAACCGTGCCACGGATCCAAAGACGGTTGCCACGGGCCAGTTCCGAAAGCCACTGTTTGACAGCTTTCTGGTGGATGGCGGAGGAGGTCGTATCCCCGCCACCGTTAGCCCGTGGCTCAGCCACTTAGTGATAACCCTCACCGGCGCGAACCTTGCCCCGGAATACCCAGTAGGTCCAGGCGGTGTAGACAAGCACAATGGGGATCACGAACAACAGCCCCAGCAGCAGGAACAGCTGCGATTCGTAGGCGGAAGCGGCGTCCCAGAGGGTGTAATCCGGCGGAACCACGTAAGGCCAGCGGCTGACCACCAGACCAAGATAGGTGGTGATGAACAGTCCCATGGTGGCCACGAAGGGCATGCCCTCAAGCCGGTTGCGAACCGAACGGTAGATCTGGAAGGCGCAGAGCAATGTCAGCACCGGCAGGATCCAGATCACGGAGAGGTTCGAAAACCAGCGCTGCCGCACCATATCATCCACGAACGGCGTCCATACGCTGATAATGCCAAATACCACCAGTACCGCAGCGAGAAGTGGAAGGCTGATTTTATACGCCCACTCCTGCAGCCGACCCTCGGTTTTCAGGATCAGCCAGGTCGAACCCAGCAGGGCATAGCCTGCGAGCATGCCCAGGCCAGTCAGCACGGTGAACGGTGTCAGCCAGTCCAGGGCGTTACCTACGTAGACTCCGTTGGCGGTTTCAAAACCCTGAATGTAGGCACCCACCACGGCACCCTGAGCAAAGGAGGCGACGGTAGAGCCACCGGCAAAGGACCAGTTCCAGAGGTAGCGGGACGACCGGGCCTTGAATCGGAACTCGAATGCCACGCCCCGGAAAATCAGCCCGGCCAGCAGCAGGAACACGCCGATATAAAGCGCAGGCAGCAAGATCGAGTACACCAACGGGAAGGCTGCCAGAAGCCCCGCGCCACCGAGCACCAGCCAGGTCTCGTTACCATCCCACACCGGGGCCACCGAATTCATCATGGTGTCCCGGCTTTCCTCGTTGGGAGCAAAGGGGAAGAGAATGCCAACCCCAAGGTCAAACCCGTCCATCAGCACATACATGATGATGCCGAAGCCGATAATGAATGCCCAGATAAGGGGCAGATCAAAAAGTTCCATAATCAGTGACCTCCCTGGCTGGTCGGGTTGGTTGGCTTGTCACCGGTGTATTCAAACGGCACGTGGGCGGCAGAGAACGGTCGCGCCGGGCGTTCCGCTTCGTGCTCATGCTCATCAAGTTGGTCTTCAAGGCCGACGAACAGCACTCGCATCAGGTAATACACGCCAGCGGAGAACACCAAAGCGTACACAACGATATAGCCGATTAGTGTGAACAACGCCATGGCGCCGGTCAGCGACGGTGTAACCGCTTCTGCCTGGGTCATCATGCCGTATACCAGCCAGGGCGCGCGGCCAATCTCGGTAACGAACCATCCGCTGAGAACCGCGAGGAACGGCGCGATGCTCATAAAACGCATGCCTTGCAGGAACCAGCCAGTGCGCCAGTAACGGCCGCCGGCACGGAGAATCAGGCCAGTTACCGAAAAGGCAATCATCAGCAGCCCGAGGCCTACCATAATCCGGAACGACCAGAAAACGATGGCCACCGTAGGCTGCTCCTCAACCGGCACTTCATTCAGGCCAGGTACTTCGCCGTCCCACTCATGGGTGAGAATCAGGCTGGCCATACTGGGGATGCCGATCTCGAACAGGTTGGTCTGATTTTCCTGATCAGGAATAGCAAACAACAGCAGTGGCACGTTACGCGATGTTTCCCAGTTACCCTCCATGGCGGCCACCTTTGTGGGCTGGTGCTCCAGGGTATTCAGGCCGTGAAAATCACCCACAACCGCCTGGGTCGGGGCTAAAAACAGCAGCAGCCAAAGGCACATGGACAGCGCTTTGCGGTTTGCTTCGACTTCCCGGCCTTTCAACAGGTACCAGGAACTCACGCCGGCTACCACAAAGCTACCGGTCAGGAAGGAGGCCATCACCATATGGGTAAAGCGGTACGGGAAGGAGGGATTGAAGATCGCCTCGCTCCAGGACGTCACAAAGAACACACCGTCCCGGAATTCCGTGCCGGCAGGGGTATGCATCCAGCTGTTGGCGGACAGAATCCAGAAGGAAGAAATAAACGTGCCCGTTGCCACCATGATCGCCGCGAACAGGTGCACACCAGCTGGCACCTTGTCCCGGCCGAATAACAGCACACCCAGAAATGCTGCCTCAAGAAAGAAGGCCGTGATCACCTCATAACTCAGCATTGGCCCGAGGAAATTGGCAGAGGCCTGGGCAAAGTTGCTCCAGTTGGTACCGAACTGGAACGACATCACAATGCCGGACACCACCCCCATGCCGAACACCACTGCAAAGACTTTTGTCCAGAAGGCGGAGAGCTTCACCCACACAGGATTCTCGGTTTTGAAGGCCAGGCCCTCAAGCAATGCGATATAAGAAGCAAGGCCGATGGTAAACACCGGAAATATGGCGTGAAATGACACCACAAACGCGAACTGGATTCGCGATAGGATGAGAGGATCAAGTTCCATGGGAACCCTCCGGTAACGTACACTTCAAAACAAACGGACCCAGCGAACCCGTTCAGCCGCTGCCTGAGCTCATATTGTTGTGTTGTTATTACCGGCAGATAGTTGTCATGCTACTAAACATGACGACAAACGTGATAGGGCGGATTGTCGCACCCCTTGATTTAAAACAAGTATGGGGAAGCCAATGAGCTTTTACGAGAACCGGATACTGCCACACATCATAGACCGCGCCTGCTCCATGGGTCAGGTGATGAAACTGCGCAGCCAGGTAGTGCCACTGGCCAAAGGCCGGGTCCTGGAAGTGGGCATGGGCTCCGCGCTCAACATGGAGTTCTACAACCCTGACCAGGTTGAAATAGTCTATGGGCTGGAACCATCCGACGGCATGCGCCGCAAGGCCCAATCCAATCTGGCCCGATCTCCCATCAAAGTGGAATGGCTGGATCTGCCTGGCGAGAAGATTCCCCTCGAAGACCACTCGGTCGACAGCGTACTGCTCACCTTCACGCTATGCACCATCCCGGATTGGCACACCGCACTTCAGCAAATGTGGCGGGTACTCAAACCGGGCGGCGAGCTCCTGTTCCTCGAACACGGCGAATCCCCCCACCACACCACCCGGAAATGGCAACACCGAATCACACCCGGGTGGAAAAAGATTGCCGGTGGCTGCCACCTGAACCGACACATCGCCGACCTGATCAGCGACGCCGGCTTCGAAATACTGGAACTTGAAAACCTCTACCTTCCCAAGGCACCGAAAATCGCCGGGTATATCTACAAGGGCCGGGCGATCAAGCCCGTTGGGACCTGAACAGCAAGGCGAGAACAAAGTAGAATCCGAATTGCGTTAGCGTACGCGGCCTTATACAATTTCGCCCGTCCAAATCTCCCTCCGAATGCTCCGGTGGTGAAATTGGTAGACACAAGAGACTTAAAATCTCTCGACCGTTAGGTCGTGCCGGTTCGATTCCGGCCCGGAGCACCATTACTTCTTCGCCATAGCCTCCAGCATCCGATTGACCGCCTCCAGATGCTCCGGCTCGTTGTGGCACATCCCCTGGAAATTCGCACACACATCCAGAAAATCCTTCAGCTCCATTCGCGGTGCCATTTTCATCAGGCGCTTGGTCAGCCGTGTGGCTTTCGGCGGTTGACTGGCAATGCGGCTTGCCATGGTGTTTGCGGCGGTGAGCAGTTCGTCCGCCGGCACCACTTCCAGAACAATGCCCAGTTCTTTCGCTTCTGTTGCATCGATCACCCGACCGGTGAGGGTCAGTTCGAAGGCGCGTTGGTAGCCGATCAGGCGCTGCATAAACCAGGCGCCGCCGTCGCCGGGGATGATGCCGAGGTTGAGGAAGGTTTCGCCGAACTTCGCGTTTTCTGAGGCGATGCGGATGTCCGCCATGTTGGCCAGGTCGAAGCCTGCGCCGATGGCGGGCCCGTTTACGGCGGCGATGATGGGGACTTCCACGTTCTGCAGGGCCAGGGGGATTCGCTGGATGCCTTTGCGGTAGCGGTTCGCGCATTCGGCCACGTCGCCGGCAAAATCGCCGCTGCGGTTGGCCATATCCCGGATGTTGCCGCCGGCGCTGAAAGCGGAGCCGGCGCCGGTGATCACCAGCACCGAAACGTCGTCGCACTGGTTCACCCATTCTGCGGTGGTGACAATGTCTTCGATCAGGCTGGAGCCTGTGAGAGCGTTGCGCAGGTCGTGGCGGTTCAGGGTGAGTGTGGCTACCCGGTTTTCGAGGGTGAGCAGTGCATCGGTGAGTTTGGGTACGGTAGGCATTGTTGCGGTTCCTTGTGGTCGTTCAGCACGTATCTTCGCGCGCCGGAACCCGGTTAATCAACTGACAACCGCACCTTTCGATAGCGGCTCACTTCCGTCCAGCCATGCACGCCAAGGGCGGAGAACACGATTACCCCGCCGATCAGGCTGAGGCTTGGGGGAACTTCTCCGAGAAACAGCCAGACCAGGAACGAGCCCAGCACGGTTTCCAGCAATAACATGAGGCTGACTTCGGCCGCGGGAATGTAGCGCGGACCGATCTGGATCAGGATGCAAGCCGTGGGCAGGAACACCAGGCAGAGCAGGGCGATAAAGAAAAAGTCCCGGGATGAGGGCACCTGGGCCCCGCCCAGCAGGGCAGCCACAACCGCCAGTGCCAGAGCGCCGAACATCAGCATTACGCTCATATCACTTTCCGGTTTGGAGCGGGCCACGTTGAGGTTTGAGGCCAAAGCTGTCGCGGCAACCACGGCCATTATCAGACCCAGGGGGTCGCCTTTGCCGAATTCACCGACGGCCATGAGGGTAGCGCCCGAAACGCACACCAGGATTACGATCCAGGTTCTGAGGGGCAGGGTTTCTTTCCACACAGCCCAAGCGATTACCGCAGCAATCACCGGTGCGGTGTTCAGAATGACCAGCACATTGCCCGCGGCGGTGTTTTTCATCCCCACCACAAAGCCCAGGGTGCTAATGGCAAATGCGCCAGCACAGAAAAGTCCTTTACGGCCGCATTTGCGGATTTCGGGTACCAGGCCTGAACGGTATCTGGCCCAGCTGATCACAAAAAAGCTGATCGCCAGCAACAGCCCCCGCCAGAACAGGAAGACCACAGGGTCCACGGAGGTGATCTTCACCAGCAGCGCATCCGGGACGATAAAGAGTACGCCCAGAGCCGCGATGGTTAGTCCTTTGATTCGTGTTGTCTGCAAATCCGGGTCGCCTGTTCCGATGGTCTTGTTTGGCTTCTGGCAAGAGCCTATGGGCAGCAGGCAAGGATAACAACCTCAACGCCAGAAAGCTGAGCTTCCTACAAAAGTCCCTTCGACAGTTTAGTTGCCCTCGGCGATACTATTCTTCAAGTTGGGGGGGGGGAAGTAGTCGCTCAACATACGTTCAACAGGAGCGCACTTATGACAGAACAATCAGGACCGCTGGTCCAGAAGCACAGTGAACATGGAATCACCACGCTCACGCTGAACCAGCCGGAGCGACGCAACAGTCTGTCCATGGCCATGCTGGAGGCGCTGTCCGCAGAGTTGGAGGTGATTGCCTCGGACTCGAAAACCCGGGTTGTGGTGCTCGCTGCCAAAGGCAACGTGTTCTGCGCCGGGCATGATCTGCGGGAAGTTCGGGCCCAGTTCGATAGCCATGACTTTCAACTGAAACTGTTTAACCAGTGCAGCAAGGTGATGCAGCAGATCGTGAACCTGCCACGGCCGGTGATTGCCCGGGTAGCGGGCGTTGCAACTGCGGCGGGCTGTCAGTTGGTGGCCAGTTGCGATCTGGCGGTGGCGGGTGATACTGCACGGTTTGCCACGCCCGGGGTGAATATCGGGCTGTTCTGTTCCACACCGATGGTGGCGCTGTCGCGGAATGTGTCGCGTAAGCACGCCATGGAAATGTTGTTGACCGGTGAGCTGATCAGCGCGCCGAAGGCGGAGCGGCTGGGACTGGTTAACAAGGTAGTGGATGACCAGATTCTGGACGAGACTGTCTACAAGCTGGCCCGCACCATTGCCGATAAATCCGCCCACACCCTGAAGATTGGCAAGGAGGCATTCTACCGTCAGCTGGAGATGCCACTGGCGGATGCCTACGAGTACACCTCAGAGGTGATGGCGGAGAACATGATGGCGGACGATGCCCGGGAAGGTATCTGCGCCTTCCTGGAGAAGCGCAAGCCGGATTGGAAAGACAGCTGAACCAGGCCCGGCTTATTGTGCCGGGCAGTTTTCGACGCCAAGGTACAGACGATCGCCCCTCAGGATCTGGTGTTCCCGGAAGAACCCGGCGTTCATCTCCACGGCCTTGATGAAGGGCACGCCGGCGGGGTAACTGGGGCAGCCAGCACCGCTGGCTGAGGCGCAAGGCACCATCTGGCGGATAGCGCCAATCACGCCTTCTCCGTTCAGGTAGGCGATGTCCAGCGGAATCAGGGTTTTGTACATCCAGAAGCCATGGTCAGCGTCCCTGGGTTCGCGGTACTCGAACAACATGCCGGCACCCGGTGCCATTGAGGTGCGGCCCATCAGTCCCTTGCTGCGCTGCTCCGCAGTGCTGGCCACTTCCAGTTTTATGGGGATTGAGCCAGCCTCGGATACGAAACAGGCGTCAACCACTGGCAGACCTTCCTGGGGCGCGGCGACCCCGGAGGAGCAGCCATAGAATGCGAAACAGACTGAGAGAATCGCCCAGAACTTCAACATGTGGAGCATGTTATTTCGAGGGCTCAAGAGCGCAGCCGGTAGCCGGTTTTGAAAATCCACCAGATGCCCACCATACACGCCGTCAGGAACACCAGAGTCATACCTACACTGATGGCGATATGAACGTCCGACACACCGTAAAACGCCCAGCGGAAGCCGCTAATCAGGTACACCACGGGATTGAACAGGCTGATGGTTTGCCAGACCTCCGGCAGCATGTCGATGGAGTAAAAGGTGCCGCCCAGGAACACCAGGGGCGTTACGATCATCATCGGCACAATTTGCAGTTTCTCGAAGCCGTCGGCCCAGATGCCGATAATGAATCCGAACAGGCTGAAGGTAACGGATGTCAGCACCAGGAAGGAGAGCATCCAGAACGGGTGCAGTATGTCGTAATCCACAAAGAATCTCGCCGTTGCCAGAATAATCAGCCCCAGGATGACCGATTTGGTGGCGGCGGCGCCGACATAGCCAAGCACCACCTCCACGTAAGACACAGGCGCCGACAACACTTCATAAATGGTGCCGGAGAACTTGGGCATGTAGATGCCAAAGGAGGCGTTGGAGATGCTCTGCATCAGCAGGGAGAGCATTACCAGCCCGGGAATGATGTAGGCGCCGTAGGCGATGTTGTCGATGTCGCCCATGCGTGAGCCAATGGCCGAGCCGAAGACCACGAAATACAGGCAGGTGGAGATCACCGGTGAGAGCACACTCTGCATCACAGTACGCTTCATGCGGGCCATTTCAAAGTTGTAGATTGCGCGGATACCGTAAAGGTTCATGCCTTTCTCCAATGGGCCGGCGGGCGCTTATTCGTGCACCAGGCCGACAAAGATCTCTTCGAGGGAACTTTCCCGGGTTTGAAGGTCGCGGTACTCAATCCCCAGGTCGCCGAGTGTGCGAAGCAGCCTGGCCACGCCGGCCTGTTCCTGCTGGGAGTCGAAAGTGTAAATCAGTTCATAACCGTCTTCCGAAAGCTCTACCGGCTCCAGCGTGAGTTCACCAGGCATCTTATCCAGCCTCTGCTGCAACTGCAGGCGAAGCTCCTTCTTGCCCAGCTTGGTCATCAGTTGGGCTTTGTCTTCCACCAGGATGATTTCACCGTTCCGGATAACACCGATGCGATCCGCCATCTCCTCGGCTTCTTCGATGTAATGGGTAGTGAGGATGATGGTGACACCGTTTTCCCGTAGCTTGCGGACCATTTCCCACATGTCCCGCCGCAATTCGACGTCAACACCAGCGGTGGGCTCATCCAGAAAAAGAATCTGGGGCTCGTGGGAGAGTGCCTTGGCGATCATCACCCGGCGCTTCATGCCCCCGGAAAGCGACATGATCCGGTTGTTACGCTTGTCCCACAGGGATAGGTCTTTCAGCACCTTCTCGATGTGTGCCGGCTTCGGTGGCTTGCCAAACAGGCCCCGGCTGAAGGACACCGCATTCCAGACAGTCTCAAAGGAATCGGTATTCAGCTCCTGGGGCACAAGGCCGATGGTCTCCCGGGCCTTGCGGTAGTCTTTGACGATGTCATAACCGGCGGCTTTTACTTCACCGGAGGAAAGGTTAACGATGCCGCAAATAATGCTGATCAGCGTGGTTTTTCCGGCCCCATTGGGGCCGAGCAGGGCGAAGATCTCTCCACGCTTGATGTCCAGGTTGATGTCTTTAAGGGCCTGGAAGCCATCGCCATAAACCTTGCTCAGGTGCTTAACGGAAATATCCGGCTGCACGGGCGTGTCCTGTGGTCAGAATGGGTCAAATTGAAGGCGCCGTATTTTCTCATGACTGGCGCCAGTTTAGAAACCTTTGCCTTGGCAGGAGAAACCACCATAATGCCGGGCTGGTACATTCGGAGTGCCGTTATGTTACGCGGAATAGTCGTTGTGGGATTGATCCTGGGTTTGATTGCGGCAGTGGTCTTTGGCCCGCGAATGCTGGGAACTGCCGTTGACGGCGATAAACGAAGCGGGAGCGGTCAAACCATGGCCGAGTGCGATCTGCTCGCTGGGCCCTGCCAGTGGACCACCCAGGCCGGCCAGTGGGAAGCGGTCATAGATACGGTTGGCGAGGGTGAGCAGGGTACGGAATACCAGCTCACGGTTATCACACCGGAGCATCCTGAGCGGTTTCTGGCGGTGCTGAGGGGCGAATCCATGTACATGGGCGAGTACCCGGTGCCTCTGGGCAACCGCACTGGAAACGGGTATTCCGCAATCTTTACCGCGCCTTTTTGCACGGTGGACACCACCATGACCTGGCGTGTGGATCTGCAGCAGGGCCAGGAGCCAATTCGTGATATTCCGCTAAAGCTGGTATTTCAGGCTGAACCGCGCTGACAAGCAGTCGGGATTGTGTAAAATGACGAAATCGCCAATGTCAGGAACCACGTGATGGATTACGGAGATAGCGTTCAGAAGGTACTTCTCAGAAAAATCCGCAAGGCCGAGCAGGACCTGATCCAGCTGAAACTCGATTATTGCCGTTTTGTTTTCGGGCTCACTCACCGGGCGAAGGTACTTGCCGGCGGTGTGAGCTACGTTGTGCGGTCTGTGGATGTAGACAGCATGGCCAATACCGATGACGGCGGGTTCACACTCCCCGAGATTACCGGTACAAGGGCAGATGAACAGGACCACGCCGATCCGGTAGCCCTGGGCACTGACTGGGTGCTTGAAACAACTGCTCGGCAAGCCACTAAATAAACGCGTTGGCGGTAATGGCCTCGTAGAGGCTCGACGCCGGCGGCACGTAGTGATTGTCCCGCCAGAATTCGGAACCGTCCAAGCCCGACCGGAAGCAGGCTAGCAATATCGTGCTTCCGGTTAATGTGCACATCACCTGGAGGGCTTGAGCTTGCCGGGTGCCGGTTCTCCGGCTGACAATCTGGGCGACTACCCCAGCGAGTGCCTCGGAATGCCGGATGGATGGGGCGCTGAGTGCGCATCCGGCCCCGTACAACCACGCCACGGCATAGTCACGCACGGTTTCCGGTGCCGCAGATAGTTCCAATCCGTTCACCCGGCAATCCCGCTCTTGCAAACCGGCAAGGATATGCAGCTGGGTAATCAGTTGGGCACGGTCTGATACAGGTCTGCGCGAACTCTTCTCGAATCCCGACCGGGCAACGATGCAGGGGACGCTGATGCCGGAAGGAGAGGTGTAGTTAAAAGGTTCGGCGCGCACCAGCGCCGACATTCGGAAAGCCAGTAGAAGCAGCAGTGCCAGCAGGCCCGCCTGAGTAAGAACAATCAACCCATCAACCATGGTCACCAGAACTCTGAATGTTGCATACGGTGACTGCATTGTAACGGTATGTATCTGCTCAATGCCGCCGACCCGTCGCCAAAACGGACTCGGAATTGACTCAAATGACGGAACTGTGACGGGGATCGCAGCAGGAATTCGGTAAAAAGAGGGTCGGCTAGCAGGTTGGCATGGTCTGCAGAGCCAGCTTCCTTCGAATGTAACGACCCAGGGTATCAATGCCGATGTTCAGTAGGGCGGTAATCAGGATCAGGACCATGGCCCGGTCGAAGCGGATGTTCTGGATGGCACTGTCGACATAGAAGCCGAGCGTGTAGATACCCAGAATGCCCAGAATCGCGGTTTCCCGCATAATGATTTCCCACCGGTAGAACAGAAACGCAAGGAATGACCGGTAGACCCGCGGAACCAGCTCCCAACTGTAACGGTTGAAACCCCTGGGCGCATCCGGGCGCAGGCGTATGGTGTTGGTCTGGCGGCCAATCAGGTGGCCGATGATGCCGCCGTTGTGAAGCGCCAGTGCCACGACCGCCGGCAGCATGGAAGGCCCCCAGAGCTGAAGGAGAATATAGGCGAGGATGTATTCCGGTGTAGATCGCGCGATTACGAGAAAAACGTGCCCTGACGTGCGCCGTACCGGGCCGCCGAAGTGATTGGAGATCAGCGGGAAGGCAAGAAGTGTCAGTATGCCCGTGGCCACCAGGGCAATCTGGGTAAGAATCACGGTGTTCCAGATGCCGGGCAGGGCCTCGTTGACCATCAGGTCACTCAACCAGGGCAGCAGCCCTGCCAGTCCTTCGCCGTCCCGCAGCGGAGCGGGCACGATATCCTGGGTAAAGAAGCGGGCAACATTGCCCCACACGATAGGCAGCCCTTCACCCAGAAAGAAAGGGGCACCAAGAACATAGACCGGCAAAAGCTTTGGTCTTACCCAAAGCGGCATGGTCGCGATCAAAACGTAAAACAGAATCAGCATTGCCCCGGCATCGGAGTAGAGTCCCTGGGAGAACGACGATTCCAGGTAAAAGCCGAGTGTGGGCAGGCCGACAAACCCGAGAATGGCGCTGGAACGAAGGCCGCATTCCAGACGGTAGGCTGTATAAGTCCGCAGCTGTACCCAGCAATCGGGAATCCGGGTGTAGAGAAACGCCACGATAACCCCGGTGCGTGGCGGCAGCAGGTGACCGGGCTCCGGGTTCACCTCATCCAGGATCTCGGAATAGACCTTGGCGAAAATCCCCGCGTAGGGAATGGCAATGGCCAACACACCTGTGAGTGGGTGGAAACCGAAAAACTGAAGGAAAATAAGCGCCCAGAAAAGCTCATGGATTGCCCGGATAAAGGCACAGAAAATCCGGACCGGCAGGAAGCGGTAGACCAGCGACAGTAAAAATCCGCACACGCTGCCCAGTGCCACCCCCACAAAGGCAAAAGCGACGGTTCTCAGTAGCGCGGTCATCAGGCCTTCGCTGCTGAAGAAATTCGGAGTGATCACGCCAAGGAAAAAGTTCCCGAGATCCCGCCAGGGATTTGATGCGGTTATGGCAATGTCGGCAAAGAGTAGCGAAAACAGGGCTACGGCGACAAATATCAGGCTGGTGCGAACCGTCGGGGAAGAGAGCATGAAACTGGCCGGTTCCCTAATAGAGAGACATGATGTCTGATGCCGTCAGGCGATCACTGGTTTCGTCCAGGGCAACCTGTCCGTCCTGGATTCCGACGATCCGGTTGCAGTATTTCAGTGCCATTTCGACGTCGTGAAGTGCGACCACGCTCGTGGCAAACCGCTCTGTGAGAAGCTCCATGACCAGGTGAGCCATGGGACCGTCGAGGGCGGAAATTGGCTCGTCAGCAAGCAACACCGGCGCATTGCGATACAGCGCCCGGGCAATGGCAACGCGCTGGCGCTGGCCTCCGGAGAGAGACGCGGTAGGCATCCAGAGCTTTTCCGACATGCCAAGCTCTTTCAGCAGTTTGCGAACCTCGTCGCGGTTCCGGGCAAACGGGCGTATCAGGGTAACGGTACTGTACCAGGTGGGGTGTTTGTCCAGTTGGCCCATAAACACGTTATGGAACACCGGCAATGCATTCACCAGGCCCAGATCCTGGGGTACCAGGGAGGACTCGCGATTAACGCGCTCGTGAATCAAACGCATGAGCGTGGACTTGCCGGCGCCGCTCTTGCCAACCAGAGCGACCTTTTCACCTTCTTTGACTCTCAGGGAGAGCGGGCCAATAACCCGCTCACCGCCGAAAGAGGCCGTAAGGCCAGTTAGGTCAAAGCCTGACATCAATCGAGGATTCCGATCTCTTCCGCCGTCTTCCGAATAGGCTCGTAATCATCGTTGGATGCAGGAATGAAGCCGGAGCGGGGGAAGCTCTCAAGCAACTTCTGATCGTCCAGGTTCAGAAGAGCTTCGGTAACGCGCTGCTTGAAGCCATCACCGAAACGTTCGTCGACATCACCGCGGATTGTCCACTGGTAGTCCGGGTAGGCCGGGGTCGTCCAGATAACCTGAACTGCGTCGGTGTCAATATTGCCGTCGGCCAGTTCTTTCTCCCAGACCTGGAAATTGAGGGCACCTACTTCATAAGTACCGGCCTCCACAAGGCGCAGGGTACGGGTATGGTTGCCACTGAAGCCAACACGGGAGAAAAAGTCTTCTGGCTCGGCTCCAAATACGTCCCGGATATAGAATTCGGGCATCAGGCGTCCGGAGGTAGAGCCCTTGGAGCCAAAGGTAAAGGTTTTACCCCGGAGTTCGTCTTCCAGCGAGGAGAGCTCATCCGCAGGCTTGATACCCGTGCTGGTATTGGCAATGAAGTAGGTTTCAAACGCCTGGTCTTCCACACCCTGGGCGATTGCTTCGGATCCGGGTACCAGGCGACGGGCCTGAACACCGGAAAGCCCGCCAAACCAGGCCAGCTGAACCTGATTGTTACGGAACGCAGAAACCGCTGCAGCATAGGATTTAACAGGAATGTAGCGGACTTCTACATCAAGCTCATTGGAGAGGTAATCGGCAACACCTTTGAAGCGCTCTACCAGTTTGGTTTCATCCTCATCGGGAATGGCTGTGAACACGAAGGTTTCAGCGGACGCCGATGCAGCGGTAAGACAGAAAAGACTGGAAATCATCAATTTCCGTATAAGATTAAGAGCCATAGGAGTTCCTTGAATTGCCAGACAGTTTGTATTTGCTACTTTTGGATTTGCAACGACGGAAGTCAACGATTCCCGGTGTTTGCAGGATACCTTGATTTACCTTAACTCTGAACAGCTATACGATTTGCGGGTTTAATTGGCTCAGGGCCCGGCGCCAAATTTCTCACTCCTTCAGTCCCAAGCGAATGCCATGAAAATAATAATGATTACTCCAGCAGAGCCTGGATCAAAAGCGGGTAACCGAGCCACGGCAGAGCGCTGGAAACTGCTGCTGGAGAAGGCCGGGCATAGTGTCTCTGTGGTTACGCAATACCACGGCGAGGCTTGTGATGCGTTCATCGCTCTTCACGCCTGGCGCAGCGTAGGAGCGATTCGCCGGTTTCGACAGTCTTGGCCGGACAAACCCTTGATCGTCGCGTTGACCGGAACCGACATCTATTTGCATCAGCAGGAGTTTCCGGAAGACACGCTTTGCTCCATGGAGGAGGCAGACGCGCTGATCGGGCTGCATGAGCTGGTCGCCGAAGATATACCCACCCGATTCGTCGGCAAACTGGTGACGCTCTACCAGTCAGCGGTGGGGCCTGAAGCCTATCCGTTACCGCAGCCTGCGCAGGCGAGAGCCGGGTTTGGTGTGTGTGTGATTGGTCACCTGAGAGAGGAAAAGGATTCCCTGCGAGCGGCCTATGCGGCGAGGCTGCTTCCGGGCGATTCAAGGATACAAGTCTGGTGTGCAGGCAAACCCCATAGCGACGACTGGCAGAGGATGGCCGAGCAGGAAATGGAACAGAACCCCCGCTTCCAATGGTTGGGCGAGCTGGAGCAAGATGAAATTCAGCAGCTGATGGCCAACAGTCAGCTGATGGTGATCAGTTCAGTGATGGAAGGCGGAGCCAATGTTGTCTCCGAGGCTTGCCGGGCTGGCCTGCCAGTGATTGCTTCGGACATTCCCGGTAATGTCGGATTGCTTGGTCGCGACTACCCCGGCTATTTTGCTGTGAAGGATGAGCGGGCCCTGGCCGACCTGCTGTACCGTGCAGAACAGCATCCGGATTTCCTCGCGACCCTGAAAACGCAGGTCAGTAAACTGGAGGGGCGCTTTGTGCCAGAAGCAGAACAGGCCTCTCTGGAGCAGGCGCTGAACCTTGCGTTACAGCGCTGCTCAGAGAGGGTTTAATCCCGAAGGGAAATGGGCTCAATGGGTCCACTTTCGTCCTGAGCGATGACGCGGCCAACGATGGCTGTGTGGGGGTATCCAAGAGCCTTCAGCTCCCGGACGCACTCAGCAGCCTTGTCAGCAGCGACACTGGCGAGCAAGCCACCCGCAGTCTGAGGATCAAAAATCAACGGATACCGGGGATGATCCACCCATTTTTCCTGATCACGGATCCCGCGACGCAACCGGATGTTGGCCGGCTGCAGGGAGCTCAGAATGCCCGCGGCTGCGGTTTCCTCGGCGCCCGGCAACACCGGAATGGCAGACAGGTCCAGCTCCGCATCGACCCCTGAGGGCTTGGTCATTTCCACCAGGTGCCCGAGCAGACCAAACCCGGTCACATCGGTGCAGGCTTTGGAACCGAACTTCCGCAGACAATCCGCTGCAGCCTTGTTGGACTGAACCATTGAGGCCAGGGCAGAGTCGATCCAGCGACCTTTGGCCGCTAGCCGGGCATGGGCGGCAAACAACGTTCCGGTACCGATCGGCTTGGTGAGGATCAGCGCATCGCCGGCTTTGAGCCCACCCTTGCTCATCACGTCTTCCGGGTCGATCAGGCCATTTACCGCAAAGCCAAGTGCCAGCTCCTTGCCTTCACCGGTATGGCCGCCCACCAGGGCACAGCCAGCCTCATTCAGAACTTCCACAGCGCCAGACATCATCTGGTACACCACGTCTTCAACCTTGGATTCAATGCCGTAGGGCACGGTGGCGACCGCCGTAGCACTCTGGGCTTCCGCGCCCATGGCAAAGACATCGCCAAGGCTATGGTTGGCAGCCACCTTGCCAAATATGTAGGGATCGTCAATAAAGGCCCGAAAGAAGTCCACGGTATGAACCACCGCTTTGCCCGGCGGTACCTTGAGAACCGCCGCATCATCCGGAGCGTGGAGGCCGATAAGGATGTCGTCTCTTTCGATGGGCTTGAGTTCGCCCAAGGCCCGGGAAAGCACGGTGCTACCGACTTTGGCGCCACAACCGCCACAGCGCATGGCCACCGCCGAAATGGCTTGAGAGGCTTCCTCAGCGTTTTGGGCGGCGGCCGTATCCGGAAGTTTCGATGTTTCCTCCATGGGGGGCAAGTTGTTGAATTTTTTCATGAACCGGCGGTCAATCCAGTCCTTCCAGCGCCACACCCAGGCGCCGTCAAACTGACGGTCACCACGGGACGCCACCGCATATTTGTCGCCGGTGCTTATCAACGCCAACCATTTCTTCTGCGGGTGAAAATCTCTGGGGTCTTTGCCGGTTGCCAGGCGTTTGAGGTTGTCCGCGAGGGGAGGGCCTTGCCGCACCGCAAACACTCCCGCCTTCTCCCGGGGGTGGTTGGTTACATTGGCGATATCGCCGGCAGCAAAAATACTGTCGTCGTTCTCTACCTGCAAGGTGTCTCGAACCCGCAGGAAAAGGCCATCGTCCAGGGCCAGGCCCGTATCCTTGAGCCATTCCGGGCCACCGGCGCGGGTCACCCAGAGTACCTCGTCGATTTGCAGTGTTTCGCCGGATTCTGCCACCAGCAGGTTTCGCTCGACTTTGGTGACCGGTGAACCAAGATGAACTTTTACGCCCCGTTCAGACAGCGTTTTCCGGAATACTTCCCGAACCTTCGAGTTGTGGGTGGGGAGAATTTCGTCTGCAGCGTCAAAGAGGTGAAAATGCAGCTGATCGGGGTCCTTGCCCCGCTGGTGCAATTCGTTCTTGAGGCGGAACTGCATAGCCAGCGTCAGTTCAACGCCGCCAGCGCCGGCGCCCACCACGGCCACGGTGAGAGGCCCTTCGTGGTTTTCGATACGGGAGAGCAGGGCGAGCCAGCGGTTGTTGAAGCCGGTAATCGGCTTAACCGGAACTGCATAATCTGAAGCACCTTCCACGTCATTGACCCGGGGCGACGAGCCAATATTGATGGAGAGAATATCGTAAGGCACATCGGGCCGGCCGCGGCAGGTAACCCGCTTGCGATCCCGGTCGATGCCCGTGGCCTCAGCCCGGTAGAAACGGGCTGAGGCATACTCCGCCAGTCGGCTCAGGTCGATGTGGACATCGTCGTAGCTGTAATGCCCCGCAACATAACCGGGTAACATGCCGGAGTAGGGGGTGTGAGTGTCTCGGCAAATGAGCGTAAGACGCACGCCGGGGACTGGGTTCATCGCGAACCGTTTCAGTACCCCGACGTGGCTGTGCCCGCCGCCAATTAGGACTATGTCCCGTAAAACAGGCTGGTCAGGCGTGCGCATCAGTTAATTTTTTTGGCTTCAGCCGTCAGCTGGCTGTATCCCTTGATGTTTGCAAAAGCCTTCAGCTTTTCCTGGTCTGCCTCCGAAGGGTTCGCAATCTGGTCGATGGAGGTGATGCCCGCATCCTTCATCTTTTTAGCGGTCGCCGGCCCAATACCCTTGACCAGGGTGAGATCGCTCTTATCCACCGGCTTCGCGGCCTTGGAGGCAGGTGCTTTCCTGGCAGCGGGCTTTTTGGCGGCAGGTTTGCTGGCAGCTGCTTTTGATTTCGAGGGCGCCTTGGTGGTCTTCTTCGGCACGGCATCTTTGGCTGCGGTTTTGGCTTCCTTGCTGACTTCATCGGTCAGCTTCTTCACTTCTTCACCCGCCTCTTTGGAGGCAACGCCAAGACGCTCAAGGATGCTGCTCTGCAGCTCATGGAATTCGTTAAGGCGACGCTCAAATTCCTCGTGGAAACGCTTCATTTCGCGGTCACGCAGCTCGTCAATTTCTTTCAGCAGTTTGCGCACCGGTTCCTGAACCTGATTTTGCAGGCTGTCGAATTGCTTCAATGCATCGTTGACAAGGCCTTCAATCTGAGAAGAAGTCTTTTCAAACTCCTTATTGACCTTTTTGACGATCTTATCAACGTTCTGTTTGGCTTTCTTCGCCATGTAATGTCTCCTTACAGACAGGTTTCAACAAACAATCAGAATCAGGCCATTTGCCGGAAACCCGGTATGGAGCCTGAGGAACGACGTGATTTGAGCGACTGCTTTTTGGAAAGTACTTCCCGGATCCTGCGAAGTTTCTCAGCGGGGGATGAATTTCCTTTGGAATCAAATTCCACGAAATCGACGGAATAAAAATAGTTGCTGCAATGCTTTCTGCGCTCGGTCACCAGACCAGACAGACCCTCGGCGCGAATCTCTTCAAAGGGCATATCCATGACCAGATCCAGCACCAGGGTATCGCCCGGATTGAACACCTTGTCGGTTTTCATGACGCACCCGTAGCCATCTAATTCATAAACAGAGGCTTCGACAAGCTCCTTTCTGAAAAGGCCCTGCCTGACTCTGAAGTGGGCGACAAGATCCGGCAATGCTTCGTTCATGAATTCGGGTTCTCTGGTGATGTCCGTATCCACAGCGACCTGCCTCATTGGGAGGCAGGCTGGATATTGATTAAACAATAGACACTGACTTTTGGTTTTGCAACGCCATCAGTGCCATACGATGGACCCCTAAGGCAGTTTTTCAAAAGCCTGGCCGGGCAGTCCGGGCCAAATCACTTGTTTTTGAGTTCGTACATATCAACACGACGGTCCTTCAGGTTTGTGACGGACCCTTCATTACGCACCAGTTTAAGCTTTTCGAGATCCATGTCCGAGAACATGATCATCTCGGTATTCGGCGTTGTCTCTGCCATTACCGCATCGTGGGGGAAGGCAAAGTCAGAAGGCGAGAATACGGAGGATTGGGCATACTGGACGTCCAGGTTCTCAACTTTCGGCAGGTTACCGACACTGCCGGTAATCACCACATAACACTCGTTTTCGATTGCCCGGGCCTGAGCACAGTGGCGAACACGGAGATAACCGTTCTTGGTATCCGTCCAGAAGGGCACGAGGATAATGTCCACCTCCTGGGCAGCTGCCATACGACCCAGCTCCGGAAACTCGATATCGTAGCAGATCATGATCGCGACCCGGCCCGCGTCGGTTTCGAATACATTGAACTCGTTGCCACCCTCAATAACCCAGTCACGGCGCTCGTGGGGCGTGATGTGGATTTTGCGCTGCTCGTCCACCCGACCATCACGGTGGCACAGATACGAGACGTTATATACTCGGTCGTTTTCAATCAGCGGCATGGAGCCCGTGATGATGTTTATGTTGTAACTGACTGCCATTTCCGACATTTCTTCCCGGAACTGCTGGGTAAACCCGGCCAGAAAGCGTATGGCCCGGGTCTGGTCCATCTGATCAGTCAGGCCCATCAGCGGCGCGTTAAAAAATTCCGGGAACAGGGCGAAGTCACTCTTGTAATCAGACAGCGCGTCAACGAAGTACTCCACCTGTTTCAGCACCTCCTCCACGGAGGTGAACTCACGCATCTGCCACTGAACCGCGCCCAGGCGAACCTGAGTCTTTTTAACATTCAGAATTGACGAGGGCGGAGTGTACAGAATATTTCGCCACTCAAGCAGCGTGGCATAGCCGAGGGATTTTTCATCCTCAGGAAGGTATTTGTGCATGAGCCGGGTAACCTGGAAATCGTTCGAGAGTTGGAAGCTCAGGATCGGATCGTAGATTTCCTTGCGGTCTACCCGCTGAATGTATTCTTCTGGTGAGTACTGCTCGGCGTACTTGAAATAGTTCGGGATACGGCCGCCTGCGAGAATTGCCCGCAGGTTCATGGAGCGGCAGAGCTCTTTGCGAGCTTCGTAGAGCCGACGACCAAGGCGATAACCGCGGTAATCCGGGTGAATGAACACATCCAGTCCGTACAGGGAATCTCCATTGGCATTGTGCCAGATCTTTTCGTTCCGGAGGATCAGGTCGTCGTATGTGTGGGGGTTGCTGAACCGTTCGTACTTCACGAGTACGGTCAATGCGACCGCTACCAGCTCCCCGCTCTCCTCAATACAGATCTGCCCGTCCGGGAACTGCTCAACCAGTGCCTTGATGGTTTCCTTGGGCCAGGCGCCTCCGATGTCATCGTAGACTCGGTCCATCAGCTTCTGGAGCTGGTCATAGTCCTCAAGTTTCAGATTCCGGAGGTTAAGATGCAGTTCTTCATGGGCCATTCAGTTGGGCTCCCGTTTAAATAAAAAGAGAAAAAAAGGGCGGTGACCCCAATACTCTGAAAGTTTATCAGAAGCCGTTAAAGACTTCGCATAACAGGCCGAAACAGGAATTAATAGCTGTTACTCAGCGACTGAGAATGTCCAGGCGCCGGCGCAGATTGTTCAGTGTCTGACGACCGACATAGCGTGATTCTTCGCTGAGGAAGGGATTCTCCAGCGTAATCAAAAAACGCTTGTCCAGGTCCAGAGCTTCAATCGCACGTCCGTAGTAGGTTTTGAGGAACTGGCCGAAACTGCCATCGTGAATCGCCCGTTCAAGCCCCAATTGCAGGCGGTGCGCAGTTTGCTGATCTTGGGGGCCGACAAAAAGGTAAGACGGCATGGGGTAAGCGATCAGCAGGTTTGGTTCGATCAGCAGGTCGGGATCCTGCTCAATTTCCAGATCGTACATAACCTCACTCACGCCTCGCGCAAAACATTCGAAACGCTTATTTCGCAACATTCCAAAAAGAATCTCGTAACGGGAATGGGTTATCACCGGAATACCATTGGCTTGCAGCACCGGCGTGTCCGGCCAGTGAGAGCCCTGGCCAATGCGGATGTTGCTTTGTTGCAGATCCTGCAAGTTATGGATACCTTCAAATAGCGGAAGTGATTCCGGCAGAACCACGCACACCCGAAAACCCAGCAATCCGCCATCAACGGGGATAGGAACCGCAGTAAGGAAATTCTCCCGTTCGTCGGATGTGGCGACGTTGGCGATATCGACCAGCCGCGACTGGCCATCATTCAGCTCCCGAAGCACCCGCCCCTGGCTGAGCTCTTCACTGCGGATAAGCGTAAAATCGCCGTACTCCGACGTTTTATTCAATGCCAGCTCAACCAGTGCCCGGATGGCGGGGCTGTCGTAATTCCGGTACCACAGAATGTAATCGCGACTGTTGTCCTGGCCCGTCGCCGCCGGCACCGGCATTGCCAGCATGCAGAGAATCAGGGTAGCGAGACGGAGAGTGGTTGGCCGGAATTCGGAGCGGAATTTGAAGGACCCAAGATAACGTTCCAAATCAGAAGTCCTTTCTTAATCCGGGAGAAGGCGGGCCGACCTGTGATTGTTATATATGCGGCCACTAGACACTTTAGAACAGAAATTCAAAAATAAACCGGATTATCATCAAAAAGAATTGTAAAAGATTCTTGCGATCGGTGAGTCCCGTTGCAATCATCGGCAACGATTCAATGACGGAGCACAGTGATGGCGCTTATTGACAACCTGATTGGTGCGACCGGCCAATGGGTAGCTAGTACAAACCCCAAAGCCACCCTGGCCAGCCCGCTGGCCTGGCTCAAGAAAACCGGTGGTTATGCGGCAGTTAACAGGATCATCGGGTTTTCCATTCCTTTTGCACCGCGTAACGGTTTCAGCGTAGAGGAAGTGGGGCCGGGTTATGTTCGGGCCAGAATTCGTTTGAAGGGCAACAAAAACCATTTTGGCAGCCTCTATGCCGGTGCCTATTTTCTGGTCGCCGAGATCCCTGGTGGCGTCCTTGCGCTGTTTGACCTGGGCCCCTCCTATACACCGATCCTCAAAGAAATGACCCTGCAATTCCTGCAGCCGGCCAATTCTGACGTAACGGTGGAGTTCTCACTGGAACCGGAAACCGTAGCAGCCATTCTCGCCGATGCCGATGAAACGGGCCGTGCAAAATTTACTCTGGAAGGAAAGCTGATGGATCAGGAAGGCAACCACGTTGCCACATCCATCGCACACTATCGGGTGAGGAAGAAAGGCTTCAAGGCCGAAGCCTGAAACTCAGGCCTGGTCCAGCCCTGCAATTGTGTCCAGGAATATCTTGCCGTACTTTTCAAGCTTAGCCGCGCCCACACCACTGACTTCCGCAAGCTCCTCAAGCGTGCGGGGCTTGCGCTCCAGCATGCCGAACAAGGTGGTGTCATGGAAGATCACGTAGGGAGGAACACCCTGTTTGTCCGCTAGAGCCTTGCGGCAGGCTCGCAGGGCTTCCCAGCCGGCTTGGTCGGTGATTTGGTCTTTTACCGGCGAACTGGCGCGGCCGCCGGAGGCACGACTTGTTGTCTTCTTGACCGCCGGATCTTTTCGCAGCTCGATTGTATGCTTGCCCTTCAGCAAGGGGCGGCACTGTTCGGTTAGCTGTAACGCGCCGTAGCCGTCCGGATCTGCCCGAAGGTATCCATTTGCCACCAACTGCCTGAACACCGACTTCCATTCGCTGACACCAAGCTCGGTTCCGATCCCGTAGGTCGATACCTGATGGTGTCCGGACTGCAGAATGCGCTCGTTTTCAGAGCCTCGCAGTACATCAATGAGGTAGGTCACACCAAACCGCTGGCCTGTGCGGAAGACGCACGAAAGTGCTTTCTGCACGGCAACGGTGCCGTCCCAGGTCTCTGGGGGATTCAGGCAGGTATCGCAGTTTCCACAAGGTTCATCCAGTTCGTCGCCGAAGTAGCGGAGAAGCACCTGTCGGCGGCAACTGGTGACTTCACAAAGGCCCAGCATTGCATCCAGCTTCTGGCGTTCTACCCGTTTGAACTGGTCGTTGCCCTGGGAACCCTCAAGCATCTGTCGCAATTTGATCACATCCTGCAGACCGTAAACCATCCAGGCGGTGGAGGGCTTGCCGTCACGCCCCGCCCGACCGGTCTCCTGATAGTACGCTTCAAGGCTTTTGGGCAGGTCCAGGTGGGCAACAAAACGCACATCGGGCTTATCGATGCCCATGCCGAATGCAATGGTCGCAACGATGATAACGCCATCTTCCCGCAGGAACCGTTCCTGGTGGTGTGCCCGCTGCTCGGCAGCAAGTCCGGCGTGGTAGGGCAGCGCCGTGTAGCCCTTCTGGGCCAGGGTTTTGGCCGTGGCATCAACCTTATTGCGGGAAAGGCAGTAAACAATACCGCAATCACCTTCGTGTTCTGCTTTAATAAAGTCCAGTAACTGCTTGTTTGCATTTGTCTTTGGCGAAATACGGTACTGAATGTTCGGGCGGTCAAAGCCGCTGACAAAGTGCTTTGCGGTGGTCAGCGACAGCCGTTCTGCAATCTCCTTGCGGGTACGCTCATCGGCAGTTGCAGTCAGGGCTATCCGGGGGATGCCGGGGAAAGTCTCTGCCAGCATGCTCAGTTGCAGGTAATCGGAGCGGAAATCGTGCCCCCACTGGGAGACACAGTGGGCCTCGTCAATGGCAAACAGGGCGATGGAGGCGTTGTGCAGCAGTTCAATAGTGCGTGGCTGTATCAGTCGCTCCGGGGCGCAATACAGCAGATCCAGTTCGCCAGTCATCAATGCGTATTCGGTGGCGCGGGCCTGCTCGAAATCCATGGTGGAGTTAAGGAAGGCCGCCTTTACACCCAGTTCCTTCAGGGCCATGACCTGGTCCTGCATCAATGCGATCAAGGGCGAAATGACGATAGCCGTTCCCGACCGAACCAGGGCAGGCACTTGATAGCAAAGAGATTTACCACCCCCCGTGGGCATCAGTACCAGGGCATCCCGGCCTTCCGATACTTCCCGGATAATGTCACCCTGCAGCGGCCGGAAGGTCTCGTAACCGAAGACTTCGTGCAGAACCTGTTCCGGATCCCTGCCTGAGGTGGTGGGGCGCTCGGTGGAAAGCTGTTCGAAATCCTGATCAAGATACATAGGGTGACCGGTTAGTCGGCAAGGAGCCGGTGTTTTGGTGCGGATTAAATGCCCTGTTCGGCGCGGTGGCCAATGATACCAGATTAACCCTGTCGATTGGCCAGCAAACCGGGCGCCCGGATGGAGGCAAAGTAGTGGAAGAAACGCTACAATACCGCGTTTTTGAACCACCGGTTCACGCCACACTGTGACAGACACTGACAATAACAGGGCTTCCATGCAGGAATTTGATGCCATCCGTCCCTATTCGGACGAAGAAACCGGCGCTGCCATCAACCGACTTCTCAACGACCGGGAATTTCTGGATATGGTCGGTCGCTTCAAGTCACCGACCCTGGCCCAGTGGGCACCTGCCGTGTTGCGGGTATTTACCCGCCGCTGGCTTGGCAGGCATTTCGGGCACTACAGTCGTGTTGATGATTTGCAGGCAGGGCTCTCTGGTTATGTTGGTGATCTGGTGGACAGCACCACCACACGGGTGACCACCAGTGGCCTGGAAAACCTCAGTAAACACAGCGCCCATCTGTTCATCTCAAACCACCGGGACATCGTCTTCGACCCAATGGTGGTGAACTATCTGCTGTTTCAGAACGGTTTTCACACCACCAGGATCGCCATTGGCGACAACCTGTTATCCAACCGCGTTTTTGCCGAAATGATGCGACTGAACAAGAGTTTCGTGGTGCGCCGAAATATGACCAGCCCGCGGGAAATGCGGGATGCTTACATCACGCTTTCCGGCTTCATCAACCACAGCATTGACACCAACTGCAGCATCTGGATTGCACAACGAGAGGGCCGCGCGAAGGATGGTCTTGATTTCACTGATCCAGCCATCATCAAGATGTTTTATATGAGCCGCAAAAAGAGCGGGCTCAGTTTCGCCGAGGCCATGAACCGGCTGCACATCGTTCCTGTCTCAATTGCCTACGAGTACGACCCCTGCGACGCCGACAAGGCCCAGGAGCTGGAAACCCGGTCCCGCACCGGCGAATACATCAAGCGGGAAGGTGAGGATACTGATCAGATCATGAAAGGTCTGACCGGCTTCAAAGGGCATGTGCATGTGCATTTCGGTGCCCCCATCCATGATGCACCGGAGAACCCGAAGGACCTTGCGGCTCGGATAGACCGGGAAATGCACGCCAACTATCACCTTCATGCCTCGAATCTGGTGGCGTATCAGCAACGTGGACTTCACCCTGAGGCCCACGCCACACCCGATACCGTTAGTGATGCCGTGGTTACTGCCGAGACCTGGTCGCCCGCTGAAATGGAAGCAGCCGAGGCAGAGATGGAGCGGCGTCTGAATGCCTGCGACTCCGCGATTCGACCCTACCTGCTGGATATGTATGCCAATCCTGTGGTGACGGCCCTTGAAGCCAACGCCGAGAAGGCTGACGGTTCAAAATGACCCGGCTTTACATTTTTTCTGACACGAGGTAGCCCAGTGCAAGATCTTAGATATATTGAACTTGAGACCGGAGAGAACCCAACAGCGGCCGTCATATGGCTCCATGGCCTTGGTGCCAGCGGACACGATTTTGAACCGGTTGTGCCGGAGCTGGGCCTGCCGGAGGACGCGGCGGTGCGATTTATTTTTCCTCACGCCCCCAACCTGCCAGTTACCATCAACGGTGGAATGACCATGCCGGCCTGGTACGACATCAAGGCCATGGACATCGACCGGGTGGTGGATACTGAACAGCTGATGGCCTCGGCCAAGGCTGTCGGCAGGCTGGTGGAACGGGAAATCGAAAAGGGCATTCCCGCCAACCGGATTATCATTGCCGGCTTCTCCCAGGGCGGGGCGGTTGCCTATGAACTGGGGCTCAGCTACCCCCAACGTCTGGGTGGCATTCTTGCATTATCGACCTATTTTGCCACGGCGGCGACCGTTCAGCGCTCCGACGCAAACGCCGATGTTCCCATCAGTGTTTACCACGGCACCTTTGATCCGGTGGTTCCGGAATCACTAGGTGTGCGAAGTGTCGAAACCCTGAAAGAGATGGGATATGCCCCCACGTATCAGACCTTCCCTATGGAACACAGTGTGTGCCTTGAGGAAGTTTTGGATATCGGTCGCTTCATCCGCCGTCACGTCCTTTAAGGCCTGCCATGCCCGGGCTTAGACCCAGAGCATGGCGCCCATTTCCAGGGGGTGGGTTAACGCTTCGTGATGCGGGTACATCCGCAACCTGAGGGTCTGGAGCCCAGGATATGGAGGCTGGACCCGAGTAGAAAATACCGTTCTGCCATCCGCTTCACTTTCTTTTTCAAGAAAGAAGCTGTCTGGGCCTGGGTTTTTGTGGGTTCCCGTGCATTCCGGACTGACCAGGCACTCGACCCGGACATCGTCAGGGCTCAGACCATTGAGTACCGCCTCTACACGAAGCTCGACAGTGTCATTGTGCGGGCAGTGCGACTCGACACAGCCCATCACGAGCAATTCAACGCCCGGCCACGCCTCCCGAACCTTTGCCTTCCAGTTCGCCA
This sequence comes from Marinobacter sp., assembly GCF_048269445.1. Taxonomy (GTDB): domain Bacteria; phylum Pseudomonadota; class Gammaproteobacteria; order Pseudomonadales; family Oleiphilaceae; genus Marinobacter. The sequence goes on along the minus strand of NZ_JBLXIQ010000004.1, from coordinate 43,671 downwards.
GCCCGGTGGCCACTTTGCCATCGTCGGCCATCAGCAGGGCTCCCTGGCTTGAAGCTGGCTGATAATAATTGGTGACATAATCCATCACCATGCGCTGGCTGTTGAATCTGGGCGTAATGGTTTTCATGGATGCCTTGGAACGCTTGACCCAGCCCATGGAGAACCCCTGGGAGGCCCGTTCGTAGTAGAGCGGAACCACCTCGAATTCCAGAAGATCCAACAGGTCCCGGGCTTCCTCTTCGTTGCGGAATTCGGCATCCAGCTCGGTGTCCCTGGGAGAAATCCCCCAGCCGTTCTTGCCGTCATAGCCTTCCCCCCACCAGCCATCCAGTATGCTGAGGTTCAAAGCACCGTTTAGCGCAGCCTTTTCACCTGAGGTCCCACTGGCCTCCTTAGGGTATTCCGGCGTGTTGAGCCAGACATCCACGCCACTGAGCAGGCGTCTCGCCATGGCCTGATCGTAATCCTCCAGCAGGATCAGATGCCCCATAAGTGAGGAATTCATGGACAGATCGTGAATCACCTTGATCAGGCGTTGGCCGGGCTTGTCCTGAGGATGGGCCTTGCCGGCGAAAACCAGAACGACAGGGCGATCCGGATTGGTGAGAATGCGCTCCAGCCGATCAAGATCGGAGAAGATCAGAGTCGCACGTTTGTAGGTCGCAAACCGCCGGGCAAAGCCAATCACCAGGGTGTCTTTTTCTGAAGAAATTAGCTGCCGGGTCATCCTGTTGGTCACAGAATGCCCGGTTCCGTTGCGTTTGTGCTGTCGCCTCAAGCGACGAACAATAAATTCACCCATCTGTTGCTTGAGGGCTTTATGCACGCTCCAGTAGTGATAATCCGGAATCTGGTCAATGAATTCCCAGAACTGCTGGTTTCTCAGCTCACTTTTCCAGGTCGGCGCCTGGATATCGAACAGGCTTGACCATTCCGGTGCCAGAAAGGTGGGGACATGCACGCCGTTGGTGATGTAACCAAGGGGGTTTTCTTCCGCCGGCACCTGAGGCCAGATATCCCCCTCCATCTGGGAGGCAACACTACCGTGGATGCGACTAACCCCGTTATGGAAGCGTGAGCCTCGCAGACCCAGGCTGGTCATATTGAATGTGTCACCGTCCGCTTTGGCGCCGAGTGCAAACACCGTTTCAAAGTCCAGCCCGGACTCCTCAAGGTAACGACCCATGGCATGGTGTACAAGATCCCTCGGAAAGATGTCGTGGCCGGCGGCAACAGGCGTATGAGTGGTAAACAGGGTGGCCCCGGCGACGGCTTCCAGGGCCGCTTCGAAAGTCAGTCCGGAGGCCATGGTGTGTCGGCAACGCTCGAGGATTTGAAATGCCGCGTGGCCCTCATTGATGTGCCACACCGTTGGTTTCAGATCTAGCGCCTCAAGGACCCGAGTGCCACCAATGCCCAGGAGCATCTCCTGACTGATTCGGGTGGACGAGTCGCCTCCGTATAGCTGAAGGGTCAGTTCCTGGTCTTCGGGGCTGTTTTCTTCCGTGTGGCTATCCAACAGGTATAACCGTATATGCCCGACCCGGGCTTCCCAGACCCGAGCCACAACGTTGCGACCCGGGAAGGGTACGGACACCTTCAGAACTTCTCCATTCTTTTCCACCGGCGTTATCGGCAACTCATCACTGGAATGCGACTTGTACCGGGCGATTTGTTGACCCAGGGGGCCGATACTCTGGATGAAGTATCCTTGCTGATATAACAGGCCCACGGCAACAAAGGGCAACGCCAGATCACTGGCGGCCTTGCAGTGGTCACCGGCCAGAATGCCCAGCCCCCCCGAGTAAATGGGAAAGCTCTCATGAAAGCCAAACTCCGCGCAGAAATATGCAACCAACGCCTTTTCCGGATCCAGCTGTTCGGTAACCTCCGGTCCGGGACCGGCCTCCAGGTAGGCATCATAACTGCTCAGTACCCGGCGATACTCGGCCAGGAATGCCCGGTCTTCCGACGCCTCGTCGAGCCGGTTCTGGGCGACACGACGCAGAAATAGCTTGGGGTTATGCTCAACTTTCTGCCAGAGCCGAAGATCAATTCTGGCAAACAGGCTGCGAACACCGTGATCCCAACTGTAAAACAGATCGTTGGCCAGTTCTTCAAGACGCTCCAGAGCATCGGGAATAAAAGGGTAAGCCTCAAGTCGGAATTGCGTTGCTTTATGCATGTTGATTGCCTCCAGGCGGGCACACGCTCGCACTAATCCAGCTGTTAATGTTGACGATCTTTGAGGATGTTCCGGTAGAGGTCGCCATAATCACGGGCTCGCTGTTTCCAGGAATAGTCCGTTGCCATGCCGTTTTGCTGAAGCCGACGCCACTGTTTGCGTTGCCTGAAATACTCCAGTGCACGGTTCACTGCTCCCAGAAGTGCCGGGGCGCTGGCCTCGCTGAACCGGAAGCCGTTGGCCAAGTCGATCCCGACTTCCTGCGGGTCATTAACCGTGTCTGATAACCCGCCAACCCCGTGCACCACGGGCACCGTACCGTAACGGAGACTGTACATCTGGTTGAGGCCGCAAGGCTCAAACCGGGATGGCATCAGGAACAGATCGCAACCAGCGGTGATTCGGTGGGATAGCCCCTCGTCGTAACCAAGCGTCAGGGACATCTGCTCAGGCCATTGCCGTACCAGCAGTTTCAGGGGATCCTCGTAGCGTGCCTCACCGGATCCGAGAATCACAAACTGGCAACCCCGTTCCAGCAATTCGGGCATTACCGTAATCAGCCAGTCCACGCCTTTTTGCTCCACCAGCCGGCCAATAAATCCGAGCAACGGACCGCCATTGACCTCCAGGCCCAGCTCTTGCTGAAGCAAAGCCTGGCACTGGTTTTTGTTTTTCAGATGTTCGCGACCGTAATGAAAGGCAAGCTCGGGATCTTCCTCCGGGTTCCATACGCGGGTATCAATGCCGTTCAGAATTCCCGTCAACGCTGCCTCGCGATGCCGGAGGAGGCCATCAAGGCCACAGCCAAATTCCGGGGTCTGAATCTCCCGGGCGTAACCGGGGCTGACGGTAGTAATGCGGTCGCTGAACACCAGGCCGCCCTTGATGAAGGACAGCTGGCCATAAAATTCCAGCTGATCCAGGCGCCAGAGTGAATCCGGCAAACCGAGGGCCCGGAAGGTTTCGTGAGAGAAGATACCCTGATAGGCGAGATTGTGGATCGTGAAAACCGTGCCCGGCCGCTCCTGGCAGCGCTCCATAAAGACAGGAATAAGCCCGGTCTGCCAGTCATTGCAGTGGACCAGATCCGGTTTCCAAGTCACACCGGCATCGCCGGTAGCCATCATCGCACCGACTCTGGCAAACAGCGCGAATCGGTGAGCGTTATCCCACCAGTCTTTTCCCTCATCGCTTTTGTAGGGGTTTCCGGGCCGATCAAACAGCGGTGGACAATCCACCAGCCAGAGCGTTACCGGCGTACCCGGGAGTCGTGTCTGCCAAAGGCTGACACTGTATTGCCCGATCTGGAGCCGGACCTTTCTCCGGGAACCGGCTTTTCTGGCTGCCTTCAGGGCATCCGGGTAGCCCGGCAACAGAACCTGAACATCGTATTCGAGCCGGCAGAGTGCCGCCGGCAGACTGGCAGAGACATCAGCAAGACCGCCGGTTTTCACCAGTGGGTAGACTTCACTCGTGGCGAAAAGAACCCGAATCATAGAGTCGGCCTCAGGACAATCGCGCCCAGTGGCGGCAGCGTCAGTTCCAGTGACCAGTTGCGGTTCATCCAGGGTTGTTCGTCTGCAGCCATGGGGTAGGGGTTGCCAAGATTGCTGCCACCATAGTACTCAGAATCCGAATTGAAGATTTCCCGCCACGTGCCTCCCTGAGGAAGTCCGATGCGGTAATGATGGCGGGGCATGGGTGTGAAATTGACCACAATCACGGAGGTCTCGCCCTTGGCGGTTCGCAGAAAGCTGATGACGGATTGGGGGGAGTCGTGACAGTCAATCCAGTCAAACCCTTCGGGCCTGAAACTGTCACCGTGCAGGGACACCTCCCGGCGATAGAGCCCATTAAGATCCTGTACCAGGCGTTTGAGACCCTGGTGCTCCGGATAGGATAGCAGTGGCCAGTCCAGTTCCCGGGATTCGCTCCACTCCCGGCGCTGACCGAATTCACCGCCCATAAACAGTAGTTTCGCACCGGGATAACCGTACATATAGGTGAACAGCAAGCGCAACGAGGCCCGCTGCTGCCAATCGTCTCCCGCCATTTTGTTGATCAGACTGCCCTTACCATGGACTACCTCATCGTGGGAGAGTGGCAACAGAAAATTCTCTGTGAATGCATAGAGCAGGCCGAAGGTCAGCTTGTCATGATGGTATTGGCGGTACACAGGGTCCTGCTGGAGGTAATCCAGGGTGTCATGCATCCAGCCCATGTTCCATTTCAGGTTGAAGCCGAGGCCGCCGATTTCCGGCGGCCGGGTAACCCGTGGCCAGGAAGTGGACTCCTCGGCGCAGACCAGGGTGCCCGGGAATCGGCTCTGGCAAACGCGGTTAAGTTCCCTCAGAAACTCGATGGCTTCCAGATTCTCATGACCGCCACGAACATTGGGCAACCATTCACCTTCCTTGCGGGAATAATTCAGATACAGCATCGAGGCAACGGCATCCACGCGTAATCCGTCGATGTGGAAGGCGTCGAGCCAGAACAGAGCGCTGCCTATCAGGAAATTCCGGACTTCATGCCGGCCGTAGTTGTAAATCAGGGTGCCCCAGTCCTGATGCTGGCCCTTGCGCGGATCCTCATGCTCGTAAAGAGCGCTGCCATCAAATCGGGCGAGGGCGTGCTCATCGGTCGGGAAGTGCCCGGGAACCCAATCCAGAATCACGCCGATGTTGTGGCGGTGACACTGGTCCACCAGATAACGCAGGTCGTCCGGTGTGCCGAAGCGGCTGGTGGGTGCATAGTAGCCGGTGGTCTGATAGCCCCAGGATTCATCCAGCGGGTGTTCAGTAATCGGCAATAGCTCAAGGTGGGTGAAGCCCAATTCCACGACGTAAGGGATCAGTTGGTCGGCAAGCTCTCGGTAGGTCAGCCAGCGCCCGGAGCCGTGATGGCGCCAGGAGGCGGCATGTACCTCGTAGATTGCAATGGGTGAGTCCTGCCAGTTCCACTGGCCCCGCCGGGCTATCCAGTCACCATCACCCCAGCGAAAGTGGCCACGCTCCGTCACCACGGCTGCGGTGGCGGGCCTCAACTCAAAGGCCTGACCATAGGGGTCGGCTTTCAGCAACTGACGGCCCTTGTCGGTAGTTATCGCGAACTTGTACAGCGCCCCGGTACCGATGCCCGGAATAAAGCACGACCACACCCCCATACCGTCATGCAGGTCCATGCTGTGGGCACCGGATTTCCAGTGATTGAAATCTCCGACAACACTGACTGCTTTCGCTTGGGGGGCCCACACCGCAAACCGGACACCCTCAACGCCCCCGCTTTTGCATACGTGAGCGCCCAGTACGTTGTAGATGTGCCAATGCCTGCCTTCGGCAAAGAGGTGAAGGTCGAATTCGCTGAGCGTTGGACTATCCATAGACCGTGCTTTTCCTAACCAAGTAGAGCTTCCATTTGACGGGCCTGCGCCTGTTTAGAAAATGACCCGAAACAAGTTTACGTCATAATTCCGTGATAGTGTTCTAATATGATTGCAGGTGTCAAAATAATGGCAAACCTTTACAGTTGAACGACCGGCTACAGGACAGGTTTTCTACAAGGAAGCAACTATGCAAACGGCCAAACGTTTTGTCAGTCGCCTTACTCGCCAAACTCTCGCATTGGTTCTTGCGGGCGGTCGGGGCTCCCGCCTCCATGATCTCACCAACTGGCGGGCCAAACCGGCGGTGCCGTTTGGCGGGAAGTTCCGAATCATCGATTTCCCACTGTCAAACTGCATTAACTCGGGTATCGGACAGGTTGGCGTTATCACTCAGTACAAATCTCACTCCCTGATCCGACATATTCAGCGGGGGTGGGGCTTTCTTCGAGGCGAACTGGGCGAATTCGTTGAGTTGCTACCTGCACAGCAGCGCATCGAAACTTCCTGGTATGAGGGCACAGCGGATGCGGTTCTGCAAAACCTCGACATTATCCGCAGCCACACCCCTGAATACGTGCTCATCCTGGCTGGCGACCATGTTTACAAGATGGACTATGGCACCATGCTGGCCGCCCACGTTGAGAATGATGCCGATATCACCGTGGGTTGTATCGAGGTGCCTGTTGACGAAGCCTCTGCGTTCGGGGTCATGTCGGTAGACGATGACTTCATGGTTACTGAATTTATCGAAAAACCGGAAAAACCCAAACCGATGCCCGGCCAACCCGGCAAGGCGCTGGCTTCCATGGGTATCTACGTGTTCAGCACCCAGGTGCTGTTCGATGAACTGATGCGCGACCACAAGATGAACAGCGACTCTACCCATGATTTCGGCAAGGATATTATTCCTTCTGTGATCAAGCGCCTGCGGGTAATGGCTTTTCCGTTCCGGGATCCAGTAAACGATAAGTCCGCATACTGGCGGGATGTTGGCACGATTGATGCCCTCTGGCAGGCTAACCTGGAACTGATTGATATCAGCCCTGAGCTGAATCTCTACGACTCCCATTGGCCTATTTGGACGTACCAGGAGCAATTGCCACCGGCAAAGTTTGTCTTTGACGATGCCAGCCGTCGAGGCACGGCGGTGGATTCCATGGTGGCAGGAGGCTGCATTGTCTCCGGCGCCCTGGTGAAGCATTCTCTGCTTTTCTCTCAGGTTAAGGTGCATTCTTACAGCAACGTCTCTGACTCGGTACTCTATCCAGATGTAGAGATTGGCCGCCATTGCCAAATTCGCAATGCCCTGATTGATCGTGGCTGCCGCATTCCGGAAGGGTCACGCATTGGGTTTGATCCAGTGGAGGACGGCAAGCGGTTCCATGTGTCTCCCAAAGGGATCGTGCTGATCACGCCCGAGATGCTCGGACAGGATTACCCCCATGGTCTCTGATACCCACATCCCGGTTGTGCTTTGCTGGCACATGCACCAGCCTTCTTATCAGGACATGCGTACTGGCCAGTTCCTGTTTCCCTGGGTGTATCTACACGCCATCAAGGACTACAGCGATATGGCGGCCCATCTGGAGAATGAGCCCGGGGCGAAAGCAGTGGTCAACTTTGCCCCGGTCCTGCTGGAACAAATTGAAACCTACCTGATCCAGATTGAACAGTGGCGCCATGGCGCAGGGGAGATCGGCGACCCGTTACTCGCGGCTCTGGTAGCCGAGGAGCTTCCGGAAACCGGCACGCCAGCGTTCCTTGGACTTATTGAGAAATGCCTGAGAGCAAACCAGGATCGGATCATCAAACGCTATCCTGCCTTCGCTCGACTTGCTGAGCTGACCGACGTTTACCGGAAAAAACCGGAATTGCAACGGTATATCTCAAGCCGGTTCCTGTCGGATCTCCTGGTCTGGTATCACCTGGGCTGGATGGGCGAAACCATTCGCCGAGAAAATCACTGCATTCAGAGCCTTCAGGAAAAAGGTCACGACTTCACCATGGACGACCGAAGAGCTCTTTTGAACGTCATTTTTGATGTGTTGTCCGGCATCGGGCCGAGATACCGGCACTTGGCCCAGAAAGGCCAGGTAGAGCTGTCTGTCAGCCCCTACACCCACGCCATGCTGCCGTTGCTGCTGGAACTTGAATCTGCCAGGGAAGCCATGCCGGACATCGCTTTGCCCGTTCACAGCAATTACCCTGGTGGAAACGAGCGGGCAGGCTGGCAGCTCCAACAGGCGAAAACGGTATTCAACCGATTTTTCGGCATTGATCCCGCCGGCTGCTGGGCATCCGAAGGCGGCCTCAGCCAGGCGACACTCGCGTTGCTGGACGACCAGGGATTCCGCTGGACTGCCAGTGGGGATTCGGTGGCTCATAACAGTCTGAGTCAGGCACGGGAAAATTATCCTGACATGCCGGATTCTGGAATCCACCAACCTTACACCTTCGGCGAATCCTCAGTGTCTGTTTTCTTCCGGGACGATGGCCTTTCTGACCTCATCGGCTTCACCTATGCCGACTGGCATGCAAAGGATGCCGTGGGTGACCTGGTCCATCACATGGAGAATATTGCCGGGCAGCTCAGGGGCAAATCCCGTCCGGTGATTTCCATCATCATGGATGGTGAAAACGCCTGGGAATACTACCCTGAGAATGGCTTTCATTTTCTGAATGAACTGTACCGGGTTCTTGCCCACCACCCAAAGCTGAAACTGACCACCTACAGCGATCTGGTGGCGCATCCAGTCACTGAGCCGACCCATCTGCCGCACCTGGTGGCCGGCAGCTGGATCTACGGCACCTTCTCCACCTGGATTGGCGACCCGGACAAGAACCGTGCCTGGGACCTGCTCTGTGAGGCAAAGATCCATTATGACCGGGTGATGGATAACGGCATCCTCAATGCAAAGCAGAAAGACTCCGCCAGAGCACAGCTGGCTATTTGCGAAGGCTCTGATTGGTTCTGGTGGTTCGGTGATTACAACCCGGCACAGATCGTGAGCGATTTCGAGCACCTGTACCGCCGCCACCTGGTGAATCTGTACGAGATGATCGGTTATCCGGCCCCACCGTCCGTGTTCCAGCAGTTGAGCCAGGGCAGCGGCGAACCGGCTCGTGGAGGCGCCATGCGACAGGGCCATGAAACGGATAAACCGGCATGACCCTGGACCGCAACGACGACCTGTTCAGTACTCGCCGAGCCGGTGTGTTGCTCCACCCGACCTGCCTGCCCGGCCCGTGGGGTGTTCTGGGCGTGAGCGCCCGCACCTTTGTCGACTTTCTGGCGGACAGCGGCCTGAGTATCTGGCAAACGCTACCTATCGGGCCAACCCACAGGGACCTTTCGCCTTATCAGTCTCTCAGTGCTCATGCAGGCAATCCGGACTTCATTGATTTGTTGGAACTTGTTGAGGCCGGCTTCCTGTCACATTGGGAACTGTCGCAACCTGCGCCCTCGGCGCGTCATCAACTACTGACCCTCGCTGCGGAACGCTTTTTCAATACTGAAGGTACAGACCTGAACGGTCTCGATCAGCCTGGTTATCAGCATTTCCGAGAAAACAATGACTACTGGCTCGATGATTTCTGCCTGTTCTGTGCGATCCGGGAGGTTCAGGCTCTTCCAGGCTGGCTTCAGTGGCCGGAATGTCTAAGGGACCGGGACAAGCAAGCCCTACAGGACTTTATTGACCAGAACCGCTCTCGATTGGCCAGAATTCGGTTTGAGCAGTTTCTGTTCCAACACCAGTGGCAGGGCTTGCGAGATTATGCCCGGGGAAAAGGTATTTTGTTGTTTGGAGACATCCCCATCTTCGTTGCTCATGACAGCGCTGATGTCTGGGCCAACCGAAACCTGTTCAAGCTGGACGAGCGAGGCGAACCCCGGGCCGTTGCAGGAGTGCCGCCCGATTATTTTTCCCTGGAGGGCCAGCACTGGGGCAACCCGCTTTATAACTGGGAAGCCATGGCTGGCGATGGATACCAATGGTGGCTGGAGCGCCTGGAGAGCCAACGCCACCTGTTTGACTTGATCCGAATTGATCATTTCCGTGGTCTGCAGGCCTACTGGGAGATTCCCGCTGAGACACCTGAACCCAAATACGGTTATTGGGTACCAGGGCCGGGCGATCATTTTCTTGAAGCCTGTTTCAGCCGGTTTCCGGATTTGCCTCTGGTGGCCGAGAACCTGGGCATGATCAGCGATGAGGTTGAAGAACTCCGCAAAAGATTCCGGCTGCCCGGAATGGCGGTGATGCAATTCGGCTTCGACGGCAGCCCGGATAACCCCCACCTGTTACACAACCATCATGAGCGGGATCTTGTATACACGGGAACCCACGATAATGACACCACACTGGGTTGGTACCAGAGTCTCGACGATCACACCCGGAGCAACGTAAACAGGTACCTGTGCACCTCCGGTGAGGGCATGCCGTGGCCTGTTATTGAAGCGGCTTTCCGGTCCGTATGCGCGCTGGCCATTGTTCCGATGCAGGATTTTCTGGGACTTGGAACGGAAGCCAGATTTAATACACCGGGAACCGTGGAGCACAATTGGATTTGGCAAATGAACTGGAATTTTTGTCGGAAAAGTCTGTCTACTAAGATTCATGATGCGGTGCGGCAACAAGGGCGCCTGCCGCGATGCTGATCGTTTTTTGACCGGCATCAAAAAGGCGCTTTCCATTCTTCGATATAAAACACGAGCAGTTTCGGCAATTGATGTTATTAACGAGTCACAGGGAGGAAACATGGAACACAGACTCAGTAAACGCGTCCAGGGAAAAATTGGCCTGCTGGTATATAAGCGGGGGATGCCCGTGGCAACCGGCCAGATTCGGGATGCATCGAAGCGCGGCCTGTTCATTGCGACAGACTACACCGATATTCAATTAAACCAGACCGTGGAACTTGAATTCCGCTTTCCTGAACAACAGGAAAGAAATGTTCGAAGATTAAAGGCCTATGTTGTTCGTAAATCAGACAAGGGCCTTGGCGTGGATTTTGACGGAGTCGAAAACGACAGTTTTGCCATCTCATCTTTGATGCAGTGGCTAAACAAGCACGCTATATCGATGGACTACACTCCCGCTCGCCGGCAAGCCCACTAAAACCTATCACGGAGGATTGATGGAACGATTCAAGGAAGGGGATGGCGGCTACACTGCCCATGAGCGTCTTCGCTCGCGTAACCGGAGCTAATCCTTGACCTTGGCAGCCTATACTCCTCGGTCCTTGCCGGCGTCCCTGGGCGGACTGTTTCAGCTGGCACTGGACCTGAGGTGGACCTGGCACCATGGCAGCGACGAGCTATGGCGTGCCCTTGAGGAAGAAACCTGGGACGCGACCCACAACGCCTGGCTGGTATTGAACAGTGTTTCCGGTGAAAAGCTGGACGAACTGGCTGAGGATCCGTCTTTCCTGAAACGCTATGGTGAACAGGTCGCGGCCCACCAGGAATTTGTACACGCCAACACCTGGTATTCCGATGATTGCGGTGGCGATCTTGGCCAGGGTATTGCCTATTTCTGCATGGAATATGGCCTCAGTGAATCCTTACCACTTTATAGCGGCGGGCTGGGTGTCCTTGCTGGCGACTATCTCAAGGCTGCCAGTGATCTGGGCCTGCCTGTTACTGCCGTGGGATTGCTTTTTCAGCAGGGCTACTTCCGCCAGGCCATCAGTACCGATGGCGAACAGCTGGAGTTCTATCCTTACAATGATCCCACGATGCTTCCAGTTTCTCCGCTTCGGGATGATGAAGGCCAATGGGTGAGGGTGGTTGTGCCGTTTCCGGGCCGGCATGTCCGATTACGTGCCTGGAAAGCGCAGGTGGGCCGCTGTGAATTGCTGCTGCTTGACAGCAACGATCCCCGCAATGAGCCCGGGGACCGGGGGATTACCAGTGAGCTCTACACCGGTGATAGGGAAAAGCGCCTGCAACAGGAAATGGTGCTGGGAATCGGCGGCTGGCGTTTGTTAAGACAACTGGGCCGACGCCCCGGCCTTTGCCACCTGAACGAGGGGCATTGTGCGCTGGCACTGATTGAACGGGCCTTCAGCTGGCAGGACGAGCATCAGAGCGACTTTGAGACAGCCCGAACGGTCACCCGGGCAACCAACCTGTTCACCACCCACACCTCGGTGGCCTCTGGTTTCGACCACTTCTCCGGCTCTCTCCTCCGGCTTTACCTCGCGCCCTGGCTTGAAGGCCGGGATCTGACTGCAGACCAACTGGTGGGCCTGGGTAGTGAGCGAGCAATAACCGTTAAGGATACTGGGGGCCAACGGCTGAACATGGCGTTGCTTGCCTTGAATATGAGCGGCCGGTTTAACGGGGTGAGCCGGATTCATCAAAAGGTCACACAAACCATTTTTCAGCCATTTTTCCCTCGCTGGCCAGCCGAGGACATTCCGGCAGACTATGTGACCAATGGCGTGCACACGCCGAGTTGGGATTCACCGGAATCCGACGCTATCTGGACCCGGGCCTGTGGCCAGGACCGTTGGCGCCGGCCGCTGCAGATGTACTGCCCGATGTCGACAATAACCGATGAAGAGCTATGGGAGATGAGGCGCCTACAGCGGAATCGGCTGATAGGCTACCTTCGTCGCCGTCTTTCCGGCCAGCATTGCGAGCAGAACCCGGTCAACAACCACGCGGCCGCCTGCGGGCTGTTGCTGGATCATGAAACTCTGACGCTCGGTTTTGCCCGTCGTTTTACCGATTACAAACGGCCCGATCTGCTGCTGAAGGACGAGGAACGGTTGCTCAGCCTTCTGGCGAGTCGCGACCGGCCCATACAGATTGTGCTTGCCGGAAAGGCTCACCCCTATGATCAACGAGGTAAGCAGATTATCCGGCAATGGAAAGCCTTTTCAAGACGGCAGGAAGTGGAAGGCAAAGTGGTGTTCATTGAAGATTACGATCTAGGTGTGGCCAATCAGCTGATCCAGGGTGTGGATGTATGGCTGAATTGCCCGCGTCACCCATGGGAAGCCTGCGGCACCAGCGGTATGAAAGTGTTGGTCAATGGTGGCCTCAACCTGTCCCAGTATGATGGCTGGTGGGCGGAGGCGTACAACTCGGATGTCGGCTGGGCCATCCGACCCGGTGCCACCTTCGAGGAGCTGCGTAGTTCGAGCGAGCACGATCTTTCAGACGCCCGGGAACTCTTCGATTTGCTGGAGCGTGAGGTGATTCCCGGTTTCTACGATAGGGATGAGCAGGGCATACCTCGGAAATGGTTGGAGCGTATCCGGGCCAGTATGGACCAGCTTACGGCCGCCTATTCAGCCAACCGGATGGTTCGAGAATACGTAGAACGGTTCTACCTCCCAATGGCGGAAACCGGAAAGCAGCGAAGCCTGGAGACGGCGGCAGACATTCTAAATGGGCAACGGGAGATCGCCCGGCACTGGCCGCGGCTAAGATTCGGTGCGTTCAACGTCATTGACGCGGAGGGTAGCCAGACTTTTGCAGTAGAGGCTTATCTGGATGGCATCGATGAGCAGCGAATTGCCGTGGAACTCGTGGCAGAAGCCTCTGAATACGGGGCGAGAACAGTGACTGCCATGGCGATGCAGCACCCGCTCAGTGGATCGGCGCACAGCTATCTTTACGAGTGTTCAGTGCCATCACGCCCGGAAGGCCATTACACCCCACGCTTGCGGGTGAAGGATGATCGTATGAATCTTCCTCTGGAGAACCCCGCCGTGCTTTGGCTTAAATAACAGCCCCCACTCAGGTGCGCCAGAACGCCGGCGAAAGCACAATTACCACGCTCAGAATCTCAAGACGGCCCATCAACATCCCTACCGCAAGTACCCATTTGGCGGCATCGGGCAGTGCGCTGAAATTGCCTGCCGGCCCAATGATATCGCCCAGGCCCGGGCCGACATTGGTCAGCGAGGTGAGGGCGCCGGAAAGCGATGTTACGAAATCCAGCTGCATCGCCGCCAGCGCAACCGTTATCAGCAAAAGGCAAAGCAGAAAAATAAAGGTGTAAGCAATCATGGACGAAATGATTTCATCGCTTACTCCGCGGCCATTGTAGTTACGGGTAAGCACCGCCCGGGGGTGCAGCAGACGCATCAACTGCTCACGCAAAATGATCAGCGACAGCTGGAACCGAAAAATTTTCATACCACCGGCAGTGGAGCCGGAGCAGCCGCCCACGAACATCAAGAAGAAGAACAGGACAAATGCCAGCGGCCCCCAGGCTGAATAGTCCTCAGAGGCGTACCCGGTAGTGGTTACCACGGAAGTCACATTGAAGAGAGTTGCGGCATAATTATGAAGTGGGTCGAAGGGGACAGGAGACACCAGCCAGCGGTACAACGTTAATAACATAGGCACGATGAACAGGATCGTCAGAAACAGACGAACCTGCTGGTCCCGGAAAAGCACCCCGTGCTGACCGTGTAATTCCCGCACAAACAGGAAGAACGGAAGACTTCCAATGATCATGAAAAAGGTGGCTTCCATCAGTATCAGATCACTGAATTTGCCCATGGACAGATCAGACGTTGAGAAGCCACCCGTGGCAATGCTGGTTAGGCCGTGGTTGAACGCATCGAACAGCGTCATGCCAGAAAACCAGTAAGTCATCACCGCAATAATCGAGAAGGCCATATACACCAGTAACAGGCCGCGGCTGAGAGATTTCATCCTCGGCAGGGCTTTGTCTGTCCACTCGGAGGACTCGGTGGCAAACAGACGCATGCCGCCCACACGCAGGAACGGCAGGACTGCCACGAACATCCCGATGATCCCGATACCCCCGATCCACTGCAGAATAGAACGCCAGATCAGCAGATCCATGTCCATGGTATCCAACCCACTGAAGACGGTTGCGCCAGTGGTAGTAATTCCGGATGTGCCCTCAAAGAACGCATCGGCGGCGGAAATGTTCAAGTCGCTCAGGTAAAAAGGCAGAGAAGACAACAGCGCGATAATGAACCAGGACGAAACCGTAAGCACAAACATGTAACGAGGTTTCAGGTCCCTTGGTTTCCGGTAGGTCGTGGCCATGCCCAGAATGCCCAGGCCACAGACAATCGCAGCAGATTCAGCAAATGCCTGGGCATTCGGCGCTACAAAGCCCGCCAGCAAAATGACGGGTAATGTCATGAAGATGCTGAGTAGCACAAACATGACGCTGACGATGAAAATGACGGGGTAAAGATTTCTCAAAGGATGCTCGAGCCAGCTGATACCGGGAGACGGCGTCAGAATACCTGTGGCTTTGGGTTACCGCAAGGTAACACCTTGCGCATCCGGAAATTACCGGGGAATTAAATTGGTGTAAATATCGGGTAAATGCGGATCTTACCGATGGCAAATCCCGTGAGTGTGGTGCAAGTTGATTCTGGCACACCGAATGATTCGGTTAAGGAGAAGTGATAATGAAACATACACGTTCACTCGCTGTAGTATTTGCTTGCGGCCTAGCGGCTGCGGGCAGCGTCAGTGCCCAGGACATGTACAAATCCGGTGTTGGCGGTCTCTACACGGGGCTCAACTACACCTTCATGAACCTTGAAAGTGGCAATGCGGATGCTGATGTCGGTACGCTCTCGGCCAAGGTTGGAGTTATGGCGACTCCGTTCCTCGGAATTGAAGCCCGGGGTGGCTTTGGTGTGGATGACGACCGGATTGGCGGGGTCGATTACTCGTTGGACAACTTTTTCGGCGGTTACGCCACCTTCAACCTGGTTAACGAATCCCCGATTACGCCCTATGCGGTTCTCGGGTTCACCCGAGTGGAGATTCAAGCGGATTCGCCCTTTGGAACCGTTACCGAGGATGAATCCGATGTGTCCTACGGCATCGGCATGAATATGGAGTTTGCCCCGAACCTGTCGGGAAACCTCGAATATATGCGTTATTATGAAGATAGTGATGCCGAAATTGACGGTCTCGGTGTCGGCATTCAGTTCAACTTCTAAGACCAGGCCGCCGGGGAGACTGCTTGAATCATCTGGCCCACGTATTTCTTGCGCCTGATTCACCCGAAGCCCGGGTGGGCAGTATCCTCGGTGATTTCGCCCGGGGTGTCGATATAGCGGCACTCCCGTACGCAGTAAGGCAGGGTGTTCGTCACCATCGAGCGGTGGACAGTTTCACTGACCAGCATCCCGATGTCCTAGCCAGCAAACAGGTTTTCTCCCGGCAACGTCGACGGTTTGCAGGTGTTGCTCTGGATATTCTGTACGACCACTTCCTCCTCAAGCACTGGAGCCGGTTCAGCGAACTTGAGCAAGACCAATTTATCCGCCTCATCTACTGGGAATTGCAGGAGCACGAGCACCTGATGCCGTCGCCCATGGCAAGGGTTACCCGAAGGATGGTCGGGTACGACTGGTTTGGTGCCTACAAGGATCTGGAGCGGGTAGGCTACGCTCTTGATCGCGTTGCGGATCGCATCCGCTTCCGGAACAGTTTTGCCGGTATCATCACGGAGATCCAGACGAACCAGGCTGAGCTGGAACAGAATTTTCTTTCGTTTTTTCCAGATTTACAGAAGTTTGCAGGAGATATTGAATGAGGTTTCTGAACAAGACAGTGCTGGTTACAGCATTGCTCTGTTTTTCGCCGTTACTGTATTCAGCAGACTCCGACGAAAACCGTGAGAACCGCACTCCGGAAGTCCTCGGTTTTGTTGAGTGGGTGGTTATGAAAGATACCGCCCTTCGGCTCAAATCCCGCCTGGACACAGGCGCCAAAACGTCGTCCTTGCATGCCGTCAACGTGGAGCCATTTGAAAAAGATGGTGAAGAATGGGTGAGCTTTCAGATTCCCCTCGGCGACCACGAAGATCAGCCCACCGAAGGCGAGATAGAGCACGAGAGCATCATCCTGGAGTTTGAGCGCCCGGTTGAGCGAACCGTTCTGATCAAACGCAAAGGTGCGCCATCCCAGAGACGATACGTGGTGCGCATGGAGTTCTGTATTGGGGGTAGCATTCACGAAACCCAGTTTTCACTGGCCGACCGGGGCCGCTTTTCCTACCCCGTACTGCTTGGTCGACGCTTCATGCGGGATGACCACATTCTTGTGGACTCCACCGACAGCTTCATGGCCAGCAAAGAATGCGATTACAGTAGCCTCGAGGAACTGGCAGAGGAGAGCCAAGCTCAAGTAATCCGCTGAGCTTTGTCTAACCCCCGCCCAGTGCCGCTTTTTCCATTTCGAGGTAAACACGATAGGCGTTCGCCTTGTTGGACGCCTCGAATGCCGGCAGGTTTTCGTAGCGGGACCAGTCCGTTTGTTCATAGGCATCTTCGAACTCGATCCACGCCTCAACAGCGGTGCTCATGCGGTCCCTGACGTACGCCAGATAGTCATAGGTGAAAGTGAGGGCGGCCATAGCATTTTCCGATGCCTTGCCGTGGCCGGGAATCAGGATCCGGGGGTTCAGTTCCCTGACTTTCCCGATGGCCCTCATCCAGTTCTCGGTGTCCACTTCGGCGCTGGCGAGGAACGGAACTCGTTCGTTCTGGATAATATCGCCGGAAAACAGAACGCCGGCAGGCTCCACCATCATCAGGCTGTCATCCGGTGAATGAGCGGGTCCTGCATGGACGATACGGAACCGGTAATTACCGGAATCCAGCGCCATTTCGTCCTCGAAGGTAACGTCAGGAGGTATTACCGTGGTGTTGTCATCTACCCAGGGTGAGAGCGCCTGTTTACGCTGTTCCAGGCGTTGCCCTGCATCCGGACTGTTGATGTAGAGAGTGGATTTTTCCTGGGCGATGACCTTCGCTTTGGTCAGTTCCCTAAAGGCCTGAAGACCGTATACGTGATCTGCGTGATAATGACTGATCACAACATGAGTGATGGGTAATTCTGTCAATTCGCGAATTTTATCGACCATTGCCGCACCTAGGCTTGGCGTTCCCAAGGCATCGAACACGACTACACCTTCCCCGGTAATTACAAATCCGGCATTGGCTGTAAAGCCTTCATTCTGCTTAGCCGGCACCCCTGACTGGCCAGAAAAATAATAGACGTTCTCCGCACTCACCGGCTCTGCCTCAAAGGGAATCGAGAGCGGGGCATAGCCCGGCGATGATTCCGCCGCCAGCGCTCCTGAACCAGTCAGTAGTGCGGCAGCCATTCCGGCAGATCTGATACTGATTACAAATTTTTTCGCTCTCATTTGGGCCTCTACTTTTGTTTTTCCCCGGGTCTGTAAGTGCCTGTCGTGGCCGTGTGTTACGTCAATTCAACGGTATTCAAATGATGGCTTTTCCAACGAAGACCGGGTGAATCCGGATTCAAAAACCCCTTGTAACCTGACAGCGAGCGGGCTATAAATAAGTTATATCCTTATAACATAAACAACAAGACCGCCTGTCAGACCCGTACTGACTATCGGCCGACTGCCCCGAGAGGGTATCGAAGGAGGAGAAAAACAATATGCTCGGCAAACTCCGCCGACTCAACCAGGATATGTCCAAAGTGGCCCTGGAAGAGTCAGAACGCTTACCCTCTGCAGAACGCAGACGTTTTCTCAGAAGCGGCCTGTTCACGGCCGGTGGAGCCATGGTGGGAGGCGCCCTCGCGGGCATCGCGCCGAAAGCCCTGGCGGCGACACAGTATCCCCCCGAGATTCCGCCATGGACCCGAACTCTCGGGGCGGGTGTGGTTACTGATCCTTACGGAGTCCCATCCCCATTCGAAAAGGAGGTAATCCGCCGGAACGTACCCTGGTTGACCGCCGACAAAGTGTCGTCAATCAGCTTTGCACCCCTTCAACACCTGAAAGGCATCATCACTCCAAACGGTCTGTTCTTTGAGCGCCATCATGCTGGCCGACCGGAAATCGACCCTCAGCAACACCGCCTGATGATTCATGGCCTTGTGGAGCGCCCGATCATTCTCTCCATGGAGGATCTACAGCGTTTTCCCAGCGTTTCGCAGATTAACTTTATCGAATGTCCGGCCAACGGTGGCATGGAATGGCGTGGTGCCCAGCTCAATTCCCTCCAGTTCCTGCACGGAATGGTGAGCTGCGCCGAGTGGACCGGTGTACGACTCTCCACGCTTCTGCAGGAAGTCGGCATCAGTCCCGAAGGTAAGTGGTTGTTGGCCGAAGGCGCAGACGGTGCCGCCATGACCCGGAGTATTCCTCTCGAGAAAGCCCTTGATGATGTCATTGTGGCTTATGCCCAGAACGGTGAGGCGCTGCGGCGAGAGCAGGGCTACCCAGTCCGCCTGGTGGTGCCGGGCTGGGAAGGTAATACCCATGTGAAGTGGCTGCGCCGGCTGGAAGTGGGCGATAAGCCGTGGATGCAGCGTGAGGAAACATCCAAGTACACCGACCTGATGCCGGACGGCACAGCCCATGGCTTCACCTGGGTGATGGAAGCTAAGTCGGTTATCACATCGCCGTGCCCCGAAATGCCGTTGACTGGCAAGGGCATCCACCAGATTGAAGGACTGGCGTGGAGCGGCCGCGGCAAAGTGAAAGCGGTCGATGTGTCGGTTGATGGTGGTCAGAACTGGCAGCAGGCGCAATTGCGGGAACCGGTCATGTCGAAATCGCTGACCCGGTTCTCCCTTGAGTGGAAGTGGGACGGCAACCCTGCCTTGCTGCAATCGCGGGTGGTAGATGAAACCGGGTATGTGCAGCCAACGCTGGCTCAGCTCATACAGGCTCGTGGGACCAACTCAATCTATCACAAGAACTCGATCCAGACCTGGCAAGTCAACGCAGACGGGAGTGTGGTCAATGTTCAGCTTTCATAAATCGCCGCGCCTGATTGCCAGTACCTGCTGCGGCGTTTTTCTGGCATCGGTGCCTTTCTTTGTTGCTGCCGAACAGACCGGCTACTACGGGTACGGTGAACCCGCGACCGATAAACAGATTGCGGCCTGGAACATCGATGTGCGCCCTGACGGAATGGGCCTCCCCGAAGGCAGCGGAACTGTCGACGAAGGCATGGCCATTTTCGAGACGCAATGTTCGTCGTGCCATGGTTCATTTGGTGAAGGCATGGGGCGCTATCCCAAGCTTTCGGGCGGGGAGGGCAGCCTTACCGAGGACCGCCCGGAAAAAACAGTGGGAAGTTTCTGGCCCTACGCCTCTACCCTCTGGGACTACATTCACCGGGCGATGCCCTTTTATGCCCCCCAATCCCTGACCGATGACCAGGTTTATGCACTTACTGCCTACGTGCTGAATCTCAATTACATCGTCGACGGGGACTTCGTCGCAAATAAGGAAACGCTGCCAAAGGTGGTGATGCCCAATCACGATAACTTCACCTGGGAAGATCCGCGGCCGGTCGTGAACAACGAGCGCTGCATGAAGAATTGCAAAGAGCAGGCAACCGTTTCCGATTCGGCGGCGGGCAAGAACCTGACACCAAGCACCACCGGCCCCCTCGACGAGGGGATAACACAGTGAAGGCTGATCCGGAGCACAAGGCTCCACAACGCGTGCCGAGGAGGACTGCGTGATGCGAAAAGGCTTAATTTCAGTGTGCTTGACCACACTCGCACTGAGTGCAACTGCGCCAGTGTTCGCTGAACCGACCCAGGCTGATATTGACCGGGGAAAGGAACTCGCTTTTAGCCGGAAGGATGGCAATTGCCTGGCCTGCCACCAGATGGATGACGGCAAACTGACCGGCAACATCGGGCCGGAATTGGCGGACATGAAGACTCGTTATCCGGACCGGGAGATGCTGTTCAAACGAATCTGGGACGAAACCCAGTTCAATCCGACAACGGTGATGCCGCCATTCGGAAGACACATGATCCTGAGCAAACCAGAAATAAACCGGATTGTTGATTACCTGTATACGCTCTAACTGCGGAGGAGAAGTTACCGTGACTGACCAAAGGCGAAGAGGTTTTTTAAAGGGGATGCTGGGCGCAGGCGTTGCCGGCTTTGCGTTGGGTTCCGGCATCGTGCCGTTGCGTGTTGAGGCTGCGACTGCCCCTGATGCGTCCAGCTGGCCACAGAAGGCGTTCAAGACGCCGGGGGTTGATGAAACCATTGCCGAACTCTACGGGATGGAGGCCACGGAATCTGACCAGATCACTATGGACCTGCCAACTATTGCCCAGAACGGCGCAGTAGTACCGGTGACCGTTGAGACCACGCTTCCGAACGTAACCGGCATTGCCTTGCTGGTCGCCAAGAACCCCAATGCACTGGCGGCCTCTTTTCAAATTCCGGAAGGCACACTGCCATTTGTTTCGAACCGCCTGAAGATGGCGGAAACGACAGATGTGGTGGCAGTCGTGATTTCAGATGGCAAAGCCTACAAGGCAACCCAGAACGTGAAAGTTACCGTTGGCGGCTGCGGCGGCTAACAGCCAACCGGACAGGAGAAGAACAATGGCGTCCAGTATCAGAGTTCGTGCAGTAGAGAATGGCGGTGTGACATCGCTGAAAGCCCTGGTTCGACACCCTATGGACTCAGGGTTTGTAAAGGATTCAGCGGGCAATGTTATTCCTGCCCATTTCATCCAGGTCCTGACCGTTTCCCATAACGGCAAGGACGTATTTGTTGCCGAGTGGGGCCCGGCGGTATCCAAGGATCCGTTCCTGGAGTGTCGATTCAAAGGGGCCAAAAAAGGTGACGAGCTCACCATCAGCTGGATCGATAACGAGGGTCAAAGCGATTCAACCACCGCAACGATCGCCTGAAGATTGTCGGCGGGCAGGATCATCCTGAACCGCCGAAGAGGAGGATTGGACATGCTGAAAGCGAAAATCATTCTGGTCGCTCTCGGAGCGGCACTGGTAGTGCCCCAGGCATTGGCGGGTTCGACACCGGAAGAAGACCGGAAGGAAGCGGTTGAATACTTCAAGCAAATGTTCCCGAAAGTCCCTTTCGAGGACTTCGTGAACGGCCAGTACGCGCTGAACGAAGACCGCCGCAGCCAGTGGGAATCCATGCAGGATTTCCCGCCCTATGAATTTGCGGTTGCGGAGGGGCAGGAGATGTTCGAGACCCCGTTTGCCAATGGCAAGACCTACGCCAGCTGTTTCGAAAACGGTGGCATCGGGATCCGGCAGAACTATCCGTACTTCGACACGGAGAAGAACGAAGTTATCACTCTTGAGCTCGCCATAAATCGCTGTCGCGAAGCCAATGGTGAGGAGCCCCTGAGATGGAAGAAAGGGGATATCGCGTCAATTTCCGCTTACATGGCATCCACTTCCCAAGGCAAGCCCATCAATATCAAGGTTCCGGACGATCCCGATGCCATTGCCGCCTATCAGGACGGTAAGGAATTCTATTATAGCCGACGGGGGCAGCTGAATTTCTCGTGTGCAAGTTGCCATGTCCAGAATCCGGGCAAATGGATTCGAGCGGACTTTCTGTCGCCGGCGTTGGGTCAACCGGCAAACTTCCCGGTACACCGTTCGAAATGGGGCGAGCTGGGCACCCTGCATCGCCGGTTTGCAGGCTGCAATAACAATGTCCGGGCAGAACCGCTGCCAGCCCAGAGTGAGGAATACCGGAATCTCGAGTACTTCCTGACCTACATGAGCAATGGTCTGCCAGTTGTC
Source organism: Marinobacter sp. (assembly GCF_048269445.1). GTDB lineage: Bacteria > Pseudomonadota > Gammaproteobacteria > Pseudomonadales > Oleiphilaceae > Marinobacter. The sequence continues at coordinate 21,554 of NZ_JBLXIQ010000004.1, read as the reverse complement.
GGACCGGCAACCCGGCCGTAGTCAGCAATGGAGAGGGAGAATCGCAATGAACAAGCCTTTACTGACAATCGGTATCTCGCTTGCACTGTCCGCACCGGTGGCTGCCCAGGCTGGCCCCAAAGAGGACTTCAATGGCGTCTACTCGAAAGCCCAAAGCACCCATGAGGACGCTGGCACTTTCCAGTGGACCGTCACCTCGGACCGGTTGAAGGCTGCAAAGTCTGCTGCCGAAAACGGCGACTTCGACAAGGCCAGTTCCATGGCCCGGGAGGCGCTGAATCTCGCCAAAGAATCCGTCGCACAGCGTCAACAGCAACAGGAGGTCTGGCGCAACGTCGCCATAGGAAATTGACCCTGTACGCAGAACCTGACCGGCTTTCCCGGCACGGAACCGGGGAAGCCGGATGACTCCAATAACGACAAAGAAAGGAGAGTGCAGTGACAATTTCCCGCAGAGACTTCCTTATGGCCATGCAGGCGGCAGCCATTGCCGGTCTTGCTCCGAAACTTGCTTTGGCAAAAGGTGGCGAGGGGTTGTACGACGCACCGAAGTTCGGCAATGCCCGATTGCTTCATCTCACCGATATTCATGCCCAGTTGTCCCCGGTTCATTTCCGCGAACCCAACGTGAACCTGGGTGTTGGCCCCAGCAAGGGCAGGGTTCCACACCTGGTCGGAACGCACTTTCTGGATCATTTCGGAGTTCCCTTAGACACCCGGCGCTCCCACGCATTCACTTATCTGAATTACACCGAAGCGGCACAGGAATACGGAAAGTTGGGCGGTTTTGCCCATCTGAAAACTCTCATCGATCAGCTCCGGGAGCAGGCCGGCGCCGGCAACTCCCTGCTGCTTGACGGCGGCGATCTGTGGCAGGGATCCGGCACCGCATTCTGGACCCAGGGCGAGGATATGGTGGAAGCCAGCAACCGTCTTGGCATCGACATCCTTACCGGGCACTGGGAATTCACCTATCCCGAAGAGCAGATTCGCAAGAACATCAGTTCCTTCAAGGGCGAATTTCTTGCCCAGAACGTTTTTCTCTCGGAAGAAGCCCTGTTCATGGGAGCGGAATCCTATGACGAAATGAGTGGTCGTGTTTTCAAGCCTTACACCATCCGGGAGCTGGGTGGGAAGCGCATTGCTATCATTGGCCAGGCATTCCCCTACACACCGATTGCCAATCCATCCTATTTCATCCCTGACTGGCGTTTTGGGATCCGGGAAACCGAAATGCAGGCGCTGGTTAACGAAATTCGGGAGAAGGAAAAGGTTAATGCGGTGGTGGTCCTTTCCCACAATGGCATGGATGTAGACCTGAAAATGGCGAGCCGCGTGACCGGGATTGATGCCATTCTCGGTGGCCACACCCATGACGCGGTCCCGCAACCCACTGAAGTGACAAATCCGGGCGGAAAAACCCTTGTAAGCAATGCTGGCACAAATGGTAAATATGTCGCGGTCCTGGATCTGGATATTGGCAATAACGGTGTCCGGGGCTACGAATACAAACTGTTGCCGGTCTTTTCCGATCTGATCAAACCCGATCCGACCATGACCAGTTTCATTGACGAAGTCCGGGCACCTTACATGGACAAGCTCGGTGAAAAACTGGCTGTCGCCGACGAACTGCTTTATCGCCGGGGCAACTTCAACGGCACCATGGACCAGGTGATCTGTGACGCCCAGAGAAAGGTGCTTGATGCCCAGATCTCCCTATCACCAGGCTTCCGTTGGGGCACGACGGTTCTTCCGGGTGAGTCCATTACCATGGACGATGTTATGAACGCCACGGCCATAACCTACCCCGAAACCTATGTCCGGGAAATGTCCGGCGCGGACCTCAAGCTGATCATGGAGGATGTGGCTGACAACCTGTTTAACAAGGATCCTTACTACCAGCAGGGCGGTGACATGGTGCGGGTTGGAGGCATGGACTACACCTGTGATCCAACCGGCAGCATGAACGGCCGGATCTCGGATATGCGTCTGGATAACGGTGAGAGAATAGAAGCCAACAAGATGTATAAGGTCGCTGGCTGGGCCACCGTGAACTCGCGGGCTCCCGGCCGACCAATCTGGGACGTTGTTGCTGACTACCTGAGGTCGGAGAAGACAGTAAGGATCAACAAGTTCAACACACCGGCCCTCAAGAATGTAGCGGGCAATCCGGGGCTTGAAGACTATGCAGGATAGGTGATGAACAGGAATCTCTTTTCCGGATCCATGGTGGCGCTGCTAAGCCTGGCGTTGCTGGCAGCGGCAGGCGCCCTTCACGCGGAACCGATGAGCGAGAGTAAGCCTTTTGCCGAGAAATTCCTGCTCCTTCAACTGAGTGATGGCGAGGAGGAGAAGCAGAACAAGGTGCTCAGTGTGGCTGCCAACCTGCTGGAATATTATGGCCCGGACGCGATTGATATCGAGATAACCACATTCGGGCCAGGCGTGCGCCTGCTGTACGCAGATAACAGCCGTCGAGAAAGGATCAGCAGCCTCATGGCCCAGGGCATCCGCTTCTCCGTGTGTATGAACACCATCAATACCATCGAGAGAGATACGGGAAATCGTCCGGCTCTCCATCCTGAAAGCATTCCGGTCGACGTGGGGGTTGCCCATATCCTGGACGAAGTCGAGGCAGGCTATGTTCTCGTTCGCCCATGATCGTCTGGCCTCATAAAGGAAATGTGCCATGAAGACCAAATTGTCAAATTCCCTGATGTTCGTCTCAGCCCTTGCTGCCAGTGGAATTACCAGTGCACAGGACAGCGACCAGCCAGTGATGCTGGAGATCAAGAAACTCTCCATGGACACCGCCCTGACCATCGCGAAAACCGCGATCGACACTTGCCGGGAGCAGGGCGTTCAGGTCTCGGTCACGGTCGTGGACCGGGGCGGGCATCCTCAGGTGGTGTTGCGGGATGTCCTTGCCATGGATTTGTCCCTTGAAGTCAGCTACCGGAAGGCCTACACCGCCATGACCTTTTCCAGTACGACCTCTTCCATGGAGGACCGTTTTACCGGTCCGTTTTCCGTCGGCAAACTCGAGAAGGTTCTGCTCTCGGCCGGGGGGGTTCCCATCCAGGCGAGTGGTGAAACGGTCGGTGGTGTCGGCGTGAGTGGCGCACCTTCCGGTGAGACGGATGAAAACTGTGCACTGGCAGGCGTTGCCGCAGTGGAAATGGATCTGGAAATGGCGTCTTTTTAATTTGTAGTCGAAAAGCCTTGGATTCAATATGCTAGGACCTATTCTTAAAGTCGTTTCCGCTTTATTCCTGCTCCCCTCGATCGCTTTGGCGGCGTATCCAGACGCTGTCCAGGTACTTGTGGAGGAAGGGCTCAAGGTAGAAGCCAGCTTTGATGCGCCGGGCGGATTGAAAGGCTTTGTCGGCCGCAGGAACGGTCATCCGGTTTCTCTTTACCTGATGCCGGATGGCGAACACATCGTCATTGGCAAGATGGTGGATGGTTTTGGCCAGGACCTTAGCGCCGACCACCTCAGAAACTGGCTTCCCAAACCTGATTTGACCGGTGCCTGGCAAAAACTGGCGGATGCGGCCTGGGTGCCAGAAGGACCCAGTGACGCCAAACGTATTGTCTATGTCTTTTCAGATCCCAACTGCGGCTACTGTGTGGTGTTCCGGGAGAAGGCTCAGCCTTTTCTGGAGCGGGGCATAGAGTTGCGGCACATCATGGTCGGCATCATACAACCCTCAAGTCTGGCCAAGGCGGCCGGTGTACTCGGGGCGGAGGATCCGGTCAGGAAGCTTGAATTCCATGACAGCCAGTTCCCGAGAGATTGGTTGGAGTCCGAAGAGAATGTTCCGCAGAACCTGCGACAACTGGTCCAAGACAATAACCGCCTGATGGAAAGCCTGTTCGTCGGAGCAACACCATCGGTTTTCTACAAAGACCCGGGTGGAGAAATACACAAGATCGTTGGACTGCCTGATGATTCGGCGTTATCCGAGGCGGTTTTCAGAAAGCCGGAATAGCGTCGCCATTCGGAATGATGTGTTCGAAAGAAGGAATATAACCATGGGTTTTCGAGGACTGTTTCTGGCTTTATTGATAGTTCCCGGGCTTGTTGCTGCAAGCAATGGCATTCCGGAGCAACTGGAACTTACCAGGGTAACGGACCGGGTGTACTCAGCCATAGGTGCCACTGCACCGGGGACCTACGAAAACCACGGCCACAACAACAATCTCAGTTTCATTATCACGGAGAAGGGTGTGGTGGTGTTTAATGGCGGTGACAGCTACCTGCTGGCCAAGTCCTTTCACAATTCCATTCGCAGCATCACAGACAAAGACGTGAAATACGTGGTCAATGAAAATGCCCAGGGCCACTCGATGCTGGGCAACAGTTACTGGCGCGACCAGGGCGTTGCGATCATTGCCCAGAACGAGGCAATCGCTGAATTCGAACACCAGGGTGAAGCCAAACTGGCCTCCATGCAGCGCCGTAACAAGGATAAAGCCGAAGGCACATACGTTGCCGTGCCAGATATCGGGTTCGAAAATCGATACGATCTCGACATGGGCGACGTAAAGATCGAGCTTCACTATTTTGGACCGGGCCATTCGCCGGGTGATCTGGCCCTCTGGATTCCCGGGGAAAAACTGCTGATTACCGGCGACCTCGGCTTCCACCAGCGCTTACTGGCCGTGTTTGAGGATACGGATACCGGCTCATGGGTCGAGTCTTTCGACAAGATGACTGCGCTACTGGACCCGGACATTGTGATTCCCGGCCATGGTAAGCCAACCACCATGGATGTGGTTACCGAAGAAACCCGAGGCTATCTGGTGTTCCTGCGTAACGCTGTGATTGAAATTCTGGAGCAGGGCGGTGGGCTGGACGATGCCTATCAGATTGACCAGTCCCAATGGTCCTACCTCGACACCTTCGAAGAGCTTGCGGGCAAGAATGCGGGGCGCGTTTATCAGGATCTGGAATTCGAGTATTTCTGATCTTCAATCAAAGCTACTGAGCGAAGGTGCAGGCCGGAGCAATGAGATTGCCACCGGCCTGATTTCATTAAAATAGTTCCTGGACTTTCACATTTTTTCTTCGCGCATGTCCAGAATCCAGTTCACCAATTTCCTTGCCTCTTCCTCACTGACTTCAGCACGAGCATCCATTTCAGGCATTTTTGCAGAACCCCAGTGTGCTTCACCACCTTTCATAACAACCTGAACCAGCCTGTCCGCATCGGACTTGGTATACTTCTGGGCGATACTCGGAAACCCGGGCGCCCGGGGAAGCTCTTCACTGGTGGTGTGACAAGCCATGCACTGCTTTTCTTCAGCCAGTTGCATGGTGCTTTTTCCATGGGATTCTGCCTGCGCCGTTATAGCGCCGAGGCAGAGGCAGCTTGCAAGCGCAGTTGATACGATTATCCTTTTCATATCGGCTTCCTCTCGTTCAATCCTTAGTTTATCGTTCGAGATTACTACCACTGGTTTAGACCAATACTGCCACCTCATCAGTAAATGTAGACCAACAAGTGTGGCTATTGTAGCGAGAAGAAGATGATGAAATGTATGCCAGGCCCGTCAGGAGCCCTGGCATACATTTTCTGGAACTAAATTGTTTTTAGCTTACACGTAGAAATCCAGGTCCTCCTGAGCCTTCAGCAAGTCCCGCATCTTGATGGGGTCGTCACCGAAAAAGAAGATCAGGCCCCAATGAGTACCGAAGGCTGACCGGTCAGGAACGGTCTCTTCAGTCGGCTCATGCAATTCGTGAGACACGAAATAGGGATGCTCAATCGTTTCTTTGGGCATTTGCAGTTTGCTGACTACACGACGGCGCGGATACACACCGAAGCAACCTGCGTAGCCTTTCGCGTCGACCACTTCGCGAGGGAAAAATGCATCCACTTCCTCTTTCGTGCTTTTGGGATCGAATACCAGCATCGATGCCTGATAGGCGTTGAAGCCGTAGGCCATCTCGATGAGCTCGAAGGCCTTGAATCCAGGCGGGCGGTAGGCAACCTCACCAAAGTACATTTCGCCGTCTGCAGTCACAAAGTACTCGGGATGAATCAGGCCGAACTTGATATCAAAGGTTTTGATCAGCAATTCGATCTGCTTGGTGATCGCGTTGCGCCAGCTCTCGAGTTCTTTCGTAGCAGGCACGAACACCGAGTAGCCCAGCGTTACATACTCTGAAATGTTGAGAAACTTGATTTTGCCATCGTGGATCCAGGCCTCAACGGCAAATTCCCAACCACTCAAGTGGCTTTCCATCAGGAGGGGATATTCCTCGTCAGGAATCTGATCAATTTCTTCTAACGTGCGGATCATTCGGTGGCCGAGACAACCGGCCTTGTCGAATGCCTTGACGTGAATCGGGTCGTCGGGATCACCATCAAGCTTGAGCAGTGTCTGGTTAACGCGCTTCATGAACCGGACGATGTCTTCCTTCTCGTGGGCTTCCTCGAAAATCCCGACGCGAATACCGCCAAGTTGCGCACGACGCTTCATCAGAGCCTTGTCTCGGAACAGAATCGATTGCCCGTACATACGGGGGCTGTCGAGCAGGACAGAGTTGATGGCACCGGACCATTCAACGGTCTCTTCGAACAGCGGGATGGCGACATCGACGCCTTCCGCCTTCAGCGTTTCGGCAATCTCCATGGACCTGTCATTCAGACGGATAAAATCCCACGGAATGAAGGGTATGTTGTTTGCGGTACAGAAATCCGCAGCCCATTCCGGAGCCACAACGATATAGCGGCGGTCAAACTTCTGTGCAGCCTTGATCGCATTCACGCTCCAGCCAAGGAGGGCTATGTAGCCTTTATTCGGATCCTTCGGCGTCTCGGTTCCTTTGACCGAGTCCATTTCAGGATCGCGCCAGGCTACTACCGCTTCGGGCATTTGCTTTTCTGATGATATCGACATTCGATGTTCTCCTTGCTGGTTTACCCAGACAAACTGCGCAGACTTTGGAGCGCACCAGGTAACCTGAGCCTTCAGGCAGTGTCGTTTATGGGGGATTGAGTGAAGCCGGAGCGAGGCGAAGCACCTGAGTTCGAGAATTTCTCACCAAGCAGGATATAGCCAGTCACCCGAATCCCACCTATCAACATAGTCGGTTTGGTTACAAATGGAAACGAAAGACCCGGAATCATTTGCATCCGAATTCCCTTGGGAGCATCTTTGAGAGACTCCGAACAGTCTGTTTCGTAAACAAATAAGGTATCGACTTTGCCCGGATCTGAATTAGCTGCCAGCCCCTCTGTTGCAACGTTTGACGAAGCCTTGCAGAGGCTTACGATTGCTCGCCAGAGCGACCCCGCAGCGCGCAACACCGAGGTTCTGGAAACCTCACTTCACGTTATGGAGGCGCCCGGCGGGCTGGACGCGCTATACGTCCGAGTACCGGAGATAGAGGCCACGGGCGTATTTGCCAGAAGTGACTGGGACCAGCCTGCCATCCTGGACAGCATCAAGCAGATGGTGAGTCAGATTGCCAAGTGCCTGTTTGATCCGGAAATCGAAACCTCGGGGATGCACAAAGCCGCGCGGCTTGTCAGTGCCTTGTTTGGTCCAACCAAAGGGTGCCGCGACGATCCGGGTTTCGCGATGTACGGCGAACGCTTGGCCTCCATGGACGAAACCGCGCTATCTGCAGAAGCGCAAGGCTTTGCCAGTGCGATGCATGAGACGGGCATGGTTTCCCCTTATCATCCCATGTTGCTGAGACACCTGCGGGGACACAGGGATGATCTGATACCGGTGGCTTTGGGCCTGAGTATTACCGGCAACGATGTGCTCCAATGCTACAGTCAGATCGTGCTCGAACTGATTGACCAGGTCATTCACCCGGAAACCAGCCAGGCCGTCTACGGTCTGGCCATGTTTCTTGAACGGGGGGCTCTGTTTACACCTCCAGTGGCGGCAGGCCTGTGGCGACAACTCGAACTGAAATTGTGCCCGGCGGCATCTGACCGACTACGTTCGGTTTTCGGCGATGCGCTTCCTCCGCGACTGTATCTGCTGGCCGGTGTGCTGAGCCTTCTAGGCCAACCGTTAGGTGTGGGCCAGGGTAATAACCCGACATGCCAGTCGGTGATCGGCCTTTCCATGTGGTCCTTCAACGACGCCGACTTTCTGTTGCAGCTCGTGGCCTGGGCGGCCCGAGATGACGATGTCATTATGCGATTCGAAGGGCAAACTATTACCTCGCAATACCTGGAAGCAGGCCTCGCGAAAACACCTCCAATCGATGTCGACCCGGTTTCATTGATTCTGACACCACATCTTGATCGCATTTATGGAGAAATGGGGCGATTGTGCGGAATCCGCGACGACGACCTGCATCGCTGGATCAACCCGGAAATGTATGGCTGGTGGGTGGGACATGGCTTTCTGAGTGTCATTAGCCGGGAGACCGGGAAAATCCATGACTACGAGGAATTTATCCGCCATTTTTATGCGTCTTATCACCCTTACTACAACGGCAACATACCGGTCATCCATCCGCAACCCGCTGACAGCGGCCAGAATTGGGGCCAGGGTATTATCTGCTCGACCCAGAGTAATGGTGAACGCCGTGGCGAAGCCTCACTACCGTTCGCTGAGTTCGCTTCGCGCCTGTGCGTATTTCATTACGATCGGCGGGAGCTGGGTGACCTGACAGTGGTTCCCGAATCTGAAGTTACTCGCGCCACCGAGCTTGGCCGCGCCAGTTGGGCTGTAACTTATGTGTGAGTGGATGAATCAGGGAACGGGATACGGAATGAGCCTAAAAAGATTTTGATGTCGCCTGACGCATATCCTATTTAACATAATATACATTATGCGCAGTATGCGATGCTGAGGCGGGCAAGGTACGGGGTCCATAGGACGACCACAGAAAGTGCTAAAGAATAGCCACAGAAAGTACTAAACCTTCACAAGAAGTACTAAATTCGTCGTCCACTTCTCTATCACTCTAATTCTGAACGTTTTTCATGTTTTTCGAATAGTGCCCCTCGATCGAGCAACCGCTGGGGTTTTGACGGTTAATTCCGTTTTTGGAATAGCGTCAGCTCTCAGACCCCTGTTGGCACTATTTCGGAGTCCCGGCAGGAAAGATTGGAAGGATTCAACCAGCGGGTCACCACCTAGATATTAAAGCTCGCGGTCCGCGCCAGCTTCATTTCTATTGTGGGTCAGCCGTCGCCTAACCCTTCGAGCAGCTTTTCAAGTCGAGGTCTATGGTCTGGCATTACGGAGTTGTGGAGCAAAGCGCTAGTTGTGTATTCGTGGACATCAATTCTGTGTTCGAACGCTATCGCTTTCGGTTCAAGAGTTAACAGATGACGATTTATCTGATTGACTTCGCTCCAGGACAGTTCGGCTTCATGCTCAGCAAGTCGTCCAAGTGGGTGTTGTTCGTTCATCGATTTCTCCTCTAGTGAAATGCTTGATTCCACACTGACACATTTCGAAAACCGATGTGCACATATCTTTTTTTAAGAGGTAATTATCTTTGTTCTTACCCTGCACTTGAGATGTGAAATGCGAGGAGATTTTTGGATGAGCAAGATCGGCCAGGCGCGCGTCTGACATGCTCCCCTTTGGCTGAACCGCTTTCTGCTCAGGTAGGGTCACCGGCCCTTTGGGTTGCGCTAGGTATCCCTGAGGTAAAACCCGCATGACTATCCGGAAACCGAAGGAGGTACTGACGCCATGGGAATATCTGGCGAAATACCAACAGGCGGAAAACTCTAACCAGCGGTGCAACTAAAACAGGGATGTTTACAGTACGGCTGACCATCGCCATGCTATGTAGTCGTCCCGCTTAAGGGTTGCAAGAAATTGTCGAGCAGCAGCCGACACTTTAGACTCCATTATATTTACTAATATAGCCTGTAAAGCGTGCTTCCCTGCTTACTTATAGCAGTTGAAACTAGGTTCTCTGTTTGCATTTTCTGAAGTGTCGCTCGGATATTCTGAAAGTCATATCTACCCAGAGCTTCGAATCCCGGTTGCTTACTGCCCCAAGCACGAATGCGTCTGGGTGAAAATGCTGTTGGCGCGAAATGCTTCAGAAATTTTAGTAGAAGATCTCTTAACTCATTACCTTGAAGCATTTCATGGATTTCGGCGAGTTCATCGCCTTGCCGTACACGATCTTCTAAGGCTTCGATTTGTTCCGCTAGGTAACTGAGTTCTTCAGCGTGCTCCGACGCTTGGGTGCTGAGCACCTGTTGAAATTCTACTCCACCAATTTTTGTGATTTTCAACCCTAATTTAGACCAAGGTATCCACACCAAAATGAGGCCCGTCATCGATATAGTCAGTAATGTTGGCACTCCGAAATCAACGGGTGGCGCAAAAGCAGAAGGTTTTTCAATGTACAACCAAGTAAACCATACACACAAACTGACCATCGCCACACAACAACCAGTTACCGAAACTTTAAGCAGAAATGGGAGACGAAAAGGAGTTGTTGTTGATAATTCTTGTTCCGGTGAATCGTATTCCTTTCTCTCGATGCCCATGGTTGTTTCCTATTCCTGCCCTACTTCCCACTCTGTCGATCTATCATTTTCTTTATGGAGTTCTTCTTGGCGGCGTTCCTGTTCCAGTTGTCGTCGCACATCCGATAGAGATGAGGCAATTATTCCTGTTGGTACAGCGATCATTCCCAGTCCAACCATTAGAATTCCAAATGTAAATAAACGACCCCCGCCAGTTATGGGATAAATATCCCCATATCCAACGGTGGTCAGCGTTGCAACTGCCCACCATAGCGCATCAAATATCGATCGAAAGACCTCGGGCTGCGCTTCGTTTTCAAAGTGATAGATACCCACGGCAGCAAGGAATAGAAGCACAAAGCTCGCAATTGTAAAAATGACCAGCTCTTCCTTGGCGAGATACATGGCTCGCACAAATCGGAGAATAGCCAAGTTGTAGCGGGCGAGCTTCAGGATCCGAAGCAGGCGCAACAGGCGGACCAACCGTAAGCTGCGTAGATCGAAGAAAAAGCCAAGATAAAATGGCAAGATTGCAAGAAGATCCACCAACCCATAGAAGCTGAAAATGAAGCGTAGCCTCTGGGGAGACGTGTATATCCGGCAGAGGTACTCAATCGAAAAAAGGCCTACAACGACCATCTCTGAATAGTAGAGGAATGCCCTAGTCATTGATGAAAGGCCCGGCAGGGTTTCAATTGAAAAGGTGACGACTGAAAAGAGGATCAGCCCTGCAATTGACCAAGCGAAGAAGGGACGATCAAGAATTGGCGTTTTTTTGTTGTTGCTCACTTAATTGTTCCCTCACCGGACTTCGAAAAAAGGTTGAATCGCAGCTGTCTCCTCGCATTGTGAAGCCCCGCCTCGAGCGATCTACAGGTTCTCGATAGAGAAATCTTTCGAGACGGTACAACACTGACGAATCATTGCAAGTTTGTTAGCCTGCTATAAGCTTACTGAAGTGAGCTTTCGAAAATAGTGGAACTAGGAGTAGTCAATGGAAGTGACGGTGTTGTTGGGTGCATTAGTGTTCATTGCCCTTGCGTCCTATTTTTTTGGAGAAAGGCCTTCCTCAAAGAAATCCTCAACGAGGTCCCCAAAAGTCGGAAAAGGCCAGTACGGAGCGAAGCGATCCACTGTGAAGCGCGCCACACGCAATGGAACTAAAACCAAAACAGATCATCGTGAGGTTCTCGGTTCTACGGAAATTGACGATGATGGTTTAGCTACTTTCACCATTTCATTTGGGCAGCAGGAAGAAAGCAGTCGAAACCGAAAAACAGGCCGATGGATCGATCCTGGAGAGCAAATAGAAATTGCTGGCCACACCACCAAGGATGGCAACTTCTATTTTGGGGGAAGATTAAGCGCCACAAACGAGTTTGGTTCCGAAGCGTCACTCATTGATGAAACCTTAAAGGTTGAGAAGGCAACTTGCCGTGAGTCTGACCATTCGTTGGGATATTGGCCAAAGTACAATCGACTCTCCCCTAAGTGCCGGGGAGCCTACCTTGATTGGTTATCATCGACACGGAATGATCCGAACACCCCCATCGGCTATGTCTTCCTATATTTCTATGGATTGGAGCGTCGAATTGTCGTCGATTCAGTTGAATCCAATCAGGTCGGTGATGAGGACTTCAAAGGAATTGCAAAGGAGATCCGGCGACTGCTCGACGTTTATGGCAAGAACCCGGCTTTCAGGAACTACGCTTTCCGTTTGTTGGAATGGATGAAGCTTTTGCGCCCTAAACAGGTGTCGATTTCAAGTGATGAGGTCTCTGAGCACAACCTCAGGCTCTTGTTCTCGATCCATGCCGGAAAGCTTGTGGCAGCCGGCCAACCCATTCCATCGCAAATGGCTTATGTGTGGTTGAATTTTACCGACTTCATTCCGAGAACACCTGCACGGCGGTGCCGCAGAGAATTTAGAAAGCTTTTCTCGAAACTCTTTAGTGATCAATTTGCTGACGGTCTGAAGATCAAACCCAACAAAACCGTTGTGCAGCCTTCTTATCGACCAGCGAGTGGTTCACTGTTGCATACCACCCTCGATGAGACTCGGGTACCGGACCCGACTGCACTCAAATCCGTAGCGAATAAACTCATAAAAATTGCGGATCAGGCCTCCGAAAAGCTCGACTCATACAGTCGATATCTGGGGAAGGAAGGAAACTCTCGCGATGATATTGAGGCCGTACTCCTGCTACCTGAGGAGATAGCAGACTCATCCAGCTCCGATCTCATATCTTCCTTCTCAGGTTGGGCAGAAAAGGTCATAGCTGAAAACCAAGGTTTGGTGTCCTTCCAGGAGCTTTGGGCGCAGCTATCCGACACGCCAACCGAGAAGGTAAACAAAAAGGAGGTTGTGGTTTTACAAGGTGTTCTGGACAGAACGGGTTTCGGCATAGCCCCAGACCCGCGCTTTCATCATGCCAAGCCTCAACCTACTGGTAATGTGGTTTTGTTTTCTGGCGGCCATAAACAGTTAGAAGAACCCAGTGACACATTTAATGAGGTGGGCATGGCCCTTAGACTCGGTGCCATGGTCGCGAAAATCGATGATCACGTGCATGAGGCTGAAGTTAATGTTCTAGAGAACCTAATAAACAACCGCTCGGAGCTAACGGAACCAGGCAAAGCAAGCCTACACGCTTACCTCACCTGGCGGCTGAATTCACCGCAGAACAGCGCCAGCTTGAAGAAGCAGATTGAGAATCTTAGTCAGGATGGGAAACACGGTATTAGTAAGATTCTAGTCAGTGTCGCTCTGGCGGACGGCAGAATCAGTCCGGATGAAATTAAGCAGATGGAAAAACTCTACACTAGCCTTGGGTTAGATAAGGCATTGGTTTCCAGTGATATTCATGGCTTGACTACCGCTAGAGCGCCGGAGAGCCCAGCCGCCTCCACTTCTCCAAAAGCTGTCGGCTTCGAGCTTAATGAGAGTGTTTTGGCGCTGCATGAATCAGAGACAAAGGATGTGCAGAGCATTCTCGGCTCCATTTTTAAAGAGTCTGATGATGAGGAATCAACGGTAACTGAGCCAGAACCCGCAAAAGAGGATTTGCCTGTGGATGATGATCACGGACTGGATCCAGCGCATCGAAAGCTGTTTGAGAAACTGATCACCCAAGAGAAATGGAGCCGCACAGAACTTGAGTCCATGTGCAATGGGCTAGGGCTGATGGTGGACGGAGCCCTCGAGACGATCAACGATTGGTCGTTTGAGGTATTGGAAGAGCCTGTTCTGGAAGACGATGGCGACATTTATGTCATGCTTGATGTAGCCGAAGATATCGCACAAACCGTTAAGGAATAATTGCTCATGAGTGAGAAGCGTATCAGGCCCAAGGAACGAGATTCGATTATCCAATCTCTCAAATCAGGGGTAACGCCAAAGGTCGGAATTCAGCACATTCAAGTCGGGCGAGTAAACGAAATAAAGGCCCTGTACCGCGATATTGAGCGGGTTACTGATGGCGGTTCCGCTTTTCGGTTAATCATTGGGGAGTACGGCTCAGGCAAAACCTTTTTCCTAAGTGTTGTGCGGAGCATCGCATTGGAACGGAAAATGGTGACGGTGAACGCTGATCTGTCACCAGATCGGAGAATCCATGCGTCATCGGGCCAGGCACGCAACTTATACTCAGAACTAATGCGAAACATGTCGACCCGAAACAAGCCTGATGGCAACGCTCTGACAAGCGTAGTCGAGCGCTTCGTCACGCAAGCTCGCAAAGAGGCATCCGCTAAGAATGAGTCAGTGAATGACGTAATTCATGAGAAGCTGGCAAGACTTTCTGAGATGGTCGGTGGTTATGATTTTGCGTCTGTTGTCGAAGCGTACTGGAACGGCCATGAACAGGGTAACGATGATCTAAAGGCCAACGCTATTCGATGGTTGAGAGCTGAGTACTCCACCAAAACGGATGCCCGCCGTGATCTTGGCGTCCGAACAATCATTGATGACTCCAGTTTCTACGACTCGCTGAAATTGATGGGCCTGTTTGTTCAGCAGGCGGGCTATAGCGGACTCTTGGTGAACCTCGATGAGATGGTTAATCTCTACAAATTAAATTCGACCCAGGCTCGAACTTCGAACTACGAGCAGATTCTCAGGATGCTTAATGATTGCTTGCAGGGTTCTGTTGAGGGACTCGGCTTTCTGCTTGGGGGCACGCCCGAGTTCCTTTTGGATCCCCGAAAGGGACTCTATAGTTATGAGGCTCTTCAATCGAGGCTCGCTGAAAACAGCTTCGCTCAGCGCGCCGGTGTGACAGACTATTCATCCCCTGCCCTGCATCTCGCAAGCCTGACCCCGGAAGAGTTATATATTCTTCTCCGAAACCTGCGGCATGTATTCGCCAGCGGGGACCAGGAACAACATCTCGTCCCGGACGATGCCCTTAAATCATTTCTGAATCATTGTCATCAGAACATTGGCGAGTCTTACTTCAGGACACCACGAAGCATCATAAAAGCGTTCCTGGACATGCTGTCGATTGTGGACCAGAACCCACAGGTTCAGTGGTCGGATCTGGTAGCCAATATCGAGCTTGAGCCTGATCGGCCTAGCGATGTGGATACCGAGATCGATGTGAATGAAGGGGCTCAGGATTCGGAAGATCGTCCGTCAAATGATGATGGACTTGCCGGATTCAAAATTTAATGGACGAATATCAGAAACTGGACAGACGGATCCAGAAATGGATTTTCAAACAAGGCTGGCCTGATCTGAGGGAGATCCAAAAAAAAGCCGTTGACCCTATTCTGTCTGGAACTACGGATGTCCTGATCAGCGCTTCAACCGCGGCGGGCAAGACAGAGGCCTTCTTTCTGCCCGCTATGACAGCCGTAGCGGATCAGGAAGAAGGCTTCGGTATCCTCTATCTGAGTCCGCTCAAAGCATTGATTAACGATCAGTACCGTCGATTGGAAATCCTTTGCGATATGATGGAAATGCCTGTCACACCATGGCATGGAGACGCCCCGCAAGGTTTAAAGAATCGTGCTCGGAAGACCCCTTCTGGCATTCTGTTGATCACTCCCGAATCTTTGGAAGCGATGCTTATTAAGCATGCTGGGTGGTCTCGCCAGGCTTTTGCTCACACGCAATATATTGTGATCGATGAATTTCACGCATTTATAGGAACTGAGCGCGGCCAGCAGCTGTTATCCCTGCTCAACCGTTTGGAACACATGCTTGGGCGTATCGGAAATCCAATCCCAAGGGTAGCCCTTAGTGCGACTCTCGGAAACCTCGAATCTGTTCCGACTTCCATGCGCCCGAATGGCACTATGCCTTGTGTCACGATTACTAACTCCCAAAGCCAGGCAACGCTCAAAATGCAGGTTAAGGGATATCGTGATCCGATTGATCTCAAGCCAAACGATTCTCAGATGCCTGCGGAGTACCGAATTTGTGAGGAGCTTTACACCCTTTGCAGAGGCGGCTCTCACCTGGTATTTGCAAACAGTCGACAGCGAACAGAGGCCATCGCAGCTCGACTAAGCGACTTCTGCGAAAGCGCTGTCGTTCCCAATGAGTTCTTTCCGCACCATGGGTCTTTGTCTCGAGAGCTTCGAGAAGGACTCGAGTCTCGCCTACAGAAGGATACCTTGCCGACCACGGCGATTTGCACGATGACCTTGGAACTAGGGATCGATATTGGAAAGGTGAACTCGGTCATACAAGTGACAGCTCCCCACTCTGTATCAAGTTTGCGGCAACGTATGGGCCGCTCAGGAAGAAGAGGTAGCCCCGCCATTCTGAGAATGCTGATCGCTGAAAACGAACTTAAGGCCGAATCAAGTCCTAACGATAAATTGCGAATGGAACTTGTTCAGTCGATGGCAATGATTCGGCTACTTATTGCCGATAAATGGTTCGAGCCAGCAGATACCAGTCAATTTCACTTTTCAACGCTCGTGCACCAGATTCTTGCGACAGTTGCGCAGTGGGGAGGAATTCGAGCAGATCAACTTTATGCACTTCTATGTCGCCAAGGCGCGTTTCAACAGATTACTGCTTCACATTTCATGTCCCTTTTGCGCCATCTCGGCGGCAAGGATTGTATTACTCAACTTGGTAGCGGAGAACTCGTACTTGGTATTGAGGGTGAGCGCCTCGTAAACCAATACACGTTCTTTGCAGTCTTCAAGACTCCTGATGAGTTCCGGGTGGTAAATGGTGCAAAGACAATCGGGCAGCTGCCCGTCGACGCTATGATTCTCCCCAATCAACACATTATTTTTGCCGGTAGACGCTGGAAGGTCATCGATGTCGATACGGATAGTAAAGTTATCTATGTCGAAAAAACAAAGGGGGGCAAACCTCCTAAATTTGGCGGCGAAGGCCTGGGTATGCATGACCTTGTCAGAGAGGAAATGCTCTCCATTTATAAATCCGGTGACTATCGAATCAGCACTGCCAGTGGGATGGTCGATTATGCAGACACAGAGGCAAAGGAGTTGTTTCGGGAGGGTGTCGAGTTTTTTGAGCGCGCTGAGCTTCGGAAAAGATCTGTGATTGAGCAAGAGGGCCACGCCTATATATTTCCGTGGCGCGGAGATAAAATAGTGAACACCCTATCCGCTATTCTTCTGATGAAGGGATTCCGTGCCAGTCATTTCGCGGGAGTAATTGAGGTGCAAAGGACCACTTCCGATTCAGTCGTCAGTTCTCTGAAAAGTGTTCTCCAGGCCGGTTTGCCCTCAGATTCTGAGCTTGCGGAAACAGTGCCGGAGAAACATATAGAAAAATTTGATGAGCTGTTACCCGAGGATTTGCTTACGGAGGGTTTTGGACGTCGTATGTTTGATGTCGATGGTGCGGAAGATTGGCTACAGACCGCACTCGAATAATGGGGTAGTAGGAATGCTCAGCTCAACCCGCCAGAGCAAAGCCAATGCTCCTCAGTAAGGATCACAAGGGGTAAGCCCTTCTCTCTATACTCGATTGCTTGCTCAATTTTCCGACCAAAAGTTTCATGGGCCCAACTGTCCGTGACATAAGTGCCGAGAACAAGGTAGTTCAGATTTTTGTTAACACCCTTCGCAATGGTCCCGCCGAGCGACTCCGTTGCTTCATGGCATTGCTTCCTGGTTCCAAACGCGCATGTTCCCGTGAAAAGGAAAGAACTTCCGTTAAATTCGATCTCAGGCAAGGGGTCATTAACGGGTAATGAAGACGTTTTGGCTAATTCACCAATCTCAGAAGTGTCGCCCGAGATCTTCTGAAGGATCTCTAGTAGCTCGACGGATTCTTCGCGATCCAGAACTCCGTCCTCGAGCATTGCTGAGACTCTTTGGAGCAAATTAATGATAATGGGGTTATCGGTGGATTGCCTACTCTGAACAAGCCAACTCATCAAGAACTCAGCTTCAGCTTGATTTACATTGCCGTCAGCTGAAACTCCTTTGCTTAGACCTATCAGTGTGTCGATCTGACGATCTTGTATATCCTTTCTATTAAATTTGTTGAAAATATCCATGTCCGATAGTTCCTCCTGTTATCTCCTCCGCCGAAAAAAGAATGCTCTCGGTTTCTCTAAAAATTCTGGCACTTAATGGTCGCTAGTTCCACCCAGAGTTGAGAAACCCGGCTCATTGACCCTGACCCCGTATTAGGTCCACCCAGAGTTGGAAAAATCCGGCTCCTGACCCTGACTAAACTGAAAACGGTTAAGCCGGAGGGGAGCCGGCGAGCGAGGATTTAGCACTCTCTGTGGTCGTCCAGGTCAATGGATGACGGAATACAACGATGAACGTCCCCACGACTCACTGGAAGACATGACGCCATGTGAATACCTGGCGAAACTCATAAAGGCGGAAGACTCTAATCTGCGGTGCAACTAAGACAGCGATTTTTCACAAACGCCTGTTCAACAACGAATAAGCTCGTAAGGTACACTCGTTGCGGTATACCGAATTATCAGATGCAAAGGATGCTGGAGTTTTTGTGGATTTAGAAGCACTGAAGGCCGACGAAAGAACATCTTTATATTCGAAATCACCAGATGTAGACAAAGCCTCTTTTGGAGATGCACTCAGGCATCTACACAAATACGAGTTCTGGGATGGCACTCCAGGTCTCTGGGAACACCAGCAGGCTGCAATTGGGACGGCCGTTGCTTATATTCATGGGAACAAGACGATCTCTGAGCGGCCTGATCTTAAAGAGGCCGCCCTGCTTAAGCTTCCCACCGGAACCGGGAAGTCAGGGATCGTCGCTGTCTTATCACGCTGCTTGCCAAACGTTCGACGAGTGCTCGTATTGACTCCCCGCACGGCCCTGACAGAGCAGCTGATATCAGACATCCGTTATCGGTTTTGGAAGCACATCGGCTATCAAATGGACGGAACTGAACTATTTACTGGGAGCGCGGATTCTTTGGGGGGGGCGCTTGAGGATGCATACGTGGAACAGCTCCTCACCAGGAGTGCTCACCAAATTGCCAAACAGATACGTGCAGAGGACGTTGATCGCGCCATACTGATAGGCACTCACCAAGCCCTTGGCGATATTCGCAAAATATCGAAAGACCCAGAACATGCACGTGCTGATAGTTGCTTACGCATCCTAGAAGAGATCCAGCAAAATTTCGATTTAATAATTGTTGACGAAGGGCATTATGAGCCAGCAATTTCTTGGTCTCGCGGCGTTCGCGAATTCAACCTACCGACGATATTGTTAAGTGCTACACCCTACCGAAACGACTACAAATCCTTTCGGGTTCGCGGCAATTACCTTTTTAACTTCCCTTACGAGCAATCGGTCGAAAACAAGATCATTCGCCCAGTAGAGATAGTCGCTCCCACTGAAGTTCCCAAGCAAGAACCCCAGTCAGCGATTAAGCAGTTTATTGAAATACTCCAGCAAGAGCTGCCCGAAAAGCTGGAGCGAGCCAAGGCTTGGTTCAGCGATGGTAAAACGCCGAAGGTTATGGTCCGAGGAGATGATCTCGATACGCTCATGATGCTCCAAAACTGGATCAATAGTGCCTTTGGCACCCAAGCTGTGTTGATCCACGATAAGGCCAAGAAAACTCTGGAAAACCCAAATCGTTTCACCAGCGTTGCTTCTGCCCTCCGCAGTCGGCCGGACGCTACCTTCTGGATACACCAAAACAAGCTGATGGAAGGCATCGATAACCCTGAATTCATTGCAGTGGGCATATTCGACCTTATGAGCAATGCGCGCCAGCTCGTCCAACAAATCGGCAGAATCACCAGGCACTCAGACGGCGATCAAAGGTATCGACAGTCGGGCTTCGTTATTTGCTCTCCGGCAAATGCATCACGCGTCAAACAGATCTGGGAACGCTACAAGGGTTACGAGGACTATGCTGCGCGAAATACGGCTCATATCGTAAGTAACGAGGTCACGCTTCCTGACCGACTCCTTGAGTACATGGCCGAATATCAATACATCAGTGGTGAGTTTCGCGCGCGGTTTGAATTCGAAAAAGCTCTTTCAGCAAAGGACATTCAACTTCCGCGTACCGCTGCCGTCTTCAGCGGTGTCGAACCACTTATCGATATCACGAAATTTGCTCCCATTGTTGAGGAAGCGCTCCTCAATGAGGATCGTTTTAAAATCAGTCCCATTGAGGGCATGCCTGAGAATGCCTTCGGATTCTCTTACTATGCGTGGCGCAACTCACCTTACCTAGTTGATCGCTTTTTCTCAGAATGGAAATTGGGGATATTTGTTGCGGTGCTGAAAGAAGGCTTTGTTCTAATGCATGATACCGAAGGGCTGGTCGTCGATAAGTCGGAACTTAACCTCAAACGCGCCAGTCGTTCGTTGATGGAAAAGGCATTCCCCGACGGTGACGAAGGGAACAAATCACGCCTCTCACGTATGTCATTTTCGTCACTCGATATGTCACAACATGCCATTCGCGGCTTGGCGATGCGAACGCGCTCCTTTGCCGATGTCTTCACCGACCTTCTTGATCCATCTTTGGTTCCTGCAACAGCAGCAGGCTTTGTTGACGGCACGGCTCGCTACATCGGTTTTGCCCGATCTCGTGTGCGTGATGCTTCTGAACGATATGTTTCGTTGTCTCAGTACATAGACTGGTGTGCAGAAGTCGTTGACGAAATTACTGATGGTGCTCGCTCCCGAAGCCGCGTGTTCGATCGCTACGCAGCCATCGTGGAGGATGTAACCACCGATGAGGCTCAACCGGTCTCAATCCTACTCGATCCTTCACCAGGTGATGTGCTTGATAATGAAACTGGCATTACACACTTCGCACTGGACGAGGACGTCAACTATTTCGACTTGTGTTCGGATGTCGAGCCAGGAAATGGAACCTTTTTTATCGAGATTGATGATGAAAGGATTGAATGCAGCATTCAGTTCGAGGAAAAGACTCGTAAGTACCAAATCGAAAGTGAGGCATTAAATGCTAGGTTCCCCCCTCCTGAACATGATAATCGTAAGCAAGGGCGATCAGTGGTTCAGCGCCTCAACCAGCAGCAAGCATTTCGAGTTCTCACCAGCCGTGAAGGTGTGATTTATTCCGAGGGAAGTTTTTACCAACCCCGTCTTCTTTGGTCGCTGGAGGATGGCAGCAAACCCATCCTTGACTACATCTACGCGGCCAGGTCACTAGAGCCCGTGGTTTCTGAGAAAGGTGAAGACTACTTCTTTAAAAACATTGGCGATTGGTATCGCCAGTCAATCTTCGGTCTATTCGCTGCAATATGCGAAGGTAAACGTGCTCCAAACGGAATAGATGCCGACGATCTCACAGCAGAAATTGAGGATGTGCCAATCTGGCTATGCGACGATGACAGTAAAGAAATTGCAGACTTCATTGGCATTGATCCTGAAGCCAGAAAGATGATTTTAGTTCATGCAAAGGTTGGTGCCCAAAAGGAAGGCGGACGAGGTTTCAATGTCGGCGGACTTCAAGAAGTTGGTCGCCAAGCTCTCGCCTGTCTTAGCTTTATATCGATTGGAAGCCCTTCCTCGTCTTGGACTCCTTGACCTGCTCCCCTCTAGCTTAACCGTTTTCAGCTTAGTAATGTTCATCACAGCAGAGGACGATGAACATGAAAAAG
>NZ_JBLXIQ010000003.1:0-574999 GCF_048269445.1 Marinobacter sp. | reverse complement strand
TACCGGACTACGGGAAAAGGGTCGAAATTAACCGACATTACTAAGCAGTGAGTGGTTTAGTTATTGGGGGCAGGTCAGGGGAACACTGACTACTAGAACTGAAAAAAGAACCCGCTAGCAAACATAGTCAGAAAGGAAAACATTCCAGATCCGTGCCATAATAGTTTATTGAATGTTAATTCAACTATTTATATTCTTTAGGATTTTTTGTGTGGCTCATAAATTGTATTATTTGTCGACATGAAGCTTCTTGGTGTATTGGTCAATAAAACCTGTATGGAAGCCTACACACTTGGAAGGTATATAATTTCTCAGACAGTTAAAGGCCGGGTATATATAAGCGTCTGGTCGAACAAGCTGATACTTTACGTCCGCTGAGGGGGAAGAGAAGGGTATGGGGCCGTCCCAGCATACTTATGCCCGGTTTCCCCTTCAAAATGGCCAGCGTGGCCTTAGACTTGACGATAGATCGGCGGGTTTAGGGCTTGCTACCGCCCCGCGGCCCAACTTCCCTGGGCCAGTTCCATGGCCCGGTTGACCTCCTCGGCGGGGACAGCACCAGGCTCGCCCTTTTCGATCGGATCATAGTGAAATACATACAACCTGGAGACGAACTCGGCCACCGGCAACGAGGCTTCACCGTAAAGTTCGCCGTGGCCGTGAGTGGAGGTTACGATCCCCTGGCCCCAGTTTTGTCCGCTGTCATTGTTTGGGTTAAAAAAGTAGACGCGCATGGTTTTGTCCGGATCCAGCGCAAGCCGCTGAATGGTGATGGCATGCCAGCCAAGAAAGCGCGTGGCGCTGTCGGTCACCGCAATGCCGGCCGGTTGTGGGTTGATGACCGGAATGTTGCCATTGTAGAAAGGATGATAGGCCGCATAAAAATCCCGGATAAACCCTTCGAAGTCTTTCATGCCGCCGGTGAACACGTCTACGGCAATTCGGAATCCGTGGCCAACATGGTCGCCGTGGAATTCGGCGTTGACCCATTTGTGGGGATCTTCTCCGCGCCCGACACTGCGCCGACCCATTTCAAAATAGATACGATCCAGGTGCGGAACGGTCAGTAGTGAGACTGCATCCACATCCACCGGCGGCTCGGTGGCCAACCCGGTACCGAGTTCCCGCGAGGAAATACTGTTGCCTTCAAAGCGCATCACGATTTCATCGTCACGTGCCGCCCAGGCCAGGATCCGAAGCAGCTCGGCCGGCATGTTGTAAGCCCACATGGACAGGGCGCGCGTGGACTGACAGGTTGGATAGTTCCCCTGTCCGACGCCCAGGGGGCGCCCGAGCACATTGAGCACGTCGGCGAGCAAGAAGACTTCAGGGGGGCGGCTGTCCCCGAAGACTGACACAATCTTTTCGGCGGCAGCGTCGCACAGCGACAGGCGGATCTGGCGCCAGAGGGAAGGCGCCACCGGAGGCGCGTAGAGAATGCCCCGTTCGAGCATCATGGCCAGGCCATAGGCACATTGGCTGGTTTCGGGAAACAGAGCCTCGTCAATCAGGGTATGAATCAACGCGGGGTAACAGTGAAACGCGTCGGCACCCGTGTAGCTCAGGCCCAGAGCCGTGGGAATCAAGGCGTTCCAGCGGCCACGCAGGTAACGTATGAACACCGGCATGTAGGCCGACACCAGGCCGGTACTGTGCATGGCCCGGGCAAAGTCGATGGCCTCCTGCAGCAAGGTGGCATCGTCCATTTCCGCCAGTCGTTCAGCGTAGACATCGAAACCGGGGTCTTCACGGCAACCTTCGGTGGGACTGAACACGGCGTTGATCAGTTGCAGCGCGTCGTCGTTAACCTCGCCACCCAGCGCATCCGGTTTTTCCAGGCACACGGCAATCTGGGTCACCATCTGTTTGACGCCATCCACCTGGACCGGGCGTTGCTCGAGAATCCGCCAGACTTCAGCCACCAGATGTTCCAGAAGATTGTCATAGCCCAGGTACCGGAGCAGATAGTGATACAGGCTCTGAACGGCGTAGCCGAGCCGATCGGGCCGCAGCCGGTCAGCCTCCTGGAGATCACTGACCATCAGGTCGAGGTTCATCGCCAATACCTGGACGAGAAAGTGATGGGCGTGTTCCGCCGAGATAGATGGGTGTATGTAGTCGCCCTTGGCCACCGCCAGAAGGCGAACCTGGCTCAGGCTTTCAACCAGCGCTGCGGCCGGTTCACCATGGCGCACCGTGCGTGCCGCCAGAGAGGGCACCAGTGTCTGGGGGTAATCCCAATCGCTCCCGCCAAAGAACCCGGCTGACTCAATGGCCGGCACGCGCTCGTAAAGCGCTTCCAGTCCTTCGGGGCTGAACATAAGGGGTTTTGCGGCATCGATCACCTCGAATACCGCCGAAACGCCCTCAATGGCATTGCGTTCAGCAAGGCGATGGATGGCAGCGTCAAGTGGCTTCACGAGCTCTTCCGAGACGTGGTTATTCCGGTTTTCGGATTCACGGTTGGTCTTCGACATACGATCTATCCTTCAGCTGACCTCAAGCTATGTCAACTTGACCTGAAAACCGGGGCAGATTGATTTTTTGATGCCAGGGCAAATAACGGTATCCCGGTTTGTCTGGTCCCGGTTTGTTTCTTAATCCTCGTAGATCATTTTGCGGGTCATGCCGCCGTCGATCACGAAATTCTGGCCGGTCACAAAGCCGGCTTCAGGCGAGACCAGGTAAGCCACCATGGCCGCTACGTCGTTGGGTATGCCGACGCGGCCACTGGGGTGTTGATTGTGATCGGCAGTCGACAGGGGTTGCGGCTCGGCAGGCGCATGGGCCTGGCAGGCACGGACATCGATCCAGCCCGGGCTGATGCTGTTGGCCCGGACATCCGGGCCGAGACTGATCGCCAGAGCATGGGTCAGGGCAATCAGGCCGCCCTTGCTGGCGGCATAAGCCTCGCTATTGGGCTCGGACTGCAGAGCGCGGGTAGAGGCCATGTTGACGATGCAGCCCCGGCTCTGGCGAAGGTGCGGTACCGCATGTTTGGCCATCAGGAAGGCGCCGGTCAGGTTGACGTCAATTCGCCGCTGCCACTGGGCAAGCTCCAGCGTCTCTATGGGGCCGGTGCCGGGGTCTGCGATTCCCGCATTATTGACCATCGCGTCCAGCCGCTCACCCCATTCCATGGCCTCGGCCACAGCGGAGACCACTTCGGATTCGCGGGACACATCCGTTTCGATCAGGAGCAGGTTCTCCGGATTGCGAAGGTCCTGTCTGCATGCATTGATAGCTTCGGTATTTTGGTCGAGAACCACCACTCGCCAGCCCTTGTCCAGGAAGTAGGCGGCAATGCCCTTGCCGATGCCCTGGGCACCGCCGGTTATGAGTATGACCGGGAGTTGCTGTGCCATATGTTCTGCCTTCTGGTGATTCGAATTGGAAATGGAAATTGAAGTGGGATCAGGTATGTTACTGGTTTCTGCGAGGCTTGCCGAAAAGGGCGCGCAACTCATCCTTCGCCGCCTTAAGACGTTCTCTTCGGCAGACTTCGTCAGGGAATGATCACTTCCCGGTCTGAGGAGCGCCTCAGTGGCGCGGATTACTCTTATCAGGGGATGACTGGTCATCCGATGCGTTGTCATCCGATGTGAGGTAGAAGTCCTTGTCCTCATAGGTCTTCACGTCAGGGTCTTCAATGCTGTTCTTGCGACGGCCCTTATAAAGCCAGACGGCCACAACCGCACCAATAATGGTGATTATGATCCATTTCATGTCCGCTTCCTCCTTTAACGTGATACCTCTTATATTCAGGACTCTGTGGGGCGATCCGTCAATACTGATCGTGCCACTGCGATTTCAGGCTCTGTTGGCCCGCCGGTTTTGCGGTTAACTGCTATTCAAACATAGTCTATGGAATGTCCGCAGTAACGGGGTAGAACCCTCTCAAGTCTGGTCAATAAATAATCAGCCGGGAGGTGTCGATACGTTATTTCGCGCTCTATACTGACCTTTGACAAAGGTTAAGGAGGACGTGGAATGAACAGGATCGTAATTGCCTTATTTTCAGCTCTGTTGATAGCCCCGGTAACCGCATTCGCTGAGAGCATGATGTCCGATGCCCCGGCAAATGCCGAAGTGTATTTCGTTCAGCCGACCGATGGGGAAACGGTTGAGGGCACCTTCAAAGTCGTGTTTGGTCTGCGGAATATGGGTGTCGCGCCTGCGGGAGTAGAGAAAGCGGGTACCGGCCACCACCATTTGTTGATCGACGCCGAGGTGCCGTCCGATTTGAGCAAGCCGCTTCCGGCGACCGACCACATCAAGCATTTCGGCGGCGGACAGACCGAAACGGAGATTACGCTGCCGCCTGGCGAGCACACCTTGCAGCTGTTGCTTGGCAACTATGCCCATGTGCCGCACAGCCCGCCGGTTGTCTCTGAGCAGATAACGATCACGGTTGAATAAGTGGGTAGGCGTTGATTGGGGTGCGCAGGTGATGCGGGACGACAATACGCTGAAGTTTCGGTGAGCTCTGCCGATAACTCCAGAATACCGTTTCCTGCAGAGAGCGCTAACAACAATGAATGCAGTCGCTTTAGAAAGTGGTCCACGGCAACCTTTGATATGCCGCGTCAGTAATGTTTTGGTTCTGGCCCTGTTCGTCCTGGCCGTGGTGGTGCCGGAATTTGCCCTGGTCGGGCTCGGACTGGCTGTTCTGATAACGGCGTTGGCCTGGTGGCTGGGCCGAGATCGGGTGGCCAGTGCCGAAACAGAGACCGAATCCGGTGCGGGCCATGGTCAGGGGGTGCTGGATATTTCAACGGATCAGCCGGTCGGCTCCGGCCAAGCCGGGCGAATTGCCAGAGAGCATAATGAACTGCTGGTCAGCATGCGAGGCGCCCTGTCAGATCTTCGCCATCATGCGGTGCAGGTGGCGGTGCAGTCGGCCAGGCTGCGCAAGCTTACCGGCGAGGCGCAGCAGAGCGCCCGTAAGCAGGAAGAGGTGTCGGAGCTGATTGCCCAGTCCAGTGGTGAGGGTGCCACGGCCCTGGAGGACATTACCCAGCGTACCGGATCGGTCTCGGAGCTCAATTCCCGAAATCTTGACGGGGTGCGGGAGTCTAATCAGGCGTTGTCCCAGGCGGCCGAGCGAATCCGGCAGGCTAACGACCAGCTGCTGAGCTTCCGCGAGACTGTCGCTGGGCTCAGCGAGAGCTCGGGCAAGATCGGCAAGATTCTGGAGATGGTGCAGGGGTTCTCGGACCAGACCAACCTGCTGGCCCTGAATGCCGCCATCGAGGCGGCGCGGGCTGGCGAGGCCGGTCGCGGTTTCGCCGTGGTGGCGGATGAAGTGCGCCAACTGGCCCAGAAGATTGCGTCGGCGACGGGCGATGTGAATCAGATCATTAGCGATATGGATTCCCGGGTCAGTCGTACCGAAAAGGACACGGAGCAGCTGCTTGAGCAAACCGGCCAGGCCCGTGAGGAGGTGACCTCAACCGCGTCCCAGTTCGACGACATGCTCCAATACATTGAGCAGGCGCACGAGGAGCTTCTGTCGATCACTTCTTCCGTAGAGGAAGTGAGTATTACCAATCGTCAGGTGCATGAGCACGGCAACGAGATCCATCAGCTTGGTCGCGAGCTGGCGAGGGAAATTGCCGAATCGGACGCCTACTCCGAGCAACTGCGCAAAGCCACCGAGTCATCTATGGCGCTGCTGGCCCGTTACCGCATCGGCCGGGGCGCTTTTGAGGAAATCCTGGAGGAACGCCTGACGCTGGCGGCCGAATTCGAGGGCAGGCTCACCGAGCTGGCCGAGCAGGGTGTTGACGTCTTTGATCGCCGCTACGAACCGGTTCCGAATACCTGGCCACAAAAGTACCGGACCCGGTTCGTCGATCGGTTCAAGCAAGTGTTCCAGGATCTGACAGATCGCAGCAAAGAACGCTTTGATGGTACGGTCTATAGCCTGCTGGTGGACGCCAATGGCTACATACCCGTTCACCATAAAACCACGTCGCAGCCGATTACCGGCGACCATGACAAAGACCTTCTCTACAGCCGCGATCAGCGGCTCTATAACAGCAACGAGACTGAAAAGCGGCGGGCCAACCACACGGAGCGGTTCCTGCTGCAGACTTATATTCGGGATACGGGAGAAATTCTGAATGACCTTTCCGTCCCTGTGTATGTGAACGGCAAGCACTGGGGTGCGGTGGTCATGGGCTTTAATCCGGATCTTTTGCTTGCGGCTGGCTAATGGCTGGTCCGGTTTTTCAATTTTCAATAAAAAAGGCAGCCGGAGGCTGCCTTTTTTCATCACGTATTGGCTGTTATTTACAGGCCAATAACGTTCTCTGCCTGCGGGCCTTTCTGGCCTTCGGTCACGCTGAACTCAACTTCCTGGCCTTCGGCCAGAGTCTTGAATCCGCCGCCCTGAATAGAGCTGTAATGAACAAAAACGTCTGCTCCGCCTTCACGAGTAATAAAGCCAAAACCTTTTGCTTCATTGAAGAACTTAACGTTGCCTTTAATAGTAGACATAATAAATACCCTGAATTTAATCATTAATGTGCCGTCGAAAGATCGTTGTGATCTTTGATCAGCGATATGCGGGAAATAATAAAGAAACGTGCAGGATCAAAAACAGGACAATAGGTTTGACAACACAAAAGGTCTTATTCGTGAAATGCTTTGCTAAATCTTTCCAACGACCGAGACAGTACGCTAATTAAGAGGCATTGCATAGCAAAGCTTTCAATTATTTGCGCAGATCTGTCCTGCCTGCGGCTAACCGGTATTTGTTGAGCGGCGTGAGCTAAAGTAAACCCGATCTGATCATGTCGAATGTGTCCAGAACCCGCGCCACAAACTGATCTTTCGGGCGAAAGCTGCTTTGGGTGCTGAGTGTCACGTCCCTCTGCAGGTGATCCAGTAGCTTGTGCAGGCGCCGACGATGCAAGCCGACTGCCGCCTGAACGGGGTCGAAAATTACACCGGACAAGGCCGCAAATGCCGCCAATGTGACCATGACAGCAACCATAACACTGGCCGTTGTCGCCAGTGACGGCTCCGGTGGAAATACGCTGTAGTACCATCTGCCGATGGTTTCACCCAGGACAAAGTCCCTGGCGGCCAGGGTTTTTGCGAGCATGGACGCGAGTACAATTCCGAGCCCGATGCCTCCCGGAGTAAACTTCTGGAACGCAAACGCGCCCAACACTGTGCAGGTAATGCTGTTGGTGATATCGGCAGACGCCGTTCGGGTTACTCGGTACTGACTGAGAGTGTCCGTCACCAACGGTTCAATCAGCTTGTTAAACCGCTGGTGATCGACAGGCTCGCAGGAATGGCGCTCATAGACCGCTTCCAGCTCCGCAATCAGATAGCTCTCCAGCAGTGGGTCTTCCTGACCATTGTTCAACAGGTCCACCAGGATCAGGTGCGAGATGTGCTGTTGTACGCGTGTGGTAAACCCGGCGGGGACACGGTTTGCCAAGCCGTGCAGCCACATCAAGCCAGTTCGATTGGGCGTCAGGAATTTTACCAGGGATGCCAGGGCGTACACCGGCGCCCACAGTAGATTGATGGGGGCCCGCAACATGTCCCATCCCAGTGCCATCCGGTTGGTCGCGATGGCACCTGGGTAATGGAAATGACGGTCAATAAACGCCGGTACCCGTGCCCGGCAGTCGTCAAAGTAGCGCTCGATGCCTGTGCGGATTGCCTGCTCTATCTCAATTTCGGAGACATGGTGTTCGGGAGTTATTTCTGGCGGCGGCGTGACCATTGGCTCTGACTCAGTGATACTTGGTGGTATGTGAACACTACTGTTTTTTTGAAGGATCGTAACCATGTCTCTTTTTGCGGCCGACAACGGCGAGAATGACCTGTTCATGTCACGAACGGATCCAGAAAACCCATTGGGAACCCATATACCCTTCAGCTTTGAGCTGGAGGGTAAGGTCTGGCCCACCCTGGAGCACTACTTCCAGGGTATGAAATTCACCGATGATAACCGGCAGGAAAAGGTGAGGACAGCGGATACACCCGCGAGGGCGGGGAAACTCGGCCGCAAGCGCCACAAGAGCCTGCGGCCGGATTGGAAGCAGATGCGTGAAACCGTGATGACGCGGGGCCTGTACGTGCGTTGCCGCGCCAACCCGGAGCTGGCGGAGGCGCTGCTTGATACCGGTGAGCAGAAAATTGTTGAAAACAGCAATTATGATTACTTCTGGGGCTGTGGCCGTGACCGTCTGGGTGAAAACCGTTACGGGCACGTGTTGATGAATGTGAGGGCCAAGTTGCGAGAAGAACGGGAGGAGCGGGGTTGATTCCCAACCGTCGGAATTCCAGCCGAGGTTATTTCAGGCGCTCCTTCTGAATCCGATTCATTTGCCAGGGCGAGATGTAATGTTCACGACTTGTCCGTCTTTCAGGGTGACAACCTGTCGAAACTGATTGCGTGGGAAGTCGTACAGCCACTCCTGAACGAGCACCGGTTGCAGGGTTTGCCAGGTCTTCGAGTGTCTCTGAATTGAAGGTGTCTGCCACTCCACCCGTTTGGATGCAGGCTCGCCGCAGCGGGCTATCAGCTCGTATTCAGTTTTGGCGTGCCTGAGGGTACTGAGGTTGCAGCTGGGGGAATCAGAGACGTGGAACCCATAGCCCAGGTTGTCAACGCGGGCTAGCTTGCCGTTACGAAAGACCACACGCCGGATGAAATGCTGGGGCCCCGGGTTGTAATACCAGTGTTCTTCCGTTTGAATCACGCCCAGCCCGGGAATCGTCGCGGTCGGGTATTCAGCGACATAGTCCGGCGGCCCGCAGCTTTCTTCTACCTCGATGGGCCAGGCACCTTCGCTGACCAGCGAGCTGCCGCACCGAAGCGCGCTCAGGCTGGTCTGGGCCACGGCAGCGAGGACAATGAGGGCTAGTAGCTGATGAAGCTTTGTCATCGTCTGACTTTGCGCCGGTTTGGTGTTCAGATGCAATACTTCGCCATTGATGATGTGGCGGAATTGCAGAGTGCTGAATGAAGGCGTTTAGTGGACAGGAAAGGATGACTCGCGGCACGGAACGACTCATCTACCGCGATCAGGTTTCCGTTACTGATTTTTACGAGCTTTGCCGAACAGGGCTCGCAACTCATCCTTGGCGGCCTCCAGCCGTTCTTTCTGCTCCGCTGAGAGCTGTTTACCCGCACGATTGATGTAAAACGTCAGCATAGACATGGCGGACCGGTATGGATCCGATTTGCGCCGCGTACTCTCTTCGGCAGATTTTTTCAGTGACAGGGCAATTTCTTTCGGGTCTTCAAGCGAGAATACACC
This sequence comes from Marinobacter sp., assembly GCF_048269445.1. Lineage (GTDB taxonomy): Bacteria > Pseudomonadota > Gammaproteobacteria > Pseudomonadales > Oleiphilaceae > Marinobacter. The sequence continues at coordinate 565,709 of NZ_JBLXIQ010000003.1, read as the reverse complement.
GTGCTCCAGCTTCAAGGCATCGCTGGATTCAGTCACTTTCTGCGACCAGTTGTCGGATCTGGCCATGCTTCACCTCCAGGGATTTCTTGAACTGCCTCAGACCCATATCAAAAAAATGTGCTTGCCTTCGGGCTTTGCTGCCTGGTGGATTAGCTGTTTTATTCACGGTTGAGACATTTCTCCTATTCGTCCAGGTGAATGTCCATAGTGATGTCGGATTTCAGGGCTTTTGATACCGGGCAATTCATCTTGGCGGTGTTGGCGGCCTCGAGGAATTTTGACTGGTCAATGCCAGGTACTTTTGCGGTTACGTCAAAATGGATGGCCGATATTTCGAAGCCGTCGCTCCCTTCGGACAGGGTGACACTGGCCTTGGTATCAATGCTGTCAGGTACATAATCGGACTCACCCAGAATCATGGACAGGGCCATGGAAAAACAGCCTGCGTGGGCGGCGCCGAGAAGTTCTTCCGGGTTGGTTCCTTGGCCGTTCTCAAAACGGGTTTTAAAGGAATACTGCTGCTCTGAAAGTGCGCCACTTTCCGTGGAAACCGTACCCTTACCATCCTTCAGGCTGCCTTCCCAGTGTGCGCTTGCGTTGCGTTTCATGGTGCGTCCTTCTCATTTCTGACTGTTGTTTGACTTAAACATGGAAGCCCTACCTTCAGCTGAGTGAAAACAGGCGGTGTCACAGGTTCTAACGGGAGCCTATTGTTTGATGCCTTCGAACTTCATCGCGACCTTCCCGTTATGGGCTGCGAATATCATTTGCATGCGCTGATCTTTTGTCGGGCCGAAAAAGCCGACGCCGGAGTACTCGCCGTTGCGATCAACGTCGAAGCAGTTGGACATCGTATAGGCGATGTTAAAAACGTTAATCGACGGATCGGGCACCGAGAGACTTTCGGTCCCCACCAGTTGGCAGCCTGTTGCCCCGGTATAATACTGGGAGAATACGGAACCGTCTGCGTTCACGTCCAGGGTTACATCAGACGACCCATAAGTACCAGACGCCCGCGACAGAGAAAGCCTCAAATCGCTGAGCGCATTTTGCCGTTGCAGGGTAACGTTTGTGTTCACCTGGCCCGCAGGGTCAGAGGTGGAAAACGTTGCGGACCCTTGCGAGATGATGGTCCCTTTTATTGTTCCTTCCTGAATGCCTTTATCTTCGAGGAAGCCTTTAGGGTCCGGGCTTCCCGGATCCACCTGGCGGTAGTCGTGACTGGTGCCACTGATTTTGATGCTATCAAATGTGAGCGTTCCGAAAGAAAGCCCTGAGCTTTTTCCGAAGACGATTGCGAGCTGCCCTGTCGGGCTGAGGTAAGTGGTCGCGGTTTTTGAGATGGTGGTATTCGTGTAGATCACATTTGCCGTGTAAAGACCGGCTTTCAGTGTGCTGAGATTGCCGCCGGAGCTACCTGAGCTTCCCGGATCACCACCACCACCACCACCACCACCACCACCACAGGCACTCAACATTAAACTGGCACATAACATGGTCGCTGCGAGACCTGGATCAGACATCTTTTTAGTCATTTCGGACCTCCTCCAAGCGAACTTGGGGACAATGTCCCGCGGAAAGTCGCCTCCTTGGATACTGGCAATATCAGAGCCAAAGCGACGTTTCGCCTTCTAAATCTGTGACCTGAAAATTAGGTTTACAGGTTTAGGAAAAAGAGGTGTAAAAATTTTCGACGCAATAGTAATAGACTTGAAACCATTAACTTGAGGAGTGTGAAGCGACAACCTCACCACATCTATTTTCCGAAGGATCGCAGCGGAAGCGTCAGTAACGCGCCAAGGCGCTGGTCCCTGGCCTCTGAAAATTCATCCAGGCCAAACGCTGCAGGTTCTGGCGTACTCCGAGGACAGGTGTAGGTACCAAACAGCCGGTCCCATATCGTCAAAACCTCTCCGAAGTTGGAATCGGTCTGGGGCTGTTTTCTGGAATGATGGAACTGGTGGGTGCCCGGCGTAACAAAAAGAAGGTTAATCAGGGACTCGGCACGGGCACCCAGCCGGATATTCGAGTGCGCCAAAAGCTGGGCCGCCTTGACCGCAAATACATACGGGATGACCTGAGGTGGCGTCAGTGCCAGTGTTGCCATCACCAGATAGATGACAAGCAAACTGACCACGACTTCCCCTGGGTGATGGCGGAAGGTGGTTGAATAATCCAATTCGAGATCGCAATGGTGAACGCGGTGCAGACGCCAAAGCGCATGAATATGGTGGTATGCACGGTGGAGCCAGTAGCCAGCCAGATCCAGGATCAGGAAAGCAGCCAAAGCCCCCAACAAAGGGCGCGGGTGTGAAGAAGGCAATTCTGGTAGCAGCAACAGGGGAATCAATACCGGAGACGCCAGCAGAACGGCTTCGTTGATAAAGCCCAGGCTCAGATTGTTGAACCAGCGGTCGTAACGATCCTGGAAAAGCTTATTCCGGGCGAAACGGTACTCCGCCGCAATAATCAGCGGAATGCTGATCAGGTAGAGAATCTGGTAGGTGGCCATAGCACTTTATTCAGGCGTTTTTGAACTGCAGCGTCCCTGCTTCCTTGTCCCTGTTACCTGTCATGGCTTTTTTTGCGAAGCCGTACTATTTTCGGAATTTCTTGGCGATGAATAGTGCAGCCACGCTGATTGCAAACAAACCCAGCATGCCGGGCTCGGGAACCGATACTGGTGCTGTACCTGCCAGTGCAGTCGCGGAAAGCGTTGAGAGAATCAGTCCAGTGATTACGTATTTCATAGCAAATCTTCCATATGATGGGCTCAATATGGAATTAGCATTTTTCAGGCCAGGGAAACTGAAACCTGAGGAATCAATGGCCTGGATTTCTGGTAAATCGAAAGGTGTAAAAATATCCGGCGGTTAGCCTGGTAGATCCGGCGCCCGCAATCGGGGTCGCCGCCCGGCGGTTGGATGCCACAGAGCGCTGACCTTTGTTGTCCGCAGGTTCTCTATTCAGGCAAAATCATATTTTCCGCCCTTTTCAAGCGCCTTCTGATAAGCCGGCCTGGCATGCACTCGCTCCACCCAGGCGGTGATATGAGGCCGGTTCTTCCCGACGATGCCCCGAGCTACTGAGGCTTCCAGCGGAAAGCTCATCTGAATATCCGCAGCGCTGAGGGTATCCCCGAGAAACCAGGTGTTTTTCGCCAGATGGGATTCGACAAAGTCCAGGTGCGTTTTGATCATCGGCCCGATGAAGGTTTCATTGGTTTTATCGGCAATGCCCTTTGCCACTGGCTTGACGAAAAATGGCATCGGGCTGGTTTTGACCTTTTCAAACACCAGGCGCATTACCAGCGGCGGCATCAGAGAGCCTTCAGCGTAATGCAGCCAGTAGGTGTAATCCAGCCACGCCTGGCCGCCGTTCGCCGGCAGCATGGTGTCTTTGCCATAGGTGTGGGCCAGGTATTCAATAATAGCGCCGGACTCCGCCACCACCAGATCGCCGTCGGTGATCACCGGTGATTTACCCAGCGGGTGTATTTTCTTGAGACTTGCCGGGGCCAGCATGGTTTTGGGATCCCGCTCATAATGCTGGATCTCGTGGGGCAATCCCAGCTCTTCCAGCATCCAGAGAACGCGTTGTGAGCGGGAATTGTTGAGGTGATGAACTGTAATCATGCAAAAACTCCGTTTGCAGCAAAAGAGGAGGCAGGTTATCAGAGTAGGCTTCAAATGGCTTTTTGGTTCACCGACGTGCCTGTGGATGACTTAAAATGCCGGGAACCCGACCGGTACAAGAAGGCTGGACGTTTTGGTCTTGGCCTCCTTTGACAAGAGCGCGCCGGTTAAAAATTAGGCAATCCTCTGGCGTTTGTTGAATTAATAACTGGCTGAGGTTTGCGAGCCCTGGCAAAACGCACAAAGACTGTTCATGCAGAGGAAATTCGCGAAAAGATGACCACCTGTGAGGGTGGTGTGCCGGTTCCGATGATGGTTCGCTGGCCCGGTAAGATCCCCGCCAACAGAGTGCTTAGCGGAATTCAGACCCACATGGACATCTATACCACGCTGGCGGCGGCCGCGGGCGAGCCAGACATTGCGGAAAAGGTCCTGAAAAACCGTGGGATTCTGGTGAAGAACTCCGGGTTGTTCTCTGACCATCAAAGCCTTAGGTACGAAAGCCGGAGACGGATTGATATGTGTTGAACGAGCATCAACTCAGATCGGCCAGTTGGCAATTCTGTCTCCGAATATCACCAGAAAGAGAGGGATGGGGGAAATCGCAACGGCGACCGTGAGTATGTATCGGTGAATGGAAAACATCCTGCTCATGCCAGCCATCAGCGCCAGCCCGCCACCGCCGCCCACAACCATATTGCCTGGAAGGTTGATGGCAAGCATCAGGGTCAGATAGCGGTGCTTCAAAAGCCACGGCACCCATCGCCGGGGCGATTTGTCCACCAGCCGTGCCAGTCGTTGCTCAGCGCCAAGCCCGTGGCAGCTCTCCAGAAATGCCGCGGCCTTTACGAGGTGCACTTCACGCAAAAAACGAGTGATGCTTTTTTCCGGTAGCAGTCGTCCGGCCATGAAGGCGAGACTCAGGGAAATCAGGGTGCACCCATACACCAGGGGCACAATCTTGGGCCCGAGGATCATCATCAGTGCCAGCCCGATTTCAACACCAGGCACAAAGGGAATGGCCATCAGCAAGATGTAGGCGACCATGGAGGTCATGATGATCTGGTGCAGCATGGGCTCGTTCGATGGTCGGATGTCCATGTCCAAGCCATCAATAATGCCCCTTGTCAGCAGGTTACCTGCCACAATGATGGCGATCAGAATGGCGAGCTTTAGCAGCCCTGCCATATGTCGTCTGGCTGGCATGACAGACCGGGTCATGGATTGTCGGCCCCCACCAACCGACCCTCGAACCAGAAATCTTTCTCAAAGGTCCAGTACCAGCGCTTGTTTACCCAGGTGAACGAGCCTTCGATCTCGTCGCCCCGGACGGTACCCCGCCAGTACATCATGGCACCCGAATCGGTGCACGGCACTTCTGCTCGCATCTCAATGCCGTCTTCCCGGGCCCTCAGCCAGTACTCGACCTTCGCGTAACCGCAACGCCGCTCGCACTCCCTGGATACGAAATAGCCGTCTTCAAACACCAGCAGGTCATCAACATCAGCGCGTTGCCCCACCGGCCCGAGCCGGCTCTGAAAGGATTTACCATCCAGCGCCATGGGCAGTGGAGACTGTTCATCAGCGAGTGGGTGAGTGGAATAAGGGATGGCCAGAAGCATCACCAGCCATAAAAGCCCGTGACTCGGACCTGGAGATAAAAGACGTTTAGAAAGGTATGGCGTAAAGCCAGGAGAATGTTCCATGAGCACATCCTCCGTGCACTGGACCTGGTTAAAGTTTAGCCAATCCAGAGCTAAAATACAGCGGTCTCAGTAAGCAGAGAGCGGGTTGATTGACTCCGTCCACTCTCTGTTTTACTTCATTTCACAGGAAGTAAAGGGCACTGGAAGTAGACCGGCGGGCCAAGTGTAGCTTCCACCCATCCCAGGGAGGGTTCCTCACATAACGTTAAGAAAATCGTCACTATTTAATAACGACTTTGGTGCTTGCGGTGTACAAGTCCGGAAAAGGAGGTAACGGACAACCAGGACAAACCGGCTTTACGTGATCTGTATCGGCCGCTTCGCTTACGCGGCGCTCTCAGCGCCTCAGTTAATACATATAGTTCTGTTTGAACCAGTGCTGAATCTCTACGGCCTCTAATTCCAGTTGGTGAGCATCTGAAAAGTCGATGTTTATATGCTCATATTGTACTTGAAGGTAATGCACGAACTCGTGAGCAAGACTATCCAGTCTGCTTGTTCCAACAACCACGATTGTATTATTTTCGGGGAAATAGTAAGGGAACATGGCATGGAACGGCTCTCCGGTGTTTCCTAGCCAAAGATTGAACTCTCGCTCCGTCAATTCGACGTCAATTAATATCAGTGGCGCTGGGATCTCATTGCCAAGCTCTACGCCCATCTTTTTTGCGACAATCAGTAATATGGGATGAGCGTATTGTTTAAAGTCTGAAATATCTTTTATTTGCACGGCCGGGAAGTTCTCTCCGATGCCATTATCCAAACTTTGTTTCTCCCGGGCTTTGCCATCCGAAAATAAGGCAGCAGTAAGCAAAAGAAGAATAATCCCTTCGAAAATAGAGCGCCGACATCCTCTGTCATCCCTTTCCATGGCGTTTGCGGTAACCTCGCAACGGGTTTTGGTCAGTGTGTATTTAATAACGTCTGAACTTCAGTAAGGTATTATTTCGGTGTACGAACCTTCAACCTTTGTGCTGCTCGGTCTTGACCTGGCTGACCTCTGAGTAGAGGCAAGAACAGCATAGGGTCTGTCTTCGCCGTAAGTGGCTGAAACAAGCCCACCGGTGAAAACCGTCCCGGATGGCCATCAAGCCTGATAGAACCGCCGGATGGCGCTTAACAACTGGCCTATATCGTCCCGGTTTACATCCAGGTGTGTCACGAAGCGGATGGGGTCTCCCGCCGTGATGAGCATGCCCTGGTCCGCCAGGTAGTCGCGCAACCTGTCCGCTTTGCCGGAGCGGCAGCGGGCGTAGACGATGTTGGTCTGGGTGCTCGCCGGGTTGATCTCGAGTTCGGGAATTCCGGCCAGGCCGGCCGTCAGGTACTGGGCGTTTTCATGATCCTCAGCCAGCCGGAGCGGCCCCTGCTCCAGGGCGATTCGCCCGGCGGCGGCCAATATGCCGGCCTGGCGCATGCCACCACCGACCATTTTCCGCAGACGGGTTGCCCGGTCGATAAAGGCTTCAGAGCCCAGCAATAACGATCCGACCGGCGCGCCCAACCCTTTCGAAAGACAGACACTGACCGAATCGTAGTGTTTGGTAATCTCGGTCACATCACAGTTGGATTTTACAGCCGCGTTGAACACCCGCGCGCCATCAAGGTGCAGCAGCAGTTGATGGTCGTCGCAGAAGGCGCGGGCCTGGCGCTGGTAGTCCAGCGACAGCACCTTGCCGCCGATGGTGTTTTCCAGCGAGAGCAGGCGTGTCATGGCAAAATGGAAGTCATCGGCCTTGATGGCTGCTCGGGCTTTTTCGAGGTTGATGCTGCCGTCAGTTTCGTTCTCGATCGGTTGCGGTTGAACGCTGCCCAGTACGGCGGCGCCACCGCCTTCATAACGATAGTTGTGTGCAGATTGGCCGCAGAGGTATTCGTCGCCCCGGCCACAGTGGCTCATGATTGCCAGGAGGTTGACCTGGGTGCCAGTGGCGGCAAACAGGGCCGATTCAAAACCCAGCCGTTCGGCAGCGTAGGCCTGCAGGCTGTTAATGGTTGGGTCGTCACCGTAAACGTCGTCTCCTACTTCGGCGCTGGCCATGGCCTCGCGCATCTCCCCGGTAGGTCGGGTAACGGTATCGCTGCGGAAATCGATCATGATGGTGACGCCTTGTGAATCAGTGAATGACCACTCTTTCCAGGTCTTCAGGTTGAGCGCCTAAGGTTTTTGAGAACCTCGGGCACCTTGAAGGGCAGCAGGTCCCTGGCCCCTTTTATAAGGCTAATAACGACATTCATCCGCTTGTACCAGAGCACTCGGCGAATTTTTTGCTTCATGGGGTGGTAGCCTTCCCTGTAAAGCTCTTCTATACAGTCGGCGTTGTTGGTGAGGCTGTAACGGCTTAGATCCAGCGGCACGGCTATGTCTGCCTTTTTCAGCTGCTTGCGGGTATTGAAGTCGATGCCAATGTTGATGGCGTTGCTGATCACATCAAGCATATCTTTCGGTTTCGGGTACCGGCCGACATGGCTCAGATCAACGGCCACGGTAATACCCGCTCCCATTTTCGCCAACGGCGATATCGGGACATTTTCAACCAGCCCACCGTCTACCAGAATCCGGCCATCGATCTCTACCGGCACAAACAGGCCGGGTACCGCCATGGAGGCACAGACAGCGTCCGCCAGGTTTCCTTCCCTGAAAATCAGCTGTTCGCCGGTTTCGATATCGGTTGCGCAAATGGCCAATGGAATATCAGCATCTTCGATCCGGCAATCCCCGAGATCCCGATGGATCATCTCCCGAATGGAGTTCGTGCTGAACAGGCCACCGCGCTCCAGGGTAAAGTTGATAATCTTCGACAGGTTCAGCGTGGAACAAATGGAAAGAATGGACTCTGCGGGACGGCCGAAGGCGTAATAACTGGCGATCAGTGCCCCCGCACTGGTTCCCGAAATACAGTGAATCCGGATGTGCTCGTCCTCGAAGGCCTTCAAAACGCCAATATGAGCAATACCCTTGGCAGCACCGCCCCCCAGGGCCAGACCGATACAGGTGTTAAAGGGGTTGAGTTTCATGCATGGGCGCCTGATGATGTTTCAGAGGGGAAGTCTCCGAATGATTTTAACAGAGGTAGACCATGGCGGAACAATCACTTAAGGAACAACTGAACGACGCGGTGAAAAACGCGATGCGGAACAAGGACAAAACCCGGCTTGTCACCCTGCGTATGGCGCAGGCCGCGGTCAAACAGATCGAGATTGATGAGCGCCGCGAGCTGAGTGACGAGGACGTTCTGAAGGTGTTGGACAAAATGCTCAAGCAACGCCGCGACGCCGCCAGTCAATACGATGATGCCGGTCGCGAGGAGCTGGGCGATAAAGAACGGGCCGAGATGGTCATCATTGAGGAGTTCATGCCGTCGGCCCTGACCGAGGATGATCTGGACGGTTTGATCCGGTTGGCCATCAGCTCAACCGGCGCCCAGGGTATGCAGGATATGGGGCGAGTGATGAACGAGCTGAAGCCGCAGGTGCTGGGACGGGTGGACATGGGCCATCTGAGCAAGAAGGTGCGGGCCGCGCTGGCGAACTGAGATCCGGCGTTGATTAAAGTTCAATGAACCGGGGGGTTAGCATCAGCGCAATGCCGACACCCACCAGAGCAAGAGTGTTGGTCACGAGATAGGGATACAGCATCAGGGCGATGCCGCAGTAACGAGCGACCAGACTCGACTGGCGTCGCCCGTAAATGAAATAACCGATTCCAATGGAACTGAAGATAAGTCCCCAAATCAGGTTAGCGGTTTCCATAAGGTGGATGCCCCTGCCTATAGCGATGCCGCGGACCGAGCGGCCTGATCGTAGAGCCCCGAGATGCCGCGCAAAAAACTGGCAATCGAACCGAGATCGGTATTGGAGAAACCCAATGTCCGTAACGAATCGACCAGACAGTTTTCTCGAATTTCGGCGTAAGCCTGGCAGATTGCCTCACCTTTTTCGGTGATTGAGTAGAAGGTTTCCTTGCCGCGACGCTCCGATATCACGACTTCGTGCTTCAGGAGTTTCTTGAGCGCGTAGGTGACTGTGTGGCTATCTTCTACATTGAGTACCAGGCAGATATCCCCTGATTTCTTTGGTCGTGCCCGATGGTTCACACTGTGCAAGACGAGGATATCAAGAGGGCTCAGATCCGGGAGGCCCGCCGCGTTCATGCAGCGCACCATCCAGCGGCTGAAAGCGTTTCCTGCAACAATCAGCCCGAATTCCAGCTCTGAAAGCTCTGCCGCTCGCCCCGATAGATGCGATGAAGACACGATTGGGCCAACACTTTTTCCACCTGACGGTTGATCGTTATGCTGCATTATCAATTTCCCATTTGATTCGGTAGATAAGTAACAATTTCCGGGAAGAGAGTGATCAGGAGCACCCCAGCCATCAGGAGCAGGAAATACGGCATTGCGGCCAGCGCAATCCGGAGAATGTTGTCACCGGTAAGCCCCTGGATCACGAACAGGTTGAACCCCACCGGAGGTGTTATCTGGCTCATTTCCACGACGATTACCAGGTAGATCCCAAACCACAGCAGGTCGATCCCGGCGGCCTGTACCATCGGCAGGATCACCGAGGTAGTCAGTACCACAACGGAAATGCCATCCAGGAAGCACCCCAAGAGAATGAAAAACGCCGTCAGCGCCAGGAGCAGCATGTATGGGGACAGTGACAGTGTGTTGATCCAGGCTGCCAGGTTACGGGGAATGCCGGTAAAACCCATGGAAACGGTAAGAAAGTGGGCGCCCACGAGAATGAAAGCGATCATGGTGGAGGTTTTTACCGTGCCCATTAGCGCATCCATGCAGTTGGCCCGGCTCAGGGAGCCGCCACGCCAGGACAACAGGTGCGCCAACGCCACACCTACCGCCGCCGATTCCGTTGGTGATGCCAGTCCGGCATAGATGGAACCGATGATACCGACGATCAGCAAGACCACGGGGATCAGTGGCCTGCTACGCCGCAACTTCTCAGCCAGCGGCAAGGATTCTTCCTCATCGACTGGCACACCGGCGGGGTTCATTTTGGACCAGATGCCCACGTAGCCAGCGAACATCACCATCAATAGCAAGCCTGGCAGAATGCCGGCCACGAATAATCTGGCGATGGATTGCTCGGTAGCAACGCCGTACACAATGAGAATGATAGACGGGGGAATCAATAAGCCAAGGGTGGCGGAACCAGCCAGAGTGCCCAGGATCTGCTTGCGATCGTAGCCGCGTTGGGTGAGTTCCGGTATGGACATCTTCCCGATGGTCGCCGCGGTAGCCGCCGACGAACCGGAAATGGCAGCGAAAATTCCACAACCAATGATATTGGTATGAAGCAGCCGTCCTGGAACGCGACCGACCCACGGGGCAATACCGTTGAACATTTCCTCAGACAGCCGAGAACGAAAAAGTACCTCGCCCATCCAGATAAACATAGGCAGTGCTGCCAGCTCCCAGGACGCGCTGGCACCGTAAAACGATGTTGCCAGGCTATAGCCTATCTGAATGTTGCTGAGGAAATACAGGGCAGCCAGGCCGGTTGCTGTCAGAGCAAAGGCAACCCAAAGCCCTGCGCCCAGCAGAATCAGAAGGCCGGTCAGCAGCACCAGGCTCATCCAGATCATGTCCATGGTGTCACTCCAGAGGGGCTTCGTCTTTGATATGGGCAAGCCGGCCAGTGATCAGTCCGACCAGTACATCGAGTAGCGCAACAAGAAGCCAGATGAGCCCGATAACCATCACTGCTTGCGGGATCCAGAGCGGAACCGGAACCATACCAATCGACAGATCGCCGAAGTCATAGCTGTCATAGGCCAATAGCACGCTGAACCAGATGGCGTAGCCGGTGATCGCCAAGGCGCTTCCCGTTACAAGGAGGTCCAGGGCTTTCTGGACGCTTTCCGGAAGGACCCTGTGCAAAAGGTCAACCCGGATATGCCCGCCAACCGACAGGGTGTAGGCCAGTCCGGTGAATGTGGCGCCTAGCAACAGAAACCCCGCGAGTTCAGCCAGCCCCGGAATCTGAAGGCCCAGGGAATCCATTCCCAGGGCCAGCAGGACTTTGTCGAGAACTCGTCCAGACACCTGGAGTACAACCATAACCATGATCGCCGTCAGCTGCAGTGCCGAGATGTACCCGCCGAAACGATACAGTGAGTCCAGAAACCTGCGCATGGAGATGCTCCGGGTTATTTTTCTGACTTTTCAGGAGCTAGAGTGCGCGATACGCTTCAATGAGAGCTTTGCCGTCCTTACCGGCACGCTCCAGCCATTCCTGCTCCATCGTCGCACCAACTTCCTTGAGGCGCTTGACCAATGCGTCGCTGGGCTCAGACACGACAATGCCGTTCTCTTCCATGATTGCGATTTTGGCATCGGTTTCGGCCTTGCTGGCATCCCATCCACGCTTCTCAGCTTCTGCGGCGGCCGTTTCAATAGCTTTTTGTGTGGATTCAGGAAGCCCTTCGAACGCTTTTGAGTTGACGATAACCATGTTCTTCGGCAACCACAGCTGAGCATGGTTGAAGTGACTCAAGTAGTCCCAGGCACGAGTGTTGGCGCCAGTTGACGGGGATGTGATCATGGCGTCGACCCGACCGGTTCCAAACGCAACCGGAATGTCGGGCACCTCAACCTGAGTTGGAACGGCGCCCAACAGTTCAGCCAGGCGTTCGCTCGATTTGTTGTAGGCGCGCATTTTTACACCCTGGAGTTCTTCGCCAGTTTCCACCGGGAATCGAGTGTAAATGCCCTGCGGCGGCCAGGGCACTGCAAACAGCAATTTCAGACGCTGGCGCTCAAGACGCTCTGCCAGCACATCACGGGACGCCTGGTAAAGTTTCCAGGCTTCGTCGTAGTTGCTGGCCAGAAAAGGAACCGAATCCACCTCGAACAAAGGGTCCTCATTTGCCAGTCGGGACATGATCAGCTCGCCGATGGGTACGAGACCGCGGCGAACAGAGTTCTTGATTTCGGGGTGCTTGATGAGAGACCCACCACTGTGAACGGTTATGTTCAACTCACCATCGGTGGCTTCTTTTACATCTTTGGCAAACTCCAGAATGTTGGCAGTGTGGAAATTGGAATCGCCGTAAGGTGTCGGCATATCCCAATTGGTCTCTGCCTGGGCGTTCCCGATGACCACAGAGAGCATAAATGCAGCTATGTGCTTAGCGTTTATCTTCATGTTTCCTCCTTTCTGCACCGGAAGGGGGTGAACCGGGCAGGTCGTTTATGGTTTTTGTTTGTGGCATCTGAGAGACGCCAGTGGCACATACTGACTACTAGATATTGTGCTTTAATTGATCAAACTAGCGGCCATAAAAGGACCTGTCAAAATGTTGTGCAAAAAAAGCTCGCATAAAGTGGTTATTTTTTCTGTAAATTATCAATAAATTGTTTATATAAGTGCTTTTTGCTAACCAGGAGATCCGCCATGCATGTATTCATTGCAGGAGCCAACGGGCAAATCGGGCAACACCTGTTGCGGGAAATGGCAGACAGCGATCACGAGGCGCGGGCTTTGATCCGGCACCCGGACCAGGGGCCGGAATTGCAGCAGTTGGGCGCGACGGAAACCGTGCTGGGCGATCTGGAGCAAGACTGCAGCGAGGCTATGAGAGGCTGCGATGCGGTTATTTTTACCGCCGGCTCAGGTCCTCATTCCGGGCCGGATAAGACCATCGATGTGGATCAGGACGGCGCTATCCGGCTGGTGGATACAGCAAGGGCCACGGGTATAAAGCGTTTTATCATGGTGAGTAGTATGGGGGCTGGAGCGCCGGAAAAGGGACCGGCGAAACTCCGTCATTACCTCCAGGCCAAACACAACGCCGATGAGCACCTGAAGCACAGCGGCCTGAATTACACCATTGTTCGTCCGGGGCAGCTGACCGATGATGACGGTACGGGCAAGGTTGCAGTGAGTGAGATGCTGGAGAGTTTCGGCAAGATTCCACGCCAGGATGTTGCTCGAGTCCTGCTGGCCGTGCTGGATGCAGAGAACACCAACAATCGTGTTTTTGAGGTGGTGTCCGGTGACACGCCGGTGTCTGAAGCACTTACAAAGTTGTAACGTCCACTATGCCCGACAAAGAGTTACGCACCAAATCTGATAAACAGGCGATTGATCAGTTTATCAACAAGGTCCGCACTTTGCCCAAGCACGGCGGCGGGCAGGGCAGACTGATCTTCGCCCTCGACGCCACAGCGAGCCGGGAGGCAACGTGGGATCAGGCTTGCCACCTGCAGAGTGAGTTGTTCATGGCGACCCGGGATTTGGGCGGCCTGGCCATTCAATTGTGTTACTACCGAGGTTTTGGCCAATTCAAAGCCACGAAGTTTGTCACCGGGACGGGGCAGCTGCTGGATCTGATGAACGGCGTTTCCTGTCTCGGTGGCCGCACCCAGATCAGCCGGGTGTTGGCGCATGCTGTGAAAGAAACCCGAGCCGAAGCCGTCAAGGCTGTGGTGTTTATCGGGGATTGCTGCGAGGAACCGGTGGACGAGCTCTGCCATACCGCCGGCGAGCTGGGAATGCTGAGAACCCCGGTGTTCATGTTCCATGAGGGCGCCGATGCCCACGCCAGAGCAGTGTTCCAGCAGGTCAGTAAGCTGTCTGGAGGCGCCTATGCGCCCTTTGATCGCAACAGCCCCCAGGTTCTCAAGGATCTTATGGCCGCTGTTGCGGTCTATGCTTCCGGGGGAGCCAAGGCCCTGCAAGACTTTTCCAGCCGAAGCTCCCCGGAAGTGAAGCGCCTGACCCGGCAGATCAGATAGCGCTCGTTTCAATCCATCATTAAGCCATCGATGGGCCGATGAGCCCGGGGTATCTGAGTGCCATTAACGCTACTGGTTATCGTCATGTCGGTTGTCGCGTGGGTCTGGCTGCGCAACCAGCCGCCCAGCCAACGCAAACCGGCTATCATAAAGCTAGCGTTCATCGCCGGCATCGCGGTAGTGATCCTTATGGCCCTAACTGGCCGGTTGCACGTCCTGTTTGCCTTGCTGGCGTTTCTTTACCCGCTGCTGCGAAGACTGCTTCCATCTCTGCTAGGCGGGGGTGTGGCAGGTGCCGGAACGGGCGACGCAAAAGCCAATCCGGGCAACCAATCCCATGTTTCCAGCGAGATTCTCGAGATGACTCTGGACCATGACTCCGGAGCCATGAGCGGCAAGATCCTGAAAGGGCCTATGGCCGGGCGAGAGCTGGCGGATCTGGGCGAGAGCGAATTTCTTGAGCTGTTGCGATACTGCCGGGAGCATGATGAAGACTCTGCCCGGCTACTGGAAACCTACCTTGACCGTCGGTTTGGAGACTCCTGGCGTGCTGACGACGAGGCTGCCGGCAGGACGTCTGGCGCGGGTGGCAGTTCCGGTAAGGCCGGCGGGCCGCTGACAGAGAGCGAAGCCCTGGACATCCTTGGGCTGGAAGCCGGTGCAAGCCGTGAAGAGATCATCCAGGCTCACCGCCGGATGATGCAGAAACTGCACCCGGACCATGGCGGAAGCAACTATCTGGCGGCTCGTATCAATGAGGCCAAAGAGTGCCTTCTAGGCTGACTTCCCACCTCTGATCCAAGATCTTCGGACAATTCAGTCTCTGCTTTATGGCTTAAGCTTTAAAAGTCTTATAATTCAACAATGTAAAGAAGTATTTTTATGTTTTTAATGGTTTTGCGGGCTAAAATAAGAACATTTTGCGGGACGATTTCCTGTTAAAGCTAAAAATTAAGGCCAAAATAACTAGCTCATTGGGAAGTTTGAGAGTTTTCACTAAAAAATCTAGGGTACACTTTTTATACATTCTTCCAGACGCTTGGAAGTTGTTTAAATAATGACGCGAACAAGAATAAGAGAGGCAAACTATGATCAGGAAGTTAGCAACAGTAGTGCTCGCCTGTGTTGCGGTAGGCTCCATGAATGCTTCAGCCGACCAGCTGGACACGGTGATCCAACGAGGCACATTGAACTGCGGTGTGGTTCTCGATTTTCCACCCATGGGCTATTTCGACAAAGACAATAATCCTGCAGGGTTCGATGTAGATTATTGTAACGATCTGGCCACCGCCCTGGGTGTGGACGTAAATGTACTTAACCTTACCTGGGGTGACCGAATCCCATCGCTCGTTTCCGGAAAAACCGATGTGGTTATCGGCTCAACCTCCGATACGCTGGAGCGCGCCAAATCCGTCGGCTTTACCTACCCGTACTTCGTCTTCAAGTTCCAGGTGATTTCTCCGAAAAATAAGCAAATCAGTTCGTTTGATGATCTCAAGAACCTGAAAGTGGGTGCTGCACTGGGGACAACCTACGAAACTGAATACCTCGCCTATGCCGAAAAAAACGGTTGGGGAACCGACAATTACACAGCGTTCAAATCTGAAAACGACGCATTCCTGGGCTTGTATCAGGGTAAAGTGGACGCGATCATCTCAACCAACACCAATATCGCGACCAAGCTTCAGAGTGAAGAGTTCGAAGATTTTGTTGCAGGTCCCTTTGTGCCCAAGTATGACGACGTCGTCGGCCTGATCGCAAAAAGAAGCGAAGGCGCCTGGATCAATTACCTGAACCTGTTCCTGATTCACCAGATTCGCGATGGTAATCTGGACAAGCGTTACAACCAACACTTCGGCTCAGACGCTCCTGCAGATCTGATTCAGGCCTTGAGAGATAATAAGTAATCAGCCTATCGACAGCCGCCTGTAGGGCAGTTGTCCAAATTACTTATCGAAAAGCGCGCCGCAAATAGCTTTGCGGCAGTGCTTCGTACTCTGACCGGTGCCTTGACTGGGCGCTCATCAGAGCCCTCTTAAACCACAGAAAGTGGCCAAGGTATGGATTATGAATTTCACTGGAACGTCGTGTTCCAGACAATGCCTGAGTTGCTGAACGGAGCTTTTGTAACCCTGCACGTCTCCGTGCTCGCAATGCTCCTCGGTATCGTGATTGCAATACTGTTGGCCATTGCCAAGATGAACAACAGTAAGCCCTTTTGCTATGTTGCTACGGTATGGGTTGAGATAGCCCGAAATACCCCGGCACTTTTTCAGATCTATATGGCGTATTTCGGGCTGGGGGCTTTTGGCATTCATTTAAGTCCCTATGTAGCGGTCCTGAGCGCCCTGGTATTTATCAACGCAGGGTACCTGACCGAGACTTTCCGGGGTGGGTTTCAGTCGATCCCCAGCACCCAGTACAGTGCCTCCAAATCTCTGGGTATGACCAGCATCCAGGTGTATCGATACATCATCCTTCCGCAAATGCTCAGGCGTATCTATCACCCGATGACTAACCAGTTTGTCTGGTCCATCCTGATGAGCTCGCTGGGAATTCTGGTTGGAATGAGTGAGCTGTCGGGAACGACCCAGAGGCTGCAGTCACTGTCATTTCGGACGCTCGAGTTTTTCATTGTGGCAGCGGTTATGTACTTCATCATCACCAAGCTGGTGCTGATCAGTTCATCACTCATTTCCCGCAAGCTGTTCAGGGGGGAAATCTGATGAACTCCTTATTCACGCCTCTGTCCTGGAACGATACGGGTTTTATTCTTACCGGTGTCATGAATACGGTGACCATCTCCGTATTGGCTATTGTGTTGGGAACCCTGCTCGGTTTGATCGTCGGTTTTATTCGCGCTGAAAGCAACAAGCTGGTTAACACGCTGTTTGGTGGGCTGCTGGATATGCTTAGAAGCGTACCGCTGATTATTCAGCTGGTTCTTTTTTCAACCTTTGTGGGCGCGGCAGGATACCCGCTAGATCCGTTTATGGCTGGCTCCATCGTCCTTTCACTGTATACCATGGCCTTCATGAGTGAGGTCTTTCGTAGTGGCTTCGAGAGTGTGCCTGTATCCATGCAAACAGCAGCTCGTTCGTTGGGTATGAACCGCTGGCAAACAATTTTCCATATTCGCCTGCCTATTGGTTTGCGCGCGGTCTTTCCCTCCTGGCTGGGTGTTGCCCTGAGTGTGATCAAAGACTCCGCCCTGGTTTCTGTGATTGGTTATATGGAACTGCTACGCACGTCTGAGCAGCTTATCTCCCGTACCCAGCAACCACTGGAGATTCTGATCGGTGTTGGTATCTTTTATTTTATTATTTCATACCCCTTATCTTCATATGGTCGGTATGTTGAGAGGAAAATGGCAATATGATTAGTATCCAGAATGTCCATAAATCCTTTGGTGATCTTGAAGTTCTTAAAGGCGTCAGTCTGGATGTCGACAATGGCGAAGTGCTGAGTATTATCGGTGGCTCCGGCAGTGGTAAGTCAACCCTGCTGTACTGCATCAATGCCATAGAGACAATCCACAAGGGCAAGATCATCGTGGATGATATTGATGTCCACAGCAAAGAAACCAACAAGGATAAACTGCGTCAGAAACTGGGGATGGTCTTTCAGCAATGGAATTCCTTTCCTCATCTGACCGTGCTGGAAAACGCGGCTCTTGCACCCCGAATCGTCAAAAAAATGGGCAAGGAAGAAGCGATCGAAATCGCTAAAAAGGAACTTGAGCATGTTGGTCTGGGGGATAAGTTTGATGTTTACCCGACTAAAATGTCTGGAGGCCAGCAGCAGCGCCTGGCGATTGCCCGCGCCCTTGCCATGAAGCCCGATTACATGCTTTTTGATGAGGTTACATCTGCCCTTGATCCCGAGTTGGTGGGAGAAGTTCTGGATACTTTGCGCCTTTTGGCGGATGAGGGGATGACCATGATCTGCGTGACACATGAAATGAGCTTCGCCCGCGATGTGTCTGATCGCGTGGCTTACTTTCATGAAGGCGTTATTGCGGAGATTGGCGAGGCTAAACAGGTTATTACGGACCCGCAAAACCCGTTAACCCAGAAATTCCTTTCAAAAGTGCGTTGATAAGTTGTTGCTGATTTGACTAATTCAGGGGTCGAGCCGAATACTCGACCCCTTTGAGCGGACGAATCCGTGCCAGATCAGCTTTCTCTACGATGGGCCCGCTTCCACTCGCGACAGAAACTCCCCGATATGCTCGAACGCATCTTCCGCCTCCGGTAACAGGGGCGTAAACAGATGCCAAACATGAACCATGTCAGGCCAGGTTTTCAATTCCACCGGTGAGCCAGCCGCCCGCGCTTTCTCTACATACCGCTGGGCGTTTTCCAGCAAGAGTTCCGACTCGCTGACGTGAATCAGTGTCGGCGGCAGACCGTGTAATTTCCCACGCAGGGGTGATGCCATCGGGCTGGTGGGCAATACCCGCAAGCCCAGAACGGTTCCCCACCACAGCAACGGCGGCGGTATCCGAGCCAGCTTTTTCACAGTCGGTCCCAGCATGGCATCAGTATTCAGATTCTCCCGTCTGCCCAGTGAGGTCAGCATCAGTTCGGTGGAGGGTGACAAGGCGATCGCGGCGGTCGGTAGTTCTAGGCCCTGGTCCCGTGCCCAGGCGAGCAGTCCCAGGACATGGCTGCCGCCAGCAGAGTCGCCCGCGACCACCAGGAAATCGGCCGGAGACTTCCCGTCCGGCCCGTTGTCCAGAATCCAGCGATAGGCCTGCCGGCAGTCGATAATCCCGTCCAGGTACCGGTTCTCCGGCATCAAGCGGTAATCGATAGCGAATACGCTGGCCTGGGCAAGCCGCGACAACCGATCCGTAATGGCGCGATGGCTTTTGGGGCTGCCGGCGATCCAGGAGCCGCCGTGGATATAGAGAATGCGGCGTTCAGGTTTTGCACCGGGCGCGACGACCCATTCTCCCCTGGGGGAGCCGCTGACAGGGAAAAGGATTTCCGAGGTCAGCTCCAGACCATCGCTCATGCTGTCCATATAGTCTCGCAAGGCCTTTACACGAGCGCGGCCATGAAGGCCCTCAGCTGCGGCGTGCATACCCCTGACCATTTCAAGCACCTGTTGGTGAACCTCATTTTGCTGCTCGCGGGTGGATGCTTCGGCGTCATCCCGGGCATTGCGACTCCGGCGGAGGATAAACACCACGACAGCAATCAACGCGACCATGATCAGTCCAAACCACACCATGGCGAACCAGGCGATTCCGAATATCATACAGAGCCTTTATCGGATTTCTTTGCCTTGTTCTATCATCCTGGGGATAGCCGGGACAGCTTTATTTCTCAACCGTGTCGAACGTCCTCTATTCCAAAACCCGCAAACAGCCAAGAGGCTGTCCAGGCCGCTATCAAGAGATCGGAAACCCTCCACCAGCGGGTGGTGGGGCTCCAGTTTCGAATTCCATCAACAATCTGGATCGTGGTGCCAACGGTTCGGGGCGTGTCAATCAACAGCCCTGGCTCGATCTGCAGCCGCAGCTTGAAACATGGCCAGTAACTTCGTCGCCATCGGCATCACGAGTCTGTTCCATTGAGCACGCGACTAACCTAAGATTGGTTTCAATAAAAAGTCTACCGGGTAGGGGCGTTTTCGTGTTTGTAAGTTTTCTTCGTCCCAAAAGTCTGTCCCAAAAAATGATGCGCGTTATTTTTTCCATCTATTTGGGCGTAGCCTGCGTGATTACAGGCATGCAGTTCCTGACTGAATACTTGAAAACGAAGGATTCAATTATTAATGAAATGAAGCAGTTGGAGCAAACGGTCCAGGTCCCTATTGCCACCAGTTTGTGGCAATACAACCAGAATCAGCTGGATGCGCTTGTCGCCGGGCTGGTCAAAATGCCCATTATTTCGGGCATCGATGTTTTAGATAAACACGCCAGAAACATGATTTCCAAAAGAGCCTATGCTCCGGATTCAGCTCCCATGTCGGTCTTCGATACCAAATCCGATCTAGATTGGACGCTTAACGGGAAAAAGATATTTCTTGGTTCGCTGACCCTTTATTCATCGTCAGAAGTGGTTTTGGATCGAGTCTGGTTCGGTTTTTCTTTGATTGCAATTACGGCGATCATTAAGTTGTCTGTTTTGTTTTGGCTCTTTGTTTGGGCCTTTGATCGCTATTTGGCAATCCCATTGAAAGAACTGATGTTGCAAGTGAATGAGGTTCAACTAAGCAAAAATATCAGTAAACGGATTGACCTTTCGAGCATTGAAAATAATGAACTCCGTCAACTCCAGGAACATATGAATAATATGCTATCTGCTATGGAGAGGGACCGGAACCGATTGCTGGAAGACGAACAGGCCAAGCGAAATTGGTTAGAAAGCGCCGTCAAAGAGCGTACAGAGGAATTACAAATTTCGAATGAAAAACTCAAAGATCTGGCTACAAGGGATTCTTTGACTGGCGTATTAAACCGGGGAAGTTTCTTTGAAACTGCGCAGCACTTCCTTGTTCTTTCCAAGCGTCAAAAATCGACTGCGTCCTTTGTGTTGATGGATTTGGATCACTTTAAGGTGGTCAACGATACCTATGGTCATTTCATCGGAGACCAAGTACTTATTCATTTTACGAAAACCATCAATAAATTTTTGAGAAAGTCTGATCTTGTCGGTCGACTTGGAGGCGAGGAATTTGCAATATTTCTCCCTGATACAGGAATTGATGACGCCTTCCGGCTTGCCGATAAAATGCGCAAGGCCATTAGAAATTCACTGGTCGAGGTTGACGGTAAAGCCATCACTTACACAGTGAGCGTGGGAGTTGAGGCATCCGAGCTACAAGATCATTCAATTGACGACCTGTTCAAACGGGTCGACGTCAAACTTTATGGCGCTAAAGACAAGGGCCGGGATCGTGTCGAAATGTAAAGAAGGATTCCTGATATTTTCACTTATGTTCTTGCTGACAGAAACCGGAATGGCCGATGTCAGTCGGACCGGGACTTTGAGGGTTTGCTATGATCAGTGGGCCCCGATGACAATCTTCCCATCAGAAGGTTCGCCCGGGCGGGGTGTGGTCATAGATATGGTGGATAAAATCTACACATCAGCAGGCTATGAACCGGAATATTATGAAGTTCCTCTGGCGAGAGGGCTGGATATGGTAGCCGATGGTCTTTGTGATATGTTGCCAGAATACCTGTTTTCAAAGAGTTCGGAAAAGTACTTTGAATACGCTGCTGAAGAGACATTTTCATACACAACCGCCTTTGTCGTCAGGCAAAACGATCCCTGGCGCTATGAGGGAATTGAGTCAATAAAAGGCAAGCGTATCGCAACAGGGCCAGGCTGGGATTACAGCTCAATGAGCGTTGACTATCAGGAATATATCAATGATCCGAAAAACTCGAGCTTCGTTGAAGTGATCGCAGGTTATGACGACGTGGTTGATCGAATCTTTCATATGATTAACGACAAAAGAGTCGACTTATACGCAGATAATGAGCTTGTTCTTCAGCATGTTTTAAATCGGCTGAACCTGAATGGTGATCTTAAAATCGTACGCCCCGGCTTGGAGAAGAAGCTGGTTGAGAGGCCAATTTTTTCAAAAAAAATCGCCGAAGAAAAAAGGCAGGAACTTATAAGAATTTGGGACGAGGGGCGCTTGTTGATGAAGGGCAAAGACGAGGAAATGCTGCTCAGAAAGTATAACGTCACATTTCAAGAATAGTTCCAGCACCCATCCAGGTATCATCTGGAGTAAGGTATGTTTTGGCTTGCGGGCTCAGTGTCTGGTTAACGCGAAACTCAGCAACCACCGATTTCCGCGCTCGATCTTCGACACCCGGTGCTGGTAGAGGTCCGGGCGAAACAGGTAGAGCCGCCCGAACAGGTTAAAAATGTTCTTCTCGCAGACGAATTGTCCACCGGCTTTGGGCTTCACCAAAACACAATTGAGTTTGTACAGCCGGCCTTCGGAAATCATGTCCACGTGGGGCACCACCTTGTGACCCTCCGGGTACCGAACCAGGTATACGTTCAGGCGCCTGGAATGAAACAGTATCCGTGTTGTTACGTTTGTTGGCATTGAATGTGTGTTCACTATTGAAGAGGTTCGATCATCAGTTTGCGTGCTCTGTCGGGTGGTGGTCAATCGTGGTCCTGGAATACCGGGGCAGGGCTCTCATCAAAATTCCCACCAAAACGCCTCTGAAACCAGGGGCGTTTTGATTTCGTTTATTCTGAAACAGACTCCCGCTTACCTTGTTTCTCCCTCTCCACTCTGACAGTTGTTCATGCAGGCCTCAGCGTCGACATCCGGCCGTGGATCTGGGTGGGTGAATCCACCCCGGTTGGGCATTTTGATTTCGGGAAGGGAGTCGGCGTCGAGGGTCGCGTCTTCCTTCACAATGCCGTTGAGATAAAGGACATAGGCGGTTACCGCATAGGTTTCATCGGGCGAGAGGCTTTGTGGCGAGTTAAACGGCATGGCACGGTGGACGTAATCGTAGAGTGTGGTGGCATAGGGCCAGTAGCTGCCCACGGTTTTGACCGGAGACTCACCTGCCAGCGTGCCCTGGCCGCCTGCCAGCCGGTCCATCGGCCCACTTTGACCGTCTGCACCGTGACAACTCTGGCATTGGGCCTGAAAGACCTCTTTGCCCTGAGCCACGCTTCCGGAGCCGTCAGGTAAGTCCTCTCCACTGGGTGGCACATCAATGTTCCAGCCGGCTATTTCCTGATCGGTGGCTTCCCGGCCCAGTCCGTAATCTTCATCCTGGGCCATAATCGTGCCGGTCCCGGCCAGGGACACAAGCACGATAGATGCGATTGTTTTATACGTGAACATTGCTGACCCCTCCATCAGAGCTGACTTCCCATGTCTGTATGGCATTCAGGTGATAAACCGACTTCAGACCTCGAACGTCAATAAGCGCCTGACGGGTGGGCTGGACGTACCCGGTTTCATCAATGGCCCGGCTCTGCAAAAGCGCGCTGCCACCCTGCCAACGCCATGGCAGCCGGAATGACGTCAGTGCCTTGGGCTCCACCGGTCCTTCGATTGTTGCCTGAGTCCAGTTTCGACCTCCGTCGGTGGAAACGTCCACCCGGGTAATCTTGCCTCGGCCAGACCAGGCAAGCCCGCGGATTTCGTAAAAGCCCTTTTCCGGAAGGGTATGCCCCGCCGAGGGGAAGGTGATAACCGACTTGGCTTCCATGACGAAGGTGAATTGACGGGCGCTTCCATCCGGCATCAAATCGGTGTATTTGGACGTTTCTTCCCGGGTCATATAAGGAGCGTCACTGACTTCAAGCCGGCGCAGCCATTTGATCTGGGTATTGCCCTCAAAGCCAGGCAGGATGAGCCGCAAAGGATAGCCCTGCTCGGGCCGTAAGGCCTCGCCATTCTGTGAATAGGCCACCAGCGCATCGTCCATGGCCTTTTCCATAGGAATGCTGCGGGTCATCGCGGCGGCATCGGCTCCCTCTGCCAGAATCCACGAGGCCTTATCCCGGACACCGGCGGCCCGCAGAAGTGTCGACAGGGGTACACCTGTCCATTCACAGCAACTGAGCAGGCCATGAGTGTCCTGAACCGTCTTGCCGGTGGGTTTTTTCCATTCGGTCAGAGTGTTTCCGGAACACTCCAGGAAACGTTTCATTGAGACCTGGGGGAAACGCTTGATCTCCGCCATGTCGAAGATCATCGGCTTATCAACCATACCGTGCAGCATCAGTTGGTGCTGTTCCGGATCGATATCCGGAACCCCGCCGTGATGACGTTCAAAGACCAGCCCATTGGGAGTAATGGTGCCGTTCAGATCCTGTAAGGGGGTAAAACTCCAGGAAGATGTTTTGGTGGGGGTCAGGTCCGTGGGTGTACGGACGACACCGTCCTCAAATCTGGAAGGCCGGCCATAGGATGGTGAGAGGATAGGTTCACCCTGTACCAGGCTCCATTCCGGCACATTGGGTGCCCGGTTTGCGCCTGCATCACTCGCTGCCAGTGCCTGACTGATTGGTAAAGGTAAGCTGGCTGCCCCTATCACGCCCAGGGACCGTTTGAGGAATTGTCTTCGTTCTAGCTGTCCATCCGTGCTGTTATCCTTAGCCATAGTTCATTCCCTCGTTGTTTTTACTGCGGCCAATCCGTTGCACCAGATGCTCAGGGTCCGTCATCGATTGCCGGAACAGCACCGGCTGACAAGCCCTGTACAAGTTTTGATCAGATGCCTATTAATGGGTTAGCAGTGGTCCTGATTCCTGTCAAACAGGATGCCGAAGTGGGACAGGTTTCTTTCTTGCAGGGTTGCCTTGCGTAGTTGCGATGCAATTCAGTTGGTACCGCCAAGTTGAGACGAAGGCGGCGGATTCTGCCCGGGATGCGGTGACTGATGCGGACGTAGTGTTCACCATGCTCAGTGCTCCGGAAGTGGTCGAAAAGGTTGCCTTTGGCGATGATGGTTTTATCGGCGCCATGAGGGAGGGCGCGCTCTGGGTTAATTGCTCCACGGTGAATCCTTCCTATACCCGCGAATGCAATGAACGGTCCCGCGCCCGGGGCTTGCGCTTCCTTGATGCGCCAGTGGCGGGGACAAAAATGCCCGCAGAAACGGGTGATCTGACGTTCCTGCTTGGGGGGGAATCCTCCGACATTGATCAGGTTCGGCCGTTGCTTGAGAACATGGGCCAGAAAGTTCTCCACGTTGGGCCGGCCGGTCAGGGCAGTGCCTTCAAGATGCTGGTGAACGCGTTGCTTGCCCAGAGCATGCTGGTGTATGCCGAAACTGCCCTGCTGGGGGAAAAACTTGGATTCAGCCGGGATTTCCTGATGGATACCTTGCCGAATCTGCCGGTAACAGCGCCCTTCCTGAAGGGTAAGGCAGGGCTCATCAAGGAGGGTAATTACGAGGCCCAGTTCCCGCTGGAGCTGATGCTCAAGGATTTGCAGCTTCTGGATGTGACCGCCTACGAACAGAAACAGCCGCTGTTCCTGGCCGGTCTGGCCAAATCGGTCTATGGACAGGCCAACCGCGCCGGCCACGGCCGTGATGATTTTGCGGCGGTGTTCGACTACCTGGAAAAGCTTGGTTAGGCCCTTGCAAAAAGGCAGAGCGACAGTCCCTGATCGCTCTGCCTGACGGTTCGGGTTATTTCAAGAGGCGCGAACCACGGTATTCCATGTCGTTCTTGATCTTGCCAAGCCCTTTGCCTTTGTCGGTTCCGTTCACGGCAGAGGTGGTCATGGCGAAGGTCAACACGGAGTGTGCGACCGCATCGGACATCTCATCAAGCGCTTGCAGACTTATATTGTCAAAGGTGTCGCAGGCCAGGTGATAGCAGGGGTCGTACTGTTCACCTGCAGTGCCACCGTAAAGGGCGGCTTCGTCCGGAGTTTTGATCCCCTCCGCACCGGTGAACAATCCACCCGCCGGGATGCCAACGGCAATAAACGGTCCGTAATCGGAACGGCCATCGAACGCGGTAGGCTCGACCGGTAAGGACACTTCCTCAAAGTACTCAAGGAAGACGCTTTCGATGGTTTTGGAGCCATTCGGGCCGGCCAGGGGGGTATCTGAACCGTCGCCGTCGTAGACGAAGCGGACGAAGTTGGGCGAGCCGATCATGTCGAAGTTGAGATTCAGCGCAATGTCCTTGATTTCACGATCACTCAACTGATCAACATAGTATTGTGCGCCCAGCAAGCCAGCTTCTTCCGCTCCCCACCAGGCGAAGCGAACCTGGTTTCTGGGGCTGATGTGCTGTTCTGCCATCTGGATCGCGGTTTCCAGTATGGCGGCCGAACCACTACCGTTATCCTGGATGCCTGGCCCTTCTGCTACTGAGTCCAGGTGCGCTCCAACCACTACCACGCGATCATCACGGCCCTCAGGCGAGTTGGCGATGACGTTTGATGTGGTGCGGATCTCCGAGCTGGCATCCACACTCAGATTGACTTCAACGCCACCGGCGGCGAGCTCAACTCCGACCTCGAACGCGGCCCCGACCACCGGTACCGTAATACCCGGACCCCCGAGTGTCCCCAGGAAGTTGTCTCTTCGCCCGGGCTGACCCTCGTTGAAAATGATCACACCGCTGGCACCCGCAGCTTCGGCATTCTGGGCCTTCTGAGCAAAGGAACAGGAACCTCTCTGGACCACGGCAATGTTTCCGGCCGTGAAGCCGGAGAAATCGGCAGCCTCACAGCCACTGGTTGAGGTATTGGCGTCTGTGGCGGGGGGCAGGGCCAGATCCACTCCTTCTGCAACCGCTGTTACGTCGCCGCTACCGGAATAGGTCATGGTGGCAAAGCCATTGTCGCCAAAGTACTCGTAAACGGTTGGAGTGGGCGCCAACTGCTCCAGCGTCGCGGGGCTGATCTCTTCGAAGAATGGGTAGTCGAACTCCTGAATGGTAACGTCGTACCCTGCAGCGGTCATCTGCCCGACTACGTAGTCCACGGACGCCTGGTAGCCGGGAGAGGAGGCCTCACGGGTTCCATTGTGGGCATCCGCGGCTGCCTGTAAGGCGGCCTGGTGGCTCCTAACCCCTTCCACGGTAACGGCTTCCCGGAGTGTGTAGGTCTCGACGCCGGTAGCTGCGTAGGCGGGTAAGCCGGCCGTAGCTGCGATCACAGCTATGGCCAGAGGTGAACGTCTTGGCTGTGTTTTTAACATGAATGGTGCTCCGTGCTGATTTGTTTTTATCTTTCCCTGGAAACAACTCGCATTTTCGCGCCGCAGAGATTTCTGTGGCGAATTAAGCGTATCAGCTTAGAGGGATACCGCCAGTTTCGGTCATAGGATCTTTGATGGACCGTCATGGCTTGCCTCCAATTGGCGCGGGAGCGGCATTGCCCGGGTTATGTTCCCGGGGCAGCAGGCAATTTTCGACTAGACTCTACGGATGATTTTCTCTGACAAGGAGCGCTGTCATGGCCATCACCGAATCGGGCGAGCGTGATCTCGTGTTTTATACCAACCCCATGTCCCGCGGACGGATCGTTCGCTGGATGCTGGAGGAACTGGGAGTGGACTATCGGCAGGTTCTGGTCGACTACGACACCCAGATGAAAGCCAGCGATTACCTGGCCATAAACCCCATGGGTAAGGTACCGGCGCTTGTCCACCGGGGCCGGGTAGTAACGGAATGCGCTGCCATTTGCGCCTATCTGGCGGATGCCTTTCCCGATGCGGGCCTGGCACCAGACTTGCCGGACCGCGCAGCCTACTATCGCTGGCTATTCTTTGCAGCCGGCCCCCTGGAAGCGGCCGTTATGGATCGGGTGCTGAAGGTCACCGTTCGCAAGGACCAGGAACGGATGGTTGGCTACGGCACCTACGAAAGAACCATTGATACCCTGGCGACTGCGGTGTCAGCAACAGACTATGTGGCCGGTGACCGTTTCACCGCTGCAGATGTTTACGTGGGCTCACATCTTATGTGGGGCATGGAGTTTGGTTCGATTCCCAGGCGGCCGGAGTTTGAAACCTATGTGGCCAGGCTGGTCAATCGTCCGGCCCTTGTTGCAGCGAAGGCAGTTGATGACGAACTGGCGGGGGACTTACCAGGCGAGGACTAGGGGGCGCCATGAAATATCCACTTCTGCCTATATATCCAATTCCATAAGCATGCTAAAACGTCTCGCCCAGCGGTTGCCCGGACTTTTTTGAGCACCCGGGCACTCTTCCGTTCATCAGAGATTTCAGCATGTCAGACAAATTTTTCTTCAAAGGCCGGCAGGATGCGCGCCAGCACCACACCGCGTACGGCGGTTTCCAGACCAATGCCAGTCAGAAGAGTGGCAGCAAGAAGTTCCCGTTAACGCTGGTGGTTACCAGTGAAGCGCGCAAGCAAGAGATTGAAGCCCTGGTGGCCGAGGCCAAGCTGCATGCGAATATTACGGTTGATGCGCGCGAGGAGGCTGTCGAATCCATCGCCGAATTGACTGCACTTCTGAATAAAGGGGCGACAGTTACCACGGTGAAATTGCCCTCCCGAAATGATCCTTGCAGCTGCGGCAGTGGTCTTAAATTCAAGAAGTGCTGTGGCTGACAGCGATCAGGCTATTGAGAGCAAGGAGCGCAAAACCATGATTATTTGTGGAGTGGAACTGACCGGCAGCGATGCGGTGCTGTGTCTGCTGAAACTGGATCGAGGGCAGTTCAGCTTGCCGGAGTGCAAGGTACGCAAGCTGTCGCTGGCCAAAAACCACACCCGTGAAGACCTGAAACAGTTCCAGGCGGCATTTTCTGAATTGATGGTTGAGCATGGGGTGAGCAGCGTTGCGATCAAGGAGCGGATGCCGAAGGGCAAGTTTGCCGGTGGCGCCATCAGCTTCAAGCTGGAGGCAGCCATTCAGCTGATTCCTGGCGCCGAGTTGGACGTCAGGTTGCTTCCACCTGCGCTGATCAAATCCACGCTGGCTGCCAACCCGCTGCCCATCCCGTTTGCGGAGACCGGATTAAAGGCCTTTCAGGAAACGGCCTTTACCGCCGCGTACGTGGCTCACATGGCGAAATAGCCGCTTCCCCATCGTTGACAAAACCCCCTCCCTTGCCAAAGCTTGTAGTGAGCAGTCAGTGGATTCTTTGTTCGCTGATTGGCAATCAGGGAAGGTTTCCTTATGGACAATGTTGGCGATGCCTCGGTCATCACACGGGAAGGCTTGCAGTGTTTGCTGGATGCATTGGTTGAGCGCGGGTATACCGTTGTAGGACCGACTGTTCGCGACCAGGCTATCGTGTACGATGAGCTCGCCCGCACCGAAGAGCTTCCCGCCGGTTGGACGGATGAACAGGATGGTGGTCATTACCGACTGAAACGGCGGCCGGATGAGGCATTGTTCGGCTATGCCGTGGGCCCCCATAGCTGGAAACGTTTTCTTCACCCACCGAAGGTTTCCTTGTGGCAGGCGACTCGTAACGGAGACGAACTGCGCTTTGCTCCTGTCCGAAATGATCCGCCCCGATACGCGTTCTTAGGGGTGCGCGCCTGTGAGTTGGCAGCGATCGGAATCCAGGATCGTGTATTGCTGGGGGACGACTATGCCGACCCCCATTACCGCTCGCGTCGTGAGCGGGCTTTTATGGTGGCGATCAACTGCTCCGACGCTGGAGGCACCTGCTTTTGCGATTCCATGGGCACCGGACCTGACGTCAGAGACGGGTATGACCTTGTGCTCACCGAGCTTCTGGCCGACGACAAACACCTTTTCCTTATTCGATCCGGCTCAGAGGCGGGCGCGGCAATTCTGGCCGGGTTACCGCGGCAGCCTGCGACAGACGCGCATCACGCTGTTGCAACTGACGTGGTGGAGAACACCCGGCGCCAGATGGGCCGGAGCATGCCACAAACCGCCATTCCTGCCTTACTCATGGATAACCTGGAACACCCGCGCTGGGCCGAAGTGGCCGACCGGTGTTTGAGTTGTGCGAACTGCACCATGGTGTGTCCGACATGCTT
Organism: Marinobacter sp.; assembly: GCF_048269445.1. Lineage (GTDB taxonomy): Bacteria > Pseudomonadota > Gammaproteobacteria > Pseudomonadales > Oleiphilaceae > Marinobacter. The sequence goes on along the minus strand of NZ_JBLXIQ010000003.1, from coordinate 536,148 downwards.
CTGCACCACGGTGGAAGATACGTCGGACCTGGAAGGCGCCAGTGCAGAGCGCAGTCGCCGGTGGGACTCATGTTTCACGTCAGATTTTTCCTATATTCACGGCGGTAGTGTGCGTAACTCGACCTTATCCCGCTACCGCCAGTGGATGACCCACAAACTCGCTACCTGGGTGGATCAGTTCGGCACCTCAGGCTGTGTGGGGTGTGGCCGCTGCATCACCTGGTGCCCGGTTGGCATCGATATCACAGAGGAAGTTCGCGCCATTCACGATGATGTTTCATCGGGAGAAAGGGAATGAAAAGCATTGCCCAGATCGTGTGCGAGCATCCGTTCTTCCGGGGCCTGGAGAGCGATTTCTGCAATCTGGTGTGTGGCTGTGCCCGCAATGTCAGGTTCAATCCAGGGGACTATCTGTTTCGCGAAGGCGGAGACGCCGATCACCTGTACCTCATCCGCTATGGGCAGGTGGCTCTGGAAATGACTGTGCCGGGCAAGCCTGCGGTCAGTTTTCAGACACTCCATGACGGCGACCTGGCGGGCGTATCCTGGATTCTGCCCCCCTATCATTGGGCCTATGATGCACGCGCCATCACGCTGACACGGGCCATCGCGATTGACGCCCATTGCCTGAGAAAGAAGTGCGACGATGATCCGGTGCTGGGTTACGAAGTCCTGAAAAGATTATTGCCCATTCTGACCAGCCGGCTGCACGCGACACAAATGCAGGTTCTGGATGTTTATGGTGCTCCGGAGCCGCCCCAGTGATTTCAGACGATCCGATGGTTCCCCGACCGGTTCGGGTTCTGCGCCGGCAGCAGGAATTGGAAACCACCTGGACACTGGAGCTGGAGCCAGGGCCGGCCGGCGCACGACCTGGTTTGCCGGGCCAGTTCAATATGCTCTATGTGTTCGGTGTGGGGGAGGTGCCCATCAGTCTGAGTGGTGACGCTGAACAGACGGAGGCGCTGGTTCATACGGTGCGGGCGGTGGGGCCGGTTTCCAGGAAACTGGTGGCCTTGAAAACGATGGACACCGTTGGTCTTCGTGGTCCATTCGGTGCCGGCTGGCCAATGACGCAAGGGGAGGGTGCGGACTTGCTGATTGTGGCCGGCGGCCTGGGATTGGCACCCTTACGACCGGTCATTTATCACGTTTTGCGTCATCGGGAGAGATACGGTCGGGTTATCCTGCTCTATGGCACCCGTAGTCCCCAGGATATCCTTTATTCCGCGCAACTGGAGGAGTGGCGCAAGCGTTCGGATTTTGAGGTCCATATAACCGTGGATCATGCCGGCAGCGGCTGGCAGGGTAAGGTCGGGGTTGTTCCCGCTCTGGTGCCAACCCTGGGTTTCGACCCTGAAGATACCGTGGCAATGGTGTGTGGCCCTGAAATCATGATGCGTTTCACGGTCAATGCACTGCGGGATGCCGGCGTTGACGACGAGGCGATTTATCTGTCGATGGAGCGAAATATGAAATGCGCACTCGGACACTGCGGTCACTGCCAGTTCGGAGCGACGTTTGTCTGTAAAGACGGACCGGTGCTATCGCTGGATCGGCTCCGCGGCTTACTGAGCCTCAAGGAGTTCTGACATGGCGCGCCCGGATCACAAGCCACGGCTTGGCGTCTGGAAGTTTGCGTCGTGCGATGGCTGCCAACTGAGTTTGCTGGATTGTGAGGATGAATTGTTGCGGGTCGCCGGGGCCGTCGATATTGCCTATTTTCCGGAGGCCACCCGCGGCAGTATTCGTGGTATTTACGATCTGTCGCTGGTGGAGGGCTCCATTACGACCGCCCATGACGCCGAGCGTATCCGGGACGTGCGCCAGCGCTCGCGAACGCTGGTGACCATCGGGGCCTGCGCCACGGCTGGCGGCATTCAGGCGTTGCGTAATTTCGCCGATATTGATGATTTTTTGGCCGCCGTCTACGCGCACCCGGAGTACATTGAAACCCTGTCCACCTCCACACCGATTTCCGACCATGTGGCCGTGGATTTTGAACTGCGTGGCTGCCCCATCAGCAAGCATCAGTTGCTCGAGGTGGTGTCGGCGTTTCTTTGTGGGCGGCGACCGGTCACGCCGGCCCACAGCGTGTGTCTGGATTGCAAGCTCAAGGGCAATGTCTGCGTGATGGTGGCCCACGGGACGCCCTGTCTCGGACCGATGACTCACAGCGGCTGCAATGCCTTGTGTCCCTCCTACGATCGGGGTTGTTACGGTTGTTATGGGCCGAAGGAAAATCCCAACGCGCCTGCGCTGAGTGACCGACTGGATCAGCTGGGTATGGGCCGGGCCGAGCGGCTTCGCTTTTACCGGACGTTCAACGCCTGGGCGGACCCGTTCCGGGAGGAGAGTGAACGTCATGAGTCGTAAGACCATCAAGGTGGACTACCTGGCGCGGGTCGAGGGTGAAGGTGCCCTGAATGTGACCGTCCGGGATGGCAAGGTGAGCGCGGCGGAACTGCGTATTTTTGAGCCTCCGCGTTTTTTCGAGGCGTTCCTGCGAGGACGCGACTTTGCGGAAGCGCCCGATGTGACGGCCCGAATCTGTGGTATCTGCCCGGTGGCTTATCAGATGAGCGCGGTCCATGCCATGGAGAACGCGCTGGGTATCGAGGTGGACGGCCCGCTGCGGGCATTGCGCCGATTGTTGTACTGCGGGGAGTGGATCGAAAGCCACGCCTTGCACATTTACATGTTGCACGCCCCGGACTTTCTGGGGTACGCCGGGGCGGTGGACATGGCCAGGGACTATCCGGACATTGTCAAACGGGGTCTGTCCCTGAAGAAGGCGGGCAATGCCATCATGGCCCTGGTGGGCGGCCGAGAGATTCATCCCATCAATGTGCGCGTGGGCGGATTCTATCGAACGCCGACCCGCAAGGAGCTGCAGCCTCTGGCCGAAACCCTGAAACAGGCCCGGGAGGACGCCCTGGAAACCGTGCGCTGGACGGCCGGGCTGGACATGCCAGAGGCTGAACGGGACTATCATCTGGTCGCACTGCACCATCCGGGCGAGTACGCCATGAACCTCGGGCGTATTGTTTCCAATCGTGGGCTGGATATCGCTGTAGCGGATTACAATCGCCATTTTGTGGAGTCCCACGTTCAGCGCTCGACGGCACTGCACTCACACTTGCGCGAGCACGAGTGTTATCTGGTCGGGCCCCTCGCCCGCTACAGCCTCAATTTTGACCAGCTCTCCCCACTGGCCCGGGAAGCAGCGAAAGAGGCTGGTTTGGGGGCCACTTGCAACAACCCGTTTCAGAGCATTGTGGTGCGCAGTGTCGAGGTTGTGTATGCCTGCGATGAAGCTTTGCGGGTGATTGCCGAATACCAGGAACCTGAGCGACCGTTCGAACCGGCCGAGCCGAAGGCCTCGGAAGGCTTCGGTTGCACCGAGGCCCCACGCGGTCTGCTGTTTCACCGTTACCGGCTTGATGACAAGGGTGGCATCCTCGAGGCGCAGATTGTTCCGCCCACGGCACAGAACCAGCCGAGCATCGAGGCCGACCTGAAGCAACTGGTGGGTGGCTGGCTCGATTTACCGGCCGATACCCTCCGCGAACGCTGTGAGCAGACTATCCGCAACTACGACCCCTGCATCTCCTGTGCAACGCACTTTCTCAAACTGGACGTCCGCCATGAGTAATGTTCCTCCGCCTGTCCGGGTTATCGGTATCGGCAACCGGGATCGGGGGGACGATGCCCTTGGGCCGCTGGTGGCGAATGCCCTCGCCAACTGTTTGCCGGAAACCGTCGACGTGACTGAGCACAGCGGTGAAGTGGCCGGGCTCGTGGACCTGATGACGGGCGCCGAAGCGGTGTATCTGGTCGATGCTGCTGTCATGGGGCTGGAGCCGGGGCACCTGCGGGAGTTCGATGCCAGCGCCGCGCCGCTGCCAGCCCTGGGCGGTGCGTTTTCGTCCCACGCGCTGGGGTTGTCTGAGGCGATCGAACTGGCGCGCGCCCTCGAAGTACTGCCTCCGGTATGCCGGGTATTCGCGGTGGAGGCGGCCAGCTTCGAGCCGGGTGAGGGGCTGTCAGAACCCGTTGCGGACACGATTACTGGAGTGACTCGGGCGGTGATTGATGCCATTGAACGGGAGCGTGGTGATGCATGAAACGGCGCTGGTCCGGAACCTGATTCACAGGGTGGAGCAGCTGTGCGCGGACGAAGAGGCCGAGCGGGTGGTGGAGGTTGCGGTATGGCTGGGCGCACTGTGCCACATGTCGTCGGAACATTTCACCGATCACTTCCGTCAGGAGGCGTCCGGTACTTGCGCTGACCAGGCCCATCTTCGGATTGAAACGTCTGATGACATCAATCACCCCAATGCCCAGGATGTCCTGTTGCAGAGCCTGGAGCTGGAAACGGAGAGTGGGGCCGGCCCATGAATGACAGAGGCCGGGCGCAGGCTTCGCCAGTTCGTTGGCGTGTTCGCGTTTTCGGTGTGGTGCAGGGCGTTGGCTTTCGGCCTTTCGTCTACCGCCTGGCGACAGGGTTGGGATTGACGGGATGGGTCGGTAATTCCCCGGAGGGCGTGATCATTGAGGCTCAGGGTCATCCGAAGGCATTGCAGAACCTGGTCTATGCGCTCAAGCAACAGGCTCCGGAAAATGCCTGGGTGGAGGAGGTCTGTGCCCAACCGCTGGCCAGGCTAGAGGCGCTTCAGGCGTTCTGCGTACGCCAGAGTGAGGAGGAGGGCGCAGCAACAACCCGGTTACCTGCGGACACAGCGCCCTGCCGTCAGTGTACCGAAGAGCTGCAGGATCCCGATAATCGGCGTTACCGATATCCGTTCATCAACTGCACCGACTGCGGCCCCCGTTTCAGCCTGATTGAGAGTTTGCCGTACGATCGCGCCCGCACGGCGATGAAGCATTTTCGAATGTGTTCGCGTTGCCTGGCGGAGTACCGGGATCCGCACAGCCGGCGCTTTCATGCTGAGCCCAATGCCTGCCCGGAATGCGGTCCGCGTATCGCATTTTGTCACCGTGACGGCCGTATTCTGGCGGCAGGTGAGGCCGCATTGTCAGAGGCGGTCCGCCGCCTGAGGTCCGGGGACATCATCGCGTTTAAAGGGCTGGGTGGATTTCAGTTACTTGCAGATGCCCGCAACAGCCATTCGGTGCAGACATTACGCGCGCGCAAAGGGCGGCCACGAAAGCCGCTGGCTGTCATGTACGGTTCACTGGCGGCTGTCCAGCAGATGTGCCCGGTCTCTGAGCCTGAAAGCCTGTTGCTCACCGGGGCTGAGCGGCCCATTGTCCTGCTCCATGCACCTAACCATGATCTGGCGTCCAATATTGCACCCGGCAGGGCAGATCTGGGTGTGATGCTGCCTTGTACCCCATTACACCATCTCCTGCTCGCCGAGCTGGGGTTTCCCATTGTTGCCACCAGCGGTAACCGCAGTGGCGAACCAATTACTATCGACAACGAGGAAGCGCTGGTGCGACTGGGTGACCTGGCGGACGGGTTTCTGGTTCACGATCGTCCCATTTTGCGTCCCCTGGATGATTCCGTGGCCCGGGTGGTGGCGGGGCATCCGCAGTTGCTTCGACGTGCACGTGGGTATTCACCCAACCTGGTCCTGCCCATTCAGCTGCCCCCCGGCTGGGGCGCCACCGGAGGTCACCTGAAAACCGCCGTGGCCCTGAGCACCGGCGCGGGGGTGGTGTTGAGCCAGCACCTGGGCGATATGGACAGTATCTTGAGCCGGCAAGCACTCGACCGCACTATGGCTGATTTTCAGCAACTGTTTGCCACCCTGCCCCGGCACTGGGCGCACGACAGCCATCCGGACTATCATACAACGCGCTACGCCCAGGCCCGCGGTCAGCAAACCTGCGCTGTCCAGCATCATGTGGCCCATATAGCGGCGGTAATGGCTGAGCATGGAGTCAGTGCGCCGGTACTCGGGGTGGCGTGGGACGGCAGTGGGCTTGGCGACGATAACACCTTGTGGGGAGGGGAATTCCTGCGCCTGGACTCACAAGGCTACGAGCGCGTAGCGCATCTGCGGCGTTTCCGGTTACCAGGTGGCGAGATGGCCATGAGAGAACCCCGGCGTTGCGCCTTCGGGCTGCTATACGCGTTGATGGGTGAGCAGGTTGTGGAGTGCGAGGCCGTGCGCCCGATGAACAGCTTTTCCAAAGTGGAAAGACGTCTGTTGATTCAATCCCTCAAGGCAGGCTTGAACGCGCCGGAGACCTCCAGTGTGGGCCGGCTTTTTGACGCCGTAGCGGCGCTGGCCGGGATCTGCCAGCAGACCAGCTACGAGGGGCAGGCAGCGGGCGAACTGGAGGCAGTGCTGGGCCCCGAAGACGACGGGGTTCCATACCGGTTCGCGCTGTCGGCACCGGATGCTGCCGGCCCCTGGCAAATTGATTGGGCCCCGGCGATTTCCGCATTGTTGGAAGACGTTCAGAAGGGGAGACCGGTATCCGGGATAGCGTCGGGCTTTCATCACGGATTGGTCAACGCCATTGTGGCGGTGGCAAAACAGGCTAAGCTGTCGAGAGTTGTGTTGGCTGGTGGGTGTTTCCAGAACGCCTGCCTGCTGGAACTGACAATAACAGCACTGGAGGGCGCCGGGTTCCAGGTGTTCTGGCCGTGCCGGCTGCCGCCCAATGATGGCGGTCTGGCGGTGGGTCAGCTGGCCTGGGCGGCCGGGGTTCTTCAGGGCAGGGAGGCGCCATGTGTCTGGCCGTGCCGGGGCGATTGATCAGTATTGACGGTGACGATCCACTCACGCGTCAGGGGCGCGTCGATTTCGGCGGCATCGTCAAGTCGGTCAATCTGGCCTACGTGCCGGATGTGCGAGAGCAGGACTATGTGCTGGTGCATGTGGGATTTGCCATTACCATTGTGGACCCGCATGAGGCTGAACGCGTTTTCGAGTATCTCGAGACCCTCGAACAGGAAACGGACGACCCGGAATCAGGGAGGCCAGCGCCGCGATGAAGTATCGTGACGAATATCGCACGGCTGACGCGGCCCGGGGGTATGCCGATGCCATTGCCCGTATTACCACCCGCCCTTGGACTCTCATGGAGGTATGCGGGGGGCAGACCCACGCCATCGTGCGCTTCGGAGTTGATCAGCTGCTGCCGGAAGCGATCACCCTGATCCACGGACCCGGGTGCCCGGTGTGTGTGACTCCCATCGCCTACATTGACAAGGCCCTGGAAATAGCCGCGCTGCCGCGCGTTATCCTCTGCACTTTCGGCGATATGCTGCGAGTGCCCGGGGCGCACTCAGACCTGGCCGCTGCCCGGGCGCAGGGGGCGGATGTCCGGGTGGTGTATTCGCCGCTTGAGGCGCTGACGGTGGCCCGGCAGAACCCGGAGCATGACGTCGTTTTCTTTGCCGTCGGATTCGAAACCACAGCCCCGGCCAATGCCATGGCGGTCTACCTTGCCCAGAGGGAGGGGCTTGAGAATTTCTCGGTGCTGGTCTCACAAGTGCTGGTGCCGCCGGCGATTCGCGCCTTGCTGCAGCGCCCGGGTAACCGGGTTCAGGGTTTCCTCGCTGCCGGCCATGTCTGCGCGATCACCGGGTATGAAGAGTATGAACCCATTGCCCGGGCGCACGGTGTTCCGATTGTGGTGACCGGCTTTGAACCGCTGGATATCCTGGAGGGAGTCTACCGCTGTGTGCGTCAGCTGGAGCAGGGTGAGAGCCTTGTTGAAAACCAGTACAGCCGGGCTGTCGGTCGCCCGGGGAACGCCATGGCCCAGCACGTGATTCAGGCGGTCTTTCAGGTGGTGCCCAGGCAATGGCGGGGCATGGGGGATATTCCTGACAGTGGTCTGGGGTTGTCGCCTGCCTACAGATTCTACGACGCCGAAACCCGTTTTGGCACAGTGAACGGCGAGGCTGAGGCGCAGGGCGAGTGCCTCAGCGGGGCGATTTTGCGGGGCGAAATCCGCCCAGACCAATGCCCCGCCTTCGGCTCCCGCTGCACTCCGGAACGCCCCTTCGGGGTGACAATGGTATCCGACGAGGGCGCCTGCGCCGCCTACTACCGTTACCGGCGGCCGAATGGAGGTGCAACCCGTGAATAACGACTGCGACGGTCATTGCCCGCCGACGAACGATGATCATGATGTGGTGAAAATGGCCCATGGCGGTGGCGGTCGGGCGATGGCTCAGTTGCTGGATGGTATTTTTCGTCCGGCGTTCGATAATCCCTGGCTGGCAAAGCAGCATGACGGTGCCGTGGTAGATATGCCCGGCGCGCTGGCGTTTACGACGGACTCCTACGTCGTGCGGCCGCTGTTTTTCCCCGGCTCTGATATCGGAGCCATGGCGGTGCATGGCACGGTCAACGACCTCGTCATGTGCGGCGCCAGGCCGCAATACCTGAGTGCCGGCTTCATTCTCGAAGAGGGCTTGCCGCTGGCGACCTTGCGCCGGGTTGTTGATTCCATGGCAGCCGCTGCCGTCGAAGCTGGCGTGCACATCGTCACCGGTGACCTCAAGGTGGTGGAACGCGGCAAAGCCGATGGCGTGTACATCAACACCGCCGGAGTCGGGCAGGTTGTGGCGCTTCAGCCGGTGGAACCCGCCAGGGTGCAGTCCGGGGACCGAATTCTGCTCAGTGGCGATCTGGGCCGGCACGGCGTTGCGGTAATGACTGCGCGGGAGAAGCTTGACCTGGAATCGGCGATAGAGAGCGACTGCGCTTCGGTCGCGCCGCCTATCCTGGCGTTGCTGGAAGCGGGAATAGACGTGCGTTGTCTCCGTGACCTTACCCGCGGAGGCCTGGCCAGTGCCCTGGTGGAAGTCTCGGAAAGTGCCAGGCTGGCGGCGGAAATCCGTGAGGCTGATATCCCGGTTCGCGAAGATGTGTCTGCCTTTTGCGAGCTGCTGGGCCTGGACCCACTGCATGTGGCCAACGAAGGCCGCTTTATCGCCATCGTGGCCGAACAGGATGTTGCCCGGGCATTGGATGTGCTCCGGAGGTATCCGGTGAGCGAGGCGGCCGTTGAAATCGGCCATTTTGTCGAGGGTGCCGCCGGCCTGGTTACCGCATCTAGCATGATTGGTGCCAGCCGGGTCATCGACAGGCTCTCCGGCGAACAGCTGCCCCGTATTTGCTAAGCCCCCGTATGTGCCAGGGGAAGAGTCTACGCAAGCCATCGTGTTAGGCTACTTCTCCATCTCTTGCAATCCGGCAACAAGAGCCGCAGATAATCGAAGAGCTCCAACTGACAGGATCTTCTATGAAAAAGATGCACATCGATATCGTTTCCGACATCGCATGCCCCTGGTGTGCAATAGGCTACGCCCGCCTGGAGCAGGCCATGGGTCAGCTCACGTCAGACTATGAGTTCAGCATTCAATGGCATGCGTTTGAACTGAATCCGGACCACAGCGGCGAGGGTGAGCCTATCCTGCCGGCTTTGGCGCAAAAGTATGGGCGCAGCGAGGAAGAGATGCGTGCCACCCAGAACCAGATGATGACAATCGCCAGGGATCTCGGCCTCCACTTCGAGAAGATGCAGGAGCGATTCACCTGTAACACCTTCGATGCGCATCGTCTGGTGAAGTGGGCTGGCGAGCAGGGCCGGCAGACTGAGATGAAACAGGCGCTGTTCGAGGCCTATTTCGGCAGGGCAGAGGATGTTTCCAACCACGATGTTCTGGTTGGCTGCGTTGAGAGTCTGGGGTTGGATCCGGCCAAAGCCAGGGAAGTGCTGAATTCTGATAATTACGCCCGAATGGTGCGGGACGACGAAGCCACCTATCAGCAGGCGGGCGTCTCAGCCGTGCCGGCATTTATCGTGAACAGCACATACCTCATTTCCGGAGCTCAGGAGCCCAGTGCCCTGGTGCAGGCGTTCGAGGAGATTGGGGCAAAGTCTGAGTGAAGTCCGCGTCGCGCACGGGAGATGAAATGCCAAAAGCTTCCGAAGCCCGACAGCGGGCCATACTGGCGCGACTGGACAAGTTCAGTCGGTTTACCGACAACAGTATGGGTATACCCTTTACCAGAGTCCGGATTGGCGCGGAGTCGATTATCGGTTTGCTGCCGGTAGTGGGAGACGCGGCGGGCCTGGTGTTGTCCGGTTACGTTCTGGTTGAGGCTCATCGGGCCGGAGCGAGCAAGGATGTCAAGCTACGTATTTTGCGCAATATAGGTCTCGATTTTGTCGGTGGCCTGCTGCCGGTCGTGGGCGATGCTTTTGATGTCGTTTACAAAGCCAATATTCGCAACACCCGGTTGCTGCGAAACTACCTGGAGACGCAGCTGGCGGTGGAGCCACCGCCGCCGTCCTTCCCGTGGATGGCCGTCCTCTGGCTCTCCATTCTGTTAGGGGCTATTGCCGGTGGCCTGACACTGGTCTTCTAAGTCGGGTTTATTCAGAATTCCAGGCAGATTTTGCCAAAGTGCTTGCCCGACTCTTCGTAGCGGAATGCATCCGCAATTTCCGCCAGGGGGAAGACGCGGTCGATCACCGGGTGCATGTTGTTTGCCTCTAACGCACGGATCATTTCCTGCTGGTGTGCCCGGCTTCCCACGATAAGGCCCTGGAGGCGAGCCTGTTTTGCCATGAGCTTTGCGGTTGGAACCTCACCTGCGCGTCCGGTCAGGACGCCAATCAGAGAGATATGTCCGCCGATGCGCACAGCGTCAATGGATTCGGGCAGTGTTCCCGGGCCACCGACTTCAATCACATGATCAACCCCCAGGCCGCCGGTGAGCTCCAGCACTCGCTGTCCCCAGGCGGGTATGGCTTTGTAGTTGATGGTGTGGTCAGCGCCCAAGGTCTTCAGCCGTTCAAGTTTTTTGTCGGATGAAGAGGTTGATATCACCTGAGCGCCCATCATTTTGGCGAACTGCAGGGCAAAAATGGACACGCCACCGGTACCGAGAGTGAGCACGGTGTCGCCCGCTTTTAAGCCGCCGTTAACGACCAGAGCCCGCCAAGCGGTAAGGCCTGCGGTGGTGAGTGTTGCGGCTTCCGCGTGGCTGTAGCCTTCAGGGGCGTGGGTAAACCAGTTTGTTGGGCGGGTGACCTGCTCACGGGCATAGCCGTCCTGGCCATCGCCTGGTGTAGTGGTGAAGTTGTCGATGGGTGCCGGGCCGTTTTCCCACTGTGGGAAGAAGGTAGAGACGACGTGGTCCCCAATCTGGAATTCGCTAACGTTGACGCCGACCGCTTCAACCACACCCGCGCCGTCAGCCATCGGGATGCGGCCATCCTCGGTAGGTATGGCGCCAGCGACTACGGCGTAATCATGATAGTTGAGGGAGCTGGCGTGAATCCGGACCCGTATTTCCCCGGGGCCCGGTTCTGAAGGCTCTGGGCCGTTGATGACCTGCAATTGTTCCAGCCCCCCTGGATGGGAAAGCGTCGCGAGTTTCATGGTCTAACCTCCGTTATTGGTTCATCAATGGGTTAGGATAGCCTTATTAAGGCAGATTGGATCATGAATTGGCTGACTTGGTCGAATTCTTGGCCGGTCGAAGGGTAAGTCCAGTCTGCCTCAAACTCTGGTCACGGCACCGACTCAAACAGCCGCCCCAGTCCAGTCTGGGTCGCCAGCTTTCCGCACAGGCGCAGGGCCTCCCAGAAACTGACCTGATTGGCCGTCAGCACCGGTGCTTTAGTGGCCTCTTCCAGATCGGTCAGCCAGGCGGCGGAGTGAAGGGCGGTGTCGGGAATGAGCAGAGCGTCGGCGTGCTTGCGGGTGTTTGCCTGCGCAAAGGCGATTACGTCATCTTTGCCCAGTGTGCCGACCTCAGCCGCCGTTAAGATGCCACGGCTTGCAAGATGCACCACCTCAATATCGAAATGGTTGAGGAACGCCCGGAATCGCTGCGCAACATCCTCCGGGTAGGTGGCGGCAATGGCCACCCGCTTTGCGCCAATGGCTTTGACCGCTCTGGCAAACGCCATGGCTGTGGTGGATGCGGGTACACCGAGAAGTTTCTCAAGAGCTTCGATCTGCTGGCGTATACCGTCCAGGCCAAGAACGAAACTGGCGCTGGTGGAGGTCCACACCACCGATTCAATGCCCGAGCCGGCAAGGCCTTCGGCGCCTTTGGAAAGTCGGCTGATACTGCCCATTTCACTGAGCGCCTCAACGGTGTGAGCATCTTCCAGAAACTCGGTGTGGACAAGAGTGACCTGGGCCGGTGGCTCTATCATGGAAGCCATCCGCGGATAATCATCCTCAGCCGCGTGGCCTGGGTAGAGGAATCCGAGTCTGGCTGGAGGTAATGCGTGGCTCATTGATCGCTCTCTCACTGGCAGTGATTGACGTGCCTTTACAATAGACGAAAACTGAGAACACGACAGTTTTGGAGATTGGTTATGGAAAGCCAGTGGCTTGTGGTGGCGGCGGACCTGCTCCTGATCTTGCACGCGATGCTGGTGGCCTTCGTGATCCTGGGACTGGTAACAACTTTGGCTGGGTATTTCTTCGGATGGCGGTGGGTGCATAATTTCTGGTTTCGCGTGAGCCATCTGATTGTAATCGCTATCGTCGTTCTGCAATCCTGGTTGGGCGTGCTATGCCCGCTCACAGCCTGGGAGATGGCCCTTCGGGCAAAGGCCGGTGAGTCGGGCTACGAGGGATCGTTTATCCAGTACTGGCTGCAATCCATCCTGTATTACAGCGCCCCGGACTGGGTATTTATTCTGGTTTACACGGTTTTCGGGGCGCTGGTCCTGGCCGCTTGGTTCTTGGTCAGGCCCAGTCGCCACAGGGGCTAGCGGGGATCTGCCGGAAAACCCGGGTAGATCTATTTCTTGAAGAATGTCAGAAAAACGCCCGCGGCAGTCGCGGCGGCGCCGCCAATCAGGTACCACATGGTATCGTCGGTAAAGCGACCTGTGACTGTCTCGGTCAGCTGGTTGCCGAGAGACTGCGTTGATTGGTAGCCGAAATAGAGCAGCCCAATGCCAACCACGAATAAAACGATACCGATCAGTTTCGAACTTCCCATTCAATTCTCCTTGTTATGCGCGATTGTGCGCAGCCTTCTGAGTTCAGGGAAGCTTGCCATCGGATTCCGGCTTTTCCAACAGTTAATTGCTCAGCGCGACATTGGGTTTGAGGGGCTACACTTCGACTGGATGTTCCGTAACTTATTTTCACGGGCAGAACCCGAGGGGAACCATGCGTATCTCCAGTATTGCTGTCTACACTGCAGATCTTGAATATACCGGTAAGGCCTATGCCTTTGCAGGCGGCCGCTCCCATCAGGAATTCACCAGCACCGTTGTCGTTTTAACTACGGACTCGGGACTGGAAGGCTATGGCGAGGTGTGCCCCTGCGGTCCCAATTATATGCCAGCGTTTGCCGAGGGAATTCCCGCCTGTCTGTCCATGCTGGCTCCCGCCGTGCTCGGAGAAGATCCGAGGCAAATTTCCTCTATTCACGAGCGGATGAATCAGGCACTTACCGGTCAGGCCGTTGCCAAGGCAGCGATTGATATCGCCTGTTGGGACATTCTCGGTAAGGCAGCTGGCCTCCCGGTTTATACCCTACTTGGGGGGCTTCAGACGCCTTCCATGCCGCTGCACCGGATTGTTCCCCTGGCGACCCCGGCGGAGATGCAGGAGTCGCTGTGCCAATACCGATCGGAAGGCTTCCGCCACATTCAGATCAAGCTCGGCCATGGAGTTGAGGAGGACATCGACCTGGTCCGGACTCTGAGCAACGTCAAGCAGCCCGATGAGGTCTGGATAGGCGACATGAATGCCGCCTGGCGCCGGGATCAGGCACTGCGTTTTTCCCGGGCCGTTGAATCTGTGGATTTGTATCTGGAGCAGCCTTGCAGGGGGTATGAGGAGTGTCTGTCGTTGAGGCACCGGGTGCGCCACCCGATCAAGCTCGATGAAAGCCTGAACTCTCTCGGCGATCTTCAGCGCGCCCTGCGGGATGACGCCATGGACGCCATTGCGCTGAAGGTTAGCAAGTTCGGTGGACTGACACCGTCCCGCGTTATTCGGGATGTGTGCGTGGACGCGGGAATATCGATGACCATTGAGGACGCCTGGGGCAGTGGAATCGCAACTGCAGCCTATGCCCACTTGGCGGCGAGTACGCCGTCAAGAGCCCTGCTCAATACGACCGACCTTCACAATTACAATACGACTCAGCTGGCGACCGGCGCTCCGGAGGTGTCTGGCGGCCGGATGACCCTCAGTGACCGGCCTGGACTCGGCGTGGTCCCGGACTTCACAATGCTTACTTTGCATGATGTCTATGAATGACCGGAGTGAGCTTACCCTCATGCCTGACGATCCGTTGAAGACCCTTTCCGACCTTGCCAGTGATGCCCATGCCCGTATTCAGGCAACCCACGAACACATCAATCCGGTTGTGGAGGTTCGCCGGGGCATGCGTGACGCCGGTATTCCAGCGGATGTGATGACCATCGATTGTTTGCGCACCCGCCGGCGTATCACGCTGATCCTTCACGATGAGCAGCCCGGCAATCTTCTGTACCAGTTCGTGACCATAGAAGATGAAGTGGGTGATGATTTTCAGCAGATGGCGTTGAGTGATTTGACGTCCGGAAAGCTCTTTGACTGGATCTACGACTATTTTTCCTGACGGAATCAGAACGTTTGCCGATGCTGAAGGAAACGCGGGGCGACCAATAACAACAGATCAATGGGTTCTCTGATGGTTTTATGTCGCAAGGCTCACCTTGTTCCCCTTTTCTGTATATTGTTGGCCATCGCCGGCTGTGATGCCGGTCCGGATTCGTCATCTCACGTCAACCGCGCCGGGCACAGTGCGCCAACGGCCGCAACCGTCCAGGCAAATTCGCAGGTGCTTGGTCAACGGCCCTTTGCCAACCGCCACGATTTTGAGAATGCGTGGCGTGGTCTGATTGCCCAGGACCCGAACCTGGTGATTGATCATCTCAATGGTGGTGCGGTCTGGAACATGCCGGACTATGCCTTCATCGATGGTGAAGGGAAGAATGCACCGGCTTCGGTGAACCCCAGCCTCTGGCGCCAGGCGGCCCTGAATAATATCCACGGTTTATTCAAAGTCACCGATGGCCTTTACCAGATCCGGGGTTACGATCTGGCGAACATGTCCCTTATCGAGAGCAATATTGCGCATCATCGCGCCCAAAGGCTTTGAGGAAGAAGCGACCGGCGAGAATGTTATTGCGGGCCCCGCCATGATGAGAGAAGTCCTGCTTAATACTCCGGTGGCGCTCTTCTTCGACAGCATGGCGGTGCGGCTGAAGGCCGAGGACGCAGAAGGCGAGAGCACCACCATCAAGATTACCTTTACGGATCTGCAGGAAAGTTATCTGCTGACGCTGAAACATTCGGTACTGCACAACCATCTGGTTAGTGAGGCCACTCCCGCTGACGCGACACTGAGATTGACCCGACCACTGTTTGTAGATCTGTTGATCGGCCGGGCCGGCCTGAAGGAACTTCTGTTCAGTGACGAGATCAGCTTTGAGGGAAGCAGGCTCGACCTGATAGGCTTTTTCAGTATGTTGGACAAGCCTCAGGGCCGGTTCAATATCGTTACACCCTGACGAGTACTCTATGAAATCTGTTGCACTTCTCGATGGCGGCCTGGGCCAGGAAATCTACCGCAGGGCCATAAATGTTACGTCACTGCTCTGGTCGGTGGCGGTCATGCGAGAGCAGCCGGACGTTGTTACCGATGTTCATGCTGATTTTATCAGGGCAGGTGCCCGGACCCTGACACTGAACACCTATGCGGCAACGCCCTCGCGACTGGCCAGAGAAGGGCTTGGCGACGAGATAGGGGCCATACATCAACGAGCGTTCGAGGTTTTGGAACGCGCCATCGCAATAACCGGCGCAGACGTTGATATTGCCGGCTGCCTTCCGCCTCTGGTTGGCAGCTATCGGGGCCAGCCCGCCCGGACGTTCGATGAATTGAAGTCGGAGTTCGACATTCTGGTAAAACTGCAGGGCGGCGCAGATGTCTTCCTCATTGAAACCATGACCAACACCCTTGAGGCGAAAGCCGCCTGTGCCGCCGCCGGTGAATCAGGTAAGCCCTTTGGGGTGGCGTTCCGGCTGGAGTCGGATGGCAAGCTTCGCTCAAGCGAAACGCTTGGAGAGGCTGTCGAAGCGGTTAAACCGTTCGGGCCAACAGCGATCATGCTCAATTGCTGTGATCCTGAGGTGATTTCGCGGGCAATACCTGAGCTTGCGGGACGGTTTCCGTGCACTGGCGGATACGCTAACGCGTTCAAAACCGTTGAGCCGATGGCCGGAGGTGCTCTGGTGGACGAACTGGAAACCAGGCCGGACGTCTCTCCGGGGGCTTATGCATTGCAGGTGAAACAATGGTTGGCAGATGGTGCCAGAGTTGTGGGTGGCTGCTGTGAAATTACACCCGAGCACATCTGTCAGCTGGCCGATGTACTGACGGGCGACTACAACTTGGTGCGGTTCTCTGAGTTGGCCGGCAATTAGCCGGCCAATCGGGGACCTTTTGTCTTGCGTGCTTCCATGGCCCGTTTGGAACGACGTGCTTCGATGTATTGCATGGCGTCGTTCCGGATTGGAAGGTGCAGGGCGCCTTCCAGATCATGGCGGTCGTAGCCGAGATCCGAAAGCGTATCATCTTTTTCTTTCAGCAATGACTCCGCCATTCGCCGGAATTGCTGGCGTCTGGAATATCCCTCAAGCCAGGAGGTAATCGGCTGCATTGCAGAGTTTGCGTGATGCTCTGTGCTCTTCAACATGTTTACGGCCCCGACTGTTGATGAATGGCTTGCAGCAGCTCGTTTGGAGACGTCGTGTAACTCGCTTACGGGTGCCTACAAGACGTAGTTTCGTATCCTCTTTCCTTTCAATCAAACGAAAAGAATTTAAGATCTCGTTCAGCTATGCTTAAGGCACTTGCAGGCCAAAAACCTACCCGTAAGGTCCGCCGATGAATATGCCTCTGCTTGATAACGATGTGCTCCGGAGTTTTGTCGCCATTGCGGAACATGGCACGTTTACCAGTGCCGCCAAAGCCGTGCACCGAACACCCTCGGCCCTCAGCATGCAGATTAAACAGCTTGAGCAGAACCTTGGGAAAACCCTGTTTATCCGTGAACCCAGGCGAGCCACTCTGACCGCAGAAGGGGAGGTTCTCCTCGACTACGGGCGCCGGTTATTGCGCCTGAATGAAGAAGCCGTGCAGTATTTCATTTCGCCGACTCTTGAGGGGAAGGTGGGTATTGGCACCTCTGACGATGTCGGTACCCGGATTCTGCCGGAAGTCCTTGCAGAGTTTGCCAGATCCTATCCAGCAGTGCTTGTGGACGTCGTGGTCGGCTCCAGTAAACAGAATCTGGCTCGTCTGGACGCCGGTGAACTGGATATGACTCTGGTGACCGTGGCCGATGAGGGGCGTGTTCCCCGGGGTGAGGTGGTCCACGAAGAACCGCTGGTCTGGGCCGGGCGGGAGGGGTCTTCGGCCTACCAGCGTTCGCCGCTGCCGATTGCCATGGCCCATGAAGGTTGTGCCTGGCGGCGCATGACGCTGCGGGCACTGGACAGAGCGGGTATCCCCTACAGGATTGCGTACACCTGCGAGCATTGTTCCGGTCAGGAGGCCGCTATGCTGGCAGACCTTGCCGTGGCCCCGTTTCCGCAAAGCCTGATCCGTCCGCCTCTGAAAGAGGTAGCCGGTGATACCCTGCCGGAAATCGGCTTCTATCAGCTGGCGCTGGTACGGCGGGGTTCAAATCCCGTTAACGACGCGCTTGCTTCTCATGTGAAAGATGCTTTCCAGAGTCTACGCTGAATAACACCGTCAGGGACGACTGCCATCAGGAGCGGCAGCCGGACTGACAACAGATCAAGGAAGCACTCAATGACTGCCTATTTCGTTCAGGCCTTTATCTACCTGGTTGCTGCGGTGATCGCCGTGCCACTGGCAAAACGTTTTGGTCTGGGGTCTGTGCTCGGCTATCTGGTGGCGGGCGTGGTGATTGGCCCGGTAACAGGACTGGTTGGCCAGGAGGCCAATACCATTCAGCATTTTGCCGAGTTTGGCGTGGTGATGATGCTGTTCCTGGTCGGCATGGAGCTTGATCCCAAGGCACTCTGGGCCATGCGGGTTCGGCTGGTTGGCCTTGGTGGACTTCAGGTGGTGCTGACATCGGCAGCCGGCATGGCCGTGGCGGTATGGTTCGGTCTCCAGTGGCAGACGGCGCTTGCGGTTGGTCTGATCTTTGCTCTGTCCTCCACCGCGATTGTGCTGCAGACCCTCAACGAGAAGGGCCTGGGCAGAACCGAGGGCGGGCGAAGTGCCTTCTCGGTTCTGTTGTTTCAAGACATCGCCGTTATTCCCATGCTTGCGCTGATACCGTTGCTCGCGTTGCCGGAGCTCATGGATGCAGTGGGCACCTCGGGTGGCCACGGCGCCAGCCTGAGTCCAGTAGACAGTCTTCCGGGCTGGGCCCACGGGCTAGTTGTGGTGGCGGCCATCGGAGCGGTGATCGTGGGCGGCCATTATCTGAGCCGGCCCCTGTTTCGTTATGTGGTGCAGTCAGGTTTGCGAGAAGTTTTTACAGCCACTGCGTTGATGCTGGTGATCGGGATTGCCGCCCTGATGAGCCTGGTGAACCTGTCTCCGGCGCTCGGGGCTTTCCTGGCCGGCGTGGTATTGGCGAACAGTGAGTTCCGGCACGAGCTGGAAGCGAACATCGAGCCGTTCAAGGGGCTTTTGCTGGGACTGTTTTTCATCACCGTGGGCGCCGGAATCAATTTCGACATTCTGTCTGAGCAATGGGGGATGGTGGTGTCCCTTGCGGTCGCGGTCATCCTCGTCAAGGCGGCGATTCTGCTTGGCCTGGCGTTGCTTTTCCGGGTCCGTGGCAGCAATGGCTGGCTGTTCACGCTGGGTCTGGCGCAGGCCGGTGAGTTTGGCTTTGTTCTTTTGACTTACAGCGTCCAGAACCACGTCATCCCTGTGGCAACCTCCCAGATTCTCTCGCTGGTGGTAGCGCTCTCCATGTTTCTGACTCCGTTACTGTTCATTGTCTACGACCGGGTAGTGTTGCCGCGGTATCGGCGTTCGAAGAACGATGACCGGGAGGCGGATAGCATCGATGAGCAGGCGCCGGTGATTGTGGCTGGGGTCGGTCGTTTCGGGCAGATCATCTGCCGTTTGTTGCGGGCCAATAATGTGCCCATTGTGGCACTCGACCATGAGATCGAGCAGATTGAAAACCTCAGGCAAATCAACATCAAGAGTTTCTTTGGGGATGCAAGCCGACCGGATTTGCTGGAGACGGCAGGCATAGAGCAGGCTCGCCTGCTTGTCGTGGCCATTGACGACCGTGACCGCTCGGTGCAAATGGTGGAGCATGTGAAGCAGTTTTTCCCCGGCGTCTGGGTGCTTGCCCGCGCCTTTGACCGTGGCCATGGATATCGGTTGAGGGAAGCGGGTGCGGATGATGTGGTGAGTGAAACCTATCACTCGGCGCTTGAACTTGGCGGCCACGCACTTACAGCAATGGGCGTGCACCCGATGCGTGCCCGCCAGATGACCTGGGCGTTTCTGGACAATGAAAAAGCGCATGAAGATGAGTTGTTCGACGCCTGGAAAGAAATCGAGGAGGGCATCAGTTTCAGTCCTCGCTATGGGGAGTTGTTCATGAAACTTGAAGAAGCGCTGAGCAGCGCCATGCATCGGGATTGGGAAGAGCCAAAGCAGGAGGATGTTCCGATATGGCGACCACCGGACCGCTGACAGTGATGTAACGCTAGGCTAAATTATTGCCTATGCGGCTGCAGAGGTCTGTATGGCTTTCAGAAAAATGCTTGTGGTATCAGGGCTGGTTTTCGCCGGATCTTCCTTTGCCGCCGAACCGGGCAGGGACGATTGCATTGCCAGCAGTATTCAGCCGGAAGCCATCGATCTGGACAAGCCAAGAGACCAGCTTGCCCGCCAGAACGATCTGGTGATTCCAGAGGGTGCGCGTATTGGAACTATCCGCATTCTTCGACGCCCCATCTTTGATACCACTGATCCGGAGCAGAACAACGCGCTCTATCGAACTTTAAACGCACTCAACACGTCTACCTTGAGAGACCTTTCTTCAGCGAGACCACCAACTGGCGTTTTGGTCTGAGTGGCATCGATGATGTCCGGGACGGTTTCGTATGGCGAACCGAGCTGGGTTACTCGGGAAGCGGGCTCGGGGCCACCGAGGACCGGGTGGTTCTCAACATGGATTTCGAGGATGCGCTGCATGCATCAGAGACCAACTACGCCAGCTATTCACTCAGCCAAAGCGGAACCTATCGACTCGACGAGGATCGAGTGGAAAACCTGCTGGGCACAGTGAGCGTTCAGTACTTCCATGGCGGCTCGGAGCGCTGGAACAGTTGGTACACCAACCTCGCGTTCACCGCAGCGCACAATTTGACGGCAGATCAACAACTGCTCATTGGTGGTGAGAACGGTTTGCGCGGCTATCCCAGTGAATACCAGCAGGGTAACCGCCGGGTGCTTTGGACCCTGGAGCGGCGTTATTTTCCGGACTGGCATCCGTTCAAGCTGTTCCGGGTAGGCGGTGTATTGTTCACCGACGTAGGCCGCGCCTGGTTCACCGACGACCGGAACAGTGGGCCTTACGAAGGCGTGCTGAAAGATGTTGGCTTTGGTGTGAGGCTGGCTTCAAGCCGGATCGAAGTGCAACGGATGCTGCACCTGGATTTTGCCTTTCCGCTGGATGGCGATGACAGTATTGATGATTTTCAGGTTTTGCTCCGGGGCCGGAGTGAATTCTAGAATCGGATATCATAGATCCGCATGCGGTTTCCGGATCCGGTGGCAGATCCTGCGTTGGTCTTCACCATGCCAGGAACTGCGCCCGGATGAAGCATGAATTTGCCTGAGCGGTGATTATGAAGCAGGTTCACGGCGCTCAGGGAGCGCCGGTTTGCACTCCTCTCCTGTTGCTTATCCTGAGCCCGAGGATTACCAGAAAGGCTCCCAGCCAGATGGTTAACGAGTAGTTTTCCCTGAACCAGATAACCCCGATCAGCAACCCGAACACTGCAGCGACGGCACCCAGCTGACTGTAAAAAACCGGGGTGGATCGACGTTGCAATTCGAAGGCGCAAAGGTAGGTCAATGAGGTTAATAGCCCCTGGATACCGACGATGCCGACAAGCTGCAATCCTGTCGTTTCGGGGAAAATCGAGGTGCCTGTCAGGCCTGCGAACAGGCCAAGCGTTGCTGCTGACGCCAGCAAGGTGCCCGCCGCGAGGATCATCGGCTTTACGTCTTCAGGCCATGCCACAGAGCGGTAAACGTTGCCGATAGAGAGCATGGCCGGGATAACCAGACCCATGGCAAACCAGAGTAAGTTCGGGCTGCTTATCTCTGAATGGCGTTGCAGCACAATCCAGGCGCAGGCAACGACCGCAATGGATAGCCCGGTCAGTTTGATCCCGCTGCGTTTTTCCAGCCCCATACTGGCCGCGAGCAGGAACGTGAAAATGGGGGGCAGGGCGTACATGATCCCGGTGAAACCGGCTCCCAGTTTGGTGACCAGATAAAACCCGATGACGTTCGGGACTGCGATGCCGGTCAGACCGCTGATGAGGAAATAGCGGGTCAGGCGACGCTCCAACAGAGACCGGCGTTTCTGGGTGCACACCAGCAGAAGGGTGCCTGCTATCAGCGTTTGCCAGAACGCATAGGTGATGGCCGGCATACCCTGCGACGTTGCAGCTTTTGCCAGCGCGAGCATGAGTGCGATCAGAAATCCATTGGCTAGCAGGAGGCCCCAGATTGTGGCCTGAGGAGGGATAAACGAACGCTGCGCTGAGGCTATCATCACTGAGTGCTCCGGGTTGTGAGGGTTATCACCGGTAATCAGTGTGCCGCAATCCATTAAGTTGATAATTGGGCGTGATCGAACAATACTCCTTCCAAATCAGAAATAATCAGGAGTTTTCGGTGGCCACGGACAAGCTGGTAGCAATGAAGATTTTCAGACGCGTTGCTGAGCTGGGCAGCTTTACCCGAGCTGCAGATGATCTGGACATCACCACGGCAACGGTGAGTAAACACATTGCCTTTCTGGAACGGGATCTGGACACCCGGCTCATTAACCGGACCACTCGGCGAATGAGTCTGACCGATGCCGGTCTCGCCTTTCTGAAGCGTACGCAGGCTCTGCTGGATGAACTGGAAGACGCCGAGTTGGAGGCAAGGGGGTTTCAGGCGGAGCCCCGAGGCACGATCAGGCTTAATGTACCCATGTCGTTCGGCTTGACCCACATAACAGAGGCTATCGACAGTTTTCTGCGCAACTACCCCGAAATTGATATCGACCTCCAGCTCAGTGATCGAATGGTTGATCTGGTGGAGCAGGGCGTAGACATCGCAATCCGGGTTCGCAGTTCTCTGGCCGATTCAACCCTCATGGCCAGGCCACTGAGAACGTCCAGAAATATTGTATGCGCATCACCGGAGTATCTGAAAAACGCCCCGGTGATTCACGGTCCGGAAGACCTGACACGGCACAACTGTCTGACGTTTTCACTGCATGACAGACCGGGTATCTGGGAGCTGGGCGATCGGGAGGTGAGAGTCAGCGGCAACTATCGAACGGACAGCAGTCTGGCGATCCGACAGAGTCTGTTGAGGGGAGCCGGTGTTGGTTTGTTGCCGCGGTTTCTTGTCCAGGGTGATATTGAAAACGGCGCACTGACTCCCTTGCTGCCTGACTTTCCTCCCAAACCCTACACTGTATTCGCCCTGTTTCCGCCCGGGCGCAGGCAACCCACCAAGGTTCGCCTGCTACTTGACCACCTCGACCAGCATCTCGGCGAGAAGCCCTATTGGGAATAGTGCTGATCCCGTGGTTTTCCTTTTCAATATTTCCATTCCGGAAAATATGTAGTTCTATTCTGTCTGTTTTTTAGGGCTTCGCAGTTTCATAAAGTTGCGACTTCAAACTTAAGGAGGCAATTCTATGAACATTCACGAAGCCCTGGATTGGCGTTACGCCGTCCGCGAATTTTCGCCGGAAAAGCTTGATGCCCAAACGGTGGAAACACTGGTGGATGCCGCCCGCAAGAGCGCCTCTTCCTATGGACTGCAGCCGTACAAAATTCTGGTCGTCGAGAGCAAGTCGGTTAGACAGGATTTGCTGGCCTACTCTTTTGGCCAACAGAAAGTGCTGGATTGCTCGCACTTGATTGTGTTTGCGGCACAGACGGACATTGGCGATCACACGGTCGACAGATATGTCACGCAGTTTGTGAAAACCCGCGGCATACCTGCCCAGGAGATCTCCGGCTACGTGACACACATGAAAGAGGCTCTTGCAGCCAAATCCCGGGCAGAGAAACAGGCGTGGGCGCACCAGCAGGCCTATATTGCTCTGGGAACCCTGCTCACTGCGGCAGCCTCCATGCGTGTAGATAGCTGCCCGATGACCGGTTTCGATCACAAAGCCTACGATGAGGTACTTGGCTTGGCAAAGCTGGGCCTTGAGACTACTGCCATCGTTGCCCTTGGTTACCGCAGTGCCCGTGACCGAACCTCCGGCTTACCGAAAGTGCGTTTTGATTATGACGATCTGGTGATCAGCATGTAAGTGATACCCGTTCCATTTGTTGGTCTGGCTGGTGTTCCTTGGCTATAGGGTATAGGTTCGGTAGAACGGCAATACATTCTCGAGCACACTGCCGTGTGAGGGGAGCAGCAGCTCTATGAAGGTTTTTTCCAACCCGGTTGGTTCCGGAAATCTGTGGTTTGACAACCTGACCACTGCTCAGGGAACGCCGGTTGCCTACGATCCACAGGCAAGAGCGTTCGTCCCGATGCCGCCCTTTTGTGTGAACCGAGACATCATTGGCTGCAACTGGATTGCACCGGAACAGGGGGCATTCTGTCGATCCTGTGCTATGACGGCGCTGGCGCCGGACCCGAATATTCCCAATGCCATGCCGAACTGGGCGGAAACTGAGGCCGCGAAACGCTGGGTGCTGGACAATCTCGGCCGCTGGCATTGGTTCCGTCCGGAAGACCCCGGCACGCCCCCGGTATTCCACATGTTGGCCGAGGGGCTGACCCCGGTTGCGATGGGGCACGCAAACGGTGTGGTGACAATTAGTGTGGCGGAGGCTGATCCTGTGGTTCGCGCTACCCGGCGTCAGGCGCTGGATGAGCCTTACCGAACCATGGTGGGCCACATGCGCCACGAGATCTCCCATATGCTTTGGTGGCGCCTGAGTTTGCGGGAGGATTTTCTGGATGCTTTCCGGGAAATGTTTGGTGATGAGCGCGCCGATTATCCTGCTGCCCTTCAGCGCCACTACCATAAAGGTCCGCCGGACGACTGGAGACTGTTTTACCTGACCAGCTATGCCTCGGCACACCCCCACGAAGACTGGGCCGAGACTGCCGCACATCTGTTGCACCTGACGGACATTACCGACAGTCTTGTGTCCTCCGGTCTGACTTCGTCCGAGGTGCCGCGACATGGTTGGGACCCATACTCAGAACCCGACACGGCGATGCTGATTAACGTTGCCGCGTCCCTGGCCATTCGGGTTAATCACGTGAACCGCTCCATGGGTCTTTCCGATCTGTATCCTTTTGTCCTCTCGGAAACGGCGCAACGCAAGCTTGCGTTCGTGCATGACTGGCTGCGCCGGGGAGCTCAGGGGCTTTAATCGGTTTGAGTGCCGGCCATTCAGGCCGGCGCCACACCGAAGAGCCACTGGTGGGCCCAAACTACCATGATCACATACACCGCCAGGCCACCGATGACAGCAATTACATCATTGGCTTTGGTGGCTGGCAGCGTCGGGATGGCCCGCTGGGTTCTGCGTTTCATCGAAATACGGTCGGCCACCGCCCAGGCCAGGAAGGAGCCGAACAGTAAAAGATCATGGAGCATCCCATTCGCGAGAAGATGCGCCAGGGCCCAGAGTTTTACGGCCACCAACATGGGATGCCCCAGCTTCGCTCTGATTTTTCCCGGGAAGTAGGTGGCAAAAAGCAACGGGAACACCGGGACCAGGAGCAGGAAGGCAACATGCTTTAGCCAGCCGGGTGGCGTGTAGATCACGGTCGGATCCGTCCGGGCGGCGCCATAACCCCAGACGATCAGAACCAGACCCACCAGGGAAACCACAGAATAGAGTCCTTTGAAAGCTCCCTCGCCCATGGAGGCGTTCAGCCGATTGCGCAGCGGCTCGTTGATGATGGAGAGTGAATGCACGCCGAGAAACAGAATCAGGCCAGCAATCAACGCGGTCATTTGCAAAACTCCTTTTGGCTTAAAAAGTAGGGGTTTGTGGGTGGAAGGGCCGTTGTCCGTCGCAGGCCCTTATGCATTGAATCCCGGATAGTATAGGAAACCGGGACAGAAGATGCCTGAGCGTCTATGATCGGCGATCTGATTCACCGGACTGAAAAGGCACCCATGAAGTTTCCTACGGTTACAGTTGTACTGGTATCTGCCGCCCTGTTGTTTGTTCTCTGGGAACAGGCCCGTGAACAGCCGGAGCCAATCGATGCGAGCCGCCTGACCAATTTGCGGGCCAATCCGGTTGAGCTAAGCGCCGCAGTGGGATGGATTTTCAGCCAGATTCCGGAATTCTGCTCCGATGCCACCGGTGAAGGCAGGGAAGTGAAAGCACATGCTGAATGCGTCGAGAAAGCCGAGGCACGGACCTCCACGTGCCGGCGGATGCTTTACGACCGGTTCCCGAGCGTCGTTGCCTCGGAAGCGGTATTCCGGGACGTTTCGCTCACAGCAATGGAGTGCCTCGTGCCCAGATCTGGATTGGTCAACTGATGAAGTGACCGGTTTTCACTTTTTGAAGAATCGGGGATTGCGTGCAATAAAAGCGTCAATCCAGCGCTCCAGAAAGGACCGTTTGTCGGGGTTTTTGAGATAGCGCCAGCCCAGTGCGGAAATGACCAATGCGCCAATTGCATCGACGATCAGATCCCACATGGTATCCGTGAGCCCCGATGGGTCTCCTAGCATTGGCTTTTGCATATCCATGCCGAACAGGAAATCCATGGTGAACTCGAAAATCTCCCATAGGGCCCCCACCCCCAGGGCAAACATGAATGCAAAAAATGCGACAAAGCCGGGTTTCATGTGCACGTGAATTTTTTCGGTCTCGTTCATTATGTGCACCAGGAGAAAGCCGAGAATCCCAAGCAAAAATCCCGACGTGGTGTGGAGCGCCATGTCCCACCACCAGAAGCGCGTGTAGTAATCGCGGATCTCTCCGAGAAACAGGGAAGCAAAAACAAACCCTATGGCGGCCAGCTGTAGCTCCGGTGGAATGTGGATACGGAAACGGCGTTCAAACAGCAGCGGGAAGAATGTGATGGCGATAATTGTTGATGTCAGAAAAGCGGTGAACCATCTTTGGCCCCAGACCGCAAACACTGCCTCACCAAGCAAGATTAATTGCAGGGCAAGAGTAATCCTTTGATGCGTAACGCGAATGCGCATGGGGCTCCGAAGTCAGTGGTTAAAGTGAGCTTCTGTACGGTAGGCTGAAGGCGTCATTCCGAACCTTGATTTGAACGCCCGGCTGAATTGACTGGAATCGTTGAATCCACAGATGAGTGCAATGGCTGTGATCTTGTCTGTGCCATTACGAAGTAGGTCGCGGGCCCGTAGTAATCGTTGCTCCTGGACATACTGATAAGGGGCGCAACCGAACGTGGCCCTGAACAGTCTGGCAAAATGATAGGGGCTCAGGTTGACCCAGCTGGCCATGTTGGCAAGCGTTAACGGCTGGCCCAGTTCCGCGTTGATGCGTTCCTGCAGACGCCGGCGGTATCGAAGTGATAGCTGCCCCGTTACTTCCGGGAGTGTTTGTCGCCCGCCAGAGTGGCGGCTGACGACCTGGAGTAGAAGCCATTGCGCGAGGTGATCCATGGCCATAATTTGGCCGGGAGCCTGCCAGTCGCTGAGGGCAAGGAGCTTGCCGGCCTGGGCGAGAACCGGGTCCTCGGCATGGTATAACTCCGAGAGCTGGCGCTTGTCCGGGTCGGCATCCCACGTCTGTTCGGCACACCGGGCAACGTCCAGATCATTGAAATAGAGATGAAAAAACTCGAATTGTCCGCTGATTTTCCAGCTTGAGCGGCTGCCTGCCGGGAACAGGCAAACGGCACCGGGAAAGCCCTGACTGACAATCTTCCCGTTCAATACCCGTCTGGCTTGCTCGCCCTTGTCTATGTAGATGCTCAGTGCATGGTGCCGGGGCCGCTCGTAACGCACCTCGCCCTGACGATTCTGCCATTGCGCCAGAGCACGCCCCTGATCCAGCTCAAGCATTCTCTGGGGTGCGACGCCAGCGGTTCTGAGGGTATCGACAATGTCGCGACTTTCCGGGTTCGATTGCGCTGGGCGCGTGGGCATGGATTCAGAATCGGTCTGCATAGGGGGCCTCCGCAAGAATCATCCATGGTTCAGCAGGATCTGACAAGTTTTGGTGTCGTTTCAGTCCTACTCTGGTCCTTGATCAACGATAGTTCCCGTTAGCAACAGGACTCACTGCCATGCCAATCTCTGTTCACTATGGTTTGACGGTACTGATCTGGGGTCTCACCTGGACAGCGATTCGTCTACAGGTTGAAACAGCGCCGGTCGACATATCCGTTTTCTACCGATTCGTCATGGCCTCGGCCGTAGCATTGTTGGTTCTCGCTCTGGTCCGCAGGGTGGAGAAACTGACCCTGAAACAGCACGGTTGGCTGGTGCTGCAGGGGGCAACCCTTTACAGCGTCAACTTCCTGTTGATTTATCGGGCGGCAGAATCGATGACAAGCGGTCTGCTGGCGGTAGTGTTTTCGCTGGCCGCTCTGTTTAACGCCCTGAATGGCTGGCTCTGGTTGCGCCTGAAGCCTACCGCTCGGCTTTATCCTGCAATCTCTCTGGGTATCACTGGCGTGGCCCTGCTGTTTTGGCATGATCTGCAACTGGGTAACGCCACCGCCACCAGCATTCTGTTCGCGATTGCCGGCACCTTCTGGTTTTCCATGGGTAACCTGGTCAGCATCAAGGTACGGATGTCTCAGGTGCCGCTATTCCAGGCAAATGCATGGGCGATGGTCTACGGAGCGTTGATTCTTGGGAGCTGGTGTCTGGTGCAGGGCGTGGAGTGGGTGGTTCCCACCGCAGCGACCTTCTGGGGCGCAACCGTTTTTCTGGCGGTGCCCGGCTCGATCATTGCGTTTTATTGCTACATCACGGTAATCCAGACCCTGGGCGCTGACAAAGCTGGCTACGCGACGGTGCTTTTCCCCGTTGTCGCCCTGAGCGTTTCAACCTGGCTCGAGGGCTTTGAATGGACTGCAACGGCGGTGCTGGGCGCTTCGTTGGCGCTGCTGGGAAATTACGTTTTGTTCCGATCGGCCAAAGCGTAGCGCTTATGCAGCTCGCGCAGGGCATCTGCAAGCGCGGGGAACGGACCTTCCGTGGGTATGCCCGGAACGACCTGATGGATGGGTAGCGTCGCAACGAGTGACGGGTCTCATCGCCACCGGCGGTTTCATTGTGCCCCTCGTATCTGACGGCACCGGTTTCGTAGATCACAATTCCTCCTTCGGTGGTCGGGCATCCAGTTGTGTTTGGAATTGCATCCGCAGCCCCCATGCCTGATGCGAGTTTGTACAACAGGCAAGTTTTTTGGTTCTCCTCAACAGGATTGAACCACCCAATGAATCTTGAGCAATCCTTCACGATTTAATGAATCTGTCGGGATATCAAACGGGCTATAATAAGCCTGAGGGTGTTTGATAGGGCGTTCGAGATGTCGATTGTCAGGCTCAACTATAGCTCTGTTGAAGGGTCTTTCTCTTGAGTGCGTCCCGATGAAAGTTCTAGGTTATTTTTTGGTATTGATCTTCTCGGCCCAGGCTGTCTGCGGTGATGAGCCTGCTGATGGGCCTCTGCTTTTCTGTAACAGCCATTGGCCCCCTTATAGTTATGGCGATGACGAGGCTCTGGCTATCGGCGGATATGCGGTTGATTTCATGAATGAGTTATCAGGCCGAATTGCGCGACCGGTTGAGTTGCGAATCCTTCCCTGGCTTCGATGCCTCAAAATGGCAGAAGACGGCGATGTTGACGGCATTATGCTGCTCACCGAAAACGAGGAGCGAAAGCAGTTTCTCCTCATGAGTCGTCCGATCATTTCGGATGCCAACCTGCTTTGGTACCGAAGTGACAGCCCTCACGCCCGACCGCGTTCGACGTTTGCGGATTTGCAGGGCCTTCGAATAGGCGTGGTGACAGGGTTCAATTACGGTGAGCCATTTAACGCTGCTGTAGTACAGTTGAATCTTACAGTGGATGAAGCGCCATCAATACTGAGTAATTTCAGGCGCCTGGATCGTGATTGGATAGATGTTTTCCTGGTTAACCGGATGGCAGCGGATTATGCACTCCATGATTATCCGCTTTTGAAAGCGGGGATGGTGGTGCAGGGAGGCCTGTTCGAGTCAGTCGGTTTTCGAATAGGCTTGGCGAAAGCGGGGCGAGCCGCCGGTTTGTTAGCAGAGATCGATAAGGCTCTCGAGGATATGCACGAAGATGGCACTATCGATCGAATCATGCTCGAGGAACCATTCGAATACCGTCGTTCAAATCCTCCCTCTTAGCAGCTCTGCTCCGCGCGGCAACCGCTCCCAGATAGTCACTTCGGACAGAGTGTGTTGGAACTTGTGCTGGGTTTCGCGGATAACGAAAGGCACCTTTCTCGGCTCACCAACCAATCGGAAATGTTGTGAAAGGTGTTCGTTAAGGCCATGACCAACAGGCCACCGTTGTTAATGCGCTCGTGCTCGATGCCCATCACGATCGGCCACCAGGGGCTTTCCCAATTGATGGGCAGGCTCAGCGGGAGCGACTCAATCAGCTCGAGCACGTCCTTTTGGTATTATCTCCGGATTGAGTACGTTCGGTTCCTGCGGGATGGTTCAGCCAACATCGAAAAACAAGGCATGTCCGGGCCTTTCAGTTGAGAATCATGCGGACTCAAACCGTTTCAAGACCTGTATCGTCATTGGCCAAAGCCTGCGCAACCGCCCTCGGTGCGCCGATCGCGAGAATGACTGCGCCGGTCGAGCAAGCCAGCATGGCGAGGGTGATTGTGAGCAGCGTCAGATTGCCAAAGACCGATGAGAGCGTGCTGATGGCCCCGGCAATGGTGAATTGGGCAGCACCCAGCAAAGCTGCAGCGGTACCACTGAGCTTCGGGAAGAACTCCATGGCGTTGGCCATGTTGTTGGGCACGATCCCGCCCTGGCTGCCAATGGCTACAATAATGCAGGCCGCTACCACCCAGAGCGGCCCTTCCAGCAAGACTGCCACCACCAGAGCGACCAGAGCCAGGCACTGCATAATGACCTGTGCCCGCACCAGAACCACGGATGAAAATCGGCGCAGCAGCGGTCGGTTTATCAGGTTCAGCGTAGCCATAAAACCGATGTTAGCAGCGAACAGTACAGAAAACATGCTGTTGGATAGGCCGTACCATTCCTGGTAGATAAACGAGGAATGGGTAATAAACAGGAGCATGGTGCTGAAGCAAAGCACCTGAATACCCACGAAGCGCATGGTGGTTTTGTGCCTGAGCACCAGCAGGTAGTTCGTCACCAGTGTTTTGAGAGGCGTTGTGGTGCGCGGCGGTGTCTGGAGCCTGGGGAACAGCGCCACATTGAGCGCCAGCAACATAAACACCGCGTAGCCGGCCAGCATCAGGAAAATCCAGTGCCACTCGCCCAGAGCCAGCATCACCGCGCCCAGTGAGGGGGCGGCCGCTGGCGCAATAAACATGATCAGGCCGATCAGGCCAAACAGTCGGGCGGCGTCCTGTCCGCTGACCTGATCCCGAACGATGGCCGGTACTGATACCGCGCAGAATGCCCCGCCCATGCCCTGGACGATGCGCCAGAACACCATCTCGGAAAGTGTGCCCGCCATAGAGACCATCACAGCACCGCCGGCAAATACAACGAGACCACCAAAGAGAATCGGCTTCCGTCCATAGCGGTCTGAAAGAGGCCCCCCCACCAACTGCGCCAGGCCTAGGGTGGTGACATAGGCGCTCAACGTCAATCCGACATGGCTGTGAGAGATGTTCAGTTGGTCAGCAATGCTGGGAAATGCGGGCAGATAGGCGTCGAGCGCCAAAGGGCCGAGGGCCACGGTCATACCCAGCAAAATGGCAAGTTGCAGATGAGACAAGACTGATCTCCTTGAAAGGTAGATAGCTAATCATACGTTGGCGCATTCCATCAGACCACGTGTAACTGACTATCGGCTACCCGTGCATGATCGCGGCATTTCCTGTAGCGTGCGCGGCTTTTTCTTCGAGAGGCAGATCTTATGACCGTACAATCCCAAGCCGCCCCGCGGGCCAAATCCGGGGCCCTGGCGGACAGCGACCCGGTAGTGCTGGTACTCACAATTGGCTTTATTCTGCTGTTCGTTGGTGCCTCTGTTGTGAACAGTCAATACGTTGCCGATCTTATCGGCCATGGCTTTGCCTGGACAGCGACCTATATGGGGTCCTTCTTTCAGCTTCTGCTGCTACTGACGTTTTTCATCGCAATCGGTACGGCCCTCAGTCGGGCGGGCGCGGCTCGAATGGGTGGTCTTGATCGCCCGGAGATTGGACGCTTTCGCTGGCTGTCGATGATTATGTGTACGCTGCTTGCTGGCGGTGGCGTGTTCTTTGCTGCCGGTGAGCCGGTTTATCACTTTGTGGTCACGCCTCCGGCCTTTGATACCGAAGCCGGGACCGCGGCGGCCGTAGCCCCAGCCATGGCTCAGTCGTTCACTCACTGGGGGTTCCTGGCCTGGGCCGTTTTGGGTTCCCTCACCGCCCTTGTTCTGACCCGGGCTCATTACGGTCAGGGCAAACCCCTTCAGCCCCGAACTCTCCTTTACCCGGTGTTTGGTGAGAAGGTGATTCAGGGCCGCCTCGGCGGTGTAATTGATGCGTTTTGCGTGATTGCGGTGGTAGCAGGCACAGTCGGCCCGATTGGGTTTCTCGCCACCCAGATGAGTTTTGGTTTGCATGAACTGTTTGGAGTGCCCGATGGTTATGGCACCCAACTGGTGGTGCTGGCGATCCTCGCCGGTATTTACATGACCTCGGCCATGACCGGACTGCACAAGGGTATTCAGTTTCTCAGCCGGGTAAACGTGCTGCTGGCCCTGGCGATCGCGGCAGTGATTTTTGTCTTCGGCCCGACGCTGTTTCTGACCAATACCTATACCCAGTCCATGGGTGAGTACGTCACCTCATTCTTCGCCATGGCAACCATGACGGCAGAGACCGCGCCAGACTGGTGGATGAAATGGTGGACGGTTTTCTTCTTTGCCTGGTTTATTGGCTATACCCCATTAATGGCAGTATTTGTCGCAAGGATCTCTCGGGGGCGGACTGTGCGGGAGATGATTCTGGCGGTGGCCGTATTGGCTCCAGTCGCCACCACTATCTGGTTCACGCTGCTTGGAGGTTCCGGCATATATCACCAGCTGGCCGGTACGATTGATCTGACAGCTGCCCTGAACAACTTCCGTTTTGATGTTGCGACACTTACGGTAGCGCAAGCGTTGCCTGGCGGTACCTGGATGGCGGCGGCGATTTTGCTACTCACCACCATTTTTGTCGCCACCACAGGCGATTCCATGAGTTATGCCATTGCCATGGTCGGTGCAGGCCACGATGAGCCAAGCCCCTGGATTCGCGTGTTCTGGGGCGGCGCGATGGCTTTGATGGCGGCCATTCTCCTGTATATGGGAGCTGGCCAGATTGGCGTGCTGCAGCAGTTCATCGTGCTGACGGCGATTCCGGTGTCGCTGATTATCCTGCCCTCGCTCTGGACCGGGCCAAAAGCGGCGATGGCGATGGCAAGAGAGCAAGGGCTGGTATAGTCTTCCAGAGAGCAGAACAGCCCGCGGGATTTTGGCTGTTCTGCCGTTTTGTTCAATAACAGAGCACCGGAGGGCTGATGGCGGAAGCGTTTGAGGCTGGTTTCAAGGCATGGTTGTGGCCCGGGTTTTCGGCAATCCTCGCGGTACTGGCCACCTATGTCATCTTCCGGCTGGCGCTGGCCGTTTTTCGCCATTTCTCCGAGTCCAGAACGGTGCTCAGGCTGTTTCTGGACGCCGCTGCCCGGGCTCTCGGTGTGGTGTTCTGTCTGCTGGCGCTGACAGGATCGTTAAAGGCCGCTCCAGCTGATCTGCCCTTGATAGCAGCACTTCAACACGTAACCACTTTGTTGCTGGTTCTCGCCATCACCTGGGCGGCGGTTCGGCTGACCTCTGCCATTGGTGACGTGATTGTCGCCCTCAATCCGGTGCTTGAGGGGCAGTGGAAGCGCGCCCGCAAGGTCGAAACCCAAACCCGTTTCCTGGTTCGGGCCCTGAATATTCTCATCGTGATCATCGGTTTTGGCGCCGCGCTGATGACGTTTGAATCGGTTCAGCACATGGGCGCGAGCCTGCTCGCCTCGGCGGGTGTCGGCGGCTTGATTCTCGGGTTTGCGGCCCGCCCTGTGTTGAGCAATTTGCTGGCGGGTATGCAGATTGCCCTGACTCAACCTTTTCGCATAGACGATGTGCTGCACGTGCAAGGGGAATGGTGCTGGGTGGAGGAGGTTACATCCACCTATGTCATCCTGAGGGTCTGGGACCTTCGGAGACTGGTTGTGCCGTTGCAATGGTTTATCGAAAATCCGTTTCAGAACTGGTCGAGACATTCCGCTGAACTGCTGGGAACCGTCTTTATCTGGGTTGATTACACCATGCCGGTAGAACCGCTTCGGCAGGAATTCAATCGATTGCTGGCGCAATCCAATCTATGGGATGGCGCGCTGGCAACGGTGCAGGTTACCGACTCCAATGACCAGGCCATGCAGGTCCGGTTTCTCATGAGCGCTTCGAACTCCAGCGCAAACTGGGATCTGAGGTGTGCCGTTCGAGAGGGCCTGGTAACCTTTATCCAGGAAAACTACCCGTCCCAGTTGCCCCGCCTCAGGGCCCGCCTGGTTGAAAGCTGAAGGATTCAAAAGGAACTGTCATGCCCGCACAAACTGTCTGGATTACCGGAGCATCCGCCGGCATTGGCGAGGCGCTTGCCTTGCGATTTGCACAGGATGGCGCCCGTCTTGTTTTATCCGCCCGGCGTGAGAGCGAGCTTGAGCGTGTGGCCGCTCGTTGCCGTGATGCCGGGCTTGCCGCTGATCAGGTGTTGGTATTGCCCCTGGATGTGACGGACTGGGGCTCCCTCCCCGTTGCGGTTGAGACCGTGCTGGATTCTTTTGGCGCCCTGGATCTGCTGATTAATAACGCCGGTGTTTCCCAGCGCTCCCTGTGCAAAGACACGGATATGGCGGTCTACCAGAAACTGATCGACGTGGATGTGATGGGCCAGATTGCCCTCACCAAAGCCGTACTGCCTCATATGCTGGAACGTGGTGCCGGGCACCTCGCGGTGACTTCCAGTGTTGCCGGCAAGATAGGTGCGCCAATGCGAACGGGTTATTGTGCTGCCAAACATGCGGTGATGGGGTTTTTCGATGCCCTGCGCGCTGAGGTTGAAGGGCAGGGTGTGCAGGTTTCCACCATTACTCCGGGGTTTATTCGCACCGATATTTCCCGTAATGCTCTGGCTGGCGATGGATCGGCCTTTGGCGAGGTAGACGAAGACATTGCCGGCGGTATGGATGTAACCGAATGCGCCGAGGTTGTCTTCAAAGGCCTTCAGGCAAAGAAGCGGGAAATTCCGGTCGGCAAGGGCAGGGAAATGGCCGCGCTCTGGATCAAGCGGGTTTCACCAGAGGCACTGTTCCGCATGGCTCGGGCAAGATCCTAGCGTTCAGCCGATCAGCCTCACGGCCTGATCAGAACTTATAGTTCAGCCCTACCGCAAACAGGTATGAGGATTCATCGTAGAAGGTCAGGTTGGATTGGGTGTCGCCATAGCCGGCAAGAGAAATGAACGACCAATCCTTCCAACCCATAAACTCCGGGTACTCGTAGGCTGCAAACAGACTGAGCTCATCATCCGTACGCTTTTTATTAAACAGCGTGCTGGCGCTTTCGTAGTCCCGCCTTGTGAAACCTGCGGTCAATACCAGGCTGTGCCTGCCCAGAATATTAAACCAGCTGACTTCGGCGCCATAGGCGTCGAAACTGCTGGCACTGCCATCGGCGTCATGTTGGATGTAAATGGCAGAGGGTGAGACGAAGCTGGTCGGCGACACAGTGAAGCGGTAACTACCCTTGGCGTAGTAACTGTCGGCATCGCGAGCCAGATCCGTTCCGGCATTGAGATCATCGTCGACATCCGTGGTGGCGTATGCGAGATCCAGACTGAAGTGGGAGCCGGAGATGCTGTCGAGTTTCAGACGGTAGGCATTGCCCGAGATGTCGGTCTCTTGTCGCGGAGTGTTTAGCTGATAGGGGTTTTTCCAGGTTTCTCCGGAGATAACCGTCGGCAATATCTTCCCGTGTGGTGCCGAAGTAAAGCTGTTGTCCCAGTCCCTCGCCAAAGGCATAGGCAACGTTGCCAAGCGGCGCGATTAGACTCTCTGACTCACTATCGGCCTTGCTCTCCAGGGAATCGTTGGTTCGGTCACCATCGACGTTAAAGTTGGAAGTTGAAGAGATGATCCCCGCATTCAGTGAGACTTCACCACTAAACCCCTGCTGAGGCGCCAATCGCGCGAAGCCAGGCATCGCGATGAACAGGGCCGGAAGGGCGAGGAATTTTTTCATTCTTAAGCTCCAGAATAGTGACGAATCGGGGGGCAATGCGTTCATGGCACACAGTCGGTTTCTTTTCCACCCGATATGACTACGCGGGCAAGGCATAGTTCGATTTCAGAAAGGCTTTGGTGAGATATCCGATCACTGTTTACCTGGAAGGCAATGGTAATCCCACTCCCGGCATAGTGACGGAGACTTGAGCTGTAGCCAGGGATCCAGCCGCCATGACCGTAGACCGGTGAAAGCGGACCCGACAGGGAAATCGTGATGCCAAGGCCATAATAGGTCCCGGGCATATCGTTGCCGACCGGCACGGGCTGGAGCATTGTGCTCAGAATTTCCTCCGATACTGCCTGGCCGCCAAACAGCGCAGAGCCCCACTGGGCCAGGTCACGGGAAGTGCTGATGAGTCCGCCGCCGGTCCACTCCAGCGCGGGATTCCACACCATAACGCCGTTCTCATCTGTTGTTTTTGCCGGGAAACCAAAGGGATTGTCGGCAGCAACATACCCAGCAGCCAGACCCGGAAGCCTGCGTTTGTTCGATGCTGATGTCGCCGTCAGTCCCAGTGGTTCGAGAAATCGGTCGTTAGCCTCTTCGTAATAAGTTCGGCCCGTGATGGCCTCAATGACAAGTCCGATGAGAATATATCCGGTGTCTGTGTACGCCCATTGCTCGCCGCCCGGGAACAGTGCCTCTGAGTTCATAACGAAACTGACCAGAACCTCCGGTGTGAATGGATTTCCAGGTTCCGGCCAACGTTGTGAAACCATTTCGATAAAGGCAGGCAGGTTCACATGATTCGCTAACCCTGATGTGTGGTTTAGCAACTGACGAATAGTCAGGTTCCGATGGTTCGGAAGCCGCTGGAACCAAGTGTTCTGATCCAGCCAGGTTGATAATGGAGCATCCAGATCAATTGCTCGTTCCCTTGCGAGCGACACCATGGTCGCAGCAACGAAAGTCTTACCGATACTCGCTGCCAGCATTCTGGATTCTGCGGTCATTGCCTGGCGATTTTCCACGTCGGCCCAACCGACAGCTGCCGAGTGGCCGGTGCCGTCTGGCAGCACGTAACTGGCTGTTATACCGGGAAGAGCATAGTCTCCGTGAAGCCGCTCCGCTGCATTTGAAAACGTTGCCTCCAGGGACGTATTGGTTGCCGTTTGGTAGCCGGCCGAGCAGGCGGTCAACCAGGGTAAAGTTGCCAGAAGTGTGATGCCGAGCCCGAAAAACACTCCGCCGCGATAATGCATGATCAAGTTCCCGATTTTTCTGGGATGACTTCGGTAACACTGTAGTTGCGTGTAAACATGCTTCCGCGATTCAACCAGACGATGACTATGGCAACCAACGCGAAAATATAGGTGTCATAAGGCTGAGCGTCGGGCCAGACGGGATTGATGAGCATGAAGTGGAAGAGCGCGGGCAGGAAAATGCTTCCCCGGGAAGCATTAAACAGCGGCGTGACAATTACGCTCAGCGCGATGGTGCCGGTAAAAAACGGCAGGAATGACCAGGCGCTCTGCTCGGTGCCGCTCAGCAGAAAAGCTGGCGTGTGCCAAAGGCCCCAGATGACGCCAATGACAAGCGCGGCCCACATCGGTGCCATTTTGCGTTGCAGAAGGGGGAGTGCCAGGCCTCGCCAGCCGAACTCCTCGATGGGTCCTTTAATGGCAATAAAAACAAGCGCAACCAGAAACGATGACGCAGACGGGAATGGAAAGGTAGCCTCTGAAAGATTGCCCTTGAAGAACGAACCCACAAAGAACACCAGGGGGACGCCAAGAAGCAGGAACGCGTACCAGGGCCATGAGCAGCGCCATAGCAGGGCGCGCCCCAACTGCCTGCGCAATCCTTTCCGCCCGGACCACCGAAAAATCACGACGAACGCCGAGATCGCCGGTGCCCAGACCGCGAGATAGAAAAGAGGGTGTTCGCCGGTGATCTCACCGAACAGACCAACCATGGTTTCCGAAAAAAAGATGAAGGCAGCGAGGATTCCCCAGGCGATGCCAAAGGTCAGCGAAAGAAACAGGATTATCGACCGAAACGGAATGGCAGCGGGTTGCGTGCTTCTATCTGCAGAAGGCATTGTCGGGTGTCCATGTTGTGGATGGCTGAGGAGAGAGCCGGTTCCACTGCGCAATGATCATACCCAGTTCAACAGCCGCGAGAAAAGCGGGAACTTCCAAGCTTCCTCTTGATCTGATGGCGTTTTGATATATATCAAGAACGTCGTGTGGCTTGCGGGGATACTGCCCGGAACGATGACCCACGGAGGACAGTGCCATTGATCAGGCAACCGTTATTAGCGTTTCCCCTGGTTTATCTGGGGTGGGCTTATTTTTTCTGGATACCGGTGCTGCTATCGGATTCCTCGGTCTGGGCATTTCCAAACCTGATCTGGTTTTTGCTCGGCGGCGCCAGCCCTGCCGTTGCCGGTCTTGGTCTGGCAGCTGCAACGGGCGGGAAGGAACAACTAAAAGATCTGGGGAGGCGTCTGACTGACTGGCGCCGCATTCCCGGCCGTTGGTGGCTGGTCATCCTGCTTTTCTGGCTGGCATTCGATCTTGCCATGGCCGGCTTGGCCCAGATCCTGGGCATTGCCGGCGCTCCTCTTGATACGAACTGGCTGCTGTTTGTTAATCCGGGGCCATTGCTGTTCCTGTTTGTGCTGTCCTTCGTGTTCCCGGCTGTGGAAGAGGTGGGCTTGCGCGGTTTTTACCTGGATGCCCTGCAACAGCGCTTCAGCCCGGTTGTGGCGGGTCTGGTGAACGGCGCGGTTTGGGCTCTCTGGCATGCGCCCTTTGTCTGGTTTCCAGGGTACTACGCTAATACAACCTTCAACCCGGAACTTTACTGGTGGATGCCGATGATCCTCTGCCATACGTTGTTGATTGTGTATGTTTATAACTGCACCCAGCGAAGCATACTGGCAGTTCTGATTTTTCACGCAATGATGAACTTCACCGGTGAGTGGTTGCGACTCTCTCCCGATATGTACCCGTTTATGCTTGCTGGCAATCTGATCTTGGCGACGCTTATGGTAATGTTTTGGGGAAGGGGGCGTCGGTCCTCGCGGCATCCGTGTTAGGCTCCGAAACTTATCCGAAAATAACCTGTTGGAGTGGTGTGCCTGAAATGAACAGCGATGAACTTACCCCGATAATCGAAATGGACGGTGAAGAGCGGTACGACTACTTCCTGAGCCAGGTAGGCGAGGAGCGTGAAGTCTGGATTCTGGTGAATACCGAGAATCGTTTCCTGAAAATCTCATCGGACGACGGCGACGTGGAGTACCTCCCTGTCTGGCCTTCCTCAGAGTTCGCCGCAGACTATGCCAAGGGCACTGACGATCTGACGCCCCGAAGTATTTCATTGCCCGACTTTTTCCGGAAATGGGTGCCGGGGCTGACAAACGATGGCCTGGACGTCGGAGTTTTCCCGGGCCTGGATAAAACCATCTGGATCACCGAACCTGAGGAACTCAAACGGGATCTGCAGGATGCAATGTCGGAGTTTTAGTCTGCTTGAATTCCGGCGACGTGCCCCGATGATTCATGGCAGAGAATCGAGAGAGGCTACCCAATGACAACCGACATCCGACACCTCGTGTGCCCCTATTGCCACAAAGTTAACCGTGTGCCCGCCGACAAGCTCGCCTCCGGTGGCAACTGTGGGGCGTGCAAGCGGCCGCTGTGGCCGGACCAGGTTCTGGAACTGACAGACCAGAGCTTTGGCGCTCACACAGGGCGTAGCGATGTGCCGGTGCTGGTGGATTTCTGGGCCAGCTGGTGCGGCCCCTGCAAAATGATGGCACCGCAGTTTGAGGAGGCTGCCAAGGGCTGGCGAGGCAAGGTTCGCTTTGCCAAGCTGAACACCGAGCAATCCCCCGGAACGGCTGGCCAATTTGGTATTCGTAGCATTCCTACCCTGACCCTGTTCCAGAACGGTCGCGAAGTGGCCCGCCAGAGCGGTGCCATGAATCAGGCCCAGATCAGCCAGTGGCTGCAATCGAACGGTATTCGGTAGCAGGTTGCGGTGATTAACGCGTAGTAGGTCATTAAAACGCCATAATCCATGAGCCCGTGCGGTTGACGGGCTGAACGGACCTATCCGAACACTTCCCACAAAGTTATCCACAGTTTCTGTGGGTAAAGTTTCTCAAATGCCGGCCCCCGAAGAGTCGCAAAGATTGTTGAAACTCGGGCCGGGCTGACACACAATCAGCATCTGATAAGTTAACAAACGCTCACTTTAATTTGTGGTAGAGAGGTAGAACAAGTGGCTGAACTGGTAGGTTACGAATTGAAGGACGGTGTTGCGACGATTGCCATCAGTAACGGCAAGGCCAATGCCCTGAGTCATGAGGTTCTTGAGGGGCTGAATGCAGCGCTGGACCGTGCAGAGCAAGATAAGGCCGTTGTTATCCTGACCGGCCAGCCGGGCATTTTTTCTGCGGGTTACGATCTGAAAGAGATGCAGAAGGGGCCAAAAGAGGCGGCGGCGCTGGTCGCCACGGGCTCCAAGCTGACCCGCCGGCTGGCGGCGTTTCCGTTGCCGGTGATCGGGGCCTGCAGCGGCCACGCCATTGCCAAGGGTGCGTTTATTCTGTTGTCAGTAGACTATCGAGTCGCCATTGAAGGGCCATTCAAGCTGGGCCTGAACGAGGTCGCCATCGGCATGACCATGCATCATGCCGGCATTGAAATTGCCCGGCATCGCCTGGTACCGGCGCATTTCTACCGCTCGGTGGTGAATGCAGAGATCTACAGCCCCGAGGGCGCGGTTGAGGCCGGTTTCCTGGATGAAGTGGTTGCCCAGGACAAACTGCTTGAACGCGCCAGCGAGCTGGCCACTCACTTCAAAACGCTCAACATGCGGGCGCACCGGGAGACCAAGGTTAAGGCCAAGGCCGAGTACCTGGCTCTGCTGGACCGTTGCATTGAACAGGATGCAGCGAATTTGGGGCTGAGCGGTCATTAGAGACTCACGCCCGACCCACCGGGCCTGTCTGGCCCGGTTCAGTTACTCCTGATTGCCGAACTCTCGCCGTTGGCAAGAAACTGCCAATCCGATAACGTGGAGGACTTTCCTCGGGTAAATTCAGGAGCGCGTTGTGTCTCAGTCAGAACAGTTTGCCAGTGATAATTATAGTGGGGTGTGCCCGCAGGCCTGGAAAGCCATGGAAGCGGCGAACCGCACAGATGAGCCGGCCTATGGCGAGGACAGCTGGACGCAGCGGGCGGCTGATGGTTTGCGGGCCTTGTTCGATACCGACTGCGATGTTTACTTCGTGTTTAACGGCACCGCCGCCAACTCCCTGGCACTCGCCTCCATTGGCCAATCGTTCCACAGTGTCATCTGCCACGAACTGGCACATATAGAAACCGATGAATGCGGCGGGCCGGAGTATGCGTCCAACGGCGCCAAGCTGCTGTTGGGACAAGGCGAAGATGGCAAGCTGACGCAGGAAAGCATCGAGCACCTGGTCACCAAGCGCACTGATATCCATTACCCGAAGCCCAAGGCCCTGAGTCTTACCCAGGCCACAGAGGTAGGCACTGTTTACAGTCCCGAAGAGCTTCGCGCAATCCGGGCAGTGGCAGACCAGCACAAGCTGAACATCCACATGGACGGTGCACGGTTCGCCAATGCGGTGGCGGCGCTGGGCGTCCATCCTTCGGAGATTACCTGGAAAGTGGGTGTGGATGTGTTGTGTTTTTCAGGTACCAAGAACGGCCTGGCACTTGGTGAGGCGGTGGTGTTCTTTAACCGGGCACTGGCGGAAGACTTTGAGTGGCGCTGCAAGCAGGCTGGTCAACTGGCTTCCAAGATGCGCTACATTTCCGCGCCCTGGTGCGGGCTGTTGGAGGATGATGTCTGGTTGCAGAACGCCCGTCACGCGAATGCCTGCGCAGAGCAGCTGGCCCGGGGCCTGGAAGGCCTGCCTGGTGTCCGGCTGCGCTACCCGAGGCAGGTAAATGGCGTTTTCGTTGAAATGCCGGAGCCGATTCAGGCGGAGCTGAGGGCCAAGGGCTGGCGCTTTTACAACTTCATCGGTGGAAGCGCCAGGCTGATGTGTTCATGGGCAACAACCCATCATCAGGTGGACCGTTTTCTGGCGGATGTCCGGTCGCTGGTTGGGGTTGCAACCTGAAGAATGAATTGCCGGTGTTCCCGAAGTGCTCGTTCCGCGCCGGCCGGTCGTAACCAGACGCTTTGCCCGGGCATGCACTGGGCCAGCCTTGAGGCTGCCAGTGGTGTCAGGTTGCCCAGGCGCGGGTAGCCACCGATGGTTTGCCGGTCGTTGAGCAGAGCAATGGGCTGGCCATCCGGAGGCACCTGCACCGCTCCCAGCGATATGCCCTCGGAGATCATGGAGTCGATTCGACAATGTAGCAGCGGGCCGGTCAGGCGAACGCCCATGCGGTCCGCGCGGTCGTCGACCCGCCATTCGGCGTTGAAGGCATCGAACAGGCTGCGACCAGTGAAGTCGGCTATCTGGGCGCCGGGCAGCAGATCGAGGATTGCCGGGATTGAATAATCCGGTCGTTCCTGCTCAGGGGTCTCGGCCTCGATAGAGCCCGACATCTTATCGGCGGGTGTTTCGATGATCAGCTGATCGCCGTCTGCCAGGCGCCGGCCCTGGCCATCAAAGCCGCCGAGTTGTTCCCGGACGACACAGGCAACGCTGCCCAGTACCGGCTCCGCCGAGAACCCGCCTGCAACAGCAAGGTAGGCCCGCAGGCCCTTAGCCGGGGTGCCGAACACCACCCGCTCGCCCTTGCCGATTTTGATCCTGCGCCACAATGGCAGGGGCTGGTCTTCGAGCCGGCCCGACAGGTCCGCGCCGGTGACGGCAATGGTGAGATCGCATTCCGCCTGCAACTGAAGCCCGCCAAAGGTAATCTCCAGTACCGGTGTTCCCCAGCCGTTGCCGGCCAGCCGGTTGGCCCAGGCCCAGGCATGAAGGTCTGCCGGGCCGCCCTGGGTCACACCCAGGTGCCGGACGCCGAAGCGTCCGGCGTCCTGCAGCAGGGCCAGGGGCCCCGCCCGGGTTACTCGAAATCCGGTGGTGCTGGCACTCATGAGCGTGTGTTCTCCCGGGCCGGAGCGACGGGGGTCGGATCGCCGCCCTCGTTCTCGAAGGTATGTTGGTCAACGGCGACAAATCGAACCCGATCCCCCACCTTGAGCAGGCTGAAGCCGTCGCGATCCCGGTCAAACAGGCGGGCTGCCGTGCGACCGATCAGATTCCAGCCACCAGGCGTAACCGCCGGATAAGCGGCTGTCTGCTGGCCGGCGATGGCAACACTGCCGGCGGGCACTTTCGGGCGAGGCGTGTCCAGGCGTGGACAGATGAGGCTGTCGTCTAACAGCCCCATGAAAGCAAAACCCGGCGAAAAGCCGAGGGCAAAGACCCGGTATTCCTGGTAGCTGTGGGTGTCGATAACGGCGTCGACCGTCATATCCGAGAGTTTGGCAACGCGTTCCAGGTCAGGGCCAACGCTCGGGTCGTACCAGGTGGCCAGCTCGTGCAGCTCCCCTTCGCCACCGACATCGTCCGGAACCAGCCGGGCCAGGATATCGACCAGCCGTTGGCGGGCCTGCCAGGCGCTCAGCTTCAGTGGGTCAAAGATTACCAGCAAGGTGGTATAGGAGGGCACCAGGTCGACCAGAGCCTCGCCGAATGCCGCCTCGCAATCGTGAGTCAGCGCTGTTAGCCACAGCAGATTGTTCTCCTCGATGGTGCCGAACAGGCGGACCATCCAGCCATCAATGCCAGCCGGCTCCAGCCGCGGCAGACCACTGTGACTCACGAGGCATTTTCCAGGGTTGTAAGCATGTCGCGAATGCGACGGACGGCCGCAATGGATTCCGCATTGTCGCCATGGACACACAGGGTGTCGGCCTGCAACACGAGCTCGCTGCCGTCGCTTGCCGTCAGTGGTTGTCCGGTGGCAATGCGACGGGCCTGATCGATGATCAGCTCAGGATCATGGTGCACCGCACCAGGTATGGATCTGGACACCAGCCGGCCCTCGCTGTCGTACGCCCGGTCGGCAAAAGCTTCAAACCACAGGGTTATGCCGTGCTGTTCAGCCTGTTCCCGTATCGTGGCTGTGTGCCGAGTCGCAAGGGTCATCAGAGGCAGGGCGGGATCGAAAGCTTTAACCCCGGTGGCCACGGCGGCAAAGATCTCCGGGGCCCTGGCCATGTCATTGTAGAGTGCACCGTGGGGCTTTACGTAGCGCAACTGAGTACCCTCGGCTCGACACATGCCGGCCAGGGCGCCCAGCTGATACAGCACCAGGTTCTCTATTTCACTGGCGGAGCAGGCCATGGAGCGCCGACCGAAGCCAACCAGATCGGGGTAGGCGGGATGTGCGCCGATACTGACCCCATGCTCTTTGGCCATGCGCACGGTCCGGCGCATCACATCGGGGTCTGAGGCGTGAAAGCCGCAGGCGATGTTGGCCAGGTCGACATAAGGCATGACGTCGTGATCCAGCCCCATGACCCAGGGGCCA
The DNA here is from genome assembly GCF_048269445.1 of Marinobacter sp. Classification (GTDB taxonomy): domain Bacteria; phylum Pseudomonadota; class Gammaproteobacteria; order Pseudomonadales; family Oleiphilaceae; genus Marinobacter. Next base: position 491,836 of record NZ_JBLXIQ010000003.1, on the reverse strand, counting down.
AAGCTCTCGCCCATGTCAGCGTTCAGCTTCAAAGGTGTCATAGTAACCTCGTTTTCTCCGTAAGACGTGTCCGTGATAACTCAGAAAATATTTGAACGTTCATACTGTTTTGGCCACTCAACGTTTTCAGCCTTCAAGGTGGCAGCTGCCCTCAGTGGCCAGGCCGGATCTGACAGCAGGGCTCGGCCGAGAACCACCAGATCTGCCTGACCATTGGCGATAACGGATTCGGCCAGGTCCGGGCTGTGGATCAGCCCAACCGCTCCGGTGGCAATGTTTGCCCTGGAGCGCACCTCCTGAGACAGGGGAATCTGGTACCCGGGATGAATCGGGATTTGCTGTCTCGGGTCGTTACCTCCAGAAGAACAGTCTATCAGGTCTACATCCCCCTGGAATTGCAGCAGTGTTGCCAGGCGTACCGTATCGTCTAGAGTCCAGCCTCCCTCAACCCAGTCGGTGCATGACAGCCTTACAAACAGCGGAAGGTCATGTGGCCAGGCCTCCCGGACCACCTGAATGGATTCCTGCAGGAAGCGGATGCGGTTTTCAAAGCTGCCACCGTAGGCGTCCGTGCGTTGGTTGCTGAGTGGCGACAGGAACTGGTGAATCAGGTAGCCGTGCGCGCCATGAAGCTCCAGCGCCTTGAAGCCGGCCTCCCGGGCTCTGCGCACAGCGGATTTGAGGGCCTGCAGGGCATCGTCAATCTGGTTCTGGGTCATGGCCACTGGGTTTGGCCAGCCACTGGCATAGGGCAGGGACGAAGCGGAGACCTGGTCATTCCAGCCGCCTTCGTCCACCCGCAGAGGGCGCGAACCCTCCCAGGGCCGGCCCACGGACGCTTTTCGGCCTGCGTGGCCAAGCTGAATGCCGGGTACGGCGCCCTGGGCCTGGACAAAGCCGGCAATGCGGGCCAGCCGGTCACGCTGCTCGTCGTTCCAGAGCCCCAGGCAGTGGGGGGTGATTCGGCCCCGGGGCTCGGTGTGTACCGCTTCGGTAAACACCCAGCCGGCGCCACCGGCCGCCCGGGCACCGAGGTGCACAAAGTGCCAGTCGTTGGAGAGCCCGTCCTCGCCGGAATACTGGCACATCGGAGATAACATGATCCGGTTGCGCGCGGTCACCGTCCGGAAGGTTACTGGCCGGAACAGGTGCGGGTTGGGGTCCCGCTTCAGGATTCGGCGGGCATTTTCACCACCGGACCGTGAATCGGTCTGCGACGGCTCGGGGGTCTTGTTCAGATCAGTCATGGTCTTTGGTCCATCAGCGCTTCCAGGGCCGCCCCCTGGCGCAGGAGTTGCCTGTCACTGCCATTGTGCCCAACCAGCATCAGGCCGCTCGGCAGGTCTCCCGGTGCATGATTGGGCACCGAGATGGCACACAGGTCCAGCAGGTTGGCTACGGTCGGGTTGCGCAGTGCCAGTAGATTGAGCCGGGCGTAGTCATCATCGGCCGCCACCTCATCGAAGCGCGGTGGCACTATTGGCACGGTGGGGGCCAGCAGGCCATCGAACTCCCGGAGCCATTGATCCGCCTGGAGTTTTTTTTCGCGCCGGCGCCGGCACAGCTCGATATAATCGGCAGCGGTTAATGCCGCGCCTCGCTCGATGCGAGACCGGACGCGCGGATCGTAGCGATCACCATGGGTGGCGAGCCACCGCCGGTGTACGAAGTAACTCTCGGCCGCGGTGAATCCACCACCCTCCATCAGCTCCGGCAATGCCGAGAGCACCGGCGCCGGGGCTTCAATGATGCTGGCGCCGGCATCGGCCAACGTTTTCAGGCTGTGGGAAAACGCCCGGGCAACGGTTTCATCCATGCCCTCCAGCATATAGTCGGATGGGACAACATAACGCCGGCCCTTCAATGCAGCGGGTGCCAGCGGTTGATAAGGGTTTCCGGACAGGACGGCATCCAGGCGCGCGCAGCAGTCGACACTGCGGGCGATCGGACCGATCGAATCCAGGCTGTCGGAGAGTGGGAAGGTACCGTCGCGGGGAATACGTTGCTGTGAGGGCTTGAAGCCTACCAGGCCGCAGAATGCCGCGGGAATCCGGACCGACCCGCCGGTGTCGGAGCCAATGGCGGCCGCTGCCATGCCCTGGGCCACCGCGACGGCGGCCCCGGAGGATGAGCCTCCAGGGATGCGCCCGGGTGCCAGAGGGTTGTCAGGGGTGCCGTAGTGGGGGTTCAGGCCCAGACCGGAGTACGCAAACTCCGTCATGTTGGTGTGGCCGGTAATCACTGCCCCGGCCCGGCGCAACCGGGAAACGATGAGAGCGTCCTGGCTGGCGGCTGCCTGCCACCCCCGGGAACCCGAATGGGTTACTTCGCCGGCGACATCAAACAATGCCTTCAGAGCGATTGGCAATCCCGACAGTTCGCCCACCGGCACACCGCCGGCTTTCAGTTGGTCTGCGGCGGCGGCTTCAGCACGGGCGGTGCGGTCAAAGCGTTTGGTGTACACCCGGGCCGCCGGATTGTCCGTGCTGTCGATACTGGAGAAGCAGGCATCAAGCAGATCGGTCGCCGTCCATAGGCCATCACGCATGCTCTCAAGCAGCGCCCTGAGTGTTGGTTCATGAGAGCCTGCGAGCGACTTCATGAGATCACCGGCAGGGTCCGGATGTCATACTGGTGCTGCAGGCTCCGGCCGGTTACCGGATCGGTCAGTACCATCCGGAAAGCTTGCGCGGGCCTCACCCCTCCGATCACCGGAAGAGTGCCACACAGCATGGCCTGGCCGGGAGCCAGTGCCGGTTTGTCGTGGCCGAAACGGCGCAGCAGGTCAGCGGGGTGGAGCAGGCCGGTAACCGGCCCTTCCTGATAACGCACTTCGTCGCCGTTGATGGTGGCGAAGGATGTTATCTCAAGCTGGTCCCAGTGCTCGATAACATCCTCGAGCCGCCAGACCTGCTGGCTAACCGGCTTGGCGCACACCTGTTTGGAGTGGGCCACCGACCAGGCCTCCGCTTCGCGGTCGGTGTGGTCCGAGCCGATGCCTACCAGCGTGCCGTGGGACGAGCCAATCAGCACTACCTCAGCTTCGCCGCTGGATTGCTCGCCAAGCACCTGAATTTCGGGGGCAGTGGTGAGTTGGTTCGCGGCCACACGATAGAACAGCGGTGTGCTGGAAGGCGGCGTGACGCCAATCGCCTTCAGTTCCTCGATGTGCTCGTCAATGCCGGTCTGCTCACGCCCCGCCCAGCCCGCGATGATGAGTTCCTGAACGTCGATGTCCAGGGTTTCTCCGGTGTCGGCCAGTTGAAAAGTGATCATGGTTCGCTCCGGTCAATGTTGGTTGTAAGAGGGTTAGTTCATCAGGCCGGGCAGGAACAGCGCCACGGACGGGAACAGAATCAGAATGACAGCCATCACCAGCATCATGGCAACATAGGGCATGGCGCCCACCATCACATCGCTGAACGGCCCGCCCTGGCGAACGCCCTGAACAACGTACAGGTTCAGCCCGACCGGCGGGGTGATCAACGCCATCTCGATCAGCAGGATTAGCAGGATTCCCAGCCAGACCGGGTCGAAGCCCATGCCGATGATAATGGGGGCGACGATGGGAATGGTGATGACCATCAGGGACAGGGTTTCAATGAAGAAACCGAGCACGATGTAGATCAGGATCGCCAGCATCAGGGTGGAATAGGGGCCAAGGCCAGCGGACGCCAGAAAGCCGGTGAGTTCCCGGGTAACGCCGGACGAGGCCAGCACGAAATTCAGAAAGTAGGAAGCCATGATGATCAGCATGATCATGCCAGTGGTTTTCATGGTGCCGTCCAGGGCCTCGATAATCACCTTCGTGGACAGCTTGCCCATGGACAGCGCAATCACCATGGCGCCCAGCACTCCCAGGGACGCTGCTTCGGTGGGCGTTGCCAGACCGGTGTAGATGGAACCCACCACGATGCCGAACAGCGCCAGGACCGGGATCAGGTTCCGAAGCCCGGAAATCCGTTCACCCCAGCTGTGGCTGACGCTGGGCCCGCCAAGTGACGGCTTCCAGATACAGATGAGCGCGGTCCCCACGATGAACAGGGTGGCCAGCAGCAAGCCCGGAAGCAGGCCGGCGGCAAACAGCTGAGGGATCGAGGTTTCGGTCAGGAAGCCATACACAATCAGGTTGATGGAGGGTGGAATCATAATGCCCAGGGTGCCGCCCGCGGCAATCGAGCCAGTGAATAGCCTCGGATCGTATTTCATCTCCTTGCCCTGAGGGATGGCAACAGTGCCAATGGTGGCTGCGGTGGCAACGCTCGATCCGGAGGTGGCGGAGAACAGGGTGGCGGTACCAATGTTGGCGTGCAACAGGCCGCCCGGCAGCCACGACAGCCAGCTTTCCAGTGAACGGTAGGTGCCCTTGGCAATGCCGGTTCTGACCAGGATTTCGCCAAGCAGAATGAACAGCGGAATGGCGATCAGCAAAAAACTGTCGGAGGCGGTCCAGAGGACATCGCCCATGGCGCGGAACAGGGGGAAAGGCGAAAAGAATTCGTCCAGCATCAGGGCCAGGACAACGAGGGTGGCGGCAACGGGCACGCTCAGTACCAGTAAAGCCAGAAGAATGATCAATGCGGTCAGAATCATGACTGTGCTTCCCGGTTTTCGTGCTCGATTTGCTCATCCAGTGTTGGGCTTCCGGCCAGGGCCTGGATGCCGTCAATATCACCCTGGAACATTGCAAAAATCACCCGTAGGGCCAGCAGGCAGACCACAAAACTGAACCAGATAAGGCCGCCCAGCCAGAGTGTCTGAGGTATCCACAGGGGGGTGCCAAGCGGGGTATTGGCGGTTGCACTGTTGGCGAAGGAGTCGTAGGCAACACTAAATACTGCGTCGACGACCAGCACGCAAAACAGCGTCATGGCCAGCAGCGCCAGTAAGTCGAGTGCCGCACGCACCCGTGTCGGAAAAGTCAGGTACAGGGCATCTATCCGGATGTGAGCTTTGCACAGCAGGGTGTAGGCGAAGCACCAGCTGGTGCTGACCGCCATGATGTAGCCCGTTATTTCAGTGGCGTGTACAGCGGATCGGCCCATGAGTTGGCGAGTGATTACCTCAATGGTAACAATCACCACCGTCAGCAAAATCAGCGCGCCGCCGGCCCGTGCCAGCCAGAGCGAACCGATCTGGGCCCGGTCCAGTAGCCGGTCGAGGATGGAGTTGGCCTGTTGCAACATAGTTTTCTCCAGGGTGACCGGGCAGTTGCTCTGCCCGGTCACCAATGACGGATACTGCGGTTACTTGGAGGCTTTCAGGCCGGTGATGGCGCCCACAGTCTCATTCCAGCGGTCAACCCATTCCTGGTCAACACGGCCGGCCCAGTTGGGCAGAACGGTTTCTTCAAGAGCCCTGGAGGCATTGGAAAAGTCCGCGTCGGTGGCTTTCACCAGTACCATGTCGCCGGGTTCGCCCCTGGAGCAGGTGCCCTCACCGGTGAGGCAGGCAATGCCCTCTTTGGTCTCTTCCACGGCGGCGTCCCAGACCGGTGTTTCATAGTTGGTTTTGATCTCGCTGGTCAGCCATTCCTGAGTGGATTCCGAGAGCGAGTCCCACTTCTTGCCGTTCATGGCGGTCACTACGTGGTCCCAGCCGCCCACGGGAAGCGGGTACAGGTGAGTGGATACCTCATGCCAGCCGGAGCTGTAGCCAGAAAGCGAACCGGTCACTGCGCAGTCAATAACGCCCCGTTGCAGGGCGCCAGGAACTTCGCTGAAATTCAGGGTGATACCTTCGGCACCGATGGCCTGAAGGAATTCTGCGGTAGTCCGGCCGCTGGCACGGATTTTCTTGCCCTGCAGGTCAGAGAGATCTTCAATCGGCGTATTGCAGAACACCATCTGGGACGGATAGGGCACGACAGCAAGAAGCTGGGCGCCGTCAAAGCGTTTGGCAAAGGCGTCCGCGAGGACCGGCCGGTAGGCTTCGGCGACCTTGCGGGCCGTGTCCACATCCGGAGCGATCATGGGCATGTCCAGGCCCTCAAGCTCCGGTGCGTCGGCCACGGCGTAGTCGGCGACGGTTGAGGTCACTTCAATGACGTCACGGGCCATCAGGCGATAGACTTCGCCGCCGCCCAGGCCCATTTGGTCGAAGGTGGTTACATCGGTGGAAATCTGGCCACCAGAGGCCTCGGGAATGTGGTTTTCCCAGAAGGGCTTTTCAAAATTCTGGTACAGCGACAGGCTGCTCCAGCTCCCGACGTAGGAAAGGCTGGTCTTGTCGATGTCCTGGGCATGGGCGCTGGCGCCTGCCATGGAGATGGCAACGACGGTGGCAACGGCGAGGGGTTTTTTTGTCATCATGGTTGTTTCCTCAGTTTTCTGTGGTCGTGCTGGGTTTTCAAAACAGGGCCAGGGTGCTGTCTGGAATATCTGTTACCAGCATATGGCCCGGGCTGTGGGTGATAGCAAATGACACACCGGAATCGATCAGAACCTGCTGGGGCGTAACGCCACAGGCCCAGAACACCGGAATCTCGTTTTCGTCTACGGAGACCGAATCGCCGTAATCGGGCGAATGCAGCTCCGAAATGCCGATGAGTCCCGGATTGCCCAGATGTACCGGTGCTCCATGCACCTGGGGATAACGGGTAGTGATCTGGATGGCTCGGATGGCGTCGGCCGCCGAGAACGGGCGCATGGAGACCACCAGATTGCCGACAAAGCCCCCCGCGGGCGTCAGCGGTACCGAGGTCTGGTACATCGGCACGTTCCGGTCCTGGTCAATGTGGCGTACCCGCAGACCGGCCTGGATCAGGGCATGCTCGAAGGTAAAAGAACAGCCAAGGGCAAAGGTCACCAGATCGTCACGCCATTCAGCGGCGACATCGGTCACCGTTTCGCTGGCAACGCCATTGCGATAGATTCTGTAGGCCGGGACATCCCGGGCGAGGTCGAGATCGGTGGCCATGGCCTCGCAGGTGCGCGCTCCGGGTTCGCTGACCGCCAGTAGCGGGCAGGGTTTCGGATTTGCCTGGCAGAAGCGCAGAAAACCGGCGGCCTCGGCTTCGGGCAGGATGACGAGGTTGACCTGGACATAGCCGCTGGCAAGACCGGATGTCGGGCCGGTGAGCAGACCTTCCCGAGCGGCCTTTCGCACCGCTTGGGGCGTGGAGTGCACATTCAGGGTGTGGGTCGCTGCCATGATGCTGCCTCAGAATTGTATGATTTTTACATTTAAGGCAGAGCTGGCGATTAATACAATTCGAAAGATGGGATCAGTTGTGATCGAAAAAGCTGATCAGTTAGCATTGTCGGGCTGTGCAGGGGTGTTTTTTGCGGCCGGTGTCCGTTTTTCCGCGGTGGACAAGGCCAGTTCTGCGATGGCCTGCACTACATTTCCGCTAGGCCCGGTTCGATAGGCCGCACTGAAAGCCAGGTCAGGAACGTCTGCCTTAACCTCAAAGCGGCGTAGGGTGCCGGCACTGAGTTCGCGCTGGAGGATTTCCCGGGGCAATGCACTCACGCCCAGGCCATCGACCGTCATGCGGATGATCGTGGATAGTGACGAACTGGAGTGAATCCGCGTGGAGTGATTCATCGGGTCCACCAGGGAGCGGATGGCCATATAGGGCTGGCTCTTTCTTGGGTAGGTCACAATGGGCCAGGTGGACAGTTCCGCCAGCGACATCGCCTGGTCGGGAAGGTTGAGCTTGGGGCTGGCGACCCAGATCAGGGAGTAGCGGCAAAGATCCCGGTTGATGATGCCGGGTTGGTTTACGCCGCCCATCAGGAACGCGATATCGATTTCGTGGTTGACCAGTTTCTCGGCAAGATTGACGGAGATGTCGACGTCCAGCTCCAGGTTGATGGCCGGATAGGCTTCACTGACCCGTTCAATGAGCTGTGGCAACCAGGTGTGGGCAATGGTTTCCGACACCGCCAGGCGGATGGTGCCCTGAATTGACGACGGTTTTGCCACCGCTTGCATCATCTCGCCATGCAGGCTCAGCATTTTTTCGGCGTAAATCAGAAACTCCCGGCCCTTGGCAGTGAGCGTGATCTTTCTGGACGAACGATCGAACAATTCAACACCGAGCTGATCTTCCAGACCGGCAATTCGCGCAGAGACGGACGGCTGGGAGGCATAGACCCGGCTGGCCGCTGCCCGGAAGCTGCCGAGCCTGGCAATCCAGATAAAGGTTTCCAGTGTTCGAATGTTCATGCCACCACCGCATTGCCGACAGGATAAGAGGATCATAAGCTACGGCGACAGGCAGCGCCAAAACAGCCCGGTCGATATCGCATGTCGTCCCACTTCGTGGTATATCAGCGGACGTAAAGTAACATTCCCAATATTCTGGAAATACCGAACATGCCAAAAGCCAGTGAAATCAAGAAAAATTCTGCGGTTGAATACGAGGGCCGCGCCTATTTTGTGAAAGACATCGAGCGCTCGGTTCCCCAAGGCCGGGCGGGCGGCAGTCTGTACCGGATGCGGATGTATGACGTGGTCACGGGAAGCAAGCTTGATGAGACATTCAAAGACTCGGACATGCTGAACCTGGCAGATTTGGTGCGCAGGCCTGCCTCGTTCTCTTACTCGGATGGTGATGAGTTTGTGTTCATGGACAGCGAGGATTTCACCCAATACAGCCTGAATCGAGAGGCCATCGCCGACGAACTGCTGTTCATCAGCGAAGACACTCAGGGTCTGATGGTGATTCTTGTCAGCGATGTCCCGGTCGCTCTGGCTCTGCCGCCAACCGTGGATCTCGAAATCGAGGAAACGGATCCTTCCGTTAAAGGTGGTTCAGCAACCGCCAGAACCAAGCCGGCGAAGCTGACCACGGGTCTCGTGGTGCAGGTGCCGGAGCATATTTCCACCGGTGATCGAATCCGGATTAATGTTGAGGAGCGCAAGTTCCTGGGCCGCGCCTGATCGCAAGCCGTTCTGAAGTAAGTGCGACGTAAGGAAACCCCGTGAAACCACTAGAAACAATAAAAGTGCTGGTGGCCAGCGTGATCTCGGTTGTGGTCATGGTGGGCATTGCCCGGTTCTCCTACACGCCGATGATCCCCGAAATGGTGGCGGCGCTGGGGCTGAGCAAATCCGTGGTGGGCATGCTGGCAACCGTGAATTACGCCGGTTACCTGACCGGTGCGCTGCTTATCACCCGAATCAGCGATCTTGGTCTCAAAGTAAGGCTGTACCAGCTTGGGCTGGTGGTTGCGGTGATTTCGACGGTTCTCATGGGCTACACCACCAATGTGTGGGTGTGGTTCGTGTTGCGGTTTGTCTCCGGGCTGAGCACGTCGGCGGGCATGCTGTTGGGTGCCGGACTGCTGATGAGCTGGCTGATCAAGAACAATCAGAAGTCCGAGCTTGGTGTTTTCTTTTCCGGCATCGGGCTCGGGATTGTCCTGACCGCCGTGGTGGCTCAGCTGATCAAGGATGCCTTTGCCTGGGATCAGCAATGGGTGATCTATGGGCTGGTGGCCCTGGTGTTGCTGGTGCCCGCCTGGCGCTGGATGCCGGATTACCGGACCTGTGCGTTGCCCCGAACCGGGGGTGAAGGTACCGGGGATGAGCGGAGCCGCTTCATTCGTACTCTGCAGTTGGCCTATTTCTGCGCCGGCGTGGGCTATGTGGTTACGGCTACGTTCCTGGTGGCCATCGCCGAATCCATGCCGCAGCTCAGCGGCCACGGTTGGCTGATCTGGCTCATTGCCGGTCTCGCTGCCACACCGGCCTGCTGGCTCTGGGATGTGTTCTCGCGCCGATGGGGGCAGTGGCTGGCGCTGTATCTGGCCTACGTGCTCAATTCCGTGAGCATCCTGATGCTGATTGTTAACACCAGCATGGTCAGCGTGATGCTCAGTGCGGTGATTTATGGCGCCAGCTTCATTGGCATCGTCAGTATGATGCTGGCGATGGTGGGGCGTGTGTTCCCCGAAAATCCGTCCCGGCCCATGAGCCGGCTGACCTTCAGCTATGGCATAGCCCAGATGCTGGCCCCCGCCGTGGTCGGTTACCTGGCCGATGTGGAGGGTAATTATACCAATGGCCTCTGGCTTACCCTGATTGTAATGGCCCTTGGTGTGGTGGTGTTGCACCTGGCGCGGCGGGCGCAGCAACGCCAGGAAGAGGCTGTCACCGTCGGATGACTGGCCGATCTGGTAATTGGAACTCAAATACGAAAGGAAAGGATCCCATGTCCGGCAAACCATCGAAACCCGTGACTGCCTCTGCCATCGAGAAACATGTCTACAAGGTTTTCCCGAACGACATGAACTCCCATAACACCGTGTTCGGTGGAATGATCATGGCTAAGTGTGACCGTCTCGCGCTGGTTGTGGCTGAGCGCCACTCAGCCCATGTCTGCGTGACGGCGGCGGTGGATTCCATTCATTTCAGGGCGCCGGCCAAGGGAAACGATACTCTGTTGTTCAGCCTGGCTCTGAATCGAAGCTGGGGATCGTCGATGGAGATCGGTGCCAGGGTCGAAGCCGAGAACAGTTACACCGGCGACACCCGTCACATTCTCTCGGCGTTCTTTACGTTTGTGGCTCTGGACGAGCGCGACAAACCGGTGGATGTGCCGGAGGTGATTCCTGAGACTGCAGAGCAGAAACGCCGTTATGGCAATGCCCAGATCCGGCGCCAGGGGCGCTTGAAGACCCGTAAGCAGCTGGCTTCATCGCCCGATTGAAAGTCAGTCGTCGGCCAACTGTGTGCTCGTCTCGAAGGTTTCCCGCTCAGCGACCGGGTTGCTCGGGATGGCCGTATCGCGCAGGCCTCCGAAGCGTTTGTAAAACTTCTCACTCGGGCCTGGCAGAGGGCCCGAGGCATTTTCCAGAGTTTCGTCCAGCCACTTCTCGGCCCGCGCGTAGATTTTCCGGTACAGGTTTCGGCAAAGCTGCTTGGCGCTGCGACCTTCCCAGTCACCTGGTAAAAGTTCATCGGGCAACAGGGGGTCACGAAGAAGAATTTTGCGGTACTCGTGGATCAGCAGGATTCTGAGAAGCAGGCACTCCTCTGGGCTGAGTGTGTCTTCGGACTGCAGTTCCCGCCACAAGGGGCGGAACTGTTTCAGGAAGCGCCGGTAGCGGCCGCCAAGCTCCTCCAGGTTCCAGCTCTCGCGAACCTGCAGGCGAAGTGCCTTGGGGCTTTTCTGCTCCATGGGCATGGTTTGCATCACGATGGTGTCTTCAAGGGCGCCCCATTCCTGCAGCATGGGAATTAATTCGCTGCGGGTAAATCGGGGGTGCTCCATCAGGCCCGGCGCCATACTGCCAAAGCTTAGCCACTTCAATTCCTCCCGGACTTTCTGACGAAGTTCGGGAGTTAGCTGGTTCAGATACACAAGGCACCAGCTGCCGCTCCATTCCTCGGTATCAAGGTTGTAAACGTGCTGGAAGGCCTGCTCGAACCGTCGCAGCCCGGGGCCGGTCAGGCTGTAGTAACTGCAGCGCCCGACCTTTTCGGTCTGAAGCCAGGACTCCTGAACCAGCCGATAGACGGAAGTGCGAACCAGCCGCTGGCTGATGCCCATGGGTTCGACCAGCTTCATCAGACTGCCAAGCCAGACATTACCGCCGCGGGGGACAATGGCGTCGCCATAGATGGTGATAATCAGAGAGCCGGCGCGAAGCGGCCGCTTCTTCTGGAAGTTCTTGACGAGCAGTTCGAGCTGGCTTTTTGCAGTCATGGCCTAGGTTCGCAAATAAGAATCAATGAAACACGTTGTACGTATTATGCGGGTCTTACGTGTCAGGTAAAGGTTTGTCTTTCTAATTGCTGTGCTGGCGCGTTGTGTCAGCGTCGGCTTTACTTAGGGGGCCGTTGTTCGACTCCCTGAAATCAGTTGACATGGAAGTTATGATACAATAACTTCGTTTGATATTCGTCAATGGTATCGAATTTTACCGGGAGCGAAGAAACAAAAACACACAAGCCCCTGCAAAAATCGGGAGAACAAAAACAATGTTTAAAACAGTGATTTGTCGCGCAGGAAAATGCGCAGCCGTCGCAGCCGCCGGCCTCATGATGATGAGTGCGCAGGCAGCTGAACCCATCAAAATAGGTTCGTTCCTGTCTGTGACAGGTCCAGCATCCTTTCTTGGCGATCCCGAGCTGAAAACGCTCGAGATGTACGTCGAAAAAATCAATGAAGAAGGCGGTGTCCTGGGTCGTCAGCTGGAGCTGATTCATTATGACGACGTTGGCAACGCTTCCTCTGCCCGTAACTTTGCCAGCCGCCTGATCCGCTCCGACCGGGTCGATATTATCGTCGGCGGCAGTACCACCGGCGCGACAATGGCAGCCGTCCCGCTGATTGAGCAGGCCCAGGTGCCGTTCATCTCCCTGGCCGGTGCGGTTGTTATTACCGATCCAGTGAAAAAATGGGTCTTCAAGACTCCGCAAACTGACCGCATGGCGGCAGAGCGTATCCTTGCGGATATGAAAGATCGCGGGATCACCAAAATTGGCCTGATTTCCGGCACCGGTGGTTTCGGCAGTTCCGGCCGCACCCAGACTCTGGAAGTGGCGGAGCAGATGGGTATGGAAGTGGTGGCCGATGTCACTTACAGCGGATCTGATACAGATATGACCGCCCAACTGACCAATATCCGTAACACAAGTGGTGTGGAAGCGGTTCTGAACTTCGGTTTTGGCCAGGGCCCGGCCATCGTAACCCGCAACTATGCCCAGCTGGGCATGGAGCTCCCGTTCTATCAGTCGCATGGTGTTGCATCTGACAGCTTCCTCGAGCTGGCAGGTTCATCCGCAGAAGGTCTTCGTCTTCCCGCGTCACCGCTGCTGGTTCCGGATTCCCTGCCGGCAGACGACCCCCAGAAAGAAGTGGTTCAGAACTACAAGGCAGAGTATGAGGCTCGCTGGGATTCCAAGGTGTCAACCTTCGGTGCCTATGCCTACGACGGCCTGATGCTGGCGGTTCGGGCTATGGAAGAAGCCGGTTCTACCGATCCGGAAGCCGTTCGTAACGCACTGGAAAACATCAAGGGCTATGTCGGTGTGACCGGTGTGTTCAACATGTCACCGGAAGACCACAACGGCCTTGCCCCGGAATCCTTCCGCATTCTGGAAGTCCAGAACGGCGAATGGAAACTGATCGACTGATACCCCTTTAACCTGTCTCGCGGCTGGCGACGAACCCTTTTCAGGGCAAGTCGCCAGCCGATGTTCGACCGGAACCACCGCTATGCTCGCAGAATTCTTACAGTACCTGTTCACGGGGATAACTATCGGTGCGACCTACGCCCTGATAGCCCTCGGTTTCACCCTGATTTATAACGCCAGCCATGTCATCAACTTCGCCCAGGGCGAATTCCTGATGATCGGGGGCATGGCAACGGTTTCCCTGACAGCCATGGGCGTGCCCATGGTTCTGGCCGTCTTGCTTGCGATTGTCCTCGCGGGTTTGCTCGGGATCGCTCTCCAGCGCCTCGCAATTGCGCCGGCAAAGCAGGCCGACGTGGTTACCCTGATTATTATTACGATCGGTGCGTCCATCTTCATCCGTGGCATCGCCCAGCTGGTCTGGGGTAAGGAATACCATGTGATGCAGAATTTCAGCACAGACCAGCCTATCCAGGTATTTGGTGCAGTGCTGAACAGCCAGAGTCTGTGGGTTCTGGGTATCGGCGCTGTCATGGTGGTGGCTTTGGTGCTGTTCTTCACCAAGACGCTGATAGGCAAAGCGATTCTGGCAACATCTATGAACAAGGAGGCGGCACGCCTGGTTGGCATCCGCACCCAGATGGTGCTTATGCTGGCTTTTATGGTGTCTGCCCTGCTTGGCTCGGTAGCTGGAATTGTGGTGGCGCCCATTACCTTCACTTCCTATGACATCGGTATCATCCTCGGCCTGAAGGGCTTCGTTGCCGCGGCAATCGGTGGACTTGGCAGCGGTGTGGGTGCGGTTGTTGGTGGCCTTGCTCTGGGCATTGTTGAAGCCATGGCGGCCGGTTATATCTCCTCCGATTACAAGGATGCGGTAGCGTTTTCAATGATTCTGTTGGTGCTCTTCTTCATGCCCCGCGGACTCTTCGGTGCCAAAGTTGTGGAGCGTGTCTGATGCTGAACCGGTTTATGCAGTCACGCCTCCGGGGTCTGATGGTCCTCGCATTAATCCTGATTATTCTTCCGGCTTTTCTGGGCAACCCGTTCCATTATGAACTGGTAATCCAGATGGCCATCATTGCCGCCACGGTTGTCGGCCTGAACCTGCTGGTAGGTTTTGCCGGCCAGATCAGTCTCGGCCACGCTGGGTTCTTTGGCCTGGGTGCTTATTTCACCGGTATCGCAACCGGGACTTACGGCTGGTCTTCTATTCCCGCGCTGGTGGTCGGTGCCATGGTCGTCGGCATCATCGCCTGGGTCGTGGGGCGGCCGATCCTTCGACTGAAGGGGCATTACCTGTCCATGGCAACCCTCGCGGTGGGCTTCATTATTTCCATCATTCTGAACAACGAGCGCGCCATTACCGGTGGCCCGGACGGAATGCCGGTTCCCGCCTTCGATCTGTTCGGCTGGGAGCTCAGCACTTTTGGCCGGTACTCGTTGTTTGGTGTGGATATTTCTGGTGTTCAGGCCTGGTATATCCTGGCCAGTGTGGTGCTTCTGCTGGCGGTATGGTTCGCTCAGAACCTGATTGAATCACCTATCGGCCGGGCTTTACGCTCCGTGAAAGGCTCGGAAGTCGCTGCCAGCGTGGTGGGCGTTGACACTGCGAAGTACAAGAGCCTCGTATTCGTGATCTCCGCCGTCTATGCAAGCATCATGGGTGGCCTGTACGCCCACTTTCAGGGCTTTATAACGCCGGCAGTGGCAAGCTTCGAGTTCTCCATTCTCTTTATAACCATGGTTGTCCTGGGAGGCATGGGCTCCACGTTCGGTGTGATTCTGGGCGCCGTGGTGCTGAAGCTGTTGCCCCAGGTTCTGGCGGACTTCCAGGAACTTGAAACCGTGATGTTCGGCCTGATCCTGATGCTGACCATGATCTTTATGCCCAAGGGCCTGTTGCCCACCATCAGCGCAATTGTTTCCAAAAGAATGCGCAAGAAAGCGGGAGGTGAGGCATGACCGCACTGGTTGAAGTCAAAGGGCTGGATAAGGCCTTTGGTGGTGTTCACGCGGTGGAAGGTGTCAGTTTTGCCGTGGAGGCGGGGCAGGTCTATTCCGTGATTGGCCCGAACGGCGCAGGCAAGACCACGCTGTTCAACCTGATTACCGGCCTTTACATCCCCACGAAGGGTGAGATTCTGCTGAACGGTGAGAGTACCTCGAAACTCGAGCCCAACCAGCTTGCGGAACGGGGCATGTGCCGGACGTTTCAGCAGATGCAGATCTGCATGAATATGACCGCCATCGAGAATGTGATGCTCGGCCGGCACCTGCAACTCAGGAGCAGCCTCTTCACTACGCTGTTCCGGTTGCCGTCCCTGCGTCGTAATGAGACAGCCGCCCGTAAGCGTGCGGCTGATCTGATGAAGTACGTGGGTTGTGGTGATTACCTGGATGCAGAGGCCTCGGCGATGTCCTACGGAGCGCTCAAGCGGCTCGAGATAGCCCGTGCGCTGGCAGCCGAGCCGAAGGTAATCCTGCTGGATGAGCCGGCGGCAGGCCTTAACGCCACGGAAACTGCAGCACTGGAAGACTTAATCCGGAAAATTGCGGATCAGGGCATTACCGTGATGCTGGTTGAGCACGATATGAGACTGGTGATGGGAATCTCCGACCGGTTGCTGGTGCTTAATTATGGTCGCGTTCTGGCTGAGGGTACGCCCGAGGAAATTCGTCAAAACCCGGACGTTATCGCCGCCTATCTGGGTGGCTGAGCAAGGAGACATTTCACATGAGCGAGCAACACACTGAAATGGCGCCTGCCCAGTCACGCAGTGAGCAGGCCGTCCGAATAATTGTTCAGGAACATCAGGCGCTGTGGCGGGTTCTGGATCTGCTGGATCAGCTTCTGAGTGATATGAACCTTAACGACCAGCGGCCGGATGAACGGCTTTTCAAGACAATCTTTGATTACATTCAGCACTTCTCCCGGCGGGTGCATAGTACTCCCACGGACATTGAGCTCTACAAGCGGCTCAGTGAGAAGTCGCCCGAGACTGGGCCCCTGCTGGAAAAGCTGGCCAAGGGCTACGTGATTGGCCATGAAAAGCTCATGGAGTTGCGTCAACTGCTGTCAAGGTGCGAAGCAAGCTGGCCGGAAGGTCGCGAGGAATTCAGTCACGCCCTGGCGCGTTTCACGGAAGCCTTGCGTAAGCATATCCGCAAGGAAGAGGGTGTGGTTATCCCCCGGGCCCGGAAACTGCTGACTGAGGAAGATTGGCAGCAGATCATTGAATCGCGGGATGTGGAAAACGACCCTTTGTTTGGCGAGCGGGTCCGGGAAGAATTCCGGGAGTTGCGTCACCAGATCGTCAGCTATACCCCGGAGCAGTTCGGGGGGCTGGGTCTCAAGCATGCGGACCGCGTTACCGCGCCTCATGCAAAACAGGAAATGCTGTCCATCAAGGGGCTGGTTACCTCCTATGGCCAGATCGAGGTGCTGCATGATGTCGATATCCGGATCAATAGCGGCGAGATCGTCTCGCTTGTCGGGGCCAACGGTGCCGGCAAATCCACCCTGCTGATGACCATCTCCGGGTTACAGCCTACGGATCGCGGCGCGATCACCTTTGAGGGCAAAGACCTGGCGAAGATTCCTGCTGATCAGCGGGTCGCCGATGGCATTGTTCAGGTGCCTGAGGGCCGGCAGGTGTTCAAAGACCTCAGTGTGCATGACAACCTGTTGCTCGGCGCCTACACCCGTGGCAAGACGCCAGAGGTGATGGGCGATCTGGAACGTATGTACACCAAGTTCCCCATTCTTCGCCAGAAGCGCCATAACCTGGCGGGTGAACTGTCCGGTGGTCAACAACAGATGCTCGCTATGGGGCGGGCCTTGATGGCCAAACCGAGGCTGCTGCTTCTGGACGAGCCCAGCATGGGGCTGGCGCCGTTGATTATCGAAGAGATTTTCAACATCGTGAAAGAACTGAAAGAGGAAGGTATTACCATCTTCCTGGTGGAGCAGAATGCGTCCCAGGCGCTGGCATTGGCCGACCGTGGTTACGTGCTTGAAACCGGTAAGGTGGTGATTGAAGGCACCGGCCGGGAACTGCTCAGCAACGAGAAGGTGCGTGAGGCCTACCTGGGGATGTAACTGCCCTGCTTTTTCACAGCACCAATAAAAGGGGGACAGGTCTTGCGACCTGTCCCCCTTTTATTTGCCTGACGCCTTCTCCCTGGGGTCCAGGACAGGGAGAGAGCAGCGAAGCCCGATGTTACTCGGGCTTCTTGGCAACCAGCGTCAGGATGTCGTAGCTCGCAACCATGTCATCGTTCTGGTTGTGAACCTGAACATCCCAGACAACCACACCCTGGGGGTGCCCGTCTGGTGATGTACGACCCTGATCAATCTTGCGTTTACACGTCAGGCGGGCACGGATCGTGTCGCCTGGCGCCACTGGTTCGATAAAGCGCAGGGTATCCAGGCCATAATTCGCCAGTACCGGACCTTCGCCCGGATAAACGAACAGGCCCGCCGCCGCAGAAAGCACAAAGTAGCCATGGGCAATGCGCTTTCCGAACTGGGAGTCCCGCGCCGCAATTTCATCAAAGTGCATATAGAAGTGATCGCCGGACAGGCAGCCAAAGTTGACGATGTCCGCCTCGGTGACTGTGCGCCGGTGCGTCAGCAAGGATTCGTTGATCTTCAGATCCTCGAAGTGACGACGGAACGGATGCACATCGGTTTCGATCAGTTCGGCACCGCGCACGTACTCGCGGGTGACTGCCGCCAGCATGGTCGGGGAGCCCTGAATCGCCGTTCTTTGCAGGTAATGATGCACCGCGCGGATGCCACCGAGCTCTTCGCCACCACCGGCGCGACCCGGGCCACCATGCTTGAGCATGGGCAGCGGCGAACCGTGACCTGTGGATTCCTTTGAAGCTTCGGCGTTGAGCAGGTGCAGGCGCCCGTGGAAGGCCGCCAACAGGGGTACGATCCTGCCAGCAATGGCAGGGTCGCGGGTGGTCAGTGTGGTGACCAGTGAGCCCCGGCCTTGCGCACACAGAGTGACTGCGTCTTCAATGGTGTCGTAGGGGATCACCGTTGCCACCGGACCAAAAGCCTCTATGTCGTGAGCACCACAACCATTTTCCGGGCTCCGGCACAGCAGCACGTGCGGCTCAATGAACGCGCCTTTCTCGGTGCCTTCGCCAGTCGGTTTGAAGCTTCCGTCGCCACCGATGACCAGTTCGCTGGTCTTGAGGAGTTCCTGGATATTGGCTCTGACGTCTTCCAGCTGTTCAATGGAGGCCAGGGCGCCCATGCGTACGCCTTCAACGGAAGGGTCGCCGACGGTGACTTTCGACAACCGCTCTTTCAGCCTCTCGCAGACAGCGTCCACGCGATCTTTCTGCACCAGGATGCGGCGGATGGCGGTACACTTCTGCCCGGCCTTAGCCGTCATCTCACGGCCCACTTCCTTCACGAAGATATCGAACTCTTCGTGCTCGGGGGTCACGTCTGGCGCCAGAATGGCACTGTTCAGTGAGTCGGCCTCGGCATTGAACGGAATCGAACGGTTGATGATGTTCGGGTGATTCTTGAGTTTGCGAGCGGTTGCTGCCGAGCCGGTGAAGGTGACCACGTCCTGCTCTTCAAGATGGTCGAACAGATCGCCGGTGCTGCCAATAATCAGCTGCAGACTGCCTTCGGGTAGCGCCCCGGATTCCTGCATCAGCCGAACGGCGAGTTCGGTCACGTAGCAGGTGGAGGTCGCCGGCTTCACAATGGAGGGCATGCCCGCCAGGAAGGTCGGCGCGAATTTCTCCAGCATGCCCCACACCGGGAAATTGTAGGCATCAATGTGTACTGCGACTCCACCTCGGGGCACCAGGATATGGGTGCCGGCAAAGTGGTTGTTCTTGCCCAGAGGGGTCACCGGACCTTCGTGCACGACATTGCCGGACGGCAGTTCGCGGCGGCCCATGCTGGCATAGGAGAACAGGGTGCCGAAACCGCCATCAATATCGATACCGTTGTCGGCCTTGCTCGATCCGGTATGCATCGACAGTGCGTAAAGTTCTTTCTTATGTTCCTGGAGGTACATGGCCATGGCCTTCAGGGCCAGGGCGCGCTCCTGGAAATCCATGGCCATCAGGTTCTTGCCGCCTACCTTGCGGCCATACTCAACGGCTTTCCTGAAATCGAGGGTGTCGTCGTGGGTATGGGCAACGATCTCGCCGTTCACGGCGCTGGGCAAAGCCTTGGCGGCCTTTTCACCGACCCACTGGCCGGCAATGAAACTTTTCAGGACTGACATGGGAAACTCCATTCGTATCTGAAACGCCAAGGCAAGCCCCGCGGAAACGGGACTTGCCTTGCTGATATCATACTTGTTGGCTGGCCGGGGACTACATCTCGTCGTAGTCCAGAACCACCTTGTCGCTGATCGGGTAGCACTGGCAGGAGAGCACGTAGCCGGCTTCGACTTCATAGTCTTCCAGAGCAAAGTTCTGGTCCATTTCTACCTCGCCTTCAACAACCTTGGCGCGACAGGTGGAGCAGACGCCGGCTTTACAGGAGTAGGGCAGATCGGCGCCTTCCTCATTGCCGGCTTCGAGGATGCTCTTGGTATCACGAACCAGCGGGAAGGTCAGGGACCGACCGTCGGCGATCACCGTCACTTCACTGATGGACTGCGGATCCACTTTCGATGGCGCCCGGTCTTTTCGGGCCTGGGGTGCACCGCCGACCGGGGTAAACAGCTCGAAATGGATCTTGCTCTTGTCCAGACCATGGCGAAGCAGGGAATCCCGCACATCCTCAGTCATTAACTGCGGGCCGCAGATGAAGGCCGCAGTAAGTTCTTTGACGTTGATCCAGTGGTCGAACAGGGCATCGCACTTGTCGTGGTCAATCCGCCCGTTGTAAAGGTCAATGTCCTGCTCTTCGCGGGTGAAAATGTACACCAGGTTCAGACGGGCCATGTATTCGTTTTTCAGGTCCTGGAGTTCGTCCCGGAACATGGTGCTGCTGGTGGCTTTGTTGCCATAGAACAGCGTGACCTCGCTCTTGGGCTCGGTTTCCAGGGTGGTCTTGACGATCGACAGGATCGGTGTAATGCCACTGCCTGCGGCGACCGCCAGGTAATTGCCTTTACGCTCGGGATCCAGGTCGATGGAGAAGTGGCCCTGGGGCGGCATGACTTCCAGCGTCTGGCCAGGTTTCAGTTGCTCATTGGCAAACGTGGAGAAACGGCCACCGGCAACCTTCTTGACCGCAATGCGCAGTTCCTGATCCTTGACGCTGCGGCAAATCGAGTAGGAGCGGCGAACTTCCTCGCCACCCAGTTTGGTTCTGACAATCAGGTGCTGGCCCTGCTTGTAGCTGAACTTCTCCGCCAGGTCTGCAGGCAGATCGAAAGCAAGTGATACGGCGTTTCTTGTTTCAGGTCTGACCTCTTTGAGGGTCAGTGAGTAGAATTTGTTCATGATCGTATCGGCTCTAGATGCATTTGAAATAGTCGAAGGGTTCGAGGCATTCCTTGCAACGATAAAGGGCTTTGCAGGCGGTGGATCCGAATTCGCTGACCCGCTCGGTTTCCTTGCTGCCGCAATGCGGACAGGCAATGACATCCGGTTCCCCAAGCAGGCTCAGCTTGCTGGAGCTACCTTCTGGCGGTGCGATTCCGAACGCCCGAAGCTTCTCTTTGCCTTCGTCTGTGATCCAGTCGGTGGTCCAGGCAGGGGTCAGCACCTGAGTGATTTTTGGATCCCGGAACCCCGCAGCACGCAGGGCTTCGGCAATCAGTTCCTCAATCAACTCGGTGGCTGGGCAGCCGGAGTAGGTCGGGGTCACGTCAATGGACAGTTCTTTCCCATCCCAACGCACGGCTCGAACAATGCCGAGCTCCACGACGCTGACTGCCGGCACTTCGGGGTCTTTGACCTCTTCCAGAAGTGCCCAGATGTCGTCCTCTGTCAGCAGATCGGGGCGGGCGTTTGCCGGCACCCGATCACTGGCAATCAGGATGTCGACGGCTGACCGGCTGTCTGAATCACCATGTTGTGGCATCGGGATAGGCCCTCTGCAGGAACTGCATTTCTGCCAGAATGAAACCAAGGTGTTCGGTGTGCTCGCCGTGCTTGCCGCCCATGTACATCCAGGCGTCTTCGGCACCCGGTGTCAGGGTGGCCTGGGTGAGCACCTCGTTGACCATGCCCCGCCAGTCTTTGGCGAGCTGGTCGGGGTCCGGGCCGATGCCCGCCTCGGCCATGACACGATCGGTGTCGTCCGGGGTGATCAGTTCGCCGGTGAAACGCCAGAGGATATCCACGGCATCCTGCATGCGGCGGTGGCTTTCCTCGGTACCATCGCCCAGACGCTTGACCCACTCCGATGACCGGCGCAGATGATAGGTTGCTTCTTTCAAGGCCTTGGCGGCAATACCGGCAATGCGCTCATCATTGGACGCACTCAGGCTCTTGAGCGTGAAGTAGTGCCACACATCAAAGAAGAACTGCCGTCCCATGGTCACCGCATAATCTTCATTGGGCTGCTCGGTGAGCAGCAGGTTGCGGTAATTGTGAGCGTCGCGGCGGAACGCGAGCTTGTCGGCATCGCGACCATCATTAATCAGCTCGGCGGCGTACTCGTACCAGTTGCGGGCCTGGCCGACGAGGTCGAGGGCAACGTTCATCAGCGCCATTTCTTCCTCAATCGCCGGGGCCTTGCCGCACAGTTCGCACAGGCGCTGACCCAGGATCATGTCGGAATCTGCAAGGCGCAGCAGGTATTCCTGTAATGCTTTTGTTTGTGTCATTGGAACTGCTCCTTACATGTGTCCGACTTCATCGGGCAGCTTATAGAAAGAAGCGTGCCGGTATACCTTGTCTTCCGACGGGTCGAAAAGTATTTCTTTTTCGTCGGATGCCGAGGCCGTGATGGTGTCGGAGGGTACAACCCAGATGCTCACGCCTTCGTTGCGGCGTGTGTACAGGTCACGGGCGTTCTCCATGGCCATCTCGGCGTCAGAGGCGTGCACGCTGCCCACGTGTTTGTGGTTCAGGCCGTGCTTGGACCGCACAAAAACTTCGTAAAGGCGCCATTCAGACATAGTGTATTCCTCCGGTATCAGGCGGCTTCTGCGCGCTGTTTTTGTTTTTTGGCATAGGCGACGGCCGCTTCGCGGACCCATGCGCCCTCGTCGATTGCTTTCTTGCGAGTGTTGATGCGCTCGCGGTTGCAGGGACCATTGCCCTTGAGAACGTCGTAGAATTCCTGCCAGTTAATGTCACCGAAATCGTAGTGGCCGGTTTCTTCGTTCCATTTCAGGTCCGGATCCGGCGCGGTGCACCCCAGGAATTCAAGCTGCGGAATGGTCTGGTCAATGAACATCTGGCGCAGTTCGTCGTTGCTCTTGCGCTTGATCTTCCAGGCCATGGACTGTTGTGAGTTCGGGGACTCGTCATCGTGCGGGCCAAACATCATCAGCGCCGGCCACCACAGACGGTTGATCGCGTCCTGCACCATGGCTTTCTGCTCATCGGTGCCTTCGCGCATCATGTCCAGCAGGATCTGGTAACCCTGACGCTGGTGGAAGCTCTCTTCCTTGCAAATGCGGACCATGGCCCGGGAATAAGGGCCGTAGGAGGTACGCTGAAGCACAACCTGGTTGACGATCGCCGCGCCATCCACGAGCCAGCCAACCGCCCCCATATCGGCCCAGTTCAGGGTCGGATAGTTAAAGATGCTGGAGTACTTGGCTTTGCCCTGGTGCAGCTTCTCGATCTCTTCATCGCGATCTGCACCGAGGGTTTCCATGGCGCTGTAGAGATACAGGCCATGACCCGCTTCGTCCTGAATCTTCGCCATCAGCTGAAGCTTGCGCTTCAGAGTAGGGGCCCGGGTAACCCAGTTACCTTCAGGCAGCATGCCGACCACTTCGGAGTGAGCGTGCTGGGAGATCTGACGAACCAGCGTTTTCCGGTAGCCCTCAGGCATCCAGTTCTTGGGTTCGATCTTGATTTCGGCGTCGACCTTTTCCTGAAACTCGCGCTCTTCAGGCGACATCTCTTCCAGGGTCTTCAGGCGCTTGGCGCCGGTTTCAACGAGCTGGGCGTACATAAAATACCTCCGGATCGGGCTTGTTGTTCTGTGGCTCCGTGAACACTGGCACCCTCAGATAACACCAGAGGGCGAATACCTTCATATTATATGATACTGAATAAATATCAAGAACAGTCTTTGTGTGTCATGTTATATCTATTCGGCTGGCCAGTTAGTCTTATATTGCTGATTTTGCTAACTAAAAATATGATACGTGAAGAAATGCTATTGAGATCAGCGGCCGGAGAGTAAAATTAAATCATTGGCTGTGTAGCGGGCAGCTGTCTGGAGAGCAGCCGCAATGGCTGCGGGCTGCCCTCCGGAGTCATACGGATTTATTGGTGGCGACGGTCAAACACACGCTTGGCTTTGCCTTCGGAGCGAGCCAGGCGGTTGGTTTCCACCACTTCAATGCGAGTGCTGATACCGATGTAGGACTTGATGTGGTGAGCCAGTTCCTTGGCCGCTTTGGCCCGTGCCTCGTCGCCGGAAACGCTCGGTTTGAGTTCGGCGCGAATGTCCACGCAGTCCATGTTGCCTTCTTTGTAAACCTCGATCTCGTAGTGGGGTGCCAGTGCTTCGCACTTCAGCACCTGCTCCTCGATCTGGCTCGGGAACACATTCACACCACGGATAATCAGCATGTCATCACTGCGGCCGGTGATCTTGTCGATTCGGCGCATCGGGCGCGCAGTTCCTGGCAGCAGGCGCGTGAGATCCCGGGTGCGGTAACGCAGGATCGGCAGAGCCACCTTGGTCAGTGAAGTGAAGACCAGCTCACCGTATTCGCCATCGGGCAGGACTTCGCCGGTTTCCGGGTTGATGATTTCCGGGTAAAAATGGTCTTCCCAGATGGTGGGACCATCCTTGGTTTCAATGCATTCCATGCCAACACCCGGGCCCATGACTTCGGACAGGCCGTAGATGTCCAGCGCCTGGATCCCGAGGCGCTCTTCGATCTCGGTACGCATGGAGTTGGTCCAGGGTTCCGCTCCGAAAATGCCCAGTCGCAATGGCAGCTTGTGCGGGTCAATGCCTTGCCGCTCAATTTCGTCGGCAATATTCAGCATGTAGGACGGCGTGACCATAATGATGTCTGGCTCGAAGTCCTTGATCAGCTGCACCTGTTTTTCGGTCTGACCGCCGGACATTGGAATGACCGTACAGCCAAGACGTTCGGCTCCATAGTGAGCGCCGAGACCGCCGGTGAACAGGCCATAGCCATAGGCTACGTGAACCTTGTCGCCCCGGGAGCCGCCGCCGGCCCGAATGGAGCGGGCAACGATGTCCGCCCAGGTGTTGATGTCGCTCTGGGTGTAGCCTACCACCGTGGGCTTGCCGGTCGTGCCACTGGAGGCGTGGACGCGGACAACCTGGTCCATTGGCGTGGCAAACATGCCGAATGGGTAGTTGTCCCGCAGGTCTGCCTTGGTGGTGAAGGGAATTTTGGCGAGGTCATCGAGCGAATTGATGTCCATCGGCTTAAGGCCAATCTCATCAAAGGCTTTGCGATAGAATGGCACATTGGTGTAAGCATGAACCACGCTCCAGCGCAGGCGCTGCAGCTGCTCGTGACGGAGCTCGTCAATGCTGGCGGTTTCCATGCGGTCAAGTTTGCCAAGTTTTTGTGATGGTAAGCTCATGATTCTGTCCTGCGTTGTTCTTGTCGGGTAATAGTCTCTGTTCTGTTACAACCGGTGGCCTCAGGCCACCGTATCCGTCCGCTCAATAATAATGGCAATGCCCTGGCCAACGCCGATGCACATGGTGCATAAGGCGTACCGGGCTTTCTGACCCGCTGCGTGACGGCGTTCAAGTTCGTTCAGAGCTGTGGTTACTAGCCGGGCACCGCTCATTCCCAGAGGGTGGCCGAGGGCAATGGCGCCACCGTTCGGGTTAACATGCTCAGCGTCATCCGGAAGCCCGAGGTCGCGGGTGACCGCGAGGGCCTGCGCGGCGAAGGCTTCGTTCAGTTCGATAACGTCCATATCGGCCAGGTCAAGCCCCGCTGTTGCCAGAACCTTGCGAGTTGCCGGGGCTGGTCCGAAGCCCATGATCCTGGGTTCAACGCCAGCGGTGGCCATGGCAACGACCCGGGCTCGGGGCTTCAGGTTGTATTGCTTGAGCGCATTGGCTCCGGCCAGCAGCAGGGCACAGGCGCCATCGTTAACACCGGAGGCGTTGCCCGCGGTCACGGTGCCATTCTCGCGGAATGGCGTTGGTAACGTGGACAGCTTTTCAAGGCTGGTCTCCCGGGGATGCTCGTCGGTATCCACAACCAGTGGCTCCTGCTTGCGCCGGGGGATAGTTACCGGGGTGATTTCGTTGACCAGTCGTCCTGCTTTCTGCGCTGCGGCAGTTCGTTGCTGGCTGCGCAGGGCGAAGGCGTCCTGGTCTTCCCGGGAAATCCCGAAATCGGCTGCCACGTTCTCTGCTGTTTCCGGCATGGAGTCGATCCCGTACTGCTTCTTGAGCAGCGGGTTGACGAAGCGCCAGCCGATGGTGGTGTCATAGACCTCTGCCTTCCGGCTGAATGCCGAGTCCGCCTTCCCCATTACAAATGGGGCGCGGGACATTGATTCCACGCCGCCTGCGATCATAAGTTCCGTCTCACCGGTACGGATGGCCCTGGCAGCGCTGCCGACAGCGTCCATTCCAGAACCGCACAGGCGGTTGATGGTGCTGCCCGGTACGTCGACGGGCAGGCCGGCCAGCAGCAAAGACATACGGGCAACGTCACGGTTGTCTTCACCAGCCTGGTTGGCGCAGCCGTAGAGCACGTCGTCGATTTTTGACCAGTCCAGGTCCGGGTGTCGCTTGGTCAGGGCCTTGATGGGGATCGCGCCCAGATCATCCGCGCGCACGGTAGAGAGAGCGCCGCCGTAACGGCCAATGGGGGTGCGGATGGCATCAACAATGTAGGCGTCCTGAAGTAGTTTGTCCGTGCTCATGACTTGCTCTCCGAATTGCGTACGGTGCCGCGAACTTCGTAGGAGCGGCCGCGGAACAGGGCGACCTTGCGGCCGTCCTGATTGGTTAATGTAATGTCGTAAACGCCGGTGCGACCGCCGCGGGCCTGCTCTTCGGCTGTGGCGGTCAGCCGGTCGCCCTCTTTGGCGCCGGACATGTAATCGATGCTGCAACCGGAGGCGACGGTGGCCCGGTCATAACTGTTGCAGGCGAAGGCAAAAGCGGAATCGGCCAGGGTGAACAGGTAGCCGCCGTGGCAGGAGCCGTGGCCCTGGATCATGTCGCCGGATACGGTCATGGTGAGTACCGCTTTACCGGGGGCAACGGACTCGATCTTCATGCCCAGCTTCTGGCTGGCCCGGTCACGGGCGAACATGGCTTTCGCGCATTCCTCGGCAAGTGTTTGCGGATCCATCTCGCTCATGAATAAAACCCCTTCTGTGCGAATGCATTCTTCCGGAGCAGCAAGGCTGGGCGATAGCGATCTTCGGCGTAGCTGTTCTGGATGTTCGTGAGCACGTTGAACACATGGCTCGTTCCCAGGCGGTCGCTCCAGCTCAGAGGGCCTTCGGGATAGTTCAGGCCTGCCTTCATTGCCAGATCAATGTCTGCGATGGTGGCAACACCATGGAGGGCAGCATCAGCGGCTTCGTTGGCCAGCATGGCGACGGTGCGCATAACCACCAGCCCGGGGCGATCCGCCAGCAGGCTTACGGCAACACCCGCCTTTTGCAGTAAAGCACAGGCGCTGGAAACTGCCGCTTCTGAGGCCTGATCTGCAGCGGCGAGCGCAAGCCGGGATGCTTTGCTGTAGTCGAAGGCCAGGTCAAACAGCACCAGGTTGGAAATGCCGTCGGTGGCGGCCCGCTCGGTGGCCATGCGGCCATCAGTCAGGGCCAGTACGGCGTTGCCAAATCGAAGTTGGCCGGGACCGTCGCGCTCTACGATTGTCAGGCCCGCATCTCTCAGGCGCTGGACCAGCGGAGCTGCCACGCCGGGATTACCCTCGATGATAACCACGGTTTCGTCGGACTGGTGCGCCGGTTCTGTCTGTGGCTCCGGCTTTTCCGCGCCTTCGCCATAGGGGTAAAAACCCTGGCCGTTCTTGCGTCCGAGACGGCCGGCTTCCACCAGTTCTTTCTGGATCAGCGAGGGCAGGAAGCGCGGGTCCTGGTAGTAGGAATTGAACACGGAGTTGGTCACGGCGTAATTGACGTCGTGACCGATCAGGTCAGTCAGCTCAAACGCACCCATGCGGAACTGGCCGGCTTCGCGGATGATGGCATCCAGGGTTGCCGCATCGGTGGCCTGCTCCTGCAGCAGGCGCAGGCTTTCCGCGTAAAACGGGCGGGCGACGCGGTTCACGATAAAGCCGGGCGTCGAGGTGGCGTAAACTGGTTTCTTGCCCCAGGCCGTTGCCGTGGCGTGAACGGTTTCGGCAACGGCTCGGCTGGTGGCCAGGCCCATTACCACTTCGACCAGTGCCATCAGGGGTGCTGGATTGAAGAAGTGCATGCCGACAAGGCGCTCGGGCTTTTTCATGCCGGCGCCGAGAGCGGTGACAGAGATGGAAGACGTGTTGGTGGCCAGGATTGCATCGTCGCTGCACAGCGTTTCCAGGCTGGCTAACAGCTGGCGCTTTATGTCGAGGTCTTCAATAATGGCTTCAATGACCAGCCCGGCGTCGGCGACATCATCCAGGTTGGCGACTGGCTGGATCCGGCCAATGATGGCGTCCAGATCCTGCTGCTGCATCTTGCCTTTGTCGACACGGCGCTGAAGCTGTTTGGCAACGCCGTCGCGACCAGCTTCTGCTGCGCCTTCTCTCTGGTCATGCAGATAAACCCGGTGGCCGGCCTGGGCCGCCACCTGGGCAATGCCGGAACCCATGGCGCCGGCACCGATGACGGCGATGGTGATTTGGGAATCAAGTGCCTGCATGAATCACTTCCCCTTGAACGCTGGCGTGCGCTTTTCCATGAAGGCGGCGACGCCCTCGCGGTAATCTTCGGTCTGCCCGGCCATGCGCTGGAAGTCTCTTTCCAGGTTGATCTGCTCTTCAAAAGTGTTGCTGGCGCTGTCATGGAGTGCGCGCTTGATCAGGGCAAGGCCTTTGGTGGGCTGGGTGGCGAAATGCCGGGCCAGTTTCATAGTTTCTTCCTTGAGCTGCTCATCATCCACGCAGCGCCAGATCATGCCCCAGTTCTCGGCCTGTTCGGCGCTGATCTTGTCGCCCAGCAGTGCCATACCTTTGGCCCGGGCCATGCCGGCTACACGAGGCAGAATCCAGGTGCCGCCCGAGTCAGGTACCAGCCCCAGCTTGCAGAATGCCTGAACAAACTTGGCGGAACGTGCCGCCAGTGTGATATCGCAGGCCAGGGCGATGTTGGCACCGGCACCGGCAGCGACACCATTAACGGCACAAACAACCGGCATTGGCAGATCCCGCAGGCTGCGTAGCATCGGGTTGTAGTAGTTCTCCAGGGAGGCACCAAGGTCCGGCACTTCCTGATCCGGGGATACGCTGCGGTCAGAAAGGTCCTGCCCGGCGCAAAAGCCACGGCCGGAGCCGGTAATGACCAGTACCCGGACAGACTCATCCTTGCGCACGGTGCTGATGGCGTCGCGCATGCGTTCGTGCATCTCGACATTGAAACTGTTCAGGCTGTCCGGACGGTTCAGGGTTAGCAGAGCCACACCCTGATCGATTTCAAGAAGAATGCTCGGCTGAGTCATGGCGGTTTTGTCCTGTTGTTTGTTTTGGGGGATAGCTTGAAAGGCGTCTTGGACCGGTACGGCGCTATCGATTGCGAAAAATGAGTATATCTTAGAATTGATACTGGTCAAGGATTGTGGTGGGCGTGTTCTGTATCGCTTTGGTCTTAAGTGATCGTGAGTTATTTTTATATTGTTGAAAAATATACGAAATATTTTTTATATCTTCTGGTGGTTACGATTTTTGTAGGCATTTGTCTTGCTTTGGTAGCCTTTAAGGCATGAAAAAGCATCCGGGAAAAGTTAATGTGATACAGAAAATGAATCACGATACCTTTTCAGGGCCCATGTTTGCTGGCCCTGCAAAAGCTTGATCCCGTTCCGGTGCCTACTTACCCAGGAGAGCGTTATGCCCAGTTACAGTATAGAAGGTGTTGTTCCCGTCGTTCACCCGTCTGCCTATGTCCACCCGACTGCCGTACTGATCGGGGATGTCTGGATCGGCCCGGACTGCTATGTCGGGCCGGCGGCCTCGCTGCGTGCCGATTTCGGCCGGATCATACTCAAGCAGGGCTCGAACGTTCAGGACACCTGCGTGATGCATGCTTTCCCTGGCATGGATACGATTGTCGAGAAAAATGGCCACGTCGGGCACGGTGCGATTTTGCATGGCTGTGTTGTTGGCGAAGACGCCATGGTGGGCATGAATGCGGTGGTGATGGATGAAGCCCACATAGCGCCCCGCTCCATCGTTGGCGCTTGCGCTTTTGTAAAGGCAAAGTTTACCTGTGAGCCGGGCTCATTGATCGTTGGATCGCCCGCGAAAGTAATGCGGATGCTCAGCGACAAGGAAATCGCCTGGAAGAAAAAGGGAACCGAGGAATACCAGAGACTGACGCGTCGTTCCCTGGCCAGTCTGGAGGAAGTGCAGCCGCTTGCGGAAGACGACCAGGACCGGCCTCGCATGGATGCCAGCGGCTACAAGCCGAAGTACGAACAATCGGAGTGAAGGCCAGACGCGGATTGTGAAAGTGACGCTGTTACAATCCGGCGTCCTTAACGTTTTCCATCACCACAAAGGTGCTGGTCTGGAGCACGTAGGGCAGCGCGGAAATTTCCTCGCCCAGGACCTGCCGGTATTCCTGCATGTTCCGGGTCCGGACTTTCAGCAGATAGTCGAAATTGCCGGCAATCATGTGGCATTGCTCGACTGCGGATATCTGCTTCACGGCTTTATTGAAGGCTGTCAGGGCGCCACTGCTGGTGTCGGTCAGGGTGACCTGGGCAAAGGCGATGTGGCTGAGCCCCAGTTTGGTCTGGTTGACCAGGGCAGTGTAGCCGGTGATGTAACCGTGTTCTTCCAACCGGCGCATCCGCACCTGACAAGGGGTTTTGGATAGCCCCACCCTGGATGCGAGTTCGGTAACGGTGATCCGTGAATTTTTCTGCAACTCGCGAATAATAGATTGGTCAATTCTATCCAAATCGGCCATGTGGTCGGTCCCAGGCTGGATTAATGGCTAAATCACCGGGTAAATATAACCAAAACTCCTCGATTCCGAAACTTTACGGTCAAAGCGACTTTCGGGCGTTGCGTATACTGTCAGCTACGCTATTACCCAAAGAACGTGGAAAAAAGCCCGGAGAGTTTCGATGACCGATCCACACACATTACAAAAACAAACCCTGCTGGAACAGCTTGCCGATGTCCTTCAGAACCAGTCCACCGACAATGACGATTCTCTTGAATTGCGAGAGATTGTCGCCCGGATGGTTCAGGAATCCCGGTCATGGGACGACGATTTGCACGCAGAGCTCGTTCGGGTTTTTGGTGAATCCCTCGGGGGGCGTTACGCCCAAGTGTTTAGCGGCGGCTTTCCCTCGACCTACCGGGCCAGGTTTTCGGTACCCGAAGCGCTGGCTGACATCGAGCAGATCCAGTCCATCGCCGTCAGCACCGATGTACCCATGCGTTTTTATCAGCCTCGGGACCCTTCCGAAACCGGATTTCACTTCAAACTATACAGCCAGGGGCAGCCGGTTGTTCTGTCAGATGTGATCCCGATCCTGGAGAACCTGGGCATGCGGGTGCTCGGTGAACATCCTTACCGGGTACGGCGCCGGGACGGTGAAACCTTTGGCGTCAGTGATTTTACGGTTGAGCTCCATGCCCGTTGCCGGGAGGCTGACCTGGATACCGCCAGGCCGCTGATCCAGGGAGCTTTCCGGGAGATCTGGAATGGCTTTGCAGAAAACGACGATTTTAACCAGCTGATCATGCTGTGTGGCCTTGGCTGGCGTGAGGTGGCGCTGCTTAGGGCCTACGCCCGCTATATCAAGCAACTGCGTTTCGGCTTTAGCCAGCCCTTTATTGCCGAGACCCTGGCCCGCCACCCAGACATCACTTCCATGCTGGTCTCCTTCTTCCAGAAGCGCTTTGACCCTGAGTTACAGAGAAAAAAGAAGGGCCAGGCGTCAGCAGAAAAGACTGGGGCCGAGATACTGGACGCACTTGAAGCAGTTGAAAGCCTTGATGATGACCGGATTCTCCGGCGCTTTTTCGTGTTGATTCGGGCGACGCTTCGAACCAGTTATTTCCAGCGCCAGGAGGGTGAAGGTTTCCGAAGCTATCTGTCTCTGAAGCTGGATCCTTCTTCTATTCCGGACATCCCCCGGCCGCGACCGAAATTCGAGATTTTCGTTTACTCGCCACGGATTGAGGGAGTTCATCTGAGATCTGGCCCTGTCGCCCGGGGTGGTTTGCGGTGGTCTGACCGGATCGAGGACTATCGCACCGAGATTCTCGGCCTGGTAAAAGCACAGCAGGTAAAGAACTCAGTGATTGTGCCTGCAGGTGCCAAGGGGGGCTTTGTGGTGAAACAGCCGCCGCAGGATGGGTCCCGGGAGGCGCTGCGGGAAGAGGGTGTTGCCTGCTATCAGATCTTTATCAGGGGGCTTCTGGACATCACCGACAATCTGGAGGACGGCAGGGTTGTGCCCCCGGAAAGCGTGGTCCGGTACGACGGCGACGATACCTATCTGGTTGTTGCCGCAGACAAGGGAACCGCCACTTTTTCTGACATTGCCAACATGATTGCTGCCGAATACGGCTTCTGGTTGGGCGATGCCTTCGCCTCTGGCGGCAGTGAGGGCTATGACCACAAGAAAATGGGGATTACCGCCCGGGGTGCCTGGGAATCGGTGAAACGGCATTTTCTCGAAAAGGGCACAGACACTCAGACGGACGAATTCACCGTGGTCGGAATTGGCGACATGGCAGGTGATGTATTTGGCAATGGCATGCTGTTGTCAGAGCGAATTCGCCTGGTCGGCGCCTTCAATCACCAGCACATCTTTATCGATCCGCAGCCCGATGCCGAGGCCTCTTTCCGTGAGCGCCAGCGCCTGTTCAATATGCCGGGGTCGACCTGGGCCGACTATGACACACGGCTGATCAGTGACGGTGGCGGTGTATTCTCGCGCTCCATGAAGTCCATTCCGGTGTCTGCGCAAATGCGTCGGGCCTTGGGCATCAAGGCGCGGACCCTGCCGCCCTCCGAACTGATCAGCGCCTTGCTGAAAGCGCCAGTGGACATGCTGTGGAATGGTGGCATTGGCACCTACGTAAAGGCGCCCTCCGAATCCCATGAAGAGGTGGGCGACAAGGCCAATGATGCCCTGAGAATCGACAGTAACCAACTGCGGTGCAAGGTGCTGGGAGAGGGTGGCAACCTCGGGGTTACCCAGAGGGCGCGGATTGACTTCGCCCGCCTGGGCGGCTCGGCCAACAGTGATTTCATCGATAACGCCGGTGGCGTGGACTGCTCGGACCACGAGGTCAACATCAAGATCCTTCTTAATGATCTGGTAAACCGGCAACGGATGACCCTGCCTGAGCGCAACGGCATGCTCCGGGCAATGACCACGGAAGTGGCGGGTCTGGTGCTGAGAAACAACTATCGGCAGGCCATGGCATTGAGTCTGGCGCAGAACACGGCAGTTGCCAGCGCTGACCAGTATGACCGATTGATGCGGCGCCTGGAGGCTGAGGGCAAATTGGATCGCGGCCTTGAGTTTCTCCCCTCCGATGAAGAACTGCAGGCGCGCCGGGAACGGGGGGAGGGCCTGACCCGGCCGGAACTGGCAGTCCTGGTGTCCTACGCCAAGATCGAGTTGAAACAGGCGCTGGTGGCAGCGCCGATTGTGCATGATTCCCGGTTTAACTCGGCACTTCACTCGGCTTTCCCGGCGTCCTTGCTGGCGGCGTTTCCGGAAGCGGTAGATGCTCATCCACTGCGGGCCGAAATTTCGGCAACCCAGATTGCCAATGATCTGGTGAACCGCATGGGAATCACCTGGTTCGACCGGATCCGCAGTGCCACAGGAGCGGATGCCGGGCGGATTGCCGCAGCTTATTTGATCTCCCTCCGGATTCACGACGTAGACGCCCATTGGGAAGCCATTGAATCGCTGGATGGGAAAATCAGTTCAGGCGTGCAGGCAGAGCTGTTTGCAGATGCCATCCGTCTGGTGACCCGAAGCACCAGCTGGCTGTTGCAGAACCGCCGGCAGACGCTGGATCCGGCGTCCTGTATTGATCATTACCGGGGTCCGATGGCCGATGTTCTTGCCTCAAGGGAGCGTCTGGAATCGGTGATTCCTGCAAGTCGTTGGCAAGAACGCTATGCTGATTATTGTAAGCGGAAGGTTCCGGAGGATTTGTCAGCCTGGTGCGCTTCCGCTGAAAGCCGCTACTGGCTGATGGATATGATCGAGATTTGCAGACAGCTGAGCCAGGACCTGGACGCCGTTGCCTGGGTCTATTTCAGGCTTGGCGAAAGTCTGAACCTGACCTGGCTGGATCGGCAGATGCGGGCATTCCGGGCAAAGGGTCATTGGCAGGTGCTGGCGATCATTCACTACAGGGACGATCTGGATCATCAGTTGCGGAATCTCACACTCAGTGTGTTTTCCGAGCCGGTAGAAGGTCACGGAGCACCGGTAGAGCGACTTGAGGCATGGCGAGATGACAAGCAGACGTTGCTCACACGGTGGGAGCGAATGCTGCGCGATATTCAGGCTGCAAGTGACCTGGATTGTGCCGTTTTCTCGGTCGCCCACGGAATGCTGAGAGAATTGGCGGCAAAGGCCGGATAAAAGAGGTCAAGAAGGCAAAGCGCCTTAAAGTTAATGGTTTCTGAGAAGAATGTTAAATTTTTTTCAGCTAAAAAAGACGTAATGTCGTGCTTGCCTTGTTTTTATGGAGAAATAGTCTTTGTTGATCTAGGTAGAATGCCGGAGAGACAAACAACTAAGAGGGTACAACTATGAGACCGCAGCAATCAGAGACGCCGGAGCTTGTTGACAGCCGGCAGGCGATCCGTGATTACATTCTTGCTGATGAGCACAAGGTGATCCACGAGATGATTGCTGGCGCCCAGTTGTCCCAGGCCGAGCGGGATGCCATTTCTGCCCGCGCGGCGGATCTGGTACGCAACGTCCGCAAGAGCGCCAAGTCCACTATTATGGAGAAGTTCCTGGCGGAGTATGGTCTGACGACCAAGGAAGGGGTCGCCCTGATGTGTCTCGCTGAGGCGCTGTTGCGCGTGCCCGACAACACCACGATCCACGAACTGATTGAAGACAAAATCACTTCGGGTGCCTGGGCCGGCCACGTGGGCAAGGCATCATCATCGCTTATCAACACGGCCACCGTAGCCTTGTTGATGACCAGCAACCTGCTCAGGGATTCTGAGCGCAACACCGTGGGCGAAACCCTCCGTAAACTGCTCAAGCGTTTCGGCGAGCCGGTGATTCGGACGGTCGCCGGCCAGGCGATGAAAGAGATGGGCCGCCAGTTCGTGTTGGGCCGCGACATCGACGAAGCCCAGGACGAAGCCAAAGACTACATGGCGAAAGGCTACACCTACTCCTACGATATGCTGGGTGAGGCTGCCCGCACGGATGACGACGCCAGGCGCTATTACGACGCCTATTCCAATGCTATTGAAAGCATTGCCAAGGCGAGCAAGGGCGATGTGCGCAAGAATCCGGGCATTTCCGTGAAGCTCTCCGCCCTGTTGGCCCGCTATGAGTATGGCAACAAGGATCGGGTGATGAACGAGTTGCTGCCCCGTGCCCGCGAGCTGGTCAGGAAAGCGGCCGCCGCCAATATGGGTTTCAATATCGACGCTGAAGAGCAAGACCGTCTTGACCTGTCCCTTGATGTGATCGAAGAACTGGTGTCTGACCCCGAATTGGCCGGCTGGGATGGCTTTGGTGTTGTGGTTCAGGCTTACGGCAAGCGTTCAGCCTTCGTGATCGACTGGATTTATGGGCTGGCGGAGAAGCACGACCGCAAGATCATGGTTCGTCTGGTCAAGGGCGCCTACTGGGATGCCGAAATCAAGCGCGCGCAGGTGATGGGCCTGAATGGCTTTCCGGTGTTCACCCGGAAGGCCTGCAGTGATGTTTCGTTCCTGTCCTGCGCCACCAAACTGCTGAACATGACCAACCGCATTTACCCGCAGTTCGCCACTCACAACGCCCACTCGGTTTCCGCCATTCTCGAAATGGCCAAAACCAAAGGGGTGAACAATTATGAATTCCAGCGCCTGCACGGCATGGGCGAGTCCCTGCACAACGAAGTACTGAAGGTTAGTGGCGTGCCCTGCCGCATCTACGCGCCGGTTGGTCCCCACAAGGATCTTTTGGCTTACCTGGTGCGCCGCCTTCTGGAAAACGGCGCCAACAGCTCCTTTGTGAACCAGATCGTGGATACCAGCATCACTCCTGAGGAAATCGCGAAAGACCCGATTGTCAGCGTGGAAGAGATGGGCAGCAACATCTCCAGCAAGGCTATCGTGCATCCGTTCAATCTGTTCGGAGAGCACCGTCGCAACTCCAAGGGCTGGGACATTACTGATCCAGTGACCGTGGAAGCAATTGAAAAAGGCCGCGGCGCATACAAGGAGTATCACTGGAAAGGCGGTCCTCTGATTGCCGGGGACGTCGCCGGAACGGAGGTTCAGGTGGTGCGTAACCCGGCGGATCCGGATGACCTCGTGGGACATGTAACCCAGGCGTCTGATTCTGATGTGGATGCTGCCATTACCGCAGCGGCGGAAGGCTTCAAGAGTTGGTCGCAGAAGTCGGCGGAAGAGCGTGCAGCCTGTGTTCGCAAAGTCGGTGATCTCTACGAAGAAAACGTCGATGAGCTGTTCGCTCTGACCACCCGCGAGGCGGGTAAGTCCCTGCTGGATGCCATTGCGGAGGTCCGCGAGGCGGTGGACTTTTCCCAGTATTACGCCAATGAAGCGATCCGCTACAAGGACAGCGGCAGTGCCCGCGGGGTGATCTGTTGTATCTCACCCTGGAACTTCCCGCTGGCGATTTTCACCGGGCAGATTCTGGCAAATCTGGCAGCCGGTAACACCGTCGTTGCCAAGCCGGCAGAGCAGACATCGTTGCTCGCGGTTCGTGCGGTGGAATTGATGCACCAGGCGGGCATTCCTGAAAATGCCATTCAGTTGCTTCCGGGTACCGGTGCAACCGTGGGTGCGGCGCTGACCTCCGATTCCCGTGTCAGTGGCGTGTGTTTTACGGGCTCTACCGCAACCGCCCAGCGCATCAACAAGGTGATGACAGAGAACATGGCTCCCGATGCACCGCTGGTGGCGGAAACCGGCGGCCTGAACGCCATGATTGTGGATTCCACCGCGTTGCCGGAGCAGGTTGTCCGTGACGTTCTGGCGTCCTCGTTCCAGAGTGCCGGTCAGCGCTGCTCGGCACTGCGCATGCTATACGTGCAGAAGGACATTGCTGAAGGTCTGCTGGAGATGCTTTACGGCGCCATGGAAGAACTGGGCATTGGCGATCCCTGGTTGCTGTCTACCGATGTCGGTCCAGTGATCGACGAGAACGCCCGCAAGAAAATTGTGGACCACTGCGAGAAGTTTGAGCGCAATGGCAAGCTTCTGAAGAAACTGCCGGTTCCC
This sequence comes from Marinobacter sp., assembly GCF_048269445.1. Classification (GTDB taxonomy): domain Bacteria; phylum Pseudomonadota; class Gammaproteobacteria; order Pseudomonadales; family Oleiphilaceae; genus Marinobacter. Next base: position 455,005 of record NZ_JBLXIQ010000003.1, on the reverse strand, counting down.
GAGAAGGGGCTGTTTGTCTCCCCGGTGGTGCTGAGCGTGAGTGGCATTGAGGAGCTGGAAGAGGAAATTTTCGGGCCAGTGCTGCACGTTGCCACCTTCGACGCCAAGGATATCGACAAGGTGGTGGATTCTGTCAACGCCAAGGGTTACGGCCTGACTTTTGGTATACACAGCAGGGTTGACCGTCGGGTGGAGCGCATCAGCAGCCGGATCAAGGTAGGCAATACCTACGTGAACCGGAACCAGATCGGGGCCATTGTCGGTTCCCAGCCGTTCGGTGGAGAAGGTCTGTCCGGGACCGGTCCCAAGGCTGGTGGTCCGCAGTACGTTCGTCGCTTCCTGAAAGGTAAGACCGTCGAGTGTGAGGCGGATCCGAGCGCCAAGAAGGTCGATGACAAACAGCTCCAGAAACTGATTGGCCAGCTGGACAAGCTGAGCGCTCCAAGGCCGGAGGCAAGAGTAGACGCCCTCAAGCCCATCTTCGGGAATGTACCCGAGCCGCTGGATGCCCACGTGGAAGCGCTGCCGGGGCCAACGGGTGAGACCAACCGCCTGTCTAACCACGCCCGGGGTGTCGTACTCTGTCTGGGGCCGGATAAGGAAACCGCTCTGGAACAGGCCTGTATGGCGTTGTCCCAGGGCAACAAGGTAGTCGTGATTGCGCCGGGGGTTCGGGACACGGTCGATGGCGCTGCCAAGGCCGGGCTGCCGATCGTCGGCATTGAGGGCCTGGTGGAACCGGAAGCGCTGGCAACGGTCAGTGGCTTCGAGGCGGCAGTGAGTTGCGCAGACCAGGCCCTGCTGAAGCAATACCGCGAGGCGCTTGCCAAGCGTGACGGCGCGTTGCTGCCGCTGATTACCGAGCACGCTCTGGATCAACGGTTCGTGATCGAACGCCACCTGTGTGTGGACACGACCGCAGCCGGTGGAAACGCAAGTCTGATTGCTGCTTCCGAGTAAGCTGTCTGGCTCTTTCCGTGAAGTCTCTGGTGGCAATCGCGCTTGATGAGCTCGGTTGTTACCGGGCCGCGTAGCGCTCGTGGAGAATACCCACGCGTTCGACGTAGGCTCTGGTTTCAGGGTAGGGTGGCACGCCTCCGTAACGGCCTACGGCGCCAGGGCCTGCGTTGTAGGCAGCCGTTGCAAGCCGGATATCGCCGCCAAAGCGATCAAGCATTTTTGACAGATAACTGACCCCGCCCCGGATGTTCTCGGCGGCCATCATGGCGTTGGCCACACCTACTTCCCTGGCCGTTCCCGGCATCAGTTGCATCAGACCCTGAGCGCCCACCGGGGAGGTCGCCTTTTCATTGAACGCAGACTCCGCATGAATTACCGCCCGAACCAGGGCCGGATCCACACCGTAATCCCGGGCTGCGGTCTGGATCTCGGAACGGAAAGGCCTGGTGAACAGGGGGGTCTTGCGCCAGTCCACCTTGGAATCCGGATCACAGGCATAGCAGTGGAAGCGGATCACATCGAACTCTGCACCGGCTGGCTGGATACTGCTGTAGGCTACAACCCCATTTTCATCTTTGTAGCGGTAAACTGTGTCATTACCGGTAGAGGCCCTGGGTTGGTCAGTGCGCTTCACGTTGGTGAACTCGACCCTGCCATCCGGGTGCACAATGCGCTTGACGCTGTCTGCCAGGATGGGTGCGGGCAGTGCAAACAGCAAAGCTGCCAGAGGTGGGATCAGTAGAGATCTGCCGATTATCATTATTCACTCGTGAATGATTTGAGCAACGGTCGGCTCAGGGCGTTCTTTCAAGCCGGTTTTCTATGGATTATACGGCGTTACGAGGTTGAATAAAGCGCTCACTCTGTCGGAAAAATGTTACGTTCTGAGTATTGCCAGCCAGTTCTCATTTGCCCGGAAACATTATGGAAAGCCAGACCAAAGCCCGAAACCTCATTCTTATCGGTATGCCCGGTAGCGGCAAGAGCACCGTTGGGGTGTTGCTGGCAAAGCGACTGGGGCTGGGGTTCATTGATACCGATCTGCTCATCCAGGAAGACGCCGGTCGCACCCTGCAGGAAATTGTAGACCAGGATGGCTATGAGGCCCTGCGCCACATTGAGGAGCAGGTACTGCTCAAGCTCGATGTCCGGCATAAAGTTATCAGCACCGGGGGCAGTGCAGTCTACAGTGCCCGTGCCATGGAGCACCTCAAGGCGAACGGGACTGTGGTCTTTCTGGACATACCATTGGACCTGGTGACCAAGCGAATCGGTGATCACAGCATGAGGGGTATTTCCCGCCGCCCCGACCAGTCCCTTCAGGCGTTGTTCGAAGAGCGGTATGCCTTGTATTCCCGCTACGCAGACCTGACAGTGAAAGGCGCGGGGCTGAATCAGGATCAGGTCTGCGAAGCTGTAGTGGAGGGACTTTGTTCCGGTCAGCCGTGAACCAGCATTAGGGTTAGTTAAGGTGTATGCAACCAGATAACGCTGCTAAAGTTCAGGTAAACAGGCAGGAGTATGAATAATGATGAAGCCGTTGGCTTATTCGCTTGCCCTGGTATTTGCGGGGATGTTCTCAGGGGCCGTTCTGGCAGGGTCTTCTTCTGATTCCTCTTCAGATTCCTCGGTGGAGGCGTTAAAACAGGAAACCGAGGAGCTGGGCACGGCTCTGAAGGAATATGGTTCCGACCAGAAAGAGCAGGCAGAAGATTCCATCAATGAAACACTGTCTGCCCTGGACCGGCGCATCGAAGAGCTTGAGCAACAACTCTCGGAAAACTGGGACGACATGAGCGACACCGCCCGTGAGCGGGCCCAGAAAAGTCTGGAGTCATTGCGGGAACAGAGGGCGCGCGTTCAGAGCTGGTATCAGGAGCTCAAGGCCAGTTCAGCGTCTGCCTGGGAACGCGCCCGCAAGGGGTTTTCTGAGGCCTATGAAGCGCTTTCGGAGCAGTGGAATAACACCGAGAAGGAGCTTGAAGAGGGCACGGACAAGCGGACTGACAGCATCTGATCGAGGCGTTAGCGTTTATCGTCCATGTCCATTCGGCTATGAGGACTCTTGAGGCAGTGACTCGGAAGAAAGCCGTTTGCCGGACCAGTTCTCCATCAGGCGGCAGGTTACCAGATCTCCCGTCACGTTGATGGCCGTTCTGCACATATCCAGAATCCGGTCAACGCCGATGATCAGGGCAATGCCGCCGGGCGGAATCCCCACGGTCTGCAACACCATGGCGAGAATGACAATTCCCACGCCGGGTGTGGCCGGAGAGCCTATAGACGCGCCTACCGCCATTGCAACCACCAGCGCCATGCTGCCCATGCTGAGATCAATGCCGTAAACCTGCGCAAGGAAGATGGTTGCGACGGCCTGGTAGAGCGCCGTGCCGTTCATGTTGATGGTAGCGCCAAGGGGGATAACAAACTGGGAAACCGAGGGACGGACCCCCAATTTGTCCTCCGCGGTTCGGATGGACAATGGCATGACAGCCGCAGAACTGGATGTCGAGAACGCAAGCAGTAACACGTCCTTGCTGTCTTTCAGAAAGCGCAGGGGGGGCTGGCCCGCGAGAAATTTCAGAATCAGCATGTAAACGCCCAGCAGGACGATCAATCCGGCTAAAACAGTTGCCACATAGGAGGCCATCCCCAGCATTGCCCGGAACCCGAGGGTTGTTGTCAGCTGTGCCATCAGGCCGAAGACCGCAATCGGGGCAAGCCGCATGGCCCAGCGCACGACTGTCATGCAGATCTGCTGGAGAGAGTCGAGTAGATCAAGCATGGGGCGAGATTTGTCCGGGGCCATGCTGACCAGCGCAATCCCGATAATGATGGAGAAAATCACGACCTGCAGCATCTGGCCTTCGACCATGGCATCCAGAGGGTTGCCGGGTAACAGGCCAATCAGGGTCCTGGGCAGTTCATCCACGCTCGGCATAGTGGCGGTCGGCACACTGGTTTCTCCGGTGCCAACCTGAGTTGCAAGGCCTCCCATCATGCTGCCAGGATTGATGAGATCGCCGATCCACAGACCAATGGATTCAGCGATAGCGGTAGTGATAACGAAGAAGCTGGTTACCCGCAGCCCCAGTTTTCGCAGTTGATCCAGGTCTTCACTGGCGGCGAGTCCCCTGACCACAGAGGCAATCACCAGGGGAATCACGATCATCTGGATGGTAGCCAGGAACAGTTGCCCCGGAAAGGCCAGCCAGTTACCAATCAGGGTGCCGGTTTCTGGTTTAACGAGGCCGACGGAAGGACCGAGCAATGTTCCTGTCACCAGACCAAGAAACATGCCGACCAGCACTTTCAGCCACAGCTTTCCCTGCACTAGCCCGGAAAGATAGCTACTCAGGTGGCGGAGAGGCCGGGGGTAATGATTGCTCGCCTGGTTTGTCATAATCTCGAATCATCCGTGTTTCTGTGAACTGCCTGACGGGTAGCATAGTTCAACTGACCTCCGGACGTCTGAGCCAGATCAATCACGGATGTGACAGATTTCCTCACCGCTCAACGGCCTATACTCCCCTGGAGCCAGCTTTTCGTCCAGCCGGATGTTCCCCATGCTTTCCCGGTGCAGTGCAGTTACGCGGTTTCCGGCGGCATGAAACATGCGCTTCACTTGGTGATAGCGACCCTCATAAATAGTTACCCGCGCTTCCCGGGGGGCGAGGATTTCCAGTTTCGCGGGTGAGGTTGTCAGTTGCTCGAACTCAAACCAGATGCCCTCCGCAAACCGGATGGCCGTATCCGGCGAGATCGGGTTGGCCGTGGTTACCAAGTACACTTTCGGGATCTTGATCCGGGGCTCGGTAAGCTGACGTGACCACTGGCCGTCATTGGTGAGAATCAGCAGCCCGGTGCTGGCCCGGTCCAGTCTTCCGGCAATGTGCAGCTCGGGGCGTAACGCCGGGGCAATCAGATCCAGAACGGTTTTGTGAGTATCATCGAGCGTAGCACTGAGGTAGCCGGCAGGTTTGTGGAGCATGAGGTAGTAGGCAGGCTCGCCGGCCTGAATGGTCTCCCCATCCACCCGAACCAGTGCAAACCGGTCGACCTCAGATGCAGGTTCCCTGCATGGGGCGGCGTTCACTGTTACCCGACCAGAGGCAATCAGGAAATTTGCCTGGCTGCGACTGATGCCATTAAGGTTGCTGAGAATTCGTGAAAGCTTCATGGTGTGAATCGGCTATGCTGAGTGTAAACCCCTGACCATAATACGAGGAAATGCCATGCCATTCTCTGTTGATCATCTCGCGGAACTCAACCTTCTGGGCCAGTTTCCGTCCACCTCGACCCAGGAAGGGCTCAAGGTGCATGCCCACTCGGCGGCTCCGGAAACGGTGAGGGCCGCGGAGAATTTGTATTCCAAGGGGCTTATCAGCCAGAGGGATGGAGGATACCTGACTCCGCTCGGGGCAGAAGCGGTGGAGTTGACCCAGAAGCTGCAGTCGATTCTTGGCAATCCCTGAAAGTTGGGCCGCCTGCCCGTTTCTTTGAGACGTGGTGTGCTCTCGCGTTATGGTTAACGCATGAGTGACTGGAAAAAATCACCCCTGCTGTGGATGGGTGGCAGCATCGCCGGAGTCGGACTGATTGTTGGTCTGCTCTATGCGCTCGGTGTTCACCAGCAGGTTGTCGACCTGTTGCGCTGGTTTGATGCCCAGGGTGCCTGGGCGGCCGTTCTGTTTATCAGCATCATGGTGCTCGCCATGGTGCTGTTGCTCCCGGGCGTGCTTTTGACCACCGGTGCGGGCTTTGTTTTTGGCGTTGTTGAGGGCACGACCTATGTGGTGATTGGAACCACGCTGGGGGCCGCGATTGCTTTCCTGATTGCGAGGCATTTTCTTGGTGAACACGCCCACGTTTATATTCGCAATCGAGCACGGCTCTCCATGGTGAGCAATGAGATGGCGCCCCATGGCTGGAAAATTGTGCTGCTGACTCGCCTGATCCCCTTCTTTCCGGGAAAACTTTCCAACTTCCTGTTCGGTCTCACCAATTTTTCGTTTGGCGGGTTCGTTGCGGGGACATTTCTGGGTGTTATTCCATTCTCGCTCCATAACGTGTACCTGGGCTCCCTTGCAGCGGATCTTACGACTCTTGGCGAGCGGGAGTCCGGTCGTACGCCGCTTGAGTGGGCCATATATGGTGCCGGGTTCGTAGGCACAGTACTGGCGGTGGTGTTTCTGAACCGCCTTGCCCGGCAGGCACTGGCCCGTTACCGGGTTGAAACCGAGCCAGCGGAGCGGGAGACGGGCCAATGAGCTGGATGAATTGGTTGCCCTGGCGGTATCTGGTGAAGCGGATGGCCCATCGGCATGGTTTTCTGGATCCGATAGCGCTGTTGGCAAAGCTGCACAGTTTTGCCCAGCCTTCAGAGGTTGGCGAACCGATTGAATTGCTGAGAGCCGGAGTGGTGTTTCATGCCCGGGGACTGATAAACAGCCGGGTGATTCAGCATAACCTGGACTGGGTCTGGCCTTACTGGGTTGAGCGGCAGTTTGATCCCGGAGATATAGCCTTTATTCCCCGGGCGTTTTCCATTACCCATATCAACCTGAGCAACCGTAACTGGACGGCTATCGGGCAGCCTGACGTGGTCGAGTTGCCGGTTGTTGACCCCCGGGGCCTTCTGACACCTTTCTATGACGGCTGGTCTCTGGATGCCTGGGTATTGGCCGACGACGGCCGCTGCTTGCTGCCCTCCCGCAGCAAGACCGCCCGGCAGCGTCAGGAGTTTGAGGGTGGCCCCTGTATAGTGACCGATTCAGAGCTGAATGGGTTGAGTCTGACCAGTCGTTCCCGGGTCGTGGTGGAAAACGGCAAGCCGGTCTGTGAGTTGGTCCTGATAGCCAGGTCGGAAACATCTGGCTCCCTGGTACTCTCGCTGAGGCCGGCAAACCCGGAGGGCATCAGCTTTATCAATCGGGTAAGTCTGTCAGGGCAGCGGGATGCCTGGACCGTTGACGGGAAGCAGACGGTTTTCTTCAGTCGGCCGGCCGAGCGCCATCATGTCTCGGACTATCGGCAGGGCGATGTACGGATTCACCTCCAGGACAATGACGACCAGAGTCACGGTAAATGCGATGTCGGCATGGTCACAGCGGCGGCTCTGTTTCCATTGCGAGCCGGAGAGGTTTCGGAGCTTACCGTGCGGGTTCCTCTATCGGCCGAGTCGGTTCCGGCACTTTCTTCGGGCAGCTGGTTCAGTGCCCTGAAGGGGCATGCTCAGCTGGAATGCCCGGATGAAACCTGGCAGTTCCTCTACGATGCGGCCATTCATTCTCTGGTGCTGCACTCACCAGAGGATGTCTATCCCGGGCCCTACACCTATAAGCGCTTCTGGTTTCGAGATGCTGCCTTTATTATCCACGCTTTGCTCTGTGCGGGGTTGACGGACCGAGCCGAGCGGGCGCTGAATCAGTTTCCCGGCCGACAGCTGAACAACGGATACTTCCGGTCCCAGGAAGGAGAGTGGGACGCCAACGGCGAGGTGCTCTGGATTTTGAGGCGTTTCCACGAGCTGACCGGTCGGCCCCTGCACCGGGAATGGTTGGATCCATTGCGCAAAGGCGCCCGCTGGATCCAGAAGAAGCGTCTGAGCGATGCCCTGGCCAAGCCCCATGCAGGTTTGTTGCCGGCCGGTTTCAGCGCCGAGCACTTGGGGCCCAATGACTATTATTACTGGGACGATTTCTGGGGAATTGCTGGCCTGCGGGCTGCTGAGACGTTGCTCGGTCCGGTGGATCCGGAAGGCAGCGAACGCTTTGGTGTGGGTGCCCGGGAATTTGCCCATGCGGTCGATCGCAGCCTGGCGAGATGTGCGGAGCGTCTGAAACGCCCGGGCATGCCGGCCTCCCCCTACCGTCGGCTGGACGCAGGCGCCATCGGTTCCCTGGCTATAGGGTATCCCACTCAGCTATGTAGGGCGGATGACCCAAGGTTGCTGGACTGTGTGGAATTCCTGCTTGAGACCTGCTTTGTGAAAGGGGCGTTCTACCAGGACATGATTCACTCGGGTCTCAATGCCTACCTGACCCTTCATGTCGCGCAGATTTTGCTGCGGGCCGGGGATCCCCGTTATCTGGCGCTGGTGGATGCCGTCGCCAGGCTGGCATCGCCAACCGGACAGTGGCCAGAGGCCATTCACCCCGGTACCGGAGGTGGCTGTATGGGGGATGGGCACCATGTCTGGGCATCGGCCGAGTGGGTGCTGATGGTGCGCAATTGCTTCGTGCGGGAGGAGGGCGATCGGCTGATTCTCTGTGCGGGCATTCCCACACGCTGGCTGAAACAGGACAAACCCATCCGCTTTGGCCCAGCACCGACCAGTTTCGGAACCATATTCATAACCATTGATCCCAAGCCAGGTGGTGCGCCTGAAGTGACTTGGGAAGGGCACTGGCATCAAGATGAGCCCACCATCGATGTGAAGCTGCCGGAGGTTCATCCGTGACCATCTGTGCTGGTCGTGAAACCGGTTTCCTGTATCTGTTTTGTTTGCCTGCTAACTTATAAAGTAAGCTGACTGACAGATACATCGAATCCGGTTGCAACACATGCGCTCATTGTTTTATTCGTTTTTTGTTCCTGCATTGTTTGTCTGGCTCTGGAGCACTGGTTTTATCGGCGCCAAGTACGGTTTGCCGTTTGCTGAGCCCTTTACTCTGCTGCTGCTCCGCATGCTGATGACGCTGGTGCTGCTGGCTGGTCTGGCCTGGATCATGAAGACCCGCTGGCCTGGCTGGCGTGGTGCCGGCCATCTGGCGGTTACCGGGGTGCTGGTACACGGCTGCTATCTCGGTGGCGTGTATTACGCCATTCAGGGGGGCATGGCCTCAGGGATTGTATCGCTGATTGTGGGCCTGCAACCGCTGGTGACCGCGGCCGCAGCCGTCGCTATTCTCAAAGAATCGGTCAGTGGCCGGCAGTGGGTCGGGCTGGCACTGGGGTTGGTGGGTGTCGCCCTTGTTCTTTTGGAAAAATTCGGTGTTAACGGCGCCGGGTCGGGCTTCTCACCCTGGAGCCTGCTGTGGGCGCTCTTTGCGCTGACGGGTATATCCCTGGGCACGGTATACCAGAAGCGCCATGGGACCGGGGCAGACCTGGTGGCCGGTACCATGATTCAGTATGCCGCCGCGGCAACCTTCTTTGCGGTCGGTGCCTTCACCCTCGAGACCCGGGAAGTCGAGTGGAGTCTGCAATTGCAATTATCCATGGCCTGGCTGGTGTTCGGCGTGTCGATCGGCGCGATTCTGTTGTTGATGTGGCTGATCCGTCAAGGCGCCGCCTCGCAGGTCGCCAGTCTTTTTTACCTGGTGCCACCGGTAACCGCGCTTGAAGCCTATTTATTGTTTGATGAGCGCCTCGGCGGGCTTGCCATGGCGGGCGGCCTGATCGCGATTGTCGGCGTGGCTTTGGTGGTTACCCAGAAAAAACCGGCTTAACAAGGACAAGGATTCCCGGGGATGGCTAAAGCATGACGGAAGTGACCAAAGGCGTCTGGTATGGCCTCAGTGCCTATACCATTTGGGGCTGTTTTCCATTGTTCTTCGCGCTGTTCGAAGGCGTGCCGGCGTTTGAAATCCTGATTCACCGGGTTATCTGGTCCTGCGTTTTCCTTGCCCTGGTCATAAGCGGTTTGCGGCGCTGGCCGGCCGTCAGGGCGGCCCTCGGTAATCGGGCCCAGCTCTGGCGGGTACTGGCCTGTGCCGTGCTTATTGCAATCAACTGGGGCATTTACATCTACTCCGTGGAAACCCGGCATGTTCTGCAGGCCAGTCTCGGTTACTTCCTCACCCCGCTGGTGAATGTGGCCCTGGGCATGCTGGTGCTTCGAGAGAGGATGGGGCCATGGCAAATGGCGGCCGTGATTCTGGCGGGTATTGGTATCCTGATCCAACTCATCCTTCTGGGAGAGCTGCCCTGGATTTCCCTGGTGCTGGCAGCCAGTTTCGGTACCTATGGCCTGGTGCGGAAGCAGGTGGTTCTTGATGGCCTGTCTGGCCTGTTCGTGGAAACCCTGTTACTGCTGCCGGTGGGCCTGCTCACCTTTGGCTGGCTGGTGGGAGAAGGGGTCTCCAGTTTTGGCGATAGTGCCTATATCGGAACCCTGCTAATGGCAAGCGGCATCGTTACCGCCATCCCGTTGCTCATGTTCGCAGGGGCCGCCCGGCGTTTGCGATTGGCGACGGTCGGCTTCCTGATGTACATCAATCCGACCCTGCAGTTCTTTATCGCCCTTCTGGTTTTCGGGGAGCCGCTGAGCGAAGTCCAGCTGGCCAGCTTTGTGGTGATCTGGATAGCCCTTGGCCTCTACAGTTGGTCGTCCTGGCACTATCGGCCCCGGGTAGTGGCTGGCCAGAACTGAAGGGAAGTCTTCAGGCCAGGGTGGCGAGCAGGTCGTTGATCGCCCGGGCGAAAGTTACTGGCGAATCTTCCTGCAGGAAATGACCACCTTTCAGGGTTACATGGGGCTGGTCTTTTGCGCCCGGAATTCGCTTTTGCATATAGACATCACCCCCACGGGTGATCGGGTCGCCGTTGCTGAAGGTGGTGAGAAAGGGCTTTTCCCAGCGCTCCAGAACTTTCCAGGCGTTACGGTTGGCCTCGCTTGCAGGGTCATTTGGGTGCATTGGAACCAGGCGCGGAAAGGCGCGGGCACCGGCTTTGTATTTCTTGCCCGGAAAGGGAGCGTTGTAGGCGCGGAGTTCATCAGGACCCAGTTTCCGGAATGAGCCGGTATTGATAATCCGGGCTACAGGGAACCAGGGGCTGTACAGGGCAAAGTTTTTCCAGATCTTGAACGCCGGTGGCGCTCTCTGGTCTCCGGTGGGCAGCATGCCGTTACCTACCACGATGGCCCTGAATCGGCTCGGGTTTTCTGCCGCAAGCCGCAAACCCAGCAGGGAACCCCAGTCCTGGCATACCAGCGTGATATCGGTCAGGCCGAGGTCATCAATAAATGCCTGCATCCAGTCCATGTGCTGCTGATAGCTGTAATCGCTGATAGCTGTCGGTTTGTCGGACTTGCCGAAGCCAATCAGGTCTGGCGCGATCACCCGATGGCCGGCTGCCGCACAGACAGGAATCATATGGCGGTATAGATAAGACCAGGAAGGTTCACCGTGCATCATAAGGACGGGGCTGGCCTCGGCGGGGCCTTCATCCACGTAATGCATGCGCAGCCCCCCCAACTCCACATAATGCGGATTGAAGGGATAATCCAGCAGGCGTTCAAAACGCTTTTCCGGAGTTCTGACGAAATCCATGTCACTTGCCTTGTTGTTCATTATTGTGAGGGAATAGCTATGGCAACCCACCCCGGGTTCCGTGTCAAGGGAGAGACAAGTTCAATGACCTACTGGCTGGTTTGCAACCCGAAAGCGGGTGATGGTGAGCGGGGCCGTGAATTTTGGCTGCAGCACCTTGCGGCCGCCGGAATTCCGGACCCTGAAGCCTGTGATTTCGAGGACATGGACTGGGCGGCGCGCGTCCGGAACCAGGATACGGTCATCATCGCTGGCGGCGACGGCTCGGTGAATATGGGGGCTCGCCTGTGCCGGGAAAAAGGCGCCACCCTGGCCATCCTGCCTTCCGGCACTGCCAACGATTTTGCCCGGAATCTTGAGCTTCCCGGTGAGCCGGACGCCTTGTGTAAACTGATCGCCGGCGGCACGACGCAACGGGTGGATGTGGCGGAGTATGGTGAGGGTATCTTCCTTAACGTGGCCCACGTGGGCATCGGGACCCTGCCCGCACGCGAGTCCGGCGGCGCCGGTAAAAGACTACTCGGCCGTTTCAGTTACGTTGTGGAATTGCTGCGCCGACTGAATGCCAGGCGCGGCTTCAGGGCGACCATTCGTTGTGATAAGGCTGTGGTTTCAGGACGGTGGCTTACCGTTGCTGTGGCCAGCGGCGCTTTTTTTGGCGGCGGCAATGAGATTCCCGAAGCCTCGGCCAACGATGGTCAGCTGGACGTTATCGCAGTCAGGCCCCGTCCGCTTTTCCAGCTTCTGTTCACCTTCCTGCTGGTGCGCCTTAACAAGCGGGCGCCCAAGCGCACCAGCACCATGGTTCATATGAAAGGCCAGCACTGTTCAGTGCATACCGGAAAGCCCAAAACGGTAACGGCCGATGGTGATGTGGTCTCCAAAACGCCGCTGGACGTAACCTGCTCGAGGGGCAGTCTGAGTGTTATCGGGCCAAGAGTGGTCAGCACCTCAGCTGCCAGTGGTGGGGATGACGGAATTCTCGGCTCTTTCTGACCGCTCGACCTGTCATTTTCAGATACGTTTTGTCACTGACTTTTCCGGCAGGACGCGCAATCATGGGTAGTACTGGCAAAATCAACCACAATCGCTGACACAAAATACCAAGGTGTCGATTTTGCAGCCGTTTTGCGGCCTATGGCTATCACTGAATTGATTCCAGGCGCTCGATCTTCATTCCATCTGAATCGTCGAAAAGGACAAGAGAATGCCCTCTGAATGTGTATTGGTTCCCTCAAAGGTTATAAAAGGCGTTAAATACGGCTTGATCGCGCTCACACTGTCTGCTCTTGCTCATACCGCTCTGGCGGCTGAACGCCTGTATATTTTTACTGAAAACTACCCGCCCTATAACGCTTCCGAGTCAGGAAAAGGTTTCGCCCACAGCGAAGACGGCATTACCGGTATCTGTACCGATATGGTGAAGGCCATACTCGCCCGAGTGGATTACGATTACGTGATGAAGATGCGCGACTGGAGCTATGCCTACAACTGGGTTCAGGACAGGGAGAATCACGGGCTTTTCTGCACGGCCCGGACAGACCAGCGGGAAGAGCAGTTCCAGTGGGTAGGGCCTTTGGCGTCCATTAAATGGACGTTATTTGCCGCACCGGACTCCGACATCACACTGGACTCCCTCGAAGATGCCAAGGACTTGAGAATCGCCGGGTACAAGGGCGATGTCATGTCCGGGTACCTGGTGGATCAGGGCTTTAATGTCGTGATGGGCATGTCGGGTGATGTGAACCCCCGTCGTCTGACATTGGGGCAGGCCGACCTCTGGGTGACCGACGGCCTGGTGGGGCCGCTGGTGGCGCAAGAAGAACATGGGATTACTGGCCTGAAGCCGGTGCTGGTTTTCCGGGAAACGCCTATGTACCTCGCCTTCAGCACCAATACAGACCCGGCCATTATTGAAGATCTTCAGCAGGCGCTGGATAAGGCGCGCAGTGCCGGCGAAATCGCAAAGATTGTGGCTCGTTACGAGTAAGGGCCTCGGATTAGTCTGGAAGTGCTTTCAGAACCAGAGCCCGATCTGCGGATCGGGCTCTCTGCGGTCCACCACCACACCACTGGATTCCAGCAAGTTGACAAGAATGGCAGTGTCGTCAATGTTAAGGAATTGCCCGAGGGGCACATTGGTATCGCGATGGGTGAGAGACAGTTTCGCCGGTGCAAACGGATGCACCGGTGCTTCCAGCCGGAGGCGGGCGTACCGTCTCGGTAGAGTCCACTCCGCCTGTTTCTGCTTCATGCCTTTTTCGATGTGAATATTTGTATCGTTGATGGTCACCACCTCCTGTCGCTGGCAGGCACGGGAAGTGAAGTAGATGCCGGATGCCAGTGCGATCAGTTCCAGGCCGGCAAAAGGAATGATGACCCAGGCGCCCGCCAGACTGAAGCCTGTGGCAATGATGGCGGAGATAGCCAAAAGGCCGAGCCAGACCCTGACGTTACCGTGCCAGCTCAGGGAACGGTTCGGAGTAAGCATTAGCCGGAGGCCATCCGGGCGTGGTATGCGCTCCACCATGGGCATTGCCTCAATTGCATTCTCTTCTTAATACGTGCAGCCAGTCTGCTCCGATGAGCTTTGGCAGCCTGAATCAGGTGTAATTCAAAGGCGACCGGAACCACGACATACTGGTGGCCTGATATTGATAATAGTCAACTCTCATTCGATGGTGGTGCGGTGGCTGGCAAATCCATAGTAAAAAAATCCCTGTTTACGCTTGGCTGGGCACTGGCGGGCGCTGTGCTGTTGCTGCTTGCCCTGTTACTACTGTTCCGGTTTGTGAACCCGCCCACCTCGGCGTTCATGCTGGGGCACGTCATCGCCAATCCTGACACTGAACTTCGGCAGGAGTGGGTGGCGCTGGGTAATATCTCCCCCTGGATGCCACTGGCGGTGGTCGCCAGCGAAGACCAGCGTTTCCCGTACCACCGGGGCGTAGACTTTGATGCCATCGCCAAGGTATTGGCGGAACATCGCGCCGGTGAGGGGCTGAGAGGCGCCAGTACCATTACCCAGCAGACCGTCAAGAACCTGTTTCTCTGGAACGGTCGCAGCTTCGTGCGCAAGGCGCTGGAGGCCGGCCTGGCGCTAACCATGGAAGTCTTGTGGCCCAAACGGCGCATCATGGAGGTGTATCTGAACGTTGCTGAATTCGGACCGGGGATTTACGGCGTGGAGGCGGCCAGCCGGGCCTTTTTCGGTATCGGCGCCAGTGAACTCTCGCCTGGCCAGTCAGCACGGTTGGCAGCGGTACTGCCCAATCCGCGGGTATTGAATGCCGCGGATCCGTCGCCTTATGTCTGGGAGCGGGTAATGTGGATCCGCGGGCAGATGACGCAGTTGTCCGGGCTGCGCTACCTGCAGGGACTATATGAGTAAATGAGTGTCACCGCCCACAGTATCGCCGTTCCGGGCGGCCGACACTGCCGTAGGTGACTTCCGCCGACAATTCCCCGGAGCCAACCAGGAACTCCAGATAGCGGCGGGCGGTGGTTCGGGAGGCACCGATGGCGTTGCCCACTTCCTCGGCGCTGTGGTGGTCGCCGCTGGCCATCACCTCCCGGATTTTGTCCAGGGTCAGTGCATCAATGCCCTTGGGCAGGCGATCGTCCCCGGGGTGGCTGTCATCAACGGTGCTCCGGGGTAGCAGTGCGTCTACTTCCTTCTGTGCAACCTGGCGGAGACCGGACAGCCGCTCCAGGTGTTCACGGTAACGGTTGACGGCCTCCTGCAGGCGTTCAAAGACCAGCGGTTTGAGAATGTAGTCGAACACTCCGCCCCGGAGAGCGCTTCGAAGGGTGTCGACTTCCTTGGCGGCGGTGATCAGGATGACATCGCTGCTGCTGTCCGAAGCCCGCAATTCCCGCAATAGCTCCAGGCCATTGCCATCGGGAAAGTACACATCCAACAGGATCAGGTCCGGAGCCAGCACATCAATCTGGTCCCGCGCGTCTGCCAGGGTGTGGGCGATGCCACAGAGTTCGACCTGCTCCAGTCGTTCCACAAACCGTCGCTGAATCTCCGCTATTTTGCGGTCATCTTCGATGATCAGGAGTCGAATGGGGGTCAACGGGTTGTCCTCGCGTCCGGTGTTTTAGGTAAGTATAGAGTAAAGCGGCTGCCGCCGGTGGGCAGGTTCTCAACCGTGACTGAGCCGCCCCAGCGGTTCAGGAATAGCCGCACAAGGTGCAGCCCAATACCGTGTTCGTCGCCCTCCTTGCTGCTGACCCCCTTCTCGAAGATCTCCTGCTGGGCGGACTGGGTAATACCGGGGCCCTGATCTTCCACCTCGAAAATCAATTCCTGCCCCAGATCGGTCATGGAGAGCTGGACCCGGCCCCCTTCGCCGGTATGAAGCCGGGTCGCCTCCAGGGCGTTGTCGATGAGGTTGCCAACTACACTGACCAGCTGATCTCTGGGCAGTCTCTCGGGTATGTCAGCCATCTGGCTGTCCGGATCAATGTCCAGGTGCAGGCCCATTTCCCGTGCCCTATTGTATTTACCCAGCAGGCAGCCGGCCAGGACCGGATCGGGCACTGCTTCCAGTAGCAGGTGCAGCAGCGCCTGGTGATCACTGACTTCACTGCCAATCAGGGCCATGGCCTCGTCGGTGGCGCCAATCTGGATCAGGCCGGCAATGGTGTGCAGCTTGTTGGAGTATTCGTGGGTCTGGCTGCGCAGGGTATCGGCGTATTGCTGGATGCGGGTCAGCTGGCGGCTAACCTGATCCACCTCATCACGCAGACGGAAACTGGCCACCACGCCAATGATGTCGCTACCTTCACGCACCGGCAGCCGGTTCACAACCATTTGCCGGCCCCGCAGCCACACTTCCCGGTCGAAATCCGGGATCCCGGATTCCAGCACTGACAGCAGGTCGCTTTCCGGCAATACCGACAAAATCGGCTGGCCGGCCAGGGGCGTTTCCGGTTCCAGCCCCAGGGTGTCCAGGGCGGTCCAGTTGACAGTGGTAATCAGGCCTTCCCGGTTGATGGCAATGATGCCTTCGCGAACGGACTGCAGGGTGGCATCCCGTTCCCGGAACAGTCGCGCGATCTCTTCCGGTTCCAGGCCGAAAATCGCCCGTTTGAACCGGCCGGCAATCACGATAGCCGCAACAATGCTGATCATCACCATCATTCCAATGACCCCATAGAGCACAAAATTGTATCGCTCAATGGTGGCCTCAACCTGAGCCAGGCTGTAACCCACCGACACGATGCCGATAATCTTTCCGGTGTCCGGAATGATCACTGGCGCCTTGCCGCGCACGGACTCACCCAGGCTGCCCATGGCCCGAGCTACGTAGGCCTCGCCGTGCACCAGTGCCTGGCGGCCGTAATCACCGTCGTCGTCGGCCATGGAGTGGCCCAAGCGAGCCGGGTCCGGGTGGGCGAGGCGGATGGCGTTGTGATCGCCGATCACGATAAACAGGGCTTCGTTAGTGTCCGCCAGCCGGTCCGCCAGGTGGTTGAGTTCCGCGACGTTCCGGTTCTGGATGCCGGAAATGACCGCCGGTGTGGCGGCCACGGTCTTGGCGACCATCAAGGCCCGCTGGCCGATCTCGTCGTACAGGGATTCACTCAGATAATAGCCGGCAAAGACACCAATCAGGACTGTCTGCAAGGCACCGACGAGCCCGAGTGTAAGAATCATGCGGGTTTTGAGTTTGGTCTTTCTAAGCACGGTGCGGACTGCTGATGTTGTTGTCGTTTGATTATCAGGGTAATTCACGCCGGGAATGATTGCCCGTGAACTTTATGAACAAAACGGCCATTAGTTTCTTTAAAGGTTTTACGACCACAAACTTCTAGACCGTGCCGATCCACCTTTAACCTGTATGCGAGTCGCCCCATTGGCCTTGCCAACAGGCCTGCCTCGGGAGCGATCACAAAAACAAACATGAGGTGACACAATGTTGATCAAACGTACCCTGTCTTTTGTGGCGGCGGCCGCCGTCAGTATGTCTGCCCTGGCCTGGGAGCCATCCGGAAAAGTTGAGTGCATCGCGCCGTCTGATCCCGGTGGCGGCTGGGACTTTACTTGCCGCAGTGCGGGTAATGTGATGCAGGAACTTGGTCTGATTGATGGCAGTGTACAAACCGTCAATATGGCCGGTGCTGGCGGTGGTGTGGCCTACGCACACACGGTGAGCAAGCGTGCCGAAGAAAATAAATTGCTGGTTGCGGCGTCCACCGCCACCACCACACGCCTGGCACAGAAACAGTTTCCCGGCATGAACGCCGATATGGTGACCTGGGTCGGCGCACTGGGCGCCGACTACGGCGTCATCGCCGTAGGCAGGGATTCCGAATACAAGAATCTGAACGACCTGATGGCCGCTGTCAGTGCCGATCCCAGATCCGTCAAATTCGCCGGTGGCAGTGCCCGGGGTGGCTGGGATCATCTGAAGGTATTGATTACCGCCAAAGCCGCGGGTGCAGACGACCTGCCGCGCATTCCGTACCTGTCCTACAACAACGGTGGTGAGGCTATGACCCAGGTGGTCGGCGGTCAGGTTGATGCTTTTACCGGAGATATCTCCGAAGCCACCGGTTTCATGGAATCGGGGGACCTGCGCGTACTGGCTGTGCTCGCAGACGAGCGCCTGCCCGGTAAGTTCAACCATATTCCGACAGCCAAAGAACAGGGTATCGAGGCTGTTGGTCCGAACTGGCGCGGCTTCTACATGCCCAAAGGAGCGGATGAGGCGGCCAGGGAATACTGGGTCAACGCCGTGGACACACTGTATGCCAGTGAGGAATGGAAGAAGGTCATGAAGAGCAATGGCCTGATTCCATTCCATCCGCCGGCGGACAAGTTTGATGAGTTTGTCAAAAACCAGGTTCAGGAGATCGAACAACTGTCCCGCGAAATCGGTCTGCTGAAATGACAGGCGCTGGTGATCGAATACTCGGTCTGGGCCTTCTGGTCCTCGCCGTTGCCTATGGCTGGGCTGCCCAACAGTGGCCCGAGCCATTCGGCGGTGCCGAGGGCGTGGGGCCCGAAACCTTCCCTACCATTCTGTCGGTGGTTCTGGTGGCTGGCAGCCTTTACCTGATGATCAAGCCGGATCCGGACGCGCGCTGGCCTGTAGGCAAGTCCGCACTGGAGCTGGCAATTTCCGTGGTCGTGCTGGTGATTTATACCCTGCTTCTGGAACCTCTGGGCTTTGTGATTTCCACGACATTGGCCGTCGGTACATTGAGCTGGCGCATGGGTGGTACACCCGTCAGGGCTTTCCTCACCGGCCTGATCAGTGCAGTTGTGGTATTTGTGCTGTTTAACTACGGCCTGGACCTGAGCCTGCCCGGTGGCCTGCTGGAGGTGAATTGATGGAAACCCTGGGCTTTCTGATGGAAGGGTTTGCGGTGGCGTTGACCCCGTACAACCTGATGTTCGCACTGTTGGGCGCCTTTGTGGGAACCTTGATTGGCTGTCTGCCGGGCCTTGGCCCCGCCAATGGTGTTGCCATCATGATTCCGCTGGCGTTCACCCTGGGGCTGCCTCCGGAAACCGCGATGATTCTGCTGACCTCGGTGTATGCCGGCGCCATGTACGGTGGACGGATCTCTTCGATCCTGTTGAATATTCCGGGGGATGAGCCCGCGATGATGACCTGTCTGGACGGCTACCCCATGGCGCAGAAGGGCCGGGCGGCGGACGCCCTGGCCATTTCCGCCATCGCATCGTTCACCGGCGGCCTGATCGGGACTATTGGCCTGATCATGCTGGCGCCCATTCTGGCAAAATTCGCCCTGACTTTCGGTCCGGCGGAATACTTTGCGCTGTTCATGCTGGCGTTTGCCACCCTTGGGGGTATCACCGGTAAAAACCCGATGAAAACGGTGATTGCCGCGACCATTGGTATCATGATTTCCACTGTTGGTATTGATATCGCGACCGGCACTCAGCGGTACACCTTCGATATCCTGGAGTTGTACGAGGGTATTGACTTTATCCTGGCCATTGTCGGCCTGTTCGCGATTTCCGAGCTGCTGTTCTTTGTTGAGGCCCGCATAGGTGGTGGTCGCAAGAAGATGAGCGTGGGCAAAATAACCCTGAGCTTAAAGGAGCTGGTCAGCACTATTCCGACCCAGCTTCGGGGCGGAGTCCTGGGCTTTATTGCCGGCGTTTTGCCCGGTGCCGGTGCGTCTCTGGGGAGCTTTATCAGCTACACCCTGGAAAAGCAGGTGCTGGGCAAGAAAGGCACGTTTGGCGAAGGTGATATTCGGGGGGTGGCGGCGCCAGAGGCCGGCAATAACGGTGCATCTTCCGGCGCCCTGGTGCCGATGCTGACCCTGGGTGTACCGGGTAGTGGAACCACCGCCGTGCTGCTGGCGATGCTGATCTCTCTCAACATCACTCCGGGCCCGTTGATGTTCACCCAGCATGCCGATATTGTCTGGGGCGTGATTGCGGCTCTGCTGATCGGGAACGTGCTGTTGCTGATAATCAACATACCCCTGGTGGGCTTCTTTGTCAGGCTGCTTTCGGTACCACCGATGTACCTGTTGCCCATCGTGACCATGGTGGCCTTCGTGGGAGTTTATTCCATCAGCCACAGCACCTTCGATCTGTACTTCATGGTGGCCTTCGGTGTTGGCGGGTATTTCCTGCGCAAGCTTGAGATCCCCCTGGTGCCGATCATACTCGGCCTCCTGCTGGGTCCGGAAATGGAGAAAAACCTCGGGCACGCGCTCATTCTGTCCGACGGTGACTGGACGGTACTGTGGTCCAGCCCACTGGCCATCGGGTTCTGGCTGGTGGCCGGTCTCGGGCTGGTGCTGCCAACGCTGGTAGGGCCAATTCTCCGCCGGCGGATGCGGGCAGCACTGAAGGAGGGTCCAGTCAGCGATTGACCCTGTCTTGAATGCTCTTACCGGACGATCTCTTGTCAGTCTTTGCACCGGGCTTTGCCCGGTGTTTTTTATGGCCTCAGAGGGACAGATCGATCACACTGTGGACCATTGAGGTAGATGGACCGATGACCCCGTTTCGATGAGTTTTTGGTAGGATAGTGACGGGTTTGTCCGGGGAAGGATTGTTATGAGGGTGATGTTACTGGGTGCCACTGGCCTGACGGGTGGCAAGGTGCTGGAAGGGTTGCTGGTTAGAGATGAAATTTCTCAGGTGGTCGCACTGGTCCGCCATAAATTGCCGACCCTCCACGAGAAACTGCAGCAGCATGAAATCGACTTTGGCCAAATGGCGGATCATGCGGATCTGTTCAATGTGGATATTATTATCTGCTGCCTTGGCACAACCATCAAAAAGGCCGGCTCCCAGAGCAAGTTCCGCGAGGTGGACCTCGGCTATCCCCTGAAGGCAGCAGAGCTAGGCAAGTCGCAGGGCGTGAGGGCCTTTATTCTGATGTCCGCCATTGGCGCGTCGTCCTCATCGACGATCTTCTATAACCGGGTGAAAGGGGAGCTTGAAGATTCCGTGAGGGAGCTTGGTTATCCCTACCTCTCCATCTACCACCCCAGCCTGTTGTTGGGTGACCGGAGGGAGCATCGAACCGCCGAAGCGCTGGGCATCAAGGCCATGCCGCTGATCAACCGCGCGCTGATCGGGCCGCTGGAAAAATACCGGGGCATTGATGCGGCAACGGTGGCCAGTGCCATCGTCAACGAAGTGTGCAGCCTGGCCTCTGAACCGGCCGCTGAACGCGTGATTCAGATTCGCGAATACGACGAAATTGTCAGGTTGGCGGATTAGCCTGGCGAGACACTGGTCATTTTCCGTTCAGGATGCCGAACACCAGACGTCCTGCCAGGCCAACCAGAATGGCACCAAAAACTCGCTCGAACCACACGGCTTTTTGCCTGAGCAAGGCCAACCATTTCGGATTGGAAAACAGCCACGCGACGATCAGGTACCAGCTGGTGTCGATGATCAAAGCCGTGGCGGCATAGCCGAACTTGGCCACCAGACTGGTGTCCGTACCGACTACCTGGCTGAACAGGGCCAGGAAAAACACGGCGATTTTCGGGTTGAAGAAAGCAATCAGAAAGCCATCCCGGGCCGCGCTTTTTGAGGTCGGGGGTTCCGGTAGCTCTTCGTCGGCCTTGCGCTTTGCCATCAGCCCTTTGACCCCAAGCCAGGCCAGGTAGAGGGCTCCGCCCCATTGCAGGATCGAGAAGGCGATGGGGGAGGCGGTGATGATGGCGGCCAGCCCGAGGATGCTCAGAAAGGCATAGATTCCGACGCCGATACCGTGCGACAGGGCGGTAATGACACCATTGCGGCGCCCGCCAGTCAGCGTCTGCTTGAGCACCAGTGCCAGTGAGGGGCCGGGTGACATGGCACCGAGAACACAGATGGCGACAACGGTCAGCCAGGTGGCGAGTGTCATTGCGGATCAGTCCCTTGCAAGTGAAACAGGCCGCCAAGTTTAGCAGCCTGTTGCTTGCAAAAAACGTCAGAACTGCAACCAGTTCAGTCCCTATTCGCCAGCCAGGATCCAGCGGGCGGCTTTCTCTGCAATCATCAGAGTGGGGGAGTTGGTGTTGCCACTGGTGATGGTGGGCATAACGCCGGCATCCACCACTCTCAGGCCGGCCACCCCGCGGACTCGCAGGTGGGGGTCCACCACCGCCTGCTTATCGTCGTCGCGACCCATACGGGTGGTGCCCACGGGATGGAAAATGGTGGTGCCGATATCCCCGGCCAGTTTCGCCAGCTCATCGTCGCTCTGATACTGCAGGCCGGGTTTGAATTCTTCTGGCTGGTACTGCATGAACGCAGGTTGCTCAGCGATGCGCCGCGTTACCCGCAGTGAATCCGCCGCCACTTTACGATCTTCCGGAGTACTCAGATAATTGGGCGCAATGGCCGGGGCCTGTTTCGGGTCGTTGCTACGAATCCGCACCGTACCGCGGCTGGTCGGGTTCAGATTGCAGACGCTGGCGGTGATGGCAGGGAAGTCGTGTAATGGCTGGCCGAAGGCGTCCAGACTGAGGGGCTGGACGTGGTACTCAATATTGGCATGCTCGTAGTCCTCAGAACTCCGGGTAAACAGGCAAAGCTGCGACGGCGCCATGCTCATGGGGCCGGAACGGGTGAGCAGGTACTCCAGGCCGATGCGGGCCTTGCCAATCAGTGAGTTGGCCATGTTGTTCAGGGTGGTGACCCCCTTCACCTTGTACACGGATCGGATCTGGAGATGATCCTGCAAATTCTCACCCACACCGGGCAGGTCCGCAACCACATCAATGCCGTGTTCTTTGAGCAGATCGGCCGGGCCGATTCCGGACAGCTGAAGCAATTGCGGAGAGCCGATGGCGCCGGCGGAGAGGATAACTTCTCTGTCTGCCCGGGCAATAATTTCACCATGATTGGGTCGGTCCACCCGCACACCGGTGCAGCGGGGTCCTGGGCCGGAGGCTTCCGTTTCAAGGCCGAGTACGTGAGTGGAGTGCCAGAGCGTAAGGTTGGGGCGCTTTTCGGCGTCCCGGAGGAAGGCTTTTGAGGTGTTCCAGCGCCATCCCGAGCGTTGGTTTACCTCAAAGTAGTCCACACCCTCGTTATCTCCACGGTTGAAGTCCTGGGTCCGGGGAATGCCAGCTTCAACGCAGGCCGTGGCAAAGTCTTCCAGCACTTTCCATTTCAGGCGCTGGCGTTCCACGCGCCATTCGCCACCATGGCCGTGGTATTTGCTGTGCTCCGGATCGGTGTCTCCGCCGTCATCCAGCCTGTGGTGATCTTCGTGGTACATGAAGTCGGGCAGGCAGTTGTCCCAGCGCCAGGCGTCCTCGCCGGTGATCTCCGCCCATTGATTGTAATCCCGGGCCTGGCCACGAATGTAGAGCATGCCATTGATACTGGAGCAGCCGCCCAGGGTTTTGCCCCGGGGATAGATCAGGGACCGGCCATTCAGCCCGGGATCCGGCTCGGTGCGGAAGCACCAGTCGGTGCGCGGGTTATTGATGCAGTAGAGGTAGCCGACGGGGATGTGGATCCAGTGATAGTTGTCCCGGCCGCCGGCCTCGATCAGCAATACCCGGTTGGCCGGATCTGCACTCAGGCGGTTGGCGAGCAGGCAGCCGGCGGTGCCGGCGCCTATCACGATGTAGTCGAACTCCTGATGTCCCGTTGCTTTGTTGTTGTCGGACATAGCGCTTTCTCCGCAGCTGGTTCAGCCGTTACTTGGCGGTCGGCATGACAAATTCTGCACCGGCGTCGATGGAATCGGACCAACGCTGCATAATGGATTTCTGGCGGGTGTAAAATTTCACGCCTTCTTCGCCGTAGGCATGGGTGTCGCCGAACATGGAGCGCTTCCAGCCACCGAAGCCGTGCCAGGCCATGGGAACTGGAATCGGCACGTTAATGCCCACCATGCCGACCTGGATGCGGCGACCGAACTCCCGGGCCACACTGCCGCTTTCGGTAAAGCAGCTGACACCGTTGCCAAATTCATGGTCGTTGATCAGTCGGATGGCGGTAGCAATATCTGGCACTCGCACGCAAGCGAGAACCGGGCCAAAGATTTCTTCCCGATAGATGGTCATGTCCGGCGTTACCTGATCGAACAGAGATCCGCCCATCCAGAAACCGTCTTCACAGCCTTTCCCGGTGTTTGAGGCATCAAACTCCCGGCCATCAACCACCAGTTTGGCACCTTCGGCCACGCCCTTATCAATGTAGCCGGTAATGCGCTGGTGTGCGGCGGCCGTGACGATGGGTCCCATCTCGGCGTCCAGGTCCTCGCCGTTTTTCACGTTCAGCGTACGGGCCCGTTCAACCAGTCGTGGCACGATCTGATCCGCCACATCGCCAACCAGAACCGCGACGCTAATGGCCATGCACCGCTCACCGGCGCTGCCATAGGCCGCGCCGATCAGGGCGTCGACGGCCTTGTCCAGATCTGCGTCGGGCATCACCACCATGTGGTTTTTCGCGCCACCCAGGGCCTGGATACGCTTGCCGTGTCTTGCCCCTTTCTCATAAAGCAGGTTGGCGATCGGGGTGGAGCCGACAAAGCTCAGGGCCTGCACATCCGGGTGCTCAATCAGCGCTTCAACCGCTTCCTTGTCGCCCTGAACCACGTTGAAAACGCCATTGGGCAGGCCGGCCTGACGGAGCAGGTCGGCAATCATCAGCGATGCGCTCGGGTCCAGGGGGCTGGGTTTGAGGACAAAGGTGTTGCCCGCGGCGATGGCGACCGGGAACATCCACATGGGTACCATGACCGGGAAGTTGAACGGGGTGACCCCAGCGACCACACCGAGTGGCTGACGGGTGGTCCAGTTATCGATGCCGGTGCTGACCTGTTCGGTATAGTCCCCTTTCAGTAACTGCGGAATGCCACAGGCAAATTCCACAATGTCGATGCCCCGGGCCACTTCGCCCTGGGCATCGGTGAAGACCTTGCCATGCTCGGCAGTGATGGCCCGGGCCAGGTCGTCTTTGTGTTTGTTGAGCAACTCCAGGAATTTGAACATTACTCGGGCGCGCCGGATGGGTGGGGTATCGGCCCACGCGGGGAAGGCCGCATTGGCCGCGGCAACGGCATCGTCCACATCTGTGCGATTGGCGAGGGCAACCTGACCGCTCACCTGGCCAGTGGCCGGATTGAACACGTCCTGAGTCTGGTTGGACGTACCTGACGATATTTCGCCATTGATATAATGCAGTATGGTTGCGTTGGTCATGGGTGCCTCGACTAATTCGCGTAAAATCTTCGGGAGATGCCGTTTTATCTTATTTTTCAGGCTTCTTATCGAAATTGGTGGATATTTAACCATACAGGTTAGAGCGGATCAGAGGCCAAAGCAATTGAGATTTTCAAAAGCTAGATATAAGATAATATTATATCACTTCGATGCGAATGAGGCCTTATGCACCCCCTCCAGAGCCTGCGGGCATTCGTTACGGTTGCCCGTGAGGGCAGTGTGTCCCGTGCGGCGGTTCGTCTTCACCTGACCCAGCCGGCGGTCAGCCTGAAACTCAAGCACTTGCAGGATGAGCTGGATCTGAAGCTATTTCTGCGCAAGCCCCAGGGGCTGGTACTGACGCCGGATGGTCAGGCCCTGCTGCCCTCGGCTGAGAAAGCGCTGGCGGCCATGGCGGCGTTCGAGCAGAGCGCCAGGGCGCTGCATAGTACCCTGCGAGGGCGTCTCAGGATCGGCACCATTGTCGATCCCGAGTTCATTCGCCTGGGCGCATTTCTGCACCGACTGGTGGAGCGTGCACCTCAGTTGGAAACGGAGCTTCGGCAGGGTATGAGTGGTAGCGTACTGGAGCAGGTCAGGGATGGCCGGCTGGATGTCGGGTTTTTTCTGGCTCCGCCGGGAGTGGGGCCCGGGGCGCTGGCGCCTGAAGTGGCCCATCGTGAGCTGACCCGGTTTCATTATTATGTGGTTGCACCGGCCGGCTGGGGGCAACGGATTCTGTCAAGCGAGTGGTCGGATCTTGCCGGTATGCCGTGGATTGTCACACCCGACAACTCTGTCCACCATCGGCTGCTCAAAGATACCCTGGAACCGCTGGGACTGATGCCCCACGGCGTTGCCCAGGTCGACCAGGAGGCCTGCATGCTGGATCTGGTTCGGGCCGGCGTCGGCCTGAGTCTGGCCAGGGATGCCCTGGCCATGGCCGAGCGCCAGGAAAGGGGGCTGGTGGTTGTGGAGGGGGTCCAGCTGCCCTGCGCACTGAGCTTTATCTGGCACCGTGACCGGAAGGATGAACCGCTGATTTCCGAGGCGCTTGAGGCTCTGGCAGGGGTTTGGAATCTGTCTGCCGCAGCTTAGCCCAGGGTGGCATCCAGAAACATCATGACCACAAAGCCACCCAGCAGGCAGAAAGTGGACATGATTTTCCACTGCCGGTGATGGGTTTCCGGGATGATTTCATTGCTGATGATGAACAGCATGGCACCTGCCGCGAAACCGAGTGTCCAGGGCATCAGGGGTTCTGCCAGCCACACCATGGTGGCGCCAAGCAGACCGCCCAATGGCTCCGCAAGCCCGGTCATCAGGGCAATGCCGAAGGCCTTGGCCCTTGAGTAGTCGATGGCCAGCAGAGAAAAGGCGACGGCCAGGCCTTCCGGAATGTTCTGAAGGCCAATGCCGGTGGCAAGCACATAGCCGTTGTTTACGTCACCGCCTGCAAAGCCGACGCCTACTGCCATACCCTCGGGAAAGTTGTGTAAGGTGATAGCGATAATAAATAGCCAGATGCCCCGGATATAGGAGGCATCCGCCCCTTCCCGCCCCAGTTCGAAATGCTGGTGCGGAAGTTTCTGATGCACGAAGAACAGGGCTGCGGCACCCGAAAGCAAGCCAAAGATGACAATGAGCGCCGCGCTCCAGGTTTGCCCGGTGATTTGCTCTCCGTATTCAAGCCCGGGCAACAGCAGGGAAAAGAACGAA
Organism: Marinobacter sp.; assembly: GCF_048269445.1. Classification (GTDB taxonomy): domain Bacteria; phylum Pseudomonadota; class Gammaproteobacteria; order Pseudomonadales; family Oleiphilaceae; genus Marinobacter. Next base: position 428,378 of record NZ_JBLXIQ010000003.1, on the reverse strand, counting down.
GCGGCCAGCATCACCCCGGCCGCCGCGGCCAGCATGCCATCCCGGAGTCTGTGGCTGACACTGCGAACCAGAAAAATCGCCAAGGCGCCCACCCCGGTGGCCAGACCTGCAAACAGACTGGCCAGAGTCCCCAGCCAGACAATACCGATATCAGGCGTCATTCATGCTCCTGTTGGCTTGTGGCTTCAGCACAACTGTGTTGCTCCGGCGACAGCAGTAAACCGGATTCCGACCCGGAGCACCAGACCTACAGCAAACGGCAGATGGCTTCGGATATGGATTCTGTGATGAAGGCATTCGGGCATCAGGGTTCCAGCGTCGCCGGTCATCACCGAGGTGCCCGGGTGATTCACCGGCTGTGTCTGGACCCGGATTATTACCTTCGAGAGAAGCTCAGGCGGTTTTTCTTAACGCGATAGCCGGGTGTTCAGGCCGCAGTCTTCCTTCGCCAGGCCAGTTCGTTGGTAATCGTGGCCTTCGGCTGCAGCATGGCGAAGTCTATGTCGGCGATTTCCTTGCCATCCTTGAGGCGCTGTACAAAGTCCGGATTCGCCAGAGCTTTCTTGCCCACTGCAAGCAGGGCTCCGGGAAACTGGTTGGCAACAACCTGGCAGTTGGTTTCATCAATGTTGCCATTGATGATCAGTTCGATGCCCTCAACGCTGGCCGCCACGCTTGCCAGACTCTGATCGCCTTCGATGAAGTGCTTCCGGTTAACGTCTCCGTCGGTGGTGTGGACGAAATCCGCGCCGGCATCGCGCACCGCTTCGACAATCTGGCGGAATCCGGATTCGCCTTCGGGCAACTGATAGTCCGGATCGGTTACCGTGCCCTGTGACAGGCGGATCCCTACCGTAAAGCCCTCGCCAACAGCCTCGCGAACGGCACGGACCACTTCCACCAACAGACGTAGGCGGTTCTCCATCGGCCCACCGTACTCATCTTCCCGGCGGTTAAAGTGGGTGCTCAGGAACTGGTTCAGAAGATAGCCATTGGCACCGTGAATCTCAATGCCGTCGAAACCGGCGGCTTTTGCATTGGTGGCGGACTGTGCGAAACCATCGATAGCGGCCAGAATATCGGCCTTGGTCATCGCCTTCGGGAATTTCCATTCTGTCTGGTCGCCATAGAAGCCGAGCGGAGCGCCTTTTGGAATTACCTCGCTCGGACCCAGCGGTTGATCCGTATAACGGTTAGCCTGGAATTGGGCACCCGCGTGCATCAGCTGTACCACGATCTTGCTTCCTGCTGCGTGTACCCGGTCCACGATGGTCTTCCAGCCGGCAATCTGGGCATCGTTGATGATTCCGGGCTGATTGGCGTAACCCTGGCTGGCCTTGTCATCGGTGTAGGTGCCTTCGGTGATTACCAGCCCGAACCCGCCTTTGGCATAGCCTTCATAATGATCGGCCATCAGGCTGTTGGGCGTGCCGTCGGGCTCCGCGCTGGTACGCGTCATCGGGGCCAGCGCAAACCGGTTAGGTACCTGGATAGATTTGAATTTTTTGGACTGCATCACGTCGCTCATAGATACCCTCATGTGTCAGTGAATTGATGGGCATCTACTATCCGGCCGCAGTGCGGACACTTAAAGCGAAGAATATCGACTCAGCCTGTCAGTATTTTTGAACGATTATTCTGGCGAGGATAGCTTTAATCAGACTTGTTGGTCATGGCGCGGTGTGTTGCTCCTGGGGTTGGTTGTTCAGATACTGGTCCAGGCGCTGAAACAGGTAATCCTGAAACTGCTCGGCCAGTGGGTACAGGTGGCCTGCTTCCGGCATCAGGATCAGCTCCGCGTCGGGCAGATTGTCCGCAAGATGGCGGGCATAATCGACCGGTATGAAAGGATCCTGCTCGCCCTGATAGATGAAAATGGGGACCTTCACGCTTTTGAGCTTGAAACCCCAGTCTCCCAGTTCGGTCAGCAGATCGGAGGCAATGGCTCTGGCGCCGCTGTTCAGGCATTCCAACTGGTCGCGCCTGAAGTACTCGCCCTTCAGGAAAGCACGAAGCAGGGATCTGTCCTGTTCGCTTACCAGTTGCCTGGCCTCACGCATGTACAGGCCCGGATGGCGGCGCGAAAATCGAACGACCAGGCGGACGACGAGCTTCAGCAATGTCGGGCTCATCCGTGCCAGGCGGGGGCCGGGCCACCGTGTACTCTCAATCAGTCTGTTATGGCCGGGAAATTCGCTGAAATGGGTATAGCCCGAGAGGCAAACGCCCAGATCCATGCGGTCTGCAAGGGCATTTCCGCAGGCCAGTACCCTGGAGCCGCCACTGGACCAGCCGAGGTGGGAAAAACGCGGTACGTTCAGGGCATCAATCAGCTGCCGTATGTCGTCGGCATATTCCAGCAGTGTCTGGCGCTGCCGGTAATCGGACCCCCCTATCCCGGGCCGATCTGGCGTAATGATCCGAAATCCATAGCGGCGTGCCCGCTCGTGGAGAAAATGGCCCTCCAGCCGGCAGCCGGGCATGCCGTGCCCGAACAGCAAAGGGTAGCCGAGGGGATTACCCAGATCGGTATAGGCCAGTCGCCTGCCATCCTTGAGCCGGATTTGGTGGTCACGGTTGTCGGGCGCGGGGGTTGAATGCGGGCGCACAGGCCTAGTCCGTTCTATCAGTCGGATAGATTGATCGCGCGAGAGTCGGTTCACAGCCTGTGACGCCCCGCGCCTGCCTATGCGCATGCAGGTACCAACGTTGCCCACCGTATGCAAAGGTGTTGGCTTTTACGTCAAACGCGGCAGTGCTCACGGTAGCGGGGATCGGAGTACCATCGGCATGTCGGTAGACACAGGTGGTCTGCAGGCTGAGCGCCGTGGCCACCGGCAGTTCGATGAAACCGTCCTCCCTCACCACGGGCTTCTTACCATTGACGGAAATGACTTTCAGGCAGGGGCCGAAATGAACCCTGTCCTGGTCTTCAATGTATTCGTTGAGGCAATGCTGAGCGCTCAACAGAATTCTGTCATTCGGAAGACTGCCCTCCGTTCCGGAGGGCAGTGACTGACAGCCAGCTAACAAAAGCATTGCCAGCAGCAGAAGCCGGACCCGTGGCATAAAATCTCCTGACTATTGCCTTCCTCGCCGCCAGCCCGCTGCGGCCTTATTCGAACGTTCGGGGCCGCAGAACATCGGGCTTGAGGAAAGGCTTGGCGCCAGTGTTGTCGTGATCACCCAACAACTTACCATTCACTACTGTTCCATAATTCGTGTGTTTGTGGAAGTTCAGGAATTTTTCACGGGTCTGTTTGACATCACCGGTGTAGCGTGGATCCTGTGGTCGCTCCTTGGAGTTGATGAAGTTGGCAACCTGCCAGGCCTCGTCATCGGTCAGCGAGCCTGGTTTGCCGAGCGGCATGTTGTTCTGGATGAATGAGGCCGCCGTGAAGATCCGGGTCATACCCGCGCCCCAGTTGTAGGAGCCGTCCCCCCACAGAGGCGGAAAGACAACCTCTCCATCCTTTTCCTGTCCCTGGCCGTTTTCGCCGTGGCATACCGCGCAGTTCTCCAGATAAACCTCTTTGCCCCGTTGGTAGCTCAGCTCAGGCTTTTCCCGGCCCAGGTGACTGAATCCGCGGCCACCAATGTTCTTTTCATAGACTGGGGCACCTGTGGCAAGCCATTTATGATAGGCCACCATCGCCAGCATATCGTCACTGCCATAGGGTGGCGGCGTGCCATTCATGGAGAAGGAGAAACAGCCGGCAATGCGTTCTTCCAGAGAGTTTACATGTTGATTCTTACCCCGGAAATCCGGCAGGGTCGTTGCGGCCGGCCAGACCGGCCCCGACCAGTTCATGCGTCCCTCGCCCATGTGGCAAGATTTGCAGTTCAGGTCATTGAACACGTATTTCCCACGGAGTTGTTGAGTGTTCATGAACATGTCCCGACCTTTGAGAATGACCTTCCTGAGCTCGGGGTGAATACTTTCATCCGTCATCAGGTCCTGCACCGTGGGGGCGTGGTGAACGTACTGGCCTTCCTTGAATGCGGGCAGATCAACCGGCACTTCAGGCTCGGCCTGTATCACCGTGCTGGCAACCAGCAGACCGGCGAGCAGGGAAATCATTTGCTTGAGTTTCATGGCTCTACCTCCTGTTATTCTGCGGTTGCACTCTGGCTGCCAAGATAGGCGGCCACGGCGTCAATCTGTTCCCCGGTCAGCCGCTCTGCAACTGCAGTCATCAGCTGATTCGGATCGTTGTTGCGCAGGTTGTTTCTCCAGGCATCAATCTGGGATCGGATGTAATTCGGGTGCTGTCCGGCAATTGCCGGGAAGGATTCCCCGACACCGCGGTTACCGGGGCCATGGCAGGAAGAACACGGTGGAATATAGTTGTCCCAGTCGCCCTGGTTGGCAAGCTTTTCACCTTGCGCCAGCACGTCCTCATTGACAGGTGCAGGCGCGGTGGCCTGCGGTACGGACATGGTGGCGTAGTACGCGGCCAGATCACGGATCTGTTGTTCGTCGAAGTTGTTGATGTTGGGCTGCATTATCGGGCTCACCCGCGCACCGGCGTTATAGTCCAACATCTGCTTTGCCAGGTACGCAGAGTCAAGGCCTGCCAGGCGAGGAAAGCCGGCGGCGTTGTTGCCGGAGCCATCGGCTCCGTGGCACGCCAGGCAGGGGGCACCGCTGCCATCACCCTGTGCTGCCAGTTGCTCGCCCCGCTCGGGATCACCGTCGGCAGCAGTTACTCCGGTTGCCAGGCTAATAAGAGCCCAGGCAAGAATCAATTTTGAGAGAGGTGCCATTATTCTCCTCCGATAATAAGAAAAGGGAATTAGCATATTCAATTTTAGAATATTGTCAATCGGGCTTTGGTGGGTTGTTCCCTTGGTACAGTGGAGGGGAGGTTTGCAGAGATATCCGGTGCAGCCACCGGTGTCAGCCGTTGGCCATCCCCGGATACCGGTTGGCGCAGTTGCGTAATCAGCCGGGCATCACGGTTGTAGACGTCATTCCGGAACTGCAGGCGGCCTTCGCCGTCAACCCAAGAAGTCCAGTACTGGATATGGATCGGTACCGGGCGTGGCAGCATCACAGTTTGGGGCTTCGATTCCGCCACCAGTTTATCGATTCTGCCCCTGTTCCAATCCGGCGAAGCTGCCAGCAGGCGATCAGCCAGGTCGAACGGTTGTTCAACCCGGATACAGCCCGAGCTGAAAGAACGATCGGTCCGGCCAAAGAGGCCGCGTCCCGGCGTGTCGTGCAGGTAGACATCGTACTGATTGGGGAACATGAATTTCACCTGTCCCAGGGCATTCTGCGGCCCTGGCTCCTGTACCAGCTGGTAGGGGAAGTTGTTCCGGTGGAGCGATTGCCAGTCGATGTCCGCAGGATCCACCTGCACCCTGTCAGCGCCCCATCCTCGGTATACGCTGATGTTAAGGCGGCTGAGATAGCCCGGATCCCGAATGATCTGGGGGAGTTGGTCCCGGATCATGAGGTTGCGCGGTATGGTCCAGGTGGGGTTGAACACCAGGTACCGGATGTGATCGCTGAACACTGGGGTCTGCCGGAAAGGCTGGCCGACAATAACCCGTTTGCGCAGGACCTCTTCTCTGTTTTCCACCATTGTCAGTTCATAGCCGGCGATGTTCACCAGCACATAAGTGTCGCCCAATGACTCCGGAAGCCACCGCCAGCGCTCAAGGGTGGCGTCGATCTGCCGCAGGCGCTCGACGGGCATCAGGTTCAGCGCCCGGAAGGTGTCACGACCAATCAGGCCATCGGGTTCCAGCCCATGACGCGCCTGGAATTTCGGTATGGCGCCTTCCAGGGGGCCGTCATACAACACGGGGTCTTCGGAGGCGGCAGGTTGAGCGTCCAGGTCCCCGAGCGCTGAAAGCCGGCGGCGAATCTCGGGCAACCTGTCATCGCGGTCACCAGGACGGATGACCGGCTGCGAGGCTAGCTGCGACCAGGGCTGCCCAAGGCGTAACGTGAGTTCCCGCCGCGCAGTCATCAACTTTCGGTAGGCCGGATCCGCCGGCCGCAGTGCATTCAGGGTGCCGACAATATCGCCACTGGCCAGGGACTCAGCCAGAACCGATTCCATGGCTCTGTGGCGACGGTTCGCGGTCCATTCGGCATGAACCGTTTGCGGGTTGACCTTGCCCTCCAGCATGTGGGAGCTGAGCATCAGGAAGGCGTCGGAAAAAAGCAGGTCCAGATCGGCCTTTAGTTCGTTTGAGAAGTCGGACATTGGACGGAGCGACAGCTCCGAAAGAATCTCGGCGTGATAGTCAGCGGGGTTCAGGCCGTCATCACTGGCCCGCTCTACCGCGTTGATCAGCTGGCGCCGGAGTTCGGGAGGGTGCCAGGCAGGCTGGTAACCTCTGGCACCATAAAACGCGGACAGTGCCGTCTCTGCCATCAGCCTGTCACCGAGTACCTTCACCGGAAAGCCCGCATCGAGTGCTTCGATTCGCTGAACGATGGCTTCATCCGCTGCCGAACAGGGCGGGAGCCACAACGAAGAGAGCAATGCGGCAATTAATGCTGTGGTTAGGGAAAAACGGCGAGTTCCATGCATGTGTTATCTCCGCCTCGTCCTTGGGCAACATCGGTAAAGTGTCAGACTTGTAGATTTCGACGTCACCAAAACCCCATTTGTTCCCCGCCTGGCGGGCGGAACCGGTCGGTCCGCAGGGGCTCCTCCTCATGGAGGTTAAGACCCAGACGCCGGGCCTTTTTTGAGAACCGCTGGCGGATCAGGTCGGAGTAGGGGCCCGTTCCCGTCATTCGGCGACCAAAAGTGGCGTCATAGCTTTTTCCGCCCCTCAAATCCCGCATCCGGTTCATGACGTGTTCCGCCCGCTGCGGAAAGTGCCGCTGCAGCCAATCCTGGAACAGATCATCCAACTCATAAGGTAAACGTAGCATAATCCAGCTGGCACGGGTTGCGCCGGCTTCAGACGCAGCTTCCAGAATGGCCTCGATCTCATGATCGTTAATGAACGGAATGACCGGCCCAAGAATGATGCCCGTTGGGACTCCGGCTTCCGAGAGCTGCCTGATCATTTTCAGACGAGTTGCCGGAGCGGCGGTTCTGGGCTCCATTCGACGTTTCAGGTCGTTGCTCAGGGTGGTAAGGCTCACCCGCACCGTACAGAGTCCCTCGCTGGCAAGATCAGATAGTAAATCGAGGTCCCGCAGGATCAGGGCCCCCTTGGTGATGATTGAAACCGGATGTCGGTACTCCGACAACACCTCCAGTATCTGCCGGGTGATCTTCTGTTCGCGTTCAAGGGGCTGATAGGCATCGGTATTCATGCCCAGAGCAATGGGCGAAACCCTGTAACCGGGCCGATCCAGCTCTTCCCTTAACTTGCTGGCAGCGTTGGACTTGGCGATCAGGCGGGTTTCAAAGTCCAGCCCCGGCGACATGTCCCAGTAAGCGTGAGTGGGGCGGGCAAAGCAATAGATGCAGGCATGCTCGCACCCCCTATAGGGGTTGATGGACTGATCAAAAGGCACGTCCGGCGAAGTGTTGCGGCTGATGATTGACCGGACGGTTTCATAGATTACTTCGGTGGCCAGGGTGTCCGGATTCAGCTCATCCTCCGGATCCTGGTACCAGCCATCGTCATGCTGACGATCGCTGACGATGGGTTGGAAGCGATTGTGCGGATTCAGGCCGGTGGCGCGCGTTTTCATAGGCATACCTAATACTGTTTAAATGTACAGTACCAGGTATGCTAATCGTCCGCCCCGTGCTATGCAACCAGAGTTATTGTCCGTTGGTCCGTTACAGGCGGAATCCCTGGGAGGCCTGGGTCAGTAACGTTACCTGTGTTGAAAGTCGCTCAATGTGGGCGTTGAGTTTCTGGCGAATGTCCGAGGTTTCCCGGGTGTGGCCGTGAATCTGCTCTACTTTTTGTGCAATTTCTTCGGTTGTGGTGGATATGCCCTCAACCGAAGAAACCACCTGATTCATATCGCCGGCCAGCTGACGGATAGAGCCAGTGATCTGATCAATCGAATGAGCCGCCTCTTTGGAGCTTTCTTCGCCGTCGCCGGCGGAATCCAGCCCCTCCTTCATCAATTTGGAAATGGCTGCCGTTTCTCGGTTGAGTGATTCCACAATCTCGGCGATGCCGTTGGTGGCGGAGACCGTTTTCTCCGCCAGGGACCGCACCTCATCGGCGACCACAGAAAAACCTCTACCTGCCTCACCGGCCCTTGCAGCTTCGATGGCGGCATTCAGGGCAAGCAGGTTTGTCTGTTCGGCGAGGCTGTTGATCACGCCGACGATTGAATTGACTTTCTCACCAGTCTTGCTCAGCTGGCCAACTTGATCGTGGGTTTTCTGGATTCGCTCGGCCAGCTCACTCATGGTTGTCGCACTGCGCCTGACAACCTCGGCGCCTGAATGGGCAGCGCCGTTGGCGCTCTGGGCGGCTTCGTTGACCGACTGGGTATACTGGGCAATGTCCACCGCAGTGTGGGAGATCTCCTGGACGGCGGTGGCGGTCTGCTCGGTTTCTTCTTCAACCTGCTCACCGTTGCGCCCCATCTGATCGACCAGAGCGTCCAGTTCACTCTGTAGAGCGGATAGGGTCCGGTTGCCTTCAACCACCTGGCCTATCACGCGGGACACATCGTCCAGCATCTTGTTGGCAGCCTGGCCCAGCTGGTTGAACTCATCATTCGGATTCCTGCCCGGTTCAAGCCGCTGGCTGAGATCGCCACCCGCGACCTGGGTGAGCAGATTTACGGCGTCATTGAGTCGTTTTACCAGGGTCCTGGATGCGGCTGTCAGAGTAATAACCAGAATGACCAATACCGCGGCGGCGGTTGCGATGATAAGCCAGGTAGAGGAAGCCCGTGCTTCCTCGGCGCGTTGGCTGGTAGCCACGATAAGCTCACTTCGAAGCAAGTTGTTCTGGTCGGTGATCTGGCTGCGAATGCTGGCACCGGCGTCGGCCAGCTGGTTTTCGATGGACGCAAGCGAGGCGACCAGCTGTTCTGCCTGAGCGAAAGCGTCGTCGAACGCCTGTACGGCCTTGCCAATGTCGTTTTCCTGCCATTCCATATCCCGGACGGTGACCAGCATTCGATCAAGCGCCTCGCGGGTCGCCTGGGCATAGGAAGCCTCAAAGGTGGAAAGGTAATCCCGATAAGTCGACGAAATGACATTGATGTCGTCGTTGAAGATGGAGATGCTGATCTTCCGGAGATTATCGTCAATGGCGCTGGACATTGTGGCCCTGAGCCCGGCGTCAGCGGTCAGCCCCAGTTGCTGGTTCAGGGCCAGCCATTCGGTGCGAAGTCGGGTATACTCCGCAACCTGTTCGCGGATTTTTTGCGCGATGGCGGCAATCGCGTCGTCCGGGAGATTGGTTGCAGATTCGCTCAGTGCAAGTGCCTGTGATGTCAGGGACTCCAGTTGCTCCCGGTAGCTTTCGACCTGTTCTGACGCGAGACTCTCGCTCAGTCTCTCCAGGGCGAGCCAGTCGTTCAGCAGTGTGAGGGAGGCTGACTCATAGGCCCGGGCCTGCCCGCGCGCTTCATAGGCATTCGACACCTTGCCGAGTCCGCTCAGGGATGCCGCGGTGGCAATCGCCAGCCCTATGAACGTGGCAATGATCAACATCATAAACTTCTGTTTCCAGGACAGGGCCATTAACTAACATCCTCCGCATGCTATTGTTTTGCTTCGCAACTATTTACAACTACCAGAGCTTAGATCAGTTTCGGAAAAAAGGCCGGTCCATTTTTCAACAGGAGTTCCATGTCAGACCTTGCAAACTATCAATATCTGCTGATTGCCCTGATTTTTGTCTGGAGCGGTTTCGTCCGGTCCGGGCTTGGGTTTGGTGGCGCGGTCCTGTCTTTACCATTTCTTCTGCTGGTTCTTGATGAGCCGTTGGTGTTTCTCCCGATTATCGCGGTTCACCTGCTGGTGTTTTCTTCCCTGACCATCTGGATGAATAATCGCTCTAAGGCCGGAGAGCCTCGTGATGCAGCTTCCGGGACTGTTGACTGGCAGTACCTGTGGCGCATCCTAGGAATCATGATCGTGCCCAAGCTCATTGGCGTTTTCGGCCTGATCACCCTGCCTTCCGACATTCTCAGTGCCATTATCTTTGTGATTGTCGGCCTTTATTCTGTGTCTTATATCATCAATCGACCCTTTCGCAGCGGCAGCAAAACCGTCGACGCAGTGTTTCTGATGGCCGGGGGCTATATCAGTGGTACATCCCTGATCGGAGCGCCGTTGATTATCGCTGTCGCCGCACAGCACCTGCCCAAGGAGAAACTCCGGGATACATTGTTTGCACTCTGGTTCATCCTGGTACTGATCAAGATGGCGGCCTTCGTCTGGGCCGGCGTGGACCTCCAGCTCATTCACCATCTCTGGCTTTTACCCTGCGCAGCCGTGGGCCATGTGATCGGTCTCTATGCCCACGACCGCATTCTCCGGGCTGAAACGCCGGTTTTTTTCCGTTTGCTTGGCGCGGTGCTACTCCTGGTGAGCAGCATCGGGATTGTCAGTGTCCTTTAAGTCATTGGTTGGACCATGGCAGGCGTCAGCCCGCCCGTCCGAACACCCGCTCAAAGAATCCCACTTCACGAACGTCTGGTATCGGCAGGCTGTCGATTTCCTCCAGGGCCTGACGCCAGAACTTTTCCGGGTTATCCAGTTGCGCCACTTTCGCTCGCTCATCGGGGCTGTAGTGGTTGTGTTCACCGGTGATACCCTCGGCCATGAGCTCCTGGGTCCAGAGGTAGATCGCTCCCCGGATGGTCCTCAGTAGTTGGCAATAGACGTCGCGGCTGAGGTTGATGGCCAGTTCGGCAGTGAGGTTGATCTGCTTTTGCAGAACAGTCATATCTTCTTTGGCCAGCAAGATCCGGGTGCCATTACCTTTTTTGCAGTTGATGCAAACCTTCTCGAGGGCTTTTACGCCATCAAGCAGGTCCATATAGCCGAACTCTTCTTTCTGCTCATCATCCATTGGTGCGGGAATCCAGCCATACTGGGGAGACTTCGCAACAATATGACCATGCAATTGCCGCCGATAGGGTGGGGCGGCATCCAGATCCTGATAGCCATCAAATTCGGTGCGCAGCCACGCCGCCATTTTCCGGTGGCGGAGCATCATGGCAAGGGTGATGGCAGAGGGCATGATTTCTTCAAGCAGCTCGGCGGAATCCCGCGTCCGCTCGTCGAGGTGGTTAACGGATGTCGACATTTTTTCTCCTCAACAACGGGCTCCCTGGTTCTCAGCCCGTTGTGCGTTTTATTGTTTTAGCGTTCGGCGGTTGTTTCTTAAACTACCGGTGAGTAAAAAATAGTCAGATAATGCGATAGCCACCGTTGTAAAAAAGTTACTGCTTTGTAACCGCCGGTAAGTGGTAGCCGGCAGCACGGAGACTCGGTGAACATGGCTGGTTCCGACGCGGTGGGTTGCCCAAGCTGAGTGACCGAGAAGCTTCTCAGCCCGCGGCGTTGGTGCTCTCGAAAATCTTGTCTGCGGAGGCGGCCACGAACCCCGAATAGAGTTTGCCGTCCGGTTTCCGATACCTCAGGGCAAACTCGTAAAAGCAGCTCGGGATTGTCGCGGTCTGATCGGAAAAGGTAACCGGCACCCTGTCTGCCATGGTTGAGGACTGCTCCAGCAGATCTTCCGGCGATCCCTTCACCTCGCCTCCTGAGGTATTTACGGTGTAGCCGTGATCTTTCAGTAATTGGTTGATCTCCGGCACCGTCTGGAACTGTTCCAGATGATTGATGCTGACCGTGAAATGATTGGCTCGGTAGCCCCAGGCAGCCATCCAGGCGGCATACTCGCTTTCTTGAAGGAGGTCCCGATAAGTATTGTAGTCAATCGTCCAGTGCCGCCCGGAATACAGGAAATCATCTGCTTTAACGGCATCCGGTTGCACCTGGGCAACCAGGTTTTTCACCACTGCCTGCAGTGCCGGTGAACACTGCTCGACAAGCAGCTCCGATATGAAGACCTTTGGAAGTTCCCTGGTCGGGTGTTCATAGTGCCGGGCATACAGTTTTTTGGCCTCAAAATGGTACTCGCCGCCTTGCTGATAACCAAGGCTCAGAAAATGCTCGGCCAGAACCTCGAGCCGCACCGGATCCAGGTTGAAGGTGCGCAGTGCAATGTGGTCGTTGACGATTTCCTGACCTTCCTCGGCACCCAGGATTTTGTGGATGCGATCGGCGGACGGGGTGACCTGACGATAGGACTCCCAGAGCTGGGCGAACAGTGTGTCCGGATCAGTATGCATAGCGAATCTCCTCGGTGGCAGGTGTATGGTGAATCTGTTGACTTGGTTGTGACTGTTTACTGCTGACGGCCAGGAGAAGGCAGCAAGCCAGGTCGCCAGCGCCCAGGCCCAGTTGCTCGGCCAGTCGGGCTGTCACCACCAATTCGCCGGTTTCGGATTCCGGATACGCCCGGTCGGTAACCGTTGCCCGAAAACCGGAACAGCTGGCGTTGGCAACGATAGCGTTGGGGTAGCGTTCACCCTCCTGATTTTCAGGGAGCTTTGCTCCCGTGTGAAGCTGAACCTTGCCCTTCTTGGTATTGCGCACACTAGCGATCTCCGCCCTCGGGCACTCCAGGGTGGGTCCGCCGTCTAGAAGATCGATAAACCCCTGGTGTCGGAAGCCTTCCCGTTCCAGCATGTGCCGGGCTGGGCGGGTGTCTTCGTGAACCTGGCCGATGACCGCCCGGGCCGCATGGTTCATCTGTTGAGTATAGAACGGCATAGCGGGTATGAATTCCTCAATAAAGCCGGCATGTGCAGAGCCCGCCAGTTGGGTGGCTGAGGCAAAGTCCAGGTCGGCAACATGATGCTTCAACCAGTCCCAGAATGGGGACCGACCGGCCTGGTCTGAAACGCCTCTCATTTCTGCGATGACGATGTCCGAGAACCGTTCAGGGTGAAGTGCCATGAACAGGAACCTTACCCGGGAAAGAAGTTTGCCGGCATTAGCCCGGCGAAACCCTGGTCGCAGGTAGAGTGAACAGATTTCAGTGCAGCCGGCGTAGTGCTGACAGCGGGTCAGACTTTCCTCAGTGTGCCGCATCTGGCGGACATTGGCGTGCTGGATAACGGCATTGCGGCGAAAATGAACGAGTGGCCGGGTCAGGCCCGCTGCGGCTTCAATTCCGGTAGTACCCAGGATTTCTCCAGTCCCGCTGTCCTCCAGAACAAACAGGTAGTGCTCGTCACCTGGTGCGGTGACCGATCTGGCGAAGCTCGATACGGAATGGTCGATCTTTCGGGCAAGGGCATCCCGGTTCGGCAACAGAGAGGTAAACCCGGGGCCGGATTCAACGGCGATGTGATAGAGCGCATCGAGATCCCTGGGGGTGATAGGTCGGATAATCATGGCGAGCGTCCTGAGCGTTGTTTTGGCTCAGTATGAGAGCAGGCAGCAACAGATTGGAGCTTCAGAATGATCGAAATGATCTACAATAGAGTCAAAGTGTAAAAAGGAAGCGACAAAATGATCAGTCCGCAGGACCAGAAGCTGCTGATGCTGCTGCGCCAGAATGCCCGGGCCAGTATCACGGAGCTAGCCAAAGCCATGCATGTGTCCCGGTCAACGGTACAGAATCGCATCTCCCGCCTCGAGGCCGGCGGTGTCATTCGGGGCTACTCGGTTCAGTTGGGCGGGGAATTCTCGGCCAGCCAGGTTGAGGCCCATGTGTCGATCAAGGTATTCCAGAAACTGACCGCCCGGACGAATATGGCGCTGGAGCAAATCAGCCAGGTGTCACAACTGTTTTCAGTGAGCGGCGAGTACGATCTCATTGCCATTGTCCAGGCACAATCCCTTGAGGAACTGAGCACGGTTCTGGACGATATTGGCAATCTTGAAGGGGTTGAGCGTACCAACTCTGCGGTCGTGCTGGAAACAAAGTTTCGTCGTTAGACTATTGCCTCAGGATCCCAGCAGTCCGGCATATGCACAGTAAAGAAACGCACCGGAACCTATCAGAATGACGCCCCAGGCGGGGAAAATCAGGGAAGAGCGAGTCGATGTTCGCATGGTCACCTCCTGCAGTGGTGGAATCCGAAACGCAGCAATCTTCACTGTAGATCAATCTTGACCAATGTCACGAAGTGTTTTGAGAGGCAGTTCGCAACAGAGGATTAATTGGCCAACGGTAAGGGCAGTAAATGCTATTGAGCGCTCGCCAAATGGCGCTAGTATGACTAGCAGTTCAGAACCTGACACATACAGCACAATAACAAGAAAGGAATCGTTTATGGCGGTTGATCCCCGGAAGCAAACCTCTCTCCATTGCCTGTATTACTGGGCCGAGGCGACCCCCGATCAGGTCTACCTTACCCAGCCATACCCGAATGGCCGGGTTGAGGACATCACCTGGAAGCAGGCCGCTGACCAGGTATCCCGAATGGCAGCCTACCTGAACAGCCTGAACCTACCCGAGTCCAGCAATATCAGTATCCTGGGCAAGAACAGTGCGCACTGGATCCTGGCTGATCTAGCAATCTGGGCCGCCGGGCACGTGTCGGTGCCGCTGTATCCTACCCTCAACGGTGATACGGCGGCCTATGTGCTTGAGCACTGCGAGGCCAAACTGTTGTTCCTCGGTAAACTCGACGGCACCGCCGATGGCTGGAATGATATAAAAAACCATATTCCCGATAATTTGCCGCTTATTTCCCTGCCCATGTCACCAAGGGACGACGCCTCAAAGTGGCTGGAGATCATTTCCGGCCAGGAGACTGCGGAGCCGAAGCTGCCCGATCCGGATAACCTGGCGACCATTGTTTATACATCCGGCAGTACCGGCCGGCCGAAAGGGGTGATGCACAGTTTCCGTACCATGATTTCGGTGGCGGACGGATTGCAGCAGCTGTTTCCGGTGTCTTCCAGTGAAAGAATGCTTTCGTACCTGCCGCTGGCCCATGTGGCAGAGCGGGCGGCGGTGGAAACCCAGTCCCTGTACTATGGCTTTCATCTGTACTTCGCCAACTCCCTGGATACATTTCAGGAGGATCTTCAGAGGGCGCGGCCGACTCTGTTCTTTTCCGTTCCTCGCCTGTGGATGAAGTTCTATCTGGGTGTTAACGCGAAACTGCCGCCGAAAAAACAGAAGCTGCTTTTCAGTCTTCCCATTGTCAGCGGTCTGGTTAAAAAGAAAGTACTCCGGCAGCTGGGACTGGATCATTGCCGGGCGGCGCTGACAGGTGCCGCGCCCCTGTCAGCCGACATCGTCAACTGGTACCGGAATCTCGGGCTGGAGTTGCTGGAGGTCTACGGGATGTCTGAAAACTTTGGTTATTCCCACGCCAATCGCCCCGGGCAGGCAAGGGCTGGCTCTGTGGGTATGGCCAATCCAGGCGTGGAACATCGCATTGGCGAAGGCGGTGAGGTGCAGGTAAAGAGCCCTGGCCAGATGCTGGGCTATTACAAGAATGATGAAAAAACCAAAAAGGACCTCACCGAGGACGGCTTCCTGAAAACCGGAGACATGGGGGAAATTGACCGGGACGGCACCCTCCGGATTACTGGCAGGGTGAAAGACCTCTTCAAGACCTCTAAGGGCAAGTATGTTGTTCCGGTTCCTATCGAGAACCGCTTTAATCATCCCAGAGCTGAAGTGGTTTGTGTTGCCGGCGCCAACCAGCCGCAGCCGTGTCTGATGATCCTGCTTTCCGAGGAAGCGCGGGTTGAACTGGAAAACGGTGCCGATCGGAGTGAACTGGAGCAGGAGCTGGCCGCGGAACTGGAGGTCGTAAACGCGGGGTGTGAATCCCACGAGAAAGTGGCTTTTGTCGTAGTGGTCAGAGAGCCCTGGACCATGGAGAACGGCATGCTGACGCCAACCATGAAGATCAAGCGGAATGTGATCGAAGACTTTTACAACCAAAAAATGGACGACTGGTTCAGCCAGAAGAAAAAGGTGGTCTGGGAGTTCTGACGTCCAAACGCAAAACGCCGGTGGCTCCCTCTGGCGCCACCGGCGTTTTCAAATCCCTGTGTTTCGTTTCCAGCCTACGCGGTCCTCGCGTTCATGCCAGACTTCAGTGGTGGCTCAGTGGCCGCCCTGCATCTGGGTCATGTCCGGAGCAACGTTTGCAGTTTTCCGGTTGAAGCTCCGCATCTTGCGACTGAAAAACTGAACCGCCTGCCTTGCTGCAGTACGGCTATACTGGCGCCTGATCTCAACACTGTTGTGGAGGATACTGGACGGCAGCGGGTTAACGGTTGCGATATGGTTCTGAGTCATAGCGCCTTCCTCCTTTCTATGGGGTGGGTTGATTCAACTGGGCAGATTAGTTAGGGATCTACCTTTAATTTAAACAGCATTCTAAGGGTTCTTATTTGCAGCTTGAATACGTTAAAATCCGTACTCACGTTGCAAATATGCAGTAACTATGGACTGGGATTATCTTCGATATATCAGAGCGCTGGCAATAGGCGGAACGCTCGCCAAGGCCGGGGAATTACTGGGTGTGCACCAGACTACTGTTTTACGGCGACTTGATCAGATGGAGGAGTCGCTGGGTGTGCAGTTTTTTGAACGAAGCCGAGACGGACTGCAGCTTACACCGGTGGGTGAGACGGCATTTAGGAAAGCTGAACGGCTGGCCGTCGAGATGGAAAATCTCGAACGGAAACTGGTGGGGCAGGACTCCGCGCCGGTGGGCAAGGTTCGCCTGGCAGCCGAAGACGCCATGATGAACGAATTGCTCAGTCCGATACTGGCGGAGCTGGTGCGGGAGTTCCCGGATATTGAGCTGGAAATTCTGACCGACAACGACGTGGCGAACCTCAGCCATCGGGAAGCGGACCTGACACTCCGGCCAGAAAACAAACCACAGGCAACCCTCGAAGGGGAGCGGATTGCTGCCATCGAATCGGCAGTTTACGGTTCCGCGCGTTATTGCCGGCGAAATCGTAACATGGACATTGAGAACCATCCGGAGGCCTGCCTGTGGGTGATTCCCGATGAAACCTTCAGTCATCTGGCCACGGGCCGGTGGTACCGGAAGCACCTGAAGAATGTGACATCCGTCATTCGTTGCAACAGCCTCCAGTCCATGCACGCCCTTGCCAGGGCGGGCGCCGGTCTGGCGGTCTTACCCTGCTACCTGGGTGAAGGTACCCGGGAGCTTCGTCGACTTTCAGAGCCACTGGACGGCGAGAGTGTCGATCTGTGGCTGCATGTGAATCAGGATACCCAGCAGATGGCTCGTGTCCGGATTGTGATGGAGTATCTAGTGGAGCGGTTGCAGGCGCTTGAGCCCCAGCTGGAGATCAAAACCGCGCTTTGACGGGATTCAGCCGCAGAAAGGCCAGAACTGGTACCAGCGCCAGCACTGGAACTCCTGTTCACAGGTTTTGAGCTGATGGTCATATCGGAAGGCCCGGGTCTGCACCCGGGAGGCGAGGGCCGTCACGGCCGGCTTTTGCTTGAACGTTTTGCGAGCATAGCCGCCCCGGCCCTCGTGATAGGCGAGGTATAATTGCCGCGGGGCTGAAAATGGAACATTTAGTTGCTGGTGAGTCAGATGGTTGTACCAGCCGACAAAATCCAGGGCGTACTCCATATCGGTGCGAACGGTAAACCAACCCTCGCCGTTGGCCTGCAGGTATTCCCGCCAGGCCGGGTCCAGGGCCTGAGCATAACCGTAGGCGGTTGTTGGCCTGGTCCAGGGAATAAAGCCCCAGAGCAGTGAGCGCGGTGGCCGGGCATGGCTGCGGAAGGACGATTCGTAGTAGACAAAGGCCATTTGAGTGGCGATCGGTGTGCCCCACCGTTGCTCGGATTCGCTGGCGTAGTCATACCAGACGGGATGTTCCCGAAGAATTTCGCACAGGTTTTCCGGGTTTGCCGGGGGATCCGGCGCCAGCAGGCTGAACCGCAAAGTGGCCCAAACTCCCATCAGCAACCCCAACACCGGAAGTCCGTACCACCTGGCGCGAATTTTCCAGATTTCAGTGGCAGTCCTTCGGCGTTTTCCCTTCCGGCCGGACTTTTTCCGTATTCCTACCAAACCGTCATCTCCGGGACTGCGGGATTGCTTGCTGCATGCATCGTCCCCGTGGCATAAGGGAATCAACGACTCATTCGGGATGATAGGTAAATGAAGCGATTTCCCCTAATTAAACCTCTTTTAGTCACCGCCATGCTTTTTGCAGGAGCGGCCCAGGCGGCAACAGATGCCCGTCAGGTTCTGGAGGTCTCGCCGGTTGACGATATTGTCGCCAGATACCCTGCCATGATGAGCCAGGGCATCCGGGACGGTCTGAAACGGACCGGCCAGTTGCCACCAATGGTCGCGGATACGATTGGTAATGTGGTGAGCAGCAGTTTCAGTGCCGCCGATATTGAGCAACAGATTATTACCGATTTGCAAAACGAGCTGACGGACGCGCAACTCGAAGCGGTGCAGGGCTGGTATGAAACACCCGTTGCGAAGAAGATTTCGGCCGCCGAGATTGCCGCTTCTGCGCCCTCTGCCTGGCAGCAGATCCAGGCCCGCGCTCCGGAACTGAAGAGCAAATACGAGGGCAGTCGCAAAGCGGAAATGTTTGACCGATTTGATAGTGCATCCCGCGCCACTGAAAGCGCAGTGGATACCACCATTGCGGTGCAAATCGGGCTGGCAACCGCCATGGCTGCATTCAGCAGTGATTCGGCAAATTACGATCAGCTCCGTCAACGCATTGAAAGCCAGCGGAGCGTGTTGAGTGGCGTGGTTGGCCAGCAGGTGTATGACAGCTATCTCCACACTTACGAAAATATCAGTGCCCAGGAAATGGATCTGTATTTGGGGTTCCTGGAAAGCCCCGCAGGTGCCGCGTTCTCAAAGGTTGTTACCAACAGCATACAGCAGGCAATTACCGACCCTATCGAATCCATCGGCAAGCAGGTATCCCGTTTTCTTAGTCCGGAATCATCTGGCGGTCAGTGAACTCGCCAAGTTCCCGATAGACATCGTGCCTCTTGCTCTCATAGCGGTGAGAAAAGTGGAATGCGACCAGTTGCCGGACCCCTGCGCCTTCGGCAATGCGGGCGCAGTCCATGGTTGTCAGATGATGGGTGCGACGGGCCTGGTCTTCGTCTTTCACCATGAACGACGCCTCGCAGAACAGGGTGTGGGCCCCTCGTGCCAGCGCCAGCATCTTGTCGATGTTATCTGAAGATCCGGAGAAATCCGTACCATAGACTACTTTTTCTCCCGGTGCCTGAATCAGCAGTTTGCGGGCGAGATCTTCTGCACGCCAGGTTTCGGATGGATTGGGAGATATCAGTTCATCGGGGCATTGGCGCAGCACCGCCATCTTCAGATCGTGCAACCAAGGGCCCGGGCGCCATCCTGAGGCCTCCAATTGCTCTTTCCGCACCTGAAGTTTACCAAAGGGCTCCCAGGCATAGGCCATAACCGGCGTGCCATGGTCCAACAATGCAGCGCGAACCTGAAATTCCGGTTCACTGTAAAGTACGTTGCCGGGAGTGGGCCGGTCCTCCAGCGGTGTTGGAGTTGGATCGCCAGCGGTCACTTTCCAGCGCCTGAGGTAATCGCCATGCCATTCGTGAATCACGAACCGGGGGCCACGGTCTTCGACGCGATCCCACAGGATGCCGCTGATCATCCCGGTGATATGCTGCATCAACCCGGGCGGGCCGAACAGACGGCAGGGGGGGAAATGACCAATCCGGCTTCGCAGGAACCACATGAACCCGCCGATGTGGTCTGCGTGGCAATGACTGATGAACACGTCGCTGACCTGATGCGCAGAGCGAAGGGGCATGCGCCCGGTATCGCCAAGGTCAAACAGCAGACTGCGGCGCTCATGCAGCAGCCTCAACTGCAATAGCGGGTCCCCGCCCACGCCGTTTACAAGGGACGCCACCACCGGGCCGACCCGCACGGCCACTTGTGGGTCTTTTGCCACGCTGGTCAGGGCGCCCAACTCAACGCTAACCTTAACCGCCCCGGTGGGCGTTCTTTTGCAGTCCATACATGCTCCCGGCCGGTAAGGTTTCCGGTCTGGAAAATTTGTACAAAGCCAGATCTCGGTCCACTCTCACTAGTATATGCGAGTGGAGAGAGTCGTTATGGATTTCAACGCCTATCAGAAAGCGCTTCCGGCAGAATTGCGCGGATCCGAGTGCCCCTTCGGAGTCGAGGAGTTAGATCAGCGGCTTAGCCGGGTTCAGCAGCGGATGGCGGTTGAAGATATGGATGCTCTGCTGCTCACAGACCCTTCCGACATCTTCTATCTGACAGGCTACAGTACGTTCGAAGTGTCCGTTCACGTCGCTCTGTTGGTCACCGGCTCATCCCTGTTCCTGCAAGTACCCTCCATTGAAATGGGGCCAGCCATGGTGACGACCCGGGTAACCAACGTCGCCGGCTACCGGTGGGAAGGCATTGGCGAAGTGCTGTCACCTTTGATTGATGCCCTCAATGGTTCTGCGGACATTGTCGGCATTGATGCCTGGCACGGTTCGCTCCGGCAGGGGGTGCTTGAAGGCTTGAAAGCCCGGCTCTCAAGCGTTCGATTTATTGATAGTGGCGGTTTGGTAAAGAAGATTCGGATCGTTAAGTCTGCTGCCGAAATTGAATACCTCCGAGAGAGTGCGCGTATTACCGGTGAGGCCCTGAAGGCAGCCGTGGCGGGTGTTCGGCCCGGTGTGACAGACAATGACATCGCCGCGATTGGAGCCCACGCCCTCCTGGAAGAAGGCAGTGAGTTCATGAGCATGCAGCCCATTGTCACCACAGGCCGGCGTAGCAGCGTGATTCACACCAACCACAAACGCTGCAGGATAGAGCAGGATGAACCGGTATTTCTGGAGTTCGGTTCTGCCTGGCAGCGCTACACTGCGCCCATGATGCAAACCGTGGTTGCCGGAACGCCGTCCCGGGAAATGCGGAAGGTATTTGACGGCTGTCGGAGCATTGTGGATGCCCTTGTGGCGACAGTGAAACCGGGGGTGACCTTTGATTCCGCAGCCCAGGCCGCTGAAAAAGCCCTGGCCCCCCTTGCCGGTACTGTGTTTTTCTCGGGCGTATTCGGCTACACCGTCGGCGCGCAGTTTCCGCCGTCCTGGGTGGAAGGTTCGGGTTTTATTGCACGTGGCGGCAACACGGAATTCAGTCCCGGAATGGTGTTTCATCTCCCGATTTGCCTGCGAGCTCCCGGGAAATGGGGTATCGGGTGTAGTGAAACGATTCTGGTAACCGATGCCGGGGCTGAGCCGATCACATCCAACCCTTGGACACTGGGTCAGTCAAGCGCCAACGCCAACAGGTAAACCGTCCTTGGTTCGGGCAAGCGAGTGGCAAAAAGCCCGAGCCTGCGTACATTGTTCATATCCATCGAACGTTGTTCTGGTGCCTGTTCGATGGTTGCCAGCGATATTGTGTAGATGTTGGTGCCCGGCTCCAGATCAAGTCTGAAATTGAAACGGTCGCTGTAGGCGTTGTCACTCCTGTCATGCGCCACATCGTTAATTCGAAGGGTTATCGAAAGCGGCCGGGAATCGGGGTTGAACAGAGCAAGGGACAAAGTGGCGAATCCGCGCCAATCGGACGGAAAGTTGTTCAGGGATACACCCGAATAGGTTTCCGTGCCCAAATCAATTTTCAGGCTTTTTGACCCGTCCAGGGCATGTGCGGTGGAGGATGCGATTGCTCCGCTCCAGAAGGGGGCAGGCTGGTCTCGCTGGAAATCATAGAGGGCCGGCAATTGACGGTTCATCTGAAATTGCCGGGCGGCTACCTGAGCGGTAGTGGCCAGTTCAGCCAGCAGCAACAGCGTGGTAACGGCGACCATGAGCCAGTTACCGGCGGTTGCCCGATTCTGCGGAAAGACCAGGGGGCGCCAAGCCAGAACTAGCCAACTGCCGATCAAATTTCGGACCAGGTCCCGCCAGTCCATATCGCGGCCATATCCATACTGGAGCAGTTCAATGACCATTCCGGTGGCCAGCAATACCCCGGTCACTGCCAGCCAGAGGCGCCAGCCTTGTAGCCACTGCCAGGGTCTCACGGCGAGAGTCAGAAGGGCAAAGAGGAGGATGTGGCCAAGATTCCAGGCCGATTTGTACACCGGTCCCGAGGACCAGTCCGGCCCGCCGATAAAGAGAAACGGGATAATAAGAAGTGAGAGCAGACCGGCCAGCAGCGAAAGCCGCCGACCGGTACAGGGCATTCCCGGTGGGGTGCCCGGAAACATCAGCTGCGGCTGGTCACTTCCAGCAGGTGGTAGCCGAACTGGGTCTTGATCGGGCCGAGCACGGTGTTCAGCTCGCTGTTGAATACGGCCTTGTCAAACTCCGGAACCATCTGGCCCGGGCCGAAGGAGCCCAGGTCGCCGCCGTTGCGGCCGGAGGGACAGGACGAGTGCTGTTTTGCCACTTCCGCGAAATCCTGGCCACCTTCAATGGCTGTCTTCAGTTCTTCACATTTTGCTTCGCTATCTACCAGAATGTGGCGTGCGGTTGCCTGTGCCATGATCAATTTCCTGTTGTCGAATGAATGGTATGTCAGAACGGGAATGCTGCCCGGACAGCTCGCCGGAGGCAAGCGCTTTTTATCCGTGTTTCTGCTGTCTCACAGTCCTGCCCGCAAACCTGTACAATGCCGGCTTTCTATTCGCCGGCGCCTATCCGGCCCCACATCGACAGGTTTGTTTCTTGATTTCCACCGCCAATATCACTATGCAATTCGGGGCCAAGCCCCTGTTTGAAAATGTTTCCGCCAAATTCGGCAACGGCAACCGTTATGGCCTGATCGGTGCCAACGGCTGCGGCAAATCCACCCTGATGAAGATCCTCGGTGGAGATCTGGAGCCCTCCGCTGGCCAGGTCATGCTGGAGCCCAACACCCGGCTCGGTAAACTGCGCCAGGACCAGTTCGCCTTTGAAGAGTGCTCGGTGATTGATACCGTGATCATGGGCCATGAGGAACTGTGGAACATCAAAAAAGAGCGGGACCGCATCTATTCCCTACCGGAAATGAGCGAAGAAGACGGCATGGCGGTGGCGGACCTTGAAGTCCAGTTTGCCGAAATGGATGGCTACACCGCTGACGCCCGTGCGGGTGAGCTGCTGCTTGGCCTTGATATTCCACTGGAGCAGCATAATGGCCCCATGAGCGCCCTGTCGCCGGGCTGGAAGCTGCGGGTCTTGCTGGCCCAGGCGCTGTTTTCCGATCCGGATGTACTGCTGCTGGACGAGCCCACCAACCACCTGGACATCAACACCATCCGCTGGCTGGAAAACATCCTGGTGGCCCGTAACAGCACCATGATCATCATTTCGCATGACCGGCACTTTCTGAATAGCGTGTGCACGCACATGGCCGATCTGGATTATGGCGAACTGCGCCTGTTCCCGGGCAACTACGACGAATACATGACCGCCGCCACCCAGGCTCGCGAGCGCATGTTGTCAGACAACGCCAAGAAAAAGGCCCAGATCGCCGAGCTGCAGCAGTTCGTCAGCCGCTTTTCTGCCAACGCCTCCAAGGCCAAGCAGGCCACCTCCCGAGCCCGCCAGATCGACAAGATACAGCTGGAAGAGGTGAAGCCCTCAAGCCGGGTAAGCCCGTTTATCCGTTTCGAGCAGACCAAAAAGCTCCACCGCCAGGCGGTCACCCTGAAAGATCTCTACAAGGGCTTCGGTGAAGAGTGTGTGTTGTCGAAACTGAACCTGCAGATCGAAGCTGGTGAGCGGGTGGCCGTCATTGGTCCCAACGGCATCGGCAAGACCACCCTGCTGCAGTGTCTGGCCGGCAAGCTGGAGCCGGATTCCGGTGAGGTGAAGTGGACCGACAGCGCTGAGGTTGGCTACTTCGCCCAGGACCACACTGCAGATTTCGCCGATGACGACAACCTGACCGACTGGATGTCCCAGTGGACGACCGGGGGCGAGCAACTGGTTCGCGGGACCCTGGGGCGTATGCTGTTCTCCGGCGACGATATCGCGAAATCGGTCCGTGTAATCTCGGGCGGCGAGCAGGGGCGGATGCTCTTTGGCAAGCTGATTTTGCAGAAACCGAACGTGATGCTGATGGATGAGCCGACAAACCACCTGGATATGGAGTCCATAGAGGCTCTGAACCTGGCGCTGGAGAACTATCCGGGCACTCTGATTTTCGTCAGCCACGATCGGGAGTTTGTTTCTTCACTGGCTACGCGCATTATTGAACTTAAGGCCGACGGTATTACCGACTTCAGTGGGTCTTATGATGATTATCTTCGGAGCCAGGGGTACCTTTAAGCTTCAAACCTTGTTTTTAAACCCCAAACCTTGGGGGCCGGGCAGCCGGGGAGGGCTGTCCAAAACACGCTCCTTGCGGCACGTCCATGTGACGCTTGGGCTCCGCCATCCATGGCTCCGCACAGTTTTGGACAGCCCTCCCCGGCTGCCCGATCGTACCTTTGTGTGGCCTTCACTACTATTTGAGAGCGCGGCATGAGCGAGACCGAGATTATCAACGCAACCCGCAAGTGGGTCGAAGAAGTCGTCGTCGGCTACAACTTGTGTCCGTTTGCCAAACGGGAGCTGGTCCGGAACCGGGTTCGGTTTGTTGTTTCGGAAGCCGAGACCGAAGACGAGCTGCTGCAGGCCCTGCATTCGGAGCTTCAGCGCCTGGAAGATGAGCCGGAGATTGAAACCACTCTGGTAATCCACCCGGGTGTATTGCAGGACTTCGGTCCATACAATGAATTCCTGGACGCGGCGGATGGTTTGTTGGCGTATCTGGATATGGAAGGCGTTTACCAGATCGCCAGTTTCCATCCGGACTATCAGTTCGAAGGCACCGAGCCGGATGCAGCGGAGAATTATACCAACCGTTCACCGTTTCCGATGTTGCATCTGCTGAGGGAAGCGAGTCTGGAAGCGGCAATTGACAGTTATCCGGATGTGGATGGCATCCCGCAGAGAAATATTGAACTGATGAACGAGCTGGGCACGGCAAAGATGCGGAGCATCCTGCGTTCGTGCCTTGGTGAATCAAACCCTAAGGTCTGATCAGATGGGACTGCTTTTCGAGCAAATTGACAGCCAACCTTCGGTGATTGGTGAGATCACTCTGCGCCGGCGCCGGATTCCGGCTATTGGCGATCGGGATATCTACGAGGTGAAGCTGGGGGAGGAATTCCTGATGTCCAGTATGTTCGTGGATGCCGAAGTTGCCCTTTCAGACATCGGACTGGGCGAAACCGAGGGCGACAACCTCCGTGTGGTTGTCGGGGGTCTGGGCCTGGGTTACACCGCTGTGGCGGCGCTCAAGCATGAGCGGGTTGCTGAGCTGCTGGTGGTTGAATACCTGGAGCCCGTCATCGGCTGGCATCAGCAGGAGTTGGTGCCTCTGGGTAGAGACCTGAACGGCGATCCGCGGACCCGTTACGTTCATGGCAGTTTCTTCGACCTTGCGGTTGCCGATCCCGAGGTTGGTGGTTTCGATCCGGAAAACCCCGGCAAACAAGTCGATGGCATTCTCCTTGATATCGACCACTCACCCCGGGCCCTTTTGCACGATTCCAGTGCCAGCTTTTACACCGCCGATAATCTGCGCCTGATGGCCCGGCAACTGAAGCCCCGAGGGGTGTTTGCCATGTGGTCAAACGAGGGTGAGGATGACGAGTTCATGGCCGTTCTCAACGAGGTGTTCACCGATGTGGCTTGCCATGTCGTATCCTTTTTCAATCCATTTCAGAACAGGGAATCGTTCAACACCGTGTATGTGGCTCGCAAGTTGGGCTGAGAAACCGGAGTCTGTATGCCTGTAACCACGCACCGCAGTCGACCTTTCAGTCCCAGCCAGCGTCTGCCTGAGCCGGATCAGCCGCCGGTGTTGCACGAACCGGACGAGGCCGGGGCGTTGCTGGCGGAGTTTATCCATCGCTACCCTCGCTTGCTGATTCTGACCGGCGCCGGGGTCAGCACGGATTCGGGCATCCCGGATTACCGGGATGGCGATGGAGCCTGGAAGCGCAAGCAGCCAGTTCAGCACAAGGCCTTCATGGAAGATGTATACACCCGCCAACGCTACTGGGGCCGCAGCCTGATTGGCTGGCCGGTAATGCGCAATGCCAGGCCCAACCGCTCTCATCACTATATCTCCGACCTGGAACTGCTCAACCACAGCAGCCTGGTGGTTACCCAAAACGTAGATCGGTTGCACCAGAAGGCGGGCACCCGGGCGGTGACGGATCTGCACGGGCGGGCCGATGAGGTGGTGTGCATGAGTTGCGGCTACCGTTGCCCGCGGGATGAGGTGCATGACCGCTGCGCGGATCTGAACCCGGATTTCCAGCAATATACCGCCGACACAGCACCGGATGGCGATGCCGATCTGGATGTGGATTTCGAGGATTTCCGACTGGCGGACTGTCCGAAGTGTCAGGGGATTCTGAAGCCGGACGTGGTGTTCTTCGGTGATTTTGTCCCCAAAGACCGGGTGTATTCGGCCCTGGATACGCTGAAGGCAAGTGATGGCCTTCTGGTCATTGGTTCGTCGTTGATGGTGTATTCCGGCTTCCGTTTCTGCCGGTACGCCAACGAGTGGAACAAGCCCATTGCCACCCTGAACCTGGGGCGGACACGGGCTGAGGATTTGGTGGATCTGAAACTTAACGCGAGGATCGGGGAGACCCTGAAGGCCTCCCTTGATCAGTTATAGCAGTGGTTACATCAGGTTGTAGATAAACACCACGGCCACCGCTACCGGGGTAACGAAGCGTACGGTGATCAGCCACAGGTTGAACATTGTCGGGGACAGGGCCAGTTCCTTCTCCATGGCGTTGCGTGACATCACCCAGCCCGCAAACAGGGCAACCAGCAGTCCGCCCAGGGGCAGCATGATGTTGGCGGTGAAGAAGTCCAGAAGATCGAAGATGGTCTTGCCTTCCAGCATGGGCACAAAGCCGAGGGGGGCGAAGTCGGCCCACAGGTTCAGGGAGAGAATGGAGGCAATGCCCAGCGCCCAGCAGACAATGCCCGCGCCCAGCGTGCTGACGGTGCGGTTCATACCTTTCTGCTCTTCCAGCCATTCCACAATCGGCTCCAGCAGTGAAATCCCGGACGTCCAAGCGGCAAATATCAGTAGTACAAAGAACAGGGTGCCGAACAGTGAGCCCATGGGCATCTGACCGAAGGCTAGCGGCAGGGTCTGGAAGATCAGACCAGGGCCAGCGCCCGGCTCAAGGCCGTTGGCGAACACAATCGGGAAAATGGCGAGGCCCGCCAGCAGCGCCACACCGGTGTCGATGAGCGAGACCGTGATAGACGTCTTGGCGATGGAGATGTTTTTGGGCAGGTAGGAGCCGTAGGCCATCATCACGGCCATACCGAGGCTCAAGGTAAAGAACGCGTGCCCCAGCGCTACCAGTATCCCGGAGGTAGTGAGCTTGGAGAAATCCGGCTGGAACAGGAAGGCAGCGGCTTGGCCAAAGTGGCCGGTCGTCATAGCATAGCCCACGACAATCAGCAGCAGAACGAACAGGGCAGGCATCAGGATGCTCACCGCCCGCTCCAGCCCTGAGCGTACACCCCTCGCAACCACAACCATCACCAGCGCCATGAACAGGGTGTGCCAGGCCAGCAGGGTGGTGGGGTCGCTGAGCAGGCCGGAGAAGATCGCGCCCACGGCATCGGCCGACTGGCCGGTAAGCTGACCGCTGGCGGTCGTGCCCACGTAGGAAATGGCCCAGCCGCCGATGACCGAATAGAACGAGAGAATCAGGAAGCCCGCCAGGATGCCTACGGCACCTACCACCTTCCAGGCTGAATTGAGTCGGTCGCGTTTGGCAATCTGGCTCAAGCTCTTGACCGGGCTGCAACCACCGCGACGGCCGATCATGACTTCTGCCATCATGATGGGAATACCGACGACGGCGATGCACAGTAGATAAACCAGAACAAAGGCGCCACCGCCGTTCTCGCCCGTGATGTAGGGGAATTTCCAGATATTACCCAGGCCAACGGCGGAACCGGTGGCGGCAAGGATAAAGGCAAGGCGTGATGACCAGAGCCCGCGCTCGGCGTTGGAACCTTCAAGCGCCCCCGAATAGGCGGCGGAATCTGATGAAGTGACAGACATAACTATCTCCTGGAGTATTTGTTTTTGTGTCAGGGTTTAATTAGGGAGCTGCAGAAGCCTGCCGCCCCCGGAGGGATGCGCCGGTGTCAGGTTATCCGGTGCGAGCCAACCGCCCGGGTGTCAGCCCGGCCCCGGCGGTGTGCTTTCGGAACCGTTCTTCCGCCAGTTCGTTGGCGATCTCTCCGGTCGGTCGGCCCGAGCGGTCAGAACGATTGAAAATTTCGGTCAGGGTATCGCCGATGGTGTCAACGTGGGCGCGCACCGTTTCCGGTGTGGCGCCGGTACGTTCGTAGAAGACATCAATGATGCCTCCGGCGTTGATGGCGAAGTCCGGTGCATAGAGGATGCCCCGATCCCGCAGCATGCTGTCGTGCTCCGGGTGTTCCAGCAGATTGTTGGCGGCGCCCGCCACAATGCTGGCCCGCAGTTGCGGAATGCTGTGATCGTTGAGTACCGCACCCATGGCACAGGGGGCGACCACGTCTACCGGCAGTATCAGGATGTTATCGGCGGTAGCAGGCACGGCTCCCAGCTGATCCACCGCCCGCTGCATGTTCTCTTCGTGGATGTCGTACACCCAAAGCTCGGCACCGGCTTCCTTCAGGTGTTTGGCGAGTCGGAAACCAACATTGCCAATGCCCTGAATGGCCACTTTCAGCCCGCTCAGGTTATCCCGGCCCAGTTTGTGTTTTACCGCCGCCTTCAGGCCGATAAAGGTACCGTAGGCCGTTGCAGGTGACGGGTCGCCGTTGCTGGGATTGCCGTCGAAGCCGGTACGCGAGGCGATTCCGGCGACATGACTGGTGCGCCGGCCCATGACCTTGAGGTCGGCCACAGTGGTCCCCGAGTCTTCCGCCGCAATGTATTGCCCGCCCAGGGTTTCGAGATGGCGCCCCATGGCTTCCAGCAGAGCTTCGGTTTTCTGTGTGCGCGGGTCGCCGATAATCACAGACTTGCCGCCGCCCAGATCCAGGTTGGCCAGAGCGGATTTGTAGGTCATACCGCGGGACAGCCGCAAGACGTCGCGCAGGGCCTCTTCGTCCGTGGTGTAAGGAAACATCCTGCAACCGCCCAGGGCAGGACCGCGAGAGGTGTTGTGGATGGCAACAATGGCTTTCAGCCCGGTCTCCGGGTCGCAGAAAAAGGACAGGTGTTCATGGTTGTCGAATTCAGGATGGCTGAATACGTTCACAGAGGGGGTGCTATCGAGCATATTGAAATCCTCTCCCACCGGGCCGGATCTCGGCATGAGCGGGTATCTTGTTCTTGTCGTCCGGCTTATGGCCGGCGTTTTGATTTCAGGTGTCCGGTTTTTCCGTTGGGGGTTTCCCTTTGGAATGCGCCCTTTTGGGGCGGGACGAAAAACAAATTAGCCATAATTGACGTTAACGTCAACATGTAAGAGCGGGCCAGTTATGCGCAAGCGTCATATTCTGCGTCTGCTTATCGTAAAACGGTTCGAGCAATCATGGGGTTGCCTGCGCTGGGTGATTTATAATTCAAATATATCGTCTGACTCAGAGTTTCTGAGTGGGGGGAATATTATGAAACGGCTTTTCTATCTCGTGGACTCCATCGACAGCGTTGAAAGCATTTCTGCAGACCTTCACGAGCGGGGTATTACCGACTGGCGTTTTCATATTTTCAGTAAGGATGAGGCGGGTCTTTATACCCACAGGCTGCATTCCGCCAGCGTGCTCGACAAGACCGATCTTCCCAGGTTTGTTGAGCGGGGGATGATTATCGGTGCACTGTTTACACTGTTCTTTGTGATACCCATGGCGATCTGGGGAGGGCTTGGCTGGCCGATAGCGGCCTACGTGGCAATGGGCGTATTTGCGGTGCTTGCCGGTGGCTGGCTTGGCGGATTCGGCGGCATAGGCACGGAGAACTACCGCATCCGCAAATACCACAATGACATTGAGGCCGGCCGTCACCTGGTGATGGTGGATGTGCCGAAGGCAGACGTGGCACAAATGAAAGAGCTGATGGCCCTGAATCATCCGGAGGCCGAGCTTCAGGGTGAAAGCAGCAGCTTCAACAACCCGTTCGCAGCGGCGAATGACAAGGTGCACGCGGTCCATTAGTCGCAGATGGGGCGCTTGCTTCGGTATTTACCTATACGCTCACCGGGGAAACTGGCATAGCTTCCCCGGATGTCTGTCGCTTCCTATTGTTATCAGCTCCAGCCGGCCAAGGTGCGCGCTGAATTCTTCCGGCTCTTACCCATCTCGTTATTTGTGGTGGCGTTTGGTGCTGCCTTCGGCCTGGCCGCTACCCAGAAGGGGCTCCAACCGCTGGAAGCGATCCTGATGAGTACCACGGTTTTTGCCGGTGCCTCCCAGTTTGCCGCCATCGACATGTGGGGCGGCAAAGTGTCGATCCTGCCTCTGATGGCCGTGGTATTTGCCATCAATTCCCGCCACTTGCTCATGGGCGCTTCTCTGTACCCGATGCTCAAGGATCTGTCCCCCGGTAAACGGTATGGCCTGTTGTTGTTGCTGACGGATGCCAACTGGGCAGTTTCGGCTCAGGAATATCAGAGTGGCCGGCGTAATCTTGAGGTGATTCTTGGTGGTGGCCTGGTGCTCTGGCTGGCCTGGATTGTCGGCACCTGGCTAGGCGTCTACTTTGGGGGCTTGTTGCAGGATCCGAAATCCCTCGGGTTGGATATGGTTCTTGGTTGCTTCCTGCTGGCCATGGCGTTGGGCGGGAAGAAATCCCCCCGGGTGTTGGTGGCCTGGACAGTCGCGGCCCTTGCCTCGCTCGCGGCCTGGAAATGGCTGCCGCCGAATACCCATGTTGTGGTCGGAGCTCTGGCGGGTGGCGCGATCGGGTTCTTCTGGCTTGAACACAAGCCAGCCCCTGCCGAGTCAGAGGTTGAGGGGCAAGGGGAGCGTCCATGACCATCGAGACAACTACGGCAGGTATTCTGACCCTTATCGCTATCATGACCGCGGTTACCCTGGCGACCCGATTTGGCGGCGTTTTCATCATGTCGTTTGTCCGGATCAATCCCCGGATCGAAAGCTTCATCAACACCATGGCCAGCTCGGTGCTGATCGCTATCATCGTGCCCATGGCCGTCAGTGGCGATGCCGGGGCTCTCGCGGCACTGGTGGTCACGGCAGTGACCATGCTGGCACTGCGTAAACCTCTACCAGCCATTGCCGCCGGTATCGCGGCGGCAGGATTCGTGCGTTATCTTGGCTAAGGAGTGGCGTCGGGCATTGGGTTGGCATTTCGCAAGGCAAGCTCCCCAATGCCCGGAAGCTTGATGCCGAGTGCCAGCGGGTTAACCCCGAACGACAGTCCCAGCACATTCAGCTCCAGACCTTCCCTGACGCCTGCTAACAGGCCGAAATACCCTCCGAATGAAACTTGATAACCGGCCCCGCCCGGGACTTCGGCTACGATCTGATCGCCCAGATAGTCTTTGCCGATGGCGTGATTGGGCAACGCAACATCAAGGCCGGGCACTTCCCGGATTACCCATGCCACGAAGGTATTGCTGTTGGGGCCTGGCCAGGCATCGTATTCGGTGGGGTACGGGTAGGATTCCACGGCTTTGTAGATACGGGGAATCAGTCTCTCGGCGTGTTCGCCGCGAATGTCCGCATACAGTTCCGGTTTGGCACCGTACCAGTGCCGGTCCGGTTCGCCGGGACGTGAATTGACCACGTAGTGGCGCCAGCCGGTGACCTCGTGAACCCGGTAATGGCCAGCGCCTTTTTCCTTGGTGGCGATCCAGGTGTGCACGGCGAAGTAGCCGCGCCAGCTCCAGGCCCGGGCGCCGTATACCTGCACGATGGCTGCCTCAGTTGTATCCGGTGGTGGTGCGATCCCGGCGCTTTCACGGGTGGCAGTGTGCCAGCTTTCCGCGCCCTGTAAACTGCCGCTGGTGGCCAGCAGCAGTGGGCCGGAGAGAAGGAACAGCAGGCCGCCAAGAAACCAGCCGGAGTATTTCAAAAATCGTTTCATGAACCCTGTCCGAAGGTTGGAGACCATGGGGATCCGGCGAGTAACATTAAGTTCCTGGCCTCCCGACTAATTGTAGTGAACAAATACGCCCGACGGGATCGGTTGGATGAACTTGTGATGCCCCTGGTGGTTTGCCGGGGCGCGCCTTCTCTTCTAGTCTCAGTAGTACCACAAATGATCTTTGAGGGAGCCATGTCATGTCTGACCATCACGTGTATAAGAAAGTGGAAATTGTTGGCTCGTCCCAAAAAAGCATTGAAGACGCCATCGAAAACGCACTTGAAGAATGCGGCAAGAGTGTCCGCAACATGGAATGGTTTGAAGTCACTGAGACCCGTGGCCACATTGCTGACGGAAAGGTCGGCCATTACCAGGTAGTGATGAAGGTCGGCTTTCGAATAGCCGACAGCTGAGAGCCGGCCTGGAAATCCAAGAGGTTGAGTATGCCGAATACGAGTCGTGCATTGCTGCTTGTCGATATTCAAAACGATTTCTGTGAGGGCGGCAGCCTCGCCGTGCCGGATGCCAGTGACATTCTGCCCGTGGTTAACCAGTTGATTGCCGGTGCCATGAAGGCTGACGAGTTGATCATCGCCAGTCGTGACTGGCATACCGTTGATCATGTGAGTTTTGTGGCCAGAGGAGGGCCCTGGCCACCACATTGTGTCCAGGATAGCCCTGGTGCGGAGTTTCACCCGTCTCTGGCGCTGCCCGACAGTGCTGTGCGGGTGAGTAAGGGTACAGGGTTTGATACGGACGCCTACTCGGCATTCGACGGTACCCAGTTGGAAAGCTTTCTAAAGCGCAATCACATCAGCCAGATCAAAGTAGCTGGACTGGCTCTGGACGTGTGTGTTCGCGCGACGGTTCTGGATGCACTGAAACTCGGGTTTGGCGTTGAGCTGGTGAAAGGCGGAACCCGTGCGGTCGATCAGGCCGGTGCCCAGGGCGTCTTTGCTGAGCTTGAAACCGGCGGAGCGTTGCTGCTCTGAAAAAGTGAAGGCGGGCAGAGAGGGGGCAATGTGATCAGTCAAGAAGACCTTCCCCTGATGGTCGATCTGTATGAACTCGCCATGGCGCAGGCCTACTGGGCCGAGGGAATGCAAGAGTCCGCAGTGTTCAGTCTATTTTTCAGGGAGCTGCCCGAACACCGAAATTTCGTGCTGGCTTGTGGCCAGCAGCGTATCGCAGAGGTAGTGGAAAAACTGAGTTTCACTGATAGGCATCTCGAACGTCTCCGCGAGCTTGATCGTTTTCGGCCGGGCTTCCTGGACTGGTTAAAGGCGTTCCGGTTCAGCGGTGCCATCCGTGCCGTGGATGAAGGCACACCATTGTTCCCCCAAGAGCCTTTGTTGGAGATACGGGCGCCGATTGCCGAAGCCCAGATTCTTGAGAGCCTTGTGATGAACTATGTTCACCTTGAGTCGGTTCTAGCCTCCAAGGCAGTACGAATAAAATTCGCCGCCGGCGACTGTCCCGTGGTCGATTTTGGCATGCGCCGAATGCACGGCTTGGACGCTGCCCATCGGGGCGTGAGGGCTTACCGGTTGGCGGGTTTGTCCGGAACAAGTAATGTGCTTGCTGGCCTTGATTTTGGAATGCAAGTAAACGGCACCATGGCGCACAGTTTTGTGCAGGCTTATGCCGATGAAATTGAAGCCTTCAAGGTTTATGCGAGGCTTTATCCTGGTACGACACTGCTTGTGGATACCTACGACAGCCGGCGGGCAGTAAAACGGATGGTCAATTGGCTGCAGCGGGAGCCCGATGTGAGTGTTGGCGCGATCCGCCTGGACTCCGGAGACCTGGCTGAGGAGGCGCGGGACTGCAGGGCGATACTGGACGATGCCGGTTTCAAGGACATAAAGATCATGGCCAGTGGTGGACTGGACGAATATCGCATCGCCTCCTTGCGAGAGAACGGCGCACCCATTGACGGCTTTGGCGTTGGCACCGCCATTGGCGCAGCCAATGATGCACCGGCTCTGGATCTGGCTTACAAGCTGACCGAATACGCCGGCGAACCAAAAATGAAGAGCTCTTCAGGTAAGAAGTCCTGGCCGGGAGAGAAGCAGGTCTTTCGGCAGTATGATGACCATGGCATTGCGAAGAGGGATGTCATTGCTGGTTTGTATGAACCGATGGGTGGCATACCTCTGCTGAAAACGGTCATGGAAGACGGTAAATTGCTGCCCGCAGCCCTGACGCCGCTTGACGAGGAGGTTGCAAACGCGCAGCGGCGCATCCAGTCACTGCCTCCGGGGTTGCGAACCATCAAACCGTCCTCGGGCTACGAGGTTGAAATCAGTGATTACCTGCAGAATTTACAGGCTGAAACCTTCAGGAAAGTAGCCGTCTGATATGGCTTGGTGAAGCCAGTCGACTGGTCACGCGCTGCGGATGGATCGCTGGCGAATTAATGCCGTCAGCTGGTTCATCAGGTCCCGGGCTTCCCCCTCGTGCAGACTGTGGCATTTGTCCTGCAGAACCCTCCGGTCGTGGCTGGAAGAGGCGCTGGAAGCGTCTTTGAGCAAATCCAGATACTGGCAGGCGGACAGGTGGGCCTTGATTTCGGCGTCAATAAAGCGTGTGACCAGTTCATCTACGGGTTGGCTGCAGAATGGGCGGTTCCTGTTCAGAAGGTTTCGCGCTTCCAAGGCAGCGTTCCGGGATTCCAGTCTCAGCTCCCCTGCAGCCTCTCCCGCTTCTACGGCCCTCAGGAACGTGCCCAGGCGCTCATACAGTTGCCACACCTGGGGCCAGATCTTGCTGTAGGCCTGCATCTCAGTATGGTAGCTGGCTTCCTCAAAGGGCGAGGATGTCCCAGCGCCTCCGGCAATTCCGGGCCGGTTGAATTGCGCTACCCGAATGTCATCCAATTCACGCCAGAGGGTGTCGCACTTCTCGCGCAGGTTTGCCACCTGGTCCTGGTTGCGGCGTCGGGCGCCGGAAATAAGGCCAAGGGAAACCAGGGCCAGAAGAAAGGCGCTTACGGAGACAAATAGCGGTAAATTGACTGATGAAAGCATGCGCCAAAGTGCGTCCGTGTCCATGGTATCTAACTCCGTCGAATTCCTGTCTCGGATCTTCAGTATAGAAGTTAATCCTTCCCCTGCTGCCGGAACGGAAGAACGGACTTCGCGTCGTTGAGGTAACCTAACACATGGTCAGCCTCTTCGAGGGTGAAGTTTTCGATAGCCTCGCGAAAGCCCGGGTGCAGAATGCCGTGCCAGGAATGGGTAAGGACGGGTTCAAAGCCCCGCACCAGCTTATGCTCGCCCTGGGCACCGGCGTCGATGTGCTGAAGGCCTAGGTCCATCGCCAGCTCGATGCCCTGGTAATAGCAGGTCTCGAAATGCAGGTGGTTGTACTCGTCGAGGCAGCCCCAATACCGTCCGTACAGGGTATCTTCGCCGGCAAGAAACAGGGCGCCGGCAATCATCTCTCCCTCGCGGGCGGCCATCACGAGGTGTAGGTGCTCCGGCAGGTGTGTCCGCAGCAGTCCGAAAAAGCGTTGGTTCAGGTAGGGCCGTTGGCCCCGTTTCAGGTAGGTTGCCTGATAGAACACATGGAACGCGTCGAGTACATGGTCCGGAATGTCCCGACCGTGAAAGCGGGCAAAGGAGATGCCCTGTTCGGCAACCAGCCGGCGCTCCTTGCGTATTGATTTGCGCTTGCGTGAATTCAGAGCCGCCAGAAAATCCTCAAAGCTCCGGTACCCGTGGTTGTGCCAGTGGAACTGGCACCCGAGGCGGTGCAGTTCCCGGTGGTGATGAAGCAGCATCTGGTCATCGGCGTCCGGGAACAGAAGATGCCAGGAGTGCGCGCCAAGCCTGTGGGTCAGCGTATCCAGCAGGTCCTGGAGCTGTTCCGGTTCGAGCTGTTCGCGCAAGGCCGGGTCGAGCAGCAATCTGGGTCCGGTTGAGGGCGTAAAGGGAATGGCGATCAGCAGTTTCGGGTAGTAGTCCAGCCCGTGGCGCTGGTAGGCCTCGGCCCAGGCCCAGTCAAATACATATTCGCCCATGGAGTGGCTTTTCAGAAACGCCGGCGCCACGCCGACGATCCTGCCGGCCATTCGGAAAACCAGATGGCTGGGCGCCCACCCGGTGGCCGCT
This sequence comes from Marinobacter sp., assembly GCF_048269445.1. Taxonomy (GTDB): domain Bacteria; phylum Pseudomonadota; class Gammaproteobacteria; order Pseudomonadales; family Oleiphilaceae; genus Marinobacter. The sequence goes on along the minus strand of NZ_JBLXIQ010000003.1, from coordinate 392,186 downwards.
GTGGTGCAGCCGGATTTCTCGAGAGCCTGGAAGAACTCCTGGCGAAGGAACGGGTTTGAGCGTCCCGCCAGCCGCTGCCAGTCCTCTTGCGGGATATCATCGATGCTGGCACAGGTTTCCAGGGTGAGGGAAGACAATCCGGTTACTGACATGGTTGGACGGGGCTCCTTGATCTACCCGATACCATACGTCAGAACCCGGCTTCTGATCACCCCTCATTAGTCTTTGTAAAGGTTCTGCAAAGGAAATTTCGTCGAATCAGCAGCTTGCCGGCAGCGTGTTAGACTTCAGGCAGCAACGGTGGAGAGCAAAGATGCAGAACAGGGTTTTACTGGTCGAAGACGATGACGAACTGCGGGAGCTGCTTGCCCGCTACCTGACAAACCAGGGGTTTACCGTCCGTGAAGCGGCCAGTGGCCGGGACGGGCTGGCTCTGGCTTTGGGCCAGCACTGCGACATCGTGGTTCTGGATATCATGCTGCCGGATATCAGTGGCCTTGAGGTGCTGCGGGAGCTGAGAGCAGAAACTCATTTGCCGGTTGTGCTATTAACGGCCAGGGGTGATGAAACCGACCGGATCGTGGGGTTCGAGGTTGGTGCCGATGATTACATTCCCAAACCCTGTAATCCACGGGAGCTGGTGGCTCGTCTGCAGGCATTGTTACGCAGGATTGCCTGGGACCAGAAAACGGAAGTCAATGCTGCCCGGACTTACGGAGATCTCAGGGTTGAGCCTGGCCACCGGCGGATTTTCCAGAACGAAGAGGTGCTGGATCTGACTGCCACCGAATACGAAGTGCTGCAGGTTCTGCTTGCCCATGCGGGCAGCGTGGTACGAAAAACCGACCTCATGCAGTGGGCCCTTGGCCGACGGCTCGAGGCTTACGATCGGACCCTCGATATGCACATCAGCAATCTCCGCAAGAAGCTGGGCAATGATGACCCGCCCAGAATCGAGACAGTTCGCGGGCTCGGCTACAGTTACCGGGTGCCCGCATGAAGCGCCGAACCATTTTCCCACTGTTCTGGCGGATTTTCCTCTCGATCTGGCTGGCCATGGTCGTGACTGTGGTGGTCAGCAACCTGGCTACCCGTGTGCTTCTGGACCGGGAACGGGAGGCTATTGAGCGTCAGGTGGGCCTCAGGGATCTGGCTGCGGAAGCGATAGAAATCCGAGAGTCTGGTGACCGGAGTGAGGCCTGGCGTTTTCTGCGGTCTGAGGGTGAGCGCCTTGAGTTGTATCTCGTTCTGATTGAACAGGACGAAAACGATGGCAAGCTGCCCTCATTTATCCGTGACCGGATGAATTCGGGCTGGTATCCGCAGAAGCCTGCAGTTCTTGAAGTTGGTGATGGGTACCGCCTGGTGGCCTGGCCGCGAATCAACGGTGCCGGCTGGCTGGATCCGAAGTTCTTCCGTGCCATAGAACTGGGGCTGGCGTTGATCATGATTTCCCTGGCGTGTTGGTGGATCGCCCGCCTTGTTTCACGACCGCTCAGGCACATGGAAACGACGGCTCAGGCCATTGCCCGCGGCGATAATTCCCTCAGAGTCAGTGACAGGATTGCAAAGCGCCGGGATGAAGTGGGTCAGTTGGCCACGGCATTCAATGCCATGACGGAGCAACTATGCAGCCTGCTGGAGCGGCAGAAACACCTGCTCCGGGATATTTCCCACGACCTGCGTACACCTCTGGCGCGTCAGCGCATCGCCATTGAACTGGCGAGCGAGGCCGGCGCAGATGAAGAGCTGATGGCAAGCATTCTGCGCCAGAACGAGCGACTCGAAACGATGACGGGCCAGATCCTGACCTTGTACCGGGTCACCGAAGCTGGCGGCGATATTGAGCGGGAGCCCGTGAAGCCGGTCAAGGTGATCAATCGGGTGCTGCAGGACGCGGCCGATTACGCGGAACATCAGGGTGTCGACTGTAAGCTTGTTGCCTCGCCGGGAAGTGCCGGTACCTCGGTGCTGGGCGATGAAGGACTGTTACAGCGGGCAATCGACAATATTCTGCAGAATGCGCTGGATCACACGCCACCTGGTAAGGCCGTTAACCTTGCCGTATCTGTGTCGGGTGGATGGCTTGGTCTGGCCATAGAAGATGAGGGCCCCGGGGTCCCGGAGGAGTTACTGCCGCACCTGTTCGAGCCGTTCTTCCGGGCCGATAAATCCCGGGGTGGAACGGGTTGGGGCCTGGGGCTGGCTATTGCCAGAGACATCGTTTCCGCTCACGATGGCGAGATCACAGCCGCGGTTGGCGAGACTGGTGGTCTAAAGGTTACGGTTCGCCTTCCGGTTTTTATCGGAGGGTGATGGCTCCGGGCTGTTGATTTCGTCTTCAGAGGCCATAGGTCGTTGTCCATGAAAAAAGATTACCCGGTACCGGCAGGATACCTTGAGCGCGAAACGGAAGTGAAGAAAAGTCGTTTCATCGCCCGTGTGGCCCCGGTGAGCTCCCGCGATGACGTGAAAACCTGGCTGGAGCAGGCCCACAAGGATCATCCGGATGCCCGGCACATCTGCTGGGCCTACCAGATCGGGCGCCCGGGCTCGGCGGCTGAGGCGGCCATGAACGACGACGGTGAGCCATCAGGGACTGCCGGAAAACCCATATTGAATGTGATCCAGCACAAGGATATGGGTGACGTACTGGTCATGGTAATACGCTATTTCGGGGGCATTAAGCTCGGTGCCGGAGGCTTGGTGCGAGCGTACGCGGGTGCGGCGGAGAGTGTCCTGTCCGCTGTGGACCGGGTTGTCCATCAGCCGGTGATCGATGCACGGGTTATCCTGTCTTTCGCGGATGAGCAACCTCTCAGGCACTGGTGTGAGGTGCATGGTGCGACGGTGGACTCAGTTGATTATGGTTCTTCCGTCCAGGCGAGGCTCTCGGTGCCCGAGAACCGGGTCAGGGAGTTCGGGGCATTCTGTGATGCCCAGAAGCTGGATTACAGTTTTGAAAGGTGATGGAGCTGAAAGGCGCCGTCACGCGTCAGCTGTGCGTATACTGATTAACAGGCAAATCCTCCATTGAGGGAAGAAAACATGATGCGTTTCGTGATGTTGTCGATAGTGGCGCTGGCCATGAGTGGCTGCGCCAGCAATGTGGTGACGGATTACAACTCGGCTGTGGTTTTTGGAAACTACTCGTCCTGGGCATTTGCGTCCACGAGCGAGGCCGATTCGACCTTTGTATCGCTGGATGGCAGCCGGGTTAGGGATGCCATTGAAAGAGAGCTCAACCGCAAGGCCCTGCAACGGGTTTCGCAAGCGGAGGCTGACTTGCTGGTGAGCTGGCGAATTGTTCCAGAGGACAGGCTGGAGCAGACCGGGCTCGGCCTTGGATTCGGCTTTGGCAGCGGCAATTTCGGCTGGGCGCTCTCCGCGCCGCCACCTGTGCGTGAGGTGAAAGAGGGCAAGCTGGTGGTGGAGCTGGCGGACAGCAAGACCAAAGAGGTGGTCTGGCGGGCAGCCAGTCGTCGTTATCTGAACGAAAGCCAGTCCCCGGAAACCCGCCGCAAGCTGATCGACGAAGTCGTGACAGAAATGTTCACCAAGTATCCGCCGGGCCTCGACTGATGCCTTGGGCAAGACGTTAAAAAGCACGGAGACAGGATGAAAAAGCAATCCGATGGGGGACTGGTGTTCTCCACCGAAACGGGGCGAATGTGCCCGGGCTGCCGGAATCCGGTGGCGGACTGTACCTGCAGCAAATCCACGCAGCCCGCCGGCGACGGCATTGTAAGAGTCAGCCGGGAAACCAAAGGGCGCAAGGGCAAGGGCGTGACCCTGATAACCGGCATTCCGCTCGATGAAAAGGCTTTGAAGGCCTACGCAAAAACCCTGAAGGCGACATGCGGTACCGGCGGCACCGTAAAAGACGGCGTGGTTGAAATCCAGGGCGACCAGAGGGACATCCTCGTGCCGTTGCTAGAGCAGAAAGGCTGGACCGTCAAACGAGCCGGTGGCTGATGGTATAACACGCAATCGTTGTGCGCTCACGCTACAATACGGCCCGCGAATACGATTCCCAGATTTGAAACAGACCGGAGGCAAGAATGCACATACTGGTTTTGGGTGCGGGCGTTGTTGGTACAACAACAGCCTGGTTTCTGCAAAAGCAGGGGCACCAGGTCACCGTGGTTGACCGACAAAATCAGGCCGGGTTAGAAACCAGTTACGCCAATGGGGGCCAGATTTCCGTGTCCCATGCCGAGCCTTGGGCCAATCCGTCGGCCCCCCTGAAAGTGCTGAAATGGCTGGCCCGGGCAGATGCTCCCTTGTTGTTCCGGCCGAAGCTCGATCCGGCCCAATGGCGCTGGGCATTGGCTTTTCTCGGGGAGTGCACCTCGGCCAAAGCAGCCCACAACATTCGCCAGATGGTCAATCTGGGCACTTACAGTCGCAGTCAGTTACAGGCACTGCGCAAAGATGCCAATGTCGAATACGACCACCTCGAGAAGGGCATATTGCACTTTTACACCAATCCCGCCGAGTTTGACGGTGCCAAAGAGCCGACCCGGATCATGCAGTCGCTGGGCTGCGACCGCCAGATCATCGATGCCGATCGGGCGGTTGAACTGGAGCCGGCCCTGAAACCCATCCGGAACCGGATCGCGGGTGCCACCTATACCTCGGACGACGAATCCGGTGACGCCCACATGTTCACCCAGAACCTGGCCAGGCGTTGTGCCGAGGCCGGTGTGGAGTTCCGATACGGCACCCGGATTCTCCGCTTCGAAAAGGCAAGTGAGCGTGTACTGGGCATTCAGACCCTTACCGAAGGACGCCATGAGACCCTGCGGGCCGATGCCTATGTATTGAGCCTTGGGAGCTACAGTGCCGCGTTGGCCCGCCAGCTTGGTATCTTTCTGAACATCTATCCGGCGAAGGGCTATTCCATAACCGTACCGGTCAAGAATGAAGAGGCGGCGTTCAAGGTCAGCCTTACCGATGATGAATACAAGCTGGTCTACTCCCGTCTTGGCGACAGGATTCGTGTTGCGGGCACGGCGGAACTGGGCGGCTATAGCCGGGAGCTGAATTACACCCGGTGCCGTGCCATCGTCCGGCGCACTGCGGAAGTCATGCCAGAGGCAGGTTACTGGGACCAGGCCCAGTTCTGGACCGGCTTGCGCCCGGCTACTCCCTCCAACGTTCCCTACGTCGGCAAAAGCCACTTCGCCAACCTGTACCTGAATACCGGGCACGGCACGCTAGGGTGGACGCATTCCTGCGGGTCTGCAGCTGCGCTGGCGGATATCATTGAGGGACGCAAACCGGAAGTGGACTTCACGTTTTCCGGGTTATAAAACAGGCCTGATAAAAAGGGGTCAGATGACAGTCTTCATCTGACCCCGTCTTCGCCTGTTTATGACTCCAGGTCTGTTACTTCAGCTGATCCCGGATCAGCTTCTTGTTGATCTTGCCAACACTCGTCTTCGGAATATCTTCAACGAAATCAATCTCCCCGGGGATCGCCCATTTGTTGATCTCGCCGCTGTCCACGAACTGCTTCAGGTGATTCTGAATGTCCTCAACACCGGCAGTTTCACCGGGCTTGAGGGTGATCAGCGCGTGAGGACGTTCGCCCCATTTCTCGTCGGGTACACCAACCACCGCAGCGCCGGCAACCGCCGGGTGCTGGCTGATCAGGTTCTCAAGGTCGAGGGAGGACAACCATTCGCCACCGGTCTTTATCACGTCCTTGATACGATCCTTGATAGTGAGTGTGTTGTCGGGCTCCATGGACGCGACGTCACCGGTATGCAGCCAGCCACCTTCCCAGAGTTCCTCGCCTTTTTCAGGCTGTTTGAAGTAGCCCTGGGTCAGCCAGGGAGCGCGGGCAACGACTTCACCTTTGGCTTCGCCATTATGGGGAACTGGCTTGCCATCAGGGTCCACTATTTCCAGTTCCACCAGGGGGGCGGCAATGCCGGTTTTCACCCTGATGGCCGTCTGCTGCTCCAGGGGCAGCTCCATATCTTCTGGTTTGAGATGCGAAGCGCTGAGCAGCGGGCAGGTTTCGGACATACCGTAAGCGGTATACATGTTGATTCCGAGCTTTGCCGCTGCGTTGCAAAGCCCTTTCGTCAGTGCGCTACCGCCGATAAGTACGTGCCAGTTGCTCAGATTTGCCGTCTTGATGGATTCGGTGGCCATGATCATCTGCATGATCGTTGGCACACAATGAGAGAAGGTGACTTTGTGTTCCTTCAAAAGGTCGACCAGCAGTTCAGGCTCATAACGGCCGGGATAGACCTGTTTGATGCCCATCATGGTGGCGGCGTAAGGCACGCCCCAGGCATGAACGTGGAACATGGGCGTCAAGGGCATATAAACGGATGAGGAGCGGAGTAATGGCATCTCGTCGAACGCCGCAATGGTCCCCGTCATGGCGAGTGTGTGCAGCACCAGTTGCCTGTGACTGAAGTACACCCCTTTGGGGTTGCCGGTGGTACCAGTGGTGTAAAAAGTCGTCGCTACACTGTTCTCGTCGAAGTCCGGGAATTCGAATTGGTTGTCGGCCTTGGCGAGTAACTCTTCATACTCACCGATGGCATCGACAGGCGCGGCCTTTGCGGTGTCGCTGTCGGTCAGCTGAATCCAGGTCTTGACGGTCTTGATCTCGTCTTTCACCCCTTCGATGATGGGGAGGAAATCGTCGTGTACCAGTACAACGTCATCTTCGGCGTGGTTCATGGTGTAGACAATCTGCTCTGGAGACAGGCGCACGTTAATGGTGTGCAAAATGGCGCCAATCATCGGGACGGCAAAGAAGCATTCCAGGTAGCGAGGCGTGTCCCAGTCCATAACTGCAACCGTATCACCCGGCTTGACACCGGCATCGGTCAGGGCGTTGGCCAGGCGGTGAATACGGTCCACCAGATCGGTATAGGTGTATTTGCTGCGGTTGGCGTAAATGATTTCCTGGTCCGGGTTGTAGCGGGGGCCAGAAAGCAGGAGTTGCTTGATCAGCAGCGGATACTGATAGGCGTTGTCAGCCGGCGATAGAATGCGGGTCTGTGCCATTACTCATTTCCTCTTTCTCAGTTGTTGATGTTATCGCGAGAAACAGGATAAATCTGACACAGATTGGCTGAAACGGGAACCGTGGAAAGTGAAAAAGTGCAGAGCGAACCGATGCTTAGATAAGCGCTTTGTTTCGCTCTGCGGCCTGGCCTGTTACTGGTAGGTGCAGAGGTAGGCGGTATCGATATCGGTTTTGGCTTTGAAGCTGGCCTGGCCGGCAACGTCGAAGCTTTCACCCGCGCCGAAGGTCATCCATTCTTCCATGCCCGGAAGCAGAACCGTCAGGGCACCACTGATCACCGTCATGGTTTCTTTTTTGCTAGTGCCGAACTCATACTCGCCCGGGCTGATCACACCAACGGTGGCTGGCAGGGTAGAGGTCTGGAAGGCAATGGACTTGGCCTTGCCGTCGAAATACTCATTTACTTTCAGCATACGCTGGGCTCCTCGAAAAGGGTTGGGGGGCTACTATACGGCAAAATTCTTCAAGTCCAATGACAAAATGCCGGTCGGTACCAGGTTACGCCGATTCACTGGTCCCAGGGTTTGCCTTCGGTTCCTTCCATCGTACGTACGCCCATGTGCATGGCAGCTTTGGCCAGAATATTTGCGCTGACAGGGGCTGTCATGAACAAGAACACGGTAATCAGGATCTCCGCAATGCCGATGCCCTCGCCCACGACGCTGAAATAGACCACCGAGCTGAGCATTATGGCGCCCACGCCGACCGTTGTGGCCTTGGTGGGCCCGTGAAGGCGGGTAAAGAAGTCTGGAAGCCGCGCCAGGCCAATGGCGCCAACCAGGGTAAAGGCACCCCCCAGTAGCAGCATGGCAGCAATAATGGTTTCCACGATGGGGCTCATGGTCAATGTCCTCCACGACGTAATCGGTTGGGGCCGGCGCTATTCAATGACACTGCCCCGTTTCAGGTATTTGGCCATGGCCACGGTTCCGACAAAGCCCATGACAGCGATAAGTAGAGCGGCCTCCAAATACATTCGCGTGCCCAGTGTGATGCCGAGCAGGATAATCAGGGCAATGGCGTTGATGTAGAGCGTGTCCAGTGCCAGCACACGATCTGGTGCGTCAGGGCCCTTGATCAGCCGGTACACGTTGAGCAGGGCAGCCAGGATAACCATGGCAATAGTGATGTAGAGGGCGATCGTCATCATTGGAACATCTCCATCAACCGCTTCTCATAGCGGTTGTGTATGGCGTCAATGACCTCCTGATCGCTCCCGGCATCAAGCGCATGGATCAAGAGGGTTTCGTGGTCATCACTGACATCCGCGCTTACGGTCCCCGGCGTCAGCGAAATGGTGCTGGCAAGCATGGAAATGGCCAGAGGATGCTCAAGCTTCAGTGGATAGCAGACGAAGATGGGCCGGGGCTGGCGTGGGCTCAGGATCAGGCGGGCCACAGAGAAGCTGGCAACGACAATGTCCTTGAGCACGATCGCCAGATAGGCCGGCATGCGCCAGGCTTTGACGAAGGCCGGGCGTTCGGGCCAGAAGCCGGCGGTCAGCTGGGGTATCAGCCAGGCCAGGATCAGCCCCATAACAATACTGGCTCCGGACACACCGTCACTGAGCAGCTGCCAGGTAGTTAACAGGACCAGGCTTAACCAGGGCTGTGGAAAACTCAGGCGATCAAGCATTAGTTGTCCTCCCCGACCATGGGGGTCTGCAAGATTTGGATGTAAGCGTCAGTGTTATGCAGTTGGGCTGCTGTCGCATCGGTAAAGCGTGTAATGGGTCCGGCCAGGACCACCATTACAACCGCGAGGGCAGTCAGTGCTCCGGCCGCAACAGAGATTCGCCCATTGAGTGGGTCGGGCGTTTCCAGGTGGCCGTCCACGGTTCGCCAGAAAACAATACTCCCTGCACGGCTATAAGCAATGAGCGTCAGGAAGCTTCCGATCAGTAGCACTGACCACAGCCAGGCCATTTCGGTTCCCGGCTCAACGGATTGCAGGATCAGTAACTTGCCGAAGAAACCGCTCAGGGGCGGTAAGCCGGCTGCTGCAACGGCACCAATCAGGAACAGAGCGCTTAGGAAAGTGCGATTTCGCATCTGTGGGGCGGTAATGATTCGGTCGTCGGCGCTGCCTCTCTGGTTGGCGACCAGCTCCGCGACAAGGAACAGGCCGCCAACGGTCCAGGTGGTACTCAGCAGGTAGAACAGGGCGGCGGAAAGACCGGCCTCGGAACCCAGGGCCACCGGCGCCAGCAGTGTGCCCACTGAAATAATCACCTGCCAGGCGACCAGTGTCTTCAGGCTGCCGGAACCCAGAGCGCCGATAACACCCATGGCCAGGGTAGCGAGGGCAATCGGGAACAGCCAATCCATGCCGAGGTTGGCAAGTTCGCCAGCATTGTCACCAAAGATCAGCAGATAAACCCGCAAGATGGCGTACACGCCGACCTTTGTCATCACTGCGAACAGGGCAGCTACGGGGGCAGTGGCTTTTGAGTAGGCTCGGGGCAGCCAGAAACACAGGGGCAGTATGGCGGCTTTCAACCCGAAAACCACCAGCAGCATCATGCCGCCGGCCTTGACGATATTCAGATTTTCACCGGAGACCTCGGGAATTTTGACCGCAAGGTCGGCCATATTCAGGGTGCCTGTGACGCTATAAATCATGCCGACGCTGATCAGGAAAATTGCGGAGCCAACGAGATTCAGCACCACATAATGCAGCCCCGGCACGGTTCTTACCGTTCCTCCGCCATGCATCAACAGGCCGTAAGAGGCGATGAGGAGCACCTCAAAGGCGACAAACAGGTTGAACAGGTCGCCGGTGAGGAACGCAATGTTCAGTCCCATCAGCTGGAACAGGAATAGCGCGTGGAATTGACGGTTGCCCTCATCGGCGCCACCAATCGCGTAGAGATGGCAGAACAGGGCCAGAACAGAGGTGAGGATCAGCATCAGGGCGGCAAGCCGGTCCAGGACCAAAACAATACCAAACGGCGGTTGCCAGTTCCCGAAGGCATAAATCCGGTAACTGCCATCGTCTGCCAGCACCAGCAGCACAATGGCCGAGACCAGTATCAGAACGGTGGTTGCCAGGGCCAGCGTACGGCGCAGGCTGATGGGGGCGTAGCCCATCAAGGCCTGCAGGATGCCACCGAGCAGGGGGATCAGAATGGGAGCGGTAAGCCAGTGGTTCATTTACCGATTACCTCCACTTCTTCCTCGGGAGCAGGAGACTTATAGTGCTTACGGCCATCCACATGGTCGTCCTCATTATCTGCCAGATTTCTCAGTGACAGCACAACAACAAATGCGGTCATGGCGAAGCCGATCACAATGGCGGTCAGCACCAGCGCCTGAGGCAGCGGATCGGAATAGTTTGCCGCTGTACCGATAACAGGCTGATGCCCTGTCGCCAGCCGGCCACTGGAAAAAAGAAACAGGTTCACGCCATAGGACAGCAGGGTAAGCCCCACCACCACAGGGAAGGTGCGTGCCCGCAAAACGAGGTAAACGCCGGATGCCGTCAGGGCGCCGATGACCAGTGCGAAAACAAGCTCCATTACGCACTCTCCTTTTTACTCTTGATGGCGGAGTGAGGTGACAGCCGACCAATGCTTACCAGGGCAAGCAAGGTGGCTCCGATAACCGTCAGGTAGACGCCAAGGTCAAACACCAGGGCGGAAGCAACCTCGAACTTCCCGACCACGGGCCATGTAATGTAACCAAAAGTGGAGGTCAGGAATGGATAGCCGAACGCGAAGCTACCGGCACCGGCGATGGTGGCGAACAGTAGGCCCAGGCCGATGACGTTGTGGTAGCGGAGGGGAACGCGATCCTGGGTCCAGATCATGCCGCTGGCAATGTATTGCAGAATCAGCGCGACCGAGGTGATCAGGCCAGCGATGAAGCCACCGCCTGGCATGTTGTGACCCCTCAGGAAGATAAAGGCCGACACCATCAGTGCCAGCGGCAGCATCGGGCGGGCAATCTGGCGAAGCATCAGGGGGTAGGCATCCCGTGTCCACGTATTACCCTGGCCATCGCCCGGTGGTGGTGTCAGGGCGGTATGCTTGAGCATGGCGTAGATGCCCAGGGCTGCGATGGCCAGAACGGTAATCTCGCCCAGGGTATCAAAGCCACGGAAGTCGACGAGGATCACGTTAACCACGTTGGTGCCACCGCCACCCGGCTTGCTGTTTTCAAGGAAGAAATCCGAGATGGAAGTGAACGGCTGAGTCAGCATGGCGAGGGTAACCGCTGTCATGCCGGTTCCCGCTGCCAGCGCAATGGCAATGTCGCGTAAACGCCGGCCATTGGAGGTTTCGACAGGGGTCCAGGATGGCATGTAGTACAACGCGAGCATCAGCAGAACAATGGTCACCACTTCCACCGACAGCTGCGTCATTGCAAGGTCAGGCGCCGAGAATCGGGCAAATGCCAGAGCCACGATCAGTCCCACCACACTCAGTAACACCAGAGCGTAGAATCGCTCTCGATGCATTATGGCGGTCGCTATGGCGCAGAGCATGAGGGTGCCAGCCAGGATAGCGGTGGGCCAGTCCACAGGGCTGAGCCCGCTCTCCCCGATAAATATCCCCAGGTTGATAAGCGGCATAGCAGCAACCGCAATCACACTGACGACCAGCAGCATGGCATAACGCTGGAGGGAGCCATTTTCCACCCGAGCGGTGAATCGGTTGGCGAGATCCACTACCCGGGAAATGACCGCCTCAAACACGGCCTTCTCGTCAATTTCCCGGAACCGGGCGTGAAAGTCGAAGAAGCGCTGACGCTGACTGTACATAAGCAAGCCACCGAAAAACGCCACAAAGCTCATCAGCAGGGGAAGATTGAAGCCGTGCACAATCGCCAACTGGTAATCGGGCACATTGCCGCCCAGGGTGGCCGATGCGGCCATGTAGAGGAGCGGGCCGACGGAAATTGCCGGGAACATCCCCACCATCACACACGCAAACACCAGGATTTCCACCGGGAATTTCATGTACCGGGGGGGTTCGTGGGGCGGATAGATCGGCAGATCGACCGGTTTGCCGTTAAAGAAAACGTCGTGGATGAAGCGGGCCGAGTAAGCCACTGCAAAAATACCTGCGAGGGTTGCCACAACCGGTGGCAGCCAGGCCCAGAACCCGGGCAGGTTCAGCTGCAGGGATTCTGCGAAGAACATTTCCTTGCTCAGGAACCCGTTCAGCAGTGGAACACCGGCCATAGAAGACGCGGCAACCATAGCCAGGGTGGCGGTATGTGGCATGTACCGCCACAGCCCGTTGATACGGCGCATGTCACGGGTACCGGTCTCGTGGTCGATGATACCGGCGGCCATGAACAGGGAGGCCTTGAAGGTGGCGTGGTTGATTACATGGAAGACCGCGGCAACAGCGGCAAGCTGCGTCCCCATGCCGAACAGCAGGGTAATCAGGCCCAGATGACTCACCGTTGAATGCGCTAGCAGGCCTTTGAGGTCGTGCTTGAACATGGCGACATAAGCGCCAAGGAGCAGCGTAGCCATGCCGGTAAAGCTGACCATGTAAAACCACTGCTCGGTTCCCGCCAATGCCGGGTAAAGCCGTGCCAGAAGGAAGACGCCGGCTTTTACCATAGTGGCCGAGTGCAGGTAGGCAGATACCGGTGTTGGCGCCTGCATCGCGTGAGGCAGCCAGAAATGGAACGGAAACTGGGCGGATTTTGTGAACGCGCCCAGCAGAACCAGGGTCAGGGCAACCGGGTACAGGGCGTGCGCCTTGATCTGCTCGCCGGCCGCCAACACGTCGTCGAGCTCAAAGCTGCCAACAATGTTGCCGATGATCAGTACGCCGGCGAGCAGGGCCAGGCCACCACCGCCGGTCACGGCAAGCGCCATCCGGGCACCCCGACGGGCATCCTGTTTGTGATTCCAGAAGCTGATCAGCAGGAACGATGTCAGGCTGGTCAGCTCCCAGAAGATCATCATCAGCAGCAGGTTGCTGGAAAGCACAATGCCCAGCATCGACCCCTTGAAACACAGCAAAAGCGCGTAGAACTTGCCGACATTCTCGTGCGCTTTGAGGTAGTAGCGGGAGTACAGGATGATCAGCAGCCCGATTATCAGGATCAGCAGGGCGAACAGCAGGGACAGCCCGTCCAGCCGGAAGCTGAAGGAAAGGCCGAGGGCTGGCAGCCATTCATAGCTGTGCAGAACCACGCCGCCATCAGCCAGGGTTTGCCAGTGAGGAAAGAGGGCTGCCAGCGCAATCAGTGCGGGAACCGACGACGCGATGGCAATCGCCGTTCGTCCGCCCTGGGCAAACAGGGGTGCGGCCAGGGCGCCCAGAAAGGGCAGTAAAACAACCAGCGGTAGCGACATCGCAACCTCGTTATTGGCTTTTTTCTTAAGTGAGTATCAGAGGCATGTTTGCCTGAGTCTAGTCTCCTGCCAGCGTCCCTGCATAACGTGTTCCGGTGCCATTACGGAGGGGACGGTGAGGTGGATCAGCAGGAAACGGGCGGGTCCGGGAAGTACGGAAGACGTCCCCGATGCCGCGCGATGTCAGCGATAACAGGTGGGCGGATAATACTATTGCAGCCGCAGGACCTTGCGGTCATGGTTGCTCCGTCAGTAAAACTTGAAGCCCGATGATACGTGGCCCGTCCGGAAGGTCAAGTCAACTTGCTATTGATCAAGTGTATACTTCACATAAATACTCTTTGAGAGAGTCCCATGAGCGCAACGTATCCCAACCTGCTGAAACCACTCGATCTTGGCTTTACCGAACTGAAAAACCGGATATTAATGGGTTCAATGCATACAGGTTTGGAAGACCGGTTCTGGAACATCCACAAGTTGGCCCGTTATTTCGCGGAACGGGCCGAAGGGGGGGTGGGTCTCATGGTAACTGGCGGCTTCTCGCCCAACTTCGCCGGGCAACTGGCACCCTTGTCCTCGACGATGAACAACCGGGCGACGGCTCTGCTTCATCGCCATGTCACGGGGGCTGTCCATGAAGCCGGCGGCAAGATCTGCCTGCAGTTATTGCATGCAGGGCGCTACGGCTACCAGCCGCTGATTGTCTCCGCCTCTGCCACTAAAGCTCCGATCAGCCCATTCACGGCCCGTGCCTTGTCGACAAAAGGTGTTGAGCGACAGATCAACGATTTCGTCAATAGCGCAAAATTGGCGAAATTTGCGGGTTATGACGGCGTTGAGGTGATGGGTTCCGAGGGCTATTTCATCAACCAGTTCCTGTGCGAACGGACCAATAAACGCACGGATAAGTGGGGCGGGCCCTATGAGAACCGCATGTGTCTGCCCGTGGAAATTGTCCGGCGTATGCGTGAAGCGGCTGGCCCGGAGTTCATCATTATCTACCGGCTGTCCATGCTGGACCTGGTGGAGGGCGGCCAGACCTGGGACCAGATTGTCACGCTGGGCAAAGCGATCGAACAGGCGGGCGCAACCATTATCAACACCGGCATTGGCTGGCACGAAGCACGTGTTCCCACCATTGTGACGTCTGTGCCGCGAGGTGGCTTTGCCGACGTAACCGCCAAGTTCTACGGCGAGGTGGGTATCCCTTTATGCACCACAAACCGCATCAACACGCCTGAGAAAGGGGAGGAGATTCTTGCTGCCGGCAAGGCGGACCTGGTCTCCATGGCCCGTCCATTGCTCGCGGACAGCGAATTTGTGCGTAAGGCTGAACAGGGCCGCAGCGATGAGATCAATACCTGCATCGCCTGCAACCAGGCCTGCCTTGACCACGTATTCCAGGCTAAGCGGGCCTCCTGTCTGGTGAACCCGAGGGCCTGCCACGAGACGGAATTGGTGCTTACCGTGGCTCCTGTGGCGCGTCGGATTGCCGTGGTTGGTGCTGGCCCTGCCGGGCTGGCTGCGGCCACAACGGCTGCAAGACGCGGCCACAAGGTGGCCCTGTTCGAAGCCGACGACAGGATCGGCGGCCAATTCAACTACGCCAAGCGGATTCCGGGCAAGGAAGAATTCTTCGAGACTCTGCGTTATTTCCGGCGTCAGATCGAGCTTCTCGGAATTGACTTGAAGCTCAATACACGCGTTGACGAGACCTCACTGACGGTGGAGGAGTTTGACGATGTCATTATCGCTACCGGCGTGAAGCCAAGAACACCGAATATTGATGGCATCGACCATCCGAAAGTTCTCGGCTACCTCGATGTTCTCCGTCACAACAAGCCGGTCGGAAGGACGGTGGCGGTTATTGGCGCTGGTGGCATTGGTTTTGATGTCAGTGAATTCCTGGCTCACGATATCCGCCATCATTCGGAAGGTGAGCAGGTCAGTGTCGCCGACTGGCAGGCGGAGTGGGGCGTTAACCCCGAGTTTGAAGGCCCGGGTGGTTTGGTCGAACGCCAACCGACGCCATCGCCACGGAAAATCTACCTGATGCAACGAAAGACCAGCAAGGTCGGTGGGGGACTGGGCAAGACCTCGGGCTGGGTTCACCGAAATAGTCTGAAGCACAGGGATGTTGAAATGCTCCGGGGCTGTCGCTACGACCGCATCGATGACAACGGCCTTCACATTACCTTGACCGATAAAGATGGCAAGGCTCAGGAGAGCATGGTGTTGCCCGTGGATAATGTGATCATCTGCGCAGGTCAGGAACCCTGTCGGGAACTTTTCGACCAGCTCTCGGATTCTGGCGTGAAAGTGCACCTGATTGGCGGCGCGGATGTCGCTGAGGAGCTCGATGCAAAACGTGCTATCCGTCAAGGCACCGAAGTGGCAGCAGCCATATGACGATGCCAGAAGACGGCAACAGGTGACCAGAAGTGTCAGTCAGTAGCCAGTTTGGACAAGTGGCTACCGAATGGATTTCAGCGCGCTTGAAATAGCCTCGGCTTCTGCTTCAAGGACCTGGCAGCGAAAGCTGTTGCCCTGCTGGAGGGCGTTTTCGATCTGTTTACGCTTCATATCATATAGCCGGCTGAGAATGTCTGCCTGGCTTTGTTTCATTGGTGCGTTCATGGCGGACCTCCCCATAGCGTCCCCTGTCGGTATTCTTTACGTTGCCGGCCGGAAACTGGCCTTCTGGAAGATTCTAAGCATAACTCGCGCCACAAAGCAGTTCTGCCAGCATCAGCGCCCAAATCTCGAGCGGTAAACCCCGGGCGCCAGACCGGTGTGTTTCCTGAACAGGCGGCTGAAGGAACTGACGTCGTCGTAGCCCACTAACCGGGTAACCTCCTCAACCGCCGCCCGGGAGTTTTCCAGGTGCTGCCTGGCCGCCTCAATCCGCAGAACTTGCAGGTACCCGGTGGGAGTATCCCCTGTGGCCGCCTTGAATCGGCGAATCAGCGAACGCTCAGTCAGGCCGCTTAACGAGGCCAGAAAGTGCAGATTGACCGGTTGACTGTAATGGCCATCGAGCCAGTCCTGCAGCCTGAGGATGGCGGCATCCGAATGGTACCGACGAGCCTGCAGGGCACTGTATGGCGCCTGACTGGTGCGGCCCGCATCAATCACAAACGCCTTCGCCAACTCTCGCGCCACCTTCGCCCCGGCATAACGCTCCACCAGGTACACCCCCAGATCCCACCAGGCCATCCCGCCCCCGGCGCAGGCAACGTGCCCGTCCACCGTCACCAGCTTGTCCGACTGCAGGTCCACTGCCGGATAACGCTGCCGAAACTGGTTGCTGAACCCCCAGTGAGTCGTCGCCTGCCGCCCATCCAGTAAACCGGCCTCCGCCAGCATGAAAGCGCCCGTGCAGTTGCTCGCCACGCGAACCCGGCCAGAATCTGATGATTGAAAACGACCCAGCCAGTTAATCAGTTCCGCATTCTCTGCGAGCACCCGATCGATCCGCCCGCCAATGGTCGGAATGATGACAAGGTCGCTCCCGTTGCCGGATCGATGAGGCTCGTTCCAGGCTCCATCCGACTGAATCGTCAGGCCATTGATGCAACAGCAGGGCGAGCCATCCCTGGTGAGCAGCCGAGTGGTGAACTCCGGTTCAGGCATCTGGCCGTTAATCCGGGCCCAGGTAACCCCGGCCAGCCGAAACAGATCGATGATGCCGGTAATGGCACTGGCCAAAGCGCCATCAAAGCCAATGATAGACACTGTTCGCATACAAACCCCGAAGTAGTATGTGGAAGGAGGGCCGCCGGCGAACACCTGATTAATGCAGTGGTAAGCCGGAAGTGGCGAGAATCACCATGATTATGTCATAAACGCCGGTTTCCCAAGAAAACAAGGTATGAGAGGCTATCGGCTACAAACAGGAGACCAAGAATGACCGACACCCTGATCGACCGCCGCGACCTGGCGTTCCAGCTTTATGAAGTCCTCGATACCGAAAACCTCACCACCCGGGAACGTTTCAGCGAACACAACCGCGACACCTTCGACGCCGTCATCGAAACCGCCGACAAGATGGCCCGGGAAAAGTTCGCCACTCACAATAGCGCCGCCGACAAGGACGAACCCAGGTTCATTAACGGCCAGATCGAAATGCTCCCGCAGGTCAAAGAAGCCTTCGATGCATACGCCGAAGCAGGCTTCATCGCCGGGCGCGATGACTACGCCCTGGGTGGAATGCAGTTACCGGAGTCGGTTATGGCTGCCTGCAACGGCTTCTTCACCGCCGCCAACCCCGGAACCGCGGGTTACCCGTTCCTGACCACTGCTGCGGCCAACCTCATCCGCGTATTCGGCAACGAACAGCAGCAAACCACCTTCCTGCCGTACATGCTCAGCGGCCGCTTCAGCGGCACCATGGCTCTTACTGAACCCCACGCCGGTTCCTCCCTGGCGGATATTCGCACCTCGGCATCGCCCACTGACGAAGGGCATTACCTGATCAAAGGTGCCAAGATCTATATTTCCGGCGGCGAACAGTCAATCACCGACAACATCGTCCATATGGTGCTGGCCAAGATCAAAGGCGCTCCGGCGGGTGTGAAGGGCATCTCCCTGTTCATCGTCCCCAAGTTCCTGGTAGACGACGAGGGTAATCCCAAAGAGCGCAACGGCGTCAGCCTCGCTGGCCTGATTCACAAACTTGGCTACCGTGGCACGACATCCACCGCCTTGAGTTTCGGCGACGACGCCCCCTGCCACGGTTACCTGGTTGGCGAACCCCATCAGGGTCTGAAATACATGTTCCAGATGATGAACGAAGCCCGGGTTGGCGTGGGCTTTGGTGCGGCGGTGATTGGTTATCGCGGCTACATGCACAGCCTGGAATACGCCAAAGACCGCTTGCAGGGCCGCAAGGCCGGTGAAAAGAACCCGGAATCTCCCCAGGTGCCCATCATTGAGCACGCCGATGTGCGGCGCATGTTGCTGGCCCAGAAAGCTTACAGCGAAGGTGGTCTTGCCCTCTGCCTGTATGGCGCGCGGCTGATGGACGACCAGCACACTCACCCGGACGATCAGAAGCGTCGGGAAGCTGGCAAACTGCTGGACTTGCTCACCCCGGTGATCAAGGCCTGGCCTTCGGAATACGGCCCCAAGGCGAACGATCTGGCCATTCAGGTTTATGGCGGTGCAGGCTACACCCGCGAATACCCGGTAGAGCAGTGTTGGCGCGACAATCGCCTGAATCCCATCCACGAAGGCACCAACGGCATCCAGGCCCTGGACCTGCTGGGCCGCAAAATCTGGCAGGACCAAAGCCACGGCCTGCAATTGCTGATGCAGGAAATGCAGGTAGATCTGGAGGCCGCCACCACAGATCGCTGCCAGCAGTGGGCACTCTCATTAAGCGAAACCCTGCAGCAGGCGGTAAAAGTTACCCAGAGCCTGGGCAAATCCCTGATGGGCGGCGAAATCGACAGAAGCCTCGCCAACGCCTCCTGTTACCTTCACCTGTTCGGGCACATCGTGGTCGCCTGGATGTGGCTGCGCCAGGCAAATGCGGCCTCCCACGCTCTCGGTTCGGCCAACAGCGATGACGAACGCAATTTCTACCAGGGCAAGCTTCAGGCCGCGCAGTACTTCTTCCACTGGGAGTTGCCGACCGTGGCTCAGGACCTCGTCTTGCTGCGGAACCAGGACGACACCTGCCTCAACATGAAGACGGAGTGGTTCTGATGGCCCTGGTTAACGTTGAAAAGAAAAACCACATCCTGCTCATCGGGTTAAACCGCCCGAAAAAAATGAACGCTATGAACCGCGAAATGTACCATCAGATCGCAGCGGCCTATCACCAATTGGAGCATGACCCGGATTTGCGGGTCGGTCTGATGTACGCCGAAGGCGACCACTTTACCAGCGGCCTGCAACTGGACGACTGGGCCGGGGTGTTTGCCAGTGGCAAAGGCATTGAGCCCGGCGAGGGCGAGCTGGATCCGTTCCACATTACCGGTGAAGGCCTCAGCAAGCCGGTCGTCTTCGCCGCCCAGGGCATCTGCTTCACCTGCGGCGTCGAAATGATGCTTAACACCGATGTTCGCGTCGCGGCTAAAGGCACGCGCTTCGCCCAACTGGAAGTAAAATGCGGCATCTTCGCCTGTGGCGGCGCCACCATCCGTCTGCAACGGGAAATCGGCTGGGGCAATGCCCAGCGATACCTGCTCACCGGCGACGAATGGTCGGCGGATCAAGCCTACCAATGGGGCCTGATCCAGGAATTGGTAGAGCCGGGCGAGCAGTTCAACGTCGCGCTGGACATTGCCGAGAAGATTGCAAAGGCCGCCCCGCTGGGTGTTCAAGGTAGTCTGAAGTCCTCGAAGATCGCGGTCAGCGAAGGGCAGGAAGTGGCGAAGCAACGGTTGTTTCCGGATTTGCAGCCGGTTATGGCGAGCGAGGATGTGAAGGAAGGCCTCCAGTCTTTTCTCGAAAGGAGAGTGGCTGTTTTCAAAGGAAGGTAGCACCGAGCTATGAGCGGGCGACTGGCCCCTTCTCCCGGGACTGTGTGCAGCAGGGATGCTGCACTCAAGCCTACATGGACGTATTCACAGCGTGTCCCGGGAGAAGGGGCCAGTTGCCCGCCGGCACGCAAGCGCATTTCTCAGACAGCTTCCTCCGGAACTGAATTTTCCCGCCGAGCCTTCGTCTCGGCAGCCACATCTGCCGCGTAATCCGCATACTTGGCCATCAGCTCCTCTTTCCGGTCCGGATCCCAGTTGATCTTGCTCAGATCGCCCTCGTAATGATCAATCACCCGCTTATCCATGGTTTCATACCACCACTGTGGCAGGTACGCCGGCAGCAGCATCGACGCATAACCACCCGGCAACTGAGGCGCCTTCTCAAAGTGGCGTAAAGCCTGGAAGCTGCGCTGCGGGTGGGCATGGTGGTCCGAATGCCGCTGCAGCTGATACAGGAACAGATTGGTCACAATATGATTGCTGTTCCAGCTGTGCTCCGGCTGGGTGCGCTCGTACTTGCCATGTTTGTCCTTCTGGCGCAGCAGGCCATAGTGCTCAATGTAATTCACACTCTCCAGCAAGCTCGCGCCATACACCGCCTGTGCCGCCAGGAATGGCAAAGCTCGGGGTCCGCAAACCAGGGTCGTCGCGCCAAAGAACCCCGCGCTCATGGCCCAGCCCTGGAGCAACTCATTGTCCAGACTCCAGAAGCCCTTACCTTTGCGCTCAAGCCGCCCCTTCTCAATCCTGATTGATGACTTGATACCACCCATCACAGTGCGTGGCAGGAACTTCCAGAAACTCTCGCCCATCCGGCTGCTGGCCGGATCCTCCGGTGTCGCGACCCGCTTGTGATGGCCAAAGTTGTGCTCGACAACAAAGTGGGTATACCCGGTAGGTGCCAGAGCGGCCATCGCCAACAGCTTGTTCAGCTTGTTAGATTTATGGCCCAGTTCATGAGCGGTATTGATGCCGACACCATTGATGGCGCCGACGGTAAGCGTCAGACCAATTTTATCGTCCAGAGGCGTATTCTTCCGGCTGGCCAGCCAGGCACCCAAAAAGGTCATGGCGTACTGGGTCGGAATAAAGGCCTTCACGATCCGGTCGTAGTACTTGTCCTGTTCCAGCGTCTTCACGGCGGATTCCGGCGGGTTGCTCTGGTCTTCGCCAGCGGCCCGGTCCAGGGCCGGGATTATGCCGTGCACCAACGCGGGCCCGGTCCAGGCCAGCGCCTTGAGTTTTTTTGGGGCCAGGGCGTAGCCGGTCAGGGCGGCGAGTCCGATGCCCGGCAGAGCTGGCCCCATCAGCCACATGTACCGCTTCGGATCCTTCCAGTTGCTGGTTGAGGCAGCGTCTGCCGGCGAAGCCATTTGGTGCGATTCCAGAATGTCACGGGTCTTGGCATTCATTGTTCTCTCCCATTCGATGCGCTTAACTGCAATTTATGTCGGACAATCTTGCAATGCAACAATCTTCAGGAGTGTCGGAACAGCTTGGCGCAAAATGACAAATATCATTCTCTTGGCGAAATCCCGTTTTCTGAGCCAGACTTCGGAGATAACAAAAGCTTGACGACTGGGAAGAATCAGGCATGCCAAATTTATCCTCCATGACGGCTTCGTATTCAGTTCAGGGCATGCTTCGGGAGTATTTGGGTTCAGGGCAGCTGACTGAGGTGGTCTACCGGGACAGTGCCGGCCAGATATGCACGGTGCACGATGTCATTCGCGATCTTTGCAGCCGCGCCGGGCAGGACTTTCTGCTACTCGGTCGAGGTACCATGCTCCCGTTCGATCACGTCATCACCATTAATGGCCGGCTGTTGGCGGACACCGCTGGCTAACCAAAGGGTAATCACCCGGTAATTGCCTTCAGGCCGGGCCTCGCCGTACCCTGTTTCGCGTTGTAAATACTTACCAACAGAGGGATATGGTATGAACAAGCTCACGCTGAGTGCGCTTTTGATGGTTGTGACACTGGGCCTTGCCGCCTGCAGCTCCGAAGACAACGAAGGGGTGGATGTCGAAAAGGCTGCTGATAATGCCAGCGATATGATGGAAGAGGCCGGAGAGTCTGTCGAAGAGACGTATGAAGAAGCCACCGGACAGGCCGATGGTGCTGTTGGTGAAATGCAGCAGGGCGCGGAAAATGCGGCTGATGAAATGGGTGACGCCGCAGAGGAGGCGGGTGACGCCATGGAAGAAGGCTACAATGACGCCACGCAGCAGTAAATGATTGCCCTGACCGCCCCGCAGCATCCTGTCTTAGGGGCGGTCAGCATGTTTCAGCCGTGCTCTGTAAGAGAATGTTAACGGCTTTGTCTTTTAAACGTACGCGTACTGTCATATTTCCCGCCGAAACTGTCCTCTCATCAACATTGACCCGCTGTTCTTTGAGAGAGGCATTATCATGGCGAAGCACGACCTTGACCCCAATTACCTGGATCCCAACTACGAGCCGGTAGTTAACCATTCCGACAACACGCCTTTTCATCAGGTTCTCGCCGCGCGCATGCAACGCCGTACTGTGATGAAAGGTAGCGTAGGCGCTGCCCTTGCCAGCGTGATGGGTTTGGGACTGGCAGCCTGTGGCAGCGATGACGATGCCAGCCCTGCGACGAGCGGTAACGTCGCGACCACCGATCTCGGGTTCAAAGCCGTCGCAACGTCCTCTGCCAATGAAGTGGTTGTTCCAGAAGGCTATTCATCTGAGGCATTCCTGCCCTGGGGCACTCCCATTACCGGCTCGTACCCCGCCTACCGCGCAGACGGAACCAATACCGGTGCCGATCAGGAGCAGCAGGTTGGCATGCATCACGACGGCATGCACTTCTTCCCGATCGACCAGAAGGCTGGCGGCAACAGTTCGACCGAAGGTCTTCTGGTAATGAACCATGAATACATCAATCAGGGCGCTTTGCACGCCAATGGTCCGACCAGTGCCGCTGATAACGGTGGTTTCCGGCCCGCCGATGAGGTTCGTAAGGAAGTTGCGGCTCACGGTGTGTCCGTGGTTCATATCAAACGCGATAGCAGTGGCAAATGGGATGTGGTGTTTGGAAGCCCCTTCAATCGCCGCATTACCGGTAATACGGAAATGGATATCCGTGGTCCGGTTCGCGGTTACAGCAAGCTGATTACCAAGTACAGCCCTGATGCCACCGAGACCCGCGGCACCCTGAACAACTGCTCCATGGGCCCGACACCCTGGGGCACCTATCTTACCGCAGAAGAAAACTGGCATGGCTACTTTGCCAATGGCGATGTCACCCAGCCGCGAGAACAGATTCGCCATGGCGTGGGAAGCTCCAGCCGCTACGACTGGGAGCTGGCAGACAGTGGCGATGACCAATATGTTCGGTTCAATGTAAGCACGATTGGTGCGACGGCAGCCGATGATTACCGCAACGAAGCCAATACCTATGGCTACATGGTCGAGATCGATCCGTTTACCCCTGAAAGCAAGCCTCAAAAGCGTACCGCCCTGGGCCGATTTGGCCATGAGGGCGTGATTTTTGCGCCCGTCAAAGAGGGTCAGCCTGTGGTTTGCTACTCAGGGGACGATTCCCGCTTCGAGTACATCTACAAGTTCGTCTCTTCGAAGCCGTACTATGCGGCGACTGCCGGTGGCTATCTGTTGGATGAGGGCACCCTGTACGTGGCCCAATTCAACGACGATGGTTCCGGAGACTGGCTGCCGCTGGATCTGGAAAACGCGGATTTCAAAGCCAGGGTTGATGCCGCTTTAGGGACGACGGTTGGTGATGTGGCCTTCAGTGGTTTCGAAAATCAGGCGGACGTTCTGCTAAATTCCCGGCTGGCCGCGGACATTGCTGGCGCAACAACCATGGATCGTCCCGAATGGGGGGCTGTCGACCCGAACTCCGGGCAGGTGTATTTCACGCTTACCAATAACTCTAATCGCGGTAAGCCAGGCTTCGAAGGCGTCAATGCTGCGAACCCGAATGAACTCAACAATACCGGCCACATCATTCGCTGGAGCGAGGAAGGCAACGATCACAGTGCCACCAGCTTCGACTGGGACATCTTCGTGTTCGCTGGAGAGCAGGGTACCGAAACAGTGGTTGATGGCGAGGTTATTGTATCCCTGACCGATGACAACATCTTCAACAGCCCGGACGGCCTGTGGTTTGACTACAACGGTCGCCTCTGGATTCAGACTGACGGTTCAGACGCCGCGCCCTACCAGAACAACATGATGCTGGCCGCAAACCCGGAGACCCGCGAAATCAAACGTTTCTTCGTAGGTCCCCAGGGATGTGAGGTGACGGGAGTCGTTTCCACACCGGATGTGAAGACCCTGTTTGTCAACATCCAGCACCCGGACGGTAACTGGCCTGATGCCAGCGATCCGCGTCCGCGTGATGCCACCGTCATCGTCACCCGTGACGATGGGGGTGTTATCGGCGCCTGATCCCGCACAGAGGATTGCCTGAACACCGCAAACCCGGCCCACTCGGTAACAGAGTGAGTCGGGTTTGCGGTTTTTTGTTTCAGAAACGCCTTTCCCTGCCGATAAGCAGGACAAATAAACTAAAGTATGAGTTATTAACTCACATCAATTCTTTAGTCTCCGCGATGGCCTTAAATAACAAAATGATTGCAGAAGCAACGATAAATACGAGGTGGCTATGGGGTTATTGGATCGGGCTTCAGTTCTATGGGGGATTGCGGGTGCCGTTATTCTCGGGATCATTTGTGCAGGGGTGGCGCCGTTGTTAGGTCTTGATGCCGCATCGATATTGATCGGGCTGGTGGTGGGCCTGGTGGCCGCCGGCGGGTTTCTGATTGTCCAGGTGCTGGAGCCGACTGAGCGGGGTCTCAAGGCTCTGAATAATGGCACCCTGGCAGAGGATCATCCGCTACAGGCCCAGTGCCGTCAGCTGCTCTCCGAGGCAAAAGCCGGGCGTGCCCTGGTGGAAACCCTCTCGGGCAGTGCCGACAGGAATGCCATTTCCGCCGCCCAGGTATCTTTTGCCGCGGACCAGCTCAAGATTCGGCTGGACCGTCAGGTGGAAGAAACCGCGCAGATGGCCGATTACGCGGGCCAGATTACCGAGACCGTCCGGGAGTCCTCCGAGCAGGCGACCGATGCTGCCACAATGGCTTTGCAGAACAAACAGGTCAGTATCGAGGGGCGCGAAGCGCTGAACTCGGCCATCGACAGTGTTCGAGCGGTACACCAGCAGTCCGGCGAGAATCTCCGGTTGATTCAGGAGCTGAACGAGAAGTCCAACAAGATTCAGGGCGTGACCACCACTATCCAGGGGATCGCCGAGCAAACCAATCTTCTTGCGCTCAACGCGGCCATCGAGGCGGCCCGTGCGGGCGATCAGGGTCGAGGATTTGCGGTGGTGGCCGATGAGGTTCGCCAACTGGCGGGCCGCACAGCTCAGGCGACCGGTGAAGTGGCAGCAACCCTTGAGGAAATTCGGTCAGATACCACGCTGATCGTGTCCCGCATTGAAGATTTGGCTCGCAGTGTCGAGGAAGGGCTGACTTCCGTGGAAAGCGTGGGTGAGCGACTGGAGCAGATCCGGGACCAGTCTGACCGGGTTCAACAGCAGGTCGCCCGAATTGCCGAGATTGACCAGAACAACGAACAGAGTCTCGCGCAGGTGTTCTCAGCCATCGAAACCGTGCGAGACCAGATTTCCGAGAGCGATTCCAGTGTGGCGTCCCTGGCAGAGCAGGCCGCCACATTGATGGAGCTGGCGGAACAGGCCAATGCCTCCTTCGCGCTGAACAGCGAGGCGAGCTATCACCGTCCGTTCTATGACCAGGCCCGGGCCGGTGCCGACCAGATTGGCCAGCTGTTCGAGCAGGCCATTCGCGACGGCAAACTGTCCGAGAGCGCTCTGTTCGACAAGAAACGAACACCCATCCAGAATACTCATCCGCCCAAGTACTCCAGCAGTTTCGACAAGTTCACCGACCAGTACTTGCCCACGGTTCAGGAGCAGGTCAAGAATGCCCATGAGGCGATTGTCTTTGCTATCTCTGCGGCGCCGGATGGCTACGTGCCCACTCACAACCGGGACTTCGCCCATGCCCCGACCGGGGATCCGAAGGTGGATCTGGTCAAGAGCCGCAGCAAGCGGCTGTTCAATGACCGGACTGGCATCCGTTGTGGCACCCACACCGAAAACATGCTGCTGCAAACCTACCGGCGGGATACCGGCGAGATCATGCACGACCTGTCCGTGCCCATCCATGTGAATGGCAAGCACTGGGGCGGCTTCCGACTTGGCTACCGTCCGGACAATCACTGATCGCGTTGGGCGTTCCGGCCTGACGTGCTGTGGTAAACTCCGGTCAATTGCCCCAGAGGAGACCTGCCTTGACTGAACCGGAGTTTATTCCTGCCGATTCGGACCCCGTGTCCCGCCGCTCAGACCCCGCCCGTAACCTGGCGGTGGTGGTCTATATCCTGCAGGCGCTGTCGTTTTTTGTGGGGGGGATTACGGGTCTGGTGGGCGTGATTATCAACTACGTCAAACTGGGCGACGTGCGCAATACCTGGGTGGAGCGTCATTTCCGCTGGCAGATCCGCACCTTCTGGATTGGTATGCTCTGGACGGTGATCGGAGTCGTTACCACGCCGTTAATCATCGGCTGGTTCATTCTTCTGGGTATTTCGATCTGGATCATCGTACGCATTGTAAAAGGCGCCCTGGCGCTGAACGAGGGCAAGGCGCCTTCCTGATCGGTTTGCGGGATGCCAGCCATCAACCCTCCGTCACTTCCTTCAGGCGAATGGCACTGAACATCCCGGCCAGCCCCATCAGACCGAGCATGATAATAACGGCCACCTCCGAGATCATTGAAACAAGAGCCGTCAGACCGCCAGTGGCGAGCAACAGGAAGCCGATAACGGTGTTGCTCACCGCGGTATAGTCAGTGCGCTTGTTGCCACCCGCCATATCAACCAGATAGGTTTTGCGCCCGAGCCTGACGCCGGCGTGGGCGACACTCAGCACGAAGAATGCGACCGGGTAGAACCAGACACTGCCGACATCGGTACCGACCCAGAGCGCGGTAAAGCCGACCGCCAGGCACACGCCGCTGGCCATGGCGGCACCGCGGATCATCACCTTTCGGCTTGAGGTATCGGCAGCCCAGCCCCAGAAGCTGCCACTGAGCGAGCTGGCAAGGCTGCTGGCCAGCAGGAAAATTCCCAGCATCCAACCAATATCCGACTCTTTCTGGGCCAGAACCACAAAATACGGTGAGGCCAGGGCTGAGCAGAGCAGCAACGCCCGGGTAATGACAAAGTTCCGAAACGGAGCGTCATCCCGCAGCAGAGAGAGGCTCCCGAACGCTTCGTTGATGGCATTCCCGCCGCCACCAGTCTCACCTTCGTACTCCTCAACGCCCGCAAAGAGCAGGCCGGCAACGATCCAGAGCGCTGCGGCCAGAAGCAGCAGCACGCTATAAAAGGCAAGGGTTGGGTCGCCCCGATCCCAGAACAGCAGGACTGTCAGAGCCACGGTCGCTGTGCCACCGATGGTGGACGCCAACCCGGAGAGCCGCCCGCGCCGGGTTTTCGGAATGCACTTGCCCTGAACATCCTTCATGGCGACCGAGCAGAATCCCCGGGCCAGTGAAAACGCGATGAGCGAAGCTACAATGCCGCTGCCGGCAGCATAGCCCTCCAGAGACCATATGCTCGCCGCCATGGCCACGACACTGGCAGCCTGACCGAAACTCCCCAGGGTCCAGAACCATTTGCGCACCGCCTTGCGTCGAACCCAGGCTCCGATGACCATTTGCGGCACCATGGAACCCGATTCCCGGATGGGCACCAGCCAGGCCACCAGGGCAGGCGCGCCAACGGCACTCATCACCCAGGCCAGCACGGTTTTCGGGCTGATCAGCAGGTCCCCCAGCTTGGTGAGGACATTGCTGGCAAGAATGAGAAGGAAGTTGCGGGGTACTTCATGGCAGGCTTCTGCAGGAATATCCTTGCAGACTCGCGCGTCCTCCTCGTTGGCAATCAGGCTGTAGAGTTGTTCGATGGCCTCTCTTCTGGGCATGGATTCTTTTTTGGACAAGCGGTCGCCCTCCGGAAAATGAGCGGAAGAGCATACCAGCTGAATCTGTCACCCTTAAACACTGTGTGTTGGAAGGGTGGTATTACAGGTCATCCTGCGGCTTAATAGGCGCGAGTTCTTACCACACAGGAAGCCCGATGCTGAGCTATCTACATGCCTTCCACGCCGGCAACTTTGCCGATGTCCAGAAACATGCGGCGCTGACCCTGGCTCTGGCAATGATGCAGGTAAAAAAATCCGGCATTGCCTGCTTTGATACCCATGCCGGCAGCGCCATCTATGATTTGCTCAGTGAAAGAGCCCGGAAGACGGGCGAGGCGGACAACGGTATCCAGCGGCTCTGGAAGGCCCGGGAACAGCTGCGATCGGAGGATTGGCGCCCATTGCTGGATGTTTTGGCACAGTTCAATGCCGGAAGCGGAGAACTGACAGTTTATCCGGGGTCACCGGCCTGGTTCCGGCATTTTCTCCGGTCTGAAGATGATCTGACCCTGTTTGAGCTCCACCCCTCTGAAGGGGAACAGTTGGCGGACTGGGCCTCCGCTGGCCGGGTTCATGTGTTAAGGCAGGATGGTCTGGCGGGCCTTATCCGGCAGTTGCCCCCGAGGCAGCCTCGCCTGCTGGCATTGATTGATCCGTCCTACGAGATCAAGTCCGATTACCGGGATGTGGCTGAAACTCTGGGAAAAGCCTGGCAAAAGTGCCGCCATGGGGTCTTTCTTATCTGGTATCCGATACTGAGCAGTGGCCTTCAGGAGCAGCTGAAAGACGCTGTCAGGGCCACCGTTGTCCGCAAGGTGCTGTGCAGTGAGGTGCACCTGCGAACACCACCCGAGCGGGGCATGACCGGATCCGGGATGCTGGTGATCAATCCGCCCTGGGGCTTCGATGCCCGGTTGTCTGCAATGATGAACGACGTTACCGGGCAGGATGCCCTGCACCTGTCCCATGGCGTGGACTGGCTGGTGCCAGAGTAGGCCGACCGCCAGCGACGTTAGTTTTGCCTCAGTCCTCGTTGCCGGAATCCGCCGGTTGCAGACTTTTGGCTTCCAGTTCCTCGATCAGCTGAAGCAGCGTTCCCATAATCCGCTGTCCGCTTTCTCCGGTGCGCTCCAGATAAATATCCCGCACCGACATGCTGGCAGCTCGAAATGCCTCCCGCTCCTCATCGGTCAGGCGAACCACGCTTAGCTGGGCTTCCTCCAGCATTTTCTGAAGCCGTGTTCGGTTGAGCTCCTCCTGGGTTTCCCATGCGATCTCGGCGACATCCTTGAGGGCGTTATCCAGCCACTGCTGCTGGTTCACCGGCAGACTGCTGTACCATTCATGATTTGAGATGACCGACGAAACAAACTGGGCCGGCCGGGCGTCGGTCAAGGTGCTCTGAACCTCGTAAAAATCCATTTCCTCAATGGCAAAAACAGGATTGCTCTGGCCATCAATTTTCCGCAGCTGGAGATCGCTGTATACCTGGGAATAGGGAATCTGGCTGGGTTCGGCGCCGTAAGCGCGATAGGCCTCTTCGGCAATTTCGGAGGTCATGGTCCGGATTCGGAATCCCTGAAAATCTTCCGGTGTGCGCAGCGCCTTATCCGCCGTCCAGGCCATCCAGCCTTCCGGAACGAACCCCAGCAACTTCATGTTCTGACTCGCGTAGGGTTGATCGAACAGGCTGATCAGATCCGGACTTGCCAACAGTTGGCGGGTAACGCTAGTGTCCTCGGGCAGAACAAAGTGCAGGGTGAAAATGCCCACTTCCGGAACTTTGTCGGCCAGGTGTCCGGGTGAGGCGAAAGCGAGATCTACCGAACCATTCTGCACCAGTTCGGTGAGCTGGGTTGAAGTCCCCAGAGATCCGTAGGGAAAGACGTCCATCAGGATTTTGCCGTCGGACCGCTTCTCAATGCGCTCTTTCAGGGCCTCGGCATAGGCATGCTGCACACTACCTTCAATTTCTTCCAGGGCAAAGCGCCAGGTAACGGGGTATTCGGGGGGCTCCGCGCTTTTGGCAGTGGATTCCCCATTGTCGGTATTCTGGTCGTCAGAGCATCCGGCCAACGCCAATACCAAGGCCGCGCACAGTGGCCAAAACCTGAAATGGAACGTGTGCATAACGAGGACTCCAGTTCTCTCAATCCTTATTTGATCCTGGTGTACAAGGTAACACAAGAACACCCACTGCCGTGGGTAACAGAGCGTGATTGTATTACACTGTCGCCGAGACAGATTCGGTGGTGTGGGAGAAGCGCGATGACAATCTTTGTGCCGGCAGGAGGCCGGCAATGACAAACCAGAAACAGGCGATGCTGTATGGCCTAGGTACGGTGCTTTTATGGTCCACCGTGGCAACGGCGTTCAAGCTCTCTCTGCGGGAGCTGGCGCCTGTTCAGATGCTGCTGATTGCCTGCACCGCATCGGTGGTTGTAATGGCGACTATCCTGGTGCTCCAGGGGCGGTGGCATCTGGTGTTTTCCCTGAGCCGGAAACAATATGCCCAGTCTTTTGGCATGGGGCTGATCAACCCCTGCCTGTACTATTTTTTGTTGTTCGGGGCTTTTGACAGGCTGCCAGCTCAGGAAGCGCAACCGCTGAACTATACCTGGGCCCTGGTGCTGGCCTACCTGTCGGTACCGTTTCTGGGGCATCGGCTGCGCAAACTGGATATTGTGGCGGGCCTGGTCTGCTATGCCGGGGTGGTGGTGATTGCCACCCGCGGGGCCGTAACCTCCCTGAGTTTCGAGGATCCGCTCGGGGTTGCCCTCGCTCTTGGCAGTACCGTAGTTTGGGCGTCCTACTGGATTATTGCCACCCGTGACACCCGGGATCCAGTGGTTGGCCTGTTTCTGAATTTCCTGTGCGGGCTGCCGGTGATTCTGATGATTTGCTGGTGGACGGAAGGTCTGACCTTCGCCACTGGAACGTCTCTGGCGGCTGCGGTCTATGTCGGTGTGTTTGAGATGGGCATTGCTTTTGTGCTGTGGTCCTACGCCATGAAGAAAGCGGAGAATACGTCAAAGGTCAGCAATCTGATTTTCATTTCTCCGTTCCTGTCTCTGATCTTTATCTATTTCATACTGGGTGAGCAGATTCTGCCCTCGACCTACATTGGCCTTGTCCTGATTATGGTAGGGCTCTGGCTGCAGCAGAAAAAGGTAAGGGCTCGGGCGGAAGTGCTTGTCCATGGCGGGTAACTGGTTCGTCTATATGGTGCGGACTGCCCGGGGGGCGCTTTATACGGGTATCACCACCGACGTGGAGCGCCGTTTCGAAGAGCACCAGGCGGGTACCCCGAAGGGTGCCCGGAGTTTACGGGGTAAAGGCCCCCTTGAGCTGGCGTTCAGCGCTGCCGCAGGAGACCGAAGCCGGGCTTTGAAGCTGGAATGGCATGTCAAACAATGGCCCCGGTCACGGAAAGAGGCCCTTGCCCGGGGCGAGCTCAGCCTGCCAGATGACCTTTGATGTGTTCCCCGACGGTTTCCATGGCAGCGGTTGCGCGATCGAGCTGGCCACTATGCACCTGGAATACATGCCAGAGGTTATTGAATATCTCGAGCCGAGTCTGAACGACATCCCGCTTAGCGATACTGGCCAGCCGTTCGGCGTCGTTCAGCAGGATTTCCTGGCTGCCCACCTGAATCAGTAATGGAGGCAGACCACTCAAATCGGCAAAAACCGGTGATATCAGGGGGGTGTTCAGCGGCTCCTTACCGGCATATAGCCTGGCAGCCTTGCTGGTCCAGGCTGGCTGCAAGACTGGCTCACATTCCGGCGAGTAAAGGTGCTCCTGGGTCAGATCAACCCAGGGTGAAAATACGGTCAGTGATGCCGGCAACGGCAGCCCCTTGTCTCTCAGGCGCAAGGCCAGGGCGAGAGTGAGTCCGCCTCCCGCCGAGTCGCCGGCGACGGCTATCTGCTCCGGTCTGTAACCCTCTTCAATCAGGCCAGACCAGCAGGCTTCCGCATCATCCAGCGCTGCGGGGAAGGGGTGTTCGGGCGCCAGCCGGTAATCAGGCGCAACCACGGTGCAGCCACTGCTTTTGGCCAGATGGCCGGTAATTCCACGATGGGTGGTGGAGGATCCGATGATGTAGCCGCCACCGTGCAGGTACAGCACCGCTCCGTGAGGGTTGTTTCCGCAGGTTGTCCGAGTGGCCGGTATTCCGCCGACGACGGCTTTTTCAAACCGGGCGCCCCGCGGCGGTCTCGAACTGCGATAAGCCTGGCTGACAATTCTTCTCTGGAGTGGAACCGGAACCGCCGGGTTGAGCACTGGCTTTACCAGACGATTCATAGTCTGGCGCAACCCCGTCTCGAGAAGCTGTTGCAACATCTGTGGTATTCCCTCGCTATGGGTTAGGCCGGCTATAGGTTAGGATTACAGGCCGAAGACCTATAACTCATCCAAGACAGGCGCTTAACTCTACGTGTACTGGAAAACAGATACCATAGAAATACCGCATTGGGACAGACACTCGCTTCTGGACAGGCTTGAACCATTTGATCCCGCTCACTCACGGGAACTCCGTGAGGAGATGGTCGCCTATTGCCGTTTTTACGGCCTGGATCTCTGGGTTGAGCATCCGGAAGTCAATTACCATCAGGGCTATATCAAAGCGGGTGGTCACGAGGTTATGGTGCACTATTTCCGGCTCCCGGACTCGAAGCCGGGCCGCGGCACAGTGTTTATCCTGCACGGATACTTCGATCATGTCGGACTCTACAGCCAGTTGATTGAACGATGCATTGGCGCGGGATTTGACGTGCTGGCCTATGATCAACCGGGCCATGGCCTGTCCAGCGGCACACCTGCGGCGATCGGAAGCTTCCTGGAGTATCAGGCGGTTCTGGCAGATGTTATGGCGCACGCTCGGGGCAAGGTCCGTGAGCCGTGGTTTGCGGTCGGGCAGAGCACCGGTGGTGCGATCCTGATCGACTATCTGTTATCCAATCAGCACGATCAGGCCTCATCCGATTTCCGCAAGGTGGTCTTGCTGGCGCCACTGATCAGGCCCATGGGCTGGCTTGGGGCCAAAACGCTCCATAGCCTGGCAAAGCCTTTTTTGTCCCGCTGGCGCCGGGTGTTTGCACAGAACAGCGGCAACACCCGATTCCTCAGGTTTTTGCGGGAACACGATCCACTCCAGGCCCGCGCGGTTCATGTGGACTGGATCAGCGCTCTTCGGAAATGGGTTCCGCATATTGAATCCTCCCGGCCTGTCGACTTTCCAGTGACGGTGGTGCAGGGTGAAAAGGATCTCACGGTAGATTGGCATCACAATCTGCGTATTATCCGGAATAAATTTTCCTCTGTGGAGGAACGGAGAATCCCTGACGGACGTCATCATCTTGTGAACGAAGCTCAGGATTTACAGGCAACGGTATTCAATACCATCATTGATACCTTCACGAACTCGGCACCAGACGCTCACTAAAGGGGCAGCTGAGATAATAAGGCACAGGAGAAAGTAGTGAAAAAAACCATTCTTGCGTTTGCGTTGGCAACCACCAGTCTCGCCGGTTGTATGACCTATGATCCATACACAGGCGAAGAGAAAACATCGAGTGCCACCAAGGGCAGCATCATTGGCGCAATTGGCGGCGCCGCAATCGGTGCAGCAACATCAAGCAAGAGCGATCGGGGCAAAGGTGCGCTGATTGGCGCGGCCGGCGGCGCGGCCATCGGTGGTGGCATCGGTTATTACATGGATAAGCAGGAAGCCGAACTCCGGCGCCAGCTTGAAGGCACCGGTGTTCGAGTTGTCCGTAATGGCGACGAGATCGAGCTGGTAATGCCGGGCAATATTACCTTTGATCTGAATGAGTCCAGCATCCAATCGTCTTTCAGTGGAACCCTGGAATCTGTGGCTCTGGTTTTGAAAGAGTATGACAAGACCATCATCCAGATTGAGGGCCACACCGACAGTTCGGGCTCAGACAGCTACAACCAGCTGCTCAGTGAGCGTCGAGCCTCCTCAGTCAGGGACTTCCTGCTGAACCAGGGCATTGAGCCCAAGCGCACCCGCGCAGTGGGATACGGTGAGCGTTATCCGATCGCATCAAACGATACCGCAGCCGGCCGCGAGCAGAATCGTCGTGTTGAGCTGACTCTCGTTCCTATGCAGTAAGAGGTTCGGCAGTAAAGGGCAATAAAAAACCGGAGTCAGTGCTCCGGTTTTTTATTGCTACGGGCCCTGATCAGAACAGAACGCGACAGCGAATCGTGCCCTTCACCTTGAGCAGCTTCTCCAGTGCCAGTTCGCCGTAGGCCTTGTCCACATCAACCACCACGTAGCCAATGTCTTCCTTGGTTTGCAGGTACTGACCACACACGTTGATGCCATTCTCGGAGAATACCCGGTTGATCTCGGACATTACGCCGGGCACGTTCTCGTGAATGTGCAGCAAGCGATGCTGATTGGGGTGTGACGGCAGCGCAACTTCCGGGAAGTTGACGGAAGACACCGAGGTTCCGTTGTCACTGTACATGGCCAACTTTTCCGCCACTTCGCGCCCGATGTTCTCCTGGGCCTCAATAGTTGAACCGCCCACGTGCGGGGTCAGGATGACGTTGTCGAATTCCCGCAGGGGAGAGACAAACTCTTCATCATTGGACTTCGGTTCAACCGGGAACACATCGATGGCGGCACCCAGCAGCTTGCCGCTACCCAGAGCGTCGGCAAGGGCGTCGATGTCGACAACGGTGCCACGGGAGGCATTCATAAGGATGCTTCCCGGCTTCATCTGGGCGAACTGCTCGGCCTTGAACATGTACTTGGTGGCCGGGGTTTCGGGCACGTGCAGGCTGACCACATCGGCAATGTTGAGCAGCTCCTGCATGGTGCCCACCTGGGTGGCGTTGCCGATTGACAGCTTGGAAACCACGTCGTAGAAGTACACGTCCATGCCCAGGCCTTCGGCAAGGACACTGAACTGGGTGCCGATGTTGCCGTAGCCGATAATGCCCAGCTTTTTGCCGCGGATTTCATAGCTGTCCTTGGCGGACTTCAGCCATTCGCCGCGGTGCGCCTTGGCGTTCTTCTCAGGCACGCCCCGAAGCAGCAGGATCGCCTGGGCCAGAACCAGTTCTGCAACGCTCCGGGTGTTGGAGAAGGGCGCATTAAATACGGCAACGCCCCGACGGGTAGCCGCCTGCAGATCAACCTGGTTGGTGCCGATACAGAAACAACCCACCGCCACCAGCTTCCTGGCAGCTTCAAATACTTTCTCGGTCAGCTGAGTACGCGAGCGAATCCCGACGAAGTGCGCATCGGCAATCTTCGCAATCAGGTCTTCCTCAGTCAGCGAGTGAGTCAGATACTCGATGTTGGTATAGCCCGCAGCATTCAGGGTATCAATGGCAGATTGATGCACACCTTCCAGCAGCAGGATCCGGATTTTGCTCTTCTCAAGAGACGTATTTGACATGGGCTTGCTTCCGAACCTTTCGTCACGTGAAATGACCCGTGGCCAGTGATCGTCAGGGCTGGCTCACAGAACAGGGGCGGTATGATACCATAAACGCAGACTTTCACAGCGCGCCGGTTTGCCTGAATCAACTGTCTGTGATTCCTGTTGCAAGATGTCCCGGCCCAAACCTGACGAGACCGACGAATCCATGAATTCCGAACAGATCATTGCTTCCCTCAAAGACCTGATGGCTTCCGGCGATGCCCCCGGAAAAGTACTGACCGACCCTGCGGATCTGGACACCTACGGCAAGGACTGGACCCGGATTTATCCGCCTAAACCCCTGGCGATCGTGTTACCGAAGACCACCGAGCAGGTGCAGGCGTTGGTGAAGTTCGCCAATGAAAATCAGGTGGCACTGGTCCCCTCAGGCGGCAGGACAGGTCTGAGCGCCGGTGCGGTAGCAGCCAACGGCGAAGTGGTTGTGGCATTCGATAACATGAACCGGATCCTGGATTTCAATGCCAGTGACCGCACGGTTCGCTGTCAGGCCGGCGTTGTGACTGAGCAGTTGCAGAACGCTGCCGAGGAAAACGGCCTCTACTATCCGGTGGATTTTGCTTCCGCCGGTTCCAGTCAGCTTGGTGGTAACCTCTCTACCAACGCAGGCGGCATCAAGGTAATCCGTTACGGCATGAGCAGGGACTGGGTTGCCGGCCTGAAAGTGGTGACCGGCAAGGGCGACATCCTTGATCTGAACAAGGACCTGGAAAAGAACAACACCGGGTACGATCTGCGGCACCTGTTTATCGGTGCGGAAGGTACCCTGGGCTTTATTACCGAAGCCACCATGAAACTCGCCCGCAAGCCGGACAACCTCACGGTACTGGTTCTGGGCCTGAACGACCTGACCAACACCATGGATGTGTTGCAGACCTTCCAGAAGAAGATCGACCTCACCGCTTACGAGTTCTTTTCCCATCAGGCCATGGGCCACGTCCTGGCCCATGGCCAGGTGCAGGCACCGTTCGAGACAGAGGCGCCTTACTACGCGCTGCTGGAGTTCGAAGCGGTCTCGGACCAGGTGATGGAGGATGCCATGGGATTGTTCGAGCAATGCATGGAGAACGGCTGGGTGCTTGATGGCGTCATCAGCCAGAGCGAAACCCAGGCCCAGAATCTGTGGCAGCTGCGAGAGCGGATTTCCGAGTCCATTGCGCCCCGTACCCCCTACAAGAACGACATTTCTGTGGTGGTGTCCAAGGTCCCCGGTTTCCTGCAGGAAATTGACGAGGTGGTCACCGAACATTACCCGGATTTCGAAATCATCTGGTTCGGCCATATCGGCGACGGCAACCTGCACCTCAACATCCTCAAGCCAGAGGATATGGCCAAGGAAGACTTTTTCGAGAAGTGCCAGCAGGTCAACAAGTGGGTGTTCGAGATTGTTGAGCGCTATCAGGGCAGTGTCTCCGCCGAGCATGGCGTTGGCATGACCAAAAAGCCCTACCTGAAGTACACCCGCAGTGAGGCTGAAATCGCTTATCTGAAAGGAATCAAGCAGGTTTTTGACCCCAACGGAATCATGAACCCGGGCAAGATTTTCGACTGATGCAGGATCACATCGTAGTACTGACAGGCGCCGGAATCAGCGCCGAGAGCGGTCTCTCCACCTTCCGGGATAATGGCGGTCTGTGGGATCAGCACAGTGTTTACGATGTGGCGACGCCGGAGGCGTTTGCCCGCAATCAGGCGCTGGTGTTGCGGTTTTACAACGAACGTCGTCGCCAGCTGAAAGCCGCACAACCCAACCAGGCGCATCGCCTGCTGGCGGAGTTGGAAAAGCGCTACCGGGTAACGGTGGTTACCCAGAACGTGGACGATCTCCACGAACGTGGTGGTGCCAGCAATGTGATTCATCTCCACGGCGAACTCACCAAGGCCCGGAGTTCCCGATATCCCGAGCTGGTGTATGACATCGGGTACCGGGACATTAATCCCGGGGATACCTGCGAGCGGGGCGCCCAGTTACGCCCTCATATTGTCTGGTTCGGCGAAGAAGTGCCTATGTTGGACAAGGCAGCCGAGATTGTCCGCACTGCGGATCACCTGCTGATCGTGGGAACGTCTCTGCAGGTTTATCCTGCGGCCGGGCTGGTTTATGAAGTCGACAGGGATGTGCCCATTACTGTCATCGATCCCGGGGAGCCGGCTTCGGTTTCCAGGGCCCGGGTGATCCGAAAGGGGGCCTGCGAGGGTACCGCTGACTGGGTCGCAAGTCTGCGCTGAGCCCGCTACCCGCGACGGTTCTTTAATCTTTTTGCAGCCATACGCTACACTCAGAGTACGCTTGTGATGGCGTGCCCTCGATGTTTGTGGGGCCAACAGGGTCTGACATTCAAGGAGCTGTGTGCGATGAGCATAATGAAAGAGTTCAAGGAGTTTGCGGTCAAAGGCAATGTCGTGGATATGGCGGTGGGTATCATCATCGGTGTGGCCTTTGGCAAGATTGTGTCGTCGTTCGTGGCCGATGTCCTGATGCCACCGATCGGAATGTTGATCGGAGGTGTGGATTTCTCGAACCTGGTGATCACACTCAAGGCTGCGGAGGACGGCGTCGAGGCCGTCGCGATACGTTATGGCGTGTTCATCCAGGCCGTGTTCGATTTCGTTATCGTCGCCTTCGCAGTGTTTATGGCGGTGAAGGCGTTGAACAGTTTGCGCAAGAAAGAGGCTGAAACGCCGGCGGCACCGCCCGCGCCGTCGGCCCAGGAGCAGCTGCTGATGGAAATTCGGGACTTGCTGAAAGCCAAACCCTAGCCTGATCGCGTTTCAACGACGCCAGAGGCCGAAGCGTCGGGGCTCGTCCCTCAGCCCGACGCTTCCTGCAGATACTTCTGCAGTTCTGTTCGGAATGCCGCCTGAACCCCGAGCCGCTTCAGCATCCAGTAGTGACCGGCAATCATACGGTCAATAAAAATGCTTTCCACCGGCGGTTTGAAGAAATCCAGGTATTTGAACACCGTGCTGGTCTTTGCCGCCACCCGCTTGTGAATTTCAGATTCGCCAAAGTCGTAGGGTTCATCATGTTCGAACGGCACTACAAGGATATCCCGCCACATGGCGTAGTAGGCTTCATCCACCGCCGGTTGGCTGCCGACCCGGGCGCCGAGGTCAATCAGGTAGCGGTCGAGGGCTTCATAATCTTCGTTTAAGGCGGCGGTCAGGGCGTTCTTGTAAGCCTCGACGATCTCCGGTTTCAGTTTCTTCACACACCCGAAGTCGTACATGATGATCGAGCCGTCGGGACGGTAAGCGAAGTTGCCGGCATGAGGGTCGCCATGGATGCACTGAAAGCGGAACAGCTGGTCCGCCATCAGGGTGAAAATCCGATGGCCGATCAGGTTGATGGTGTCCTGGTCATACCGGTCATGGCTGACTTTGCTCACGTGGTCACCCTCGACCAGCTCCATTGTCAGCACACGACGGGTTGAGTGGCTTTTTTCCACCGAAGGAATCAGCACCCACGGCTGGTTCTCGTGAAATTTGCGGAAGAGTTCTATATTCCTCGCTTCATTCTCATAGTCCAGCTCCTCTTTGAGCCGCTCCCGGATCTCTGCGAAAAGGCGGTCAACCGATTCCTTGGGCATCTTCAACAAGCCGCCCAGTTTAAGGGCCAGGCGCAGTTGCTTTAGATCGGAATCGCAGGACTCGTCAACACCGGGGTATTGAACTTTTACGATGACATCGACGCCGTTCTGAAGTCGAGCCCGGTGTACCTGGCCGATAGAAGCCGCTGCGTAAGGCTTCTCCTGAAGGTATTCGAACAGCTCGGAAACCGGTTTTCCCAGCTCTGACTCAATCTGCTCAACGATTACCTCAAACGGCATCGGAGGG
Source organism: Marinobacter sp. (assembly GCF_048269445.1). Taxonomy (GTDB): domain Bacteria; phylum Pseudomonadota; class Gammaproteobacteria; order Pseudomonadales; family Oleiphilaceae; genus Marinobacter. The sequence goes on along the minus strand of NZ_JBLXIQ010000003.1, from coordinate 352,942 downwards.
GCTTCTTTCTGCAACTTTTCAAGTGCGTCTGAAAACTCCTTGGGCAGAAAATCCTGAGTCTGGGAGGCGATCTGGCCCACCTTCATGACGGCACCCTTGAGCTCTCCCAAGGTGTCGGCAATCTGATCCGCCATGCGGGTGTAACTCTCGCTCTGGGCGCCTTGGTCATTCTCCGTTCGGAACATTCGGCGCGCGCGCTGGCCAGCGTAATGCCCTGCGACTGAGGCAGTCATGCCTGCGAGTTTGAAGAAGCGCCCACTTCGGGAGGTAACCGGTTTCTTTGCCATAACAGATGTACGCCTTTGACCGGATATGGGTTTAGCCGGGCCTGCACGTTAAACCACTTTGGTCGCCACGAACAGCAGGTCTTCCAGTTCCAGTGACAGAGTCTGGCCGGACGTCAGCGGGCCTACGCCCTTGGGGGTGCCGGTCAGGATAACGTCGCCCGGTAGCAACGTGAACTGACTGCTGATGTGGGCAATCAGGGGAACCACCGGATTGAGCATGTCCCGGGTGTCACCGGTTTGCTGGCGGCTACCATCTATGTCCAGCGTGAAGTGAATATTGCCACCAGCAAACTTATCGGCTGCCACGAAGGGCGAAAGCGGGCAGGCACCGTCAAAGGCTTTGGCACGCTCCCAGGGCTGGCCCTTTTCCTTGAGCTTGCTTTGCAGGTCCCGCAGCGTCAGGTCCAGCGCCAGACCGTATCCGAGGATGGCGGCCTCCGCCTCACTGGCTGAGGCATGGGTCAGGGGGCGACCGATGAGCACCGCCAGCTCGGTCTCGAAGTGAACCTCACCTTTGTCTCTCGGGAAGTCCAGAGGGCGGGTGATATGGACAGCCGAGGTGGCGGGCTTGATGAACAGCAGCGGCTCATCGGGCACCGGATTATTCAACTCCTTTGCATGCTCCGCGTAATTGCGACCAATGCAGACAATCTTGCCCAGAGGCAGATGAACGGGTGTGCCGTCCTTCCAGTGGTGTTGGTAATCCGGCATGGTCGCCTCCAGTATGCTGTTGTTTATTCCCCGTCAAACGAGCAAACAGTATAAACCTGAAGGCCCTCATCCTGCAGCTTCCGGGAGCCTCCGAGATCGGGCAGATCAATCATCGCGGCGACTTCCACAATCTCCGCTCCTATTCGCCGGATCAGACGACTTGCCGCCAGCATGGTGCCGCCTGTGGCGATCAGATCATCCACCAGTACGACCTTGTCACCTGACTTGAACGCATCCTTGTGCAGTTCCACGGAGGCCGTGCCGTACTCCAGTTCGTAGTCTTCAACCAGAGTGTCGAATGGCAACTTGCCCTTTTTTCGAACCAGTACCAGAGAGGCGTTCAGTTCATAGGCCAGTGCGGAGCCAATAATAAACCCACGGGCGTCAACGGCGGCGACAGCGTCAACCCTGTGACCGTGGTAGCGATGCACGAAGGCATCAATCAGCTTTCGGAAGGCGGTCTTGTCCTGAAGTACCGTGGTGATATCGCGGAAGGCGACACCGGGCTTCGGCCAGTCCGGTACGGTGCGAATAGCCGATTTGATGCTCTCCGAAAAATAATCCATAACAGATCCGGTGATTGTTCTGGACGCAGGTTATGCCACGTCCAGGAAAGTGAATTTCAGGATAAAGACGACCGCAATGATAACAACACTGACGTTAAGCTCAGACCAGCGGCCGCTTAATGCCTTCAGAAGGGCGTAGGTAATAAAGCCCAAAGCGATGCCGTTAGCAATGGAGAAGGTCAGTGGCATCATCAGAGCGGTGACCACGGCGGGGGCGGCATCGGTTACATCGTCCCAGTCGATCAGCTTGAGCCCGCTGGCCATCAGAACAGCCACATACAGCAGTGCCGGTGCGGTGGCATAGGCCGGAATAATGCTCGCAATCGGCGAGAGCAGGAGGCAGGCCAGGAACAGTATGGCGACCACCACGGCGGTCAGACCGGTGCGGCCACCGGCGGAAATGCCGGCCGTGGATTCAATGTAGCTGGTAGTGGTCGAGGTGCCGAGAGCGGCGCCGGACATGGTGGCGACAGAGTCCGACATCAGCGCGCGGCCGAGGCGGGGAAGCTTGCCATCCTTGTCCAGAAGCCCGCCGCGCTGGGCGGCTCCGATGAGCGTTCCGGAGGTGTCGAACAGATCGACAAACAGGAAGGCGAAGATCACGCTGATCATGCCCAGGTTGAATGCGCCGGCGAGATCCAGCTGCATAAAGGTGGGAGCAATGCTGGGAGGTGCCGAAATAAAGCCGTTGTATTCCACCATTCCAAGTGTCATGGCCACGCCAGTCACCGCAATAATGCCGATCATCACAGCCCCGGTTACCTGCCGGAACGACAGTGCACAGATCAGCACGAAACCGCCGAAGAATAGCAGGCTTTCTGCTGTCTTGATCTCGCCGAGACCGACCAGGGTTGCCGGGTGGTCCACCACAATGCCGGCATTTTTCAGGGCGATCAGAGCCAGGAAGAAGCCGATGCCCGCAGAGATTCCATAGCGCAGGGACAGGGGGATGCTGTTAATGATCCATTCCCGGATTTTGAAAATGCTCAGCAGAAAGAAGATCAAGCCCGACAGGAATACGGCTCCCAGTGCCACCTGCCAGCTGTAGCCCATACTGCCAACCACGGTGAAGGAGAAAAAAGCGTTCAGCCCCATGCCGGGCGCCAGGGCGATCGGGTAGTTGGCCCAAAGGCCCATAATCAGCGTACCGATAACCGCTGCAAGGCAGGTTGCAACAAAAATAGCCCCGAAATCCATGCCGGTAGAGGAGAGGATGCTGGGGTTAACCACGATGATGTAAGCCATGGTCAGGAAGGTAGTAATGCCCGCAACCACTTCTTTGCGAACGGTGGTGTCGTGTGCATCGAGTTGGAACAGTCGTTCAAGCATGACGTGGGTCTGCCTCACAGGATTCTGAAAGTTGGTGTCTGGAAGTCTGGTCTGAACGGAATTGGTAGATTGCGTGAAAAAACGGCAATCTTACCGGCTGAGCGGCGGAAGGCCAAGGGATGATTGACAGTTTGTCACATCCGGAACACCCGGTCAGTTGCCCTGAGGATCCCGCTGCAGCCGGATATCGAATCGCACCGCAAGCATTCGCACAATCGTAATGAACAGCAGCCCGATGGTCAGGGGCAGGGCTTCATTCTCAAGGAACCACTGGCATACGAAATACAGCCAGCAGCCGGCGAAGGAAATGGATGCGTAGATCTGATCCTTGCGGAATATGTAGGGCACCTCGTTACACAGAGTATCCCGGAGCGCGCCACCAAAGGTGCCAGTCATCACCCCGAGAAGTGAGGCGATAAACCAGGAGTGCCCCAAATCAAGGGCGAGTTGCGCGCCGAGAATGGAAAAGACACCAAGGCCGATGGCGTCGGGAAGTACGATTCTGGACTCGCGAATCCGCTCGGCCCGATTCCAGTAACTGAACACAATTGCCATGCCCAGAATCAGAATGGGCTGTTCCTGGTGCTTGATCCAGTAAACCGGGTGGTTGTCCATGATCATGTCGCGGAGGGTACCGCCGCCGAGGGCCGTTATGAACCCAATGGTGAACACGCCGACAGGATCCATATTCTTGGAACGCGCCACGATCATGCCGGAAATCGCAAAGGCGATGATCCCAATCATTTCAAGCACGTAGATAATGTCTGGCATGGCAGGCCCTGAATGGTGAACAAGGATTGGCCGGGCGGCGAATTTCGGAGCGCGCAGGATAGCTGAAAACGCCTTTCAGTTCATCCTCGTGGGCGCCGTTGGCGAGTCGCTTGGTCTCCAGTACTGTGATCCATAACGACAGGTCCGCACGTATCTTGCATCCAACTTACCTTAATCTTGTAGTACGGAGTTGTTATGTCCCTGATGCGTCTGGCCTACGCCAGTGAAGCCACATTTGAAGCCAAGCCGGTGGAAAAAGGTGTTGAGCCCCACGTCGCCCGGATTTTGATGACCTCGAGAAGAAATAATGCCCGAGGAAAACTTATGGGTGGGCTGTATTACGGCAACAACCATTTTTTCCAGTATCTCGAAGGCGAAGAGGATGAGGTGAGGAAAACCTACGAGCGCATATTGAAGGACGAAAGACACCGCAACATCGTGACCCTGATTGAAGAGCCACTCGCCGAGCGCACCTTCACCAACTGGTCAATGAAGTACGTGCCGCTCTCCCGGGACGTTCAGCGGCTTCTGGAGTCGCAGGGGTTGCAGTACTTCGAGCCGGCATCGTTTACGTCCGCCCAGTGCGAGGACATGATTGAGCTGATCCGCAACTCCAGTCACGACCAGAAGCTGGTTAATCATGATGACACACAGACCATGCGCGACGCGCCCCAAGCATTCTCCCCGGGTCTGAAGGCGGGGTTGATTGCCGCCGCCCTGTGCCTGTTGGGTGCGCTTTTTTTCGCCGGCTCCATGCTCTGACCGATGGATGTCAGAAAATAAACACGGCTTATGGGCTGCAATAAGAGAACTTTATTTGCTTCAGGGTAAGACTCTGTTTAGCTTGACGGGTATCAAATAGCAGGCGAATCCCCTGCCTGAAACGCGATCAAACAAAAACGGAGCACCCATGAAAGCCATACTCTGCAAGGAATACGGCCCGGCCGAAAAGCTGGTCATCGAAAACGTCCCCAGCCCGGATGTCAAAGGTCACGGCGTCAAGGTTCGCGTGAAAGCGGCGGGCCTGAACTTTCCGGATACCCTGATTATCGAGGGTAAATACCAGCTTAAACCCAACATGCCGTTTTCACCTGGCGGCGAGATGTCTGGTGAAGTGATCGGTGTGGGTGACAAGGTTAGCCGTTTCAAGGTGGGCGACCGTGTGGCTGGACTGACCGGGTACGGAGCTTTTGCCGAAGAGGTTGTCGTTCCCGAGCAGAACCTGCTGCCGATTCCAGAAGGCATGTCGGATGAAAAGGCCGCTGCGTTCACGATGGTCTACGCCACCTCCTATTACGCACTCAAGCAGCGGGCAAACCTTCAGCCGGGTGAGACGCTTCTGGTGCTTGGCGCCAGTGGTGGAGTCGGTCTGGCGACGGTTGAGCTGGGCAAGGCTATGGGCGCAAAAGTCATCGCTGCGGCCAGCTCCGCCGAAAAACTAGCTGTCGCCAAGGCAGCTGGTGCGGATGAGCTGATCAACTACTCCGAAGAACCTCTGAAAGACGCCGTCAAGAAGCTCACCAATAGCAAGGGCGTGGATGTGATCTACGATCCTGTGGGCGGTGATTTCACCGAACAGGCCCTGCGAGCCATGGCATGGAATGGCCGGCACCTTATCGTGGGCTTCGCCGCCGGCGAGATTCCGAAAATTCCCGCAAACCTGACGTTGCTTAAAGGCTGTTCGGTGGTCGGCGTATTCTGGGGCAGCTTCACCCAGCGCGAACCCGAGGCCAGTGCCCAGAACATGATGGAGCTGATGAAGCTCTACGCCGAAGGCAAGATTGACCCGCAAATCAGCGAGGTCTTCGAGTTTGAAGACTACGCCAAGGCCCTGGGCGCGCTGACTGAGCGGCGGGCTACCGGGAAGGTTGTTCTTAAAGTCGGCTCCTGAGTTGTTGCGCAGCCTGGTAGCTCGGGGGAGGTCGGCGATTGGAGCCCCCTCCCAAAAAACGCTACAAGCACGTCCATGTGCGCTTGTTTCCGGCCATCCATGGCCTCCAACATTTTTGGGGAGCTCAGCCCGACACGACCCCGCACCAATCCTTGCAGGCTAGGGCCAACACACACAGGCCAGCATCAAAAGCTGACCTTCCCCCCATCAATCTCCGAAACCAACCTGGGCGTCAGCAAGGTATACCCATCAGTGCGAGGCAGCCAGGCATAAACTTTCTCGCCGGAATGGCCGAGTGAATAGCCGGCTCTCTGGATGTCCACCTTCCGGTACTTGAACGTCCCCGTTTTTTCGATGGCGTGGGTGACCCGCACAAACACCGGAATGGCATAGGCCGGCAGGTTATCCTGGAGGTAGGCGAACAGGCTGTTAACGTCGAACTCGCGGCCGTTGCTTTGGGGTACCAGGGTTACCATCCCTGCCTTGCCGTTGGTGCCGGGGACTTCCACGCCGTAGACAATGGCCTCTTCGACCATCCCGGAACCGTCTATGATGTTTTCCACCTCCGTGGTTGAGACATTCTCGCCTTTCCAGCGGAAGGTATCCCCCATGCGGTCAACAAACTGCAGGTGGCCGCAGCCGATTTCTTTCAGGACATCGCCGGTGTTGAACCAGGCGTCGCCGTTTTTGAAGGCGTTGCGAAGGATCGACTGTTCTGTGGCTTCTTTCTGGGTGTAGCCCTCGAAGGACCAGTTCTTGGTGATCTCCCCAATCAACAGGCCAGGTTCACCTTTGGCGACTTCCTTCAGAAAGCCTTTCCCGTTGCGAACCGGGTCCCGGGTGCCGTCGTGGAATTTCACTAGTCTGTAAGGGGCGGTGGAGAAGCCGACGGTGTTGTCTATGTTGAAGAAATTGCTGAAACCGATGTTACCCTCGCTAGAGGCGTAAAGTTCCGCCACGGTTTCGATGCCAAAGCGTTCCTTGAATTCTTTCCAGATGGATGGGCGCAGGCCGTTGCCGATCATCTTGGTCAGGGTGTGGTTACGGTCCTGCTCGCTGGGAGGCTGGTTGAGCAGGTAGCGGCAGAGCTCGCCGACATAGCCGAAGATGGTGGCATGGTAGTAGCGCACATCGTCCCAGAAGGCGCTGGCTGAGAACTTTCGGCGCAGGGCAATGGCCGAGCCGCCGGCCAGTACGGAGCTCCAGCAAACCACCAGCGCCGTGCCGTGGTAGAGGGGCAGGGTGCAATAGAGGACATCCTCGGGCTCCATGGCCAGGGACATCAGGCCAAACCCTCCGTAGGCCTTGATGAACTTGCGGTGGGAGGCCGGGGCTGCTTTGGGCAGGCCGGTGGTGCCGGAGGTGAACAGGTAGATCGCGGTGTCGCCCAATCTGGGTGGGTCTGCCAGAGCCGGGTTGTCACTGTTGAAGGCGCTGACTTGCTCGGCCATATTGACGTACCCGTCCGGGGCATCGCCAAAGGCGTTCAGGGTGTTGATGTCTGCGAGGAACTGGAATGGATGAGGGTGTCGGGGCTTCAGATCAGCTTTTACGCCATTAAATGCCTCAACCAGCTCCTCACCGACCACCACCATTTTCGGTTCAATCAGGTTGATGCTGTGCTCAAGTACCTTGCCTTTCTGGGAGGTGTTTAGCATGGCGCAGGCCACCCCCAGTTTGGCGGCGCCGGCTACCACAGCGAGCAGCTCCGGGCGGTTCTCCAGGAATACTGCGATGGCATCGCCCTTGCGGAGGCCCTGGTCCTGCAGGTAGCGGGCGATACGATTGGCCCAGCCATTGAGCTCGCGCCAGGTAATGGAACGGTCCTCAAAAAGAATGGCAGGCCGGTTGCCGACATGATTGGCATTGGCTTCAATGAGCGTGCCGAGGGTCAGTCCCCGGTCCTCATTTTTCAGGGAATAGTAGTAAAAACCTCTGGCTATGGCGGGCAGCCGCCTGATGACGCCCCGCAGGCCGCGGGCGATGTCCAGTGGGGATACGTTGTCTTGGCTCATGATGGTTCTTTACCCGGCTTATGTTTTTGCGCTGGCCTCCTGTTCAGAGGTTTCGTTCGCAGTGATCTCCACCAGCAACTGGCTGCGTTTAACCTGTTCACCTTTACTGGCGTGAACCTGGCCGACGACGCCATCGCGGTCTGCTCTCACCGGATGCTCCATTTTCATGGCTTCCAGGACTACGAGCGTATCGCCCTGGCGAACGGTATGGCCAGCTTCGACCAGCACATCAATGATGGCACCATCCATCGTTGCCTGGATGCGACCGCTGCCAACGCCGTTGGGGCCGGTTGCCGGAAGGTGGGTAATGTCCCGGACCGACCAGGATTGCCCGAACGCCTGCAAATATAGGGAATTGCCCTGGCGGTGATATTGGCAAGTCTGACGAACGCCGTTGTCGATAATGCACAAAAGGCCATCACGTTGGCTTTCAAACAAAAGGGTGTGGCGGGTTTTGCCCATGCTGAACGACAACCGGTTGCCGGTCCGGGTAACCAGCAGCTCAACGATCGTGTCGCCGCTTTCCAGCTTGATCGGGGTCATGGTGGCCGGTGCATTGCTCCAGGCGGTCTGGCCCGAAATGCCATGGTCGAGAACGCAGGCCGCAAGGGCGATCTTCCGGATGTCCAGCTCCTGTGGCTTCAGTGAAGGATCATCACTGAAGGCTTGCTGCAAAAATGCTGTGGTTGCCTCTCCAGCACCGAAGGTGTCGTTGGCAATAATCCGGCTCAGGAAATAGCGGTTGGTGGTGACGCCGAAGACTGCCGTGTCCTCAAGGGCCCGGATCAGACGGCGGCGGGCCTCATCGCGGTTCTGGCCCCAGGCAATCACTTTTGCCAGCATGGGATCGTAATGGGGCGTGATGCTGTCTCCTGATCGAACGCCGGTGTCGAACCTTAGGCCCTCACCTTCCGCGGGTTCAAATACATAGAGAGGACCGGTCTGGGGCGTGAAACCCTGGGCGGGATTCTCGGCGTAAAGCCGCACCTCGATGGCATGGCCGTTCAGGTTGATCTCTTCCTGGGCCAAGGGCAGTGGTAATCCCTCGGCAACGGTAAGCTGCCATGCAACAAGATCCTGACCGGTAATCAGCTCGGTGACAGGGTGTTCCACCTGCAGACGGGTGTTCATTTCCAGAAAATAGAAGTGCCGGTGTTGGTCGACCAGGAACTCGACGGTGCCGGCACCTTCGTAATTGCAGGCCAGCGCCGCTTTGACCGCGGCCTCGCCCATGGCTTGGCGCAGGTCCGGTGTCACAAAGGGAGAGGGTGCTTCTTCGACCACTTTCTGGTGCCGGCGCTGAACGGAGCAGTCTCGCTCGCCCAGGTACACGGCGTTGCCGAGGCTATCGGCGAACACCTGGATTTCCACGTGGCGGGGCTCGATCACGGCTTTCTCGAGGATCAGCTCGTCGTCGCCGAAGGCCTGCTTGGACTCGGAACGGGCCCGCTTGATGTTGTCGGCGAGTTCAGGTTCACTCTCAACCAGGCGCATACCACGGCCACCGCCGCCGGCAGAGGCTTTGATCATCAAGGGGTAGCCGATGTCTTTGGCGGCTGCGATCAGTTCGTCGTCGCTGGCGTTGTTACCCTCATAACCGGGTACCACGGGCACGCCGGCTTCCTGCATGGCGATTTTGGATCGACGCTTGCTGCCCATCAGTTCGATGGCAGATGCAGGCGGGCCCACGAAGACCAGACCAGCCTCTTTGCAGGCATCGGCGAAGGCGGCATTCTCGGAGAGGAAACCGTATCCGGGGTGGATGCAGTCGGCGCCGGTTTTGCGGGCGGCCTCGAGGATGGCGTCGCTGTTCAGGTAGGAGGCGGATACCTGAGCCGGGCCAATGCATACGGCCTCGTCGGCCATCTCCACGTGCATGGCTTTGGCGTCGGCCTCAGAGTAGACAGCGACGGTACGGTAACCGAGGGCTTTGGCGGTGCGGATGATCCGAACTGCGATTTCGCCCCGGTTGGCTATTAACAGTTTTCTTAACATGTTCTTGTTCTCTTGCTTGGGTGTGGGGCCGCGCGAGAGGCTGGATGTGCCTCCAGAAAACCGCTACGAGTACGTCCATGTGCGCTTGTTTCCGGCCATCCATGGCCTCCAACATTTTCTGGAGGCACATCCAGCCTCCCACGCTCCGCATTCATCAAGAGTGGCCCGCCCAGGCCGGTGACCGCTTTTGCATGAAAGCCATGGTGCCCTCGGTCCCTTCGCTTCCCCGAATGGCTTCCGCAAATTTCTCAGCCGCGCTGTCGAGCAGGCCGCTCATCGACTCATGACCAACCCGATGAAGCAACGCCTTGGTTTCAGCGGTGGCAACCGGAGCGCAATGGCGAACACGTTCCAAAGCGGCAGCCAGCATCTCTTCCAGTTCATCATCCGATGATGCCGCCTGGTGAACGATTCCAAGACTGCATGCCTCGTTCGCATCGATTCTCAAGCCCAGCAAAGCCAATCGGCGAGCCTGGGTTAGGCCGATTCGTTCAACCACAAACGGCGCAATCTGGGCGGGAATCACGCCGAGGGACGTTTCCGGCATGCCGAACCTGGCCGTCGGCCCGGCGATGGCAACGTCGGAAACGCAGGCCAGTCCGAAGCCCCCGCCCATCACGGCGCCTTCGGTGACCGCGACAACGACTTTCGAGGATTCGTTGACCTGTTGGATCATCTGGCCGAAGGCTCTGTTCAGGCGGTAGAACGGATCGGCCTCACCCTCGGCAGCCTTCTGGCCGCGGGCACCGGCCATGTCTTTGATATCACCGCCGGCACAAAAATGACCACCGGCACCCCGGATTACGACGACGCGGATGTGCAGGTCGTTTTCAATCTGGGCAAAAACCGCCGACAGTTCCGCAACCATTTCCAGGCTCATGGCGTTGCGAACGTCCGGTCGGTTGATGGTGAGAAACAGGGTAGGGCCCTGTTTCTCCAGTAACAGTGTCTCGCAATGTGGTAGCTGATCCATAACTGACTCCACGTAAAAGGTTTGGAGCTATCAGGTTGGCTGGGCCTCCCAGCCGACCTGATAGCCTTCCGCCAATGTCTGATGCCTCAGTCGCGCTTCTTACCCGGAAGGGTCCCCATCATCTTGCAAATAATCCCGAGCATGATTTCATCGGCACCTCCACCGATGGACACCAGCCGAACATCCCGGTGTGCCCGGGAAATCGGGTTATCCCACATGTAACCGTTACCGCCCCAGTACTGAAGGCAGCTGTCTGTGACCTCACGCCCCAGACGCCCGGCCTTGAGCTTGGCCATTGAAGCTAGGCGGGTCACATCCTTACCATCAACGTGGAGTTCACATGCCTGGTAGGTGAGGGCGCGCAGGGCTTCGACTTCGGTTTGCAGTTCGGCCAGGCGGAAATGGATGACCTGGTTGTCGATCAATGGCTGGCCGAAGGTCTTGCGCTCTCGGCAGTACTCAATGGTCTTGGTGATGCAGTTTTCCAACGCCTTGATCACATTGGCGGCACCCCACAGGCGCTCTTCCTGGAACTGCAGCATCTGCATCATAAAACCGGTCCCTTCAGCGCCAATGCGGTAACGCTGGGGAACGCGCACGTCGTCAAAGAAAATCTGCGCGGTTTCCGAGGAGCGCATGCCCAGTTTGTTCAGGTGCGGGCTGAAGGAGATGCCGGGTGTTTTTGTGGGCACCACGATCAGGGACTTGTTCTTGTGGGGTTTGTCGTCCGAGGTGTTGGCCAGCAGGCAGATAAAATCGGATTTTGGGCTATTGGTGATCCACATCTTGGAGCCGTTGATGATGTAGTCGTCACCGTCTTTCTTGGCGGTAGTTTTCATCCCTGCCACATCGGAACCCGCACCAACCTCGCTGACGCCGATACAACCCACCATGTCACCGGCAATGGCTGGTGCCAGGAAGCTGCGTTTGAGTTCATCGGAACCAAACCGGGAGATGGCCGGCGTACACATATCGGTCTGCACCCCGATGGCCAACGGAACACCGCCACAGTTGGCCATGCCAAGCTCTTCCGCTGCCACCAGGTTGTAGCTGTAATCCAGCCCCATGCCGCCGTATTCTTCCGGCTTCTGGATGCCCAGGATCCCGAGGTTGCCGAGCTTCTTGAACAGCTCATGAATCGGGAATTCCCCGGCGGCTTCCCATTCGTCGCAGTGGGGATTGATTTCCTTCTCCACGAAATCGCGGACGGTTTTTCTCAGGGCTTCGTGTTCGGCTGTGAATTTCACGTTCTTGTTCTCCTGGTGATAGAGAGTTCGTGCCTTCTATGTTCGGGTGCACGTTCTTTAGCTTGGGCGGCGTGTGTGTGGGACCGACTTCAGAAAACCGCTACGAGCACATCCATGTGCGCTTGTTTCGGGCCATCCATGGCCCTCTACATTTTCTGAAGTCGGTCCCACACACACGCCAATGTCTGCAAATGTGTTGCTGCCCGCTGGCAGTTTTGTTGTCTCTGTAGGTCGGATTAGCCAAAGGCGTAATCCGACCTACGTGTTTGTTCTCTCGATCAGTGGAAAAGCTTTCTCTCTTAAAACGATAACTCGTGGTCGACCAGAACCGGGGCGGAGGGCTTCCCAAAAACGTGGAGCGCCAGGGATGGCGCGACCGAGCCCTACAGGGACGTATTTACGGGCGTTTTTTGGGAAGCCCTCCGCCCCGGTTCCAGCCCAAAAGCTCAAAGGCCAAGAGGCGGGCCCCACCAAACCCAGAAAGGCTACAAGCGGGCCACCCCAAACGTATTAGGCCGCAACTGCCGAGCCTCGGCTTCCCGGCAAATGTCGAGAACCAGAGCCAGAACCCGCCGGGTATCCCGCGGATCAATCAGCCCGTCATCCCACAACCGGGCTGTTCCAAACAGCGCCGTAGAGCCTTCCTCCAGTTTCTTCGCCGTCGCCTGTTCCAGAAAATCCAGCGTCTTCGGATCCGGCTCGATGCCTCCGCGGCGTTGCTTGTCCTCTGCCACAATGCGCATCACCTTGCCTGCCTGCGCCGGGCCCATGACCGCGGTTCGGCTGTTGGGCCAGGCGAAGATGAACCTAGGGTCCAGACCACGCCCGCACATGGCGTAGTTGCCTGCACCATAGGAACCGCCGATGACAATTGCGACCTTTGGCACCCGACAGTTGGCCACGGCCTGGATCATTTTCGAGCCGTGTTTGATGATGCCGTTCTGCTCCGAGTGTGTGCCCACCATGAAACCGGTGGTGTTATGCAGGAACAGCAGCGGCGTTCCGGCCTGGTCGCAGAGCTGGATAAACTGGGCGGCCTTGGCGGAGCCTGCCGGTGTGATCGGGCCGTTGTTGCCGATGATGCCAACCGAGTGGCCTTCGATCCGGATGGTGCCGCAGACGGTCTGGTCGTCGAACTCGTTCTTGAAATCCATGAACTTCGAACCGTCGGCGATACGGGCAAGGATTTCGCGAACATCGTAGGGTTTCTTGGAGTCTGCCGGAATCACGCCCAACAGTTCATCGGCCGGGTAGAGCGGTTCCTCCCATTGAAGCTCGCGCCGGGGCGGCAGTTGCTCGCTCCAGGGCAGGGCTTCGAGGATATTTCTTGCCTGGCGGATGCCGTCGGCGTCGTCTTCGGCAAGGTATTCGGCAGTGCCTGCTACCGTGGCATGCATCTCCGCGCCGCCGAGTTCTTCGTCGGTGGCAACTTCACCGGTGGCGGCCTTGAGAAGCGGCGGGCCGGCGAGGAACATCTTGGCCTGCTCGCGCACCACGATTACATAGTCGGACAGGCCCGGCTGGTAGGCACCGCCTGCCGTGGCGTTGCCGTGGACCACGGTTACCTGCGGAATGCCGGCCGCTGACATACGCGCCTGGTTGGCAAAGCCCCGGGCGCCGAGCACGAAAATGTCGGTAGCGTAGTTAAGGTTAGCGCCGCCGCTTTCGGACATAGACACGACGGGGAGCTTGTTCTCCATGGCGACCTGTTGCAGCCGCAGCGTCTTGTCCAGGCCGGCCGGGGTAATGGTGCCGCCTTTGATAGCGCTGTTGCTGGCAACGACGAGGCAGCGAATGCCACTGACATAGCCAATACCGGCGATGATCCCGCCGCCCGCCATGCTGCCGTCTTTGTCGTCGTGCATTTTGTAGCCGGCCAGGGAACAGAGCTCCAGGAAGGGCGTGCCACGGTCCAGCAACCGGTTGATGCGGTCCCTCGGGAGCAGCTTGCCTCGCTTGGTGAACTTTTCCCGGGCCGCTTCCGCCAGATCCAGGACCTTCTGCTCTACGTCCCGAAACGTGGTGATATGGGCTTCCATGGCTTCGGCATTGGTGCGAAAGTCTTCGGACTGGGGGCTTACGGTGGATTCAAGTACCTGCATGTTCGGCTCCTCAGTCGCCGCTCAGAACTTTCGGGGTGATGGCCCGGTGAAAGCCGTTGTAAGGCTCGTTGTTTTTGGCCTTCGGCAACGGCCAGACTCGGCCGCCCTGGGAGGCACCGCCATCTATCCTTAGGCAGTCCCCGCTGATAAACGCCGCCCCGGGACTGAGCAGAAAACAGATGGCGGAGCTGACTTCGGATTCGGTACCCATCCGCTTGATGGGCACGTTATCGCCAAGGCTTCGGATCCACTGCTTCATGTGTTCTGGGTAATTGTCCATGCCACTGGAGGCAATCCAGCCTGGAGCAACCGCGTTCACCCGAACGCCGGAAGCGCCCCATTCAACCGCAGCTGTCTGGGTAAAGTTGACCATCCCGGCTCTGGCGGCGCCGGAGTGCCCCATGCCCGGCATACCGCCCCACATATCAGCCACAATATTGACGATGGCGCCCCCGGTTTTGGACAGCGCCTGGGTGTAGGCTTCCCGGGCCATAAGGAAGCCGCCGGTCAGATTGGTTCGCACGACGGTCTCCCAGCCCTTCTGGTTGATCCCCGTCAGCGGTGCCTGAAACTGTCCGCCGGCATTGTTCACCAACCCGTTCAGGCCGCCATGTTCGGCAATAATCGCCTTGACGGTGGCCTTCACCGATTCCTCTTCCCGAATATCGCAGACATGGGCAGACGCGATGCCGCCGTCCTCAGTGATCTCTGCTTTTACAGACTCGACTTTCTCGGCCTTGCGGCCCACCAGGGCTACCCGCGCACTCAGGGCAGCGAGTTCATGGGCCGTGCATCGGCCAATGCCAGAACCGCCGCCGGTAACAATAAACACCTGGCCCTTAAACAGGTCCCGATGAAAAACAGATTGATAGCTCATAAAAATGAAGACCCTTTCAAAGTTCGGGCGCTCTGGCCGTTTGGTCCTTCCGGGACTGTGAGCAGCAGGGATGCTGCGATCAAGCGTACAGGGATGTATTCACAGCGTGTCCCGGAAGGACCAAACGGCCAGAGTGCATGCTCCATGGTTTATTTGTTGATGACCTTTGAAGAAATCGGAATCGGAAACTCCAGTAACTGCTGGGCAAACGCCTTCCCCTGGGGATCAATCCGCAGGCTGGCGACACCGCCACCGCCAAGGCTGTGCTCCAGCAGGAAATTGATGGCATGCAATCCGGGCATGGCCCAGCGGGTGACCCGGCCGGTTTCCGGATTGAGGGTATGGGCCATCCACTCTGCTACAGCCGACTCGGTCAGGGCCGTTTCGATAAAGGGCAAATACTCCGGTTTTCGGGCGATCACGCCGATATTAGCGTGATCGCCCTTGTCGCCACTCCGGGCCCAGGCCAATTGCACCAGTGGCACCGTCGTGTCCGTGGTGTTTGTCTCGTGTGTGAACGACTGTGGCTGGAGATCGCTAGCATTGAAACCGCCGTCGGTCTCAACCTCAACGGTTTGCCGCTCGCCATCCAGATCCACTGATACCTCGACTTCCGTTTTCGGCACCAGGCAGGAATACAACCGGATCTTCGGCCACACTGTGGGCCGCCCCCCTACAATCCCGGTGATCCCAGGCGCCATGCCAGTTGCCGCCTGGGCAATTTCCCGGGAAAACAGTACCAGAGCCTCTTTCTTGGGATGGGCCGTGCTGATTTTGACCACCAGTTCCCGGCAGTCCTCGCCTTGGCCATGGGCGCCGTAGGTGGTTTCGGTGCCCAGAAGCTCGATACTGGTTTCACTGTAATCAGGCAGGCCACGCTCGCTGAACATGCGTGAGGTCTTGGCCAGAATGGCCTGGGCCACGGTCTGTGCCTTGGCCTTGGCATTCATGCCGGCCAGAAGGAAGGTGACTGTGCACTTGAAACCATCCGGCCAGGTGCCCGATACCTTGTAGCTGTCCGTGGGCGGGAGCCCTCGGGCGCCCCGAACCTGAACCTGGTCTTTACCGGTTTCGTCCAGCTCAACCCCCGTGAAATCGCAGGTAACATCCGGCAGCAGGTAGGCTCTGGGGTCGCCAATTTCGTACACCAGCTGTTCGGCCACTGTGCCTCGGCTGACAAGGCCGCCGGTGTCTCCGGGCTTGGTGATAAAAAAGCTGCCGTCGGCACTCACTTCGGCAATCGGGAAGCCCATGTTGGCGTAGCCACCGGCTACCGCTTCCCAGTCGGTAAAGTTGCCGCCGGTGGACTGGGCACCACACTCAAGCAGATGCCCAGCCAGGCTGCCCTGGGCCAGCTTGTCGTAGTCTTCCCAGCTCCATCCGAATTCGTGCACCAGAGGCGCCAGCACCAGGGCGCTGTCGGCAACCCGGCCGGTAATAACAATGTCAGCGCCCTCTTCCAGGGCCGCCACGAGGCCAGGCGCACCCAGGTAAGCATTCAGGCTGACCATCATCGGCGGCATTGGTTGGCCGGAGCTCATCTCCGTGATGCCCATGTCGGCGAGCTTTTTCTTTTTCATCAGCAGGTCATCGCCCAGCACCAGGACAATCTTCATGGCCACGCCCGCCCTTTCGCAGAGAGCCTGTAAGGCATCTCGACAAGCCACAGGATTCACGCCGCCCGCGTTGGCCAGAACGCGGATGCCTTTTTCCTTGATGTCTCCAAGCAGGGGGCCCATGACCGTCTGGACGAAATCCCGCGCATACCCCTGGGACGGGTCCTTCATTTTCTGGCCTGCCATGATCGACATGGTGATTTCTGCCAGATAATCGGCAACCAGGTAGTCGATGTTGCCTTGATGAACCAGTTGCGCTGCGGCGGTTTCAGTATCGCCCCAGAAAGCGGCGGAGCATCCGATGCGAACAGTTTTGGGGGATTCAGCCATGTTCCTGTGCCCTGTTTATGGTTACCGATTCAATGCCTGTGGCAATCGCGGTTTTGTCACACGATGAAGCTGACGATACCAAGCAAGCGCTTGGTTTGTAAACAGGCAAGTTTAAGGTAGAATTAAAGGCCTCTTATGCCAACCGGATAGCTTTAGTGAACCAGATCCTCCAGTCCCTGATCGCCGAAAACCTTGTGTCAGACCCCAGTGGTGCCCGCGGCCGCCTGCTCACTGAGGCCGCCCGGCTGTTCCGGGAAAAAGGCTACGAGCGGACCACAGTTCGTGATCTGGCGGCCGCCGTCGGTATTCAGTCCGGTAGCCTGTTTCACCATTTTCGGACCAAGGAGGAGATTCTGAAAGCGGTAATGGTCGAAACCATCCGGCTGAATACGTCGCTGATGCAAGCGGCTTTAGAGGCTGCCGATACCAACAGGCAGAAACTTCGGGGCCTGGTTCGTGCCGAACTTGAGTCGATCAATGGCGAGACCGGTGAGGCCATGGCGGTCTTGGTATTCGAATGGCGGAGTCTGTCGGCATCTTCCCAGGTTGAAGTGCTGGAACTACGGGATATCTACGAGAAGCTCTGGCTGGATGTACTGAAATCGCTGAAACGCGAGGGCGCCCTGCAAGCCGATCCGTTCGTGGTTCGCCGGATGTTGACCGGTGCCCTCAGCTGGACGGTGACCTGGTACAAGCCGGAGCGGGGAGGCCTGACACTGGATGGCCTGACCGATCAGGTAATGGCAATGATGGCTCTGTAAGCGGGTTGGCATTTCTAAAAATTATTGTTTTATCTCAAGAAAATCCTGAGAAGCTCCTTTCCTTCCGGGCCATTGGCCCGATCGGCATAACAAAATCGGCATTCGAGCCATTTTTGTAGGACAGTTTTCAACGCATTCTTGCATCCGTTGACAAAAAACCGAGTTCAGATCGGGCAAACAAAAACAACGTGATGCAGGGTGAAATATGATCTCCTCACTAGCAGGGTTTGGTCCGGGCCTGGCGGGCTCGCGCCTGAAGGCTCTCACATTGGCGGCGGTGGCCGCGCTCGCAGGCTGTTCAGCCAACCCCATATACACGACGACCGGTGTTGTACTTTCTGGTTACTCCGAAGGCGAAGCCACACCTTATGTGATGCAGATGTCAGATCCGGAAATGGCCTGTGCCCTGGGTGAAGGCGTCGACCCGCTGCTTTATTCCTTTTCCCGCGTTACCGAGGCGCCGAACAGCACCGGCTCCCTCCTGATGTTGCTGGCTGCCAACTGCATGGAATACCGGGCCTGGGAGGCTGAGCTTGCTTACTTGCGAGCCGACCACGCAGGCAAAGTGCCCGCAGCCAAAGACGCCCGGGAAGAAGCCAAACGGCTGAACGCAAAAACTGCACAACGCCGGTATCTCGCGTTCAATCGTGCGATGGCAGCTTACGATTTCGACCCGGCTGCAGAACCTGTCGAGTGCCCCTTTCTGTTTAACGAGCAGGATGAAATTACCTTCCTGCTGGGCCTGCTGACTGGCATGCAGGCTATCGTGAACGACGCCAACTCCGGAGCCATGGCGGGCATCCCCCGCAGCATCGCGCCTCAGGCTGAGCGGGCGGCCACCTGTGTCGATAATGAAAAGTGGGGTGGGTTACCCAACGCCATACGGGCCCTGGTTTGGTTGTTGTTTCCCGACATACGGCCTGAACTCTCCCCGGATCCTTGGAGCGTTCTCGAGCACAGCTCGGATCTCGGTGTCCGGGCTGGTATCCGTGCGTCCCTCGCGGTTGAGGCTGTGGCGGCAGAAACTTTTGGCCGCCCGGATGTCCTCGACGATGCTATTGCCCGCTTTGCCGAAGCTGAAGACCAAATTGAGGTATGGCAAGAGTACCGCCTGGTCGATGAAGTGGCGGCGAGAGTTATCCGGTTCTCTTCGGACAAGCACTGGAGCGCCAGTTATGGCTATCGCACCCCGCAAAGCTCCTTCGGAAAAATGAGCCCTGATCAGGGTACGGAAAACGTTGAAACCATGAATCTGGACGACCTGCTCTGAGGCAGGCGTCCCGAGCCTTCTGATTACCTATAACCACAAGAATGACCTGGAGGTCGTTATGATCCGAAAAGTCGTTGCCGCTCTGACTCTCGCTGCCATTGCACCCTTTGCCTCAGCCCAAACCGTGAAAATTTGTGTCTTTGACGTGATCGGTGCCAATGGTGATGTCTTCAACATGATTAAGGACTATGCGCTGGAAATGAAGGTCCACGGCGTTGATTTCGAGCTCAAACCCTACACTGATGAGGGCGTTGCCGTTGGCGATTTCAATGCCGGCCAGTGCGACGCGGTGGCCGCCACGGACATTCGTACCCGCCCGTTCAACAGGTTCACCGGCAGCGTCAGCGCGGTGGGTGCGATCCCCACCTATGACGACCTCAAGACCCTGCTGGCAACCCTCGCTCAGCCCAAAGCGGCCCCCCTCATGAAAGCCAATGGCTATGAGGTGTTGGGTATTATCCCTGTGGGTGCCGGTTACCTGTTCGTGAACGATCGCAGCATAGACACCGCCGGCGAGCTGGCTGGCAAGCGGATGGCAACGCTGGATTATCAGAAAGACGCCATTCACATGGTGAACTTTATCAAGGCCACGGTGGTGCCTTCAGACATCACGAACTTTGCGGGAAAGTTCAACAACGGCTCCGTAGACACTGCCTATGCGCCTGCTTTTGCCTATGAGGCACTGGAGCTCTACAAGGGCATTGGTGACACCGGCGGCATTGTGGATTATCCGCTGGCACAGCTGACCATTCAGATCATTGCGCGGGAAGGCGTCCTTGCCGATGCCACATCCCAGAACGCCCGGGAAGTTGCCTGGGCGATGTTCCCGCAGGCCATGAACCTGATCACCAGCCAGGAACAGGCAATTCCGGAGGAGAAATGGATTCGCATCCCGGAAAAGGACATTCAGGGCTACCAGGAGATGTTCCGCCAGAACCGGATTGAGATGCGCGATGGTCTCAACGGGGCGCCGGATGTCTACCACCCCAAGATGCTGGGGCTGTTGAGCAAGATCCGCTGCGCCAGCAACCCGTCTGCGTCCGAGTGCACCTCGGCCAATCGCGAATAAAGGGGCGGCACGGCTATGAACTGGCGCGCATTGACGGCCCCGGCGGTCAGGACCCTATACCCCGTGCACCGGCTGCACGGGGCCGTACTCTTGCTTTTGCTCCTTTCCACGCTGGCTCTGGGCATGGGCAATTCACTCCACTCCCGTCTGCTGTGGGTCGGTGAGCAGACCTGGCCAAACTATTACCTGCTGAACCCGGACGCCACTGAACCGACCTGTCAGCTGGAAATGGATGTTGATGCCGAAGTGCGCAAGCGGGTGCAAGCCTACAAGCCTGATCCGGAGGACCTGTTCAGTTCGCCGCCCAATCCGGAGGCCATCCGGACTTCCCTGCAGCGCAATCTTGAGCTTTGCAACCGGGAGTACATGGCTTACGAGCAGAACCTCAGGCACGCCACCCCGGCCCTCGGGGTGTTCAAGAGTGTGGAGCAGGGGCTGGCGGATTTCCTGCTGGAAAACATTGAACTCACCAAGTATCTGTTCATTGCCATGTTCGCCCTGGCAGCGGCTGTTGCAGCCCTTGATGCGGACCATATCGCGCTGCGCCTGCCTCGGAACCGGGCTGAGTGGCGCTTGAGTCAGGGGATGCAGTTTGTCGTCAACGGGCTGATGGTCGCGTCTCTGAATGCCTATCTGGGGCAGCTGGCCAGTTCGCCGGGATCGGAATCGACGAGCCAGCTCCAGTCTGCCTGGGTGGCCGTATTCGGCCTGTTCATGGTGATCAACGCGGTCCGCTTTGTGAACGTGCCGGAACGGATGCGGGCGGGAAGTCTCTCGCTTTCATCGGGTCTTGTGCTGCCGCTGCACTGCGCCATGGGTCTGATTGCCATGAGTTACTTCTTCCTGGTGGATGGCTACGCCTCTGGCCTCGCCATCTATTTCGGGATGATGTCGAACCTGTCCTCGATGTTCATAAACATCGGCCTGTATGTGCTGGTCGGCATGGTGCTGAAGCAGACCCGGTTACCGGAGCTGCTGCTTGACGTGATCAAACCCTACAACCTGCCGGCACCCATGCTGGCGTCTGTGATTATATTCGCAACTGCGTTTCCCACGGCGTTCACCGGCGCCTCGGGGATATTTATTCTCGCTGTGGGCGGCGTCGTTTATGACGAACTTCGCCGCGCGGGCGCCGGGCGACAGCTTTCCCTGGCCACCACTGCCATGTCGGGGAGTCTGGGTGTCGTTCTTAACCCCTGTTTGTTGATTGTGGTGGTTGCGGCACTGAACAAGGAGGTTACCACCACGGAACTCTATGGTTGGGGCCTATGGGTGTTCATCATGTCGGCCACACTGTTTTCCCTGGTTGTCTGCAAAACCGAGGGGAACTGGAAGCCCAGACCGGCGCCAGGGGCGTTTCGGGAATCCGTGCGCAGGATGAAGCCGCTGATGCCCTATGTCTTGCTCGGCGCTGTTGTGATTCTGGCTATCTGGGGTGTGCTTGGGCTTCAGTTCAATGAGTACAGTGCTCCGCTGATTCTGCCGCTGGTGATGCTGGCGCTGGTATTTCTCGATGCTGGCAGGGATAACCGGGGCGAACGGGAGACAAGGCTGCAGGCATTCTGGAACCGGAGTTCCGCAGCCGCCAGCGACTCTGCCGTTCATATCGGAGCCTTGCTGGCCCTCATCGGTTTTTCGATCTGCCTCGGCGGAATTCTGGAGCGTTCGGATATCGTCCACGCCCTGTTCCCGGAGAGCCTGACCAGCCCATGGATTGCCATGCTGGTGATTGTGGTAATGCTCACTGTCATCGGCATGGTCATGGATCCGTTCGGCGCGGTGATTCTGGTATCGGCCACCATCGCCCAGCCAGCTATCCAGCTGGGCATTGATCCCCTGCATTTCTGGATTGTGTGCCTGGTGGCGTTCGAATTGGGCTACCTGAGCCCGCCGGTAGCGCTCAACCATCTGCTGACCCGCCAGGTGGTGGGTGAGACGGAAGTGCTGGCGGCGGAACGTACCGGCTCCTTCTGGCACCGTTATCAGCGCCTGCTGTTGCCTTTGGCAGTGATGGGGCCGACGCTGCTAGTGACGGCTTTCATACCGATGCTGTTCTACGCACTGTAATGTTCGAGTGTTAATTTGAGAGCCGCCTGAGGTTTCCTCCGGCGGCTCTTTTGCATCCGTTAGTCACTGGTCCGCGTAACGGTTAACAGTCAGTAAATAACACATCGGGTGCGATGAGTTATGCTGGTGGAAAAGGTGGGGGTGTTTTTTATGGCGCTGGCGTCGGTTCCCGGGAACGTTGGTAAATTGTGCATCGTCATGGCGCTCGGTCTGGCGGTGCTCGGGTGCAGTGGAGGCTCCGGCAGCGGTGACCTGCCAGCTCCGGTCGCTCTGGCTGGAGTCATCGACATTGAGGCGGGAACACGGGTTGATGCGGACAATGCCGATGCGCTGCTTGGACGGACCCCGCTGACCACCGCCCAGCTGTTGCCGCCGGAGTTTATTCTCGCGGGCTATGTAAGTGATACGTTGCAGGTCGGGGACTACCCACTTTTATCCGGGCAGTCAGAGGCGTTCCAGTACTTTCCCGATCAAGAGGATCGGTACGTTGCATCGTTGCAGGCCGGTTTGGAACTGACCCTGCAGAGCTTTACCACAAGGCTTGGAGCGGCGGCTGATTTGCAGCTAAGGGTGGACGCGCCTGACGGCACGAATGTCGGGCAGGTCATTGCGCCCGGTAACGGGGCGTCAGTCAGCATCGCCCTCAACAACGAACAGGTGGGTGACTACACCGTCTCTGTCACAGCGCTGGGCGACTCGCCAATGCTGTATATCCTGTCTTCATCGAGAACAGAAACAATTAATGCGACAGCCTATGACTGGCCGAAGCATGAATTCGTTGAGGACGAGGCGATTGTTTCCCTGCGCGATCCCGGCGTTCGGAGCAACGGGCTTGCAGCCAATGCACTGATGACACCCGGGCGCCAGATCGCCCCCGGGCTCTGGACCGTCCGGCGCCCCGGCGCGGTGGCGGCGTTGCGTCAGAGTAGCCCGGCAGAACAGACCCTTGCCTGGATCCGGAGCCTGAGAAGTGATCCGGCCATCCGGCACGCATCCCCAAACTATAAGACCCGCTCATTCGCCACGCCGGTGGATGAGCCATTCTATACCAGCCGGGTGTTGGCGCAGCAGTGGCATTACGCCCTGATCAACGGCCCGGTAGGCTGGCAGCTTGCGCCGGGTGGCGGTGTGGGTGTCAATGTAGCGGTCCTGGATACCGGCTTGTTACGGGATGGCGGGCAGTGGCATCCGGACCTGACGGCGAATGTTATCGCCGGCTTCGACGCCGTAGACGGCGATGACTTTCCTATTGATCCGGGAAGTGCCATAGGTGGCAGCGTCTATCACGGCACCCATGTTGCGGGCACCGTAGCGGCGACCGTCAATGGCAGTGGCGGTGCGGGTGTTGCGTTCGGATCCAGCCTGATGCCGGTGCGGGTGTTGGGCGAGGGTGGTTCTGGCACGCTCAGTGATCTGCTCGAGGGAATGCAATGGGTTCTGGGTGATCAGTCCAGGCCGTTCGCAGATATCGTGAACCTTAGTCTCGGAGGGCTTCCCTGCGGTGACCCGGGCGTTGCGGGCACGCTTCAGCAGCTTATCAATCAAGGTGTGGACAAAGGCATTATTTATGTCGCCGCCGCGGGCAACTCTGCCACCAGCGAGCCTTCCTGTCCGGCCGCGTTGGACAATGTATTCTCGGTCAGCGCCGTGGATGGTGCTGGCAACCTTTCATCCTATTCGAATTTCGGGAGCACGATTGATCTTGCCGCGCCGGGGGGCGATGCAAGTCGCGACGGCAATGGCGATGGTCAGGGTGACCTGGTCAGTAGCACCAGCGCTGCAGTGGTCGATGGAGTGCTTCAGCCCGTCTATCGCGGGTTGCAGGGAACGTCCATGGCGGCGCCCCACGTCTCGGGTGTATTGGCGTTAATGAAAGAGGCCCGGCCCGCACTGACTTCTGCTGACATCGAAGGCTATCTCAGGGGGGGAGCTCTGACGGCGCCGCCTTGTGAAGCAGACTGCAGCCGAACCGATCAGCTGGGGTATGGTGTTCTTGATGCGGCCAAGTCGGTTCAGTCGGTGCTTTTGGCATCCCCTCCGCAGCTGTTGACCTCTACCCCGGCCGTCGTCAACCTGACAACCGAAGCCAGCGCGCCAGTTAGTAAAACAGTGGAGTTGGCACCTCTGGGAAACTACGATATCACCATTACCGGTGTTTCCGTGTCGGATGACTGGTTCACTGTGTCGCCATTTCCCCAGGAAGCGATCACTGCGGACGCGCCCGCCCGGTTAGAGCTGACCCTGATTCCAGAAAACCTTGAGGCAGGTCTGTCTTCTCGAGCGAATCTTGCAATTACCTACAATTCCGGCACCGAATCCCAGGCGACTCTGACCATCCCCGTGATCGGCCAGCAGATCACCGATCAACAGGCCCGGGACGCCGGTCGGCATTTCGTCCTGTTGGTTGAACCTGTGCCTCAGGGGGACACGTTTGTGACGGTTGGTCAGACAGTTGCCACGGTAAATGAAGGCCAATATCAGTTCGAGTTCCTCCCGGATGACGGTGAGGCGCCGCAACTCCAGAACGAAGTGCCGCCGGGCGAGTACTTCCTGGTTGCGGGAACGGACCTCGACAATGATGGCCTGATTTGTCATGCCGGTGAGGCCTGTGCCGAATACCCGGTTGCCGGTTTGCGGCAGGTCATCGAAGTGCGCGAGAATCAGCCGGTTACGGGACTTCGAATGACCACCAGCTATTCCAGGCCGGCCCTGTCAGTGAATTCACCGGATTTTCTGCCCAGGCCGGGTTTCATGGGCTACCGGTTACTGCCGGAGCAGGCTGGTAGCCAGTCCACCAGCGTTAAGGCGATCCAGATTCCATGAACATAAAGCCCCTGATCCGAAGCAGTCTGATAGCGGCGGGCGTCCTGAGTGCCGGCTGTGCTGTCAGTCAGACCGAGACCGATGCCGGCGCGCCCCTGGCCAGGCAGGTTGCCCAGTCAGCCCACTGTGGGATGACTGCGCCCGGCTATCTCCAAATCGGCAGTCTGGAGGAATTGGCGCGTCTTGAGGCGCTGCCGACACGCACCCTTTCCCTTCAGGCGCTAAGGGATATTGATTATCAGCGAGAACATATTGTGCTGGCTTCCATTGGGCAAAAGCCAACCGGTGGCTTCGGAGTGACACTGGAGAGTTCGGAAATTTCCGACGGAACCCTGCAACTGACCATCAGGGTTGCCGAACCGGCACCCGGCACAATGGTCTCCCAGGCCCTGACCACCCCCTGTGCGGTAATCGCAGTCACCGCCGAAGGCTGGAACGATATCCAGATCACCCGCGCCGAAAACAACCGTTGATCTTTCTTCACGAATCCCTAAGCTAGGGCCCAGCTTTTTCTATCTATCGCGGAGTCCGTTCCTGCCCATGAGCCAGCAACAATATAACGCCGATGCTATTGAAGTACTGAGTGGTCTGGATCCGGTGCGCAAGCGTCCCGGGATGTACACAGATACCAGTCGGCCCAATCACCTGGCACAGGAAGTGATTGATAACAGTGTGGATGAGGCACTGGCGGGGTACGCCCGGCGTATTGATGTGGTGCTTTACACTGACGGTTCTCTCAGCGTTGAGGATGACGGCCGGGGGATGCCGGTGGATCTTCATAAAGAAGAAGGTCTGTCCGGCGTTGAGCTGATCCTGACCCGCCTGCATGCCGGTGGCAAGTTCTCACAGGGCAACTACAACTTTTCCGGCGGCCTCCACGGCGTGGGTGTTTCCGTTGTAAATGCCCTGTCCACGCACCTGGAAATCAGCATCAAACGTGATGGTCAGCTGCACCGGATGACCTTTGCCAATGGCGAGAAGGTCTCTGAGCTGGAAGTGATCGACACAGTTGGCAAGCGCAACACAGGTACTCGCCTGAAGTTCATGCCCGACGTGACCTACTTTGACAGCCCCAATTTTTCCGTCAGCCGGCTTCGCCATAACCTGCGAGCCAAGGCAGTGTTATGCCCCGGCCTGACCGTGACCTTCCTTCAGGAAAAGACCGGCGAAAAAGACGAGTGGTGTTATGAGGGCGGTCTGCGGGATTACCTGGTCACTGCGCTGGCCGACATTGAAGCGGTGCCACTGGAACCCTTCACCGGCAGCTTTTCCGGTAACAAGGAAGCCGTAGACTGGGCGATTCAATGGCTGCCGGAAGGCGGTGAAGCGGTCATGGAAAGCTATGTGAACCTGATTCCGACCGCCCAGGGTGGAACCCATGTGAACGGGCTGCGCACCGGCCTGCTCGAAGCCATGCGGGAGTTCTGTGAGTTCCGGAGTCTGTTGCCCCGTGGCGTGAAACTCTCCCCCGAGGATATCTGGGAGCGGGCGGCCTATGTACTCTCCTTCAAGATGCAGGAACCGCAGTTTTCAGGTCAGACCAAGGAGCGCCTTTCGTCCAGGGAAGCAGCGGCTTTTATCTCCGGCGTGGTCAAGGATGCCTTCAGTCTCTGGCTGAACCAGCACACCGACGTGGCGGAAGCACTGGCGGAGCTGTTTATCAATAATGCCCAGCGTCGTCTGCGGGCCAGCAAGAAGGTAGCACGCAAAAGGGTGACATCCGGCCCGGCCCTGCCGGGCAAACTGGCGGACTGCTCCGGAAGCGATACCGCCCGTTCGGAGCTGTTTCTGGTGGAAGGTGACTCAGCCGGTGGTTCCGCAAAACAGGCAAGGGATCGGGAATTTCAGGCGGTGATGCCGTTGCGGGGCAAGATCCTGAACACCTGGGAGGTGGATTCGGGTGAGATCCTGGCCTCCCAGGAAGTGCACGACATTGCCGTTGCCATTGGTGTCGATCCCGGTTCGGACCAGTTGGATGGCTTGCGCTATAACAAGGTCTGCATCCTCGCGGATGCCGATTCTGACGGACTGCACATCGCCACGCTGCTGTGCGCACTGTTTGTAAAACACTTCCGCCCGGTGGTTGCTGCGGGTCACATTTTCGTTGCCATGCCGCCCCTGTACCGGGTGGATCTGGGCAAGGAAACCTTTTATGCCCTGGATGAACACGAAAAGCAGGGTATTATTGATCGCATTGCGGCGGAGAAACGCAAAGGCAAGATTTCAGTAACCCGCTTCAAGGGGCTTGGTGAAATGAATCCGCTGCAGCTTCGTGAGACCACTATGGCACCAGACACCCGGCGCCTGGTGATGCTGACCATTGAAGACGGTGACGACACCGATAGCCGCATGGACATGCTGCTCGGCAAGAAGCGCGCACCCGATCGCAGGGCGTGGCTGGAAGCCTACGGCAACATGGCGGACATCGCGGTCTGATATTCCTTAAGGTGCTATAAAAAGCATCCTTTATTCTTTCTAAGTATTCTGTAAACCCTTTATCCTGCCAGTTTTCTGATCGGGAAGAACCGTTGATGGACTGGCAAGGCTGGTTTGCGCTGGGCCTCGCAGGCACTGCGCTGTTACTGATGAGTGCAGGACGATTTGCGCCCCATCTGGTGATGATGGGTGTGCTCGTGGTGCTCAGTGCCAGTGGTATTGTGTCTGCCGATCAGGCCCTGGCCGGCTTCAGTAACAGTGGCCTTATCACCGTTGTTGCCATGTTCGTGGTAGCGGCGGGCATTCATCATTCCGGTGGCGTGGACCTCCTGGTTCATCACCTGCTCCGAAACCCCAGAACGGTTCGCTCGGCCCAGGCGCGGATTGCGTTTCCGGTGGCGCTTCTCAGCGGCTTTCTTAACAACACCCCTGTTGTGGCTACCATGATTCCGGCCGTTCACGCCTGGTCACGGAAAATTGGTATATCGCCGTCCAAGTTAATGATTCCCCTCAGCTATTCGGCGATTCTCGGTGGCACTCTTACGCTGATTGGCACCAGCACCAACCTTGTGGTTAATGGCCAATACCAGCAGCTGACCGGTGAGCAGGGCTTCTCCATCTTCTCCATTACTGCCGTGGGGCTGCCCGTCG
The DNA here is from genome assembly GCF_048269445.1 of Marinobacter sp. GTDB lineage: Bacteria > Pseudomonadota > Gammaproteobacteria > Pseudomonadales > Oleiphilaceae > Marinobacter. The sequence goes on along the minus strand of NZ_JBLXIQ010000003.1, from coordinate 325,155 downwards.
CAATCATCGGTGTGGCGGCGTTGCTGCTGTTTATGCCCAGAGCGCTTCCCGATCGCAAGGATCAGCAGAAGTTCGGCTCAATGCGGGAGTTCACCCTGGAAGTGGCGGTATCCTTCGACGGCCCGCTGGTAGGCAAAAGCGTTGGCGAAGCGGGGCTCAGGGAGCTGGAGCGGCTTTATCTGGTTGAGATTGAGCGTGATGGCTCTGTGGTAACGGCGGTGCCATCCGAAGAGCGGCTCAGAGGGGGCGACAGACTGGTGTTTGCCGGTGATACCCAGGCCATTTCGGATCTGCTGCGGATCAACGGCATCGTACCCTCCGTCCATGAAGACGAGCCGAGTCTGAGCAAAGACAGGGCAGAGCGGCGCCTGGTCGAGGCGGCCTTGTCGCCTCAGTCCGATGTGCTCGGGCTGACCATCCGGGATGCCCGTTTCCGGGACCGTTATGGTGCGGTGGTGCTGGCCGTAGCCAGGGGGGGAGAGCGGGTATCTGGCAATCTGGGCAACATTCGTCTGAAGCCGGGTGACGTATTGTTGCTGGAAGCCCGGCCGGCGTTTGTCAGTCGCCAGCGCTACAACAAGGATTTCCTGCTGATCAACGACCTGGAAACCGAAACCCCCCGGCACGATCGTGCCTGGTTATCCTGGGGGATCCTGTCCGTTCTGGTTGGCCTGGCAGCCTGCGGCATTCTGAGTATGCTGAATGCGGCATTACTGGGCGCTGCGCTGATGATTCTGTCTGGCTGCTGTTCGGTCGGTCAGGCCCAGAAATCGGTGGATGTGCCGGTTATCCTGACCATCGCAGCATCATTTGCGATGGGTGCGGCGCTGGAACAGACCGGTGCGGCCAGCTTTGTCGCTGAGGCCATCCTGGAGCTCAGCCAGGGGCATGTGTTGCTTACAATCTTCCTGGTCTATTTTGCCGTTTCCGTGCTGACGGAAGTGATCACCAATAACGCCGCAGCGGTGCTGATTATTCCGGTTGTCCTCTCCATGACCAGCAGTATGGGCGTTGCGCCAGAACCGTTTGTGATCGCCGTAATGATGGCCGCGTCGGCGAGCTTTGCCACGCCGTTGGGTTACCAGACCAATATGATGGTGTTCGGTCCCGGAGGTTACCGGTTCAGTGATTTTGTTCGTGTGGGGGTGCCAATGAATGTGTTTATTGGCACCGTGACCGTAGCGGTCATCGCCCTTGTGTACGGCATTTACCCGTAGCTACAGGGCGGGCGACGAGTGGTTGGCAAGGATGTCGCAGCACAATACCTGCAGCTTGCCATGTTGGTAGTAGCCCAGGGACAGCGTCACACACATGTAGGCACCGGTGACGCACAGATAGGGTGCCGTTACATGCAGGCTTTCAGGCTGCGCCAGCGCCTGGCGCAGATACTGCTGGCGGAACCAGTCGGCGCTGCTGGTGCTCTCCAGGGGCTTGAAGCGCGGGTCCAGGCTGCGGGTGCCCGTGTCGGATACCAGCGTGTCATCAATCTGTACGCCCTTGTCATCCACGAGATAGCACCTCGACACGGCCGGATGGTTCAGCAATTCCAGGCAGGATGCCTCCATGCCCAGGCCGTTCCGCAATCTGGTGATGGCGTGATCAAAAAAACCATTGAAAAATTCCACCAGTTGGCTTCTCGGGTCACGAGTGACCTGGTTGCGAGTTTTGTATTCCTGCAGCAGTTGGTCGAAATCCGCAGGCGCATGGGCAAATTGGTCCAGGTCTGTGCTTGGCTTTCGGAAATAGAAACCCTGAACAAAGTCGACACCGGCATCAATGGCGATCATTGCCTGGTCACGGGTTTCCACGCCTTCCAACAGCACCAGACAACCAGACTGATGCAGAAGTGACACAATCCCGTTGAGAATCTGGCGGGCCTTGTGATCGTCTGTTGCACGGGTCAGCAGTTTCCGGTCTAGTTTCACGATATCGGGCGACAGATTCCAGATCCGCTCAAAGTTGGAATGGCCGGCACCAAAGTCGTCGATGGCGGTGAGACAACCCAGTTTTTTGTAATAGGCAACGGTTTCCCGAAGTCTTTCAGCATCGTCTGTTGGCTGCTCCACGATCTCCATCACTATTCGGTGCGGAGGGAGGCCGGTCTTGGCGAGTAAATGACCAAAAAAAGAATCTGCCTGGCTGCCACTGGTGACCACTTGCGGCGATACGTTCAGAAATAGCCAGTTCAGCTGGTCACTGATACCACTGTAGTTGCGTATATGAAGATACCGGCAAAGACGGTCGAGTAGCAGGTTTTCTGCGGCGGAATCGGGAAGCTGAAACAGGTGCAGTGGGAGAACTGCTGAGTTGTCATTGTCGAAGGCCCGGATCAGCGCTTCGTAACCGACAATTCGTTTGTGCGAGATGCTATAGATGGGTTGAAGTGCCGTTCTGAGCGTAAGCCCTCGAAAATCAGCGGTCCATGTGTCACCTTCCCTGTTTAGCATAGGGGATAACAGTTCCACTTCCGGAGCCGTCAGCTTTTCAGGGAGGCGTTTCGACATAGACGATTCTGGTTAATTTGGCGAACGCATCAGGGGCCCGAGTCAGACACCTGAACTGTTTCATATCAGTACGGGTATTGCTGAAAAATCCCGAAGTTACTGATAGTTGGGAGGAAGATTGCCAAAAAAACGAGTTTATTACCACTGTTTCATGTACAAACTGGAAACGGTTTGTATCTTTTGCGGTCGGGTAGGGCGGAAATGGAAACCTAGCGGCCTTGGAAGACCGCCAAAGAATCAGTTGTTGCTGGGTACAACCACGGTTTCGTCGAATTCAAGTTCCATGTCTTGTCCTCTCGGTCAATGAGGCCCCCGACGGGGCATTGCAGTATTTCTAAAGTCTATCGTTGCAATAATTTCGAGCAATCCGTAATACCCGTATGCGACCAAAGGCAAAGGTTGCTAAGGCATTGATTACGAGAGGTCAGTCAGAAATTCTGATGTAAGGCAGCAAAAGATTTTGATTTTTTTCGCGATGGGACATTTCTAGACTGAGTGCATCGAATGTGGGCCAAGGATCGGGGTTAAGTCTTATCATGCAAATCCGAAATACAGCATCCAGCTACGGCTTGGTGGCAATTGCCATTCACTGGCTTGTCGCCCTGGTGGTTTTCGGCCTCTTCGGACTCGGGTACTGGATGGTGGATTTGACCTATTACCACGACTGGTACAATAGGGCTCCCGACATCCATCGCAGTGTCGGAATTTTGCTGCTGGCGGTTATGGTCTTCCGGGTTATCTGGAAAAGTCTAAATGTATCGCCGGCCTCTCCGCCAGAGCACAAGCGATGGGAGGTTCGCAGTGCGCACCTGGGTCACGGACTGCTCTATGTGCTGATCTTCGTGGCGTTGGTCAGCGGTTACCTCATCTCAACAGCGGACGGCTCCTCCGTCAGTGTTTTCGGATGGTTTGAAGTACCTTCTGTGACCGGTCAGGTAAAGGGCATGGAAGATATTGCCGGGACTGTCCATTACTGGACGACCTGGGCGATTCTCGGTCTGGCCCTGGTCCACGCAGCCGGCGCTCTCAAGCACCACTTTATTGATCGCGACCCGACGCTCCGTCGTATGCTGGGGAAGTAACGAGCGCGCCACCCGAATCTGAATTCGTGTAACGCCCGAGAGTCGGGCACCAATGAAATAAGGGAGATAACCATGAAAAAAGTGTTGCTTGCCTCCGCTTTATCGATGGCATTTACGGGCGTAGTTAATGCCGATGAACACAGTGGCACCTACGCGTTTGACTCCAAAGGCACCCATCAATTCATCACCTTCAAGATTTCACACCTTGGCTACAGCTGGCTCTATGGCCGGTTTAATGATTTCGATGGTCAGTTCGTGTACGACGCGGAAAACCCGGAAAATAGCTCGGTTAACGTCTCCATCGACACCAGCAGCGTTGATTCAAATCACGCTGAGCGTGACAAGCATCTGCGCAGCGAGGACTTCCTCTATGTTGATGAGTTCCCCCAGGCTACGTTCAAGAGCAAGCGGGTGGTGGTTGATAGCGAAGGTGAAGCCGATATCATTGGCGACCTGACCCTGCGTGGCGTTACCAAAGAAGTAACATTGGATACCGCAGTGGTTGGCCATGGTGCAGACCCCTGGGGCGGTTACCGTATGGGCTTTGAAGCCGGAACCGAACTCCGCCTGAAGGATTTCGGAATCCCGATGGATCTTGGAAAGGCCTCCGAGACTGTTGAGATGATCATTTCTGTCGAAGGTGTCCAGCAGTAGGCCTAGCTGACCCTGCCAAAACAGGTTCCGGGGCTATACCCGGAACCTGCCTCCCGGAGTTTTCATTCCCTTCCTGGGTCCCCGTTCATTTCTGAATAAGGGAATAGTTCAAAGTGTAGACTTGCCGTGCGACGGGGTGTGCGATTCCCGCGTTGACTCACAGGCCTTGCATAAGTAGCGCTGGCGCCAGAACTGTCCCGCAAAGATGACCACCCAGATCAGCAAACCCGCCCAGAGATAGGGCTCGGGGACCTGGAAGCTGCCACTGATCGCAAACTCCACGAGAAGCATCAGCGCGACGGCCAGAACCGCATTGACCAGGGCCGTGGCCATGGCTTGCCCGCAGGCTTTGATATTGGGTTTCATAGTGTTCCGCTTGTCAGATGAGTAAAACGGTCTTCTATCTACTGTTGGCGAGCATACGTCGCACCTTACAGACTCTCCATGCGGGAATTCCGCTATTGGAATCAGCCCTTCACGGGATAGATTGCCGGTTTTGGCTAATAAATCCGCAGGTTGTTGGTGTATCGGCGCCGTGCTCCATATAATGTGCAGCTCCTGCTGCCCGGTGATTATTACGGGCACAGGGAGTAGCATCACTGGCGTTATTCAAATCAGGTAATACAGGCAAAAGAGGCATCCATGCCAGAGTTTCAGACAACGGATGAAGGCTTTGAGCGGGTAGCGCTCCGGGATTACACGGAAAAGGCCTATCTCGACTATTCCATGTACGTCATTCTTGACCGGGCGCTTCCCAATGTTGGTGATGGGCTTAAACCGGTGCAGCGTCGGATTGTCTACGCGATGTCTGAGCTGGGGCTGAAATCCACGTCGAAGTACAAGAAATCTGCCCGTACTGTCGGTGACGTGTTGGGTAAGTTTCACCCCCATGGCGACAGCGCCTGCTATGAGGCCATGGTGCTGATGGCGCAGCCGTTCTCCTACCGTTACCCACTGGTGGACGGGCAGGGTAACTGGGGTTCGCCGGATGATCCCAAATCTTTTGCCGCCATGCGTTACACCGAATCCCGCCTGGCGCCTTTTGCCGAAGCACTGTTGGGCGAGCTGGCCCAGGGTACAGTGGACTGGGTGCCCAATTTCGATGGCACCATGGATGAGCCGTCGGTGCTGCCTGCAAGGTTGCCTCACGTGCTGCTGAACGGTACCACCGGTATTGCCGTCGGCATGGCCACCGATATCCCACCCCACAACGTGCGGGAAGTCACCGCTGCCTGCATCCGTTTGCTGGATGAGCCGGATGCAACTGTGGATGAGCTCTGCGAACACATCAAGGGGCCGGATTTCCCCACCTTTGCGGAAATTATTACCCCGCGCAAGGATATCCGGCAGATGTATGAAACCGGCCGCGGTTCTTTGCGCATGCGTGCCCGCTGGATTCGGGAAAGCGGTGAGATCGTTGTCACCGACCTTCCGCACCAGGTATCCGGTGCCCGGGTGCTGGAGCAGATTGCCCAACAGATGCAGACTAAAAAGCTGCCGATGGTGGCTGACCTCCGCGACGAGTCGGACCACGAAAACCCGACTCGTTTGGTCGTTGTACCCCGCTCCAACCGGGTGGATCTCGATGGCCTGATGGCCCACCTGTTCGCCAGCACTGATCTTGAGAAGACTTACCGGGTCAACATAAATGTGATTGGCAATGACGGCAGGCCCGGAGTCAAAGGGCTGCGTCAGATTCTGACCGAGTGGCTGACGTTCCGTCGGACCACCGTTATCCGTCGCCTTCAGCATCGGCTCGACAAGGTTCTGGCGCGCCTGCACCTCCTCGAAGGTTTGTTGATTGCCTACCTCAATATCGATGAGGTTATTGAAATCATTCGTACCGAGGACAAGCCGAAGGCCGAGTTGATGTCTCGCTTCGGCTTGTCTCCCGATCAGGCCGAAGCCATCCTTGAGCTCAAATTACGTCATCTGGCCAAGCTTGAAGAAATGAAGATCCGCGGTGAGCAGGATGAGCTGTCTGCGGAGCGGGACGAACTTCAGTCGATTCTTGGTTCCGAAGACCGACTGCGGGAGCTGATCAAAAGCGAACTGAAAGCGGACTCCGATAACTTTGGGGACGACCGCCGATCTCCGATTGTTGAGCGGGAGGAAGCCCGGGCCTTCAGTGAAGTGGACCTTATCTCGAACGATCCGGTCACCGTGGTGCTGTCCGATAAAGGCTGGGTTCGTGCCGCCAAGGGCCATGACATCGAGCCCGAAGGCCTGAGTTACAAGGCCGGCGACCGTTTTGCGCTGGCGGCCAGAGGGCGAACCAACCAGCAGGCGATCTTTCTGGATTCAACCGGGCGCGCCTATTCGCTGATGGCCCACAGCCTGCCGTCGGCCAGGGGGCAAGGCGAGCCTTTAACCGGCCGGATCAATCCGCCTTCCGGCGCCACATTCTCGGGGCTGTTGATGGGCGATCCATCTCGCAAGACCTTGTTGGTCACGGATGGCGGCTATGGTTTTGTGACGTCACTGAACGACATGCTGAGCAAAAATCGCAACGGCAAAGCGGTAGTGAGCGTTCCTAAAGGGGCAAAGATCCTGCCTCCGGTAACGATACCCGCCACCGAAAAAACGCTGTATCTGGGGGCTATTTCCAACGAAGGCCGTATGTTGGTGTTTCCCCTGAGTGAATTGCCGGAACTGGCTAAGGGCAAAGGTAACAAAATCATCAGCATACCTTCTGCGCGGGTCCAGAACCGCGAAGAATACGTGGTGTCCGTAGCGGTATTCGCCGAGGATGACCAGCTGGAAATCCGGGCCGGCAAGCGCAAGTTGGGGCTGCAGTTCAGCGACCTCGAGCATTACCTCGGCGAGCGTGGTCGTCGCGGCCACAAGCTGCCCCGGGGCTTGCAGCGGGTCGATGCCATTGAGGTGATTCCTTCCGCCGCCCGTGCCAGGGAAGAGCAGAGCTCTGAAAGTGAGGGTTCTGACAGTGAGTGAGCTGGTACTGATTAATGTCTCTGGGCGTGACAAGCCCGGCCTCACGTCGGAAATCACCGGCATCATGGGCCGCTACGATGTGCGGATTCTGGATATTGGCCAGGCGGTGATTCACGATCATCTCACCTGGGGCATCCTGATTGATATCCCGGACGAATCGAAATCCTCGCCGGTCATTCGGGATCTGCTGTTCCGGCTCCACGCCCTTGATTTGCAGGTGCGGTTTGCGCCGATCACCGTTGAGGAATATCAGTCGTGGGCTGCGGCCCGGAATCGCGCCTGTTACATCGTGACCCTGCTTTCCCGGGACATCAAGGCCGAACAGATTGCCCGGGTATCGGCCATTACCGCTCGCCATGGGTTAAACATCGACAACATCTCCCGGCTCTCTGCGAGGCCCTCACTGAATGCCTCCGAAAACCGGATTGCCTGCGTGGAGTTTTCGGTTCGTGGCACTCCTTCGGACCTTGAACAATTGCGCGCGGATTTTCTCCATATTGCCGGTGAAATGAATGTGGATATCGCCTTCCAGGAGGATTCGATTTTTCGGCGTAACCGCCGTTTGGTGGTCTTCGACATGGATTCGACGCTGATTGAGGCAGAGGTGATTGATGAGCTGGCCATGGAAGCCGGGGTCGGGGAGCAGGTGGCGGAAATTACCGAAAGGGCCATGCAAGGCGAGCTGGACTTCAGCCAGAGCTTTGCCGAGCGTCTGGCGCTGCTCAAAGGGCTTGATGAGTCAGTCCTGGAGGGTATCGCCAGCCGTTTGCGCATGACCGAAGGGGCCGAACACCTGATTCTCAGTCTCAAGGCCCTGGGGTACCGGACTGCGATTCTGTCTGGCGGGTTTACCTATTTCGCCCGCCATCTGCAGCGTAAGCTGGGTATCGACTATATCTATGCCAATGAGCTTGAGATCGAAAACGGAAAGGTTACCGGCCGGGTCGCCGGGCAGATCGTCGATGGCAAGCGCAAGGCCGAATTGTTACTGGAAATAGCTGAAAAGGAACACATCTCCAGGGAGCAGGTCATTGCGGTGGGTGATGGCGCCAACGACCTGCCGATGCTGAGTCAGGCCGGGCTGGGCGTCGCGTTCCGGGCCAAACCCCTGGTGAAGGAATCGGCCCGGCACTCCATCTCGACACTAGGGCTGGATGCAATCCTGTACCTGATTGGTTTCCGGGAAAGCGATACCAATCAGGACCTGGAACAGGCGGACTTCTGAGCCGTCCGGCTCAGTTGTCACCGAAATCGTAGTTCATTTCCGGAACCGGGGCCTGCAGGTAGTAACCCTGGATATAGTTGACACCTGCCTGCCAAAGGGTGGCGAGAACACCGGCATTTTCGACCAACGGTATGATAGTCAGCTTGCCATTATTCTGCAGGCTCTTGACCATTTCACTCACCTGTTTTTTGGCCTCATCGCTCTTCTGGATTTCCTCCGTAAAGGAGCCATCAATCTTCACATAGTCTGTATCGATATGTTTGAGCGTGTTGAACGGGTTCAGGGCACAGCCAAACTGAGCAATGGAAACCTTGCAGTGGAGTTCATGAACGGCTTTGGCAAAGTCCCTGGCCTGTTTCATGTAGTTATTGGCATCGCCTTCCCGGATCTGGAAAATCAGGGAATCCCCCGGCAGGCGCGCGGCTTTCAGGGCGACGCTGAGCCAGGGTGTGAAGGTCTTGTCCTGCAGGGTTTCCGCAGTTACGTTCAGGAACAGACGGGTGTCGTGGCCCCGGGAACGATGGCTGGAAAGCTGCTTGATGGTCTGCAGGATCACCCAGCGGTCGATCTTGATGGCGGTATCGCTTGGCCCCATTGGTGGCAGGAAATCGTAAGGTGAGACTTCCTTCTCGTCCTTGTCGAGCATCCGTACGAAAGCTTCGTAATGCTCCTCGCCCTCTCCGCGCAGATTGATGATCGGCTGGAACAGAAGGCGGAAACGGTTCTCGTCCAGGGCTTTCTGAATTGCCTCCACCGAATTGCTCTCATCCAGTGTTTCGAAGTCTGCCGGGTTATAGAGTACGACACCGTTGCCCTGGGCATGGCCTTGCAGTTTGCGGACTTCCGCCGATGCGGTATGGGCCCGGGCCATCAGCTCCTCGGCCTTCGGCGAGTTCTCGGTAATTGCGGCCACCCCGATACTCAGAGTGAGCTGAACGGTGCGGCCATTGATATCAAACAGATGGTCTTCAACCGCCTTTCGGATGCGTTCGGCGTGATCAACCATGGTTTTTTCATCGCATGGCTGGCACAGAAGGCTGAAGGCGTCATCACTCAGTCTGGCTAGGGCAAGATCGTCCCCGGCCTGCTCCTTCAGCAGGTTGGCCAGATCGCCAAGTAGCAAGTCCGCACCGGATATGCCCACCTGGCTCTTCATGCTCATGAAGTTGTCCAGGGCGATATAGGCAAGCGCACCGGTCTCGTTGTTCTTGCCGGCATTGGAGATCGCTTCGGCGAGCGCATCCATCAGGTACTGGCGATTGTAAAGACCGGTCAGCAGGTCCTGGCTACTTATCTGGCGCAGTTTTTCTTCGAGTTCCGCGTCACTGTGCTCCGGTTGCAGCACAATCTGCGTGCAGGCCTCGCCATCATAGGTGGCCGCGGAAACGGACATGGTGACATTCAGTTCGTAGTCGTCACTGCGGCGTGCCGTGCAGTTCATTGTCATACCGTCTTCGCCCTTTTCGGCGAAGGACTTCATGAACCCCTTGTACTTGTCCTGGCTTTCCGGGGTAAGAGTGTCCAGTACCGGAATACAGATCAGATCGTCGATATCGTCGTAGCCAAGGAATTCCATATACGATTGGTTGGCGTAGATGTGCATGCCATCGTTGATGTAGGCGATGGCATCCTTGGAGCTCTCGAGCAGCAGTTGGCAGCGTTGCTCGGCCTCCCGAAGGTGGGACTCCAGCGCCCGGCGCCGGCGGCGCTCGTCAAGGGCAGCCAGTTCCCGGTTAACCACGAGCACAAGAAGGTCGGTGTACTCAAAGGGGACGGTGTCCTGCGCGCCCGCCTTCATCATCGCTACGGTGCGCTCACGGCTTTCCTGTTCTGTGAGCAGGACGAAGGGGATGTCTTTATCCATCCGGCGTATCATGGCCAGCGCATCGTCGGCTGAGAATTCCTCCTCCAGATCGCGGGCCAGGAGCAGATCCCAGTTACCCGCTTTCAGGGTTTCTTCGAGGTCTTCCGCGGAGGTGATGCGATGGGCTCTGGTGGCTTTGCCTGAGTTCCGGAGCAGGCTGACCAGCGATTCGGCATCATTTTGGGATGGATCAAGAATCAGCAGGTGTACGGTCGCGTTCTTTTTCTGCATTCGTAAGGCGTCTCGTGATACACGGTTCATTCACTAACGCTGAATGATGCAGGGGTTGCGGTTCAATAACAACCCTCGCCGGGGCTCCGGCGTCTCAGTTTGGCAACATTATAACGACGGCCAGAGCGAGTCGAATTCATCCTCGCTGGCTCTGGAGGACTCCGGAGCAGTGCTGGTGTTCAGCGCCGCGGTGTTCTGCAACTTGAGCTCGAACTGGCTGATGCTGCCGGTGGACGAAACCTTTCGAGACAGCTGTCCCTGATCCTCCCGCCCGTCATGAAGCAGTGATATGCGGCTACCCGACTGAAATGGCAGCCGGGGTGTAATCAGGGTAGCCGACTGATTAACCACGCTGATTTCCGGTAACAAAAGCCCGCGGAGATATTGGCTGTTGTTACCTATTTTCTGGATCAGGCGGATGCCGCAGGGGGAGGCGCTGGGGGCCAGCAGCTCAATGCCGACCTGGGTGCCCTGATTCTTTATCTGACGGATCCAGCGCACCACCGCCACGCTCCAGGGGTGCGTACGTTGCTCCCGAACGCCAAGCACTTCGCCGGCCTGAAGCGAGGGTGGAACATTGCTCTCCCAGGCCACGCAATACCCGCCCGGGCTGGTGTTGATCAGCAGGGACTGGTGTGATCTTGGCCGGTTTCTGTCGGTGGACGGCGCCTGGGAGTTGCCATAGCTGCCCCGGAAATTGATCGGTGCATCCGCAGCATGCAGTCGTTCATCGCTTGGGGCTGCATCGTGTGCTCCTGACCAGGCATCCTGGTTGTGTCGCGCAGAGCGTACGAACAGGTTTTCTTCTTCGTGGTGACCATTGTCATTGCCATTCACGAATTGGGTGAAGGTTTTTTCGCCGGCGATGAAGTAGTGCGCAGCTGTCAGGCCAACGCAGACTTCCAGGTAACCCTGACTTGAAATGCGGTTAAAGTTTCGTTTGGCGAGGATGCCCAGCGCCTGAGTGAGATGGGTCAGCAGCGTGTCACTGACTTTCGTCGGGACCAACAGTTCCTGACTTGTACCTCTTTGCTCACGGCGGGCATGGAGGGCATCCGACAGCATGGCCGACAGCTCGCTGGAATCGAAACCAAAGCTCTCATCACCGGGCTTCTGACTGAGCAGGCTGCGGTAGAACGGCGGATTGTCCCGTTCCATATTGACTACAAAGAGGCTTTCGTCGCCGATCTCTGGCCCGCATCTGGTGTGATCAGTCCAGGATTCGAACAGTTCGTAAACCTGTAAGAGCTCTGATTGGCGAAGCTGGTTGGGCCGGGCACAGCCAAGCAGAAGAATTCGCTTGTAACTGTCGGCAACCGAGCTGGTGCGGCGGTGCTGCAATGTGTCATCTTCCACCTGGACTACGGAAAGATTGTTGCGGTGGGCGAAACGGTACAGTCGGTGGCATTCCAGCCAGCTCTGGGTCGGGCTGGGGCAATAGAGCTGGTGTGATCTCACAATGGTTGCTGCCAGTTCAGAGATGGCTCTGTGAACGGCACTGGCGATCTGCCTGCGGTTTTTGTCCGGACCACCATTGTCAATAAACTCGAGGAGGCAAAGCTTGTATCCACCCGCCAAATGTAACTGCAAGGCTTGGGACAGGTTAGCGATCTTGCGCTGTTTTTCCGGAAGTGCAACGGCCAGGCCGAGATAATGCCGGGAGAGTTCGTTGCAGACGAAATGGATTTTTTCCCGGATAAGCTCCAGGAACTGCATGCGTTGCTGGGGAGCAAGGAACAGATGGTTCAGTTCTATGATGGCATGGTAAAGCTGGCGCGAGACTTCACCGATATTGGCCATCGGCAGCTGATCTGTCCAGATCCTGAATGCTTTGGGCGTTGTGTCACAGAACGACAGGCTGGCCGTTTTCTGTTCGGGAACGCGGAGATCTGGTTTCAGGGTCATACCTTCCATGAATTCATGCCAATATCTGGACCACAGGTGGTATTCCGGGGTTGGCCCTGCTCAGCTGGCGGCCACTCACTGTTTGCCAACCTGTCAGGAAAACGCCGTAAATACATGTTTTTATCATTGAGCGCTACTGGACTATAAAGTAGCAAACCCGTCTCAAAAAGCGAGAAGATCACGAGTTGACAATCTTTGACAAGTGATTTTGAGGCCTTTTTTGAGAAGCCTGTCATGGGAACAGGTTGATGGGGGTCTTGCCATCCTTTCCTGGCTCTTCCCGGACAAGCTTGGGAACCAGGAACCCGGGCAGTCTTCCCAGCAGTTCACGCACCAGTTCCTTCGCTTCCTGATCAGTTACATCGTAATGGTGCGCACCGGCCACCGGATCGAAGGCGTGCAGATAATAGGGTAGCACGCCAGCATCGAACAGGGCCTCGCTCAGGGCTTCAAGTACAGACACTTCATCATTCACGCCCCGAAGGATAACGCTCTGGTTCAGTAGAGTGGCACCGGCTGCCCTGAGGTATCCCAGGGCCCGGCGGGTTGGGGTATCAATTTCCGCCGGATGGTTGATGTGAAGAACAATGACCACCTGCAAGGGTGTTGTTGACAGCCACTTCAGCAACTCATCGCAGACTCTCTGGGGAATCACCACGGGCAGGCGGGTATGCAGACGCAGTCGGCGGATATGAGGGATGCCGCTGATCGCGGATGCCCACTGGGCGAGAAGCCGGTCATTGACCGCCAGCGGGTCGCCACCACTAAGAATCACCTCATTAACCTCCGGGCTGGCAGCCAGGGTCTCGATGACACGTTGTCGGTCTTCCGGACTCAGCCGCTGTTCGTCATAGGGGAAGTGCCGCCGAAAGCAGTACCGGCAGTTTATCGCGCACTGGCCTGTTACCATGAGCAACGCCCGACTGCGGTATTTTCGGATCAGCCCGGTGGTCGGAATGGCACCCGCTTCCTGCAGAGGGTCGCTCACAAAGCCCGGCACATCGCCGGTTTCATCCTCAAGTGGCAGCACCTGCCTGAGCAGAGGGTCGGCCGGGTTGCCCTTTTCCATCCGGGCCAGGAATGGTTCCGGCACCCTTATCGGAAACAGTCGGTGCCCCTGCCGTGCGCCGGAAAGCCACGGGTCATCGGGAAGTCCCAGCCGCCGGAGCAGCTCCTCAGGCGATGTCACCGACTCCGAGAGCAGTTGCTGCCAACTGCGTTGCTCGTGGTCACAAAGGTGGGCTTCTATACGGGCGGGGGTTCGCTGTATCATAGCGACCTTTCAATTTTAAACAGCATTTTGTCAGGTGGACATTTCATGGCTTCATATTCTACCAACGAATTTCGCGGCGGTCTTAAGGTTTTGCTCGATGGCGACCCCTGCATCATTCTTGAGAACGAATTCGTAAAACCCGGAAAGGGACAGGCCTTCAACCGCGTCAAGCTGCGTAACCTCATGACCAATCGTGTCTGGGAGCGCACCTTCAAATCCGGTGAAAGCCTGGAAGCGGCGGATGTGATTGATCAGGACATGGAATACCTCTACACCGATGGCGAATTCTGGCATTTCATGCTCACTGATGGCTCCTTCGAGCAGTACCCAGCGGATGCCAAGGCCGTGGGTGACACCCTGAAGTGGCTGAAAGAGCAGGATGTCTACACGGTGACCCTTTATAACGGCGCGCCCCTGTCGGTTACGCCGCCCAATTTCGTTGAGCTCGAGGTGGTCGATACCGATCCGGGCATGAAGGGCGACACCGCTCAGGGTGGCACCAAGCCTGCAACGCTCTCAACCGGGGCCGTGGTTAACGTGCCTCTGTTTATCACCATCGGTGAAGTGCTCAAGGTTGATACTCGCTCTGGAGAGTACGTCAACCGGGTCAAGAGCAGTTAATCCTGCGATGACCAACGAACCTGTCTGGCAGCCCTCTGCCGCGCAGGCTGCCTTGAAAAGCCGTGCACAACAACTGGCGTTTGTGCGCGGCTTTTTTGCGCAAAGAGGGGTGTTGGAAGTTGAAACACCGATTCTCGGGCAGCGTGGAGTTACCGATCCAAATCTGGACGGTATTCAGGCGCATGTCTCAGCCGGCGCCCGAACGGGCGGCTGGCTACAGACCTCTCCTGAATACCACATGAAGCGCCTACTGGCTGCGGGCTGCGGGTCGGCTTATCAGGTGTCCCGGGTTTTCCGTAATGGCGAGCTGGGGCGTCGCCATAACCCTGAATTCTCGATGCTGGAATGGTATCGCGAAGGGTTCGATGATGTGGCATTGATGTCTGAGGTTTCAGATCTTGTGTGTGGCTGGCTTGGATGCCAGCCGCCGGAAATCATCCGTTACCGGGACGCGGTTAAACGCTGGGCAAACATAGACGCATTTGAGGCTACGGATCGCGAACTGCTTCGTCACTGTGAGCAATGGCTGGAGCCGGAACAGCTGGCGGATCTGGGGCGAGATGGCTGCCTGGACCTGCTGATGAGTTTTGCGGTTGAGCCAAATCTTGGCCGGCAAAGGCCGGTATTCATAACCGGCTATCCGGCGTCTCAGGCCTCCCTGGCTCGGGTGTCCACGTTGGATGGCCATGAAATCGCGCACCGCTTCGAGCTCTATATCAATGGCCTGGAACTGTGCAATGGCTACTGGGAACTGACGGATCCAAAGGAACAGCGCCGCCGCTTTGAGACGGATAACAGGCTGCGTCGACGTTCCGGGAAACCTGAAATGGCGCTGGATGAGGCGTTTCTCGCGGCACTCGGGCAGGGGCTGCCCGAGTGTTCCGGGGTGGCGCTTGGGCTGGATCGCCTGCTGATGATCAAGCTGGGCGTTGACGACATCCGAGAGGTGCTGGCGTTCCCGTTCGACCGGGCATGATGTTTCAGACCGTGCTCCTGCCCGGAAGAGCCTTCAGGTGAAGGTGTTCAGGACAGTTTGCCAAAGGCCTCTCCCATGCGCACGGTCTTGCCAGCCACCTGATCACTGTTCCAGGTAACTGCTCCCTTGGGCATTACCATGATCACAGTCGAGCCCAGCCGGAACCGTCCCATTTCCTCGCCCTTGGCAAACCTGATCGCCTGCTCTCCTTCGTAACGAGTTGCGTTAACCTGATTGCCGCTTGGCACCACCACACCGTTCCACCGGGTTTCCACGCTGCCGACAATCATTGCCCCCACAAGCACCAGGGCGAGAGGGCCGGAATCGGTATCGAACATGCATACCACCCGTTCATTGCGGGCAAACAGGTTGGGGACATTTTCCGCGGTCGCCGGATTTACTGAAAACAGCTTGCCCGGAATATGGATCATCTCCCGAAGCGTGCCGGCCGTGGGCATGTGGATCCGGTGGTAATCTTTTGGCGAAAGATAAATGGTGGAGAATTCGCCGCCTGCAAACGGGGCGGTGATTTGCTCGTCTCCGCCGAGCAGTTCGCTCAGGCTGAAGGACTGGCCCTTGGCCTGAAAAACCCGGTCGCCGGTAACCTGGCCAAGCTGACTTATCGCTCCATCAACTGGGCTGATCAGTGTTTTGTCGCCTTCGGCCAACGGACGGATGCCGGGTTTCAGGGCCCGCGTAAAGAAAGCGTTGAAGCTCGGGTAGGCCTCTGGGTCGGATTCGGCCGCCTCGCTCATGTCTACGCCATAGCGGCCGATAAACCATTTGATCACCCGGTTCTTGAGCGCTGGAGATTGGTCGTTGTCGGCCAGACGGCCAGCAAGGCGGGAAATCGCCAGTTGCGGCGTGATGTACTGGCTCAGAACAAAAAGCTTATCGAACATTAAAAGTGATCCTTTGCGCTCAAAGTCGCGAAGTTTACCAAAGACTGCCACGTGTATAGAAATTGTTTCATGGCTTCGCTGTTCTGGTGAGGCCTTGCTATTATCGGGACACCTTGTGCGTGAAGACTTCCGGCTCCGGCCGATAACCAAGAATATAAGGCGTGCTTAGCTACCATGTTACTGATCATCGGTGCAATTATTGTTGTTGCCAGTGTGTTTACTGGCTACGTTCTCCATGGCGGCAATCTGATGGTGCTGTGGCAGCCAACAGAAGTGCTGATCATTTTCGGCGCGGCTTTGGGGTCATTCATCATTGCCAATCCTATGCATACCCTGAAAGAAACGTTTAGCCGGGGCTTTCAGCTGCTTACCGGCTCTCCCTACAATAAATCCTTCTATATGGATCTTCTCAGCCTGCTCTACGAGATTTTTGACAAGTCCCGGAAGCAGGGCGTTATGGCAATAGAAGAAGACATCGACAATCCCGAGTCCAGCCAGATCTTCAGTCGCTACCCTGCCATCATGAAATCAAAGGAATTGCAGGCATTTATCACCGATTACCTGCGAATTATCAGCTCTGGCAACATGGCGACCCATGAGCTGGAAGGCATGATGGAAAACGAAATTGACAGTCGCCAGCACGAGATTGAAGAGCCTGCGCACGCCGTCAACAAGATTGCGGATGCGCTGCCCGGCCTCGGGATCGTGGCGGCGGTGCTGGGTATTGTTATCACCATGAACTTCATGAGCGAAGGTCCCGAGAAGATTGGCTTGAGTGTTGCCGCTGCGCTCGTAGGTACCTTTCTGGGAATTTTTATGGGCTACGGCTTCGTTGGTCCCACCTCTATTGCCATGGAGCACGCCGCCAAATACGAACTCAAGGCCTACGAATGCGTAAAGTCGGCCATCGTAGCCACAGTATCAGGGCAGGCGCCCCAGATGGCGATCGAGTTCGGTCGTAAGGCACTGCCGACTGACAAGCGTCCCGGTTTCCAGGAACTGAACGATCACGTTCGCTCCAAGTAATACCGCCAGCATCTGACCCCGGAGCCGATTCGTGGAAGAAAAACCGATCATCATCAAGCGCAAGAAGAAAATCGTCGGGGGCCATCACGGTGGCTCCTGGAAAGTTGCGTTTGCTGACTTTGCCACCGCCATGATGGCCTTCTTCCTTGTGCTCTGGCTGACGGCGACGGCGTCTCCCGAACAAAAGCGGGCAGTGGAGGGCTATTTCCGTGATCCGGTGGGGTTCACCGAGGGTGGATCCCCGAACCCGGTAGACCTGGAAGGCAGTGCATCCGTAGTAAGCGAGGCAAGCCCGGACATCGAATCAAGCCAGATCCAGATCGAAGACCAGGTGGTGGACGAGCTTTCTGAAACCCTTGAGCAACGCCGCATGGAGGAATTGTTCCAGGAGCTGAAAGAGCGCATCGAGCAGAACGAAACCCTGCAGGAGTTCAAGGATCAGCTGCTGATCGACATCACCGATGAAGGCCTGCGCATCCAGATCGTGGATCGCTCCGGTCGTCCCATGTTCGACAGCGGCCGCGCCGAGCTCAAGTACTACTCCCAGGATATCCTGTTTGAGCTGGCTAAGACGTTGGGCTCGGTCGATAACAAGCTCAGCATCACCGGGCATACGGATTCGACGCCGTTCAATGGTCGACCGGGCTACACTAATTGGGAGCTGTCAGCTGACCGGGCGAATACCGCTCGCCGGGCGCTTGTTGCCGGCGGGGTTCGCAATGAACAGATTGCCCGGGTGGTAGGGTTGAGCGATTCCGTACTGTTTGACCAGGAGGACCCGACTGCGCCGGTAAACCGCCGAATTTCCATTATTGTTTTGAACAAGAAAACCGTGGACAGCATCCAAAACAGTGCAGGCCGCTCCGATGAGCCCCTGATTGACCTTACCGGCCCGTCAGACGCAGAGCAGGAGGCCGCCCGCAAGCGTCTGGAAAGTGGGGAATGGCTGGAAGAAAAAGAAAAACCGGCACCGGGTGAGCTGAACTGGTAGGGCGGGCTTGTCTAGTCCACTCTCAGCCCGCGGCCCTGTTGCTCCGTCATGTCCTGAAGAATCCGGTGAAAACTTTTCAGCCGCTGCGGGCTGATTTTCCCCTGATCCGCCGCCGCATCAATCGCACAGCCTGGATCTCCCAGATGCCTGCAGTTGCGGAATTTGCAGTTGCCGATGACCTCCCGGATCTCCCGGAACCCGTACTCAATCTCCTTTGGCGTCATGTGCCACAACCCGAACTCGCGAATACCCGGCGAATCAATCAGGTCGCCTCCCATAGCAAGATGAAAAAGCTTTGCGGTCGTGGTGGTATGCACACCCTTGCCAGTACTCTCTGACACGGCGCCCACGCGGATTGCCTCATCGGGCATCAGTGTCTGGATAATCGACGACTTTCCCACGCCCGACTGCCCCACGAACACACTGGTCTGATTCTTCACCAGGGCCTCAACCTCCGGTGACGGTTTATCACCGGATTCGGCTGCAGACGTTCGCACCACTTCATAGCCCAGCGCCTCGTAACGCCCGAGCAGGGCATCAATGCTTTGCCGGTTTCTGTCGGTAAGCAGATCCGTCTTGTTCAATAGGATAACTGCCGGGATGTCGGTCATTTCCGAAGCAACGAGGTATCGGTCGATCAGGTTGTCGTGGGGCTCCGGCTCTGGCGCAATGACCAGAATAATATGGTCAATATTTGCTGCTACCGGCTTCAGGGCACCAAAATTATCCGGCCGTTGCAGTAGATTCTGGCGCTCACAGCGCGCGACAATAACGCCGGTCTCATTCTTTCCTGGCCTCCAGACAACCTTGTCCCCGGTCACCAGGCTGTCAATGTTGGCCCTGACAAAGCACCGCACAACTTGCCCGGTCAGCTCACCTTCCAATGCTTCCACATCCAGCTGTTGTCCGTAGTGAGCAATGACTAACCCCTCCTGCTCGGGGCCAAGTTCACCGGCGTCGGCCTGCTCCTGAACCTTTTTCTCCTTGCGCGCCGCACGGGTTGCCCGTTCTTCCTGGACTTTCTTGATGCGGAATTGCTGCTGTTTGTTCAGTCGCCGTTTTGCCATTTACGTCCCGGTTAATTAGATGAAAATTTTGCCTTTGGTGTGCCATCATACTGCAATCGTAGTTAATCGGCTTGGACATTGCCGAAACGGTAAATGTATATCACCTGATTTCAGAGTGGGGCTGGCACCGGCTTTCCGGAAATGTCGGAGGCCATGGATGGCCGGAGTCAAGCGCACATGGATGTGTTTGTAGCGGTTTCCGGAAAGCCGGTGCCAGCCCCACTACCACCACACTCAGAAGGCTGGGAAAAAAATGTCAGATGGCAATCGCCTGGTTTGGATCGATCTGGAAATGACAGGCCTGGATCCGGAAAAAGAACGGATCATTGAAATGGCAACGATCATCACCGACTCGGAACTCAACATAGTGGCGGAGGGCCCTGTCATTGCCGTTCACCAATCAGACACCCTGCTCAACAGCATGGATGAATGGTGTACCAGGACCCACGGTGAAAGTGGGCTGACCAAGCGCGTTCGGGAAAGCAATATCACCGAAACGGAAGCCGAGCAGCAGACCATTGAATTCCTGAAGAAACACATCGAGGCGGGCCAGTCGCCCCTGTGTGGCAACAGCATTGGCCAGGATCGCCGGTTCCTGGTCAAGTACATGCCAGTACTTGAGGCGTTCTTCCACTACCGGAACCTGGATGTGTCCACGGTGAAAGAACTGGCCCGTCGCTGGCGGCCGGATGTATTGGCAGGCGTCAAAAAGAAAGGCAGTCATCTGGCTCTGGACGATATCCGGGACTCGATCAACGAATTGCGCCACTACCGGGAACACTTCTTCAAGCTATAGGCCGTGCTGCCGCAAGGCCCACTGAACATGCTCGCGGACCATCTCGGAAGGATAGTCCGCGCGCTTTTTCAGGGCTTCAATCACCGGAATGGTTGAGGGTGCGTTGCCCAGCCCAACGGCCAGGTTGCGAAGCCACCCTTCGTAGCCGGTCCGCCGAATGGCAGAGCCTTCCGTGCGCTTCAGGAACTGATCCTCAGTCCAGAGAAACAGCTCGGCCAGGTCGGTGTTGTCCAGCCCGTGCCTGGGCTGGAAGTCCTGCTCTTTGGTGGGTGTGCTGAATTTCTGCCAGGGGCAGACCAGCTGGCAGTCATCGCAACCAAACACCCGGTTGCCCATCAGCGGCCGTAACTCTTCTGGAATGCTGCCCTTGAGTTCAATGGTCAGATAACTGATGCAGCGCCTGGCATCGAGCTTGTGCGCACCTACAAACGCATCGGTGGGGCACAGGTCCAGGCAGGCAGAGCAGCTTCCGCAATGGTCTGTCTTAAAGGGTTCGTCAACTGGCAGCGGCGCGCTGGTAAAAATTTCCCCCAGAAAAAAGAAGGAGCCTGATTTCGGGTGGATCAGCATGTTGTTCTTGCCAATCCAGCCAAGACCCGCTCGCTGGGCCAGGGCGCGTTCGAGCACCGGCGCGCTGTCCACAAAGGCCCGGTAGTCGTGTCCGCTCAACGCTTCGTCAATTCTTGACGCCAACTGGGCGAGACGCTTGCGGATCAGTTTGTGGTAATCCCGTCCCAGTGCGTAGCGGGTAATGTAGGCTTTATCCCGGTGACTAAGTGCTTTTTTGGGGCTGTCCGGCGCCGGGAGGTAGTCCATTCTCACGGAGATGACTCGGGTGGTGCCCGGCACCAGCGAGGTGGGGGTATAACGCTTGTCGCCATGGTGCGCCATGTAATCCATGGCGCCCTGGTAACCCGCTGCAAGCCAATCCTGCAAGTGTTGGGCGTGCTCCCCGGTATCCGGCGTGGTAACGCCGACATCGGAGAAGCCCAGCTCAGCGGCCCACTGGCGGATTAGTGCTGGCAGATCAGCCAGTTCCGGGGATGGTTTGTCAGAGGTTGATGAGGCGCTCATAGATGCTGCCGGGGATGAGATCCGTCCGTGTACGAGGGTACGGATATTTAATTTGATTAAGTTATGACCTTTTCCACTGTTTTGCTATGCTTTACAGGTATCTGGCCAATTTTCTTAAACCGGTTTCTGTAACGGGAGCAAAGGTTCATGCCACCGTCCGCTGCGCACAGTCTACCAGACGCGCTGTTTTCCGCCGATGCGGTCAGACAGATTGATCGCTATGTGATTGATCAGCAAGGTATTGATGGTTTTGAGCTTATGCAGTCTGCCGCCCAGGCGGCGTTCAGACACCTGGTCCGGCACTGGCGCGATTGTGGTCCGGTGCTGGTTCTCTGCGGCGCCGGCAACAATGGTGGCGACGGTTATCTGGTTGCGGCCAACGCACAGCGTCATGGCATGGAAGTTCATTGTGTGGCCGTCGCACCAACCGAGAAGCTTACCGGCGATGCGCGAAAGGCCTGGCAAAAAGCGCTTACAGACGGCGTGGCTGTCGATGAACTGGCAGATATTCCGGAATCTGGCCTTAACGCGCTTTTTGCCAGTGCCGGGCTGATTGTTGATGCCATGCTGGGAACCGGCGTGTCGGGTGCGCCTCGTGAGCCCTTTGCCGCACTGATAGCGCGGTGCAACCGGGCGTCGGCGCCGGTCCTTGCGGTGGATTTACCCTCCGGGCTGAATGCGACCACGGGGGCGGCTGAGGGTGACGTGGTAAAAGCAACCATGACCGTCACCTTTATTGGCCTCAAAGCCGGCTTGTTTACCGGTCATGGGGTCGCAGTGTCCGGTGAGGTTGTGTTTGAGTCCCTTGGGACGGCTGATAGCGTTGCAGATAGCGGCCAGGAGCCGATTGCGCTCCGCCGTGACTGGGCGTCGGTTATGTCCTGGTTTCCGAAAAGACCGGCAAATGCTCACAAAGGCCGTTTCGGGCATGTGTTGGTGGTGGCCGGCGACCGCGGGTTTGGCGGAGCCGGCCTGCTGGCGGCTGAGGCCGCAGCGCGCTCCGGGGCCGGCCTGGTTTCTCTGGCAACCCGGCCCGAGCATGTGAGTGCCGCGCTCGCCCGGTGCCCCTCGGTCATGGTTCATGGCCTGATCCATGGGTCGGAATTGCCACCGTTGCTAGATGCAGCCTCGGTTATAGTCTGTGGCCCCGGGATCGGCCGCAGCGCCTGGGGCCAGCAGATGCTGGAGCAGGTCATTTCCAGCGGTAAGCCCCGGGTTCTGGATGCCGACGCGCTGAATTTGTTGTCCGCTCGGGTTGCCATTCCGGCGGATAACCATGTTTTAACCCCACACCCGGGCGAAGCTGCCAGATTGCTCAATTGTCTGGTGCCCGAAGTGGAAGCGGATCGAGTGGCCGCGGCCAGGAAATTACAGGCCATGTACGGCGGCACTGTACTCTTGAAAGGAGCAGGCACAGTGGTCGCTTCGGGTAACGCAGCAGTCGATATTGTCAGCGGCAGCAATCCGGGAATGGCCACCGGTGGCATGGGTGATGTGCTGTCCGGCATTATTGGTGCCGTCTACGCCCAGCTTGGCGAGGCGGACAAAGCGGCCGTTCTCGGTGCTTCGGTGCATCTGGCGGCCGCCGACAAAGCTTCAGAGACCCGGGGATTCATTGGGCTAATCCCCAACGATGTGATTGATGCACTGCCGCTGGTATTCCGCGAGTCTGAAAGCAGTCGGGTGCGGGAGGATTGATGAGCATGGTGGAGAATGAGCGCCGCCTGTTTCTCGAAAGCGAAGCTGAAACCGAGCGGCTGGGCCAGGAGTTGGCAAGACGTGTTGCCGAATCCGGCTGCGGCCTCGTGATCTATCTGGATGGCGATCTGGGTATGGGCAAAACCACCGTCAGCCGAGGTGTCATGCGTGGGCTGGGCCATACCGGCGCGGTAAAAAGTCCAACCTATACCCTGGTGGAGCCCTATGAGGACCTCCAGCCGCCGGCTTACCATTTCGACCTTTACCGGCTCGGTGATGCGGAAGAGCTGGAGTACATGGGCATTCGGGACTACTTCGCCGGCGATAATCTGTGTCTGATCGAGTGGCCCGAGCGGGGCAGAGGGATACTGCCCGACCCGGATCTGGAAATTCATCTGGAGCGGCAGGGTGAGGGGCGCTCTGTCGTCATTAGAGCCGGTTCTGAGCGGGGTCGCTGGGTACTCAGTGAGTTGCAAATGATTGGTCCGGACCACAGCTAGGTCGGGAACCTGATGGAAACTGGCAGGTAGGCTGTATGAGAATTGCTGAACTCAAAACAAGACTGGTCAAGCCGCTGGCACTGATGCTGGCTATCTTGGCGTTGTCCGTTTTGTGCGGAACAACGCTAGCCGGAACGCAGGTAGAAAGTGCGCGGATATGGCCAGCGCCAGACCATACTCGCCTGGTATTCGATACCGTCGGGCAGGTAGAGCACAACATCTTCTCTCTTTCTGGGCCGTCCCGCCTGGTCATCGACCTCAAGAACACCCGCCTGAAAGCCGATTTCTCCAGGCTGGATCTCTCCGGGAGCCCGATCAAGCGGATTCGCAGTGCGCCTCGCAACGGAAACGACCTGAGGGTGGTTCTGGATCTGGAAACGGATATCAAGCCCCGGAGCTTTCAGCTTGAGCCGAACCAGCAATATGGCCATCGGCTGGTCGTTGATCTGATTGATGAAAGCGGCAGCCGTCTGGAAAAGGCGGCCAAGCCAACCGTTACCCAGGATTCTGTTGGCAAACGGGATGTTATTGTGGTCATTGATGCCGGCCATGGTGGTGAGGATCCGGGTGCCATCGGCCCCAGAGGCACTCGCGAGAAAGATGTGGTTCTGAAAATGGCGAAAACCCTGGCCGGTCTGATCAATGACCAGCCGGGATACACTGCCAAGCTGACCCGCACAGGTGACTATTACATTGGCCTTCGCAACCGGACACTGCTGGCCAGAAAGTACAACGCCGATCTGTTCGTATCCGTACACGCAGATGCCTTCCGCACGCCCCAGCCGAAGGGGGCGTCGGTCTTCGCCCTGTCCCAGCGCGGGGCGACCAGTGAAACCGCCCGCTGGCTGGCAAACAGCGAAAATCGTTCAGACCTGATAGGCGGTGCGGGCGGATTGTCGCTGGATGGCCGTGACGACACGCTTGCAGGCGTGTTGCTGGATCTGTCGATGACCGCCAGTATCAACGCCAGCCTGGGTGTCGGCAGCTCGGTCCTTGGCAAACTCGGCCGCGTCGCGGAGCTACATAAGCCGGGTGTGGAGCAGGCTGCGTTTGTGGTGCTGAAATCACCGGATATCCCCTCCATCCTCGTGGAGGCCGGGTTCATATCCAACCCCCAGGAAGAGAAAAACCTATCGGCCGAGTGGTACCGCAACAAGCTGGCTGGCGCCATTATGAAAGGCGTTCACGATTATTTTCAGAAAACCCCGCCGCCGGGCACCTTGCTGGCCTGGCAGAAGCATAACCGCCAAGGTGGAAACAGCGTCAGTCAATACCGGATCCAGCATGGTGACACGCTTTCAGAAGTGGCGAGGCAAAACCAGACCACCGTCAGTGAGCTGATGCAGTATAACGACCTGCGGGATGACCGTGTTATGGTAGGGCAAACCATTCGTATTCCCGCGTCCTGATCAAGAGGTTTTCCCGTAATATGCCCCCCATTCGATTGCTGTCACCGCGGCTCGCGAACCAGATTGCCGCGGGGGAAGTGGTGGAGCGCCCCGCATCTGTCGTTAAGGAACTGGTCGAAAATGCCCTGGATGCCGGTGCCACCCGGGTTGATGTTGAGGTGGAGCAGGGCGGCGCCAAGCTGATCCGCGTGCGGGACGACGGCAGTGGTATTGAAGAGGCTGATTTGCCGCTGGCCCTGAGTCGGCACGCGACCAGCAAGATTGCCAGCCTTGATGATCTGGAAGCGGTGGCTTCCCTGGGCTTTCGCGGTGAGGCGCTCGCCAGCATCAGTTCTGTTTCCCGTCTGGCGCTGACCTCCCGGACGGCGGAGCAGGAGGCGGCTTCCCGGGTCGAGGTGGAAGGCCGGGAGATGGACGCCAGAATCTCTCCCGCCGCACATCCGGTAGGCACCACTGTTGAAGTGCGTGATCTGTTTTTTAATACCCCCGCCCGCCGCAAGTTTCTGCGCACTGAAAAAACCGAATTCAACCACGTTGAGGAGTGCGTGCGCCGGCAGGCCCTGAGCCGCTTTGATGCCGGCTTCACCCTCCGTCACAACCAGCGGGTTGTTCAAAGCCTGAGGCCCGCGGGTTCGGCCCTTGACCGGGAACGACGGATTGGCGCCCTGTGCGGACAGCAGTTCATCGACAATGCGGTGGTTATCGATGCGGAAGCGACGGGGCTTCGTCTCTGGGGGTGGGTCGCGCTGCCAACTTTCTCCCGCAGTCAGTCCGATCTGCAGTATTTCTTCGTCAACGGGCGGGTAATTCGGGACCGGCTGGTGGCCCATGCCGTGCGCCAGGCCTACCGGGATGTTCTCTATAACAACCGCCACCCGGCCTTTGTGTTGTATCTGGAAGTCGACCCGGCCACGGTGGACGTGAATGTACACCCCACAAAACACGAAGTCCGCTTCCGCGACGGTCGGCTGGTTCACGATTTTATCTTCAGAACCCTGCACAAGGCCCTGGCCGATGTTCGTCCGGATGATCATTTCCGGGGGGCGGTGGCCCAGTCCTTCGGCCGTGAAGCGTCGGCTCAGGCGGAAAGTTCGCCGGCCACGGGCGCTCCAGCCGGGGCTTCCTGGAATGGCCGGCCAGCGGTGCCGAATTACGGTCATTCAGGCGCATCAGTTGGATTCGGTGGTCAGTCACAGCCTCAGCAGGAATGGCGAGCCAGTGATCAGATGGCGTTCTATCAGTCCCTGAACGCCGGTGGTGGAACCGGAGGCCCCCAGTCGACACCGGTCCATGACGGGATTGTCTCGCCCATGCCGACGCCGCCGGTCGACAGTGATGAGGAGCCGCCATTGGGGTATGCCATTGCCCAGCTGCACGGTATCTATATTTTGGCCCAGGGTCGGGCAGGGATGATCGTGGTGGACATGCATGCGGCCCACGAACGCATTACCTATGAGCGGATGAAGCGAGCACTTGCCGAGCAGGACCTGAAAAGCCAGCCCTTGTTAGTTCCGCTGTCTTTGGCGGTCAGTCAGAAAGAGGCCGCGCTTACCGAGAGCCATGGCGAAGAGCTGCACAAGCTTGGCCTGCAGATAGAGCGGATCGGCCCGGAAACGCTGGCAGTCCGGCAGGTGCCGGCGCTTTTGCGGGGTGCCGACACGGAGCAGCTGGTGCGTGACGTGCTGGCGGATCTTATTGAGCATGGCCAGAGCGATCGGGTGGAAGCGGTTACTCACGAGCTGCTTGGTACCATGGCGTGTCATGGCTCGGTCAGAGCGAACCGTCAGCTCACCATTCCGGAAATGAATTCATTGCTCAGAGACATGGAGGCCACTGAGCGGAGTGGCCAGTGCAATCACGGCCGGCCGACCTGGACGCTGGTAACCCTGTCCGAGCTGGACAAGCTGTTCCTGCGGGGGCGCTAGCATGCCTCTGCCTCCGGCCATTTTCCTGATGGGCCCGACAGCGTCCGGTAAAACCGACCTGGCCATGTCTCTGTGCGAGCGCCTGCCTTGCGAGATCATCAGTGTCGACTCGGCCATGATATACCGGGGCATGGATATCGGCACCGCCAAGCCGACCCCCGAAGAGTTGGTCCGGGCCCCGCACCGGCTGATCGATATCTGTGATCCGGCTGAGACTTACTCGGCAGCCGATTTTCGCCGCGATGCGCTCGCTGCCATGGCCGAGATTTCGGCGGCGGGCCGGATACCCTTGTTGGTGGGTGGGACCATGATGTACTTCAAGGCGCTGCTGCACGGCATGTCCGGTTTACCTGCGGCAAGCCCGGAAGTACGCAGGACGTTGGAGCAGGAAGCTGCGGCACTGGGTTGGGAGGCCCTGCACCGTGAGCTGCAGGGCGGTGATCCAGTCGCGGCGGAACGGATCCACCCGAACAATCGCCAGCGACTGCTGCGGGCCCTGGAGGTTCTGCGCGTGACTGGTAAGCCGATTTCAGCGTTCTGGCAGGCGGAGGTTGCAGGTAAAAACAACGAGGGCGTGGCCGAGCCAGGCACTGGAAGCGATATTGAGGATTACACCTATTTCACCCGCTGGCAGGCAGACGAAACACCTTTGCTTCCGTATACTGTGGTTCAACTTGCCATGATGCCTCCGGAGCGGCGAGTGCTTCACGAGAGAATCCGACAGCGCTTCCTCAAGATGCTGGAGGCGGGCTTTCTCGACGAGGTGCAAGCATTGATGCTCAGGGAAGACTTGCACCCTGATCTCCCTTCCATGCGTTGTGTCGGCTATCGTCAGGCCTGGAACCATTTGTCCGGGGTAGACGACTACGACACATTTGTAAGCAAGGGCATTGCGGCCACACGCCAGTTGGCGAAGCGGCAGTTGACCTGGTTGCGTAAGTGGTCCGATGTGGACTGGCTGGACAGCGACGACAAACTTATCTCTGAAGCAGCCTTGAAAAAAATCAGACTTCGCACCACATTTAGTTCTAACAAATGACGATCTGCACTTACTAAAAAACAGGAGAAAACACATGTCAAAAGGGCATTCGTTACAAGACCCTTACCTTAATGCATTGCGCAAGGAACGCATTCCGGTTTCCATCTTTCTGGTGAATGGTATAAAACTCCAGGGCCAGATTGAGTCCTTCGACCAGTTCGTGATTTTGCTGAAAAACACTGTCAGCCAGATGGTCTACAAGCACGCTATCTCCACTGTGGTCCCTGCCCGCAATGTTCGCATTCCGCAGCAGGCGCCGGGAGGAGAGGACGAGTCTGAAGACTGATCCATCCGCTTTCCCGGTATTGCCACCCGCGTTCCAGAGGACCCTTTTCAGGGGTCTGATGGCCGCGGGTGTTTGTTTTTATAATATTGACAATTTCACTGTCCTGGAGCTGATGCCACTTGTTTGAACGTCCTGATGTCGGTGAGCGCGCGATACTTGTCCACATCGATTTTACTGCCCATGACGGCACGGAAGACCCCGGCGAGTTTCGGGAACTGGTAACGTCCGCCGGCGTTGAGCCGGTGGGCACGGTAACCGGTTCCCGCAAGCAACCCAGCCCGAGATTTTTCGTTGGCGAGGGTAAGCTGGAGGAAATTCGTGACGCCGTGGCCGCCAGTGAAGCCGATGTTGTGCTGTTCAATCATGCACTGAGTCCGCGTCAGGAAAAAAATATCGAGCAGGAGCTCAAGTGTCGGGTGCTCGATCGTACCGGTGTGATTCTCGACATCTTCGCTCAGCGCGCGCGGACTCACGAAGGTAAGCTGCAGGTGGAGCTGGCACAGCTCGACCACATGTCGACGCGGCTGGTGCGGGGTTGGACCCACCTGGAGCGGCAAAAGGGCGGTATCGGTCTTCGGGGTCCCGGTGAAACCCAGCTGGAAACCGACCGTCGCCTGCTTCGGGAGCGGATCAAGTCCATCCACAAGCGTCTTGAGAAGGTTCGTCGGCAGCGGAACCAGGGTCGCCGGGCTCGTCAGCGTGCGGACATCCCAACCGTGTCTCTGGTGGGTTATACCAACGCAGGAAAGTCCACCTTATTCAATCGAATTACCACTTCATCCGTATATGCTGCAGACCAGTTGTTCGCAACTCTGGATCCGACGCTGCGGCGTCTGGAACTTCCGGATATCGGGCCGGTCGTAATGGCGGACACAGTCGGCTTCATCCGGCACCTTCCCCACAAGCTGGTTGAAGCATTCCGGGCGACCCTTGAGGAAACGACGCAAGCGACCCTCCTGCTGCACATTATCGACAGCCACGACAGCCGCCGTGACGAAAATATAGAACAGGTTGAAGCGGTGTTGGCAGAGATCGGGGCTGATGAGATCCCGATGCTGCAGGTGTTTAACAAGATCGACCTGCTGGAAGATTTCGCGCCGCGAATCGAGCGCAATGAGGACGGTGTTCCCGTGCGGGCCTGGGTGTCTGCAGTGACCGGGGAAGGGCTCGACGGCCTATTTGACGCTATCGTCGAGCGGGTAGCGGAAGATGTTGTGCACCACTTTGTTTTGCTCGGCCCTGCCGATGGTAAGCTTCGCGCGCTGCTGCATGAGGCCGGTTCCGTGCTGAGTGAGGAACACCGCGAGACAGGGGATACGGTGTTGGAAGTTCGCCTGCAGAATCGGGACTGGTTGCAGCTTCTGAGCCGGGCCGGAGTGAAGGAAGAATCGGTCAGGCTCGAGTTCGGGCATGCCTGAAACCGGAACGGCTATTGCCGGGGCGGACATAAATCCCTAGTATTTGCAGCCATTCTATTTATCAGTCAGTAACGGAGAGTACTATGGCCTGGAATGAACCGGGTGGAAACCGTAACGACAACGACCCCTGGGGTACCGGTGGTGGTCGGCGCGGCAATGATCAGGGTCCGCCAGACCTCGATGAAGCATTAAAGAAAGGGCTGGACAAGCTCAACAAGATGTTGGGCGGCAAAGGTGGCAAGTCAGGCGGCAATGGCGGCAGTACCGGCGGAAGCAGCGGTGGCTTTGGCGCTATCCTGGCCCTCGCTGCCATCGTTGTTGTTGGCTATGTCATCTTCCAGTCTTTCTATACAGTGGATGAACAGGAGCGAGCCGTTGTTCTGCGTTTCGGGGAGTACGACCGGACAGAGAGCCCGGGTCTGCGCTTCAAGGTGCCGTTGATTGATGATGTCACCAAGGTGCGGGTTACCAACGTCCGTACAGCCGATTCGACTGGTCAGATGCTGACCCAGGACGAGAATCTGGTGAGCGTTGATCTGCAGGTACAGTACCGGGTCAGCGATGCCCGTGACTACGTGCTCAATGTCCGTGATTCCAACCAGGCTCTGGCTTTTGCCACCGACAGTGCACTTCGGCACGAAGTGGGTAGTGCCACTCTGGATGCTGTTTTGACGGAAGGCCGGGTCGAGCTTGCAGTCAATGTTGAGCAGCGGCTTCAAAACTTTCTGGACCAGTATGGTACTGGTCTCCAGGTAGTGCGGGTAAACGTGGAAAGCACCCAGCCGCCTGAGGCGGTTCAGGATGCGTTCCGGGAAGTGCAGCGAGCCCGTGAAGACGAGCAGCGACTGAAGGAAGAAGCGGAAACCTACCGCAACAAGGTTGTACCGGAAGCCCGCGGCCAGGCTCAGCGCATGGTTGAGGAAGCGGCGGCTTACAAGGCCCAGGTGGTTGAGCGCGCAGACGGTGAAACTGCCCGGTATATGGATCTGCTGACCGTTTACGAGAAGGCGCCTGAGGTCACCCGAGAGCGCATGTATCTGCAGGCCATGGAGAATGTGTTGGCCAGTTCCAGCAAGGTACTGGTGGACACCAAGTCCGGCGATAACATGATGTACCTGCCTCTGGATCGGCTGACCCGTCAGGGCAGCGCCAACATGGCCTCGGGCCGGAATGAGAGTGCCGGGGACGCCGGAAGCCTGACCGGGCAGGTTGATATCCAGTCCCTGACGGACCAGGTGCTTCGCGAATTGCGTAATCGCCAGACCACCACGACGAGAGAGGGGAGATAATCATGGGACCCAAAAGCATTATCGGTCTTGCTGGTACCCTCATCATTCTGTTGTTGGTATCGTCCAGCGTTTACATTATTCCGGAAACCCACCGTGGTGTAATGCTGCGT
Source organism: Marinobacter sp. (assembly GCF_048269445.1). Classification (GTDB taxonomy): domain Bacteria; phylum Pseudomonadota; class Gammaproteobacteria; order Pseudomonadales; family Oleiphilaceae; genus Marinobacter. The sequence continues at coordinate 294,338 of NZ_JBLXIQ010000003.1, read as the reverse complement.
TTCGGAGAGCTGGTTGAAACCAACGTTCCCGCGGGCATTCATTTCAAGGTTCCCGTTATTGATGAGGTTCGGCAATTCGACGTACGGGTTCTGACCATGGACGTTCCCGCGCGTCAGTACCTGACCATTGAGAAAAAGCCGCTGGACGTTGATTCCTATATTGCCTGGCAAATCACCGACGTAGATACCTTCTACCGGGCCACCGGTGGTGATGAATTCCGGGCCCAGAATCTTCTCGCTTCGCGGGTGGACACCGGCCTTCGCAATGAGTTTGGTGTTCGTACCATGCATGAGGTGGTTTCAGGCGAGCGCGATCAGCTGATGGCTGCACTCAAGGATCTGGTCAACGAAACCGCGCTCAACGAGTTTGGCATTCGGGTGCTGGATATTCGCATCAAGGCCATTGAGCTTCCCGAACAGGTCCGTGGGAACGTGTATCGCCGCATGGCGACTGAACGTGAAAAGCTGGCTCAGGAGTACCGTTCACGTGGTCGCGAGGCCGCTGAAGGGATTAGGGCCGATGCCGATCGTCAGCGCACGGTGGTTCTGGCGGAAGCTTTCTCCAAGTCCGAGCAGCTTCGCGGTCAAGGCGATGGTCAGGCGGCGCAGATTTACGCCGATGCCTACAGTCAGGACGGTGAGTTCTTCAGCTTCTATCGAAGTCTTTCCGCCTACCAGAATGCGTTCTCCAACAAGGACGACATCATGGTGATCGACTCGGAAGGCGATTTCATGAAGTACATGAGGGACCCCCAGGGCGCTAAGTGATACGCACCTGAGAGTTGAAATAAACCGGAATACATCCGTATTCCGGTTTTTTTGTGCCTGCCAACCGTGTAAAATTCTGGCGGTTTTGTGTCGGGTTTTCTGCCCGAATGTCGCCTTAAATCCTGTGTGATCCCCTGGCCAACTGCGCTGGTGCGGATATAACGGACAACGGAATCTCATGACAGTATCTGATCGCTGGTTACTGCCGGACGGGGTAGAGGATATTCTGCCTCCGCTGGCCGGACGGATCGAATCCCTTCGTCGGGATGTAATGGATACCTGCCAGCGCTGGGGTTATCAGCTGGTAATCCCGCCGCTTATTGAATACCTCGAATCCCTGTTCACCGGGACCGGACACGATCTGGAACTGCAAACCTTCAAACTGACCGATCAGCTGACCGGACGGATGATGGGCGTTCGGGCGGATATGACACCCCAGGCTGCCCGTATCGACGCCCACACCCTGGGTCAGGATGGCATAACCCGCCTATGCTACGCTGGCCATGTGCTCCATACCCGTCCGCGCCATATGCTGACCGGACGGACGCCGATCCAGGCAGGCTGCGAGCTTTTTGGCAGCGCTTCTGAAGCAGCGGATATGGAAGTGATCAGCCTGATGCTGGAAACCCTTCGGGTTGCCGGGCTACCGCGTGTTCATCTGGATTTGGCCCACGTGTCGATTTACGAGAGCCTGATTGGCGAGGCCGATTTTGACAGGGACACCGAAGCCGCGATTTTTGACGCCATGGCCCGTAAATCGGTGCCCGAGCTCGACGAGTTGCTTGGCGCATGCCCTGCCGGGTCTGCTGGCGCACGCCTGTGTGAGCTCGCAAGGGTCAGTGGCGGCCCGGAGGCGCTGACTGAGGCGCGTCGTGTCCTGCAGGGAGCATCCGAAAATCTTGATGCGGCACTGGATCAGCTCGGCCGGGTATCGGACATGCTGGGCCGGGACTACCCCGACATCAGCTTCGGCTTCGATTTCTGCGAGTTGCGTGGCTACAACTACCACACCGGTCTTGTGTTTGCCGCTTACGTTCCCGGACACGGCGACTCGGTGGCCAAGGGCGGACGCTACGATGCCATTGGTAGTGATTTTGGTCGAGCGCGGCCTGCGACTGGTTTCAGTCTCGATATCCGCGCTCTGGTAGCCCTGGGTGAGCGGCCGACGCGGAACGCCGGTGCAGTCTGGGCACCTGCGGACGACGACCCTGCCCTTGAAGGTGTGATTTCCGGTCTTCGAATGACGGAAACCGTTGTCCGGGCGCTGCCGGAAGACAATAGTACTGATCCGGCCGCCAGGGGCTGTGACCGGAAGCTCGTCAAACAGAGCGGCCAGTGGGTCGTGGAAAAGTTGGGCTAACGCCCCCTCCGGGGCTTTGGTGATTTCATTTACAGGTAAACTTGCGAAACGCCTGTCCTTCGGGGCAGCCGCATTGAGAGAGAATCATGGGTAAAAACGTTGTTGTGCTGGGCACCCAATGGGGTGATGAAGGCAAGGGTAAAATCGTTGATTTGCTGACCGACAAGGTCACAGCCGTCGTTCGCTTCCAGGGCGGGCACAATGCCGGTCATACCCTGGTCATTGACGGCAAGAAAACGGCGCTTCATCTGATCCCGTCCGGTATCCTGCGCCAGCATGTTTACTGCCTGATTGGCAATGGCGTCGTTCTGTCCCCGGAGGCGCTGCTCAAGGAAGTGCGTGAGCTGGAAGCCAATGGCGTCGCTGTCCGTGATCGTCTGCGGATCAGCCTGGCATGCCCCCTTATCCTGCGTACCCATGTCCGTATTGACCAGGCCCGTGAGCGGGCCCGCGGTGTCGACAAGATCGGCACGACTGGCCGCGGTATTGGTCCGGCCTATGAAGACAAGGTTTCTCGGCGTGGCCTCCGGCTGGGCGATCTGTGCAATCTCGCCGGGTTTGAGGTAAAGCTGCGGGAAATCATGTCCTTCCACAACTTCATCCTGACTGAGTACTTCAAGGAGGAGGCTGAGGACATCGATGCAGCCCTGGAAGAGCTGAAACTGATGGGCGAAGAAATCCTGCCCATGGCGGCGGATGTTACCGATATGCTTCATGACTTCCGCAAGCGTGGCGAAAACATTCTGTTTGAGGGGGCCCAGGGCTCTCTGCTGGATATTGATCTTGGTACCTATCCGTATGTGACTTCTTCCAACACTACGGCCGGCGGTACTGCCACTGGTTCCGGTTTCGGTCCGCTGTTTCTGGATTATGTGCTGGGCATCACCAAGGCTTACACCACCCGTGTTGGTTCAGGTCCGTTCCCCACGGAACTGTTCGACGATATGGGTCAGCACCTGGCTGTGAAGGGCAATGAGGTGGGAACCACCACGGGTCGTTCTCGTCGTTGTGGCTGGTTTGATGCGGTTGCCCTGCGCCACGCAATTCAGATCAACAGCGTTTCCGGCATCTGCCTTACCAAGCTGGATGTTCTGGATGGAATGGAAACGGTGAAGGTCTGTGTCGGCTACAAGACGCCAAACGGCGAAATCACTCGCCCGCCCATTGGCTGTGATACCTACAAGGATATCGAGCCGGTGTATGCCGATCTGCCGGGCTGGAGCGAGAGCACTGTGGGCCTGACCAGCCTGGAGCAGCTGCCGGAGAATGCCAAGGCCTATATCCGCTTCCTGGAGGAGCAGATTGAAGCGCCGATTGATGTGATCTCCACCGGGCCGGACCGTGTTGAAACCATCACACTCCGTCATCCGTTCGGCGAGTAATTGCCAGCGGAACAAGAACCGCCCTGCCAGTCGGCACGGCGGTTTTTTTGTGTTAAAGGGGGCTCTTTGTATTCAGGGCTTTTGGGCAATCAGTGTTGCGCGCAAGGGTCCCGGATAGCCTTCGACCGTTTTTGACGGGTCGTCCGGATCCAGGAAGTCCTGCAGGGAATTGAACCGCATCCAGTCGGTGCTGCGCTGCTCGTCTGTCGTGGTGGCGGTCACATCAACCACCCTGGCATTGCGGTACCCGGTGCGGTCAAGCCAACGCAGCAGGGTATCGCAGGTAGGCAGGAACCAGACATTGCGCATCTGCCCGTAGCGATCCTTGGGCATCAGGCTGTAGCCCTCGGGGCCTTCAACCACCAGAGTTTCCAGTACCAGCTCTCCGCCTCGCCTCAGTGTCCCCTTGAGTTCAAGGAGATGGTCCAGCGGTGACCTGCGATGGTAGAGGACACCCATCGAAAACGTGGTATCAAAGGTCTCAAGACCTTCCGGAATATCCTCCATCCGGACCGGCAGCAGGTCTACCGGTACATTGCCCAGGTAATCCTTGACGCTCAGGAACTGGCACAGGAACAGCAAGCCGGGATCGATGCCGATGACCCGGCCAGCACCTTCCCCCAGCATTCGCCAGCAGTGATAGCCGGAGCCGCAACCCACATCAAGAATACGACGGCCGGAAAGGTCTGAAAGGTAGGGGGACACTCTGTCCCACTTCCAGTCGGAGCGCCATTCGGTATCAATCCGGGTACCGAAGAAATCGAAAGGGCCCTTGCGCCAGGGCATCAGCCCGCGTAATCCCTGCTGCAGTTGCTCCCGCTGCTCCGGCGTGAGCGCCTGTGGCGATGCCAGCGTTACTGCGGAGCGGTCCAGGTGTGCCTTCACACCGGCCATCTCAGGCAGGCGCGCGAGGGCGGCTAGCCAGCGATCGAGATCGCCATGGGGGTTGTCGTCAAAGCGGCGGGTCAGTTGCTGCCTGAGCGTTTGTGCCCAGTCATCAAGGCCGTCCTCTGAAAGCTGATTAAGAAGCGGCCCGAATCGGGTTTTCCAGTCGAAGTCTGCCATGGTCAGTCGGTGTCGGGTGTATTGGTCTTGATGGCGAGCATGGAAACAAAGTTAAAACACTGGTACCAGACCACAACTTCATCGAAGCCGGCCGCCTGGAGTCGCTGCTTGTGGGCGGCGAGTGTTTCCGGAATCAGGACCTGCTCAATGGCCGAGCGTTTCTGGCTGATTTCCAGGTCCGAATAACCATTGGCGCGCTTGAATTCATGATGCAGGCGGGTCTGTACCGCTTGCTCGCTTTCCGATTCAAACCGGATTTTCTCTGACAGGATCAGCACGCCGCCGGGCTGGGTTGCATTGGCTATCCGGGTGAGCAGGCTGGCCCGCTGGACCGGATCGACGAACTGCAGTGTGAAATTGAGCGTTGTGACCGACGCGTTACTGAGTTCGGTGTCCAGAATGTCTTCGCAACGCAGAGTAACGGGCAGATTATTGTCATCCAGGGCAATGTAATGCTCACATCGCTCGATCATCGCCTCGGAGTTGTCCACACCCACAAGGGTGCAGTCCGGATATGGAATGCCGTGCCGCATTGCCAGGGTAGAGGCGCCGAGCGAACAACCCAGGTCATAGCAGTGAGAGCCAGGCTGCGCGTATTGCTCGGTGATCACCTCGATCATCGGGATGATGGTGGTGTAACCGGGCACCGAACGGCGGATCATGTCGGGGAAAACCCGCGCTACCGACGCGTCAAACCGAAAATCCTCCGGGCGGCGCTCGGTGGCAAACAGCCGGTCCGTCATCTGCTCGGGTGGCCCGGAAGGTTGGCGGGGCTTATTCATTGTCGCTTTGTGTCTCCGGCTGCGGCGGCACTGCCGGCCCGGTCGGTGAAGGGCGCCTGCACCGCACGCCGCGGTTCTTGTAATCCACCAGGATACCCCGGAACGACGGGTCCACATCCGCCGCAATGGCCAGGTAACCGTTCTCACACGCAGCATGCAGTTCCGATGCTTTCGGGGACATTCGGAAGGTCTCACCCTCGGTGATATGGATGGCTTCGAAGTCGCCAACCGGGACGTGGTCCTTGTTCTCTGTGTGGCTGATCTTGCCGGTCACCTCAAGCATCAGGATCGTGCCGATAATGGCAGCCAGCGCGGTCACGATCAGACTGCGAACGGTGTAACGGGCCTCATTCTGGCTCATGCCTACCTCATTTCAAGCGTGTTTGTGTGCGGTTAGTACTGCCCTGGCACAGTGATTGCCGGTGACTGCAGGGCGGAGAGCTGCTCCCGGAGCGAGAGAATCTGGTCGGACCAGAACCTGGGCTGGGCAAACCAGGGGAAAAAGCGTGGAAACGCGGGGTCATCCCAGCGTTTGGCCAGCCAGGCGCAGTGTGCAATCTGTCGGTAGCAGCGCAATGGTTCGATCAAGTGGCGTTCACGGCGGTTAAAATCACGGAACATCTCGTAACCTTCCAGCAATTCGCCAAGCTGGACACCGCGCTCGAAGTCGTCACCATTGAGTAGCAGCCACATGTCCTGAATGGCCGGCCCTGAACGGCAATCGTCCAGATCCACGAACAGCATCTGTTCCTCCCGGCAGAGAATATTACCGGCGTGGCAGTCGCCATGCAGGCGCAGGGTCTCAACAGGGCCGGCCTCATCAATACGGGCGGCGCAAAGCGCCTGAAGATCCGGGATCAGGCTGTCCCATGCCGGCCGGAGATCCGCTGGAATCCAGCTGCCTTCCACCAATAGCCGGTTGCTGGCTTCAATGCCATCGAGCAATGAGATGGCAGGTCGATGGGCAAAAGGCTTTCGGGCACCAATGTTGTGTATCTGGCCAAGCCACTGGCCCAGCCTGTAGAGAGTGTCTGTCACGCTGGTGTCTGGAGCCTGGCCACCGCGCTGCTGAAAGACGGCGAACAGGAATTCGCCGTGGAGGCCGAGGGTGTCTCCGGAGGCAAGCCGCATGGGCGCGACAACCGGAATGTCCGCCTGCTCCAGCTCCAGGGTAAAGTCATGTTCTTCCCGGATCTCCGCCTCACTCCATCGCCCGGGCCGGTAGAATTTCGTAATTACTGGCGGGCCTTCGTCCAGACCCACCTGATAAACCCGGTTCTCGTAACTGTTCAGCGCAAAAAGCCGACCACTTACCGCAAACCCGGCGTCTTCCATTGCGTCCAGAATGGTGTCGGGAGTCAGGGAGTCATAGGGGTGAGTGGATGCTGAAAGTGCGGGTTCATGGGTCATAACGGAACGTTAGAGCCTTGTGTCGTATTTGGATTTCATGGACTGCAGATGGTACCAGTTTTCATCCAGCTCCCAGCGAATACGGGATATGCCGGAAGCTCCGAGGACAACATCGCCTGCACGGGCCTGCACCTGGGCCAGCTCGCGCTCTGCCCTTTGCCAGTCCCGGTGGCTGTCGCCAAGATTTCGCATACTCGGGAATACGGCGCTCAGGGCCTCATGGGTAGATGTTGTGTGTGAGCGCAAGGAACTCATGATGGCAGTATCTCCCTCCACCCTGAGTACCCGGTGCTTGTAGGGGTAGCTGGCAACCATGTCATCCGCTTTCAGCTGCTCATTCAGGCTGATAACCTCAAAACCGCGCCACCCGAGCCAGCCCACAAACAGGGCCGCCACCACCATCACCAGTACAAACTGCTTCCTGTCAGACATCATCGTCGGGCTCCGTGCACTTATTTCCGGGGCCAAGTATAACCGGTATGAGTCTCTGAGTAATGTTTTGACACCCGGGAAGCGGGTTTCCGCTGGCGTGCGGGGATGGGTTATGATCCGGTTCTTAGCAGGTATGCGGGAGAGGCAAGAAGTGCCTGGAGAGTTCTTCGAAACAGAAACTGTTGTTATTGGCGCCGGTGTCGTCGGCCTGGCCATTGCCCGGGCACTGGCCAAAAATGGGCACGATGTGATTGTTCTGGAAAGAGGGGGCCGCTTCGGAGAAGGCCTTTCGTCCCGAAATAGTGAGGTCATCCACGCCGGGCTCTACTACCCGAAGCAGTCACTAAAGGCTGAGCTGTGCGTGGAGGGCCGTCAGCGCCTTTATGACTACTGCCAGAGCCACAAAGTCGACCACCGAAAATGCGGCAAATGGATTATCGCCGCCAACGAACCCCAGACTCTGAAACTTGAGGGTATCCAGGCGGCCGCCGCCGGCAATGGTGTTGAGCTAGCGATGCATGACGCGGGTGCCCTCAGTCGCCAGATTCCGGAAATCAATGCTTGTTCTGGCCTTTGGTCACCCGAAACCGGGATTATCGACAGCCATGGCCTCATGCTCTCGTTGCTCGGAGAACTGGAAGATGCCGGAGGCCAGCTCGTTCTCCGGTCTCCGGTCGTTACCGCAGAATCCGGCAATAGCCACCATCTGCTCAGAGTAGAAGGTGACAACCATCTAACCCTGCGGGCTACCAACGTCATCAACGCCGCCGGCCTGGGTGCTGTCCCCCTCGCAAACAACTGGGCAGGTCTACCCGGCCACCAAAGACCCCGGCAATGGTTCGCCCGCGGCGTCTACTTCAGCTACAGCGGTCGCCACCCCTTCAAAACCCTGATCTACCCCGTTCCCGAACCCGGCGGCCTCGGCATCCACCTGACTCTCGACCTGGCTGGCCAGGTCCGCTTCGGCCCCGACGTGGAATGGATCGACCAGGAAGACTACACCGTCAACCCCGACCGCCTCGAAACCTTTGCCAACGGCATCCGCCAATGGTGGCCCGCCCTCGACCCATCCCGGCTCCAACCCGCCTACGCCGGCATCCGACCGAAGCTGGCAGGACCTGACGGTGGCTTTGCCGATTTCCGAATCGATGGCCCCGAAGCTCATGGCGTGCCCGGCCTCGTTAACCTGTTTGGAATCGAATCACCAGGACTGACTTCATGTCTGGCAATTGCAGAACGTGTAAAAGCAATGTTGGTCTAACTGAAAGCTTCCGGCGCCGGTCAGGCAGGCGTCCGAGCCAAAGCCCATACCTGAATATCCTTGGCCCCCGCCTCCCGCAACACTGAAGCCAAAACCCGAACCGTCGCCCCCGTCGTCACGACATCATCCACAATGGCCACCCGCTCAGGTGCTGCGGAAGTCACCTCAAACACCCCGCGAAGGTTCGCCAGCCTCGCCTCCCGGTTCAATTCCCTTTGCGCCCGTACCCGGCGAACCCGTCGCACCAGCCCGGCGTCCACGGGAATTCCCAGATCCCGCCCGAGATGTTCGGCAATATCCTGAGCCTGATTGAAACCGCGCTGGCGCCGGCGTCGCGAATCCATGGGAGCAGGCACCAGAATATCCGGTCGTTGTGAGGCTCCGCTGTCCAGCTCTTTTTCAAGACGATCTGAAAAGTCCGAGATCAGCGGCCGCGCAAACTTCCGCTGTCCGTTGTATTTGTAACGGCCGATCATGCCATCCAGGGGATACTGGTAGCGCCAGGGAATGCAGGATGTCGTGAACGGAGGTGGGAATTTCAGACAGTCGCCGCAAAACAGCTCCGAGGAGGGAAACGCCATGGGCAAGGCGCAACAACGGCAGTGCCAGCGGTTGACCGGTAAATCTTCCCGGCATGACTGACATAACCCATTGAAAGCATTAGAAGAAAGGCAGGCAACGCAGAGCCCGGCCTGCCTGGCGCTGTTAACCTTTAGTTCCATTAAGGTTGACAGCCAGTTCAGTCCCTTTATCATCTGATTCATCCGTAAACCCAGAGACCGGGAAAGGTTAACAGGACTTTTATATGACCGCTACAGAACTCCGTCACGACTGGACACTGCAGGAAGCCCGCGAACTCTTTGAGCTTCCCTTCAACGATCTTCTGTTCCGTGCCCAGAGCGTGCACCGGGAGCACTTTGATCCCAACGAAGTGCAGGTGAGCACGCTGCTGTCGATCAAAACCGGCGCTTGCCCGGAAGACTGCAAATACTGCCCTCAGAGTGGCCATTACAACACCGGCCTTGAGAAAGAGAAGCTGCTGGAAATCGAGAAGGTGATGGCCGAGGCTCAGGCGGCGAAGCAGAAGGGCGCCTCCCGGTTCTGCATGGGCGCGGCCTGGCGCAGTCCTTCGAAGAAAGACATGCCCTATGTGCTTGATATGGTGAAGCAGGTGAAGTCCCTCGGGCTGGAGACCTGCATGACCCTGGGCATGCTGAAGGAAGAGCAGGCGGTAGAGTTGGCCGAAGCCGGTCTGGATTACTACAACCACAATCTGGACACCTCCGAGAAGTATTACAGCCACATCATTACTACCCGCACCTACCAGGATCGTCTGGACACGCTGGATAATGTTCGTAAGGCTGGAATGAAGGTTTGCTGCGGCGGCATCATGGGTATGGGCGAGGATGAGGATGACCGGGTCGGCCTGTTGGTCCAGCTGGCGAACCTGTCCCAGCATCCGGAAAGTGTTCCTGTGAATATGCTGGTGAAAGTAAAGGGCACACCCATGGAAAATGTGGAGGATCTGGATCCGTTTGAGTTCATTCGTATTATTGCGGTGGCGCGGATCATGATGCCAGCTTCCCATGTGCGCCTGTCGGCGGGCCGCGAGAATATGAATGAGCAGATGCAGGCGTTGTGCTTCATGGCTGGTGCGAATTCGATTTTCTACGGTGAGAAGTTGCTGACGACGGCCAATCCGGAAGCCGATGCGGATATGCTGCTGTTCAAACGCCTGGGCATCCGGCCGGAGCAGCGTGAGCAGTGTGCTTCTGAGGAGCAGGAAGAGGAGGCGATTGCCGAGGCGGTGGAGTATGAGGCGACTCGCCACATGTTTTATGACGCGACCAGGGAATCTGCCTGACTTGCGGGACTTTGCCCTGGAACTTGAACAACGCAAACAGGCCGGCTTGTACCGAACACGCCGGCTGATTTCGGGCCCCCAGCAACCGTCCCTGGTTGCCGATGGCCAATCCTTGCTGTCGTTTTGCAGTAACGATTATCTCGGTCTTGCCAACCACCCCGCCAATATCGACGCACTGCGTGCGGCACTTCCCGAGACCGGTCTCGGGGGCGCGGCTTCCCATCTGATCTGTGGCCACCACGATGCGCACCACCAGTTGGAGCGGCGTCTGGCGGAATTCACCGGGCGCAGTTCAGCGCTGTTTTTCTCCACCGGTTACATGGCCAATATGGGAGTGATTTCAGCGCTGGCGGGTCGTGGAGATACGATCTTCTCGGACCGGCTGAATCATGCCTCCATTATCGATGGTTGTATTCTCAGCCGGGCCCGGGTTCGGCGGTATGCCCACGGGGATGTCGCCGCATTGGAGTCTATGCTGGCGGAAACGCCTGGCCACAAGCTAGTGGTGACGGACGGTGTGTTCAGCATGGATGGCGATGTGGCACCGTTGGCTGAGCTGGCCCGGGTCTGCCGGGTCCATGATGCCTTGCTGGTGGTCGACGACGCCCATGGCATTGGCGTTCTCGGGCCGCAGGGGCGAGGCAGTGTGGCCGAAATGGGGCTGTCGGAAGAGGATGTGCCCGTGCTGATCGGCACTCTGGGCAAGGCAGTGGGGACCAGCGGAGCCTTCGTGGCCGGGCCGGCGCTGCTGATGGATTATCTGGTTCAGAAAGCGCGAACCTACATCTATACTACGGCCATGCCGCCGGCACTTGCCTCGGCAACCTGTGCCAGTATTGATCTGATCGAGCGCGATGACGCGCGTCGGGCACATGTTCTGGGGCTGGTTTCCCGGTTCCGGAGAGAGGCATCTGCGCAGGGTTATAAGCTGATGCACTCCCATACGCCCATTCAGCCGATCATGATTGGTGATAATCACGCTGCGCTGGCGTTGAGTCAGGCGCTCGAAGACAAGGGGTTACTGGTATCAGCGATACGTCCTCCCACGGTTCCCGTGGGAGAGGCTCGTCTGCGGGTCACCTTCAGTGCTGCACATTCTCAGGAGGATCTCGATTTTCTGTTGAAAGCGTTGTCGGAGTGTCGTCATCTGGTTCAGAACACGGAAGTGGCAATATGAGTTCTGCGAACGTCTGTCCGCGCCTTGTTGTTGTCGGTGGCTGGGGTGTCCGGGCGGAGATGCTGGCTCAGCTCTATGGTTTTTGGTCGGGCGAGGTTGTGCCGGTATCGCTGGACGATGAATTGCTGGCGCGCTGCAATTCCGTGCCGGAAGTGGCCGAGGAGTTGCTCTCGCTGTATCCCCAACCGTCGGTCTGGGTGGGGTGGTCCCTCGGCAGCCAGATTGTGATGGAGGCAGCCGCCCGGGAAACCGGTTCGGTGTCCTGTGCGATCACTTTGGGCGGCTTTCCGAAATTTGTCGCTGATGAGACCTGGCCCCATGGAATGGCGGCCCGTGAGTTCAAGGCGTTTGCCCGGGGAATTCACCAGGATCCGCAACGGTATTGGCTGCACTTTCTTTTGTTGATGATCAACGGTTCGGCAGACGAGAAGCAGGAGCGCCAGAATCTCAAGTGCTGGCTCGAAAAAGGCACCCTGGTTTCCCACGATCATCTTTGTAAAAGCCTTGCCTGGCTTGATGTCGGGGATCAAAGAGTCCTGTGGCGCTCACTCGTCACGCCTGTCCTTCACGTGATGGGAAGGAATGATATTGTCGTTAGGCCCTGGGCTGGCAACCTCAAACTTCCTGCCTCAAGTCGCATTGCAGTGGTTGAAGGAATGGCGCATTGGCCAGGAGGGTGTTCGGCCGCAGATTGCTGGGGGGCCATCCAGTCTTTTCTTGCCACGAAACTGGAGTCGCCGGCATGGGTATCATGAGCTTGGTGGCGGGTAGTCGGAGCGGCCCGAAAGGTGCCTCACGGACGCTTAAGGCTGATATTGCGCGGGGCTTTGGCAACGCCCGAAGCACCTATGAGAGCGCCTCCCGATTGCAGCGTTTCATGGGCAACACCATGCTGCAAAAGCTCTACACCCAGGACGTGGTGCAGGCAGATTCAGAGGTCCTGGATCTTGGCTGTGGCACGGGATGGTTCACCCGCAAGCTCGCGGCAATGGAACAGGTGGGGGCAGTGGCAGGGGTGGATCTGTCTCGGGGTATGGTGCAGGAAGCCCGGGAAAACAGTTCTCAAAGCATTGATTGGATCGTTGGCGATGCCGAGTACCTGCCTTTGCCGGATGCAAGCTGCGACCTGATCTTCAGTAACCTGATGATCCAGTGGTGTGAGGATCCCAGGTCGGTGTTTCGGGAATGTCGGCGGATACTGCGTCCCGGCGGACGGCTGATGGTCTCCAGTCTCCTCGACGGTACGTTGACGGAGCTAAAAAACGCCTGGAGAGTGGCCGATCCGGATCATGAGCATGTAAACCGCTTCGAGACTGAAGCAGCTCTGCGTGCGAAAGTGCACGCTGAGCTGCCAGAGGCGACCATTGAAAGTAGGACCATCCGCCTGCCCTACACGTCGCCCATGATGCTGGCAGGTGAGCTCCGGCATCTTGGTGCCGGTTTTCGTGGGGCTGAACGCCGCAAGGCTATCACTGCTCCGGGCAGATTGCGGGACATGTGCAGGCATTATGTGAAGGAGCCGGACGGTACGATTATGGCCAACTACGAGGCCGTCTGGATATACTGGCAGAAGCATTGACGGAACTGAACCATGGCAAAAAAATCCTATTTTGTAACAGGCACCGACACCGGGGTGGGGAAAACCATGGTTTCTGCCGCGATACTGCACGCCGCACGAGCCATGGGGAAGCGGACACTGGCGATGAAGCCCATTGCCTCCGGTTGTGAGCGGACACCCGAGGGCCTGCGCAACGAAGATGCGTTGATCTTGCAGAGTGCGATCTCGGAACCACTGGCGTATGAGGTCATCAATCCGGTTGCGCTGGAACCGGCCATTGCGCCCCACGTGGCTGCTGAACAGGCGGGCCGGCACATTTCTGTTGATCGCCTGGTGGGGTTCTGCCGTGGTTTGCAGATTCGACCCGCGGATCTGCTGCTGGTGGAAGGGGCTGGAGGTTGGCGGGTTCCGCTCAATGATCGGGAAACGTACGGAGAATTTCCGCGCCAGCTGAGTATGCCGGTGATTCTCGTGGTCTCGCTAAGGCTGGGTTGCATCAACCACGCCTTGCTTACGGCAGAGGCTATACGGAATGATGGACTTATGCTGGCGGGCTGGGTTGCTAACCGGACCGAGTCCGAGCCAATGAGCTTTGAACAGGACACCCTGAGTTACCTGGTTGATCACATGGCATCGCCGTGCCTGGGAATACTGCCCTGGCTTGAGCGGACGGGCCCGGAGGTGTTGGCAAATTACCTTAACATCGATTCTCTGTTTGAAAAATGACCAATAATATGGCTTAATCGAGTCAAATAATGGTCATTGGGCTGAGCGGTTATGATCAACAACACACTCGCAGTTGGTATCCAGGGTATTCAGGACGGGATGGTCGGCATGGAGAATGCCGCCCGTAAGATTGCCCGTGGCGGCGTAGATGGCCCTCAAGGGACTGCCAACGGTGCGGGGAATCTGATCGAGCCCATTGTTGACCTCAAGGTCTACGAGCGTAGTGTGGAAGCCTCAGCGCAGGTGGTAAAAACTGCCGATGAAACGCTCGGAACGCTTCTGGATATCATGGCCTGATCGGCGGTCGTGAACGTGTTTTCTTCCCTTCCTCCTGTATTTCCGACCTCTTCTAAAGGTCCTCTTGGAGCGTCTCACCCCGCTCAGGGCTTCGCTCGGGCTCAACAAACTGGCAAAGAAGCTCAGCAGGAAGGGCCTACCGTAGGCGATAAGGCAACCGAAGCCGCGGCTCCAGCTGATTCTGCACGGAAGAAGCGGGAATCTGATCGCACTGAAAAGGCCTCCGATAACTCTCGGGGGCTGAATGGCGACGAGCTCAAGCAACTGACCGAGCTTAAAGCCCGGGATCGTGAAGTCCGAGCCCATGAGGCAGCGCATCAGGCAGTGGGTGGCCAATACGCCGGGGCCATGTCATTTACCTACCAGCGAGGACCGGACGGTGCCCAATACGCGGCTGGTGGCGAAGTCTCCATTGATCTCTCACCGGTGCAGGGTGACCCCAAGGCTACCATCCAGAAAATGCAGACTGTCCGGGCCGCCGCCATGGCTCCAGCGGAACCTTCTGGTCAGGACCGAGCGGTTGCGGCTCAGGCCATGCAGTTGATGCTCCAGGCCCAGTCTGAGCTCGCAATTGAAAACGGGCAGTCAAAGAAGGCCGGCGATACTTACCGTGAGGTCTCCGCCATGGCTGAAAACGACGGTGACAAAGAGCGAGCCGGATCCTCCGCGTTCGAGCCTGTTTCTGCCTGAAACGGCTTTTTTTCAACTCCCTTTCCCCGCTTGATTTCTTCGCTCCACGACGACCGGTGAGAATGCTCGGCGCACGGTTATGGCGCGTGATCCTGTGACATACAGCAACACTATTTTTGCATCCGGCTATTGACAATTCTGTGCCTGTAAACGTATGTTTCAAACAAGTGTTTAATTAAGGCTGCGGCGCAGTGCGCTGCGGTGTCTGAGCAAACCCAAGGCCAGAAGCTGTCAAACCTGTTTCAGCTGAGACCGAAAACCGAGGTGGATTCCATGCCTGAGTACAAAGCGCCCCTGCGTGACATCAAATTCGTAATGAACGAGCTGCTGAACAGCGAGCAGCACTACGCCAACCTGGAAGGTGCTGAAGACGCAACTCCGGATATGGTGGATGCCATTATTGCGGAAGGTGCGAAATTCTGTGAGCAGGTTCTGTCTCCGCTGAACCAGGTGGGTGACAAAGAAGGCTGCACCTGGAGCGAAGACAGTGTAAAGACACCGACAGGCTTCAAAGAAGCCTATCAGCAGTACGTGGAAGGTGGCTGGCCGTCCATGACAGCTGATACCAACTACGGTGGTCAGGGTCTGCCGCACTCGCTTGGCCTGGTCATGAGCGAAATGGTCGGCACCGCCAACTGGTCATTCGGCATGTATCCCGGATTGAGCCACGGTGCGACCAATACCATCGAAGAGCATGGCACCGAAGAGCAGAAGCAGACGTACCTTACCAAGCTGATCAGCGGTGAGTGGACCGGAACCATGTGTCTGACCGAGTCCCACTGTGGTTCCGACCTGGGTACCCTGCGTACCAAGGCGGAGCCGAATGCGGACGGCACCTACGCCATTACCGGTACCAAGATCTTTATCTCTGCCGGCGAGCACGATATGGCGGAGAACATCGTTCACATCGTTCTGGCACGCCTGCCGGGCGCCCCGGAAGGCACCAAAGGCATTTCTCTGTTCATCGTGCCCAAGAACCTGCCAAACGAGGACGGCTCCTCCGGCGAGCGCAATGCGGTTTCCTGTGGCTCTATTGAGCACAAGATGGGTATCCATGGCAACGCCACTTGCGTCATGAACTTCGACGGTGCCAAGGGCTGGCTGATCGGGCCGGAGAACAGGGGGCTGAACTGCATGTTCACCTTCATGAACACGGCTCGTATCGGTACCGCTATCCAGGGTCTGGGTGCTGCCGAGCTGGGCTTCCAGGGTTCTCTGGCCTATGCCAAGGATCGTCTGGCGATGCGCTCTCTGAGCGGCCCGAAGAATCCCGAAGGTATTGCAGATCCGATCATCGTTCACCCGGACGTACGCCGTATGCTGCTGACCCAGAAGGCCGTTGCCGAAGGTGCCCGTGCCCTGATTTACCTGACCGCGCAGCAGGCCGATATCGTTCACAGCGGCAAGACTGAAGAAGAGCGCAAAGCTGCTGACGAGGCACTGGGCTTCCTGACCCCGATCGCCAAGGCATTTCTGACCGAAATCGGCTATGAGGCG
Source organism: Marinobacter sp. (assembly GCF_048269445.1). Taxonomy (GTDB): domain Bacteria; phylum Pseudomonadota; class Gammaproteobacteria; order Pseudomonadales; family Oleiphilaceae; genus Marinobacter. The sequence continues at coordinate 278,069 of NZ_JBLXIQ010000003.1, read as the reverse complement.
GCCAACCTGGGTATGCAGGTGTTTGGTGGTCACGGCTTTATTTCCGAGTGGGGTATGGAGCAGAACGTACGTGATGCCCGTATCGGCATGATTTACGAGGGTACCACTGGCATCCAGGCACTGGATCTGCTGGGCCGTAAGGTTCTGATGACCCAAGGTGAATCTCTGAAAGGTTTTACCAAGCAGGTGCACGTGTTCTGCAAGGAAAATGCCGATAACGAACAGCTCAAGGAATTCCTGGAGCCGCTGGCGGCGATGAACAAGGAATGGGGCGACCTGACCATGAAGATCGGCATGACCGCCATGAAGAACCGCGAAGAAGTGGGCGCCGCGTCAGTGGACTACCTGATGTACTCAGGTTACGCCGTGTTCGCGTACTTGTGGGCTCGTATGGCCAAGGTTGCGCTGGACAGGATGGTTGAGGGTACGTCCGAGGAAATGTTCTACAACGCCAAGATCCAGACCGCGCGCTTCTACTTCAAGCGCATGCTGCCCCGTGCCAAGGGTCATGCTGAAAGCATGCTGGCTGGCGCTGACAGCCTGATGGATATGCCTGAGGAAGCCTTCGCTATCTAAGCGCGGGCACTGACGGATAGCTTTCAGGACGTAAAAGCCCGCGCTCCCCGGAGGCGGGCTTTTTTCATGAGTTGCGGTCCGCTTTTGGGGTAGAATGAATGCCCATAAAAATAATCTTCAGCGGACACATAGCCCAAGCAGGTGTGACCGGCCGGAACCAAGGCCCCTTTGCCACCTGAACAGACTGACAGAAATTTTGGAGAGTTTTAGATGGCTGATTATCAGGCACCCCTACGTGACATGCGCTTTGTTCTGAACGAAGTTTTTGACGCGCCCGCCCTGTGGGCGTCGTTGCCGAAAGTTGCCGAAAATGTTGACCCGGATACGGCAGACGCGATCCTGGAAGAGGCCGGTAAGATTACCAGTGGCGTTCTTGCCCCCCTGAACCGCGAAGGTGATGAGCAGGGCAGCCAATGGAGCAATGGAGAAGTAACCGCCCCTGAGGGTTTCAAGGAAGCCTACCAGACCATCGTGGAAGGTGGCTGGAATGGCCTGGGTGGTAACCCGGAATTTGGCGGTATGGGTATGCCCAAGACGCTGGTGGCTCAGTTCGAAGAGATGATGCAGGGTGCCAACATGGCCTTTGGCCTGGCACCCATGCTGACCGCTGGTGCCTGCCTTGCCCTGGATGCCCACGGCAGCCAGGAGCTGAAAGAAAAATACCTCCCCAATATGTACTCTGGTGTCTGGTCCGGTGCAATGGACCTGACTGAGCCCCATGCCGGCACGGACCTGGGCATTATCCGTAGCAAGGCCGAACCCAACGATGACGGCTCCTTCAACGTTACAGGTACCAAGATCTTCATAACCTGGGGCGAGCACGACATGGCGGAGAACATCATCCACCTGGTGCTGGCCAAGCTGCCGGACGCCCCAAAAGGCCCGAAGGGCATTTCCCTGTTCCTGGTGCCCAAGTTCATGGTGAACGACGATGGGTCTCTGGGTGAGCGCAACAGCTTCAGCTGCGGCTCCATCGAGAAAAAGATGGGCATAAAGGGATCCGCCACCTGCGTAATGAACTTCGACGGCGCCAAAGGCTGGTTGGTCGGCGAGGAGAACAAAGGTCTGGCAGCCATGTTTACCATGATGAATTACGAGCGCCTGGGCGTTGGTATCCAGGGTATCGGTGCCGCGGAAGCCTCGCTGCAAAGTGCCCGGGAATATGCTCTTGATCGTATTCAGAGCCGTGCACCCACCGGTGCCCAACAGCCTGAAAAAGCGGCGGACCCGATTCTAGTGCACCCGGATGTACGCCGCATGCTGTTGACCATGAAAGGCTATGTCGAAGGCGGCCGCGCTTTCTCAACCTACGTGGCGCAGTGGCTGGACATCTCCAAGTATGCTGAAGATGACGAGCGCCGCAAGCATGCTGAAGGCATGGTGGCACTGCTGACACCGGTGGCCAAGGCCTTTCTGACCGATCGTGGTCTGGAAGCCTGTATCATGGGCCAGCAGGTTTTCGGTGGCCATGGTTTCATTCGCGAGTGGGGACAGGAACAGCTCGTTCGTGACTGTCGGATTACTCAGATCTACGAGGGCACTAACGGCATCCAGGCGCTGGACCTCATGGGCCGCAAAGTGGTCGGCAGCCAGGGTAAGCTTTACGAACTGTTTGCCCAGGATGTCGCGACCTTCCTTGAAGAAAACAGCGGTGACGAACACCTGCGCCCGTTCCTGGAGCCTCTTGCTGCTGCAATTGAGCGCCTTGACGATGTGACAGAACATGTGATCAGGCAGGCGGCCGACAACCCGAACGCCGTTGGCGCTGCCTCGGTAGATTACCTCGACCTGTTCGGCCTGACTGCTCTCGGGTACATGTGGGCGAAGATCGCGAAGGCCGCTGCGTCCAAGGCTGAAGGCGATACCTCAGGCTTTTACAGCGGAAAACTGAAATCAGCGCGGTTCTATTTCGACCGGCTACTGCCAAAAACCGTTTCTCTGGCCGAGGGTATCCGTAGCGGCAGTGAATCGATGATGGCGTTGACTGCCGAGGAATTCTGATTCCAGAGTTACGGCGAATAACAAAAAGGGTCAGATGGAATTTTCATCTGACCCTTTTTCGTCTGATACGGGTAGACACCAGCTCAGGGCCGGAAGTTCAAAGCCTTTCCATTCGCTCGGGATCTGTGATGAATGGGTTTTCGTTCCCCTGAATTTCGACAATGCGTCGATGGCGCGTCAGCTCTCCGTCGTCAGGCGGGTCCAGCTGATTCCAGCCCTTGAACACGGCAGCGGCTCCCAGCCATGGCAGTTGGTAGGTGTCGACCATGTAGGCAACCGTCCGGGCAACATCGCCTTTGACCCGAGCGGGGGGTTCAAAGAACTGAGCGCTCTGGCGAATACCGCACTCGTCTGTTTTAACGGCAGTGCCCAAGTCTTCGTACCGGGTATTGCGCCGACCCATTTCGGTCCTGCTACGCACTGGCACCATATTGTGCAGGTCTGAGGCTATCTGCCGATAACGGTTGTCTCGTTCACATTGGCGCGACGTCCCACAGTCGAGCGCGCTGCGCACATCCGCTAGCGGGTACACATACCCATCGGTGAGCATGAAGCCATTGCCGGTAAAAGGGGTGTCGCAGAAGAATGAATTCCCGCCATTGACGTAAAGATTGCCCCAGAAATGGTCGGAAATTACCGTTTCCGGATCACTGAAACGGATGTTTTGGCCAATAACGAGGGTTGTGGTGAGCAGGAGGACGAATGTTGTGGGTATCAGTAAGAATTGTGTCATACGCCATTTATACCTCGCAGTGTGGTCAAGCGCCCTGGCAATTCAGGCCCTCCTGGTCGGGATTTGAGCAGGCGGGGTCAAAACTATGACGCTTTGTTCACTGATACTGTGAAGTATGGCACAGAGACTCCGACCCACGGAGCCTCTATGGTAGATATTTGTAGCGTAGTGTTAACGGGTTGACACTTTTACTTCAGTTTCTTGCGAATGTTCTGGTAACCAGCCTTCAGATCCTCACCCAGCTTCTTGGTGGTTTGACGGGCTTCCTGAGAGGCATTTTCCGCATCGTGCATCATCTGTTCGATCTTGGTGCGGAAGCGATCCCAGTCCTGCTCAAGATCGTCCCATTCGTCCTTTACGTCTTCGCGGGCCAGGTGAAGCTGCACATGCGCTTCATCCCGATACTGTTTGACCTTTTCCGATAGCTTTTTGAACTCGTCTTGAAGACTCATCTAAAACTCCTCCTTGGATTGATGGTGTGCTTACAATGCGCCCGATTCCGAAAAACTGTCAAGGGGTTGCCGGGCCACAAAGATAACAAGGGGGAGACAGTTTGACCTGGGTCAGGCGCGGGCGGCGAGGAGCGCCGACATATCTCTGAGATAGTGCCAGGGGGAAAGGGGGTCGAAGCCTTTGGTTGCCCGGTCTACCTGGCTGCAAAGTGCAATGGCGTCGTGCAGCTGAGCGCGATTCAGGCGGCGGGAAGCCTGTTCCATCGCTCGTGCCCGCTGAGGCTGGAATACGCCTCTTTTCTTCAGGAATGAGGCGGGGTTTTCCGTCTGGCCGGCTGCGGATTTCAGTTCAAGCAACAGGTTCAGGTCGCGGCTCAGGACTGCCAGCAATCCCAGCGGGTTTTCACCCTCCTGCTGCAGCACGCTGATCATCTTGCAGGCGTGGGGTGCCCGGCCGGATATCAGCTCCGTGACCAGCTCGAAGCCACTGAACCGGGAGCTGTCCTGGACGGCCTGTTCAACGGTTTCTTCGTCAATCGTATTGCCGTTCGCCAGCAGAGCCAGCCGGTCCAGCTCCTGGCTGGCGGCAAGCAGATTGCCTTCCAGGCGTTCGCTCATGATCGCCAGAGCGCCACGGGTCAGGCTGAGTCCACGGCTGCTGGCCCTTTGTTGAAGCCAGCCCGCGAATTTGTCAGCGTCTACCGGCCAAACCGGTACATGCACACCCTTGCCCTGGAGCTCTTTGTACCATTTGCGGCGTGTTTCCGCGGCATCCAGGCGGGCGCTGATCAGTAGCAGAATGATGTCCTCAGGAGGTTCCTGAAGCACACGCTCAAGTACCGCGCGGCCGTCTCCGAGCTTGCCGGTTGGCAGATGAATTTCGATGCGCCGTCTTTCGGCGAACAGGGACATGGCGCTGAATTCGTCCGCGACCGCGTTCCAGTCCAGTTGATGATCCGCATGGAAAGTCAGGCGATCATGGAATCCGGCTTCTTTCGCGGCCTTTCGGACCTGATCGCAACACTCCTGAACGAGCAGCGGTTCATCCCCGGAAATCAGATAGACCGGGGCAAGGCTCTTTTTCAGTAGCTGGGATAGTTGTCCCGGATTGGTCTTCATGGCTTGCCTGTTGCTGGAGCGTCGGCATCCTGAGTGCGGTTGTATTCCGCCCGAATGGCATCAATCCGTTCGGAGGTCAGAGGCGCGAGGCGGAAAAGAACCTGCTGCGCCAAACGGTCGTTCAGTTGCTGGCGAAGTGTTTCTTCCTCACGTTGTTTGGCCAGTACATTGGTTTCATCGTACCGGTAACTTTCACTGGAGCTCAGTCGGGTTGAGGCAACGATAGGGATGCGGTCAGCACCGACAACCTCAAGAACCACCGAATGACGAAGGGTATACTCCGCAGCGGCCGCCTGGGCGGTGATGGCGGTCGCTCGCCGGTCCTCCTCAAAGTTACCGAGGCGCAGAATATAGTCGGCCTGCGCAACGTCAACGAGGTTGATTTCTCCAAGCTTGAGCTGCTCCCTGACCGACAGACAAAGCGTTTCGGGAACCGGTGAGGAACAATCCACCGCAAGCGGTTGAAGGGCGGCTGATACCGGAGGCGCGCCCCGCAGCTGGAATCCGCATCCCGCCAGAATCGCCAACAGGGAGGTAGCAATCGAGAGGCGGGCCAGGGATCTCAGAGCAGAGTGCCGGGGCATATCAGTTAGCCACCACATTCACCAGCTTACCGGGCACCACGATCACCTTGCGCACCGTGGCACCTTCGGTGAAACGCATCACGTTCTCGTTTTCCAAAGCCAGTTTTTCCAGATCGGATTTGCTGATGTCCGCTGGAACGTCTTCCTTGGCGCGAACCTTGCCATTGACCTGAAGCACCACCTGAATCTGGCTTCGCACCATGGCGCTCTCATCGGCTTTCGGCCAGGGTGCGTCGACGACCGGTTCTTGATGGCCCAGTGCCTGCCAGAGCGTATGACAGATGTGAGGCACAATCGGGGAGAGCACCAGAACCGCCGTGTCCAGGGCTTCCTGACGAACGGCTCGGGTCTGGGGTTCGTCATCCTGAAGTTTGCCAACTTCGTTGAGCAGTTCCATAACGGCGGCAATGGACGTGTTGAATGTCAGTCGGCGGCTGATATCGTCGCTGACCTTGGCGATGGTTTCGTGGGTCTTGCGCCGCAGATTCTTCTGGCTCTCGTCCAGGGCAGCTGAGTCCACCGCCGGAGCAGACCCGGACCCTGCGTGTTCATTCACCAGGCGCCACAGACGCCTAAGGAAACGGTGGGCGCCTTCCACGCCGCTGTCGGACCATTCCAGGGACTGCTCCGGCGGCGCGGCAAACATCATGAACAGGCGCACGGTATCGGCGCCGTGTTGGTCGATAATGGCCTGGGGGTCGATCCCATTATTCTTGGATTTGGACATCTTGGTGACGCCGCCGGAGATCACAGGCTCGCCATCGTCCTTGTGTACCGCCCGAATGGGATGACCCTTTTCATCGCGTTCAACGATGACCTCGGCGGGAGAGATCCATACCTTGCCGCCCTTGCCGTCTTCGCGGTAGTAGGTTTCGGCCAGGACCATGCCCTGGCAGAGCAGCCGATTAAAGGGTTCGGAGCTGGTCACCAGACCCACATCCCGCAGGAGCTTGTGGAAGAAGCGGGCATACAGCAGGTGCAGGATGGCGTGTTCGATGCCACCGATGTACTGATCCACTGGCAGCCAGTAGTTGGCAGCGGCCGGATCCAGCATACCCTTGTCGTAATTGGGGCTGCAGAAGCGGGCGTAGTACCAGGACGATTCCATAAAGGTGTCGAAGGTATCGGTTTCCCGTGTCGCCGGCTGGCCGTTGTACTCGGTTTTGCACCACTCCGGATCCGCCTTGATTGGCGACTGCACCCCGTCCATCTCGACGTCTTCCGGAAGGAGGACGGGCAACTGGTCATCGGGAACCGGCATCTCGGTACCGTCTTCCAGGGTCATCATCGGAATCGGTGCGCCCCAGTAACGCTGCCGGGACACGCCCCAGTCACGCAGGCGATAGTTGACCGTGCGCGTGCCGATGTTGTGTTCTTCCAGGTAACTGGCGATCTCGTCGAAGGCTTCTTCACTGGTCAGGCCGCTGTACTTGCCAGAAGACACCAGCGTGCCCTTCTCGGTAAAGGCCTGCTCCTGAACATCAATCTCGCGACCATCGTTTGCCGCAATAACCTGTTTGATGGGCAGGCGGTATTTCAGGGCGAACTCATGGTCCCGGTCGTCGTGGCCCGGAACGGCCATCAGGGCACCGGTACCGTAGTCGGTCAGAACAAAGTTGGCTATCCAGACCGGAATTTCTTCCTGGGTCAGCGGGTGAATGGCCTTGAAGCCCGTGTCGATGCCACGCTTCTCCATGGTGGCCAGCTCGGCCTCGGCCACTTTGCTGTTACGGCACTCCTCCACAAATTCGGCCACATCACGGTGGCGCTCTGCTGATTCTTTAGCCAGCGGGTGCTCGGCGGCAACCGCCATGTAGCTCACGCCCATCAGGGTGTCGGGGCGTGTGGTGTAGACTGTCAGGCCACTGTCTTTGTCCTTGAGCGGGAAGGTCAGCTCGGTACCCACTGACTTGCCGATCCAGTTCCGCTGCATGGTCTTGACCTGTTCGGGCCAGTCTTCCAGCTGATCCAGGTCGTTCAGCAACTCCTCGGCATAGTCGGTAATGCGGATGAACCACTGGGGAATCTTCTTCTGCTCCACGAGGGCTCCGGAGCGCCAACCACGGCCATCCACGACTTGCTCGTTGGCCAGAACCGTCTGATCCACGGGATCCCAGTTCACCGTGGACATCTTCTTGTACACCAGGCCTTTCTCATACAGACGGGCGAAAAACCACTGTTCCCAACGGTAATAATCGGGCTTGCAGGTGGCCAGCTCCCGGTCCCAGTCATAACCAAAACCCAGCTGCTTGAGCTGGTTTTTCATATATTCGATATTGGCGTAAGTCCACTTGGCTGGAGCCGTCTTGTTGGCAATGGCAGCGTTCTCGGCGGGCAGGCCGAAAGCATCCCAGCCCATGGGCTGCATCACATTCTTGCCCTGCATGCGCTGGTAACGGGAAACGACATCGCCAATGGTGTAGTTACGGACGTGCCCCATGTGCAGCTTGCCACTGGGGTAGGGGAACATGGACAGGCAGTAGTACTTGGGCTTGCCTGGCTCTTCCTTGACCATGAAGGTCTTGTTCTCTTCCCAGAAATTGCGGGCATTCTGCTCTACGTCACGGGGATTGTATTGCTCGTCCATTCCTGCCATTACCGAAATTACCTTGTGTGAAAAATAAAACCCTGTACCAAAATGATGTCCGGAGCGGGCCGCACATTCTAACGCACACTTGGCTTTACAGGTAGTCTGCCAATTTTCCCGTCTTGTGCCAGACTAGCTGGTATGGGAGAAGTGCCGGCAGCGGATTCAGCCTGGCCCTTGCACCCGAGTCCAGTATCGAGGAGTCATTATGACAGCACCAGAAAGAAGCCATCTCTCAGGAAAAGCCCTGGAAGTTTATGACCGAATGCTGGAACGGGTGAATTCCCGTCTCCATGTGTTGGAACAGACGTCGCTCCAGACTCTGGAGGAAGAGGTGCAGAAGGCGGTGGAGTTCGAGTACGAACTGGAGGAAATGACCCGGGAGGAAGCGGATCTTCTGGGGGCCTACCTGCAGCGGGACCTTGAGCACCTGATGCATTTTGTGGACGAAACCGGTGAAGGCCTGGGGGAGTGGTTACAGCTGGACATTGCGTTGCTGGAGCACCAACTGGCGGACCGGTTATTGTCTGTTGCCGACAAAACCCTGGTCGATACCCTGGAACTCAAACAGAAACTGGAGAACAAGGAGGTCGGTCAGTATATTTCCGGAGAAGTGGCCACCGCAGGTATGTTCCAGTGCCTGAATTGCGGCCATATGCGCTGCCTGACCGCTACCAGCCATCTCGAACCTTGCGATGCCTGCGGCTCCCATTACTACGAGCGGGTTACGAGCCGCTGGCCGAAACGGGAGGAATGATCCGCTCCCGGACAAACACGATCAGGATGACCGCCAGAGTCAGCACTGGCCAGGAACCGGTTTGCATGTAAGGCGTGCTGCCGGTGGCGGTGAAGACCTCGCCGGTAAGAGTTGCGCGTTCGAAATGAGGGATGGTCTCGGTCAGCTCGCCCCGGCTATTGATGATTGCGGTCACGCCATTATTGGTGCCCCGCACCATATAGCGGCTCGTTTCCAAGGCGCGCATCCGGGCAATCTGCAAATGTTGCAGGGGCCCGATGGAATCTCCGAACCAGCCATCGTTACTGATGGTCAGCAACAGGTCGGCACCTCGGGCGTTGAACGCGACGAAATCCGGGTAGGCCACCTCGTAACAGATGAATGGCATGATCTTGATGCCATTTGCCTTGAGTGGATCCTGCCCGGCGGGTCCCCGGCTGAAGCTGCTCATGGGCAGGTCAAAGAACCCGATCAGCCCCCTCAGCATGCTTTGTAAAGGCACATATTCCCCAAACGGAACAAGCTTCTGCTTATGGTAAATGCCGTCGCCATTGCCGATGGCCATGATGCTGTTGTGATATGTGAAATCCTCAATACGATCACTGAAGCCGTACCATGGAATGCCGGTAATGAGAGTGCTGTTTTCGCCCAGCTCACCGCTGATGTGCTCGATGATTTTGCCGGCCTGATCCTGGGGAATGGGAATGGCCGTTTCCGGCCACAGGATCAGGTCGGTGTTCCAGTAGCCCTCGGTCATGCCGAGGTACGTCACAATCTGGTCTTTAAGAAAGTCCGGATCCCACTTGATCTGCTGGGGGATATTGCCCTGCATGGCGGCAAAGGTTGTGGCCTCGGTGCTGAGCTCGGTCCAGTCAACCCGGTTCATGGTTGGAGCGATCAGCCAGGGAATCAGTGCCATCGCCAGGGTGATAGCTGCGGCGACCGGTCTGAGATGTTTAGCCAGCCACCAGCCCGCGTAGAGCGCAGCGCCGGTAGCGGTGATCCAGAAGGTTAGGCCGTGGACACCGGTTACAGGCGCCAGGCCGGCCAGCGGACCATCGGTGTGAGCGGTACCGAGATACAGCCATGGGAAACCGGTCAGCAACCAGCCCCGAAGCCAGTCCCCCAGAATCCAGATCGCAGGGAACAGGATCAGTCGGCGGATGGCGCTCTTCTTTGCGAGAATGCCCCAGAACCAGAACGCCAGGCCGTGGAACAGTGCCAGGCCAGCCACAAAGGCGACGGTCAGCAGGATGGCGACGGGAATCGCCGTGTTGCCGTACTCGCTGATGCTGATATACACCCAGCTGGCACCACTGCCGAACAGACCAAGCCCGGTCAGCCATCCGGCCCTGAACAGCTTTTCCGGTGCCAGAGGAACCGTGACCAGCAGGATCAGCAGAACCGAGACCGGCCCCAGCCACCAGAGCTGAAACGGAGAAAAGGTCAGGGTTTGCAGCGCGCCGGCAACCACCAGGGTCGCCGCGCCGAGCCAGCGGTTGGTTGATAGCGGGGTATTCAGGGCGTTGGCGTTTTTAACATCATGGTTCACTGCGGGTTACCTGCAACAGACGGATGACACGGTTATCGGCGTTGGCAATGGTAAAGCCCAATCCGCCGAATTCAACCGATTCGCCCCGTCTGGGCAGGTGTCCAAACTCCTTGAGTACAACGCCACCGATAGTATCGAATTCTTCTTCATCGAATTCGGTCTCGAAGAATTCGTTGAAATCATCGACTGGCGTTACCGCCTTGACCGCGTAACTGCCATCACCCCGTGCCTTGATGTGGGTTTCCTCATCAAAGTCATGTTCGTCTTCGATTTCGCCGACGATCTGCTCAAGCACGTCCTCGATGGTGATCAGCCCGGCAGTGCCGCCGTACTCGTCCACCACAATGGCCATGTGGTTGCGGTTTTCCTTGAACTCCTTGAGAAGCTGGTTCAGGCGCTTGCTTTCGGGAACAAAGGTTGGCGGCCGCAGAATTTCCCGGATTCGATTCCAGTTCAGATCGTTGTTCAGGGCAAGGGGAAGCAGGTCCTTGGCCAGCAGGACGCCAATCACGTCATCCTGGCTATCGCCGATCACCGGGAAGCGGCTGTGGGCAGAGGAGATTATTTCTCCGAGAAACTCTTTCGGGTCCTGGGATGCCTTGACGGTGACCATCTGGGAGCGGGGAATCATGATTTCATCCACCCGCATGTCAATCACCTGCATGGCACCCTCGATGATGCTCATGGCATCGACATCGATGATGTTCTGGGACTCGGCGTCCCGCAGGATTTCCAGCACGTCCTCGACGGACTCAGGCCCGCTGGAGAAGGCCTGTGATATACGTTCCAGCCAGGATTTGCTGCCCTGGCTGCGACTCGACTGATCGTCGCTCATGAGTCTTTTTCCGTTTCCTCTGCTTCGTAGGGGTTGCCAAATCCAAGCTGTGCCAGCAACCGGACTTCGAGGGCTTCCATGGCCTCGGCATCTTCGTCTTCAATATGATCGTAACCCTGGAGGTGCAACATACCGTGCACCACCATATGGGCCCAGTGCGCTTCCGGCGATTTCCGCTGCTCCCGAGCTTCATTCTCAACAACCGGCGCGCAAATTACCAGATCTCCCGCCAAAGGCACCGTTATACCGGCTGGCGCCTCAAATGGGAAGGACAACACATTGGTCGGCTTGTCCTTGCCCCGGTACTGATAATTCAGCGACCGGCTCTCTTCGGCTCCGACAATACGGACAGTTACCTCGGACGGATCCTCCCCTTGCCACGCCAGTTGCGCCCATTTCCGGAACGCCTGTTCCGATGGAATTCCGGGCGCCTCGTAAATCTGCTGAAAATCCACTGTCAGCTTGCTCACCGGCTGGTCGCGCTCCCGTCGTCAAAAGAATCGTAGGCTTCCACAATGCGCTGAACCAGCGGATGGCGTACAACGTCCTTCGCTTCAAACCGGGTAAAGCCAATGCCCGGCACCTTGCTCAGCACACCGGCAGCATGAATCAGCCCGGAATTCTGGCCGCGGGGCAGATCTACCTGGGTCGTGTCGCCGGTAATGACGGCGGTAGAACCGAAGCCGATCCGGGTCAGAAACATTTTCATCTGTTCCCGGGTGGTGTTCTGGCTTTCATCGAGAATGATAAACGAGTTGTTCAAGGTTCGACCGCGCATGAACGCCAGCGGCGCAATCTCGATCACGCTTTTCTCGATCAGCCGGGTCACCTGCTCAAAGCCGAGCATTTCATATAGGGCGTCGTACAGCGGGCGTAGATACGGGTCCACCTTCTGAGCCAGGTCTCCGGGCAGGAAGCCGAGCTTCTCACCAGCTTCCACCGCCGGGCGCACCAACAGAATCCGCTTCACTTGCTCGTCTTTCAGAGCCTCCACCGCACAGGCAACCGCCAGCCAGGTCTTGCCGGTACCGGCGGGGCCGATCCCGAAGTTGATATCGTGGGTGCGGATGCTGTGCACGTATTTCTGTTGATTCGCACCACGGGGCTTGGCCTGAAGCTTGGGTGTTTTGATCACCGACACCGAGCCGTCATAGGGCACATCTTCGGGCAACCGCTCAAAGCCGGTTTCCCGGATAAACAAGTGCACGGTATCGGGCGAAATGTCCTCTGTGGCGTCGGTTTCCCGATACAGATGCCGCACAACCTCAACGGCCGCCGCCACATGTTCGGTTTCCCCTTCCACCCGGAAGTGATGTCCACGCCGGCCAATTTTCACCTGCAGGCGTTTTTCAATCATCTTCAGGTTTTCATCAAACTGGCCACAAAGGGTCGCCAGCCGACGCTGGTCCATCGGGTGCAGGTCAAATTGTCTGTGATCGTTGGCGTTCAAAAGTGCTCCGTTTTGGTCTACTCCCCTAGTTTCGGGGAGCACGTGTTTCTGATTTCATTGTAACGGGCTAGGGCCGGAAGGGGGCTTCCAAAAAGCGCCCGCAAGTACGTCCCTGTAGGGCTCGGTCGCGCCATCCCTGGCGCTCCACGTTTTTGGAAGCCCCCTTCCGCCCCTCACCCTGATCAATCTATGTGCCGGCCCGAACATAAAAAAACAAGTAGGTCGGATTAGCCGGAGGCGTAATCCGACAGATTTCTCCGTTACAGGGATGTTGTTGGATTACGACTTCGTCTAATCCAACGCAGACTACGACCTGTATCCGTTATCCCCTCATTGAGATATTCCACCACTCGGCAAACTCCCAAGCCGGACGCTTACGAAGCCGGGCCTAAAACAACTCAGAGCTAACGGGCAACCCGCGAAGAGAGTTGGGATAAGCCTCCACAATCTCGACATCGATAAAGTGCCCAACAACCTCCGGATTCTCATGCCGGAAGTTCACAATCCGGTTGTTCTCCGTGCGCCCCGCATACTCCCCAGGGTCCTTCTTGGACAGGCCGGTCACCAGAATCCGCTGGGTGCTTCCAACCATCTTCCGACTAATATCCATCACGTTCTGGTTCAGACGCTCCTGCAGAATGCTCAGGCGTTGCTTCTTCACCTCCATCGGCGTCTCGTCCGGGAGATCCGAGGCCGGCGTCCCCGGGCGGGCGCTGTAGACGAAGCTGAAGGACATATCAAAGCCGATGTCGTTGATCAGCTTCATGGTGTCTTCAAAGTCTTTCTCGGTTTCCCCCGGGAAGCCAATGATGAAATCCGAGGAGAAGCTGATATCCGGCCGAATCTTGCGCAGGCGGCGGAGTTTGGATTTGTACTCCAGTGCCGTGTGGCCGCGCTTCATGGCAGACAGGATGCGATCAGAACCGCTTTGAACCGGCAGGTGCAGGTGGTTGACCAGCTCCGGTACGCGCTCGTAGACGTCGATCAGGGCATCCGAGAACTCCACCGGGTGGGAGGTGGTGTAACGTATGCGGTCGATACCGTCGATGGAGGCAATCAGCTCAATCAGTTCCGCCAGGTCCATGGTGTCGCCATCGTGGGTCGCGCCACGGTAGGCGTTCACATTCTGGCCAAGGAGATTCACTTCCCGAACCCCCTGGCTGGCCAGGTGGGCGACTTCGGCGACCACATCGTCGGCTGGTCGGCTGACTTCTTCACCGCGGGTGTAGGGCACCACACAGAAGGTGCAGTATTTGCTGCAGCCTTCCATGATAGACACAAAAGCGGACGGGCCGTCGGCACCCGGATCGGGCAGGTTGTCGAACTTTTCGATCTCCGGGAAACTGACATCCACCACGCCCACGCCATTACCCTTGGCGCGCACTTCGGTAATCATGTCCGGCAGTCGGTGCAGGGTCTGGGGGCCGAAGACCATGTCGACGTAGGGCGCCCGGTCGATGATGGCCTGGCCTTCCTGGGAAGCCACGCAGCCGCCTACGCCGATGATCAGGTCGGGCTTTTTGCTTTTAAGCTTCTTCCAGCGGCCGAGCTGGTGAAACACTTTCTCCTGGGCCTTTTCCCGGATGGAGCAGGTATTCAGCAACAGGATGTCGGCATCATCCGGCGAATCGGTCATTTCGACGGTTTCGCCGGTTTTGAGCAGGTCTGCCATTCTGGCTGAGTCGTACTCATTCATCTGACAGCCGTGGGTTTTGATGTACAGCTTTTTGGCCATGGGTCTCACGTAATCTGGTGGATGTTGCGCCGGGAACTGGGTGGTTGCTAAAGGGCGCCAGCAAAAAGGAACTGCGTAGTATAACGGGGTGATCATTCTTCAACCACCTTTGTCTCGGCTTGTTGCTAGTCGGACTGTGGTATTATTTTTCGAAAACTCCTCCCCAATCGCTTCGACGGTCCTCGCGAGAAGACCTTTTAAACACACAAACAAACTCACAAAATACAATGACCCCCGAACGCCTCGCCCGAATCAAACAAACCCTCAACACCCGGCAACCGGACCTCAGCGTCCTCACCGACCAGGTCCACAAACCCCGCAACCTGTCTGCCATCATTCGCTCCTGCGATGCATTCGGGCTGGCAAACACGCACGTGGTGTGGCCAAAAGAAGGCTTCCGGGCGTTCCGGAAAACCGCCGGCGGCAGCTACAACTGGGTAACCACCCATACCCACCGCAGCATGGACGAGGCCATTGCAAACCTGAAAGGGCAGGGCCACAAGCTCTACGCGGCGCAGCTTTCGGATCGGGCCATTGATTTCCGGGAGGCGGACTTTACCGTGCCGTGCACGGTGATCCTGGGAAACGAAGTGGACGGTGTCAGCGCCGATGCCGCGGCCCAGGCCGATGAGCACATCGTGATTCCGATGATGGGGATGGTGGAATCCCTGAACGTCTCCGCCGCCTGCGCAATTATCCTGTCCGAAGCCCAGAGGCAAAGAAAACTGGCTGGCCTGTTTGACCGGCGCCGGTTGCCGGATGACGAATACAACCGCCTGTTGTTCCGCTGGTGCCAGCCCACGGTCAAACGCTACTGCGACGACCGCAAGCTGCCATACCCGCCTATTGATCCGGAAACCGGAGAATTGATTGACGGTGTCGGCTGGATGCAGGAGGTTCGAAAGTTAAGGGCAAATCGCCCAAGATGGGACGACGACCCCAAAAACCTTACTCCTCGCGAGCTTCCAGATACCGCTGAAGCTGCTCCCGCAAAGCCTTGGGAAGTCGAGTGATCGTCAGGGCATCTTTGTCCCGGTCATAGTAAATCGCCTGGTTCACCAGGTCGGATGAAAACGACACGCTCATACCACCCCCGGAGCCCGCAATACGAACCAGCTTCTTGACCTTTCGGTGATCTGGGTGAAGCACGCCACTCTCCGGAAGCTCTGCGGTTTTCGAGGCAAATTCCTTGAAACGTTGCGGCTCGCTCTCGTCCAGATAGCCGGACAATGCCTCGATTTCCACCGGTTCCCCAAGGGCATGCTGCTCCTTGCAGAATTCGTACGCCTTGTTGCGTACCTCGCCGGCCTTTTCCGGTTCGGAGGACTTGGCAAATGCCTCCACCGCATCCAGGAACGTCATGGTCTCCTTTTCCACATCCACCTGGTTGGTAAACCCGCACAGGCGAATAAACAGCTCCCCGGGCTCGCCCGTGCCGCGGCCGTGGACCAATGTCATGTAGTTTTCTGCCGGGTTATTGCTGCGCCAGTCGTCCAGTTCGATGCGAACAGCCAGGTTCAGGCGCGAGACGCTGAGAACATCGGTGGCATCCAGTGACTCATTGCCATCGAACCGCATGGCGCTGTCGTTTTCCAGGATAAAGAGGTAGACCACCTCTGAGTCGGCCAGGGCGTCATGCACGATCATCAAGTGGCCATCAAACTCCTCCTGACTGCCGGTCAGCAGCTCCTGCCACTGCCCGAACAGGCGGTCGGTCATGGCGCCGAAGCTTTGCTTGTCTTCCAGGTAGTCCTTCAGCCAGGCGCTGAGCGGGCACTCGCCGAGATCCTCGGAGAACCGCCCGTATTTCTTGCCGGGTTTGCTGTTGAACAGCCGCTTCATCTGCTTGTGCAGGCCTTCGTAATCGCCACCGGGCTCCTGCAGGGCCTCGCCGGTAACAAGGCGGGCGGGCTGGCCCGGCTGGTACTGGCTGGCGAAGGCGGTGCGGAGGTGTTTGATGGCCATAGACGAAATGCTCCTGTTGGCAGAATGAAAAAAGCCCCGGAGTCAGTTTCCGGGGCTGGTGATTTTGCCATGGTCGGCCGCGACCTTCAGCAACCGTTATGGTCGCACATCAAAATATTAAATACGCTTGCTGCGAACCAATTCCTGCACAAGCTGGCTGACGGCCTCAGGAATTTCCTGTTCGCTGTCTGCCGTAGTGGTGGCATTGGCGATGTCGGATCCGAGGTTAACGGCAATGGCAATCAGGCCGTGGGCGGAGAGCAACTGAGCAACGCCGCGACGTTCGTCCGCATTACCGGCGTTCTCCTCGGAGACCACAACCGCCGTCTTGCCCTGGTCGAACAACGCCCGCTCAACCGCCAGAGCCAGCGCCGGCGCCTGTTTGCCGTTGCAGGCGATGATTGCCGGCTTCTGGGCCAGGCGGCGCTCACGTTCTTCGACGGACACGGGGTCCAGGGATTCGCCAGCATCCGCCAGGCCTGCAACCATGCCGGCACCGATGGTGACGTTTGACAGCCGGTCAATCACGATAAAGCTGCCTGTGGCGTGGTTCCGCTGGTACGCGTCGAAGGCGATCGGCTGGTTCAGGGTCAGCTCGCACAGGCCGATCTCATTCAGCTGCAGGGCGGCAGGATCCTCGTTCTTTTCGAGGGTGTTCACGTCGGTCTGATGGTGAATTTTCTTCACTGTGCCCGAGGTGAAGGTGGGCCCGAGCTTGATGTCGTAAAGCCGGCCGGTTTCCAACGGCGCGTCGGTCATCCACACGATGTTGGCGTTGAAGCGGTTGCCCACTTCGGGCTCGTCTTCCACCTTTACCAGCATGTCGCCGCGGCTGATGTCGATTTCATCGGTCAGCGTGAGGGTGACGGCCTGGTCGATGTAGGCTTCTTCGAGGTTGCCGTCAAAGGTTACAATTTCTTTCACGGTGCTGGTGCGCCGGGAGGGCAATGCCATGACCTTTTCGCCCGGGCGGATCACGCCGGAGGCGATGGTGCCGCAGAAGCCGCGGAAGTTCAGGTTCGGGCGGGTTACGTACTGAACCGGGAATCGAAAGTGCTCCAGATTCTTGTCCCGGCCCACTTCCACGGTTTCCAGGATTTCCATGAGCGGCTGGCCGGTGAACCAGGGCATGCTCTCGCTCTTGTTTACCACGTTGTCACCTTCCAGGGCGGAAATCGGCACGAAGCGGATATCCTTCAGGCCCAGCTTGGCGGCAAATCCCAGATAGTCGTCCCGGATTTCGTTGAAGCGCTCTTCACTGAAAGCCACCAGGTCCATTTTGTTGATCGCGACAACAATGTGGCGGATGCCCAGCAGTGATGCGATATAGGAATGCCGTCGGGTCTGGGTCAGCACACCGTGACGGGCATCGATCATCAGGATCGCGACCTGTGCAGTGGATGCACCAGTGGCCATGTTCCGGGTGTACTGCTCGTGGCCCGGGGTGTCGGCGATGATGAACTTGCGCTTGTCGGTGGAGAAGTACCGGTAGGCCACATCAATGGTAATGCCCTGTTCGCGTTCCGCCTGCAGGCCGTCTACCAGAAGGGCAAGATCCAGCTTTTCGCCGGTGGTGCCCATCTTGGCACTGTCGGTTTTGAGCGACGCCATATGATCTTCATAGATCATCTTGGTGTCATGCAGCAGGCGGCCAATCAGGGTGCTTTTACCGTCGTCGACGCTGCCGCAGGTGAGCAGGCGCAGGAGTTCCTTGTTTTCGTGCTGTTTCAGGTAGGCCTGAATATCTTCAGCAATCAGATCAGACTGGTGTGACATCTTAGAAGTATCCTTCCCGCTTTTTCTGTTCCATGGAGCCGGCTGAATCGTGGTCGATCACGCGACCCTGCCGCTCGGAACTGGTGGCCAGCAGCATTTCCTGGATGATCTCCGGCAGGGTGTCCGCCTCGGATTCGATAGCGCCGGTCAGCGGGTAGCAGCCGAGGGTGCGGAAGCGGATCGATTTCATCATCGGCTTCTCGCCTTCCTTCAGAGGCATGCGGTCATCGTCCACCATGATCAGGGTGCCATCGCGCTCAACCACCGGGCGCACTGCGGAGTAGTAAAGGGGAACAATCTCGATGTCTTCCAGGTAGATGTACTGCCAGATATCCAGCTCGGTCCAGTTGGATAACGGGAACACCCGGATGCTTTCGCCCTTGTTGATCTTGCCGTTGTAGATGTTCCACAGCTCGGGGCGCTGGTTTTTCGGGTCCCAGCGATGGTATTCATCGCGGAAGGAATACACGCGCTCCTTGGCCCGGGATTTCTCCTCGTCCCGGCGGGCGCCGCCGAACGCCGCATCAAACTTGTATTTGTCCAGAGCTTGCTTGAGGGCCTGGGTTTTCATTACGTCGGTGTGCTTGGCACTACCATGAGTGAATGGGCCAATGCCCTGTTTGATGCCGTCCTCGTTCTTGTGAACGATCAGGTCCAGTCCGTATTCCTTTACCTTGCGGTCCCGGAAATCGATCATGTCGCGGAATTTCCAGGTGGTATCCACATGCATGAGGGGGAAGGGCGGTTTGCCAGGATAAAAGGCCTTGCGGGCCAGGTGCAGCATTACCGCGGAGTCTTTACCGATGGAATACAGCATCACCGGATTGTCGAACTCGGCTGCCACTTCCCGGATAATGTGGATGCTTTCCGCTTCCAGCTGTTTCAGGTGCGTGAGGTTGTATGTGGTCATGGTAATCCGTTGCCGCCGTGCGGGCCGTTGTGGCTATGCGAATTTATAGGCAACTATACCAGAGCTGGTAAGGGCATAAGAAGACGGCCAACTAGACATTGGCGTTATAACAATATAGCAGGTGGCTGGCGCTGGGCCTCGGAAAAGCGGGCGCTCGGCTCAGACCGGACTGGGGGAATCGGCCAGCAGCTTGGCAACGTATCGGTCGACATAGTCGAAGCCGTTGCCCTCAAATTCCGCGAACTGGATGCCCAACCAGAATTCGTCTCTGGCGATCCGGCGCATATGTACGATGTTGCCATCAGCAATGATGGCAACCGGTTGGGTGGCAACAACGGGCACCGAGAACCGGGCTTTGACGGCAATCCAGTTGCCGGGCGCAGGCGCCTTTTGCTCTGGAATCAATCGTTTCACCGTTTCCTGATTGCAGGAAATCATCACGCCGGTGCGTGAAAGATTGGAAATCGAACAGGTCAGGCAGCAGCCATCCGACGTTTCAATGGTGATGTCGGTGGCTACGTCCACCCGTTGCTGATTGCGCAGATTCTGTTTGGCGGCGACAGGTTTCATGTTTACTCTTCTGGCGTGTCTGGTTGCAAATGAGGCTGCCTTTCCCATAAATCCCTTCCAGAAAAACACTTAAACTCATGATAAACGCGTGAAAGTGTAGTTGTTTACTTTGTGATCAGCAAGAAGTCTGCCGCCTATTGTGGCAGTTTTGTTAAATGTTTCTGAACAAAGCGTCACAAAAATTGACACCTGTCAGTATTATCCACCCGAAATACAGGTCGGGCTTTTGCTGCAGGTAGCACCGTGCCTGGTGTAAAATGCCGGTCTTCATTCATTTGTGGGCTCTTACCGAGCTCCGGGAATTCCAAGCCTTTTATGACAGACAACACCCAGAACCCCGCTACACAAACCGGTAATGGCAAGGTCGGCTTTATCAGCCTTGGCTGCCCCAAGGCCCTCGTGGATTCCGAGCGTATCCTCACCCAGCTTCGGCTCGATGGTTACGATGTGGTCCCAACCTATGACGACGCCGATATCGTGGTGGTGAATACCTGTGGCTTTATCGATGCGGCCAAGCAGGAGTCCCTGGATGCCATTGGCGAGGCCATCAGCGAAAACGGAAAAGTCATCGTCACTGGTTGCATGGGTGTCGAAGCCGACAAGATCCGTGAGACTCACCCAGGAGTTCTGGCTGTCTCAGGCCCCCACGCCTACGAGGAGGTGGTCGGCGCCGTTCACCAGTTTGTGCCCCAGAAAAGACAGCACGACCCGTTCACCGATCTGGTTCCACCCCAGGGTATAAAACTGACGCCAAGGCACTATGCCTACCTGAAGATTTCAGAGGGCTGCAACCACCGCTGCACCTTCTGCATCATTCCATCCATGCGCGGCGATCTGGTCAGTCGCCCCATAGGGGATGTGATGGATGAGGCCCAGCGCCTGGTGGATGCTGGCGTCAAGGAGCTGCTGGTGATTTCCCAGGACACCTCGGCGTACGGTGTGGATATCAAATACCGCACCGGCTTCTGGCAGGGTCGCCCGCTGAAAACCAAAATGCAGGCGCTGTGTGAGGCTTTGGGTGAAATGGGTGTGTGGGTGCGACTGCACTATGTTTACCCGTACCCCCATGTGGACGACATCATCCCGCTGATGGCCGAAGGCAAAATCCTGCCGTACCTGGACATCCCGTTCCAGCACGCCAGCCCGAAAGTCCTCAAGGCCATGAAACGCCCGGCCCACGACAGCAAAACCCTGGACCGTATCCGCAAGTGGCGGGAAATCTGCCCCGAGCTGACCATCCGCTCGACCTTCATCGTCGGCTTCCCCGGCGAAACCGAGGAAGATTTCCAGTACCTGCTGGATTGGCTCGACGAAGCGCAGCTGGACCGTGTCGGCGCATTTAAATACAGCCCGGTTGAAGGCGCGAAAGCCAACGAGCTGGAAGGTGCGGTTCCGGAAGAGGTAAAGGAAGAGCGCCTGGCCCGATTTATGGAGAAGCAGGCCGAAATCTCAGCCGCCCGCCTGCAGGCTAAAATCGGTAAAACCATCGACGTGCTGATCGACGAAGTTGACGAAGAGGGCGCCATCGGTCGCTCCAAAGCGGATGCGCCGGAGATTGACGGCATGGTTTATCTCAACGATGAAACCGACCTTGTTCCTGGGGAGATTGTTCAGGCTGTGGTTGAGCATGCCGATGAGCATGATCTTTGGGCCAGGTTGGTGTGACCGGCCTCTCGTTGGGCTCCTAGCCTTCTTGGGTTGGAGCTGACGCACGGGCGGGGACGGCTGCCCGGACAGGCAGTTAACACCAAATTCAGGATTTTGGTTGGATTACGCTTTGCTAATCCAACCCACGAATACCTAGGAGTTCGCAGGCCTTGGCAGGAAGCTTCTCCCAAAAATGTTGGAGGCCAAGGATGGCCGGAAACAAGCGCACATGGACGTGCTCGTAGCGGTTTTTGGGAGAAGCTTCCTGCCAAGGCCTCCCCCGCAACAACCAGGCTGGGGCCGCAATCAAAATCACGACCCACGGCTAGCAGGAGAACCGAAAAGTCAGCCTCCGAGTTTCTTGACCAGAATCTCATTAAACAGCTTCGGATTCCCCTGACCTTTAGAGGCCTTCATCAGCGGCCCCATAAACCCACCAAGCATCTTTTTCTGCTTCTTGGGATCGGATTCCTCCTGGTACTGCGCGACCTGATCCGGCATGCCGGCCAGAACCTCATCGACCATCTTCTCCAGTTCCCCGGTGTCGGATACCTGCTTCAGGCCCTTGGCGTCGATGATGGCGTCGACATTGTCGTTCTCGCCAGACCAAAGCGCCTCGAAGACCTTCTTCGCACCGGCGGACGAGACCGTGTTGTCGGCAATCCGCACCACCAGGTCACCCAGCTGGGCCCCGTTGATGGGTGAGTCGGCAACGGCTTTCTCTTCGGCATTCAGGCGGGCGGAGAATTCGCCCTGGATCCAGTTGGCCACCAGCTTGGCATCTTTGCAGTGGCTGGCGGCTTCCTCGAAGAAGGCGGCCAGTTGTGAGTCGCCGCTGAGCAGGCTTGCGTCGTAGTCGTTCAGGCCATACTGCTCCATAAACCGTGCTTTCTTGGCATCCGGCAGTTCCGGCAGGCTATTGCGGGCCTGTTCGATGAACGAGTCATCGATCTCCACCGGCAGCAGGTCCGGGCAAGGGAAGTAGCGGTAGTCGTTGGCTTCTTCCTTGGTGCGCATGGAGCGGGATTCGTCCCGGTCGCCGTTGTACAGGCGCGTTTCCTGCACGATCCTGCCGCCGTCCTCCAGGATGTCCATCTGCCGCTCGACTTCATGGGCAATGGCCTGTTCCATAAAGCGGAACGAGTTCAGGTTCTTGGTTTCGGTACGGGTGCCCAGCGTTTCTGCGCCTTTGGGCTTCAGGGAGATGTTGACGTCGAAGCGCATGGAGCCCTGGGACATATCGCCATCGCAGATGCCGAGGGACGTCACAATGCCATGCAGTTTTTTGGCAAACGCCACGGCCTCTTCCGAATTGGTCATATCAGGTTCAGTGACCACTTCGATCAGTGGTGTTCCGGCCCGGTTAAGGTCGACACCGGTCATGCCATGAAAGTCTTCATGGAGGGATTTGCCAGCGTCTTCTTCCAGGTGGGCGTGGTGAATGCGCACGCGTTTGGTTTCGCCATTGGCCAGGTCAAGGTCCACATAGCCGGGTCCCACAATCGGGCGCTCCAGTTGGGTGGTCTGGTAGCCTTTGGGCAGGTCCGGATAGAAATAGTTCTTGCGCTCAAACACCGAGCGTCGCTCGATCTCGGCATTCACCGCCAGTCCAAACATTACCGCATATCGGAAGGCCTGCTCATTCGGAACCGGCAGGGTGCCCGGCATGGCCAGATCAACGGCATTGGCCTGGGTGTTGGGCTCGGCGCCGTACGCGGTGCTGGAGCCGGAAAAGATCTTGGTTCGGGTGGCGAGCTGAACGTGAATTTCCAGCCCGATCACAATGTCCCACTGCATAGTCGTTCTCCTGTCCGGGCTTATTGCGGTTCACGCTGGTGCCAGTCGGTCACCTGCTGGTATTGATGGGCGGTGTTCAGTAAACGGGCTTCAGAGAAATAATCCCCAATGATCTGCAGACCTACCGGAAGACCATCCACGAAGCCCGCCGGCACCGACATGGCCGGAATGCCCGCGAGGTTAATAGCAATGGTAAACACGTCCTCGAGGTACATGGTGACCGGGTCGTTGGTCTTCTCGCCCTGAATGAATGCAGGCGAGGGTGTGGTCGGGCTCATCAGCACGTCCACTTCCTTAAAGGCATTGATGAAATCCTGCTGGATCAGCCGGCGCACCTTCTGGGCCTTCAGATAATAGGCATCATAATAACCGGCGGACAGCGCATAGGTGCCCACCAGAATCCGGCGTTTCACCTCCGCACCAAAGCCTTCGGCCCGGGTGCGGGTGTACATATCCATCAGATCCTTCGGGTCTTCGCAGCGGTAGCCGTAACGCACCCCGTCAAAGCGGGACAAGTTGGCGGAGGCTTCCGCCGGCGCAATCACATAATAGGCCGCTATCGCCAGCTTGGCGTTGGGAAGGGACACCTCTTTCACTGTGGCACCCAGCTTTTCGTATTCCTTCACTGCATTGCGAACCTGCTGCTCCATGGCCGGGCTGAGCTGGTCGCTGAAGTACTCCTTCGGTAAACCTATCTTCAGACCTTTTAACGACTCGTTCAGCGTGGCGGTGTAATCAGGAACTTCACGATCCAGCGAGGTGGAGTCCTTTGGGTCGAACCCGGCCATCACATTCAGCATCAGCGCGTTGTCTTCAGCGGTGCGGGCCATAGTGCCGCCCTGATCGAGACTGGAGGCAAAGGCAATCATCCCGTATCGAGACACCAGACCATACGTTGGCTTTAGCCCGGTAACGCCACAAAGAGCCGCCGGCTGGCGAATGGAGCCGCCGGTGTCCGTTGCCGTAGCTGCCGGCACCAGCCGGGCTGCCACTGCTGCTGCAGAACCACCGGAAGATCCACCCGGCACCCGCTTTTCACCCTGGCCTAAACCCCAGGGGTTGGTGGTCGCACCAAAATAGCTGGACTCAGTGGACGACCCCATGGCGAATTCATCCATGTTGGTCTTTCCAAGGCACACCGCCCCGGCCTGACGGAAATTCGCCGTCACCGTGGCATCGTAGGGCGGAACAAAATTCTCCAGCATCTTCGATCCACAAGTGGTGCGAACGCCGTTGGTACAGAAAATATCTTTATGAGCAAACGGAATCCCGGTCCAGGGCGTCGCATTCCCCGCCGCCCGCTGCGCATCTGCTGCCCGAGCATCAGTCAGCGCCTGTTCTTCGGTCACGGTAATAAAGGTGTTGTACTTGCGGTCTTCCTGCCTGATACGGTCAAGAAGCTGCTGGGTCAGCTCCACGCTGGAAATCTGGCTGCTCTCCAGTTCCCGGGAAAGCTCTGCTACGGATTTGTTATGCATGATACGTCCTTCACTCAATAACGCGGGGCACGAGATACAGCCCGTTCTCGGTGGCCGGTGCAATTGCCTGGAAGGCTTCCCGCTGATTGATCTCGGTCACCTCATCGGCACGCAGGCGCTGGACGGCATTCAGCGGATGAGCCATGGGCTCTACCGAATCGGTATCGGCTGCACCCAGCTGATCCACCAGATCCAGGATGTTGCCAAGATCCTTCTCCAGTGCCGAGACCTGCTCGTCATCCACGCGAATGCGGGCGAGCACAGCGACTTTCTCAATGTCCTTGCGGGAAATGGTCACGCATTGCCTCCAAGATAAATGAAATGTCGTTAATGAAGCGTTGTAATGTAAAGAAGGTTACTCAGGGCTTCGGGGCGTTCGGGGGCCCCTTTTCAAAACTGTTGAGGGCCACGGACGGCCCGAAACAAGCGCACATGGATGTGCTCGTAGCGTGTTTTGAAAAGGAATCCTCGAGCGGCCCTTCACTGAGGCCGAAAAAGAAAGTACGTATGGTAACAGATTCGAACAATCGCGGGAGGCCCCAGCCCACAAGGTAAATGTGTGAAACGTAAGGCGCGGGGCCCGTTCGCGCCTTGCCTGCAGGGGTGCTCACTGCTAAAGTTGCCGCATCTTTTCTACGCGACTGCAACTCTCAGGTTGAAATTACACGAATGTTGATAAAAAGACTCCGAGGCTTATTTTCAAGCGACCTGTCCATCGACCTGGGCACCGCCAACACCCTTATCTATGTGCGCGAGCGCGGAATCGTTCTCAACGAACCATCCGTTGTGGCCATTCGCACCAGTGGCTCCCAGAAAATGGTTGCGGCCGTTGGCGCAGAAGCCAAGCGCATGCTGGGCCGTACGCCTGGCAATATCACCGCCATCCGCCCCATGAAAGACGGTGTGATAGCAGATTTCGTCGTCACCGAGAAAATGCTTCAGCATTTTATCCATAAAGTGCACGAAAACAGCTTCATTACGCCGAGCCCCCGGGTACTCGTCTGTGTGCCCAGCAAGTCCACTCAGGTAGAACGCAAAGCTATTCGCGAATCGGCACTTGGTGCCGGCGCCCGGGAAGTTTTCCTGATCGAAGAGCCCATGGCAGCCGCCATCGGCGCAGGTCTGCCAGTGGAAGAAGCCAGTGGCTCCATGATCGTGGACATCGGCGGTGGCACCACCGAAATCGCCATCATCTCCCTGAACGGCATTGTCTATGCCGAGTCCGTCCGGGTTGGTGGTGACAAATTCGACGAAGCCATTGTCACCTACGTGCGCCGCAACTATGGCAGCCTCATTGGCGACTCCACAGCAGAACGCATCAAGCACGAAATCGGTTGTGCCTACGAAGGCCTCGACATCCGCGAAATCGACGTTCGCGGCCGTAACCTGGCAGAAGGGGTGCCCCGGGCATTCACCCTGAACAGCGAAGAAATTCTCGACGCGCTGCAGGAATCCCTGGCGCAGATCGTCCAGACCGTGAAAAGTGCGCTGGAACAATCGCCGCCTGAACTGGCTTCCGATATCGCCGAGCGCGGTATTGTATTGACCGGTGGTGGCGCACTGCTGCGCGGGTTGGACAAACTGATCAGCGAAGAAACCGGTCTGCCGGTGATCATCGCTGAAGACCCGCTGACCTGTGTTGCCCGTGGTGGCGGCAAGGCGTTGGAAGTGATTGATCGGGGTGGCATCGGAATGTTCTCCCAGGAGGGATAATCCTGTGGGGAGGGCTCGCCATTAAAACCATCTTCGTCCAGGGGCCTGTTCCCGGCTTCAGACTCATCATCGTTCTTCTCGTATCGGCAGCCCTGGTGGTTGCCGATGCGCGTTTCGACAAGCTCTCAACCGTGCGCAGCACCATTGCCACAGGCCTGGCTCCGGTGTACTGGCTCGGCAACGCCCCCTACGAATTCACCGACTGGGTGGCGGGCCTGTTTGAAAACAAGAAAGACCTTCAGCAGGAAAATGAGGATCTTCGGGCCCGTTTGCTGATCCTTGAACGCCGTGCCCTGAAATACGCGGCACTTGCCTCCGAAAACAACGAACTGCGTCGCCTGATGAACTCTTCTGAGGTGCTGGATGACCGAGTCATTGTTGGTGAAGTGGTTGCTGTCTCTCCGGACCCTTTCTCCCACGAGGTCATTATCAACAAAGGTCGACGCGATGGCGTGGTGCCAGGCCAGGCTATTCTGGACGCCCACGGGCTGATGGGGCAGGTGGTGCAGAGCAGTCAGTTAACTTCTCGCGTTCTGCTGGTGTCCGACAGCAGCCATGCAGTTCCCGTGGAAGTGGTCCGCAACGGATTGCGGGCTATCATGCTGGGCACCGGCAACAGCGATACCCTTGATCTGGTCCACGTGCCAGACACCGCCGACATCCGTGAGGGCGATCTTCTGGTAAGTTCCGGTCTCGGTGGCCGGTTCCCTCGGGGCTACCCGGTGGCAGAGGTGAGCCGCATCAGCAAGGAGCAGGGTGAGCCATTTGTCTCCATAGAGGCAACGCCGAAAGCGCAGCTGAACCAGAGCCGGTTGGTGCTGGTGGTGTTTCCACCGGAGGGGGCGTCATTGACCGAAGGTGAGCCCATGGAAGGCGAGTCCGCCGCTGACGTTGAGGCAGGCACCATGCAGGGAGGGCAGGGCTGATGCTATCGGTAATCAGCTATCCGGTTTTTGTACTGTCCGTTATTTTCGCCCTGGCTTTCAGTATTTCCCTGTTCCCCGTTGGCTGGTTTGAGTTCCGTCCCGAATGGCTGGGGCTGCTCGTTTTCTACTGGACGTTCCGGGCGCCGGCCCAGTTCGGTATTCTGCTGGCCTGGTGCCTGGGGCTGCTGCTGGACGTCCTGGAAGCTACCCCCCTGGGTGTCAACGCCATGGCCATGGCGTTGATCGCCTTCCTGGTGCTTACCATCCACCAGCGCCTCCGAATGTATCCGATGCCCCAGCAGTGCCTGATGGTGTTCCTGTTGCTCGGGATCAACCAGATGCTGGTGCATTTCCTGAAGCAGCTGCTCGGTGCCGAGGATGCTGGATTCAGCTATCTCTGGCCGGCGCTGACCAGTGCTCTGGTATGGCCGGTATTCTCCATTCTGCTGGACAACATTAACCGCAAACTGGGTTAGCCATGTCGTCACTCATTCTTGCCTCGGCCTCGCCGCGACGTGCAGAGCTGTTGCAGCAAATTGGCCTGAGTTTTTCTGTTCGTCCGGCGGATGTCGATGAAACGCCCCAAGTTGGCGAAACGCCGGAACACTACGTGGAGCGGCTGGCCAGGGGGAAGGCGCTGGCGGTGGCAGAATCGTCTCCGGAATGCCTGGTACTTGGATCCGATACCTCGGTGGTCCTTGATGGCGTTATTCTGGGTAAACCCTCTTGCGCCGAGGAGGCCAGAGCGACTCTGGCCCAGCTCTCCGGTGCCACCCATCAGGTGATGACCGCTGTGGCACTGGCTTGTCATGGCGTGTGCCATTCCCGGCTCGTGGTAACGGAAGTCGGGTTCAGGGCCTTGTCTGCTGAGGAAATCGAGGCCTACGTTGCCAGCGGTGAACCAATGGACAAGGCCGGAAGTTATGGGATTCAGGGGCTTGGTGGTATTTTTGTTAATGAACTTCGGGGTAGCTACAGTGCCGTGGTTGGTTTGCCGCTGCAGGAAACAGCAGCATTGCTGGCAGATGCCGGTTACCCGGTCTGGAAACACTGGCCGCGCAGTCTGGAGAGCCAAACATTATGAGTGAAGAAATCCTGATCAACGTCACACCCGTGGAAACCCGCGTGGCCCTGGTTGAGAACGGCATGCTGCAGGAAGCCTATATTGAGCGCACCAGCAGGAAAGGGATAGTCGGGAACATCTATAAGGGCAAGGTAGTGCGAGTCCTGCCGGGTATGGAAGCCGCGTTCGTCGATATTGGTCTGGAGCGGGCGGCGTTTATTCATGCCTCCGATGTGGTTCCGAGCCAGTCCAATGGCGATGATCCGGCCAATACCCCTAAAACTGTTCCGGACATTCGCAGCCTACTTCGGGAGGGTCAGTCCCTTGTCGTTCAGGTCACCAAAGACCCCATTGGGACCAAAGGCGCGAGGCTGACAACCCAGCTTTCTATACCCTCCCGGTACCTGGTATTCATGCCTGGGGTCAGCCATGTGGGTATTTCCCAGCGGATCGAGGACGATAACGAGCGGGTCCGCCTGAAAACGCTGGTCGAGGAGGCCTCTGCAGAGGACCCGGACGTCCAGGGTGGCTACATCATCCGGACTGCTGCCGAGGCGGCTTCACCGGAAGATCTGATCGGTGACATGACCTATCTGCACCGGTTGAGTCAGTCCATCCACGAACGGATTTCCCGGGTTCAGGCACCGGCGGTGGTCTATCAGGATCTGCCCCTGTTTATTCGTACCATCCGGGACCTGATCCGGCCCCAGACCGAGAAGGTTCGTATCGACAGCCGCGAGAGCTATCAGCGGGTAATGCAATTTGTTGATGAGTTTGTGTCGGAATTTGCTGATAAAGTCGAATACTACCCGGGAGAACGACCCCTGTTCGATCTCTACTCGGTAGAAGACGAGATTCAGAAAGCCCTGAGCCGGAAGGTTCAGCTCAAGTCCGGCGGTTACGTGATCATCGATCAGACCGAGGCCATGACCACCATCGATATTAATACCGGTGCGTTTGTGGGCCACAGGAACCTGGAAGAAACCATCTTCAAAACCAACCTTGAGGCCGCCCGGGCCATCAGCCGCCAGCTGCGCCTGCGAAATCTCGGTGGCATCATCATTATCGATTTTATTGACATGGAAGATCCCGAGCACCAGCGTCAGGTTCACCGCATGCTGGAGAAAATGCTGGAGCGGGATCATGCCAAAACCAAGATTACCGGCGTGTCGGAACTGGGGTTGGTGGAGATGACCCGCAAGCGCACCACAGAGAGCCTTGGCCAGGTGCTTTGCGAGCCCTGTCCGATCTGTGACGGCCGGGGATTTCTGAAAACGAGCGAGACCGTGTGTTATGAAGTGTTCCGGGAGATTCTCCGGGTCAATCGTGCCTACGATGCCGAGAGCTACCTGGTCATGGCGTCACAGAGTGTGGTCGACCGCCTGTTGGATGAAGAATCAGACAACGTGGCCGATCTGGAGACGTTTATCAGCAAAACCATTCGCTTCCAGGTAGAGCCATTTTACAGCCAGGAGCAGTACGATGTCGTTCTGCTCTGACCCCGGGGCAACCTGCAGGCCAGGGGAGTAGGGGGCCCGAATGTCCTCCATCGATTACGAGCCGCCGCTTCCGGAGAATCTGCCAGAGAGCCCTCCGGTTCGGTTGGCAGCACGTCTTGCCAGCCTGATCTGGTGGTTCCTGCTGGTCGTGCTCGTGCTATTCGCCCTATACGCCGGCCTGGGGCGCCAGCTGACCCAGAATGTCGACAGCTTTCGCGATGACCTGGCTCGTGACCTCTCCGACCGGTTGGGGCACGACGTCAGTATCGGCAGTCTCTCCTCTCACTGGTACTGGCTGGATCCTTCCTTTTCCGCCCGTGATATCCGGATCAGTAATGCCGAGACGGGTGTTGTTGTGGCAAACCTGCAGTATCTCAATATCCGGTTTGATGCCCTCGCATCTCTGATGCGATTGCGAATTGTCTTTGAAGACTTTGAAGCCGACGGACTGGAGCTTACCGTTAACCAGGAGCAGAGCGGCGATGTGGCGGTGCGGGGTGCGGACATTCCGGAGCCGGTCAGCAACCAGCTGCGTGAGTGGCTGGAGCTTGCAGGTAACTGGCTGTCTGATCCCTATGTGAAGATTACCCGCGTAGATCTTGGTATCCGGGACAATCAGGGCAACCTTCGCCATCTGGACATTCCCCAGCTGGATCTGGACTATCGCCGCGGATTGTTCCATGCCTCCGGTCGGGCCATGCAATCGGGTACGACCCAGCAACTGGCCAGCTTTGCCCTGGTGGGAGAGCACTTCTTTCGGGGCGATTTCACCGGCCAGCTGTATCTCGATGTGGACTCCGGTCGGCTGTTTGACGGGTTGATCGACGAATACCAGTGGCGGACCCTTCGGGTGGAAGGGTTTGACCTTGGCGGTGAGGCCTGGCTGACGTTCCGTGATGGCTCGTTGCAACAGGTGACAGGAACCGTTCGGACGCCCTACCTTCAGCTTGGCGTCGGGCAGGAGTCTCTGGCGCCACTGGAGGATATACAGGCCCGGTTTGGCTGGCGGCGTCATGAGGACGTCATGACCGAGGAAAGCCCGGAAGATCCCGATTCGCTTGCCCTCGGAGAATGGCACCTGAAGCAGCTCCAGTGGACCTGGGATGGTGACGTGGTTTCCCCGTTCAGTCTGCGTCTGGCGCCTTCGGAAGGCGGTATGTCCGTGATTGCCGATGCGCTGCCCCTTGCGCCCACCCGCCGCCTGGCCGCGAGGCTTCCAATCCTGCCGGAACGGGCGTTGAGAGCACTGCGCAATTATCGCCCTGGCGGATTCCTTGACCAGCTTGAAGTGTACCTGCCTGACCAGTCGCCAGAGAAATTCGAGCTTTCGGGCCGGCTTCGGGATTCGAGTGTCCGGGCCTATGGCGGAGCACCCGGGGTGACATCCATTAACGGTTTGGTCTTTCTGGATAGAAGTGGCGGCTATGTGCAGGTAGCGGCCGGGGAGACTCCCGTGAGCCTCGAATTTCCCCTACTGTATGGCAGTGCCTGGACATTCCCGGTGGTTCAAGGCCAGGTCGCCTGGGAGTTGGATGGCCCCATCACCCGTGTATTCTCCGATGGTGTCCGGATGGTCTACGGCAAGAGCACGGAACTTGAGGGTGCGTTTGACCTGAAGCTCAACCGCGAGGGCGAGGACAACCTGGGGCTCCGGGTGTCGTTGGAAAACGGCACCGCTGGGATGCTGGCCGATTTTGTTCCGGCCAAAGTTGTCAGTCCCGAATTGCACCACTGGCTGACCACGGCCATCCTCGAAGCGGATATCACCTCCGGAACATACTACGGGCATGGCGAGATAGGCTCCGATGCCCCCAAGGGCTCCTTCGTCTCCTCCATGGTCTACCAGTTCGATCAGGCCACCGTTCGCTATGACGAAAACTGGCCGGAGGTTCGCTCTGCCCGGGGCCGGGTAGAGGTTCACAACGGCAACACGCTGGTCAGGCTCGAAGCCGGTGAGACCGGGGGCCTGAGTCTGAATCCGGGCACTATCAGAGTTATACCCGGTGAAGAGGGTGTCGGGGTAAGAGTGGATGTATCGGCGAGGGTACCGGGCGAGTCAATCGGCTACTGGATGGACAACAGTCCTCTGGGGGAATTGGCGGGGGTGGAAGCCCGGAAACTACAGTATGGGGGACAATATCAGGTCGCCCTGGGAATTGATCTGCCACTTGGCTCGGGGCAAGCCCCGGTGGTTGAGGCCGACATTGCGACTGATGGCGGTTCCGTTGCTTACCCCGCCGCGAGTCTGGCCTGGGAGGCAATACAAGGCGAGCTGACTTACCACAGCGAAGATGGGTTTTCCGGCAGTTCACTGGCGGCGAAGTTCTTCGGTGAGCCTGTCACCATAGGGTTCAGTCGGGCTCCGTCAGGTGAAGCTCTTAGTATTCGCCAGTCCGGAGAACTCCCGGTGCCGGGTGTTTTTGCCCGCGCGGGGCTCTCAACGAATTCCGATTTTGGTCTCCAGGGGAGAGTGTCCTACACCGCCGAACTGGATGTGGGGGCGGATTCGACCTCCGGCATCCGAGTGCGCTCCAGCCTCGAAGGCCTGGCCGTTGACTGGCCGGAGCCGTTGTCAAAGCCCGCTGGCGAAGCGGCGCCCCTGAGGGCGGTCATTAATCCCTCTGCGTCCGGGGGCCTCGGGATCTCCGGCGAATGGGAAAACCGGCTGGCGTTCGATCTGTTGTGGAAGGAGACCGGAGTTGACCTTCACCTGGCCCATCTTTATCTCGGGAGCCAGGTCCTGACCAATATTGACATCAATGCTCTGGATCTCGGCGACCGTTGGGTGGTCACAACGAACTCGGAGCGTGCGAAGGGGCGAGTGGTGATCCCTGACCAGCTAGATACGGTGATGGTGGATTTTGAGTTTCTTCAGCTCATGCGTGGCGAAGAAGCTGCGAAGGAGTCCCCGGATCTGCTCACCCTGAAAGAACAGCTCGAAGCGTTCCGGGCTCTGGATATGGGCAACTGGCCAGACATTAACGTAACCATCAGTGATCTCCGGCTGGACGCTGACTCTTTGGGTGGCTGGGCTTTTCGGGTCCGCCCCGAACCCTACCGGCTGAACGTCAATGACATTCAGGGACGGCTCAACTCCCTGACATTGTTGGGCAACATGACCTGGAGCATCGTTGGTGAGCGGGAGACCAGCCGGTTCTGGGGATCCATTAACGGTGGTTCTCTGGCAGACCTGAACGAACTGTTTGGCGCCGATATGCCAGTGACCAACAAGGCGACCAACATTGAACTGGACCTGGACTGGCCGGGCCGTCCGGATGAATTCTCGATAGCGGAGCTTAATGGCTCGGTCAGCCTGAGGCTGGATGAGGGTGTGATTCTTGAGCGTAGCAACACTGCGCAGCTATTCCGGGTCTTCAACTTGCTGAACGCCGACACGCTGTGGCGACGACTCAAGCTCGATTTCTCCGACCTGTACGAGCGGGGCGTGGCATTCGATGCAATTTCGGGCAAGGCTCAGATCATCAATGGCCTGCTGACAATGAATCCGGAACTTCAGGTGGTGGGCCCTTCCGGTGCCTTCAAGCTCAGTGGAATCACTAATATGGCCAGTGAGGAGTTGGATATGCGATTAGTGGTTGTGTTGCCACTGACCCAGAATCTGCCGCTGGCGGCGCTGCTGATGGGGGCCGGTGCGCCCATTGGCGGCGCGTTGTTTGTACTGGACAAGATTCTGGGCGACCCTCTGAGCAAGCTGACCAGCGCAACCTACAGTGTCACGGGCACATGGGACGAACCGGAAGTTGATCTGCAACGGGTATTTGATACTGGTGGATAACAAACACCGGTGAATAAGCGGGGGAGGCAGTCATGATCGAGCGTGTTTCCAGTCGTGTTGCAGCCATTCAGATGGTTAGCAGTCATGATATGCAGGCCAATCTGTCCGAAGCGGCGCGATTGCTGGCCGAGGCTGCAGGACAGGGGGTCGGGGTTGCGGTACTGCCAGAAAATTTTGCAGTCCTGGCAACCGGCCAGATGGTTGACTGTGGCCGCAGGGAAGCGGGGGACGAACCTGTAATACGGGCCTTTCTGGCGCAACAGGCCCGGAAACTCGGGATCTGGATCGTTGGCGGCTCGATGCCGCTGGCACAGCGCCCGGATGGCTTAGACATTCAAACCCGGGTCCGCGCAACCTGCCTGGTGTTTGACGACCAGGGAACGGAGGTTGCCCGTTACGACAAGATCCACCTGTTCGATGCCATGGTTGACGATGCCCATGGTCAGTACCGGGAATCCGACACCTTTGAGCCGGGGGAGCAAGTGGTCACCGTGGATACGCCAGCTGGGAAGCTGGGTATGGCCATCTGCTATGACCTGCGCTTCCCGGAGCTGTTCAGGGCACTGAGAGAGCAGGAGGCCGACTGGGTGTGCCTGCCGAGTGCCTTCACCTGGCAAACCGGAGATGCCCACTGGCACCCATTGATCCGGGCACGGGCCATTGAAAACCAGATATGGGTGGTGGCGCCCGGGCAAGGTGGCCAGAACAGTGAGCGGCGGCGGACCTATGGTCATAGCCTGATCTGCGATCCCTGGGGCCGTGTGGTGACAGAAATTGGCGAGGGTCCGGGTGTCGTCGTCGCGGAACTGGATACTGATCAGTTGTCCAATCTCCGAACCCGGATGCCGGTCTGGGAGCATCGTCGACTTAAAGGCTGACAACCTGGTCAGATGAAAAGTTCATCTGACCCCGATTTCAACCCCGTGTTCACGACTTATCCCGTGGCTTCCGCGTCATCTATGCATTCGCGAAGATAGCGGAACAGTTTCCGGGCCTGGCCCGTGTTTTTCTGCTTTTCGACGTCCTTTCGGGCATTTCGGGCGAGGTTGCGCAGGTGTTGCATGTCTGCCCCAGGGCAGTAGCTGAAGAATTCCCCTACCACTGAATCACCCTCGGCAATCATCCGGTCGCGCCAGCGTTCCGCGAGGTGGTGCCGGCGAGTGTGTTCCTCGCTGCCAGCATCAAAGGCGTCGATGGCCTTTTCCAGGGCCTCGGGGTCATCCTCCTGGCGAATGATTTTGCCGATGTACTGCAAATGCCGGCGCTTGGCCTCATTCTGGCGGATGCGCCGGGATTCCTCGATGGCAGCCCTGAGGGTCTCGCTGATCGGCAGGGTTTCCAGCTGATCATTGCTCAGGTCCAGCATTCGCTTGCCCAGGGCCTGCAGCGCATGCATGTCCCGCTTGACCTGGGATTTGCTCGGGCCGTCGTATTCCGGCGCGTCGTTGTCGTCTTGATGATCTTTCATAATTGTGCCCGGTTCGATTTGTCGGATTATGCGTAAAAAATGGTCGCCAGGCCAAGAAAGGCCATAAAGCCAATCACATCCGTTACGGTTGTCAGTATCACACTGCCTGCCAGAGCCGGATCGATATTGCGTGATTTCAGAAACAGCGGCAGCACCGTGCCCACCAGTGCCGCCGCAACCAGATTGATCACCAGTGCGGCGGCAATGATCAAACCGATCAGAACCTCCTGGAACCAGACCATGGCCGCACCTGCCACCACGGCCGCCCAGAGCAGGCCGTTCAGTATCCCGGAGAGAAATTCGCGGTTCAGAAGCCAGCCAACATTGGCGCCACTGATCTGACCGACTGCCATGCCCCGGATCACCAGGGTCAGAGTCTGGCTGCCGGCAATACCGCCCATACTGGCCACAATCGGCATCAGCACCGCAAGCGCCACCACTTTGGCAATGGTTGCCTCGAACATACCGATCACCGCGGATGCGGCAAGTGCGGTAAGCAGGTTGATGCCGAGCCATACCGCCCGGCGGCGCGTGGTTTTCCAGACCGGAGCAAAGGTATCTTCGTCTTCATCCAGACCGGCCATGCTCATCAGCGAGTGGTCCGCATCTTCCCGGATAACGTCAACCACGTCATCGATCGTGATCCGGCCCAGCAAACGGCCGTCCTCGTTTACCACCGGCGCGGAGATCAGGTCGTAGCGCTCGAACAGTGTCGCCACCTTGGTGTCGGAGAGGCTGACGGGGATCGGCTCAATGTCCGTGTCCATGACTTCCCGCACGGTTGCGGCGGGATTGGACACCAGCATTTTGGTAATCGGCAGCATGCCGATGAACTCATCGCGCCGGCTGACCACAATCAGGCTGTCGGTCATTGGCGGCAACGTGCGGTGCCGGCGAAGGTAACGTAGAACAACGTCGATGCTGATGTCCGGGCGCACCGTGATGGTGTCCGTGTTCATCAGGCCGCCGGCGGTGTCCTCCGGGTACGAGAGCACTTCCTCGACACGCTGGCGATCCTGTTCGTCCATGGTGTCCAGAACTTCCTGGATCACCGTATCCGGCAGCTGCTGCAGCAAGTCGGCCAGATCGTCCGACTCGAAATCCTCGATAATGTCCGCCAGTTCCTGGGCGTTCAGCTGGCTCAGGAAATAACCGCGAATATCATCGCTCAGGTACTGGAGGACTTCCCCTTCCAGTTGCTTGTCGACCAGGTTCCACAACAGGGCCCGCTGCCGGGGCGGAGACGATTCCAGCAGGTGAGCAATATCACTGGGGCTCAGACCCCCGTTCAGGATGCGTGCAACCTGCTTCAGTGCGCCGCTGTCCAGGGCTTCGCCCAGGGAACGAAGGCGCTGGCGGGCCTGGCTTTTTTCGAGAATGTCGGTCATGGGGGAGCTTATTCGCCCTCGCCGAAATAATCATTAATGAGTTCCACCAGCGCCTCAATGGCCTGATCCTCGTCTGGCCCGTCGGCAACGAGCTCAACATCGGTGCCTTTGCTGGCGGCCAGCATCATCACCTGCATGATGTTTTTGGCGTCCACATCCCGGCCCTTGCCAGTAATTCGAACGCTGCAGTCGAATTCGGAGGCGGTGGCAACCAGCTTGGCGGTGGCACGAGCGTGCAACCCCAGTTTGTTGATGATGGTAATCGGGCGGCGAATCATGGGCTGATCAGATCTCTTCCCGTGTCTGCAAATGTGGCAGTTCGGTGTGGCGCACCTGCACATTGTTGTACCGCTGCCGGAAGTGCTCGCCCAGCTGTTCACACACATACACAGAGCGGTGCTGGCCTCCGGTGCAGCCAATGGAAATCGTCATATAGCTGCGATTGCTGTCCGCGAAGGAGGGCAGCCAGGTGTCCAGGAAAGCCTTGAGGTCTTCGATCATCTTCCGGCTGGCCGGCTCCTTTTCAAGGAATTCGATCACCGGTTGGTCCGTACCCACATACTTGCGAAGACTGGTATCCCAGTAGGGGTTAGGCAGGCATCGAACATCGAAGACATAGTCGGAATCCAGTGGTACACCGTGCTTGAAGCCAAACGACTGGAACAGCAGTGCCAGTTCCTGGTCTTTCCTGCCAACAACCCGCTGCTTCACCATATCCCGTAGTTCGTACATGGACATGCCGGTGGTGTTCACATACAGGTCTGAAAGCTTGGAAAGCGGTTCAAGAAGGTTCTTTTCACTGGCGATGGCTTCCCGCAGGGAGGTTTTGTCATCACTGAGCGGGTGCTTTCTGCGGGTTGCATGGAAACGCTGCAGCAGGGACTGCTCGTCGGCATCCAGGAAGATGATCTCAACGGTCACCCCGGTTTCCTGAAGGCGACGGTAGATCTCCTCGAAGTTGGCCAGTTCCCCGGAAAGGTTACGGGCATCGATGCTGACGGCCATCTTGCCGAGCCGGCCGGGCCTGGTCTGGCTGGCGGCTTCCCGGGTGAGGGGAAAGAGCAGACCAATAGGGAGGTTGTCTATGCAATAGAAGCCGAGATCTTCCAGCACATGTAGTGCGGTACTCTTGCCCGATCCAGACCTGCCACTCACGATAATCAGCTTCATGACCACGTTACCTCCACTGCAATGAATATCATCCGCCCGGGGCGGTCATGCGCTCGTACAAGGTGCTGGCGTCCTCGCATTGCCGGAGGCGATCACAGAACGACCGGTCATTGAATTTTTCGGCCAGTTGGCTGAGCAGTTCCAGGTGTTCACTGGTGGCCTCCTTGGGCACAACCAGGGCAAAGATCAGGTCCACGGGTTGGTTGTCGATGGCGTCGAACTCAACGCTTTCTCCCAGCGTCATCAGCACGCCTACCACGTGATCCAGGCCTTCCAGGCGGCAGTGCGGGATGGCAATGCCTTGGCCAATGCCGGTACTGCCAAGACGCTCCCGGGAGATCAGATTATTGAAAATCTGGGTTTCGCTGAGCGTATTGTCCTGGTGGTTTATCTGCTCGGCAATAAACTCCAGGGCCCGTTTCTTGCTGGAGGCGGACACCCGGCAAAGGGTCAGCTCCGGTGCAAGAATGTTGTCTATGGTCAGGGGTGTGTCGCTCATGAATCGACTGCACTTCCGTTAAAAAAAGGCTGCGGCACGTCAACCGTGTCGCAGCTCGATTGGGTGACTTGCATGAAAACAGCCCGTTAGCGGCCGCCGTTTCCGTGCATCCGGTCTACGTTCTTTTCCTTGTGCTTGAGAATCTGGCGGTCCAACTTGTCGATCAGGGCGTCGATAGCCGCGTACATATCCTCGTTCTCTGCCTTTGCGTGAATCTCACCACCAACTACGTGCAGCGTCGCTTCCGCAATCTGACGCACCTTTTCCACTTCCAGGGTTACCTGGGAGTTGCTGATGTGGTCAAAGTGGCGCTCGAGCTTCTGGAACTTCTCTGAAACATAATCCTTCAATGCGGGAGTCAGTTCTACGTGATGGCCTGAAATATTGAGTTGCATAGGCGTCTCCTGTTGTCATCGTACCGGCTCCCGGGAGCCGGTCTGGGTGCTGGCGCATTGTGCGCCGGCGATTACTGCGTAGCGCCCGGACCTCAAGGTGTTCAGACCAGTCGCTTGCGTTCATTCGAGGGCGGGATGTGCATGGCCTCCCGATACTTGGCAACGGTGCGTCGCGCAACCTTGATTCCCTGTTCTCCTAGCATGGCTGCAATTTTACTGTCGCTCAACGGCTTTTTCGGCGTTTCCGCGGCAATCAGCTTTTTGATCATCGCGCGTATCGCCGTGGAAGAGCATTCGCCGCCTTCGTCAGTGCTGACATGGCTGGAGAAGAAATATTTAAGCTCAAAAATTCCCCGGGGAGTGTGCATGTATTTCTGGGTGGTTACCCGGGAAATCGTGGACTCATGCATCTCAACCGCCTGGGCGATGTCCGAGAGGATCAGCGGTTTCATGGCTTCCTCACCCTGATCCAGAAAGCCCTGCTGGTGCTCGACAATACGGGTAGCCACTTTCAGCAGAGTTTCATTGCGGCTCTGAAGGCTCTTGATAAACCATTTCGCCTCTTGCAGCTGGTCCCGCATGTAGGTGTTGTCGGCACTGCTGTCCGCCCGCCTTATAAGAGAAGCATAGCTGGCATTGACGCGGATGCGCGGAGCAATTTCCGGATTCAACTCAACGCGCCAGCGTCCGTTGTGTTTGCGAACAATCACATCCGGAATCACGTAGTCAGGTTCGGCGCGGTCAATCACGTCGCCGGGGCGGGGGTTCAGGCCGGTAATCAAGGCCAGTACGTCCCGCAACTGCTCTTCTTTCAGTCGACTGCGGCGCAACAGCTGGGCGTAGTCGCGGTTGCCCAGCAGATTGATGTAATGGGTGATAATCAGGCGAGCCTGGGCCAGCCAGGGCGTCTCCGGCGGCAGCTGGTTGAGCTGGATCAGCAGGCATTCTTGCAGGTCGCGGCCGAACACGCCGGGAGGATCGAAATGCTGCAGCCGGTGAAGGACCGCCTCCACTTCATCCAGTTCAAGGGGGTCTTCTTCGTTTTCATCCAGCAACCCCGCATGGATCTCTTCCAGGGGGCTGGTGAGATAACCGCGTTCATCCACTGCGTCCATCAGTGCATGCGCAATGGCTTGGTCCCGTTCGCTCATGGGCGTGAGGTTCAGTTGCCATTCCAGGTGATCCTGGAGCGTCTCGGTGGGGGAGTTGCGGGTCTCGAAGTCGTGATCGTTTTCGTCGTCGTTACGGGCTGCCGACGCCGGCGCGGATTGGTAAATATCATCCCAGGCGGTGTCGACTGGCAGGTCATCGGGGATATTGTCCGGAATCTCGTTTTCCGAGGACCA
Source organism: Marinobacter sp. (assembly GCF_048269445.1). GTDB lineage: Bacteria > Pseudomonadota > Gammaproteobacteria > Pseudomonadales > Oleiphilaceae > Marinobacter. The sequence continues at coordinate 238,303 of NZ_JBLXIQ010000003.1, read as the reverse complement.
GTCTGGCCCGTTTTCGGTTTCGTCCCAGTCGGACGTAGGTTCGGGTGCTGTTTCAGCGGCTGACTCGGTGGCATTAGCCTCCCGTTCGTCATTCCGGGTGTCGGTCTCCGACTCAGACTGGTCATCATCCTCGGACGTTTCCAACATGGGGTTGGACTCCAGAGCCTGCTGGATTTCCTGCTGAAGGTCGAGAGTGGAAAGCTGTAGCAGCCGGATCGCCTGTTGCAGCTGGGGCGTCATGGTCAGGCTCTGACCCAGCTTTAACTGTAAGGAGGCTTTCATCACCATGGTTCAGGATCCGTCACTCATCAGCGATTGGTGTCGTAGGTAGTGAAAAAATCTATATATGTCGGTCACTTGCCTTGGTTTCGTTTTACCCTAGCAAGTTCTTTGCCGAGTTTACTTGCTACAGATCATCAAAACAATCGGCCATTAGGCATCACAGCCTGAATTCATTGCCCAGGTACACTTCCTTCACCTGCTGATTGGCCAGAATGGCCTCGGCATTGCCGGAGGCGATGATGTGTCCACCGGAAACGATGTAGGCATTCTCGCAGATGTCCAGGGTCTCACGCACATTGTGGTCGGTAATCAACACACCGATCCCCTTGTCTCGCAGATGCCGGATGATGTGCTTGATATCACTTACGGAAATGGGGTCAACACCGGCGAACGGCTCATCCAGGAGGATAAAGGCTGGCTCCATTGCCAGGGCTCTGGCAATTTCCACACGCCGCCGCTCACCACCAGACAGGGCCATTCCCATGCTGTCGCGGATATGGGTAATGTGGAACTCCTTGAGCAGTTCTTCCAGCTTGCTTTCCCGCTCTGCCTTGCCCAGCCCCTTGCGGGTCTCCAGGATCGCCATGATGTTGTCCCGTACCGTCAGTTTACGGAATACCGAGGCTTCCTGGGGGAGGTAGCCGATGCCTTGGCGAGCCCGGCCGTGCATGGGCAAATGCGTGATGTCGCGACTGTCGATGGTGATCCGGCCGCGGTCGGCGGGAACCAGCCCCACAATCATGTAAAAACAGGTGGTTTTACCCGCGCCATTGGGGCCCAGCAGGCCAACAATTTCCCCACTGCGGATTTCCAGGGAAACGTCGATCACTACTTTTTTCTGTTTGTAACTCTTTGCCAGATTACTGGCTCTCAGAACTGCCATCGGAACCCTGTATGTTGGTGCTGCGTGGCTGAATCACCATCTCAACCCGGCCGGAACCGCTTCCGGTGTCGGCACCACCTTCTGCAGTAACGACCCGGCGGGCGGTATCATAATGGATGACATCGCCCCGGAACAGGTTGCCATTCTGTTCGATGACAGCTTCCCTTTCAAAAGTCAGGCGCTGGTCAGTGGCTGACCAGGTGATGTTGAGGGCCCTGGCGTCGGTTTCACCATCGCCCGCACGGGTTGGCTGGCGGTAACGGGCCGGACTTCCGAAAGCTTCAATCCGGCTCAGGCCGCTCTGGTCACGGTACAGAACCACACGCTCCGCGCTCAGCCGGGTCTTGCCCTGTTCCAGCTCTACGTCGCCGGTGTAGGTGGCGATACCCTGGCCATCGTCGAGGCGGGCGTTGTCTGCGGTTACCCTGATGGGAATGTCAGAATTAAGGTCAAAAGCTGCTGCCGGACCGGCCATGGCGATGGTCAGCAGGGCAGCAATTAGCCCCCGGTATCGGTTAGTTTCCGGTTTCATAGAGTCCTTCCACCTGGGAGTTCAGTTCCAGAATCCGCTCGTCGATCCACGCTTTCATGCCCGTGGCGCGGGTGATTCCCGTAACGTCGCGTATTTCAACGGGCGCATCCGTGTATGCCATGCCCCGGTCGTTGTCCAGGGTCAGGGTTGACGTTGTCAGGGTAGTGTCCCGACCGCCAATACTCCGGAGTATCCGGACATTGCCGGTCAGGTAAAGCAGATTTTCATTTTGCAGGAGGCTGCCATTTTCGGCTTCCACAATCCAGGGCAGGGTATCTGCACCGCCGGCGTCGCCGTAAAGCTCGGCCCGGGGTGATTCCATGGTGGCCAGGTTGCCCTCCTCGAACTGCTCGATCCGCGGGCTGGTAAAGCTGACCTTTAGATTGCCGGCTTCATCGAATGAGGTGTAGTCGCCATTGATCACGAATCCGTCGGGTTCGGTATCGCCTCTCAGATCGGCGGCCTGCCTGTCGAAAACCTTAGGCTCATCGCTTCGCCAGAGCAGGAACACCGCCGCGACAATGGTGCCCGCCAGTGCCAGTGTTCGCAACATAGGTCGATCCGGGAGCCAGTTCACGGGCTAACCTCTTGGTCAGACCCCTGATAAGGGGCCAGCGCTGCGTTCAGCTTTCCCTGGGCGCTAAGCAGCAGATCGCAAGCCTCCCTGACGGCACCGTTTCCTCCCTGGGCCCGGGTGCAGTAATCCGCATGCTGCCGGACCAGCCAGTAACCATTGGGCACGGTGATTCCCAGGCCTGCAAACGTCAGGGCCGGCAGGTCTGGCAGGTCGTCACCCATGTAGGCAATCGCTTCGCGGCTGATGTCCATGGTGCTGACCAGTTCCTGCAGGGCCACTTTCTTGTCTTCCCGCCCTTGCATCAGGTGGGCAATACCCAGGTCCCCCATGCGTTTTTCCGTCAGTGGCGACTTGCGCCCGGTGATGACCGCCACAGTTATACCCGCAGCCATCAGCTGTTTCAGGCCCAGGCCGTCGAGAATGTTGAACGCCTTGAGCTCATCGCCGGTGGCGCTGAAGTAAAGCTTGCCGTCGCTCATGATGCCGTCGACATCCAGCGCGATCAGCCGGATTTTTGCCGCTTTCGCCAAGAGGGATTCGGGCCATTCGTTTTGCAGCGGGTGGCTGACCATTAAATCACTCCCGCCCGAAGCAGGTCGTGCATATTGATGGCGCCGACCAGGGCACCGTTGTCATCGGTGACTGGCAGGGCGTTGATCTTCATTTCTTCCATCACATTCAGTGCTTCTGCCGCCAGATGATCGGCCTGGATGGTTTTTCCATGCCGGGTCATCACCTCATGAATCGGGGTATTGTGGATGTCTACTGAGCGGTCCAGGGTCCGGCGAAGGTCGCCGTCCGTAAATATTCCTGTAAGCGCGCCCTTTTCATCCACGATAGTCGTCATGCCGAGGCCCTTGCGGGAGATTTCCAGCAGGGCACCGCTGAGCGGCGTGCTCTCGCTGACCACCGGAATGCGATCGCCGGTATGCATAATGTCAGAAACCCGCAGCAACAGTCGTCGGCCCAGACTTCCGCCCGGATGGGAAAAGGCGAAATCTTCGGCGCTGAAGCCTCTTGCCTCAAGCAGGGCGACCGCGAGCGCATCGCCCATCACCAGGGTTGCGGTGGTGGACGACGTTGGTGCCAGGCCCAGGGGGCAGGCTTCTACCTGTACGCTGACATCCAGGTTGGCCACGGCTTCGCGAGCCAAAGTGGAATTCGCATTGCCGGTCATACTGATCAGTGGGGCGCCCATGCGTTTGATCAGTGGCAGAATGGTGACTACTTCGCTGGTGTTGCCACTGTTGGAAATGGCGATAACCACATCCTGGGGTGTAATCATACCCATGTCGCCGTGACTGGCCTCGCCCGGATGAACAAAAAACGAGGGCGTGCCGGTGCTGGCCAGCGTTGCGGCGATCTTGTTCCCGATGTGGCCGGACTTGCCCATGCCGGTAACCACCACGCGGCCCTTGCACTTCATAATGACATCGCAGGCCCGGGTAAAGTGATCGTCGATACGGCCCTCAAGGGCATCGATGGCATCACGCTCGATGCGGATGGCTCGGAGGGCGGGCGTTCGGAAATCGATCGGGTTCTGTTCGGTCATCGGGCTTTGGGCCTAACTGTTGAGACATTGGCATTGGTGAGGGGGAGTATATCATTTTCGCCCGGAAACGATGCCCGGTTACCGAAAGTTCAGTCAGACTGATCATTGCTGTCAGTACATTTTGGGTTCTTTGGATTGAGCTTAGGCGCTCCTTGGCATAATGTAGCCCCTCTTTGAAAGGTAAGGACTATGGATTCATCGGCTTACATATCGCTCAGGGACGTTGTGTTTTCCCGTTCCGGGCGCCGTATTTTCGACGGCGTCAGCCTGGATATTCCTCGCGGAAAGATAACCGCGATCATGGGTCCCAGCGGAACTGGTAAAACCACACTCCTGCGTCTGATCGGCGGTCAACTCCGACCTGATTCCGGCAGTGTCGTGGTAGACGGCCACGACGTGCCCAAGCTCAGGCGCAAAGCCCTCTACGCATTCCGGGAAAAAATGGGAATGTTGTTCCAGAGCGGTGCGTTGTTCACCGACCTGAGCGTATTCGAGAACGTTGCCTTCCCCCTGCGTGTGCACACCAAACTTCCGGAGGACATGATCCGGGATGTCGTGCTGATGAAGCTCGAAGCCGTGGGGCTGCGTGGTGCCCGGCACCTGATGCCTTCGGAACTGTCCGGAGGCATGACCCGACGCGTTGCCCTGGCGAGAAGCATTGCGCTGGATCCGGAACTGATCATGTACGATGAGCCTTTTGCCGGCCAGGATCCCATCGCCATGGGCGTTTTGGTAAAGCTGATCCGGGATCTGAACAGCTCCATGGGGCTGACCAGTGTGCTCGTATCCCACGATGTACCGGAATCCCTCAGCATCTGCCATTACGCCTGCATCATTGCCGATGGCAAGATCATTGGTGAGGGCACACCGGAGCAGCTTCGCGAACACCCGTCCGGCCAGGTCCAGCAGTTTCTTCAGGGCCAGCCAGACGGGCCAGTGCCCTTCCATTATCCGGCAGAGGGTGCCGCCAGGGATTTCGGGCTTTCCGGGGGTGTGTCTTGATAGACCGAATTGCTGCGTTCGGCCGGCTTGGCCTGGACGTTGTCTCGTCGTTTGGCCGGTCGGGCCGTTTTCTTGCCGGCGTGTTGGCGGGCGTGCCCCGGCCGGCAACCGGCTTCCCGCTGCTGGTGAAACAGCTGTATGCGGTTGGCGTGTTATCGCTGCCAATTATCGTAGTTTCCGGCCTGTTCATCGGCATGGTGCTGGCGCTGCAGGGTTACACCATTCTCAGTGATTACGGCTCCGAAGCCGCCATCGGCCAGATGATTGCCCTGACCCTGGTGCGGGAGCTGGGCCCCGTGGTAACGGCGCTGCTGTTCGCGGGCCGTGCCGGCTCCGCCCTGACGGCGGAAATCGGCCTGATGAAGGCCACCGAGCAGCTGTCCAGCCTGGAAATGATGGGGGTGGATCCGCTGCGCCGGGTGGTGGCGCCGCGGCTGTGGGCCGGCTTTATTTCCATGCCGGTGCTTGCTGCCATTTTCTCCGTTATCGGTATCTGGGGTGGCATGCTGGTTGGCGTAGACTGGCTTGGCGTGTTTGAGGGCTCCTTCTGGGGCAACATGCAGTCGTCGGTGGATTTTGTTGACGACGTGCTCAATGGCATGATCAAAAGTGTCGTATTCGGTTTCGTCTGCGCCTGGATTGCTGTGTACCAGGGGTACGACTGTGTGCCGACATCGGCAGGCATCAGCTCCGCGACCACCAAAACCGTGGTGTACTCGTCTCTGGCTGTGCTGGGCCTGGACTTTATACTGACCGCTGTCATGTTTGGCGATTTCTGAATCATCGATTAACGAGATAATACCGGAGCCGGAAATGGCACAAAGAACGACTGAGATCATTGTTGGCCTGTTCATGATCGCGGGCTGCGCAGCCCTGCTGGTTCTGGCGCTGCAGGTGAGCGGCTTGTCGGCGAAATCCGCTGAAAGCACCTACACCATTTATGCCAACTTCAACGATTCCGGCGGGCTGACTCCGCGCGGCCGTGTATCCATGGCAGGTGTCACCGTCGGGACCATTGAATCCATCACGCTTAACAAGGAGACCTTTCAGGCGCGGGTTAAGATGTCGATTTACTCTGACGTTGATAACATTCCGGCTGACAGTTCCGCAATTATACGTACATCCGGCCTGCTCGGAGAGCAGTACATTGATATATCAATCGGTGCCGAAATGGAGTCCCTCAAAGAGGGTGATACCTTCTATTCCACCCAGTCGGCCATGAACCTTGAGCGACTTATCAGTAACTTTGCTTCAGGCCGCGCTGAGAATTAATCGACAGGAGACCCTGATGTCTGCACTGAAAAACCACATTTTCCTTGGCTTTTTAATGGCGCTGTTTCTGGTGGCGCCTGTTCAGGCTGGCGAAGCTGAGGATCTCCGCGACTATGTGGATGAGAATACTCAGCGGCTGGTAGACAAGCTTAATAAAGAGCGGGGGCTCTACGAGAAGGATCCCGACGCGTTCTACCAGAGCATGGACGAGGCGCTGACAGATTTCGTGGATTTCCGGCGCATTGCAGCCCGGGTGATGGGCCGATACGCCCGCCAGACCACCCCTGAGCAGCGGGATGCGTTTGTGGTCGCGTTCAAGCGCAGCCTCTTCGACAGTTACGCTCAGGCGTTGGTAAACGCCGAGGACTTCGCAATCGAGGTCAAGGAAGCCACCATCAACCCGGAGAATGACGCCCGGGCGTCAGTTCAGATGGAGGTGATTAGTGCGTCCGGTAACCGGTATCCGGTCACCTATTCCATGTACAAGACCGGCGATGGTCGTTGGCTGATGGAGAACGTCATCGTTGAAGGTGTGAACATCGGGCTGGCCTTCCGGGACCGTTTCAGCCAGGAAATGGAAGAAAACCGAGGCCAGATTCAGGTTGTGATCGACGGCTGGAGTGATGCAGCCAAGTCCCTGGACCTTGAGAATAAAGTGGACAAGTCATGACCTCCAGAGTGCCGCAGGCTCAGCTGACGGATGGCGTGCTGATGGTTACCGGGGAAGTGAGCGCGGATACTGTCGTAGCCCTGAGAGAGCAGGGCGAAAGGCTGATCAGGACCGCGTCCGAAAATCTTGTTGTCGATCTGGACGGGCTGGTCACCGCCCACAGTGTTGTCTTGTCCATGTTGCTTTGCTGGCAGCGACTGGCGCACCAGGCGGGTATTGCCCTGTCGTTTCGGGGTGTCAGTGGTCGCTTGGCCTCATTGGCCGCCCTGAGCAACCTGGAAGACCAGCTTGCTGGCTTCGGCCCAGAATCCGTGCATCCCGCCCACTGAACCCTCCCGCCAAGCTTGCCGGTTCCGACCCCTCTGGTGGCAGGACAGGAAAGCTGACCCGGGCTTCGGAATTGGTTACAATCCCGCCCTGATTTCAAAACACCCGAGGATTTTCTATGGATGCCGCCGAAGTAACCGAGCTGGTCAAAAAGGCACTGCCCGGCTGCGAAGTGCAGGTACAGGTTGATGGTACCCATTATATGGTCGTCGTGGTGGGTGATGTATTCGAAGGCCTGCCGACCATCAAGCGCCAGCAGCTGATCAACAAGGCGCTGTTCCAGCAGATCATGGATGGCGCAATTCACGCACTCCATCCGAAAGCCTTTACTCCGGCTGAATGGGCTGAGCGCCAAGGCTGAAGAGCCCATACAAGACAGGATATTTATTGTGGACAAACTTCTGATCAGGGGCCGCAAGCCCCTGGATGGTGAAATCCGGATTTCCGGTGCCAAGAACGCTGCTCTGCCTATTCTGGCAGCGACCCTGCTGGCGGATGAGCCGGTGACCGTCGGCAATCTGCCACACCTGCACGACGTAACCACCATGATCGAGCTCCTGGGCCGCATGGGCGTTGAAGTGATCATTGATGAGAAGATGAGTGTGGAAATCCACGCTAACACCATCAAGCACTTTCACGCGCCCTACGAACTGGTGAAGACCATGCGGGCTTCCATTCTCGTGCTGGGCCCGCTGGTCGCCCACTTCGGTGAAGCGGAAGTATCCCTGCCCGGTGGCTGCGCCATCGGTAGCCGCCCGGTAAACCTGCACATTCACGGCCTGGAAATGATGGGCGCGGACATTACCGTCGAGAATGGCTACATCAGGGCCAAGACCAATGGCCGCCTCAAGGGCGCCCATATCTTCCTCGACACGGTCACGGTAACCGGCACCGAAAACCTGATGATGGCTGCTGCGCTGGCTGACGGTAAAACCATCCTGGAAAACGCCGCCCGCGAGCCCGAAGTGGTGGATCTGGCCGAGTGTCTGATTGCCATGGGTGCCGACATCAAGGGCCATGGCACGGCAACCATCGAAATCAACGGAGTCGAGCGCCTGCACGGCTGTCATTACAACGTGCTGCCAGACCGTGTCGAAACCGGCACCTACCTGGTCGCAGCCGCCGCAACCGGCGGCCGGGTAAAGCTCAAGGATACCCGAGAAGAACTGCTCGAAGCGGTTCTGCTCAAGCTTGAAGAGGGCGGGGCTCACATCAGTACAGGCCCGGACTGGATTGAACTGGACATGAAAGGCAACCGCCCGAAAGCGGTGAGCATCCGTACAGCGCCTTATCCGGCGTTTCCGACGGATATGCAGGCCCAGTTCGCCGCCATGAACGCAGTTGCCGAAGGCTCAGGCACCATCGTGGAAACCGTGTTCGAAAACCGGTTCATGCATCTGCAGGAACTGATCCGAATGGGCGCGGACATCACCCTCGAAGGTAACGCTGCCATTATCAAGGGCGTCGACCATCTGACCGGCGCACCGGTCATGGCCACGGACCTCAGGGCATCCGCCAGCCTGGTGATCGCCGGCCTCGTGGCCGACGGCGATACCATCGTAGACCGTATTTACCATATTGACCGCGGATACGAGTGCATCGAAGAGAAGCTGCAGTTGCTGGGTGCCACCATCCGCCGACTGCCGGCGTGAATGACATCAACGGGAAACCGGAAGAATCCATGACAGATTCCATCACCATCGCCTTGTCGAAGGGACGAATCCTGGAAGAAACCCTGCCGCTGCTGGCGGAAGCCGGCATCGAGCTGGTTGACGACATCAAGAAATCCCGCAAGCTGGTGTTTCCGACCACGGATCCCCATGTACGGGTGCTGATCATCCGCGCGACCGATGTGCCAACCTATGTTCAGTATGGTGGTGCGGATCTGGGTGTGACGGGCAAGGATGTCCTGATGGAGCACGGTGGGGAAGGCCTCTATGAGCCTCTGGACCTGAACATTTCCCGTTGCCGCCTGATGACGGCTGGTCCGAAAGGTCAAACTCCACCGCCTGGTCGTATCAAGGTGGCGACAAAGTTTGTGAACCTGGCTCGCCGTTACTACTCGGCACAGGGTCGTCAGGCGGACATCATCAAGCTTTATGGTGCAATGGAGTTGGCTCCTATTCTTGGTTTAGCTGATGAGATCGTGGACATTGTTGATACGGGGAATACCCTGAAGGCCAACGGCCTTGAAGCCCGAGAATTGATCGAGAACATCAGTAGCCGGTTGGTGGTAAATCGCGCGTCCATGAAGATGAAACACGAGCGTATTAATCCCATAATTGAAAAAATGTCCGCAGCCGTGGAAAAGCGCCGGCCATAGTGCAAGAGCCGGTCAGGAAGGGCTTTCCAGTTTGAGCCTTGGGGCTGAAGCGATCGGGGCAGGCATTCCAAAACACGCTCCCTGCGGCACATCCCTGTGGCGCTTGGGCTCCGCCATCCCTGGCTCCGCACAGTTTTGGAATGCCTGCCCCGATCGCTTCGTCACACTGCGTTGCCTGGAAAGCCTTACACTTTTAGTTAGTATCCCGCATTGCTGGCGGGTATCCGGCAGAAGCAAGTCAACAATCCAGAGCAGGATTTGAGTTATGACCGTTAGCATCAAACGACTGAACGCCTTGAATAGTGACTTCGACAGCTCGTTGGCCAAACTTCTGGCCTGGGACGATAGCGTTGATCATCAGGTGAGCGAGTCGGTGCGTCATATCCTGCATGAGGTGAAAACCCGTGGTGATCAGGCGGTTCTGGAATTTACTGAGAAGTTTGATCGCCTGAAGGTGGGCAGCGTTGCTGATCTGGAGATGAGCCAGAGCCGTCTGCAGCAGGCTCTGGAAGCGATCCCACGGGACCAGCGCCAGGCACTGGAGAAAGCAGCTGACCGGATTCGGGATTATCACGAGCGGCAGAACCAGAAATCCTGGCAGTACGAGGACGAAGACGGAACCGTGCTTGGCCAGAAGGTCACACCACTTGATAGGGCAGGTCTCTACGTGCCGGGCGGCAAAGCCGCTTACCCATCTTCTGTACTGATGAATGCCATTCCGGCCAAGGTTGCGGGTGTGGGCGAGGTGATCATGGTTGTCCCCACGCCAGACGGTGTTGTGAACGATATGGTCCTGGCCTCTGCGGCTATTGCCGGTGTTGATCGCGTTTTCACAGTGGGTGGCGCCCAGGCAGTGGGTGCGCTGGCCTATGGCACCGAAACCATACCTGCCGTCGATAAGATCGTCGGCCCTGGTAACATCTTCGTTGCTACGGCAAAGCGGGAGGTCTTCGGTGTGGTTGGCATCGACATGATCGCAGGTCCTTCGGAAATTCTGGTGATTTGCGACGGCAAAACCGACCCGGACTGGATCGCCATGGATCTGTTTTCCCAGGCCGAGCACGATGAGCAGGCCCAGTCCATCCTGATCAGCCCGGACGCCGCGTTCCTCGACGCAGTCGAAGCCAGCATTAATAAACTGCTGCCCACTATGGAGCGCGCCGACATCATCCGCACTTCCATCACCGACCGCGCAGCCCTGATCCAGGTCGCCGATTTGAAAGCCGCCGCCGCTGTCTCTAATCGCATTGCTCCGGAACACCTGGAGCTGTCGGTGGAAGACCCCGAGGCCATGCTCGAAGACATCCGCCACGCCGGCGCCATCTTCATGGGCCGCTACACCGCCGAAGCCCTCGGTGACTACTGCGCCGGCCCGAACCACGTACTGCCCACCAGCGGCACCGCTCGGTTCTCGTCGCCGCTGGGCGTCTACGATTTTCAGAAGCGGTCCTCCCTCATTGGCTTCAGCGCCGAGGGAGCGAATCGGATGGGACGTGTGGCATCAGTACTGGCACGGGGCGAGGGGTTAACCGCCCATGCACGGTCAGCGGAATATCGAATTAAGGATTAAGTTAGTCGAATCTACCCCTTATGTACGCAGGCATGTTGGTGACCGCCTTTCCGGGAATGTAGAGGGCCATGGATGGCTCGAAACAAGCGCACATGGATGTGCTCGTAGCGGTTCCCGGAAAGGCGGTCACCAACATGCCGTAAGCTCGGAGCCTAAAATGAGCAAATTTTGGAGCCCATTGGTCAACGACCTGGTCCCTTACGTCCCAGGCGAGCAGCCAAAAATGGCCAACCTGGTGAAGCTGAACACCAACGAAAACCCCTTTGGCCCTTCGCCAAAAGTCATAGAAGCCATCCAGGCCGAACTGAACGACAACCTCCGTCTCTACCCGGATCCGGAAGGTGAAAGTCTGCGCCAGACCATTGCCACCTACCACGGCATCAAGCCCGAACAGGTCTTCCTGGGCAACGGCTCCGACGAAGTCCTGGCGCACATTTTTTATGGCCTGTTCCAGCACGGCGAACCCATTCTGTTCCCGGACGTTACCTACAGCTTCTACCCGGTGTACTGCGGCCTCTACAACATCGAGAGCAAAATTGTACCGCTCACTGACAGCTTCGAGATCAACCCGAAAGACTACAAACAGCCCAATGGCGGCGTCATCTTCCCGAACCCGAATGCGCCGACAGGCCGTTACCTTGGATTGCAGCATGTCGAAGAAATCCTGCTCGCCAATCCAGACCGCGTGGTTGTGGTAGACGAAGCCTACATTGATTTTGGCGGTGAAAGCGCAGTTACCCTGGTCGACCAGTATCCGAACCTGCTGGTTTCCCAGACGCTTTCCAAGGCCCGTTCTCTCGCGGGCCTGAGAGTGGGTTTTGCCGTGGGGCACCCGGACCTGATCGAAGCGCTGAATCGCGTAAAAAACAGCTTCAACAGCTACCCCCTTGATCGTCTGGCCCTTGCCGGCGCCAAGGCAGCCTACGAAGACGAAGCCTGGTTCCGGAAATGTTGTGACGGCGTGATCAGCGAACGGGAACGGGTAACGGCAGCCCTCGAGGGCCTTGGTTTTGAGGTGTTACCCTCGAAGGCAAATTTCATCTTTGCCCGCCATAAAGAGCAGCAGGGCGAGGTTTTGGCAAAAGGCCTGAGAGAGCAGGGCATTATTGTTCGGCATTTTAACAAGGCCCGTATTAGTGACTTTTTGCGGATCACTATCGGCACACCGTCTCAGAATGATGCCTTGATTGCTGGCCTCCAGTCACTCTAGCCTTCGGGTTATCGGGTGGAGCAGGGCGGCGATCACGTTTCGGAAACCGCTACGAGCACCCGCAAGCGGGTCCGGCCAGCAATCACAGATTGCTGTCGTGCGTTTGTCGCATGAAGCTTTGCTTCATAAGCGCTCGGCCGCACCCATGTGCGCTTGTTTCCGGCCATTCATGGCCTCCAACATTTCCGAAACGTGATCGCCGCCCCGCTCTTCTAACTTCGAAGATATAGCCCCGTCGGGAGATTTTTATGGCAGATCGAAACGAGATCCTTACTAGAATCGAACAATGGCTTCAGCCCGGTGACTTTCAGGACTACTGTCCGAATGGTCTGCAGGTTGAAGGCAAGTCCGAAATCAAGACCGTCGTATCCGGCGTAACCGCCTCGAAAGCCCTGATCGAAGCCGCCATTGAGGCGAACGCCGATATGATCCTCGTTCACCACGGCTATTTCTGGAAAGGCGAAGACCAGCGCATCCAGGGGATGAAACGTGAACGCCTGAAACAGCTTCTCGACAACGACATCAACCTCGTCGCCTACCATCTGCCGTTGGATGACCACCCCGAATACGGCAACAACCGCCAGTTAGCGGACGTTCTGGGCATAAAAAACCCACGCCCGTTGGGTGGTCTGGTCTGGGAAGGTGAGCTTGAAGAGGCGATGTCTCCAGAGAAATTCGGCTCGCATCTCGCCAGACAGCTCCATCGCGAGCCCTTATGGGTTGGCGAGGGCCCTAGCTTGGTTAAACGGGTAGGCTGGTGCACCGGCGCCGCACAAGGATTCATCAATACAGCCCTGGAAGCCGGCCTCGATGCCTACATCAGCGGCGAAATATCCGAACCGACAACGCATACAGCAAGAGAATGCGGCATTCATTATTATGCCGCCGGCCATCACGCCACTGAACGTTATGGTGTGCAGGCTCTCGGGAAGGCGTTGGCTAATGAGTTTGGCATAACGCACAAATTCATCGATTGCGATAATCCGGTTTAACGAGAGTGAAAGCACCAAACGCGCAGTCTTATAGAATTCAGGGCATCAAGCCTGCTGAGGCTTGTCGCCCTTCTTGAGACCGAAGTCCTCAGCAAGCGTCCCGGAATCCTTCGGGTCCGTCTTGGGAGCATAATCCCTCGGCGGCTCAACGCCATCCTCACGAACCTCCTCCAGACGCTTCCTGGAAGTCTCCTGCGCCAGCTCCTCCATCCAGTCTTCATCATTACAAAGACGGTTGGCACCACGTGCCAGATGCTGGTTTACATCCCGGTAGACATCATTAAACCGGCGCAGCAAATGGGCCGATTCCATGAAATGCTCATTCACCTGGGCCTGGTAGCGCGTGTACTCGCTTTTCAGTTCGTCAATCTGCTGTTCCGCCCGGCGCTGCCGAAGCGTCGTTCCCTGCCCGGAACGGCCAACAAATACCCCGATGACAATGCCAACAACCAATGCGGCAATCGCTGCCAGAATCAGGTTTGTCATATGCTGTGTCGTCCTTTTTACCTAGAAGTGAGCCAAGCCCCTGTAACCCGAGTATAACGCCCCGGGCTCCATCATCCCATAATTGTGGCCTGCGCCAATCGTCGTATTGCTCCCCTGGCGCCCAACGTGGCGAAAAATCGCCAAATGCGAGACAATACTGCGCCCAAATTTACGACCAACTTCCGGGAATACCTTGATGACAGTTCCGATGTCCTCCGAAAACAATGCGACCCTGACCCCTTGGCAACGTTACCAGAAGGATCTTGAACGCCCGGATTTTCAGAAGGACCCGGCCCAGGAAGATGCTGTCAAGCGACTTCAATCACTGTACGACAAACTGGTGGAAGCCGAAAGCGATCGTAACAAGGCAGTGACCAAACTGCGCCGCAAACTGAAAAAAGGTCGGGAAAAGCCGGTTAAGGGCCTGTATTTCTGGGGCGGAGTCGGCCGCGGTAAAACCTACCTGATGGACACGTTCTACGAGTCCCTGCCGTTCGATCGCAAAATGCGGGTTCACTTTCACCGTTTCATGCAGCGGGTTCATAACGAACTCAAATCCCTCAAGGGCGAAAAAAACCCCCTGGAGCTGGTGTCCAAGAAGTTTGCGGACGAGACCCGGGTTATCTGCTTCGACGAATTCTTCGTCTCGGACATCGGCGATGCCATGATCCTCGCCACCCTGATGGACGGCCTGTTCAGTCGGGGCGTCACCCTCGTGTGCACGTCCAATATCGTGCCAGACGGACTATACAAAGACGGCCTTCAGAGAGCTCGGTTCCTGCCTGCCATTGAACTGGTCAAACAGCACACCGATGTGGTCAACGTCGACGGTGGCGTCGACTATCGGTTGCGGACTCTGGAGCAGGCAGAATTGTTCCATTCGCCCCTGGACGAGGACGCCGACGTCAGCCTCCGGAAAAGCTTTGATGGACTGGCGGTTGAGGCCGGAAAGCACAGTAAGACCATGGAAATCAACGGTCGAAAAATCCCGGCTCAGGCCCACGCGGACGACGTGGTGTGGTTCGATTTCAAAGACGTCTGCGATGGCCCCCGCAGCCAGAACGACTACATCGAAATGGCCCGCCAGTTCCACGCCATCATCGTCAGCAACGTGCCAGTGCTGGGCAAGGAAAAAGACGACCAGGCCCGTCGTTTCATCAACATGATTGATGAATTTTACGATCGCAACGTCAAAGTCATCATCTCTGCCGCCGCGCCCATCACCGAACTCTACACCGGCGGCCGCCTGAGCTTCGAATTCGAGCGTACCGAATCCCGCCTGCTGGAAATGCAGTCCCGGGAGTACCTCGAAGCACCGCATAAACCATAAAAAACATTGATATTGAACCGACAGAGAGATTCAGCCATGAGCAATGACAACATAGTAATCGTAAGCGGTGCACGCACCCCCATGGGCGGCTTCCAGGGCAGCCTGGCCGGTGTCAGCGCTACTGACCTGGGCGCCATCACCATCGCCGAAGCCGTAAAGCGCGCCGGCCTGCAACCTGCCGACGTGCAGGAAGTGATCATGGGTAACGTGCTTCCCGCCGGCCTCAAACAGGGCCCGGCACGCCAGGCCATGCGCAAGGCCGGTTTGCCGGACAACACCGGTGCCACCACCATCAACAAACTCTGCGGCTCCGGCATGAAAGCCGCCATGTTCGCCCATGATCTGATCAAGGCCGGCAGCAACGACATCATGGTCGCCGGCGGCATGGAAAGCATGTCCAACGCCCCTTACATCCTTCAGGGCGTTCGCACCGGCTATCGGATGGGCCCGGGCCAGGCGCCCCAGGACCACATGTTCCTCGACGGGCTGGAAGACGCCGAAACCGGTCGCCTGATGGGCGCCTTTGCCCAGGAAATGGCAGACAAGAAAGGCTACACCCGCGAAGAAATGGACGAATACGCCATCACCTCGCTGACCCGGGCCAAGAAAGCCATCGAAGCGGGCCTGCTGAAGGACGAAATCATCCCGGTCACCGTAAAAAACCGCAAAGGCGAAGTGGTTGTCGAAGATGATGAACAACCCCACAACGCCAACATCGAAAAGATCCCCAGCCTCCGCCCAGCCTTCTCCAAAGACGGCACCGTAACCGCCGCCAACGCTTCCTCCATCTCCGATGGCGCCTCCGCACTGGTTCTGATGCGTGAATCCGAAGCCGAAAAACGTGGGCTCAAACCCCTGGCCCGAATCGTTGGCCACAGCACACAGTCCCAGCATCCATCCGAGTTCACCTGCGCTCCGGTTGGTGCCATCGAAACCCTGTTCGGCAAAACCGGCTGGAGCAAGGAAGACGTCGACCTGTTTGAAATCAACGAAGCCTTCGCCATGGTTGCCATGATGCCGATCCGCGAACTCGGGCTGGACCCGGAGAAAGTCAACATCCACGGCGGCGCCTGCGCCCAGGGCCACCCAGTCGGCTCCACTGGCTCTCGCCTGCTGGTTACCCTGATGTATGCCCTTCAGCGTTACGGCAAAAAGAAAGGCATCGCGGCACTGTGCATTGGTGGTGGTGAGGCGACTGCCATGGCGATCGAGATGCTCTAAAAACCCACCAAAACCAAAGTGGTTGCAACGAAAATTGTTGTCTATAGTGATTCTGTGCGACGAAACCCGGCGGTAATAGAGGTGTGAGAGCAAAATCATACTTTTGACTGATCAAAGCGCTCGAAGGCGTTAGCTATAGTGCCAACATCACGAGCACTGTGCACGAAGCCTCCAATACATCGTGAACACCAATAATCAGAGCAGCGACTCAGAACAACAATGGAGTAGCCTTCCAATGACAAGAAAAACATACCAATGGCAGCGTTGGACCAAATTACCGCTGGCCGTGGCAGTTGCAGCCGGAATGTCCGGTCAGGCAGCAGCCTATTCGTTTTACATGGGAGATGTGGAAGCCCAGTTCAACACCACGCTGTCCGCCGGTGTCGGTTGGCGAGTCGAAGATCGCGATAAACGCCTCATCGCTCAGGGTAACCTTGGCCCTGAGTATGCTCCAGGCGGCTCACTCGCGAATATCGGTGCCTCCACCAACAACTACGACGACGGCAACCTGAACTTCGAAAAAGGCGACACCTACTCCAAAATCGTTAAAGGCAACAGCGAACTTTACCTCAACTACGACGTCGACAGTACCTACCTGACACGAGTCGGTGGCTTGCTCCGGGGCCGCTACTGGTATGACTTTGAACTGAAAGACGAAGGCCGTGCTGTTGATTACGTTGGCCAGCGCCGCGAACTGAACGACGAAGCCAAAGGCAACGCCTCTGGTGGGGAAATCCTCGACGCCTATGTATTCTCGGACTGGTACTTCGGTAATGTTCCGGTCAGTCTCCGTTATGGCAAACAGGTGCTGAGCTGGGGTGAGAGTACCTTCATCCAGGGCGGTATCAACGTTATCAACCCGGTAGACGTTCCCGCCTTCCGGGCGCCTGGCTCAGAGCTGAAAGACGCCCTGCTGCCTGTTGAAATGTTCTACATGTCTGCCGGTGTGACCGAGAACATTACCCTGGAAACCTTCGTGCAGGCCGACTGGGAACCCATTCGCGCTGACGACTGCGGCACCTTCTTCTCCACCAACGATTTTGCATCAGACGGCTGTGGCCCGGTTTTGCTTGCCGGCCAGTTGTCGGATTCCCAGGCACTGGCCCAGGGCTTTGTCGCGCCACGCCTGGGTGACAATGAAGCCGATTCCAAAGATCAGTTCGGTGTCGCCATGCGCTGGTACGTGCCGGCCCTGAATGATTCCGAGCTGGGCTTCTACTACATCAAGTACAACAGCCGTCTGCCCTACGTCAGCGGCACGGTGAAGGATACCGGAGAGCAGTTCCCCTCCTACTTCATCGAGTACCCGGAGAACATCAACCTCTACGGCATCAGCATCAACACCACCACCCCGGGCGGCTGGTCACTGGGTGCGGAATACTCCTATCGCGACAAGCTGCCCCTGCAGTGGAACGCCTTCGAGCTGCTCTACGGCGGTGTTCAGCTGGATAACCCGGTGGACGGCACCGATGTAAGTCTTCTCGAGCAGCGTAGAAAGGAAGAATTTGGAGGCGAAATCCCACCGGGCTCCAAGGTTAAAGGCTACGACGAGTTCGGCGTGTCGCAGGCCCAGTTCACTCTGATCAAGTTCTTTGACCAGGTAATGGGCGCAAGCCGCCTCTCCCTGATCACGGAATTCGGCGCGACCTACGTGCATGACCTGCCGGATTACGATCAGGCTCGTTACGGTCGATCAGGTACTTTCGGCGTGGGAACGATCCCAAGCGCTGGCGGTCTTGATGCCTGTAAGTTGGGTGTAAACATCAATACCAACTATTGTAACAACGAAGGCTTCACAACCGACTTCTCCTGGGGTTACCGTACCCGGCTGGTGTGGAGTTACCCGAACGCGCTTGCGGGTGTTAATCTGTCACCGCAGCTGGCTTGGAGCCACGATGTTGAGGGTTACAGCCCGCAACCAGGCGGCGCCTTCAACGAGGGCAGCAAGGCTATCGGCCTGTCCGTTGAGGCGGTTTACCAGAACAAGATCACCGGTGAAATCGGCTATACAAACTTTTTCGGCGGCAAGCCGTATAACGAGTTGACTGACCGCGATTTCGTGAGTGCAAGTGTTTCCTACTCATTCTGAACCGGCAAAAATTCGTTTAACGAGGGAATTTAAATGAAACTGAACAAGAAACTACTGGCCACAGGCGTTCTGGCAGCGAGCATGTTTGCCGGCCAGGCCTGGGGTGCGGTTTCTGCTGAAGAAGCGGCCAAGCTGGGTGATTCACTGACACCGATGGGTGCAATGAAAGCCGGCAATGGTGGGGAAATCCCCCCGTGGACAGGGGGCGTGACCACGCCTCCGGCCAACTACAAGGGTGACGGCATATACGTAAGCCCTTACCCCGACGAAGAGCCGAAGTTCACCATCGATCAGAGCAACGTTGAACAGTACAAAGACAAGCTGTCCCCGGGGCAGGTTGCCATGATCAAGCGTTACGACGACTACTTCATGCCGGTGTATGAAACTCACCGCTCTGCGGCCTACCCGCAGGAAGTCATGGAGCAGACCGTTGAGAATGCAACCAAGGTTGAGTTGATCAAGGATGGAAATGGCCTGGGCAACTACCAGTCTGCGACGCCCTTCCCGATCCCTCAGAACGGCCTGGAAGTGATCTGGAACCACATTACCCGCTACCGCGGTGGGTCGGTCCAGCGTAACGTTGGCCAGGTAACACCAACCGAGGGCGGCGACTTCTCTGTCGTGAAATTTCAGGACGAGCTGACCTGGCGTACCTACCTCAAAGATTACAGCCCGGGTGAAGATCCGAACGTGCTGTTCTACTTCAAGCAGGCTATTACCGGTCCGGCTCGCCTGGCCGGTAACGTACTGCTGGTTCACGAGACCATCGATCAGGTTGCTGAGCCACGTCGTGCGTGGGTCTACAACGCTGGTCAGCGCCGCGTTCGCCGTGCGCCCCAGGTAGCCTACGACGGACCGGGTACGGCCGCAGATGGTATGCGTACCTCTGATAACTTTGACATGTTTAACGGTGCACCGGATCGTTACAACTGGGAGCTGGTCGGTAAGAAGGAAATGTACATTCCGTACAACTCCTACAAGCTGGTTGACCGGAGCCTGACCTATGATCAGATCATCAAGGCCGGCCACATAAATCAGGATTTCACCCGCTATGAACTGCATCGAGTATGGCACGTGCGTGCAACTCTGAAAGAGGGTGAGCGTCACATCTATGCCCAGCGTGACTTCTACGTCGATGAAGACTCCTGGCAGGCCTCGGTAATTGACCACTACGACGGTCGTGGTGAGCTCTGGCGTGTTGCTGAAGCCCACAACATGCAGTTCTATGACCAGAA
The DNA here is from genome assembly GCF_048269445.1 of Marinobacter sp. GTDB lineage: Bacteria > Pseudomonadota > Gammaproteobacteria > Pseudomonadales > Oleiphilaceae > Marinobacter. The sequence continues at coordinate 218,750 of NZ_JBLXIQ010000003.1, read as the reverse complement.
CGTTCCCTGGTATGCCATAGAGACACTGTATGATCTGCTTTCTGGTCGTTATCTGGCCCTTGGCCTGACAAACGAAGAAGAAAACCCATATGAGTTTGGTGTTGAGCGTAGCTCCAGGGATTACACTCCCGCGGCACTTCGCCGCGCGGGTACCCGATAAGCGCAACCTCAAAGCATGAATAAAAACGGCGGGCCTTTGGGCCCGCCGTTTTTTTAACACGCCATAAAATCCTTTTACGTCAAAATTTTGCAGCCCGCCCCTCAATTGGTTTAACCTTCTTCTCATACTAAAGGCGTACCCGATGCCGGTCGCCACTCAAAAGTCAGTGCAAAGATCCACTATTCCGGCGGTATTAGGCAGTTCAGGCCGGATTTAACTGGGGCAGTGCGTGAAACGATTCAATGATGGCTGTGCAGCCAACGATGAATTCCAGTCAGCGAACAGTGGTCTTCAGCGGGGTGAATTGGTCAGGGACCTGCTCCGGCAAAGGGTGCAGATTCCTGCCGTGCCGCCGGATTCAATGGTACGGCCGAAGCTCGACAGCAAGATTTCCGAGGCGCTGAATGCCAGCAGTGTTCTGTTTATTGAGGCGCCTTGTGGTTACGGCAAATCCCATGCTGTGGTCAGCGCCCTCGGTGACTCCGGTGTGCCGAGCGATCAGGCCCGCTGGATTGCGCTGAATGCCCAGGACAACGCTCCATCACGCTTTCTGACGCTGCTCGCCATTGCCCTGGACCTGCCCGAGACCCCGGAGCAGGGCCATCAGAGTGGCGCCGCCTTCTCCGACACCCTGGCAATGATGCAGGTGGTGCTGGCCCGCAAGAGCGCGGAGCAACCACGGGTTCTGGTACTGGACAATCTGCAGAATCTCGGCAACCCGGCCGTAGTCGAACTCCTGCAACAACTGGTTGCAGGCTTCCCGGCTGGCTCCTCGATTGTACTCATTTCCCGTAAAGCACTGCCTTTTGAAACCCACGGTCTCGAGCTTGAAAACCGGTTTACCCGAATTGGTTCTGAGGCACTGGAGTTCTCACGCTCAGAAACCTTCGACTTCTTTCAGCCAGTCATGGCACGCAGCCAACTGACCAGCGTGGCCGTTGACAACCTGTACGACATCACCGAAGGCTGGGCTACGCCCTTGGCGCTTTATCGTCGTGAAGTGTCACGGAATCCGGAGAGAAAGCCGATACAGGAAACGGCGGGTGTGGAACGATTCCTGAAAGAATCGGTGCTTGGCGGCCTCACGCCAGGCCAGCTTCGATCCCTGCGCGGCATTGCCGAGCTGGAGCTGTGTTCCGATGAGCTGTTTCTGGCCCTTGAATCGCTGTTACCAGACACCGGCTTCGTTCCCTCCCAGGCCGTTGACCGAGGTCTCCCTCTCAAGTCACTGCCCGGCCGGGGACGGTGGTATCGGCTTAATCCCTTGATGCAGGAATGGCTCAGAGCCCCCATGATGGCAGGCTACTCCGAGCGGATGCTTCAGGCCAGTCGATGGTTTGGTGTGCGGGATCAGTTCCCGGAAGCCCTCAAATACGCCCTGCTGGCCGGAGACGCTGACGAAGTTATCCGAATCGCCTCCGAGGGCTCCGAAGCCTTGCTGCTGGGGCAGGATACGGCGTCATTGCTCAGGCTTCGCAAGAGTCTGCCTGCCCAGTTGCTTGAGCGCAGTGCCCGCCTGAGGATTGTTTACAGCTGGGTTCATGCCATTGGCGGGCAGTTCCATCAGGCCAGAGCCCTCGTTGAAGGTCTGCCGGAGTCTGATCGGGAAGAGCACGGGGCACGGATCTGCGCTCTCAAGGCCTTTATTCTGAGGGGCGAGGGCAGTGTGGGCCCGGCACTGGACATGGCCGACAAGGCCCTTTCGGAAGGTGAACTCAGTACCCAGGGGCAACTGGTGACGCAGATGGTACGTTCCAGTGCCCTGTGCGCGGCTGGTCGCTTCCAGGAAGCCCGGGAAGCCAACCGGGCCGCTGCACGGCTGGCCCGGGAAGCTGGGGATTCGGGCTCGGAGGCGCTGGCGGTCTATGCCCATGCCCGCATCGAGTTGGGCAAAGGTGCTCTCAAGCACGCTGAGCAATTACTGCGCACCGGCCTGGATACGGCCATGCAGGAGCTGGCCCGGCCGGCACGGATTGGTGAAACCCGGCTTCAATTGAACCTGGTATTGGTGCTCTGGCACCAGGGCCGGGAAGCAGAAGCCGACCGGCTGCTGGTAACCTGTGGTCGGCATGCCGAACAGACCCGGGATCTGGGGCTGCTGCTGGCGATGACCATCAGGGTGCTGATGTGCCGGGCTCAGGGCCGGCTGGAAGATGCTTTTGTCTGGATAGGCAGGGCCGAGCGCACCATGCATTCCTGGCAGGTGGATGAATCGCTGTTCGTGCCGGTTCTTGAGGCCCTCAAGGCCAGCTGCTGGCTGGCCCAGAATCAGATCGACAGCGCCGAGCAGGCAGTCAGCAAACTTGCACCCTACCGGGAAGCGGGCTGCGTGCCGGAACTGTTTCCGATGATGCCGGGCCTGCTGGACTGTCTGCAGGTCCGAATTGATCTGGCCCGCAATGACCTGATCCGTGCCAGGAAAACCCTACAAGGCATTCGTGAACGCTATGAGGGCACGATCCCCTGGGGGGTTGAACTGCATATGCGGTTGCTTGAAGCGGTTATTGTTCAGGATGAAAAAGGTCCGGTGGTTGCCCAGAAGATTCTGACCGCCGTGGTTATCGAAGCGGCTCGCGAGCACTTTATAAGCCCGTTCTCGGAATTACGGGGAGAGCTTCAGGATCTGATGGAGAAGGGCTTCGGCCAGCTGCCGGAGGGCCCATTCAAGGAGGCCCTGGGAAATCTTTTCGAGCTGAAACCCGAGGCCAGTGGTATCGAAGTCCTGGCGGAGCCGATCAGTGAGCGGGAGCAGAGCGTGCTGGAGCTGATTGCCAAGGGGCTTTCGAATCAGGAAATTGCCGACAAACTGCACATTTCCCTGCATACCGTGAAAACCCACGCCCGGCGCATCAACGCCAAGCTGGAAGTAAAATCCCGCACTCAGGCTATTGTGCGCGCCCGAGAACTGGGGTTGCTTTGAGTGCTTCGATCCTGGCGTCTTTCTCGGCCCAGATCTCACTGACCCAGCGCTGAAACGCGGCCCGGGTTTCCCGGTTGTTTTCGTAATCCATCCTCAGAAATTCCCCGGGAATCTCGCGTACACGAACGTCGACGATGATTCTCCGGATACGTCCGCACAGGTAATCCCAGAAACTGGCCCGGCCGTGGGGGTAAACAATGGTGACATCCAGCATGGTGTGAATCTTCTCGCCCATGGCCTCAAGCACAAACGCCGTGCCACCGGCCCTCGGCTTTAGCAGGTGCCGGTAGGGTGAGTGCTGACGGTCGTGTTTTTCCGGCGTAAACCGGGTCCCCTCCATGAAGTTGAAGACGGTCACCGGGGTGTAGCGGAATTTCTCGCAGGCAGCCTGCGTTGCGGCAACATCCTTACCCTTCAGTTCCGGCCGTTTGGCGATCTGCTCTTTGGTATGCCGGTGCATGAATGGAAAATCCAGTGCCCACCAGGCAACCCCCAGAAACGGAACCCAGATCAGCTCCTTTTTCAGGAAAAACTTCAGCAGCGGAATCTGACTGTTCAGAACGTATTGGATGGCCGGGATATCGGCCCAGCTCTGATGGTTACAGGTCACGAAGTACCAGTGCCGCCGGCTCAGGTTCTCCACTCCCCGAACCTCCCACGCCACCTTGTGCAGCAGGTCCATCAGCAGGTTGTTGAAGCCGATCCATACCCAGGCAATGGTGTTCAGAACCACCGTGCAGCCTTTGCGAATGGCAACAATGGGCAGCACCAGCTTGAGCAGGGCAAAGGCCAGCAAAACGGGAAACAGGACTAGTGTGTTACACAGGATAAGCAAGGCCGCCAGGGTTCCCTTCAGCGGCGCAGGGAGGAAATTAACCATGGAAGAGTGTCTCTAACCTTCGGCTGGGGTACCGTTCACTGAAGATTGCCGGGGTAGCAGCCTGGCTTCGGTTTCGGCGGATGCCAGCTGTTCCAGACTGTCCGGAGTCAGGTTGCGCACCACGCTCCGGAAATCGTTGTCATAAAACTCCAGGTTGTTGTAGTGAATCATGGCCCGGATCTCTTTTATGTACTCTTCACCGCGCTCAGAATAGCCAAGCAGGCCCTCCGCAAGGTCCAGGCCGGAAAGCGAGGCATTGTTGCGTCGATCCCTAAGCCGGACATCCCTCAGCAGCTGGTAGGTGGGGTGGCGGTTCAGGTTCTGGATGTAGGCTCGTACCGAGCGGTAAGGCGACGAAAAGTCCGCAACCTCATGGCTGGCACCTTCGACCCGCCCCCGAGGCACCAGGCCGCAGCCTTTGGAAAAGCACCACTGACCAAACAGATTGTTGCCTTTGACAGCAAAGCGCGAGGTACCCCAGGCGGATTCATTGGCAGCCTGGGCCAGAATCAGCGAGGGCGGAATCACATCCAGGCGTTTGCGAAGCAGGGCAAACTGCTCCTTGCTTCCGGGTTCGGCATCCACTCTCAGGCGCTCGGACTGCTGGGCCAGCCAGCGGTATTCCTTGGCGGTCAGTTCCTTCTTGCTGGCCAGGCTGTCGAGATAATCCCGTTCAATCAGAATTCGTGAGTTGGCCAGAACAATGCGCGGATAAAGGAACGAGAAAAACGCCGCCTTCTTTTCGGTGGTATCCCGATAATTAGAGAAGTCCGGCAGGTCCTCGTTGGCCCAGCTGGGCAGTGGGGGCAGGGAGGACAGTGCGGGTTCAAATCCACTGTTGTCGGAACGGTTCTGCCCGACGCTCGCCGATGGCGTGTAGAGACTGCCCCCGATCGCAAACGCAATCAGCGGAACCATCAGCATAAGAGCCCGTTTAGGTGCAGACATAAAACCTCTCGTCCAAATCGATATGGCAATGATTATAACAGGTTGTACGAGCGGGTTTGCCAGTTGGGTTTTCGGGCATGGCTGCGGGCAGGTCAGGGGGCACGCGTGGCAATCACCAGCCCCGCCTGCTCCTCGCTGCCGTCTGTCGTCCGGAACCGCAGGAAGAACTGGTCCTGGCTGCCCGTGTAAAAGCCTTCGAGCACCAGGCTGCCGGCACTGAACCGGACCCGGCCATCACCGGTTTGGGTGTAGGTCAGGGCAATGTCCGGATCTGCCTGAAGTTCCGGCGTTGTCACCGTCTCATTGTTCACCGAATGCCTGCTGGTCAGGGTAATGGGCGAGAGCGTTGCTGTCGTGGAAGCGTCAATGGTCAGCAGGGCATTGTCGAAATGCCGCAGCCGGTTGGTATCCGGTCCCAGCCCCAGCGCCACCCCCTGAAGCCGGAACTGGCCGGTAGACGGGGCGCTGTTGGTGGTCTGTTCCGCGGCGATCAGAAGCCCGTCGCCCATGGGACTGTCGTCCAGGTTGAAGGCCATCAGGGTGCCGTCCGGGGTGCTGGCGCCAATGCCAATGTCCGGTTGTTCGAAGTCCCCTGAAGCGGTGTTTATGTCCAGGTTCAGCCGGCCAATATCCTCATTTTTCGTGCTTAGCCGGGACGTCCGGCTGCTCAGGGTCCAGGAGTCCGTGCGAATGCCGGTGTTGTCGGTGGCAACGCCTCCGGCATCGCCCCTGCGCACGGTCGTATACATCTGGGACTGGCTGACGGTGCCGGAGTTGACCTGCCACTGGCCAAGCCCGGTTTCAATCGCCATCGGCACCGCCCCGTCGCTGAAGCGGGTTGCCAGGTACAGAATGTTGTAATTCCTGCCATTGAGTGAGCTTGCATCGAAACCTTCCTTGCGCAGCAGATTGATCTCAAGCACTGACAGATACTGGTCTTCGAGTGTGCCGAGCCGCCGCAACTGGTCGCCTTCGGCTTCCAGTTCAATGGCCTTGCCCGCGCTGAAATAGCCGCTGATCACCCGGTCCGGCCCCGTGGTTTCATCCACGGGAAGGCTGGTGAAGGCATTGAGGTAGTAGGGGTTGCGGGTCCAACCGATGATCTTTGAGCTGCCCCGGCCGGTAATGCTCTGGAACAGGGCCCGGCCAGCCAGCAGGCGGGTGTCTTTCAGCAGGGTGGCAGCACCGGGAGAGGAGGAGTGGGTGTTACGTTCCCAAGCTTCAGAGCCGCGCACAAAGAAATTGTTACCGTCCTGATGGATCAGGGCTTCGCGGTCATAGGGAATGTCATTCGCCAGGGAGGTAACCCTGATGTTGAAGGCATCAAAGCTGGTCAGGGTCAGGGCCGGGTATACGTAGCCGGTGCCATTGTCGTCTTCCAGCACTTCTTCCTGGGCGGTGCGAACACCCCATTGGCCAGAGTCCGCCAGGGACGCTTCCAGAAAGGTCTGGTCCAGTTCGATACCCAGGAATACCGAGTTGTAGTCTGCCGAGCTGGCGCTGATCTTGCCGGAAGACGACTCATCCAGCACCGCGTAGTCGGCCATGGCGCTCACATAACGGGCGAAATCACCCCGCGCGGAGAGTAAGTCCAAGGCCTCCTGCAGGTCGGCCCCGGAGGGAATGTCGATCTCGAAATCGTGAACCTGGTCGGCCAGGGTCGACCACACGTATTTGTTCAGGCAGAGCTCGCCGTTGGCATCGGCGACACAGTCCAGGATGGTCTGGAACTCCCCGGGGGTGTAGTTGCTCAGGGTGTTCCGCACCAGGTACTCGGAGAACGGATTCACCTTCACATCCCGGTCGGCATCGGCGGCGAGGGCCCGCATGCGGGTGTTGCCATAGACAGCTTCAATGATCACGTCCGGGCCCAGAGGCAGGCCGTCGGTGAACGCGATAATGGTAAAGCCTTCGCTGTCGGTGCGGGTGGAGATCGGTGGTTCGCCCAGGGTCTGCAGGGCCGTGTTGGTGGCGTAAACACTCACCCGGTCCGGCTGCACGATTCTCAGGTTACGGCGCGTGAGTTCGCCATCGCTGGTTACGCCATCCGGCACTTCCATGGTAATCCGGACTTCGTTGGTTTCCAGCCCGCGCGCGTTGGTGGAATCGCCGGTGCTGCCTGAACTGAAGTCATCCACCGGGTTGCTGCTGCCGGCAAAATCATTGGGCTGGGTACGCGCTCCCTGAAGGGCATCTTCGCCGCTTCCGCATCCGGCGGTGATCAACAGGGTGGAGCAGAGCAGTAAACCAAAACTGAATCGCATACCTGGCTATCCGTGCAGAAAGTACAGGCAGACAGTCTAACAGTCGGTTTTTCGGGAAAGCGTGAGGAAAAGCACGAAAGAGCTACGGGAAAGGCACAAATCGGGCGCCTGAGACTTCGTTTGGCGATCTCAGGCGCCCGTTATCAACCCCTTACAAAGAGGCAAGAATCAGAAGAAGATCTTCATGCCGGCCATGACACCTTCGTCCAGATTCACGTCACCGCGCAGCGGGCGATCCAGCTCGGTGTTCAGGTAACGATAACCGGCAAACACCTCCGCATTGCGGATAACCCGGTAGCTGCCACGCAGCTCCAGGCTGGTCATGTCATCAGAATCGCCGAACGAGAGAATGCTGGGTGCGTAGTGCAGGCCGCCGGTTAAGGACAGGCCCGGCACGTTCGGAATGTTGACGGTGGCAAAACCGCCAAGAGCCAGGGCGCCGCCATCAGCCCGGCTCTGATCCCAGTAGATACCACGCATTCCAATGCCGGCAGTGGTGGGCAGGTTGCCCAGAGCGGTGCGGCCCTGGGCATGGAAATCCACGTTCAGGATGTCACGGCTGCCTTCGTGATAGGTGTAGCCCGTGCCCAGCTGGATGTCGTTGTTGCTGCCAAAGAAATTCACTTGGCCTTTCACCGAATCGTTGGTCAGGCTCAAATCGACGTCGCCTGCGAATGCCGGGGCGGCAGCCAGGGAGAGAATCATCAGGGAAATCCGGGACGCTTTCATGTGTGCACCTTCGGTAAGTTATTAATTGATTTGGCCGTATGGTAACGGGGCGCCTGAGACCACTCAACTTAAAAGGCGGTAATTCCCTGTCGCCTCAGCGTTTCGGGTTTCGGTTCAGGCGCTCAGTGCCGGGTGGTTTCCCCGCCCTGGTCCAGGTCCTCCGGTGAGGCGTTCTCTGCGGGTACCCGGTACTCCTCGTTGGCCCAGGCCCCCAGGTCGATCAGCTTGCAGCGCTCCGAGCAGAACGGGCGCCAGGGGTTGGATTCCGTCCATTCCACGGATTTTTTACAGGTTGGGCATTCAACGTTCATGGCTACCTTGGCGTATTGGAAACAAACCGGATGTCCGCGCCTCAGACTGAGGAGGCGGCGGACGCTTTACAGTATTGTTCCAGTACTGCCCGTAGCATTTCAATATTGACAGGCTTGGCAACAAACAAATCCATGCCGGAACGGCGGCAGCGTTCCTCGTCTTCTTCCATGGCGCTGGCGGTCAGGGCCACCACCGGAATGTGATCGCGGTTATTTTCTTTTTCCCACTCCCGGAGCCGGCGCGTAGCCTCAAAACCGTCCACCCGGGGCATCACGCAGTCCATAAATATCAGGTCGAACGGGTGCCATTGCCACAGGCTGACGGCAGCCTCGCCGTCATTGGCTGTCATCACATCACAGCCCAGTTTTTCCAGAAGCCGGCGGGTAAGGGTGCGGTTAACCGGGTTGTCTTCCACCAGCAACACCTTCATGCGGCCGCACGGCAATTCACGCCGCCGGGCCGTATCGGTTGCCGCCTGTAGCGAGAAGCGGGTCAGAAAGCGCCGTTCCTGCCTGGCGGCGTCGGCAAACAACTGGTGCAGAATGGGGGTGAGGCAGGATTCCCGCAGCGACTTGCTGAGGAAGGCATCGGCCCCGGCCTGGCGGAAATGCTCGGCATCGCCCCTCTGCGGGTTAGACGAGAGAATCAGCAGGCGCATATCCGCCCACAGCGGGTTGCTGCGGATCTGCCGGCATAGCAGATCGCTGTCCATATCCGGCACAAAGCCATCCAGAATAATGGCGTCGAACGGCTGCTGGCCGTCAAACGCTGTACGCAGGGACGTCAGCGCCTCACCGGCCGATTTCACCGCCTCAATGTGCACCTCATGGCGCGACAGCATTTCCAGGGTGATCTTGCGGGAGAGTTCATAGGAGTCCACCACCAGAATCCGGCGGTTCTTCACCATCCGGGTGTCCGGCCGAACCCGGGCGGTGTTCTCCGGGGCAACAGGCAGGGTCAGTTCCATCCAGAAGGTGGAGCCTTCGCCGGGCCGGCTTTCCAGTTCCAGCGAGCCGTCCATCAGGTTCACCAGTTGCCGGCAAATGGTCAGGCCCAGACCAGCGCCGGGCAGTTGGCGCTGAAACTGCTGCCCCAGCTGCACATAGGGTTCATACACCAGAGGCACATCTTCCGGATTGATGCCTACGCCGGTATCTTCCACCGCCAGGCGAATCCGCGCCTGGTTGTCTTTGCGGCCCAACACTTCAATGCTGATCAGCACGTGGCCGGAATCGGTGAACTTGATGGCGTTGGAGGTGAGGTTGAGCAGGATCTGGCGAATCCGCACCGGATCGCCCTTCAGGGCCCAGGGCAGGTTCTCGTCAATGCGCAGCTCCAGGGCCAGCCCCTTCTCCCGGGCCCGGGCGCCGAGCATGTGTACCAGATCATTGAGGGTTTCCCGCAGGTCAAAGGGAATGTCATCCAGCACCAGCTTACCGGCCTCCATCCTGGAAATGTCCAGCAGGTCGTTGATGATGGCGGACAGGCTTTCCGAGGCACTCAGCAGGGTCTGAACATATTCCCGCTGTTCCTGGTCCAGGGGCGTGTCTGTCAGCAGGTTGGCGTAACCCAGCACAGACTGCAGGGGAATGCGCAGCTCGTGGCTGACGTTGGCCAGGAACTGATTCTTGGCATTGTTGGCGCGCACCGCGTCGTCCCGCTCCCCCTGGGATTGAATGGTGGTCTGGCGCAGGGAGCGGGTGTCTTCCAGAATCTGCAGGCGCATCTTGTTCAGGGCCTGCTCCAGTTCGGAGAGTTCGTCCGGTGTTTTCCGGGCCTTGCGTTTCAGTTTCAGGGGGTCAACGAGGGCGTCCAGGTTCAGCCGTGCGGCGTAATCGGCCATGGATTCCAGGTGCCGGGACAGGGTCAGGCGAACAATCACCAGCAACCCCAGGGTTCCCAGCATCACCACAATGGACTGGAACAGCAGGTTCAGTAACGCCTGATTCCGGAGATCGGCGTAGATCTGGTCAATGGAAGACGTGATGGTCAGCTCGCCCACATTCTCGGGGCTACGGATGGTGGAACGATCAAACACCAGGGGAAACGACTGGGTGATTACCCGGCCATCGGGATAGACGCCGGTGCTGAATGCCTCTCCGGTGCTGGTCACCACCCGGGCATGCTGGATCGCGGGCACTGCCTTCATGTCATCCAGGCTGTTGGCCACCTCGCTGAAATTCATCAGCCAGATGTTGTTGCTCATACCCCCGGCAACCAGCTCGGCGGCCCTGGTCTGGGTGCTCAGCAGATCGGCCTTGCGGCGTTCGAACTCGCCGATCAGTTGAACGCCAGTGGCGACCAGTGATAACAGCACGCTGAACAGCAATACGTAGGCAAGCAGTCTTGCGGCCAATGGCCGTATTCCCAATCGTTCGAAGAACCGCTTTGAAGGCAAGGCACAAATTCCCTGTGTCGACTACAAAATCACCAGACCGAGTTTAACAGACCGTTAGCACTTCGACACGTTTCTGTGATTGGTCATTCACGAACCGGAAGCGCACATTCAGATCGTACAGGTGGGCGCCGTAAATGCGATCTTCTTCCCGCCCCCGGCGAAAAGAGGGGCGGGGGTCATAGCCCACCACATCCTCAATCAGGGGGCGCAGCTCCCGATAGTGTTCCGGCGGAAGCTGGCGGATCTGCTCCTCCGCTTCCGGCAGGAACACCACATCCAGCCTTTCCGTGGGCGGTGAATCGGCCCAACCGAGGGTGGCCTCCGGCACAGAATCGGCAAAGGGCAGGTAAGGCTTGATATCCAGAATCGGCGTACCGTCGATCAGGTCATGATCGCTGATGCGGAGCACAAGCCGGCCGTCGATTCGGGCCAATCCCTCATTCCGCACCACGGACAGACCCAGGCTGTTGGGACGGAATGGCGACCGGCTGGCGAACACACCCACCTTCCGGTTCCCGCCCAGGCGGGGAGGGCGCACCACCGGCCGCCATTCGACACGCACGGCCTCATGAAACTGAAAGGTGAGCCACAGATGACTGGCGGTCTCCAGCCCCCGAAACGCATCCTCCCGGTCAAACGGTGACTGGATAACCAGATCCGCCCGGGCATGGCGGGTCAGCCCGGGCTGGCGCGGCACACCGAACTTGTCCCTGAAGCAGGAACGGGCAATGGCAATGGGCGAGAGCGTGAGGGCCTCAGCTGCCGGTTTGGATGGGTGTCGTGGCATTACAGGCGATCCTCTTCGATGATACCGGAGAAGAACATCTCAATCCGGAAAACCACCGAAGCCTGGTCCTTGAAGCCCTCCTCCCGGGGAAACTCCAGTGCTGGAATCAGCTCCGCGTATAGCCAGTTGCTGTGCAGCCGGTACCGAAAGGTCAGATCCCCGAATGCTGACGTGGTGCGCCAGGAAGGCTGGCTTTCGCCCAGCACACCCAGCCGGGGCGTTACGATCAGCCGGTTGTTCACCCGCTTTCGAACATTGAAAATCTGCGCAGCGGCAAACTTCCGGTTTCTGTGCACCCACTCCAACTCGGATGAGGACTGAAAGTACCAGCCATTCCACACCGGCCGACCGGCACCAATCCAGGTTCGCTCGCCCCAGCCATCCTGGTGAAAATAATAAAAGCGCTGCTGGGCGTTCAGGACCCACTTGTCGTCCAGTCGCCACCGCTTCTCAGCCGTTGCGCGCCAGAATGCATCCGGGGGAAGCCGCAGGCGCACACCCACGTCATTGGAGAAGTTAATGGCGTCACCCACTTCCGTCAGATAACGCAGGGCGCCGGTTGCCTGGGTGTCTGAGCGGTCCGGCTCGGTAAGTTGCCTATCCCGCTGGCGCTCATCGAGGGGAATCAGATCCTCGCTTTCGCTCTCAATTACCAGCCGGAGTTTTTCCTCAGTGGTCGGAATATCCAGCCGGAAACGCGCCTCCGGCTCGAATTGCGCAATATCTCCGTACTCCGATTCCGTAGCAAAACCAATGCGCAGGTAGCTTTGATTATTCGGAAGGCCCAGTTCACTGCCGGAGAGAGTTCGGTCTGCCCACTGGCCCAAAGACTGAATCCTTGGGCCCTGAATACGCTCCTGGCGCAGCACCCAGTTACTGAATTTCAGCCAATAAGAATCCCTGGGCTCCGCCCAGTACTCATCCGGTTCAAACGTAAAAAACCCGATAGGCAACCGATCTGGCGACAGAATCTCAACCACAGGCCGGTACTCCGTCTCAGACTCAGGCTCAATGCCGTAGCTGAAAGAAGAAAAGGTTAGGGCGAACGCAGCCGCCAGACCTGCAAACCGAAAGCGGAAAGACCGGTTAACCAAAGTCCACCATAAATCGTTCATGCAGCTCACGCACCTGACGCTCCACCTCATCCAAAGGGCGGTTATTGTCAATTATAGCGTCCGCACGCTCAACCCGCTGCTCCCGTGACATCTGCGCTGCAATAATCCGCTCAACCTGCTCCCGGGAGTTGGTGTCCCGGGCTATGGTGCGCTCAATTTGCACATCCACTGGCACATCAATTACCACAATGCGGTCGACAAGTTCGTGTTGGTCGGTTTCGAGGAGGAGAGGGGAGACCAGAAGCCCATAGGGAAGCTGGCAGTTTTTCGGGTTTAACTGCCGAGCCAATTCTTCACGAATCACCGGATGTAAAAGTTTTTCCAACCAGATCCTCTCCTCCGGCTCCTCAAAGACAATCCCCCGAAGCCGCCCCCGGTCCAAAGCACCCTCAGAAGTAAGAATCTCCTCCCCAAAATGCTCCGCAATCCGCGCCAGCGCAGGCATCCCCGGCTCAACCACCTCCCGCGCCACATCATCGGCATCCACCCAATGCACACCAAGCTCACCAAAAAGGCGCGCCACAGTGGATTTGCCGGAACCAATCCCGCCGGTCAGGCCAACAATCGCCATGGATCAGACCCCCAAAAACCCAAACCAGAATGCCTGAATCTCACTCCCAAACCACAAACAAATCAACCCAGCCGTCGCCAGATAAGGCCCAAACGGAATCGGCACCTCCCGACCATGCTTCCTGAACACCATCAGGCTGATACCCACAACTGCACCAACCACCGAAGAAAGCAGAATCACCGCCGGCAACAACTGCCATCCCAACCAGGCACCCAGCGCCGCCAGCAGCTTGAAGTCCCCATGGCCCATACCTTCCTTCCCCGTCACCAGCTTGAACAGCCAGTAAACAGACCACAACGAAAGATAACCCGCCACAGCGCCCCAGAAGGCACTGGTAAAGTCCGTAAGCACCCCAAAATAATTCAGCACCAGCCCCAACCACATCAGGGGCAGGGTGATGTTATCCGGCAGAAGCTGGGTATCGAAATCAATCACGGTAAGCGCCACCAGAGCCCAAACCAGCAACAACGCCCAAAGCGCAGCCTCGTTAGACCCGATGACAGCAATCGTGACCACCGAAAACAAGGCGGTAACGGCCTCAATAATCGGATACCGGGGAGAGATGCCGGCCTTGCACGAAGCACATTTGCCCCGAAGAATCAGATAGCTCACCACCGGGATGTTTTCCCAGGCACGAATCCCATGGCCACAGGAAGGGCAGGTGGAAGCCGGCTTGGAAAGCGTAACCTGCTCCTCCTCCTTCCGCTGCGCCTCGGGCAGCTCCAAAAACTCCTCACACTGGCAGCGCCAGTCCTGGTGCATCATTTTTGGTAAACGAAGAATCACAACGTTCAAAAAACTGCCGATGCAGAGAGAAACGAGGGTAACGGTAAGGTAAAGAAGCCAAGGGGTAGCAAGAAATGTATCAAGGGAGACCATCAAAACGCCCAGAGTTAAAAAATGTAGGAGGGTTTGGCTTTAATCCCCCCTCTCCCCTTGCGGGAGAGGGTGGAGAGGGGCGGGGCATTAACCAACAACCTGTCCCATCTGAAAGATCGGCAGGTACATCGCAATAATCAAACCACCCACAAGCACACCCAGAACCGCCATAATCATCGGCTCCATCAGCGCGGTCAGGTTATCGACCATATCGTCCACCACCGCCTCGTAGTGCTCCGCCACCTTGGCCAGCATCTCATCCAGGTTACCGGACTCTTCACCGATAGCTGTCAGCTGAACCGCCATAACGGGGAAAACATCCTGCTGGCGCATGGAAGCTTGCAGCTGAGTGCCGCTGGAGACATCGTTCTTGATGCGGTCGATAGCATCCCGGTAAACCGCATTACCGGTAGCGCCCGCCACAGAGTCAAGCGCATCCACCAAGGGGACGCCGGCTGCAAAAGTAGTAGAGAGTACTCGGCCGAATTTCGCGACTGCGGATTTGTCGAGGATCTCACCCATTACCGGGATCTTTAACACATACTTGTCCACCAGATCCGAGAATTTCTGGGAACGTCGTTTTGCCTCTTTAAACAAGAAAATAGTGCCAACGATTCCAAGCAAAACAACAAACCACCAGCTTTGCATCCATTCAGATAAGTGCACAACCATCTGCGTGAAAACCGGCAGTTCTGCCCCAAAACCTTGAAACAGTTGCTCAAACTGAGGCACTACCTTTACCAAAAGAATTGCAGTCACAATAATCGCGACAACAACAACGGCAATCGGATAAGTCATTGCCTTTTTGACTTTCTTCTTCAAAAGCTCAGTTTTTTCAAGATAATTGGCAATTCGGTCCAGCATAGTCTCAAGTGCACCAGCCTTTTCGCCGGAATCAACCAGGTTGCAGTAGAGGTCGTCGAAGTGTCTAGGATGTTTGCGCAAAGCGCCGGCAAAACTCGTACCTGAGGAGATGTCATTCCGGATACTCATCACCAGTTCCTGAAGCCCCCTGTTCTCCAGGCCATCAGCCACAATGTCAAAGCTCTGAACCAGGGGCACACCCGCTTTCATCATGGTCGCCAGTTGGCGTGTCAACATCGCTATATCGAATGGCGTGATCTTCTTGCTGCCACCAAATAGAGGTTTGGGCTTCTTCTTCACCTTGTCTGGAATGATCCCCTGCTTGCGCAGCTGCGCCTTGACCAGAGCCAAGTTAGAGCCGGTAAGCTCACCCTTGGACTTATTGCCCCTCCGGTCTTTCCCTTCCCAAACGTACGATTCCAGCTTCTGTGCTTTCTCTGCCATGCTTAATCCTTCGTCACTCGGTTGGCTTCCTCAAGGCTGGTAACCCCCTCAATCACTTTGCGAAGAGCGGATTGCCGTAACGTTCGGAAGCCTTCTGCCTGAGCCTGTTTTGCAATTTTGATGGAACTGGCCTCTTCCATAATCATGTTCGCCAGCTCGCCGGTAATCTTGACCACCTCGTAAATACCGACGCGGCCCTTATATCCTCCATTGCATTTATCACAGCCCTTTGGGCGGTACAACGCGAAGCCTGTATCAATTTGTTCCTGTGTGAACCCTTCCTCCAAAAGCACGTCCTTCGGGATTTCGAAGGGCTGCTTGCAGGAACTACAGAGCCGCCGGCCAAGGCGCTGGGCAATAATCAGGCTTACCGACGTGGCAATGTTGAACGAGGGCACGCCCATGTTCATCATCCGCGTGAGTGTTTCCGCGGCACTGTTGGTGTGCAGGGTAGAGAGGACTAAGTGACCGGTTTGCGCCGCCTTGATGGCGATGTTTGCGGTTTCCAGGTCCCGGATCTCGCCCACCATGATCACATCCGGATCCTGACGCAAGAAGGCCCGCAGGGCCTCGGCGAAACCAAGGCCCACCCTGGTGTTCACGTTTACCTGGTTAATGCCTTCCAGGTTGATTTCGGCAGGATCCTCCGCCGTTGAAATGTTGATGCCCGGGGTGTTCAGAATATTCAGGCCGGTATAGAGAGAAACGGTTTTACCAGACCCGGTCGGGCCGGTGACCAGAATCATGCCCTGGGGTTGTGCCAGGGCGTCCATGTACAGCTTTTTCTGGTCTTCCTCGTAACCGAGTACATCGATGCCCAGTTTCGCCTGGCTGGGGTCCAGAATTCGCAATACGATCTTTTCGCCCCAGAGGGTGGGCAGGGTATTCACCCGGAAATCGATCGCCTTGGTTTTGGACAGTTTCATCTTGATCCGGCCATCCTGGGGCACCCGCCGCTCGGATATATCGAGCTGCGCCATGATTTTCACGCGGGCGGAAATCTTCGGAGCCAGCTTGATGGAGGGGCGGGAAACCTCTTTCAGGATGCCGTCGGTGCGATAGCGAACCCGGTAAATTTTCTCGTAAGGCTCGAAGTGCACATCTGACGCCCCGCCGCGAATGGCATCAAGCAACATCTTGTTCACGTACTTAACGATAGGTGCATCATCCACCTCGCTGGTGGATACTGCACCTTCATCTTCAGGCTCACCGCCTTCCGTTTCTACGCCTTCCAAGTCTGCGTCATCGAGATCCCCCATGGACGTGTCCTGGGATTCCAGATACTTGTCAATGGCTTCGCGAAGCTTGGCGTCATCCACCAGAATGGCATCGGTGCTCAGGCCGGTGTTGAATTTGATCTCGTCCAGTGCCTGAATATTGGTCGGGTCCGATACCGCGATAAACAAGCGGTTGCCTCTCTTGTATAGAGGAAGCGCGTTGTGCTTTCGAACCAGTTTTTCGTCCACAACCTTCTCGGGCATCATTTCAGTCATAAACGCCGACAAATCAAGCACCGAGACGCCAAACTCCATAGCGGCAGAAAATGCCAGCTTGGAGCTGTTCGCGAGATTGTTTTGGGTGAGGTAGGTGATTAGCGGTATGCGGTTCTGGGAGGCCTGCAGGAACGCATCCTTCGCCGTTGCTTCGTCCAGAAGCCCATCCTCCACGAAGCGCCTTGCAAGACCTGTGAGCGTAATTTTGTTTTGATTAGTAGACATAATTTAAGTAAGAAACACAGCCTGAGTTGCTGAAATCGGAGTTTTGTCAATTGCAGTGAGTTTAGATGGCTGGCAGGGGTTTGGAAAGGTATAAGGTGCAGAAGTAGGCAGCGAGGAGGGGCAATTGTTTTGGTAGAGAATTTTGGCGTGAGTGTTGTGACAAAATTTGTCATCCATTGACGTCCGAGGGCATAAAAATACTTTATCAACCCATTTGGTGCTGTTCTCCTAACTCTGCAGGTGTTTGAAAATTGGCGCGATAGTGTATATTTTTGCTATTTGGCATGGATCATGCGTTCGAGAATTTAGGCTCAAACTTCCGGCCGCGGGGCAAAGCTCCACCGGGCCCGGGCCGAAATAGAGATGATTAACGACAAACACAGAGGTCGATAATGAAGAACGTAAAAATTAACCACGCCCAGAAAGGTTTTACCCTCATCGAATTGATGATCGTTGTTGCGATCATCGGTATTCTTGCGGCTATCGCAATTCCACAGTACCAGGATTATATTGCGCGGACCCAGGTTAACCGGGCTTACGGAGAAGTGTCTTCTCTCAAGACAGCTGTAGAAGAGCATCTTTCCCGTGGTAAATTTACTGATAGTGCGACTGGGCCGATGACAGCAGCTACTCTTGGCCGAACTGCCTCAAACATTACAGAAGACAATGCCGGAGCAGATACTTTCGCGCCCACTTTCGCTTCTGCTGACGGCGGTGTTGGAACGCTGGTAGTTATTCTCGGAGGAGATGCAAGCGCCCCTGTCGCCAATACAACGATCACTCTCAGTCGCGCTGCGGACGGCGTTTGGAGTTGCGATCTTACTACCGTGCCAGCAGCGTTTAAGAACTCTTACGTTCCATCCAGCTGTACTCTTGCAGGTGCTGCGGTCTAAGCTAAGTATTAATGGGCTAGATCTGTAGTGTGATTGAAAAAACCCCGAGCAATCGGGGTTTTTTTGTATCAAAAGATATCGTGCGTGATACTTTAATCGTTAACTTACCTTTCTTTGGAAGGAATGGGATGTGCGCTTTTTGAGTCTGAGAGGCATCATGCATAGCGGGGGAGTACGCCTCCCTTTGGACTGCCAGCCGTAATCCGTTTATTTAAGATTGCAGGGTCTCGCGCGTGTAAAGAAATGATGCGCGAGTTAAACCCCCACCTCCTCAAACAACTCCGGCACCTCAACATCCCAGCCAAACTTCTCCCGGATCCTTTTGCGCATAACATCACTAGCCACCATCTCTCCGTGAGTGACGTACACCTTCTCCGGCTTGAGCGAACCCTGCTCCAACCACGCCAGAATCTCGTTATAATCCCCGTGCGCTGACAGCGAATCCATATTGTGAATCTCCGCCTTCACCGGCCAATACTCACCGTGAATCTTCACCGATTCCGCGCCATTCACCAGCGCATCCCCGCGAGTCCCCGGTGCCTGGAAGCCGGCAAATACCACGCTGTTGCGCGGATTGGGTAACAGGGTCTTCAGGTGGTGCAGCACCCGCCCACCACTGGCCATACCGCTGGCCGAGATAATCACGCAGGGGTAACGCACGGCGTCCAGTTCGATGGATTGTTCCACGGTGCGGACAAATTCGGTTTTCTCGTCCATCAGTTCGCATTGCGCCGCGTTCAGCTTGTGCTCTTTATGGTGCTTGCAGAAAATCTCCGTAGCCTTGATGGCCATGGGGCTGTTCAAAAACACCGGTAGTTTGGGAATCTTCCCGTCGCCCATTATCTTGTGAATCACATAAAGCAGCATCTGCGCCCGGCCAACGGCGAAGGCAGGCAGAAGCACGATGCCTCCTCGGCCCGCCGTTCGCGTAATAATGTCCGCTAGCTCCGCCTCGGGATCCGTCTCGCCATGGGCCCGGTCGCCATAGGTGGACTCGCACACCAGCACATCCGCCTTCTGCAGGGGTTCCGGCGGCCGCATGATGATGTCGTTCTGCCGCCCCACGTCACCACTGAACACCACCGTTCTGTCGGCGCCCTTGTGATGAACATGCACACAGGAAGAGCCCAGAATATGCCCGGCGGGGGTGAAGGTTACCTGGAACCCTTTTACCGGCTCGAACATCTCGTGGTAGTGCAGGGATTCGAAATGCTTGAGCGCTTCCCAGGCGTCCTTCTCGGTAAACAGGGGTTCCGGCTTCTCGTGCTTTGAGAACTTCTTGCGAAAGGCGTATTTCGCATCTTCCTCCTGCAGGAACCCGGCATCCGGCAGCAGAACCTTGCACAGTTCATGGGTCGCCTTGGTGCAGTAAACCTTGCCCTTGAAGCCGTTTTTCACCAGGGCGGGTAGGTAGCCGGAGTGGTCGATGTGGGCATGGGTAAGCACCACCGCGTCAATCGTGGACGGGTCCACCGGAAACTCCGCCCAGTTGCGCCGGCGCAGGGTTTTTACGCCCTGGTACATGCCGCAATCCACCAGCACCCGGTGCTTGTCGTCCGAGAGCAGGTAGCGGGACCCGGTGACAGTTCCTGTGCCGCCTAGGAATCGAAGTTTCATAATAGAGGCATCCTTCTGATTATTTATTGCTGGAATGTTACTATCATCTATCTTAGTTCATAACGTATTGATCTGAAGCAGGAAGCGAATTACATGCATTACAGCTCCATCCTCCCGGATGTCATCAAAGTGGCCGATGAGGCCAGCGAGAAAGTACTGCATATCTACCAGTCGGACTTCAAGGTGAGCTACAAAGCCGACGATTCGCCCATCACTGCGGCAGATACCGCTGCTCATGACATCATCGTGCACGGCCTGCGCAACATCAGCCGTGACATCCCCATCCTCTCCGAGGAAGGCAAAGACATTCCCTGGGAAGAGCGCAAACACTGGCGCCGGTTCTGGCTGGTGGATCCCGTCGACGGCACCAAGGATTTCACCCAGCGTACCGGGGAATTTACCGTCAACATCGCGATGATTGAAGACGGCGAGCCGGTGATGGGCGTGGTAATCGCCCCAGCTCTGAAGGAAGCCTTCTGGGGCGTAATGGGTGAGGGCGCCCACATGCGCGACCGCACCGGCAGGGTTCGTCGCATCCGGGTAGCAGAGCCCAAAACAGCAAAACGGGTGGTGGCCAGCAAAAACCACCTCAACGAAGAAACCAGAGCCTTTATTGATGCGCTCGGAGAACACGAACTGGTGCAAGCCGGCAGCTCCCTCAAGTTCTGTCGCATCGCCGAAGGCCATGCCGACATCTATCCGCGCCTGGGGCCAACCTGCGAGTGGGATACTGGCGCAGCCCAGGCCGTTTTGATGGCGGCAGGAGGCAAAGTTGAGACTCTGGATGGAAAACCACTGAAATATGGCAAACAGGATGTGTTAAATCCGTATTTCGTCGCCGCGGGAAGCTGGTACTGTCACCGGCCATGACCTGGTATGCACTTCAACTCAAGCCTGCCCAGGGTGATCGCGCGCTCGCGAATCTCCAGAATCAGGATATTGCCTGCTTCTTTCCAAAAATCACCGTGGAAACAATCAAGGCGGGCAAGCGCAGCAAAAAACTCGAACCCCTGTTCCCGGGCTATCTGTTCGTGAATCTGGACCAGACCGACCCCATGTGGGCAAAACTGCGTTCCACCCGTGGTGTTCTGAGAATCGTCAGCTTTGCCAACAAGCCCGCTGCAATCAGCGACGATGTCATTCAGCACATCAAGGACAGTCTCGATTCGGTGGCCGAGCAGGGTGGTATTAAACCAGGCCAGGCCATACAACTAAGCGAAGGCCCTTTTGAGGGTATTAATGCGATTTTTCAGGCATATGATGGAGAAGCGCGGGCGATTGTCCTGATCAGCTTCATGCACAAGCAGCAGAAGGTGAAAGTGCCAGTGTCTGCTATAAAGAAATAACTGGGACACCCGGCAGAGCAATTGAAACATATCCGGGCAAGCTTGAATGGGAGCTCAGCCCGCACTCTATAAGAAAAAAGGTGGAGCTTAATTAAATGGAAGAAAGGCGTCGCGAACCTCAACTGCAGTACCACGATGAAATAAGCCTGGTTGATCTGGCAGCTACTTTTCTCAAGCGCCGGAGAGTGTTTTACGCAGTAGTTCTCGCAGCATTGCTGGCGGGAATTGTATACGCAGTGTTGATACCGGAAAGATACGATTATGTCAGCCTAGTCAAGCTGGCAGAGAAGTCGCCCGGCAATTACATTGATAATCCGGCAGCGATAATCGCGACACTTGAAAATCGCTGGTTGCCGGAATACCAGTCCACCTACTTCGCAGAGCATGACCGGTCTGTCCCTTTCAAGGTCCACTTTGATAATCCTGAGAGCACCGGGCTGATCCGACTGGTGTCTGAGGCCTCGCCGTCCCAGAGAGATGGTGTTAAACAGGCCCATACTCAACTTATTGATGAGCTCGCGGACGCGCAATCGGCCGCTGTATCGAGCCTGAAGCAGAACCTCGAGAGGCAAATCGAATCGCTCTCCTCAACAATAACTATGCTGGAAGATTCAACGGATGCCGGTGTAGCAATTGCAGCGACTGTCGAAAAGCGGTTATCGCTCGAGGCCACCCTCAACTCCATGCAGCCCATGGAGATTTTGGCGGTAAGCAGGGAGGGCACGGAGCGTAAGGGGCCCGCTCGTAGCCTGGTCGTTCTGCTGGCTGGACTGCTGGGCTTGATGGGAGGTATTTTCCTCGCATTCTTCACAGAGTTCGCAGGTCTGGTGAAGGCGCAGTTGGCCGAAATGTGAACGAATTCCTTGCATTTCCGACAGTTTAACAATTCTTTACTCAGGTAACCTGCTGAATCGCTTAGTGCCGGGCCTTTTGTCACTTGCTTGTCATAGGCGATGCCGTAAAATCGTCAGCCTTCTGAAACACGATATTCATTGACCGACAGGGATACAGTTGGGAGTCAGCTGTCCCCTTCCTATTGCCGTTTCCCTGTCGCTCCATAGATAATTTTACTTTATGACCTTAAAACACTGGGCCCTGGTCGGTGGGGCGGTAGCGTGTCTGGCAAGTTTTACCCTCTCGGCAGCCCCCTGGCTTGAGCCGGGAGATTCCCGGGCACGTTTCGCGGTACAGAAGCTGGCAGATCGCGGCCATATGAATCGCAACGTTAGCACCTGGCCGCTGATGTGGAGCACGGTGCACAGCGGTTTAAAAACCAGTGTTAGCTCCGATCAACCGTCAGTAGGCTCAGCGGCCGCCTACCTCCAGTTCGAGAAAGACGAACAGGCTCAGCAAGGTTTTCGGGGCGAGTACAGCCTGTTTGGCGGCAGCGAAATTCCCGGCATTCGGGGGTTTGATCAGAATTCGCTGGCGAAAGCCGGAACGGCGGTCGATCTCCAGTGGCAGGGCGAAGTCTGGGCCCTCGGGCTTAAGCCGGCCTATGCCCATAAAACCGATGACGACAAAGAGCTGCGCCTGGATGGCTCCTATCTGGCCGCCGCTGCCGGCAATTGGGTGTTTGGTGCCGGTGCCATAGACCGCTGGTGGGGGCCGGGTTGGCAGTCCAGCCTGATCCTCTCCAATAACGCCCGCCCAATGCCTGCACTCTGGCTCAATCGCAATAACAGTTACGCGCCGGAAGCGGACTGGCTGAAGTGGGTTGGGCCCTGGCAGTTCACCGCCTTCGCGGGCCAATACGAAAGCGACAGGGCGGTGCCAGATGCCAAGCTGATCGGCATGCGCTTGACGTTTCGCCCAGTAAGCGGGCTGGACATTGGTTTGTCCAGGGCCATCATGCTCGGGGGTGAAGGCCGCCCGGAAAGCGCGTCTACCCTTTGGAATGCGCTCATTGGCCGGGACAACGGCCAGCTGGAGGAAAATGATCCCGGCAATCAGCTTGCCAGCATTGATGCCCGCTACGGTTTTGCAGTGGGCCAGCAATCCATGGGTGTCTATGCCCAGATGATGGGCGAAGATGAAGCTGGCGCCTTCCCGGCTCGTAAATCCTGGCTGCTCGGCGCGGACTGGACCACCCAATTCGTTAATGCCGACCAGCAATGGTTCCTTGAATACACCAATACCCTGGCCGACGACTTCCTCGGTGAGGCGATGCCCAACATCACCTTTGATCACTCCCGCTATCGCTCCGGATACCGCTATTACGGTCGCAGCATGGCGGCCAGCTTTGATGGCGATGCCGAAGCCGTCACCCTCGGGGCGTTCAACTTCTTTGATGACGGTACAAACCTCAGTGCGAAAATAACCTACGCACGGCTGAACAAGGATGGTGGCAACCGTACTGTCATCCCCAACCGAGATGTCTTTTACACAGTGCCGGAAGGCGATCAAAACGTAGCTGTTCTCGACGTTGGCTATGGCACTCACATGCTCAACGGCTGGCTGGACCTGAACCTTCAGGCCACCGACAAGAAAATTGACTACCTTGGCGGCGAGAAAGACCAGTGGTCCCTCAGCGCTGAATGGACTTACCGATTTTGAACTCTGAAAGGTGAAAAAGGGGGCTGACCCCAAATTCAAATCATCAAATCCCGGATCTTCAACACCGTGAATCTGAAAAAACTACTCTTTACAGTCAGTCTCCTGTTGCCACTCGTGGCAAATGCCCAGTCGATCACTCCAGCGCAGATAGAGCAGTTCAAATCCCTGCCCAAAGCCCAGCAGGAAGCGTTGGCCAAGCAATACGGAGTGGATTTAAGCCAGTTGACCGGTTCATCCAGCCAGTCCCGCCCGCAACAACCTTTGCAGGAAGTTGTGGAGCCTCTGGAGGAGAGTGAGCAGGAAGCCCGCCAGGCGGCTGAAGAGCAGGCGAGAAAGGACGAAGAGTTTGCCAAAAAGAATAATGGGCTGGAGCCTTTTGGCTACGAACTGTTTGCCGGCTCTCCCACCACCTTTGCACCTGTAACCGAGATCCCGGTTCCGGCGGAATACACCATGGGCCCCGGCGACGTTCTGAAGGTCCAGCTTTGGGGCAATCAAAACCAGCAACTGGAACTGCCGGTCTCTCGCGACGGTACGATTGACTTCCCGGAGCGCGGGCCGGTTTCGGTTGCCGGCCTGACCTTTCAGCAAACTCGCGATCACATTACCCAGCTGGTTTCCGAACAGTATATCGGGGTGAAAGCCGCAGTTTCGCTGGGAGAGTTGCGCAGTATCCGGGTGTTCGTGCTGGGTGAGGCAAGAACCCCGGGCTCTTATAGCGTAAGCTCGCTTTCGACGATTATTAACGCCCTATACGTTTCCGGCGGTATCAAGCAGACGGGCTCCTTGCGGAATGTTCAGCACAAACGCAACGGCAAACTGATCGGAACCCTGGATCTGTACGATCTGCTTCTGAAGGGTGACACCTCAGGCGACGCTCGCCTTCAGGCCGGCGATGTCATCTTTGTTCCGGCAGTTGGCAGCCGTGCCGGTATTGACGGAGAGGTGTACCGGCCAGCCCTTTACGAAATCGAGAAAGGCACCAGCCTGCAAGAGCTTGTTGACTTGGCGGGCGGGCTGACACCCCAGGCCTATCCCCAGATCACGAAAATTGAGCGTACCAATGAGGATTTCCTGCGCATTATTGCCGAAGCCGATTTAACCCAAAGCTCAGGTAAGCAGGCGCAGGTGAGATCTGGCGACCGGATTTCCGTAGCCTCCATTGCGGACGTCACCGGCCAGTACGTGGAAGTCAAAGGCGCTGCCACCAGAACGGGTAAGTTCGCCTGGGTGCCGGGAATGCGAGTGAGCTCAATTATCCGGAACCTGGATGCCGATCTGCTGGATTTCGGCGATACCAATTACGCAGCCATCGTGAGAACAGATCCAGAAACCAAAAGAATTTCAGTGGTGAACCTGCAGCTTAGAACTGCTGTAACCGTTCCCGGTAGTTCGGCGGACTTGATGCTCCAGGAGAAGGATCAGCTGTTGTTCTTTACAGACACCGGCAAAGTGCCGTTTGAACTGGAGGGCAGTGAAGATGGTTTGCAAGTACAGAAGCAAAAGAGACCGCAAAGGGAAATCCAGGCATCTGAGAACCCGGATGAGCGGGAACGGCTGAAGGCACAGGAAGAACTCAAAAACAATGCAGAACAGTTCACCAGGACCGCATTGTTTGAACCGGTCATCAAACGCCTGAAAGCACAAGCGGGCCCCTATTCACCGCAACAAACCATGCGTATCTCAGGCCCGGTTCGCTATCCCGGCGAATACCCGTTACCGACCACAGGCACCGTAAAGAATGCGATTTTCGTGGCTGGCGGCCTCACCGATTCCGCCTCCATGTATTCCGCGGAACTTGCCCGTCGCTACACCGATGATAATGGCGTAGAGCAAACCCAAATCATTCAGGTAGATCTGGCTGCAGCCATGCTCGGGAAAAGCGATGTACGACTGAAAAGCCGGGACAGGCTTCTGATCAAGTCCGTTCCGTCGTTCGGTACCAACCGTACCATAACGCTGGAAGGCGAAGTACGGTATCCCGGCCAATACACCTTCCGTGAGGGTGAAACCCTCAGTCAAGTACTGGAACGGGCCGGTGGCCTCACCGATAATGCCTTTCCCCGTGGCGCGGTATTCACCCGGGAGAAACTCCGCCAACTGGAAGCGCAGCGCCTCCGTGAAGCCGAGGAGCGACTGCAGGGCGACCTGCTGGGCGTGCAGCTGGAGGGTGACTCTTTTGGGGGGCAGAATGCCCAGCGTGTAGACGAAGTTAAGGGGTTGCTTGAAGACGTTCAGAGTAGCCGGCCCGTGGGAAGGATGGTGATAGATCTGCCGCAAGTGCTGGCAGACACCGGTTACCAACCCATCCGATTACAGGATGGCGATACGCTGAGCGTGCCGACCATTCCCCAAGCCGTCAGCGTATTCGGCGAAGTTCAGTTCCCGACGAGCCATCTCCATTCGGCCGGCCTAACTGTAGACGATTACCTTGAGAGGAGCGGCGGCCCGACTCGACAGGCAGACCAGGACAGGGTGTATGTTGTGAAGGCAGACGGTTCCGTAATGTTGCCGGAGAAGAGTGCCTGGTTTGGAGGCAGGAGCCAGCAGTTGCAGCCGGGAGATACGGTTATCGTACCGATTGATGTAGACCGACTGAACCAGCTGGAGCTGTGGAGCAACGTTAGTCAGATTGTTTACCAGATGGCGCTTGGCGCAGCCGCAGTGGGGAACCTGTAATGACCCGATACGAACGCCTTCCGGATATTTCAGACGATAGCCGCTTTGCAGATGACGAAATAGACCTGCGTCAGCTCTTCGCCACTCTCTGGGCCGGTAAATGGCTTATTATTGCGGTCACCTTCCTGTTCGCTGCTGGCGGCGCTGCATACGCCCTATCTAAGCCCAATATCTACCAATCTAGCGTCTTGCTCGCCCCCGCCAATGAAGAGGGTGGAATGGGCGGTATCTCCGGCCAACTTGGTGGCCTGGCCAGCCTTGCCGGTATCAACATCGGCAGCGGTGGGTCCAACCAGACTGTTATCGCCAAGGAAGTGCTCCGGTCCCGCGCCTTCCTGGCCGACTTTATTGATCGCCACAATCTGGCCGTGCCCCTCATGGCTGTGGATGGTTGGAACATCAAGCAGAGCGACTGGCAATACAACCGGGAGGTGTACAATCCCGAAACCGGGCAATGGTTGCCGAACGAAGATGGGAAAAGCCAGCAACCCACAGACTGGGACCTCGTAAAGGCATTTAAAGAAAACCATCTGAGCGTCAGTGAAAACAAAGAAAACGGCATGGTCACGTTTTCCGTGAAGAGCCTCTCTCCCCCTGCCGCACAGCAGTGGGCGCAATGGCTGGTCGAAGACATCAACGAACACATGCGCCGGCAAGACGTGGCAGAGGCCGAGGCCAGAATCAACTATCTGGAAAGCAAACTGACCGACACCAATATCGCCGGTATGCAACAGGTGTTCTACCAGCTTATCGAGAGCGAAACCCGTACGGTGATGCTGGCCAATGCCCAGCAGGAATACGTGTTCAAAACCATCGACCCGGCGGTGGTGCCGCAGGAGAAGAGTGAACCGAAGCGGGCGATGATTGCCATACTTGCCATCATGCTCGGCGGTATGCTCGGTGTTTTCGTCGTATTTTTTCGGTCCTTCTTGAAAGGCGGCAGGCCTGAACATGGGGCCGAAGTCGGAACCTGAAGTTGGGGTCTGACCCCACGGGTCAGACCCCTTTTTCACAAATCCGAAGTCCAGTTTCCACCGAAAAAAGCAAGCAACCACTATGCAAACAGACAACCTAACCCTCGCAGTGATCGGCCTCGGTTACGTAGGCCTGCCTCTGGCCGTCGAATTCGGCAAAAAGCGCCCCGTCATCGGCTTCGATATCAGCCAAGAGCGTATCGCCGAGCTCCAAAGCGGCCGGGACCACACCCAGGAAGTTAGTAGCGATGAGATGGGGCAGGCAGTTCACCTGAGCTATACCGCCAGCGCCGAGGATCTCAAAGCCGCCAACGTCTACATCGTAACGGTGCCCACTCCGATCGATGAGCACAAGCGCCCGGACCTGACCCCGCTGATCAAAGCCAGCGAAACCATCGGGAAATCACTCAAAAAGGGCGATATCGTAATCTATGAGTCCACGGTTTACCCCGGGGCAACCGAGGAAGACTGCGTACCGGTCCTGGAGCGGGTATCCGGCCTGGTGTTCAACCGTGATTTTTACGCCGGCTATAGCCCGGAGCGGATTAACCCCGGCGACAAGGAACACCGCGTTACCAATATAAAAAAGGTCACCGCCGGCTCCACTCCGGAAATCGCCGATTTGGTAGACGCGCTTTATAACGAGATTATTACCGTAGGCACTCACAAGGCCAGCAGTATCAAAGTGGCCGAGGCTGCCAAAGTTATCGAAAACACCCAGCGGGATCTGAATATCGCCCTTATCAATGAGCTGGCGATGATCTTCAACAAAATGGGCATAGACACCGAAGCCGTCCTGCTGGCCGCGGGTTCCAAATGGAACTTCCTGCCATTCCGCCCCGGGCTGGTGGGTGGCCACTGCATTGGCGTAGATCCGTATTACCTGACCCACAAGGCACAGACCATCGGCTACCACCCGGAAATCATCCTCGCCGGCCGACGCCTGAACGATGGCATGGGCGCCTACGTGGTCTCCCAGCTGGTTAAAGCCATGCTTAAAAAGCGCATTCAGGTGGAAGGCGCCCGGGTGTTGGTGATGGGCCTCGCCTTCAAGGAAAACTGCCCGGACCTGCGCAATACCCGGGTGGTTGATATTGTAAGAGAGCTGGCCGAATACAACATTGAAGTGGACGTTTACGACCCCTGGGTAAGCGCCGCCGAAGCGCAGCATGAATACGGCATCGAACCCATTGAGCAGCCCAAACACGGCCAGTACGACGGTGTGATCCTTGCCGTGGGGCACAATCAGTTTAAAGCACTGGGTGCGGCAGGTATCCGGGCGCTGGCGAAACCGGTCGGAGTGGTTTACGACCTGAAATACATTCTGTCCGCACACGAATCTGACATCAGGCTGTAAACAATGACCCGATACGAAGAATTGCAGAACGAGTTAAACAGCGCCCCCAAAACCTGGTTGGTGACCGGCGTAGCCGGGTTTATTGGCTCCAACCTGCTGGAGCACCTGCTAACACTGAACCAGACCGTGGTCGGGTTGGACAACTTTGCTACCGGCCACCAGCATAATCTGGACGAAGTCAGAGCCCAGGTCAGCCCCGAGCAATGGCAACGTTTTTCTTTTATCGAAGGTGATATTCGCAACCTGAAGGATTGCCAGCAAGCCTGCGAGGGTGTGGACTACGTGCTCCACCAGGCCGCCCTCGGTTCTGTGCCACGCAGCATTAACGACCCGATCACCACCGATGGCACAAACATTGGTGGGTTCTTGAATATGCTTGTGGCCGCCCGCGATGCTGGGGTTGCCAGTTTCACCTACGCCGCAAGCAGCTCCACCTACGGCGACCACCCGGCGCTGCCGAAAGTGGAAGAGAACATCGGTAAGCCTTTATCCCCCTACGCCGTTACCAAATACGTCAATGAGCTGTATGCCGACGTCTTCGCCAAAACCTACGGGTTCAATACCATCGGCCTTCGCTACTTCAATGTGTTTGGCAAGCGCCAGGATCCGAACGGCGCCTATGCTGCCGTTATCCCGAAATGGGCCGCTGGGATGATCCAGGGCGACGATATCTTTATTAACGGTGATGGCGAAACCAGCCGGGATTTCTGTTTTATCGAAAATGCTGTCCAGGCCAACCTGCTCGCTGCAACCGCGGGGCAAAGCGCCAAAAATGAAGTCTACAACGTAGCCGTGGGCGACCGGACCACCCTGAACGACCTGTTCAACGCGCTGCAATCAGCAT
This sequence comes from Marinobacter sp., assembly GCF_048269445.1. Lineage (GTDB taxonomy): Bacteria > Pseudomonadota > Gammaproteobacteria > Pseudomonadales > Oleiphilaceae > Marinobacter. The sequence goes on along the minus strand of NZ_JBLXIQ010000003.1, from coordinate 189,495 downwards.
TGGCAGAAAACGGCAAACCCTATGCCAAACCACCGGCTTACCGGGACTTCCGGGCCGGCGACGTGCGCCACTCTCAAGCCGATGTCAGCAAGGCTGAGAGTAATCTCGGTTACAAGCCGGAATACAAAATTAAAGCAGGCATCGCCAAAGCCATGCCCTGGTATATTGAACACGTATAGAATGGAAGGCAGGCGGGCCGGGGTCAGAACCAAAGTTATGACCCCATCTTCACTAAACCAAGCACCGAACTACCAACAAATAGCCAAACTATGAAACTCCTGATAACCGGCGGCGCCGGCTTCATCGGCTCCGCTGTCATCCGCCACATAATCGCCAACACCCGGGATGAAGTGGTCAACCTCGATAAACTCACCTATGCCGGCAATCTCGAAAGCCTCGCTGAAGTAAGCGGCAGCGAACGCTATAGCTTCGAACATGTCGACATCTGTAATCGCGCTGAACTGGACCGCGTACTGACCCAACACCAACCAGACGCGATCATGCACCTGGCCGCTGAAAGCCACGTAGACCGCTCTATCGATGGCCCGGCGGATTTTATAGAAACTAACATTGTCGGTACCTACACCCTGCTGGAAGCGGTCCGCCAATACTGGCAGGCACTCGAGGCCCAGCGCCGCCAGAACTTCTGCTTTCACCACATCAGTACCGACGAAGTCTACGGCGATCTTGACGGCCCGGAAAACCTTTTCACCGAACAAACTCCGTATGCGCCAAGCAGCCCCTACAGCGCCAGCAAAGCCAGCTCAGACCATCTCGTCCGCGCCTGGCACCGGACGTATGGGCTACCGGTACTGGTTACCAACTGCTCAAACAACTACGGCCCCTACCACTTTCCTGAGAAGCTCATACCGCTGGTTATCCTCAACGCCCTGGAAGGCAAGCCCTTACCTGTCTACGGGAAAGGCGAACAAATCCGCGACTGGCTGTATGTGGAAGACCACGCCGTGGCACTCTACACAGTGGTGACTGACGGCAAAATCGGCGAAACTTACAACATTGGTGGCCACAGCGAAAAACGCAATATTGACGTGGTTCAGGCCATCTGCAGCCTGCTGGAAGAGCTGGTCCCTGAAAAAGTCGCCGGACTGGCAAACTACCGTGATCTGATCACCTTCGTAACCGACCGTCCCGGCCACGACCTGCGCTACGCCATAGACGCCGGCAAAATCCAGAAAGAATTGGGCTGGGCACCAGCCGAAACCTTCGAATCCGGCCTGCGCAAAACCGTGCAGTGGTATCTGGATAACCTGGAATGGTGCAAACGGGTGCAAGACGGCAGCTACCAGCGTGAGCGCCTGGGGGCGGGGCCAGCCGGGGTCAGATGAGAACCTTCAGCTGACCCCACTTTCAAATAAAAGGGATTAAAGCGATTATGAAAGGCATCATCCTAGCGGGCGGCTCGGGTACCCGGCTTTACCCCATTACACTCGGCACCTCCAAGCAACTTTTGCCTGTGTACGACAAACCGATGATCTATTACCCGCTCTCCGTGCTTATGCTGGCGGGCATAAGGGACATCCTGATCATTACCACCCCGGAAGACGAGGCGAGTTTCAAACGGAGTCTGGGCAGCGGCGAGCAGTTTGGTATCAACCTAACCTACGCCCAGCAACCCAGCCCCGATGGTCTGGCGCAGGCGTTTATCATCGGTGAGGACTTCATTGGCGACAGCAGCGTGTGTCTGGTACTGGGCGACAACATCTTTTACGGGCAGGGCTTTACACCCAAACTGCGGGACGCTGTCAAACGCACCGAGGAAGGGCAGGGCGCCACGGTATTTGGTTATCAGGTGAAAGACCCCGAACGATTTGGCGTAGTGGCGTTTGATGGCAACCACAAAGCCCTCTCCATTGAAGAAAAGCCCGTCAAACCCCAATCTCACTTTGCGGTGACCGGCCTGTACTTCTACGATAATCGCGTGATCGACATTGCGAAAGCGGTAACGCCCTCCCACCGGGGCGAACTGGAAATTACCGACGTGAACAAAGCCTACCTGGACGCGGGTGAACTGAACGTGGAGCTATTGGGGCGCGGTTTCGCATGGCTGGACACCGGGACCCACGAAAGCCTGCTGGAAGCAGCCCAGTTTGTTGAAACGATAGAGAAACGACAAGGTTACAAGATCGCTTGCCTGGAGGAGATTGCCTTCAATAATGGCTGGTTGAGCAAGGCCCAACTGCTTGCCCAAGCAAATGAGCTTAAGAAAAACAGTTACGGAACCTACCTGCAGGAGTTGGTTGATGAGCGATAAGCGTACCGGCCTGATCCAATGGATTGACTTCCCCTCACTCGGTGACGACCGTGGCTCATTGGTCGCGCTCGAAGGCAACAAATCGGTACCCTTTGACATAAAGCGTGTGTACTACATTTTTGGCACCCAGCCTGGTGTAGCGCGTGGTTTTCATGCCCATAAGGCTTTGAAGCAAGTTGCGGTATGCGTCATCGGCAAATGCAGAATACTGTTGGATAACGGGACACAAAAAGGTGAAGTTTGGCTGGATTCACCGACCAAAGGCCTGTTAGTAGAAGATATGGTTTGGCGGGAAATGCACGATTTCAGCGACGATTGTGTGTTGCTGGTTCTCGCCAGTGAGCATTATGAAGAGAGTGATTATATCCGGAATTACGACGATTTTATCCATCAGGTGAATCAATGAGTTTCATTCACCCGACGGCTGATGTCGCAAGCTCACGAATCGGAAAGGGAACCCGGATTTGGCAATTCGTTGTTATTCTTGAAGGCGCCTATATAGGAAGAGACTGTAATATCTGCGCGCAGACTCTGATCGAGGGTGGTGTGGTTGTTGGAGACAATGTAACCGTCAAATCTGGCGTGCAGCTTTGGGAAGGAACCCTTATTGAAAACGATGTGTTTGTTGGGCCGAATGCAACGTTCACAAATGATCCGTATCCTCGTTCCAAGGCCTATCCAGATACGTTTTCAGGTATTACGGTTAAAAGAGGGGCGAGTATTGGAGCGAATGCAACCTTGCTGCCAGGGATCTGTATCGGTGAGGAGGCAATGGTTGGTGCGGGTGCGGTGGTAACTAAAGATGTCCCCGCCCGGGCTCTAGTTGTTGGTAATCCCGCCAGAATTGTCAGGTATATTGAAGAATGATTCCTTTTTTAGATTTGAAATCTATCAACAGCCAATATCGTGAAGCATTGGTGGAGGCTGCCACCAGAGTCATCGATTCAGGTTGGTACATACAAGGTGCCGAGCTGAGCGCTTTTGAGCATGAGTTTGCGGACTACTGCGGAACTAACCACTGTGTAGGTGTCGCTAATGGCTTAGATGCGCTTACACTCACCCTTCGCGCTTGGAAAGAGATGGGCAAGATCAAGGAGGGCGATGAAGTTATCGTCCCCTCAAATACCTATATTGCCAGCATTTTAGCGATCACAGAAAACGGTCTTAAACCCTTGCTGGTCGAGCCCGATGAGTCTACTTTTAACCTCTCTACTGAGAGTATTGAGGCAGCTCTTACCGCCAATACAAAGGCTATTCTGATTGTTCACTTATATGGTCAGCTAGCTCCCATGCCCGGAATAATCTCTCTTGCGAACCGTCTGGGCCTTCTTGTATTGGAAGACGCTGCTCAGGCCCACGGTGCCACTCTTGATGGCAGGAAAGCCGGTAGCTGGGGGCATGCTGCTGGGTTCAGTTTTTACCCAGGCAAGAATCTTGGGGCATTAGGAGATGCGGGTGCTGTAACAACCAACGATGAGGAGCTCGCCCAAACCATTCGTGCCTTGGGCAATTATGGCAGCCGCAAGAAATATGAGAATCTTTACCAAGGCGTTAATAGTCGCCTGGACGAAATGCAGGCAGCGTTACTGCGTGTCAAACTTCGCAACCTTGGGGAAGATACATTACGTCGTCGTGAAATTGCGCGGAATTATGCGCAGCACATAGATAATGCGGCAATAAAACATCCCATATCACCTCAAAGTAGTATTTCAGTATTGGAGTCACATGCATTTCACCTCTATGTTGTGCGGACCGAAAAACGGGAAGACCTTCAGGCACATCTGAATAAAGCGGGCATTCAAACTCTGATTCACTATCCTATCCCGCCACATAAGCAACAAGCGTTTACGATGTGGGAGCATCATCACTATCCCATTTCTGAGGCCATTCATCAGAAAGTTCTTAGTTTGCCAATGAGTCCGGTTATGACGGAATCACAGGTTCGTGCAGTGATTGAAGCTGCAAACAGCTTTCAGAAGTAAAGTATACTCATGCTAAGTCTTATCAAGGCCTCCATTCCCGAAATCCTGAAGCGCTTCCTCAGGATATTGAAACGCAAGACGTTCGACAAAGTTAGAAAGCTCCTTCTCATAAAAAGAATGCGAGCTAGGCACAGTCAATTGATTGCAGAACTAACATCCCGAAAAAGAATAAAAGTTGTTTTTCTTGTGATTCACAAGAGTGTCTGGAAAGTAGACGTGGTCTATCAAAAAATGGCGCGGGATCCCTTTTTCGAACCTGAGATTCTGGTTTGTCCTTATATTCAGTTTGGTGAAGAGAGTATGCTCCAGGAGCTGGATCAAACATACGATTATTTCGAACAGAGAGGTTATTCCGTCAAGAGATCTCTCAAAGACGATGGTGACTGGGTTCAACTGGAGGAATTACAGCCAGATCTGGTTGTGTTTACGAATCCTAACGAACTTACCCGCCGAGAATATTATCAGGACGCTTATACGCGGTATTTGAGTTGCTATGTGCCTTACTATTATATGGCAACAAATCATGCGGGTAATCCTGAAGACGAACTCGATAAGCCGATGCTCAATGCCATGTGGCGGATTTATTGGCCACATCAACATATCTTCGAGCAGTTCGCTGCCGTTTCTCAGGTGCGAGGAAAAAACAGCAAGTTAACCGGTTATCCTGCGACAGAAGCTTTGCTAAAAGGTGATCTCGGCGAAAGCGATGAAGTCTGGAAGGTTCAGGGTGAGGAAAAGAAAAAAATCATTTACGCGCCGCACCATACAATATCAAATGACAAGTCGTCGCTGTCTACGTTCCTAAAGCTTGGTTTGACTATTCAGCAAGTTGCTGCGAAATATAAAGATTCCGTGCAATGGTCGTTCAAGCCTCATCCCATTCTTAAGTCAAAACTCTATCTTCATCCGGCTTGGGGCAGAGAGCGGACCGACCAGTACTATGGTTTTTGGTCGTCTCAGGCATACACACAGCTGGACGAGGGCGAGTATGAAGATTTGTTTATTCAGTCCGATGCAATTATTCATGACTGCAGCTCGTTTATCGTTGAGTATGCGGTTACCCGAAAGCCAGCATTGTATCTCGTAAACAGAGTCGGGGGAGAGATGGTATTTCTGAATGATTTTGGGAAGTGTGCTTTTCGGGCCTATCAAACCGCGGATTCGGCGCCCGAGATTAATGAATTTGTCTTGGACGTGATAAGAAACCACCGATCTCGGGCAAAACATGATAATCCCTGCTTTGACGAGTATCTCTCTGAGTTTTATAGCGCAGAAATGCCCTCAGACAGGATTCTTAAAGATATCAAGGTTGCGTTGGGCGCTAACGTTTGCTGATTAAACTTGAGGTTGCTTTGAAATCGTCTTATAGCCGTTGTGTAATTCTGGGCGCTGGTGCGCCCCATCAAGGTGAACAACCCACGTTACTTGAGCCTGTGAATGGCGTTTCCGTTTTCAACTGGCTACTCAACGCTGTTGCCCTACCGGAGGCACAGATTGATCTGGTCTTGGGTTATCACTCGGAGGATATTGCCCAGCGGTACCCGGGCATTCGGAATGTGGTGAATCCACACTGGGAAACCACAGGAAGTGCAGCATCGCTTCTTGAGGTCGATCTTGAGGGTGTCGACGATTTACTGGTCTGTTATGGCGATATTCTTTTTCGAGGTCATGTAGCCGATGAACTTCGAAAAATGGATGCCCCTGTCGTCGTTGCCTGGGACAGTTATTGGCGGCAACGTTATGTGGATCGTGATTCCGAGGATATGGCTGTCAGTGAGAAAGTTCTAGGCGGAAACCCTGATGTGCGAAGGCTTGGAAGTGATATCCCAATGGACTGGGCTAGCGGAGAATTTATCGGTTTGGTTTGGTTTAATGGGAAAGCTCTGGATCACCTTCGCCGATTGAAGACAGAAGCCCCCGATAGCCTGCGACGTTTGCACCTTTCAGGTCTCGTTGAATGGCTGCGGAACGAGGGTTTGTATGTGGCTGGATGTGATGTGGCTGGTGATTGGGCTGAAGTGAACCAAGCAAGAGATATTGCCCATTTCGTGCTGGGAACCAAAGCAGACACTCTTGCCCGTCTACGTGGCATGATTTCCTCTGCCGTGATTCTTGATCAGGTATCTTTTAGCATCGCTGATTGGAAAAGAGCCCCAAAAGAGATATTGAGGTCTGCTCAAGATAAATTTGAGAGCAACTCTTCTATAGTAGTTCGTTCAAGTGCTCGAAGTGAGGATGGATTTAGTAACTCCAACGCAGGTGCCTACACTAGTTTATTGAACGTTGATGTTCAGTTGGGATTAGAGGATGCAATATCGACTGTGATTGCGTCCTACGAAAATGCCTGTCCCGAGGATCAGGTACTAATTCAGCCAATGTTAGAAAGTGTGTTGATGAGCGGAGTGGCGTTCACCCGAACGCTGGAGCGTGGGGCTCCCTGGTATGTGATCAATTACGAAGAAAGCGGCGGAACTGAAGGAATTACCGGAGGGCAGAGCAACGACAATCGTACCCTTTATGTCCGTAGAGACGCGTCAATGGATGTTGTTGCCGACCAGAGATTGGTGCCACTGGTAAAAGCGTTAAAGGAAATAGAGCGCTTGCTGGCATACGACGCCCTGGATGTAGAATTCGCTGTTGATAAAAATGGACATGTATACATACTTCAAGTGCGACCGATTGCTGTAGAGCAGACCAGTGGCGTAGAACTGGCGGGACTCATCAGTGAAAATATGCATCAAGCTGAGCAGCGCTGGCGTGGTATGGAGCGACCCTTACCCCATTTAGTTGGAGACGGTGTGATCTACGGGGTGATGCCAGACTGGAACCCTGCTGAGATTATAGGTACCCACCCCACTCGTCTTGCAGAAAGCCTGTATCGTTATCTCATTCTTGATGAGGTTTGGGCGACTCAGCGTGCAGAGTTCGGTTACCGGGATGTGCGGCCGCACCCTCTCTTGATAAGCTTTGCCGGCAAACCGTACATCGACGTCAGAGCCAGCTTTAACTCTTTTGTCCCCGCCAGCATTCCGGATGCACTCGCAGATCGGTTGGTGACCTTTTATCTGAGTTGGTTGCGTAGACACCCTCATTTGCATGACAAAGTAGAGTTTGATGTTGTGCCGACGTGCCTGGGCCTGGATTTCACCGGCTGGAGGAATCGTCTGTTGAATGAGGCAGGGCTCAAGGAGTCCGAAGTCGACCGTTTGGAATCCGGTTTGCGCGAGATCACCGCCAATGCCATAGAACGAACCCGCGCAGATATTGAAGGCCTTGTTCGTTTGGAGTCACGGTTCACAGCTACGAACAATAGACCAGCCACGTGTGATATTACGTTGATCAGCAAAGCAAAGGTCTTGCTTGATGATTGTCGATTGTTAGGTACATTACCGTTCGCACATCTTGCCCGCAGTGCATTTGTTGCTGTTACTTTGCTCAAAGAGGCAGTCATAACCGGTGTAATAAGTGAGGCGGCCAAGGATGAGTTTATGATGACTGTCCGAACGGTTTCTCACGAGTTGAATGAGGATGCAAAAGCGACGGCAAAAGGCTCGATGCAATGGGAAGATTTCGTAAGCAAGTTCGGTCACTTGCGCCCGGGGACCTATGATCTGGTCTCACCAGCCTACCGGGACGATCCAGAAAAATATCTACGCCCCATTTTGTCCAGCAGTGGCGAGAGCGAATTAACGCCTAGGGGTGTTGAGCATTGGACAACAGAAAAAGAAGCATTTTTTAATGCTGTCCGCGCCCAGGGACTCGATTATTCAGATCAGGACATCGAATCTTTTCTCACCGATGCGATAGAAGGTCGGGAAAAAGCCAAGTTCATATTTACGCGAAATTTGTCCGCTGCTCTCGACCTTTTGGCGGAGTGGGGCGAACAATGGGCATTGACACGGGAAGAGCTTGCTAACTTAACGTTGTCCGAATTGCTGAATTCGCTTGATATGGGTAGCAACCGTGATGAACATCTGATGACTTTGCGACAGCTCGCTATCCGAGGTGCTACGCGAAGAGAAGTATCGTTGGCCTGCGAGCTCCCCCCGCTCATTTGTGGACGCCGGGATTTCTATTCGTTTCTATTGCAGGAAGGGCAACCGAACTATATAGGGTCCGAACGGGTATTAGCAGACTGTATCAACTTGATGGACATGGACTCTGACCGGGAACAGCATAAGGTCCAGGGGAAAATTGTATTAATCCCTCAGGCCGATCCAGGCTATGACTGGCTATTTGGGCAGGAAATCGCTGGTCTTGTCACGATGTATGGTGGCGCAAACTCGCACATGGCCATACGAGCCGCGGAGTTTGGACTCCCTGCGGCGATTGGAATTGGTGAGCAACTCTATCGTCAGTTAGCGAGGGCGAATGTCTTGGAGCTGGATCCCACCAACCGACAGCTTAAGATTCTGCATTGATGAGACGAATTGGCATTAGCGCACGACTGGATACAATTTCCGGGCGCGACGAACAGCGAGATGCTCTGGACGCGCGCTGGGCCCCTTTGCTTTGGGATCTTGGGTATGTGCCTTTATCGCTAAGCAGTGGCGTGTCTGACGTCACTGCATATCTGGAAGCTTTGAACCTCAATGGCTTTATTCTCAGCGGGGGGAATGATATTGGCAGTGCCCACGCTCGGGATCGTCTGGAAAAAGGTGTGCTGGACTACAGCTTGGAAAGGGGACTGCCGGTTCTCGGTGTTTGCCGTGGTATGCAGTTTATTAATGTTTACTGCGGTGGAAGCCTGGTGGAAGTCTCAGGACATGTCGCCACTCGACACAACCTGGTGGGTCGGTGGGCGAAAGAGCATGGTTTTGGGAACGTAAACAGTTATCACAGTCAGGCCATTTTGGAGGAAACGCTTTCAGGAGACCTGGTCTCGTTAGCAGAATCGGAGGATGGCATTGTCGAAGCCCTGCTGCATAAAGCACTTCCTTGGCTTGGCATTATGTGGCATCCCGAACGTGAAAAAGTGCCATCTGAAAGTGATCTGGCGCTATTGAAGAACCATTTTCTTGGCGAGTAAGACGTGAAAAACGAGTTTGTGACAGAGCAATATTTAACCGAAAAAAGAAATCAGAATTACGCTATCGGTGACTCCGACTTTCCGATCATTGATCGACTGTGCAAGAAAGTAGACGTGGTAAAAAGGGTTTATCAAGTTTACTCGGCCGACCTCTCTGCAAAGCTTAGTAGTGAAGAGATTGAACATACCAGCTATCAAGAGTTACTCGAATTAATGTGCTCGGCAGTTACCTTGTTAAAAGACTATAAGTTCTTGAATACAGCATTCAAATTAAATAAATTATTGTATGAAAGGTGCGCGCTTACTGAAAAACAGGCTGAGGACAATTCTCGCCAACTCTCTGCTTTGATGACCGCTTGCTTGGAGAATCGTCCAGGAGCAGCCAATGAAAGATCTTGATTTAACGGTTTTGTTCGTCGATACCATTCCTGCAAGAATCTACTTAGCGCTACTTAAAAAGCACGGATATCGACCAAAAAAAATTCTTTCTCTCGATATTGAACCAGTATCCGGAAAGTACCAGATATTAAGAAGGTATTTCGGTCGCTTTATCGCCACGACCGCACTTAGGGTTTTCAAAAGATATTCAGAATCGCGTGTTTCCCCAGATTTATCGGAACAACTGCTGAAACACCATGGATTGACCCTGAAATGTTTGAAGGACAGTTTGGAATCATACACGGAGGGTCCGGTTGAGACTATCTCGGTTAACGGTCTTGATGATTCGAGTTTAGTGCAGTATTTGAAATCCTCAAGCGATAAAGCGATCTTGTTCACCGGTGGCGGATTGTTGAAAGAACCCTTGCTATCGCTCGATAAAATACGGTTTATTCACATTCACCCTGGAATAGTGCCAGAAGTAAAAGGGGCTGACGGATTGTTTTGGTCACTGTTACTGAGAGGGAAACCCGGATATAGCGCGTTTTACATGAATCCTGGGATAGATACGGGTGATATTATTGTACAGCAGGAGTTTAAGGTCGATTTAAGTTGCATAGGATTAGAGAATTACGGCAACGATGAGGTCTATCGAGCCCTTCTCGATTTCTATGATCCTTGTTTTCGCATCATGACATTTATTCATTTCCTGAACACGGTTTTTGACAAAAAACAACTGATGGGCGATAACGAAAATTTGGATCTTCGAAGTATTCCGAGCAAAGCACAGAATCCCGCAGAAGGAAGAACCTACTTTTTCATGCACAGGAGCCTTCGGAATTTTGTAATCGATGGCCTCAAAAATAGGGGAGGAAGCACATGAAAGTGATTGTGTTGGCAGCAGGTCAGGGTACCAGATTGAGGCCTTATACGAACGATAGACCAAAATGCATGGTTGAATTAGCGGGCAAGCCTTTACTACACCGCCAACTAGACGTTCTTAAAGCGTGCGGAATAGAAGCGAACGATATAGCTCTTGTTGGCGGCTATCTCAAGGAAAAATTAAATGCACCGGGTGTGCATCTGTTCGTGAATAAGCGATTCGCGGAAACGAACATGGTGAGTACATTGTTTTGTGCTGAATCATTTGTGGATTCAGGGCAAGACTTACTGATTTGTTATGGAGACATTGTATACGAGCCGAAGGTTCTGGAAACATTGCTGCAAACCGAAGGTGAAATAGTTCTGGCAGCAGACCGAAAATGGAGGCGACTATGGTCGCTGCGAATGGACGATCCGCTCTCTGACGCAGAAACGTTTAAGATAAAGTCCGGCAGGGTTTTAGAGCTCGGAAAGAAGCCCATTAGCTACGAGGAGGTGCAAGCTCAGTATATGGGGCTGATCAAGGTTCGGGCGGACAAAGTACAGAATTTTATTGATTTTTATCATGATTTGGATAAGTCGATCAATTATGACGACAAAAATTATCAAAATATGTACATGACAAGCTTTCTGCAACAATTAATTGATGCAAATTGGGATGTGCGCCCCGCCTTAGTTGATAATGGTTGGCTGGAGATTGATACGGCAGCAGAATTAGAAAAGTACAATAATATGTATCAAAAACGGTTGCTTAGCTCATATTTTCAGCTCCCTCAATCGACGTGCTCCCAAAAGTGACTCAGAGCATTAAAAACCGACTAATCAATGGCGTTATATGGAGCGTTGCTGACAAACTTATATCCCAGTTCGGTTTTTTAGTAGCCACTCTTTACCTAGCAAAACTAATTGGACCTGAAAGCTTTGGTTTGGTGGGGATGCTTACGATATTTATGTTGTTGACAGAGAGTGTAGTCAACAACGGGTTTTCGCAGGCATTGGTACAGCGAAGCCATGCTTTATCAGAAGAAGATTCGTCAACAATATTCTATACCAATTTAATTTTGGGCGGTGTCATATATGTTATTCTTTATGCCCTAGCGCCGCATATAGCACAATTCTATAATGAGCCATTGCTCCTGGACATATCCCGGTTATTGTTTTTAATAATTATTATTAATTCTCTGACTGTTGTGGTGCGCGCAAAACTTTTAATTATAGTAGATTTTAAAAGTCAAGCTATAGCAGGGGCCGTTGCTACGATGCTCAGTTCCTCCGTTGGAATTTATTTGGCAACAGCCGGCTATGATTACTGGGCATTTGTTTGGTTGCTGTTGTTAAGAGCGTTGTTTCAGAATCTAGGACTATGGTGCTTTTCTCGTTGGCTTCCACAGCTGATATTCAATATAAATTCGCTTCGAACATTATTCAAGTTTGGGTCTAATCTAATGCTGGCCGGATTTGTGGCGACATTAGTTAACAATTTATACGTTGCGTTGATTGGGCGCTATTTTAATGCTACAAATGTTGGATATTTTACGCAGGCAACTAATCTAACGAATTTTATTTCACAGTTTATTTCATCTACGCTGCAAGGGGTGACCTATCCAATACTCACTTCTATAAAGGAAGATAGTGATCGATTAATTTCTTTATATCGAAAGTTGGTCAAAGTCACTATGTTTTTTTCTTTACCCGCTTTATTTGGTTTTGCAGCGATATCTGACTCATTTGTTTCTCTATTTCTGGGTGAAAACTGGATAGCAGCGACCCCCATAATCAAGATTCTTTGTTTCGCGCGAGCTATTACGCCGGTTAGTTCTATTAATATGAGTATCCTCAGCGCCGTCGGGAGATCAGATCTATATCTTAAAGTCGATTTGGTCAAACTCCCAATAACTCTCGGAACATTAATGGTATCTATTAATTATGGGCTTGAAGCTGTGGCACTAGCTCTACTATTTAATGTGGCAGTATCATTTTTCATTAATGCATATTTTCCTGGGAAGCTGTTCGGTTTTGGTAGTTTTGAGCAAATAAAGGCTGCTTTGAATTATTTGATTGCAGCTTTTCTTATGTATTTTGTAGTTCGGTCTGTTAGTTTGGATTCACTTTGGTTAGATTTTCTCGTGAGTATTGTTATAGGCGTTGTTGTATACATATCAATCGTATGGCTTCTTAAAGACGATATACAGAGGATGATTTTTTCGGAACTCTCAAAAAAGATAAGTAAATGTGAGCAATAATAAATCTTTTAAAATAAAATTTCATGCTAGTCTATTAAGCGTGACAAGCATTTCGCTGATTTTGCGGACGAGTTCATGGTTTTTGGCAAGAATAATTTAAGTGTTCATAAATAACGAACCTGAATGATGTCTTCTATTGATTAAATTGGCCTTTCTTGATTGAATTTTTCAATTCAAAGGATTAAGTGGTTTTCGATGCCTAAAGATCTAGTTTCTATTGTGGTTCCTTGTTTTAATCATGAGAAATATGTGCAGGAGTGTATAAAGAGCATCATTAGTCAAGATCATGAAAATATTGAGCTAATAGTTATCGATGACGGTTCTACAGATGGGTCTGTTCGCAAGATTGAGGAATTGGTTTCGAAATGCAAAGAGCGTTTTTTTAGATTCGAATTCAGATCTAGGGGTAATAAAGGTCTGTGCGGAACCCTTAATGAGGCGATTTCTTGGTGTAAAGGTGAATACTATGCGACTATTGCTTCTGATGATTTGATGCTTCCGCACAAAATTAGTACGCAGGTTGGATATTTTCTTAGAAATCCTGAATGTGATGCCGTTTTTGGTAGCGCGAATATTATCGATAAAAATGGGAATATCGTCGGAAAGAGAAGGGCTGCTAAAAGAACAGTTGTCTTTGAGGACCTATTTCTTATGAGGTATTCATTGTGTGCGCCTACACAATTAATCCGTACATCTTCAATTAGAGGGGCTGGCAATTATCCGGTTGGCTGTTATATCGAAGATTGGTATATGTGGCTTCGCTTAACCTATCTCCATGCTAGGATTCACGTTATCCCTGATACGCTTGTTAACTATCGCCGACATGAAGATAATGCTTCGTCGAAACTAGAGTTAATGTCTGAAAACCGTACTAAAATAGTAGAAGACTACAGAAAACACAATCTCTATGAATTTGCCCGGGCTGCCGTTTATCTTTCAGCTGCTATCGATGTCCAGCCGATTAATAAGTTTTCGAGTTTGAAATTTTTTAGAATGGCGCTTTCAAAAAATCGTTTGGTTTTATTTGAAAAAAGAACATTTTATTACTTTTTAAAGATGTTTATCATGAGGTCTCGATGATTAGAGCGGTAATTGATCTATGAATGCGCGATCCATAGTTTTGAACCTATTTTATTTATCGCCTCTTTTTTCTGTGATGTATCAATTTAGGGTTGGAGAGACTTCAGCATACGTTTTTGATCTTTTATTCGTGTTTATTTTACTATTTTTCCTTTCTAGAGGCAAAGTTAGTAAATCTTTTGTTGCTTTTTTAATTTGTTTTTCTTTAATAGTTTTTACTGGTTTCTCTATTTCAGCCCTAAAAAATGATAATGATTCCCAGCAGTTTTTAACAGTTTATTTTAGGTACCTTCAGATATTTCTGTTCTTAGGGTGCGCTTTTCATTTTTTAAAAGAATCTCCATTCGATGATTCTCAGTTTATCTTTAAGGTTTTGATTTGGAGCTCGATTTTTCCCTTGGCATATTCAGTTGTATTGTTTTATGTCGACCCGGAAAGAGCGATAATGTTTGGGCGATTGGCCGGTTATTTTTCCAATCCAAATTATCTTGCTCTTTTCATAGTTATACAAATACCAATATTTAATTATACTCTGAGCAGAATTAGGTATTCTACTTTTTATAATTTTTTTTCGTTTTTGGTTTTTTATTGTTTGTCCTTATTTTGCTTATTTTTTACAGGCTCTATTTCAGGTATCGCGCTGGCAAGCGTTGCGTTTATTCTTTCGAAAGTTTTTTTGAAAGAGTTAAAATTCGTTTTTATTTTAGGATGTTCTGGCCTCGTTGTTGTGTTTCTTGTTTTTTTGGTTGATCCGCATGAAATTTTCTTTGTAGATAGCGATTTAGTGGCGATAAAGAGAACATCAAATCTCATTAATTTCGTTTTGGGACTTGATGAATCCATCGTTGTTGGAAGTGGCGATATTAGGAGTCTACTTATTAAATTTGCGTCTGAAATTATCTTATCAGATGTTTTAATTTTTGTGTTTGGTATCGGTCTTGGGCAGTCCGCTTTGGTTTTTGGAAAAGAGTTTGGCTTAAGTTTGGCTCCTCATAATACCTATGTGACGTTTTTTCTCGAGGGTGGCTTTCTTTTGGTCGCATTAATTGTTTTTTCAGGATTTTATTTTTTGTTAAGGATGAAGAAGGGCATTCGATTTTATTCTATATTTATTGGCTATGGTTTGGCTATGTTTGCTACACCTCACCTCTATCTTCCATTTTTTTGGTGTTCTATTGGGCTCGCAATGTACGCAAGCTTAGTTGAAGATAAATTTTTCAAAGAGAGGTTGAGCGTTTAACGTGTGTGGTTTAGCTGGTTTTCTGTTGCCTAGTCTGGCTCAATTTTCGAGTGATCATCTTCTGAGATTGATGGCGATTAATCTAGAGCATCGTGGGCCGGATCAGTTGGGCTCATGGTCCGATTCGTCGATCGGGGTAGGTCTTGCTCATGCACGGTTATCGGTTTTGGAGTTATCCGAGGCCGGTCGTCAGCCTATGGAGTCGGCTTGTAATAGGTACGTAATCGCGTTTAACGGAGAAATATATAATCACTTGGTTTTGCGCCAGCAACTGGAAGCAAAGCGAGAAACTCCAAAATGGAGAGGCCATTCCGATACTGAAACGCTCCTTGCATGTTTTTCTGCCTGGGGCATCGAAAAGACTCTTCAAGCTGCGGTGGGCATGTTTGCTCTAGCGTTGTGGGATAGGCAGGAACAAGTGCTGACCTTGGCACGCGATCGTCTTGGCGAAAAGCCTCTGTATTGGGGCTGGTGTAATCAAACGCTGTTGTTCGGTTCGGAACTCAAGGCACTGAAAGTGCATCCTGCGTTCAATGCAGATGTAGATAGGAATGCTCTTGCGTTATTGTTGCGATATAACGCGATTCCGGCACCTTACAGCATTTATCATGGTATCCAGAAGTTGCCCGCGGGCCATATGGTCCAAGTACGCCAGGGCGATGGAGAGGGCGATGCGATACCGAAGGCATACTGGGCTCTGAATGAGGTGGTTCAGTCAGGTTTGGCGAACCCCTTTATTGGGCCGGATAATGAAGCGGTAACAGCACTGCAACAGCGTATCACTCAGAGTGTGGCGGGGCAGATGCTGGCGGACGTTCCGCTGGGTGCATTTTTAAGTGGCGGCGTCGATAGCAGCACTATCGTGGCAATGATGCAGAAACAAAGTAGCAAGCCAGTGCGTACCTTTGCGATTGGGTTTAATGAGCCGGGCTACAATGAGGCGCAATACGCAAAAGAGGTGGCGGAGTACCTTGGTACCGATCATACCGAGCTTTATGTCGGCACAGAGGAGGCGCTGGCGGTGATTCCCGATTTGCCTACCATTTACTGTGAACCCTTTGCAGACAGTTCTCAGATCCCAACCTTTTTGGTAAGCAAAATGGCAAGGCAACAGGTGACGGTTGCTTTGAGCGGTGATGGAGGCGATGAGCTGTTTGGAGGTTATAACCCTTACCAGTTCGCACCTAAGGTATGGCGAGCCATTCGTCGGCTACCGCTGTCTCTGCGGAAGTTGGCTGTGGCTGTAATGGCAGACGTTCCCATGCCGGATAAGTTGCATAAATTACTTCGGGTACTGCCCAGTGCCAATCGCGAAGCCTTTTACGATGCGCTGATGAGCCACTGGCAGTATCCGGAGCAGACAGTGATTGGGGCAGGAACTGTTCCGACGACAATGAATAGCCCTTCCAGTTGGCCTAAAACTGACAGCTTCGAACACTGGATGATGGCCGTAGACGCCAAGCAGTACATGAGCGACGACATTCTGGTAAAAGTTGACCGCGCAGCCATGGCGAACAGCCTTGAAACCCGGGTGCCTCTGCTCGATCACCGGGTAGTTGAGTTTGCCTGGCAGTTGCCTATGCACCAGAAAATCCGCAATGGAACCGGAAAGTGGGCGTTGCGAGAGGTACTTTACCGCCATGTGCCGCGCGAGATGATTGAACGTCCGAAGAAAGGTTTTTCCATCCCGCTTGCACAATGGTTGCGTGGCCCTCTGCGTGATTGGGCCGAGGCATTGTTGGAAGAAACTCGTTTAAGAAGAGAGGGCTATTTCCATGCCGCGCCCATCCGCAAACTATGGAGCGAGCACCAGAACGGCAGACGCGATAATTCGTTGCGACTTTGGAGTGTTTTGATGTTTCAGGCATGGCTGGAATACCAGCATGACTAAAAAAGTTGTACACATTATCACGGGTTTGAATGATGGAGGTGCAGAGGGTGTTCTAACCCGTTTGTGCTTGCACAGTAAAGAGGTGCGGCATGTAGTGATTTCGCTAATGGACGAGGGAAAATATGGCTCTCTATTGGCCGAATCGGGTGTGGCGGTTCACTGTCTGGGAATGAACCCCGGGAAGCCCAGCATGGTTCGGTTTTTCCGTTTAATCAGACTGATCCGTGCGGAGCAGCCTGATGTGGTGCAAACCTGGATGTACCATGCTGACTTGTTAGGTGGTATTGCGGCGAGGCTGGCGGGCGTACGCCGCGTGTTCTGGGGTATTCGTCACTCAACACTGGAAAAGGGCAAGTCGAAACGATCAACGATCATGATTGCCCGTCTGTGTGCGTTTTTATCGGGCTGGGTGCCTGAAGAGATTATTTGCTGTGCCAACAAGGCAAGGGATGTTCATGCAGCTATTGGCTACTCAGCGCGAAAGCTGAGCGTAATACCAAACGGGTATGATTTGTCGCGCTTCAGGCCAGATACTTGCGCAGGTGCCCGGGTGCGAGCCGAGCTGGGCTTGGGCGCAGATGATTTCATCATTGGCAACGTTGGACGTTTTGATCCTCTGAAGGATCATTCCAACCTCCTGCAAGCTTTGGCTTGGGTGGCGGAATGCGAGGTTCCCTTTCACTGCGCTCTAATCGGTAAAGGTCTTTCTCCCGATAACACAGGGCTGGTGAAGCAAATTGCCGAGCTCGGCCTGCAAGATAATGTATTGTTGGTCGGGCAACGGTCCGACATTCCCGCGGTTATGAATGCGTTGGATCTGCATGTGCTTTCCAGTCTGTCGGAAGGCTTCCCGAATGTTCTTGCCGAGGCCATGGCCTGTGGGACGCCTTGTGTTTCAACCGATGTGGGTGATGCTTTGGAAATCGTGGGCGATGAAGGAGCCTGTTGTCCTGCTCGTGACCCACGAGCATTGGGTGACGTGATCACCAGGCTTGCTCAGGAGTGGCAACAATCCTCTTCTGCCTGGCAAGCTCGGAAAGTCGCGAGTAGCCGGCGAATTGCAGAGAAGTTTTCATTAGCGGCAATGACTGAAGCTTATGAGGCGCGCTGGTTTCGTGGCTGATATAGGAATTTTTATAAGTCGTGGTCGGCTGCACTTGCGGTGTAAGGAACATCTTCATCACCAGTAGAACGGGCACTCTCATCTCTGAAGTGTTTTGATATTACCAGTTTAATTGGAAGTCAGTTGAAATCGGCAGCCCTCGCGGGGTGCCTTGAGGAAATTGATATGTTTCATGAATCGAATGGTGTGTTACTCAGGAGCGAAGCGGGTTTGCGGATCTGATGACGTTTCTACTTATCGCAAGTTTTCCCGATTCACTCATCAAATTCCGAGGGCCATTGCTGCTGGCCTTGTTAGAAAAGGGGCTGAATGTGCATGTGGCGGTGCCGGATTTGTCTCAGGCAAAAGATATCCGGGGTGAGCTAATCGAACTTGGCATTACTCTGCATGAAATCAGGCTTAAGCGAACTGGTACTAACCCGCTAGCGGATATGGCGACCTTGGCTGAGTTGTGGCGGCTGATGCGCCGAATTCGTCCGGATTACGTGATGGGCTATACCATTAAGCCGGTAATTTATGGCTCTCTTGCAGCCTGGCTGGTGGGTGTTCCCAACCGATTCTCACTGATTACGGGGCTCGGCTATGCTTTCACCGGCGAAGCCTCGGGTAAACGCGGCTTGCTCCGAACCCTGATTCAAAGATTGTATCGGTTCGGGCTTTCCAAAAGCCGCAGGGTTTTCTTTCAGAACCCGGATGATCAAACTCTGTTCAGGCAGCTTGGTTTGCTGGCTGAGAATATTCCCTCCTGTGTGGTTAATGGCTCAGGGGTGGATGTGGCAGATTATTCGGTGGAACCGCTACCCGGAAAGCCATCTTTTCTCCTCATTGCCCGCCTGTTAGGCGATAAGGGGGTTCGTGAATACGCGAGGGCAGCCAGGAAGGTGAAGAAACAGTATCCCCAGGCGAGCTTTAAGCTGGTTGGCTGGATTGACAACAACCCGGATGCCATCAGTCAGCATGAGCTAGATGAATGGGTAAAGTCCGACACGCTGGAGTTTCTGGGTAAGCTTACAGATGTGCGCCCTGCTATTGCTGGCAGCAATGTATATGTGTTGCCGTCTTACCGCGAGGGGACGCCCCGCACAGTGTTGGAGGCGATGGCCATGGGCCGGCCGGTAATTACCACTGATGCGCCCGGCTGCCGGGAGACGGTTGTTGATGGTGATAACGGCTTCTTGGTGCCTGTAGAGTCCGTAGATGAGCTGGTTAGCGCTATGATTCGGTTTATTGAAGAACCGGCGCTGGTCGTACGAATGGGGGAGCGCTCCCGACGGGTTGCTGAAGAGAAATATGACGTGCATAAAGTGAACAAATTTATGTTGGACGAGATGGGGATTCGGTGATCAAACGTATTTTTGATGTCCTGTTGTCAGCTGCGGCGCTTCTGTTTTTACTTCCGGTGATTACGGTGGTCGCTGTCCTGATTCGTCGCAGGCTTGGCTCACCGGTTTTGTTCCGCCAGGTACGCCCCGGAAAAGACGGCAATCCTTTTCAGATGGTGAAGTTCCGTACCATGCTGGATGCGGTGGACGCCCAAGGCAATCCTCTGCCCGATTCAGAACGGATGACACCGTTTGGCCAATTCTTGCGCTCTAGTAGCTTGGATGAGTTGCCGGAGCTCTGGAACGTTCTGAAAGGCGAGATGAGCCTGGTAGGCCCTCGTCCCTTATTGATGGAATATTTACCTCTGTATTCAAAGCAGCAATACCGCCGCCACGAGGTTCGGCCCGGGGTAACTGGCTTGGCGCAGGTAAATGGGCGAAATGCGATTTCCTGGGAAGACAAGTTCAAACTCGATGTATGGTATGTGGATAATTGCTCATTCTGGCTGGATTTGAAGATTCTGTTCCTTACGGTCAAGAAGGTGGTGGTTCGTGATGGCATTAGTGGCGAGGGCGAGGCCACTATGTCGAAATTTACCGGGAATAACGATTGATGCATTTAGCAGTTCTTGGAGCTAGTGGTCACGGCAAAGTGATTGCCGACGCAGCAGAGCAACTCGGCTGGCAGAATGTCACTTTTTTCGATGATGCCTGGCCGGGGATTGGGGCGAACGGGCCTTGGAGTGTCCAGGGTGATACGGAGGCGTTACTCGCTCGGCTATCGGATTTTGAAGGTGTCGTCGTTGGTATTGGCAACAACCGAATTCGCGAAGAAAAGCATTCAGAGCTGGCGAGAGCTGGCGCGAACCTGGTACCTATCGTTCATCCTGCAGCGATTGTTAGTCGCCACGCCTCCATTGGCGCAGGCACCGTCGTTTTTGCCAACTCAGTTGTTAACCCCTGTGCAGTGGTCGGCGCAGGAGTTATCGTTAATACTGGAGCAGTGGTAGAGCATGATTGTGTTATTGGTGACTTCGCCCACATCAGTCCGAATGCAGTGTTGGCAGGTGGCGTAAAGCTCGGGCAACAAGTTTGGGTGGGCGCCTGTGCATCCGTAAAGCAGCTGATTTGCGTTGGGCCAACCTCGATCGTGGGCATGGGTGCCGTAGTGACTAAAGATGTTGAGTCTGGTGTGACTGTGGTGGGAAATCCTGCGCGAACTCGCAACCAATGAATGATTTCAAGTCTTAAAATCAGGATACAACTGAGTAACCCATGTTGAACGGACCCTTTTCCCCCTGGCCTTCGTTTTCAGACGAAGAAGCCAACGCTGTACGTGATGTTTTACTATCCAACAAGGTCAATTACTGGACCGGCCGGGAATGCCGTGAATTTGAGTGCGAATTCGCAGG
This sequence comes from Marinobacter sp., assembly GCF_048269445.1. Lineage (GTDB taxonomy): Bacteria > Pseudomonadota > Gammaproteobacteria > Pseudomonadales > Oleiphilaceae > Marinobacter. The sequence goes on along the minus strand of NZ_JBLXIQ010000003.1, from coordinate 168,641 downwards.
TTTTGCGCAAGCTGAGTACGCGATTGCGGTTGCCAATGGAACGGTTGCACTAGACCTTGCCCTGAAAGCGCTGGGCATAGGCGAGGGTGATGAGGTAATTGTTACCCCCAGAACCTTCCTGGCGTCTGTTTCCAGCATTGTTACCGCCGGCGCTGTACCAGTGTTTGCGGACGTAGACCCGGATTCTCAAAACATAACTCCTGAAACCGTTCGCAAGGTGCTTTCGCCACGGACACGAGCCATTGTGTGTGTTCACCTGGCAGGCTGGCCTTGTGACATGAGTGGCTTTATGGCCCTGGCCGAAGAGCAGGGACTCAATGTGATAGAGGACTGTGCCCAGGCACATGGTGCAATGTTTGAAGGCCGCTCTGTTGGTTCGATTGGACATGTTGGTTGCTGGTCGTTTTGCCAGGATAAGATTATGACCACCGGTGGTGAGGGTGGCATGGTAACCACGAACGACCGGCAGCTGTGGAGCCGGATGTGGTCTTACAAGGACCACGGTAAAAGCTGGGAAGCGGTTTATGAACGCGAGCATCCTCCCGGCTTTCGCTGGTTGCACGAGAGCTTCGGCACCAATTGGCGTATGACAGAAATGCAGGGTGTTATTGGTCGTATACAGCTTAAACGCATGGCGGAGTGGCATTCCCGGCGGCTAGCGAATGCGGAGCGAATCTGGGCTTGTGCGCGGACTCTGCCCGGCTTGAGGGTGCCTGAAGTTCCTGAGGACATCGAGCATGCAGCCTATAAGTGTTACGTGTTCGTTGAGCCTGACCAGCTGCGAGATGGCTGGAATCGTGATCGCATTCTCAATGAAATTGTTGCCTCCGGTGTGCCCTGTTTCTCTGGCTCTTGTTCCGAGGTTTATCTTGAAAAGGCCTTTGATAATACAGGCTTCCGGCCAGAACGGCCTCTGCCCGTAGCTCAGGAGCTTGGGCAAACGAGCCTGATGTTTCTGGTACACCCTACGTTGACGACTGCAGAGCTCGAAAAGACTTGTGGGGTATTGCGCTCTGTGATGGAGCAGGCCGCTGGCGGCTAAGAAAGGGGCTGTAAGTGACACTTGTAATGCTGCAAGTCTGGACAAACTCCTCGATGAGAGCAAAATTGTGCATGTTAAAGGCGCGTTGTTGTCATACGATTATTGGTAAAGGACAACCATGTTCGAAAAATTCCTGAACTTGTCTCGAGTTCACAAACGGTTGGTATCTGTTTTTGCAGACGTCGTCGTTTTGTTTTTTTCCCTTTGGGCGGCGTTTTCGTTGCGTCTGGATCAGCAACTCTGGGTTCCCAATAGGGATCAGTTGATTGTTTCCGGACTTACGGTAGCTTTCACAATCATTGTTTTTGTTCGATTGGGCCTTTACCGGGCGGTAGTTCGCTACCTTAGCGACCGGGCCTTCATCACGATCATTACTGGCGTTTTCATTTCATCGGTAACACTCATTCTGCTTGGCTACTGGCTTCATGTGCTGGTTCCGCGTTCGGTCCCGGTCATCTATGGTGCTCTGGCGTTTATTTTTGTGAGCGGCACGCGGATGACCGTTCGGATGCTGGTGCATCGCCCGAGGCGCCGCAACAAGGAATATGTCGGGATTGTAGGCGCGGGTGAAACAGGGTTACAGCTGGCCAATGCCCTGGACCAGGGTACGGAATACCATCCCGCGGCCTTTATTACCTTGAGCAAAGCCAATCACCGGGCACTGATCAACGGTATTCCGGTTTACGACATCAGTCATATTGAAAGGGCGGTGAAGGAGCACCGGATCAAGCGCTTGTTGCTGGCCCTGGATGCCAATTCGGGGATTGATCGCAAACGCTTGCTAAAAAAGCTGGAGCCGTTGGCGATTCCGGTGCAGACAGTTCCCACGATGTCGGAGCTGGTGGCTGGCCAGGCACGTATTAACGATATCCGGGATCTGGAACTGGAGGATTTACTGGGTCGTGACCCGGTTCAGCCGGATAACGCTCAGGTTGCCAAAAGCCTGTATAACAGGGCGGTGATGGTCACTGGTGCCGGTGGCTCCATCGGTTCGGAGCTGTGCCGCCAGATTATCCGGCACCGGCCAAGCCGGCTGGTGTTGTTTGAGCAGTCTGAATTCTCCTTGTATGCAATTGAACGTGAACTCCAGACCCTGAACCAGGTTGAGGGGTTGGGTGTGGAGATTTATGCGCTGCTGGGTAGCGTTAGCCATCGGAGGCGCTGCGAAGCGGCCATGCGCAGCTTTGGTATTGAGACGGTTTATCACGCGGCCGCCTATAAACATGTGCCTCTGGTTGAGCACAACATTATCGAGGGCGTTCAGAACAACGTTTTCGGTACTTTTCACGTGGCCGAGGCTGCAATTGCAGCTGGAGTTGAACGCTTTGTTCTGATCTCTACCGACAAAGCCGTGCGGCCGACGAATGTGATGGGCGCGAGCAAACGTCTGGCGGAGTTGGTATTGCAGGGTTTGGCCCAGCGGCAGTCGGATACTATCTTTTCCATGGTGCGTTTTGGCAACGTGCTGGGGTCATCCGGCTCGGTAGTGCCGTTGTTTCGGGACCAGATCCGTGATGGCGGCCCAGTGACCGTGACCCATGCGGATATCATCCGTTACTTCATGACCATTCCCGAGGCCAGTCAGCTGGTATTACAGGCTGGTAGTATGGGGCAGGGTGGCGAAGTGTTTGTGCTGGATATGGGCGAGCCCGTAAAAATTGCCGATCTGGCCCGTAAGATGATTCATCTGATGGGTCTGATGGAGAAAACCGACGAGCAGCCTGATGGTGATATCGAAATAGTCTTCTCCGGTCTACGGCCGGGTGAGAAGCTCTTTGAGGAGTTATTGATTGGTGATGACCCCCAAGGCACGGCACACCCACGAATTATGATGGCGCGTGAGGCTTCTATGGCCTGGGATGAGGTTGAGCACACTCTCAACCGCCTGATGCGCGCCAGCCAGGACTTTGATTGCCAGGAAGTGGTGGATATTCTGAAGGCTGCTCCTGCGGGTTTCGCGCCGAATGGCGATGTTGCCGATCTTGTCTGGCGTAACGGTGACCATCGGGTAGCGGCGATTTCTCAGGAAGCTGGGAAGATCAGACGATTCCCTGCCTGAGCCTGTTTTATTTGCGGGACCACAAGGGTGAGTGAAAGAAGGGGCGGATCGGGGAGATCTTGCCCCTTTTTTCTTTTATCATGCAGGAGCGATTCCAGTGAGCCACGCGCGCTGCAATAAACGACCAAAGGTATTCGACCTCCCATGTTTGAAAACAGCTCCATACTGATCACCGGCGGTACAGGCTCTTTCGGCCATACCTTCGTTCCTATGCTTCTTGAAAAATATAACCCGAGAAAAGTGATCATTTTCTCCAGGGATGAGATGAAGCAGTGGGAGATGGCCAAGCAGTTTGCCGGTGATCATCGTGTGCGTTTTTTTATAGGCGATGTACGTGATCGAGACAGGCTCTATCGGGCTTTGGATGGCGTGGATTATGTGGTGCATGCGGCAGCTACCAAAATTGTTCCAACGGCCGAATACAACCCCTTCGAGTGCATCAAGACAAATATCAATGGTGCCATGAACCTTATCGATGCCTGTATAGACAAGGGTGTGAAGCGGGTTGTAGCGCTGTCCACAGACAAGGCCAGTAGCCCGATCAATCTGTATGGCGCCACCAAGCTGGCCTCAGACAAGCTATTTGTCTCCGGCAATTCCTACGCCGGGGGCCATGAAACCCGTTTTGCCGTTGTTCGGTATGGCAATGTGATGGGCTCGCGGGGGTCGGTCATTCCCTTCTTCATGTCGGTCAGGGATCAGGGGGTTTTGCCCATTACCGATGAGCGAATGACGCGCTTTATGATTTCCCTCGAAGAAGGGGTAGAGCTGGTTTGGCATGCTTTCGAAGACATGGAAGGTGGTGAGATCTACGTGAAGAAGATTCCCTCTATGAAGGTGACGGATCTCGCCCGTGTTGTCGCGCCCGATGCCAGGCACGAGATTGTTGGTATCCGCCCCGGAGAGAAGCTCCATGAGCAGATGATTGGTGCCGAAGACTCCCATTACACCTATGAGTATCCGGAGCACTTCAAGATCCTGCCCGCTATCCACAACTGGAGTGCGGATGCGAACCGGATTAAGGACGGTAAGAAGGTCCCGGAGGGGTTTGTGTATTCCAGTGACAACAATGCCGAGTGGATGACGGAAGACCAGTTGCGAACCTGGATTGATGCCAACCGGGAAAAGATCGGGAGTATATAAGCGATGATTCCCTATGGCCGACAGGAGATTACTGACCAGGATGTCGCAGCTGTTCTTGAGGTCTTGAAATCTGATTTCCTGACTCAGGGCCCCAAAGTCCCAGATTTTGAGCGCCGGGTAGCCGATCATGTCGGCGCAAAACACGCCTGTGCGGTAAACAGTGCAACCTCGGCTTTGCATGTCGCATGTATTGCCCTCGGGCTGGGAACGGGGGACTGGTTGTGGACGTCCCCTCTCACCTTCGTTGCTTCAGCGAATTGCGGTCTTTATTGTGGTGCCCAGGTAGATTTTGTGGATGTTGATCCAAAAACCTACAACCTTTGCCCCGAGGCGTTGGCTAAAAAGTTGGCGAAGGCAAAAGCCGAAGGTCGTTTGCCTAAGGTTCTTGTTGCTGTTCACCTGACGGGGCAGCCTTGTGACATGGCCGCGATTTACGAGTTATCGCGGCAATACGGTTTCCGCGTCATCGAGGATGCTTCTCATGCAATCGGCGGGAAGTATCAGGGCGAATTCATCGGCAGTGGCCGGTTTAGTGACATAACTGTCTTCAGCTTCCACCCGGTGAAAATTGTAACGACCGCCGAGGGAGGCATGGCGCTAACCAACGATGATCAGTTGGCGAGCCGGATGATGCGGCTGCGCAGCCACGGCATCACGAGAGACCCCGCCGAAATGACTCAGGAGCCGGATGGACCCTGGTACTACCAGCAAGTTGATCTGGGCTTTAACTACCGTATGACGGAGTTACAAGCGGCACTGGGAATAAGCCAGATGGAGCGTCTGGATCAATATGTGGCCCAGCGCCACGAACTGGCTGGTCGGTACGATGAGTTATTTCAGGAGTTGCCAGTCATCACTCCCTGGCAGCATCCCGATAGCTATTCCGGCTTCCATCTTTATGTCATCCGGCTCAGGCTGGACCTGATCTCCCGTTCCCACCGAGAAGTGTTCGAAGCTCTGCGTAATCGCGGCATTGGCGTGAATCTTCATTATATTCCGGTTCATATCCAGCCTTTTTATCAAGCTATGGGATTTGAGAGCGACGACTTTCCTGAATCCATGCGCTACTACGGGGAGGCGATCAGCCTGCCCTTGTTTCCGTTGTTAACGGACCAGCAACAGCTGGAAGTTGTTGCGGCGTTGAAGGAAGCGCTGACGTGAGTCGGGTTGCCATTCTGCAAGCCCGTTCAAATTCATCAAGGCTGCCCGGTAAGGTTCTTTTGCCTGTTGGTGGTATCCCGTTGGCAGTGCTGGCTGCCAGACGAGCGGGCAACAACGGCTGTGATGTTCTTGTTGCGACCTCGAGGGAGCCAGCAGACGATTGCCTTGCCGATACGATCGAACGCGCGGGTATTCGCTGTTATCGGGGCGACCTTGATAACACGCTGGACAGAATTGTATCTGCGCTGGCGGATTATGATGACGATACCTGCGTTTTCCGGCTCACCGCAGACAACGTTTTTCCCGATGGCCAGTTACTGGATGAATTGTATGACGAATTCATTCAGCAACAACTGGACTATCTGTGCTGCAACGGTGAGCCCTCCGGATTGCCTTACGGGGTAAGCGTTGAGCTGACCTGGCTAAGACACCTTCGCAATGCGCTTGCGTCGACTTTTGAACAACATGACCTTGAACATGTAACGCCCTGGGTACGCCGCCAATTCGGTGACACCTATTTCCGACGATATCAGGATCTTGGCAAGGGCCATTATCGGGCGACTGTGGACTGCTTTGATGACTATGTGGCGGTGCAACAGGTGTTTCGGGAGGTCCCCGACCCGGTAAACCATCCCTGGATGGACCTCATACAAAAGCTGGAAGGCACGCGATTTCAACCCGTTGGGCGCCACCGTTGTTCCAGGTTGGTGGTTGGTACGGCCCAGCTGGGAATGGACTATGGCATTTCGAATGCTTCGGGCATGCCTTCTTTGGATGCGGCAGAGATCATTCTGAAAACAGCCATTGGCAGTGGCGTTGGGTACATCGATACTGCCCGTGCCTATGGCCGAAGTGAAGAAGTAATCGGCCGGTCGCTGGCGTCTGGGTGGCACGGGCGTACGCCGGTTATAACGAAGCTTTCTCCCCTGGCGGAATGCCCTGAAGAGACTTCATTGGAAGTGGTCCGGGCATTCGTGGAGAGCAGCGTTTTTCATTCCCTGGCCTTTTTGCGAACGGACCGCCTGGACGTCGTGCTGTTGCACCGGGCAACGCATCTTCATGATTGGGGCGGGCAAGTTTGGTCCTGTCTCAGAGAAATGAGAGCGGAAGGGACTATTGGTACGCTTGGTGTGTCTGTTCAGTCGCCGGAAGAGCTAGCCGCAAGCCTCTTAGTACCAGAGGTAGGGCTGATTCAGATGCCATTCCATATTCTTGATTGGCGATGGGATAGTCTGATACCGAAAATTGAGGAAGCGCGTGCTAACCGGGGGTTGGTTGTCCATGTGCGAAGCTCCATGCTTCAGGGGCTGCTGGTTTCGGATGATCCAGGGCTCTGGCGACAGGCTGGAGAACAAACACCGGAAGCCTGTATTCGGTGGCTTCGGGATGCTGCCCATGATCACGGGTGTCAGTCGGTTTCAGAGCTTTGCATACGATACTGTCTGGCGCAGACGTGGATTGATGGTGTGGTGATTGGTATGGAGAGCCTGGCTCAGCTGAAACAGAATATCGCTGTTTTTGATAAATCCGGGCTTGGGCCCGAAGAGGTTCACTTGATTAAAGAAGACCGACCGATGCTCGCTGCGCGAACTCTGGATCCCGCCCAGTGGAGGAGAGAATCATGAGCAGTGATCGATCCCTGTTTTCGCTGTCTGGCAAGATAGCCCTGATAACGGGAGCGACCGGCCACTTGGGCTCGGTTATGGCAGAGGCTTTGGCGAGTGCAGGTGCCCGGGTTCTTGTGAATGGCAGAGATTCGGAAAAGTGTGAATCGCTATCCGCAGCATTGCGCTCGAAGGGATTCGATGCCGTTCCCGCCGTCTTTGATGTATCAGACAGGCAAGCCGTTGTGGCGTTCTTCGAGCAGAGTGGGCCGGAAACATTACATGTACTGATCAACAATGCGTATGCCGGAGGGGCCGGAGGCATTGAATCTGCATCGCCCGAGAGTTTCACACAGAGTTACGAAGTGTCTGTTGTAGCCGCCCACTTTCTTTTCCAGCAGGCGTTGCCTTTGCTTCGCCGGGCAGTCGTCCGAGATGGCGATGCTTCGGTCATCAATATTGGTTCAATGTACGGCGTTGTCAGCCCGGATCAAAGGCTTTATCCAGATGCGGAATCTGCAAACCCTCCTTTTTATGGCGCGGCCAAGGCAGCGCTGCTGCAATGGACAAGATACGCAGCTTGTGAATTCGGTAAAGAAGGTATCCGCGTGAACGCGATTTGTCCCGGGCCGTTTCCTGCTCAGACAGTTCAGGATAATTCTCTGGCATTCATCAATGCGTTGGCAGCCAAGGTTCCGATGGGGCGCATTGGCAGGGCGAACGAGATTGCCGGCCCCACGGTGTTTCTTGCTTCATCGGCCTCAAGCTATGTCAACGGCGCCAGTCTGATGGTTGATGGTGGTTGGACGTGTTGGTGATTCTCTGATGTTGGTGGTGTTCAGGGTTGATGCGTCCTCTGCCATCGGATCTGGGCATGTTATGCGCTGTCTCACGCTTGCCGACGCTCTGACAACTTCAGGGAGCCGGTGTCATTTCGTGATGCGTCAAAAATCGGGGAGTTTGGAGACCGCCGTCGGCAGAAGAGGGCATACGTTTAAGCTGCTTCCGGCAGGCAGTCCGGTATCAGTGGGATCTTCCCTTGAAAATGATTCAACCCATGCCTCCTGGTTAGGAACCAGCTGGAAAGCTGATGCGGACGAAACCCTTATCGCCCTGGCGGGAATGGAACCGGACTGGCTGGTGGTTGATCACTATGCCTTGGATCATCGCTGGGAATCACTCGTTTCCGGATGTTCAAAACGCCTGATGGTCATTGATGACCTTGCGGATCGGGAGCACGACTGCGATTTGCTTCTGGACCAGAATCTGGGCCGTGAGCAATCCGATTACGATGGCCTTGTACCGCACCGCACTACACGATTGGTCGGTTCTGCTTATGCACTTTTGCGACCGGAGTTTGCACAGGCTCGGACCAGGAGCATTGAAGCCAGGCAATCCCGGGAGTTGGAAAACATCCTGATCAGTATGGGGGGCGCTGATGTTGAGAATGTCACTGGTGAGGTTTTACGGGTGCTGGATACCAATGGCGGTCTTGGGTCTTGCCGCCTAACCGTTGTTCTGGGTGCAGCATGCCCCCATGTTGAGGGGGTAATCCGGCAGGCTGCATCTATGGAGTTGGACACCCGGGTAATTGTTAATGCCGATAACATGGCGGCGCTGATGAGCGAGGCCGATCTCGCCATCGGCGCGGCTGGCGGCTCTGCTTGGGAGCGCTGCTGCCTGGGTTTGCCGACCTTACTTGTGATCATGGCTGACAATCAACGCCAGGGTGCCGAGGCCCTGCACAGGGCTGGAGCGGCATTGTGCATAGGGTCGCCGGATAGTGTTCACGAGACGTTGCCCCTGGCTTTGCAAAAGGTTTTGATGCCCGGAGAGTTGCACCGAATGAGCTGTACCGCTGCCGCAATCTGCGATGGGCGGGGCGCGCAACGGGTGGTCGATGCGTTGACGGAGGTTGAAGGTGGATAATGGCCGGTTGAGGCTGATGACTTCGGGGGACCTCGCGCGGGTTCTGCAGTGGCGGAATCATCCGGAGGTTCGCCGCTTCATGTATACCAGCCATGTCATCACTCCGAAGGAGCACGCAAGCTGGTTTGAGCGGAACAGCGGAGCGCCCGGGGTCTGGCTGTTAATCTACGAGGTGGCTGGCGTTCCGATGGGGTTTGTTAATATCTCGTCGACTCGTTGTCCTCAGGTGGCGGATTGGGGCTTCTATCTGGCCCCGGATTCAGAGCCCGGGACAGGGCATGCGCTCGGTATGGCCACCTTGAGTTACGCATTTGAAGAGCTGGGTCTGCACAAACTCTGTGGCCAGGCACTCGGCTTCAATGAACGATCAATCCGGTTCCATGAACGACTTGGGTTTATCCGGGAGGGCGTCCTTCGAGAGCAGCATTATGATGGTGAGCATTATCAGGATGTGGTTTGTTTCGGACTCCTGGCAGCTGAATGGAAAACCCGAAATAGAGGTATAAGGGCGTAGTTATGAGTGAAGCAAAGATTGTCATTGATGGTCGTGAGATTTCGCAATCACAGCCGCCTTATATCATTGCCGAATTATCGGCGAATCATAACGGCAAACTGGAAACGGCCCTGAAAATCATCGATGAGGCGGTTGAAGCCGGCGCGGACGCGGTGAAGTTACAGACTTACAGGCCCGATACCATCACGCTGGATTCTGACGACGACGACTTCAAAATCAAGGGCGGCTTGTGGGACGGCCGCACGCTGTATGAATTGTATGAAGAGGCCCACATGCCCTGGGAGTGGCACAAACCGCTTTTTGAACGTGCGAAGGAGCGGGGGATCACGATTTTCAGTTCCCCGTTTGATGCCACTGCGGTTGACCTGCTCGAGGACCTGGGCGCGCCAGCCTATAAGATCGCCTCGTTTGAAGCCGTGGATTTGCCATTGATTGAGTACGTGGCGCGGACCGGCAAACCGATGATTATTTCCACGGGGATGGCGGATGCTGATGAGATTCAGGAAGCCATCAATGCAGCACTGGGAGCGGGTTGTACCCAATTGGCCATTCTGCACTGCGTAAGTGGCTATCCGGCGCCTGCGGAAGACTACAACCTGCGTACCATTTTGGATATGCAGCAGCGTTTTGGACTGGTAACCGGTTTGTCTGACCATACATTGGACAATACTACGGCAATTGCCAGTGTTGTTCTGGGCGCTTCGATTGTTGAGAAGCACTTTACCCTTGACCGATCCGGTGGCGGCCCGGATGACAGTTTTTCACTCGAACCTGCGGACCTGAAAGCGCTTTGCCGGGATAGCAAGACAGCCTGGAAGGCTCTGGGCAAGGTAGATTACGGGCGAAAATCCAGCGAGCAGGGAAATGCCCTGTTTCGTCGTTCTCTGTACTTTGTGAATGACATCAAGGCCGGCGAAGTGATAACCGGGGATGATATACGAAGTGTTCGCCCAGGCTATGGGATGGCGCCAAAACACCTGAAAAGCATCATCGGCAAGGTCGCCACACAGGACATCAGCAGGAATTCTCCGGTTAAGGAATCAGACTTCCGGTAGGCCACAACCCAAATCCAAAGTACTCGCCCGGAGAGGCAAGTGATACAGCAACAACAAGGACGTTTAAGCATGATCTCGATTTCCCACCATGGCGCCACCAACGGCGTGACAGGCTCCTGCCATGAACTCACCCTCGGCTCCGGAGCCCGCAAAAGTGGCACCTTGATAGACTGCGGCCTGTTCCAGGGCCAGGACGAGGGGCGGGGCGCTTCCGCTTCTGATCTCTCCATTGATTTCCCCATCGATCATATCCGGGCACTGGTAGTAACTCATGTGCACATTGATCATGTGGGCCGGATTCCATATCTGCTGGCGGCTGGGTTTGAAGGGCCGATTATCTGTTCAGAGCCTTCGGCGATTATGTTGCCGGAGATTCTGGAAGATGCCCTGAAGATTGGCTTTACCCGGGACAGGCAGCTGATTGAGAGGGTTCTGGGGCTGATTCGTTCTCGGCTGGTGCCGGTGCCTTATGGTCAGTGGCATTCGGTATTTAATGAGGAAGACCGGTCGCTTTCGGTCCGGTTGCAAAGAGCCGGCCATATTCTGGGATCCGCTTATGTGGAATGCGATGCCCGAGTTGGGGATTCCGAAGAGCGCATTGTGTTCAGTGGTGATTTGGGCGCACCCCATGCGCCGCTGCTTCCGGCGCCAGAATCTCCGGAGCGGGCAGATCGGCTGGTAATTGAGAGTACCTATGGTGATAAGGATCATGAGGATCGGCAGACTCGCCGCTACCGGTTAAAGGCAGTTTTGGAGCATGCGCTTGAGGACGGTGGCGCGGTGCTGGTGCCGGCATTCAGTATTGGGCGCACTCAGGAGCTGCTCTATGAGATTGAGAGCCTGATTCATGAGTTCGGGGATAAGCCGGTAAGCCCGAGCGTTGTCTGGCAGGATCTGGAGATCGTCGTCGATTCGCCGCTGGCCGCGGAGTTCACTCGGATATACCAGGATCTGAAGCCCTACTGGGACGCTGAAGCAACGGAACTGGTCACTCAGGGCCGTCATCCTCTTTCATTCGAGCAACTCACGGTGATCAATTCCCACGAAGACCATCTGAACGCGGTGGATTACCTGGCCCGCTCCCATCGTCCCTGTGTGGTTCTGGCGGGCTCTGGCATGTGCGCGGGTGGGCGTGTGGTGAATTATCTGAAGGCCATGCTTGGTGAGGAACGCAATGATGTGCTGTTTGTGGGCTATCAGGCGGCCGGTACGCCGGGGCGGGATATTCTGACTTATGGCCCCCGGGGTGGCTGGGTTGAGCTGGACGATGAGCGTTATGAGATTCGGGCGAGGGTTCATCAGGTGGGTGGTTATTCGGCCCATGCCGGGCAGAGTGATCTGGTTCGGTTTGTTCAGGGCATTCCTGAGACGCCCTCGGAAATCCGGGTGGTACATGGGGATGGCGATGCGAAAGCTGCGTTTCGGGGAATGCTTGAGAGTTTGTTCCCGCAAGCGCGGGTTTTAGTTCCCGGCTGAGCCGTTAAACCACTTCTTTCGGCTCACGTGCTTTCACCAATGAGGATGCGGAATGCCACGTTCACTTGTTTATCCTTTATGGGTTCGTCGTTCAGGCGCCTGAGTATCTGCTCGGCTGCCAGTCGTCCCATGGTTTCCCTTGGAGACTGAATGGTTGTCAGTCGTGGCGTTACCTGCTGGCCGAGGGGCAGGCCGTTAAATCCTGCGATGGCAATGTCTTGTGGCACGCCAAGGCCCAGCCTTTGGGCGTGCAGCAAAGCGCCAGTGGCGAGGTCGTCGTTGGCGAAGTGGATGGCGTCGGTTCTGGGGTGTTGTTCCAGGACCATGTCGAGTGCGGCCGCGCCGGCTTCCAGGCTGCCGAGTCTGTCCAGCTCGATTATCGGCGCTTCCAGTCCGGCTTGTTCCAGAATTTCCTTGTGTCCCTCATACCGCATGTTCGCCCGGTAATCCCTGTCCATACAGGCGCCCACATAGATGATGGAGCGATAGTGCCTGTCTAACAGGTGCCTGGCCATGCAGGCGCCCGCTTCCCGGTGGTCCAGCCCCACGTTCAAGTCCAGCCCTTCACCCAATTCCATGATTTCCACGATCGGTTTGTTCCAGGTCTCCAGAAGGCTCTGGCAGGCTTTGCTGTGGTGCAAGCCGGCAATCACCAGTCCTGAACAGGACCACCCCAGAAACGTTCGTACCAGTTGGTGCTCCCTCTGTAGATCGTAATCGGTATTACCCAGCAGTATCTGGTAGCCCTTGGCTTCGAAGGTTTCCTGAAGCCCCTTGATCACTTCAATGAAAACGGCGTTGGCGAGCGACGGAACGATAACGGCAATAAACCGCGAACTGGCCGAGGCCAGGCTGCCGGCGATCAGGTTGGGCACGTAGCCCAGTTGCTCTACGGCTTCGGTGACCAGTCGGCGTGTTTCCTTGTTCACACGGTCTGGTGTGTTCAGGGCCCGGGATACGGTGATGGGGGAAACCCCGGCCGCCTCCGCCACCTGTTTCAGCGTTGGTTTGTCAGAACCTCTCCGCTTGCGGGGTTCTGGGGAGGGGGCTTCCATGTTAGACATTGGTCGTAGTCCTCGCGACGTTAACTTGCTGATCGCAATCTTATCAACTAAAACGATGGTAGCGCTAACATGGTAGCGCTACCATGAAAATAATCAGAACAAGAATCAGGAGGCCAGCAAGTGACAAGCTTATCCGGAACAAAGCCCCGCGTGGGTGTGGTAGGGCTGGGCGCCATGGGCATGGGGACAGCCACGGCGCTGCTTGAACGTGGGGTTGAGGTTACCGGGTGTGATGTCAACGACACGGCCCGGGCCAGTTTTGAGCAGGCTGGTGGTCGCACTGTGAGTGAGCCCGCTGAACTGGCTGCCACGAGCGATGTTGTGTTGGTGGTGGTAGTGAATGCGGCCCAGGTAGAGCAGGTGCTTTTTGGCGAATCAGGGCTTGTTGGGGGGTTAAAACCGGGCAGCCTCGTTGTTCAGTGTGCGACTGTGGCACCTGCGGTTGCCCGTGATTTTGCTGAACGGCTCGGCCAGGCTGGTATTGAGATGCTGGATGCGCCAATCAGTGGCGGTGCGGCCAAAGCGAGGGCCGGCCAGCTTTCGGTGATGGCCTCGGGAAGCACGCATGCCTTCGGCCTTGCCGAGCCGGTCCTTGATGCCATGGCCGCGACCGTTTATCGGTTAGGGGATGCGCCCGGAGTCGGGTCGAGTATGAAGCTGGTCAATCAGCTGCTGGCTGGGGTTCATATTGCTGCAGCGGCAGAGGCCATGGCTATGGCGATCCGTATGGGGTTGCCGCCCGAGGTTGTTTACGAGGTGATTACTCACTCGGCCGGTAACTCCTGGATGTTCGAGAACCGCGTCCCGCATATTCTCAAGGGCGATTACACCCCTCTCTCAGCCGTCGATATCTTCGTTAAGGATCTCAATATTGTTCACGACACCGGGCGGGAGCTGGCCATGCCAACCCCCGTGGCCGCCAGTGCGCTTCAGCAGTTTACCGCAGCGAAGGCGGCCGGGTTCGGGAAGGAAGACGATTCAGCGGTGATCAAGGTCTACGAACGGCTTGCCGGCATAAGGTTGCCGGATGCCGCCAACGACAGTGGTGAGGAGTGAGCATGAGTATTGTGTTGGGCGCAATCGCCGATGATTTCACCGGGGCAACCGATCTGGCGAACAATCTGGTTCGCAGTGGTATGCGCTGTGTACAGGTAATTGGCGTGCCTGAGGGCAAACCCGATCTGAGCGACGTTGATGCCGTTGTAGTGGCGCTTAAATCACGCTCATGCCCCGCCGAACAGGCGGTCAGTGAGTCGCTGGCGGCTCTGGCCTGGCTTCAGGGCCTCGGTGCCCGGCAGATTTTCTTCAAGTACTGCTCCACGTTTGATTCCACGGATCGCGGCAATATTGGCCCGGTCAGCGATGCTCTTCTGGATGCCCTGAAGGCCAGCCAAACGGTGATGGTGCCGGCGTTTCCGGTGAATGGGCGCACGGTGTATCAGGGGCACCTGTTTGTGGGTGACAGGCTGTTGAATGATAGCGGTATGCAGGACCACCCGCTCAATCCAATGAAGGATGCCGATCTGGTGCGTGTGCTGGCCCGGCAAACAACGGGCAACGTGGGCCTGCTGCCATGGCCGGTACTGAGGCAAGGGCCCGGAGCCGCCGGCGAAAGACTGAAGGCGCTGGAATCCGAAGGGGTGCGGCATGTGATTTGTGACACCCTGGATGAATCGGATTTGGCAACCTTGGCCGGAGCGGTTGCTGATAAGTCGTTGGTGACCGGAGGCTCCGGCCTGGGCCAGGCGTTGCCCGCGGAGTACCGTTCGCGCGGCTGGTTGGCGGATGTGTCCGAAGCCGGGCGCCTGGAGCCTGGTGTTGGCGGTGCGCTGGTGTTATCCGGCAGTTGTTCGAGGGCAACGTTGGGGCAAGTAGCGGATTTTCTGAGCAAGGGTGAAGGCTTTGCTCTTGATCCTTTAAAGCTTGCGGAGCGTGGTGATCACCTGGAGGCGGCTCTGGCCTTCGCCCGGGAAAGACTGAAAGAGGGATCACCGGTTCTGGTGTACGCCTCCTCGGACCCGGATCAGGTGCGGCAGGCTCAGGCGACCTTGGGGGCGGAGCGTGCCGGCGAGCTTGTTGAATCTGCGCTTGGCCACCTCGCCGTTACCTTGGTTAAGGAAGGGGTTGGTCGCCTGGTGGTGGCCGGTGGCGAGACCTCTGGCGCGGTTGTCTCTGCGCTTGATATTCGCACATTGCGGATCGGCGACCAGATTGATCCGGGGGTGCCCTGGACCCAAACCGCGGATGTCGGCGGGGTAGGCCCGCTGTCTCTGGCTTTGAAATCGGGCAATTTTGGCGGGCCGGATTTCTTTACACGTGCGTTTGAGGTGTTGCCATGAATGCCAGTGAGGTGAATCGACTGCGAGAGCAGATTGCGACGCTCGGCCAGTCACTGTTTGATCGCGGGCTGACCATGGGTTCGAGCGGCAATATCAGCGTTCGGCTGGACGATGGCGGCTGGCTGATGACCCCCACCAACGCCTGCCTTGGGCGGCTTGATCCTCAGCGAATTTCCCGGCTTGACCGCTCGGGGCGGTTGCTGGAGGGCGATAAGCCGACAAAGGAGCAGTTTCTGCACACGGCCATGTACGAGGAGCGGCCACAGTCGGGTGCCATTGTGCACTTGCATTCGACGCATTCGGTGGCGGTGTCCTGCCTGCCCGACATCAACCCCTGCGACTGCATTCCTCCATTAACAGCTTATTACGTGATGCGGGTGGGTCGGCTGCCTCTGGTGCCTTACCACATGCCCGGGGATCCTGAACTTGGCGATGCGGTTCGCGGCCTGGCCGGAGAGCACAGTGCCGTGCTGCTCGCCAACCATGGGCCGGTGGTGGCTGGAAAGAACCTGGAAGCGGCAGTGTATGCCACGGAGGAGCTGGAAGAGACAGCGAAGCTGTTTCTGCTTCTTCGCGGGGAAAACCCACGAGCGCTGACACCTGAACAGGTTGCGGCACTGGAACAGCGGTTCCCCAGGGACTGAATCTTCAGGAGGGTGTTGTAATGATCAGGCTGGCCGCAAATTTGAGCATGCTGTTCCAGGAATACGATTTTCCGGACCGGTTCGGTGCTGCCGCAGAGGCGGGTTTCCGGGGCGTTGAGTATCTGTTTCCCTACGCCTATCGCCCGGAGGATCTGGCGCGTTGCCTGCGCGAGGCCGCACTGGAACAGGTGTTGTTTAACCTGCCGCCCGGTGACTGGGACGCTGGTGAACGGGGCCTTGCCAGCCTGCCCGGAAGGGAGGCGGAGTTCCAGGCATCCGTGGCCGAGGCCCTGCGTTATGCCGAGGTGCTGGATTGCCCCCGTATCCATGCGATGGCGGGTCTGCTTCCGGAGGGCGCCGACCGGGAGACGGTCGAGGCCCATCACCACACCTACCTGAAAAATCTTCGCTTTGCCGCCGGTGAGGCCGCGAAAGCGGGTCGGGATCTTCTGATTGAGCCGATCAATCAACGGGATATGCCGGGGTATTTCCTGTCCAGGCAAGCAGACGCCATCAGGGTGATAGAGGCGGTTGGCGCCGACAACCTGAAGCTGCAGTTTGATGTTTACCACTGCCAGATCATGGACGGCGACCTGATTCGCCAAATGGAACGCCAGTTCCACGCCATCGGCCATGTGCAGATCGCCGGCGTGCCGGAACGCCACGAACCGGATGTAGGGGAAGTCTGCTACCCGGAGGTGCTCGCGAGACTGGATTCGCTGGGTTACACCGGCTGGGTTGGCTGCGAGTATCGACCGGCCGGTAACACCCGTGCCGGTCTGGGATGGGGGAAGGCCTACGGGCTGAGCACCGACACAACAACAAGAGGGCAGTAAAGGTTATGCATATTGTCATTACTGGAGCCGCGGGCTTTCTCGGGCAGCGGTTAGTTGATCATCTCGTCAGCGCCGGGCAACTCGCCGGTAACTCGCTGAGCCGTCTGACTCTGATTGATCAGACTGAGCCACCCCAGCCGGAGACCGGTGAGCTGGCCACTAAAACGATCGCTCTGGATATCAGCCAGCCTGGTGCGCTGGATGATGTTCTTGCCGAGCAGCCGGATGTGATTTACCACCTCGCAGCGGTTGTCAGCAGCGCTGCGGAAGGCGATCTGGATCTGGGGATGAGAGTCAATTTCGATGCAACCCGCGATTTACTCGAAGGTTGCCGGAAGCATGGCCTCAGCCGTACCCGGCTGATCATGGCAAGTTCCGTGGCCGCCTACGGCGGAGATTTACCTCACACCCTGGACGACATGACGGCATTGCATCCACAGAATTCCTACGGTGCCCAGAAGGCCATGAGCGAGCTGCTGATCAATGACTACAGTCGCCGTGGCATTGTGGATGGGCTGGTGCTGCGCCTGCCCACCATTGTGATCCGCCCGGGCCGTCCGAATGCGGCTGCCTCAAGTTTTGCCTCAAGTATCCTGCGGGAACCCCTCAAGGGTGAGGATGCCATCTGCCCGGTTTCGCCCGATCTCGAACTGTTCATTATGTCACCGGCAACGGTGGTTGATGCCCTTGTGCACGGTGCCGAAGTTCCGGGTGAGGCACTCGGCGCTTTCCGGGCTTTCATGTTGCCGGGTATTACCGTCAGCGTTTCGGACATGTTGGAGACATTGCGTGAGGTGGGCGGTGAGTCTGCGCTTGCCCGCGTTAAGTTCCAGCCGGATCCGAAGATTGAGGCGATTGTCGGTAGCTGGCCATCGAGATTCAGTAACCTCCGGGCGAGCAAGCTCGGGTTTAGAAGCGATAAGGACTTTCGCGAAATCGTAAGGGCTTTTATGGACGAGAATGCCTGATTCCGGGCTTACGCACCCCGGAATTTACCCAAAGCGTGACAATGCAAAATGAGGTAACAACAATGAAAGCAACGTTCGCACGCCGTA
Organism: Marinobacter sp.; assembly: GCF_048269445.1. GTDB lineage: Bacteria > Pseudomonadota > Gammaproteobacteria > Pseudomonadales > Oleiphilaceae > Marinobacter. Next base: position 150,720 of record NZ_JBLXIQ010000003.1, on the reverse strand, counting down.
GTCTGACCACCGCCATCGCCGGTGCCACTTCAGCTTTGCTTGCCGTGACAGCAGTGAATGCACAGGCAGCAAGAACCGTTAACCTTGGCCATACGCTGTCTGACAGTTCCCACTATTCCGTTGGTGCCGATGCCTTTGAGGAAACTCTGGAGCGCCTTAGTGACGGGGAGTTTGAAGTCGCCGAGCACCCTTCCGGCTCCCTGGGCGGGGAACGGGCCATGATCGAGGGCCTGCAGATTGGCACCGTTGATGTCGTGATTACGTCGACAGGTCCCTTGGGTAATTTCGTACCGGAGAGTTATGTGCTTGACCTGCCATTTCTTTTCAAGAGTTACGAAGAGGCCCGTTGCGTTCTTGATGGCGAGATCGGCCAGGATCTGTTGACCAAGATGTCTGACCATAATCTGGTGGGGCTGGCATGGTCAGAAAACGGGTTTCGCCACATGACCAACAGCGTTCGCCCTGTGACCAGCCCAGCCGATGCCGAGGGGCTGAAGGTGCGTACCATGGAAAACAAGGTACATATGGAAGCCTTCGAGCAGATGGGCGTTCATCCAACCCCAATGGCGTTCCCGGAAGTGTTTACAGCACTGCAGCAGGGCACCGTTGATGGCCAGGAAAATCCCATCACCGTGATCGTCGCCACGAAGTTCTGGGAAGTTCAGGATCACCTTTCTTTGACCGGACACGTCTATTCACCCGCAGCGGTGCTTGGCTCCCCGGTGCTCCTTGACAGTCTTACAGAAGAGGAGCGGGGTTGGTTCGAGCAGGCCGCCAAGGCATCCGCCGAAGCGACCCGTGAAGAAGTCTCCCGCCTGGAGCGTGACGGTGTAAAGCTGTTGCGTGAAAAGGGAATGACGGTCAAGACCGATATTAACAAGGCACCCTTCCAGGAGGCGGTCAAACCCGCCTACAAGATCTACACAGATCAGTATGGAAGCAAGATGCTGGACCGCATTCGCGCCAGCGGCTGCTAAACCACCAATCCAATTCCCCGGTACCTGTCACTTTGACGGTGCCGGGATTGCTTTCTAATGGTGGCCACGATGCTGCAACTTCTTTTTAGCATTGAACGCCAGACAACTCGATTGGCCCTTCTCGGTGCCGTCGTGATGCTGGTGATTTCTGTGACCCTTGGTTTCTATCAGGTACTCACACGATTTGTTTTTGATGCGCCGTCTACCTGGTCTGAGGTGATTTCCCGGTCCACGATGATCTGGTGTGTCTTTCTCGGTGCCGCTCCGGGTTTCCGGGGTGGATTCATGATGTCCGTAGAGGTGATCTATAAATTGGTGCCAGGGCGGAAACTGGTATGGGCTGAGCTCTTTATTGCGAGTTGCTGCGCTCTGGTTCTGTTGGTACTGATCTACTTCGGTACGGCAATGACAATCCGGGTGCAATCACAGATGCTCTCAGGGCTTGGAATTTCCATTGCCTGGGCTTACGCCGCGATGCCCGTGGGTGCGGGTTTTGCTCTGATCGCCGTTGTGACTCGACTGGTTGCCCAAATCAGGGGCCAGGAGTCTATTGGCCCTGTCCACGAGGGGGAGCCGGTATGAATGCTGCCATTGGCCTGTCACTGATCATTCTTTTCAGTCTGGGCGTTCCTATTGCCATATCCATAGTCCTGGCGTCCATCATCGGCATTGAGTTCTTTTCCCCTCTGCCGCTGTTGCTGGTTCCCCAGCAAATGTTTGTCGGCATCGACAGTTTTCCGTTGATGGCGATTCCGTTTTTCATTCTGGCGGGCAATCTGATGTCGGCGGGCGGTATCTCCCGAAGGCTGGTGGATCTTGCCAAATCCATGGTGGGTGGCGTTCAGGGTGGTCTTGCCATGACCTGCGTTCTGACCTGCATGATGTTTGCAGCGGTGTCTGGGTCAAGCGTGGCAACAACCTTTGCAATTGGCTCAATTCTTATTCCCGCAATGGTCAAGCATGACTATCCGCGTCCACTGGCTGCGTCGATCCAGGCTTCATCGGCTGAGCTGGGTGTTCTGATCCCGCCCTCCATTCCTCTGATTCTCTATGGCGTGAGCACGGATACATCCATTGGAAAGCTTTTCATTGCCGGTATCGGCCCGGGGCTTCTGATTGGTGGCGCGTTACTGCTGTTCCTTTTCCTGTTCTGCAAGAAACGTGGGTATGGATTGCGAGACAGAGAGGATCGTCACGACTTCATGACTGCCTTCAAGCGCGCCTGGGCGGCTTTGCTGATGCCAGTCGTTGTTATTGGCGGTATTTACGGTGGTGTGTTTACACCCACTGAGGCTTCTGCAGTGGCGGTCGTCTATGCCCTGATCGTCGGAGGACTGGTTTATCGGGAACTGCCGATGGCTGAACTGTTCCCGATTTTCCGGGAAAGTGTGATCTCAACGGCGGCTGTGATGTTGATCATTGCGGCGGCGGCCCTATTCAGCTTCCTGATCAGCCGTTCCGGGCTGCCCGGTGAAGTTGCGGCATGGGTAACGAAAATCTTCGAGAGTCCCATTGCCTTTTTGCTGGCAGTAAACGTGATGCTGTTGATCGTCGGTATGTTTATTGAGACGTCTGCAGCAATTCTGGTGCTGGCGCCAATATTTACCCCGATCGCAATCCAGTACGGTATTGACCCGGTTCATTTTGGCCTGATCGTTGTTGTGAATCTGGCGCTTGGGATGTTCACACCACCGCTCGGTGTGAATCTGTTTGCAGCGTGTGCTGTGGCGAAACTCTCTATTGATCAGCTACTACCCTGGTTGATGCGGTTTGTGCTCGTTGTATTAGCGTGCCTGCTGGCCATCACCTATATGCCCTGGATCTCTATGGGGCTGGTGGACCTTCTCTACTGATCGCGAACCATGGAGGCCGGATATGCTTTCGTTACCCGACATGCCAACAGAAAAAGCACTGATTGGTGGTGAATGGGTCACCACCCGCTCAACGCTCACGGTTGAGGCGCCCTCCTACGGAGAACCAATCAGCCAGATTGCCAGGTGTGGCGCTGGTGAAGTTGACGCCGCGGTTGGCGCGGCTTCTCGCGCACTGTCTGGCTGGTTGACTTGGACGGCGCGTTCACGTGGCCAGTGGCTTCTGGACTTTGCTCAGGAAATTGAAAGAAACGAGGAGCAGCTGTCGGCCCTGGAGTGTGCTGATACTGGCAAACCGATGTCGCAGGCTCGCGGCGACATAAAGGCCTGTGCCCGCTACTTCCGTTTCTATGCCGGTGCCGCCGATAAACTCCATGGAGAGACAATTCCGTTCGAAAGTGGCTTTTCAGTCATGACGTTTCGGGAGCCTTTCGGGGTGTGTGCGCAGATTATTCCCTGGAATTATCCTGCACAGATTTTCGGGCGTTGCGTTGCGGCATCGCTGGCAGCGGGTAACACGGTGGTGGTCAAACCGGCCGAAGATGCCTGCCTGAGCGTGTTGCGCCTGGCTGAACTGGCGGTGGAGTGCGGTCTTCCTGCCGGAGTACTCAATGTGGTTCCGGGCCTCGGGCGCGAGGCCGGCGCGGCATTGGCGGCCCATCCACGGATTGATCACCTGTCGTTCACCGGTTCGCCGGAGACTGGCACCCTGGTGACTCAGGCGGCGGCCAGGCACCATGTGCCCGTGACGCTCGAGCTGGGTGGTAAATCGCCACAGATCGTGTTTGCCGATGCAGATATCGATGCGGCACTTGAGACAGTTGTGAGAGGCATTGTTCAGAACGCAGGCCAAACCTGCTCGGCCGGTAGCCGGCTGCTCATAGACAATGAGGTGGCGGAGGAATTTCTTGATCGCCTTGCTGAGCGCTTTTCCGCACTGCGCTGCGACGCCGGCGAGGCCGACGTGGATTGCGGGCCTTTGATCAATGCCCGACAGAAATCTGTGCTGGAATCGCGGCTTGAGGCGGCGATTTCCAGCGGTGTAAAGGTTCTGTCGAAAGGCCGGTTGGCAGACACGGCACCAAAGGGAGGCAATTTTGTAGTGCCTCAGGTTCTGGTTGATGTCCCGGAGGGCCATGAACTGTTAAGGGAGGAGTTGTTCGGACCTGTGCTGGTTGTACAGCGTTTCCGATCTGAGGATGAGGCCCTCGCGTTAGCCAACGAAACGGATTTTGGGTTATGCGCGGGAGTCTGGACGACGGACGGCGGGCGCCAATGGCGCCTGGCCAGGCAGCTTCAATGTGGCCAGGTGTTCATCAACAATTACGGTGCCGGTGGTGGCATAGAGCTGCCTTTTGGCGGGGTAGGGCGTTCGGGCCATGGTCGTGAGAAAGGTTTTGAGGGGTTGCGCAGCTTTACTCGTATTAAAACGGTTGCTGTTCGGCATGGCTAACCATCAATTAGCTGTTTGGGGGAGGGCAGATGTCGCATATGGATAAAGTTGGGCTTGTTGGTGTTGGCCTGATGGGCCATGGTATCGCACGTAATATCCAGCGAGCAGGTTACCCCCTGAGTTTTCTTGAGCATCCTGGTAATCAACCTGTTGAGGATCTGGTGTCTGCGGGAGCCACGCCCCGGAAAAGCGCTTGTGAGGTGGCCCGGCATTCCGACGTTGTTATCCTGTGCGTGACCGGCTCTCCTCAGGTTAATGCCGTGCTCTTTGAGTCTGGGGGTGTGTTGGAGGGGCTGCGTCCGGAAACGATAGTGATTGATTGTTCCACAGCGTTGCCACGCTCGACCGCAGAGGTTGCCAAACGGGTGAACGATGCTGGCGGACAGTTCATGGACGCAGCCATGACCAGAACCCCCAAGGAGGCGGAAGAAGGGCGACTCAATTTGATTGTTGGGGCGCCTGATGCCCTGTTCTCGGAAACCTTGCCTTTGCTTCAGAGTTTCGCGGAAACCATTACCCATGCCGGTGGTGTGGGAGCAGGGCACACTCTGAAACTTGTGCATAATTTTGTGTCGCTGGGTTTTTCGGCGGTTCTTTCCGAGGCGGTTGCGGCGTCTCGCAAGGCAGGCATTGACGACGAATCGCTTCTTTCCGTTCTGGGCAATGGCGGGGGCGGTGGTGTGGTTCTGGAGAGGTTGCGGCCCTATATCGAGCGGAATGACCCGTCAGGTTTTCAGTTCAGCATTGCCAATGCCAATAAGGATGTCGGTTACTATCGGGCCATGCTTGAAGATCTCAAAAGCGCCAGAACCATTGCGGATAGCGTTGGCGAGCTCTATGGTTCTATCGGTGAACAGGACGCCACCGTTCCGGAATTGATTAGACTCCTCCAAAAGCATTAATGTTTTCAATCCTTGCTCGGTACAGACATAATTATTCCAGCAGAGTAAGGCGACACCTCGCCGGGTTTACTTCTAGGGAAAGGATTTCAAATGAAGAAAATTGCAGTTATCGGTCTTGGGTATGTGGGGCTTCCGCTGGCGGCCGCGTTTGGTGAAAAACGGGAAATCGTCGGTTTTGATATCAACAGCAAGCGCATTGCTGATCTTAAAGACGGGGTTGATTATACCCGCGAGGTATCCCGGGAAGAGTTAGCCGCCTCACCGGGGTTGTCGTTTACGGATAATCTGGACGGCATTCGTGATTGCCAGATTTATATTGTGACGGTACCTACCCCGATTGATGAGTTCAAAACGCCGGATTTAACGCCGCTTGTAAAGGCCAGTGAAACCGTTGGTAAGGTTTTGAAAAAGGGCGATATCGTGATTTATGAATCCACGGTATACCCCGGCGCGACCGAAGAGGTCTGTGTGCCGGTTCTGGAGAAAGTTTCCGGTTTGGCGTTTAATCAGGATTTCTTTGCCGGTTACAGCCCAGAACGTATTAACCCGGGCGATAAAGAGCACCGGGTAACCTGCATTATGAAAGTCACCTCCGGCTCCACTCCGGAGATTGCCAATGAAGTGGATGCACTCTATGCGAGTATTATTACCGCCGGTACCCACAGGGCCAGTTCGATTAAAGTGGCCGAGGCGGCAAAGGTTATCGAGAATACCCAGCGCGACCTGAATATTGCGCTGATGAATGAACTTTCGATGATCTTCGCGCGGCTGAAGATTGATACCCACGAAGTACTCGCGGCAGCGGGCACCAAGTGGAACTTTCTGCCGTTCAAGCCGGGCCTGGTGGGCGGGCACTGCATTGGTGTGGACCCGTATTATCTGACCCATAAAGCCCAGGCCATTGGCTATCACCCGGAAATTATCCTTGCCGGCCGTCGGGTAAATGACAATATGGGCCCGTATGCAGCGGCAGAGCTTGTTAAGGCAATGATCAAAACCGGGCATACCGTGGCTTCTTCAAAAGTACTGGTGATGGGCCTGACCTTTAAAGAGAATTGTCCGGATTTGCGAAATACCCGAGTGGTTGATGTTATCCGTGAACTGGAAGATTTTGGTTGTGTTGTGGAGGTCACGGACTGTTGGGCGGATAATGAGGAAGCCGAGCATGAATACGGCATTTCTTTGGTGGATGCCCCCAGCGCCGGTGACTACGATGCGCTTTTTCTTGCAGTGCCGCATCGGGAATATGCGGCGAAATCGTCAAAGGAGCTCCGGGCTTATTTGAAAGACGATGGTGTTTTGTTTGACCTGAAGGGTGTTTTGCCATTGGGTGAAGCTGATCTGAGGTTGTGAGCGCAGTAGTACTACAACAGTATCTTATTGAAGAGAATGTATGCCGATATACGATGTATTCAATGGCGATGCCGATGGTATTTGTGCCCTGATCCAGCTCCGCCTGGCTGAACCTGCGGAAACAACACTCATCACTGGCGTAAAACGGGACATTGCCCTGGCGCAACAGGTGCCAGCGGGCGAGCCGGCCCGGGTAAATATCCTTGATGTCAGTCTCGACAAGAATCGGGGCGCAGTGGATACACTGCTTGCCGCGGGCTGCTCGGTTTTTTATGTGGATCACCACTTTCCGGGTGATGAGCTGCCCGATAGCCCCAATTTCACTGCTTTGATCGATACTCAGCCGACCACCTGCACCAGCTTGCTGATGGACAGACACCTTGGCGGGCGGTTCCACAACTGGGCGATTGCTGCTGCCTTTGGCGATAACCTCAATGCTGTAGGCGAGGAACTGGCTGATCAAGCCGGCCTGTCAGCCGACCAGACTGAAGCACTGAAAACGCTCGGCGTTTGCATCAACTACAATGGGTATGGCGCTTCGGTTGAGGACCTGCACTTTCACCCTGCGGATGTGTACCGGGAGTGCGTAAAGTTTAAAGACCCTCTTGAGCTGATCGATTCCGCTCCCGCAGCGTGGCAGCAATTGCGAGATGGCTACGAGGCGGATATGTCCCGGGGACTGGCGGCTCCTGTTCTTTCCGAAACTGCCACCTCACTGGTGGTGAAGCTGCCGGATGAAGCCTGGGCACGCCGGGTGAGTGGCGTGTTGGGTAATGAGCTTGCCAACCGAAACCCGGATAAGGCGTGTGCGATCGTCACGAGGAGTGCCGGTAACATCTACCTGGTTAGTATTCGCGCGCCGCTGAATAATCGAAGTGGTGCCGATGAAGTGGCGCGCCAGTTCCCGACTGGTGGTGGGCGGAAGGCGGCTGCGGGGATAAATGCGCTTCCGGAGGGTCAGCTGGATCAATTTTTGAAAGTTGTCGCAGCGTTTTGGGCTTGATGGCGCGGCCGTCGGATTAGCCAAAGGCGTAATCCAAAAGAAGGACTGGAAATAACAATGACCTTAACCCCTCCAAAGAAAACCCACCTCAAACAACTTGAGGCCGAGTCCATCCACATCATCCGCGAAGTGGCCGCCGAGTTTGATAACCCGGTGATGCTGTATTCCATCGGCAAGGATTCCGCGGTCATGCTGCACCTGGCTATGAAGGCCTTCGCGCCGGGCAAGCCGCCGTTTCCGCTGATGCATGTGGATACCACCTGGAAATTCCGGGAGATGATCACGTTCCGGGATGAACTGACACAGCGGCTGGGCCTGAAGCTGATTGTGCACACCAATCAGGAAGGCGTGGCCCAGGGCATCGGGCCGTTTACCCATGGCAGTGCCAAGCACACCGATGTGATGAAAACCCAGGCGTTGAAGCAAGCGCTGGACCAGTACGGCTTTGATGCTGCGTTTGGTGGTGCCCGGCGGGATGAAGAGAAGTCCCGGGCCAAGGAGCGGGTGTATTCATTCCGGGACAGGTTCCACCGTTGGGATCCGAAAAACCAGCGCCCGGAGTTGTGGAATCTCTACAACGGCAAAGTGAACAAGGGCGAGAGTATTCGGGTGTTTCCGCTTTCCAACTGGACGGAGCTGGATATCTGGCAGTACATCTACTTGGAAAACATCGACATTGTGCCGCTGTATTACGCCGCGGAGCGCCCGGTGGTGGAGCGCGATGGCACCCTGATCATGGTGGATGATGATCGCATGCCGCTGGAGCCAGGCGAGACGCCGGAGATGAAGATGGTGCGTTTCCGTACCCTGGGCTGTTATCCGTTGACCGGTGCCGTGGAGTCGGAAGCGGCGACGCTGCCAGAGATTATTCAGGAGATGCTGTTGACGAAGACGTCCGAAAGACAGGGGCGGGTGATTGATCATGATTCGGCTGCTTCTATGGAACAGAAAAAACGCGAAGGGTATTTCTAATGTCACATGCCTCTGAATTGATTGAATCCGATATCCTCGCGTACCTGGACCAGCACGAAAACAAGGACCTGCTGCGCTTTCTGACCTGTGGCAGTGTTGATGACGGCAAATCCACGCTGATTGGTCGCCTGTTGTTTGATTCCAAACTGATTTTTGAAGACCACCTGGCGGCTTTGCACAAAGACAGCGCGCGCCAGGGCAATGCCGGCGAGTCGCTGGACCTCGCCTTGCTGGTGGATGGCCTGGCCTCTGAACGGGAGCAGGGCATTACCATTGATGTGGCCTACCGCTATTTCTCCACTGACAAGCGCAAGTTCATCATCGCCGATTGCCCGGGCCATGAGCAGTACACGCGGAATATGGCCACGGGTGCCTCCACCTGTGATCTGGCGGTGGTGATGATTGACGCCCGTAAGGGCGTGCTCACCCAGTCCCGCCGGCACAGTTTCATTGTCAGCCTCTTGGGCTTGAAGCACATTGTGGTGGCCATCAACAAGATGGACCTCGTGGGCTTCTCTGAGGAGGTGTTCAACGACATTCGTGCGCAATACCAGAAGTTGGCCACCCAGCTTGGCCTGGAAGATGTGTACTACGTACCGATTTCTGCTCTGAACGGCGATAACGTGGTCAACCGCAGCGAGCAGACGCCCTGGTACCACGGCGAGACGTTGATGAACATTCTGGAGCAGGTGGAGGTTCTGGACGACGTGAACGTGACCGACCTGCGCTTCCCGGTGCAGTATGTCAATCGCCCGAACCTGGATTTCCGGGGCTATTGCGGCACCCTCGCCAGCGGTGTGGTGCACAAGGGCGATGAGGTGGCGGTGCTGCCTTCCGGCAAAACCTCCCGTGTGAAAGGGGTCCATAATTCCGAGGGCGAGATTGAGCGCGCCTGGCCGGGGGATGCCATCACCTTGACCCTGGAAGACGAAGTGGATATTTCCCGCGGGGATCTTCTGGTGCATGCCAACAGCCGCCCGCCGCTGGGCAACCGTTTTGCGGCCCATATTGTCTGGATGAATGAAACGGCGCTTAAGCCCGGCCGTGAATATGGCATCAAGATCGGGACCCGGGTGACCAATTGTTACGTGAACCAAGTGCTTGAAGAGATTGATGTAAACACACTGGAGCGCTATCCAGAGACCGAGGGAGGCCTTGAGCTGAACGCCATTGGGCTCTGTGATGTGGAGCTTTCGGAGCCGGTGGTGGTGGAGGATTATCAGCGCCACCCGGGCACGGGCAGTTTTATCCTGATTGATAAACTGACCAATGTGACTGTGGCGGCGGGGATGGTGCAGCGGGCGCTGGATGGCGGCAACGCCGAGACTGAACGGGAATACACCGAGGCGGAGCGCAACCTGAATCGGTTTATTCGGGAGAATTACCCGGAGTGGGGTTGTAAGCCGGTTTAAAAAGGGAGAAATACTTTGGCTGATAATATTGTCTGGCACGATCACAAGATCACCCGTGCCGAGCGTTCCGTTAACAAAAACCAGAAACCCTGCCTGCTTTGGTTCACCGGCCTGAGCGGTTCCGGCAAGTCGACAATTGCCAATGCACTGGATGTGGCTTTGCACAAGCGCGGCTACCACACGTTCCTGCTGGATGGTGACAACGTTCGCCACGGCTTGTGCAAGGATCTGGGGTTTTCGGACGACGACCGGGAAGAGAATATCCGCCGCGTCGGCGAGGTGTGCAAGCTGTTTGCCGATGCTGGCCTGATCGTGATGAGTGCGTTCATTTCGCCGTTTACCAGTGACCGGCGCCTGGTTCGTAAGTTGTTCCCGGCGGGCGAGTTCATTGAAGTGTATATGGATACCCCGCTGGCTACCTGTGAAGAGCGTGATCCGAAGGGGCTTTATCAGAAGGCTCGTTCAGGCGAGATTACGCACTTCACCGGGATCGACTCACCCTACGAAGTGCCGGCACACCCCGAGATTCGGCTGGATACTTCCCGCCACACGGTGGAAGAGTGTGTTGAGTCTCTGGTTGCTTATTTGCTTGAGCGGGAAATGATCGCCCATAAGGATTGAATCCATGGAGTGGCAAGGCATAGTGACCCTGATAACGCTGTTTGCGGTGTTATCTTCGCTCGCGCTGACCCGTGTTTCTGCGGATCTGGTGCTGATGGCGGCTTTGGCATTCCTGTTGATTTCGGGAATCCTTGGGCCGGCAGAGGCTTTAGCAGGGTTCGGTAATCCGGGCGTGATTACCATTGCAACTCTGTACGTGGTGGCGGCCGGGCTGAAGGAAACCGGAGCCGTGCAGTGGATTGCCCGCCGGTTGCTGGGGCACCCGAAAACGGAGAAAGGTGCCCAGTTGCGAATGATTGTGCCCACCGGCATGCTCAGCGCGTTCATGAACAATACTGCCGTGGTTGCCATGTTTATTCCCGCGATTCAGGACTGGGCCCAGCGGCTGGGGGTTCCGGCGTCCAAGCTGCTGTTGCCTCTGAGTTATGCCGCCATTCTTGGCGGCACCTGCACCTTGATCGGCACCAGCACCAACCTGGTGGTGGATGGCCTGCTTCAGAGCACTCTTGGCGTCAATCTTGGGTTGTTCGAGCTGGCCTGGGTTGGCGTTCCCCTGCTATTGGTCGGCGGCACGTTTCTGGTTCTGTTTGCATCGAGGATATTACCGGACCGGGGCGGTGTTACCGAGGAGCTGGACCTCGTTCGTCAATACGGGGTTGAGGTTGAGGTGATAGCTCCAGGGCCCTTAGTGGGCAAAACCATTGCTGAGGCAGGTCTCAGAGCCCTGAATTACGGCTACCTGACGGAGATTGATCGCGGTGGCCGCCTGATTACGGCTGTAGAGCCGGACCGGACCCTGCAGGCCGGGGACCGGCTGTATTTTGTGGGCGCGCCCGAATGCGCCAGTGAGCTGCGCCGGATTCAGGGCCTGAAACCTGCCAATGGCAGTGTGCATAAGCTGGATGTGGCTAACCACCAGCGGTGCCTGGTGGAGGTGGTTCTTGGGCCGGAGTTCCCGGCCCTGAACAAGACGATTCGCGATAGTCAGTTCCGTACCCGGTTCAATGCCGTCATTCTGTCCCTGTCCCGCGAGGGCAAACGGGTACCAGGTAAGCTGGGTGATATCACCTTTCGGATGGGTGACACGCTGTTGCTTGAGGCCAGCCATCAGTTTGCAGAGCAGTACCGCTTCCGGCGCGACTTCCTGCTGGTCAGCGCATTGAATGATTCTACACCGCCGGATTTCCACCGGGCACCAAGGGCGATGGGGATATTGGCGTTGATGGTGCTGGTGAGCGCGACGGGGCTTCTGCAGATTTTGGAAGCGGCATTTCTGGCCGCGGGTGCGATGATTGTCTCGGGGTGCATTACTGCGAGTCGGGCCCGGCGTAGTCTGGATTTGCCGGTGCTGGTGGTAATTGCGTCGTCCTTCGCCCTGGGGAATGCCATGACTGAAACCGGCGCCGCCCAATGGGTAGCCGGCAGCCTGCTGGGATTTGGAGCATTAACACCGTGGTTGGCGCTGGCGATTGTGTATTTACTGACTGCACTCTTCACCGAGGTGATTACCAACAACGCCGCTGCTGTGTTGATGTTCCCTATCGCCCTTGCGGTTTCCGAACAACTGGGTGTTAACTTCATTCCTTTTGCTATTGCCGTCATGTTTGCGGCATCTGCATCGTTCATAACGCCTTTGGGATATCAGACTAACCTGATGGTATACGGCCCGGGAAGATATCAATTTTCTGATTACGTTCGAATTGGCATACCATTAAGCGGCTTGGTGGCCTTTACCGCGATTATTTTAATTCCATTGGTATGGTCGTTTTGAGTTGGGATTGTCTTTTTTTAATTGCAGGTCGGATTTTTTGTTAAAGACTCGTAAATAAATAATTTTGCCAGGGTACATTTATTTGTTTATTATTGGTGGCGACTTTTGGTCAACTCCAATTACTATTTTAAAACCCCTACTTGAGTAAGGTTTTAATTCAATGGCAAAGATTAACGATTATTACCAGAAAAAACAGCTTATGGAAAAGCTTGCTTCAGAGCTGGAACAGCTTGAAAAAGATCAATCTCTGAAAAGCGAACTGGAGTTTGAAAACAAGGTTCGTAATCTGATGAAGGAATATGATAAATCACCGAAGGATGTACTTCAGATCCTTTCTGCGATCGATCCTTCTGTGGCCGGTGGCAAGGCGGATTCAACAGCTGGCAGCCGCCCGAAGCGCCCGATGAAGACCTACAAGAACCCTCATACCGGTGAAGTGGTTAAAACCCGTGGCGGTAATCACAAAACGCTGAATGAGTGGCGTAAGAAGTACGGTAAAGAAGCTGTGCAGAGCTGGCAGCAAGACTGATTTGAGTTACGCCCCTCTCCCGCCAGGGCGGAGGGGCGATTAACCAACCACTACCCGATTCCTCCCTCCTTCCTTCGCCGCGTATAACGCCTCATCCGCCAGCTGCATCCACTGCATATAGTTCTCGGGCTTCTCCGTTAACTGGGCAATGCCAATGCTGATGGTATAGCGAATCGGCGCCACACTGGTTTCCACCACACTCTGTTCAATATTTTCCCGAATCCGCTCGCAGATTATTCGTGCGCCTTCAGCGTCGGTTTCCGGCAAGATGATGCCGAATTCCTCACCACCGTAACGGCCTGCGCTGTCGGACTGGCGGATGTTGGCGCGGGTTATGCCCGCGGTGTGCTTGATCACTTCGTCGCCGGCCAGGTGACCGTGGGTGTCGTTGACGGGTTTGAAGTGGTCTATGTCAAACATCACCAGGCTGGTGTTATGGTTGTAGCGGCGGAAACGTTCGAATTCGGCGTCTACCAGGTTTTCCCAGGTACCGCGGTTGAGCAGGCCGGTGAGGCGGTCGGTCATGCTGAGTTTGGCCAGTTGTTCGTTGGCCTGCTCCAGCGCCCGTTTGCTGCTGGCGATGTCGGTGACGTCGTACACCATCAGGCACACTTTCTCGACTTGCCCGGTAACCCCGGAGAGTGGGCTGATGGTGAGGTTCTGGAACATGTATTCTTCGGTGCCGGTGATCGGCCGGGTGTTGCGGAACTGGAACAGGTAAGGGCGCTGCTCCCAGGAGGTGAAGGCCCGGGTGTTCAGAAGGGCCACGGCATCTACTTTCCGGGTGAGCCAGGCTTTGGGGATGTCCGGAAACACATCGAACAGCACCTGGTTGCGGATCTTGCTGGCGGTGATGCCGCTGTGGTTTTCCATGAAGCCGTTCCAGGCCTGTACCCGGAAATCCAGGTCGAGCACTACCAGGCCTACCTCCACCGATTCCAGCATATCCACCAGCCAGTGGAAGGAGTTGGCTTCAAAATCGTTCATGGCCATGGGTCAGTCCACCAGGTATTGCAGGCGATCTTCGAGAAAGGGCACTGAATCCTCGGTGAGGAGGATCAGCATGTCGCATTCGATGTCCCGGTTTTCCAGGGTGTAGCAGATTTCGATGCACAACAGCTGTTCTTCCCGCGCGCTGTGATGATCAAGCAGTTCGGTGATCTGCCGGTGCTGGCCCAGAACCGTGGGGTGGCCCAGGCCGAGCTTCAGGTCCAGCTGGTCGCCGATGCCCTTGAGGAAGGCGCCGAACAGGATGCTGGACATATCCATCAACACTTCGACGTTGACGGCTTCGCCTTCGAGGTTCTCATAGTGCAGCATCTCTGCCATGTCTTTGAAGCTGGCATCCGCAAACAGCAGCAAGGCCTCGCCGGCAATGCCGGCGCCGGTAAAGCCCTGGCACACGGCCGAGTAAGTGTCGCTGTCGCCGACCGAGGAAATCGCCATGTGCAGTTCGGAATTGGCGAGGAAAGCCACCTTGGGTATGGGCTGTTTCACAAACACCCGTAGCAGGCGCGCCAGCAGGTCCGAGGACCGGCCCATGGCCACATTGGAGATTTCCTGCAGGTAGTCGTTCAGGGACACAGAGATTTCGGGGGTGCTGCTGCCGGTGCTTCGGAGGCTTGCGTCCTGCAGTGCCGCGTCCTCGATGTCTCCGGGACGGTAAACGCCGTAATCCACCAGCAGGCCCACCACGGTGCTGGTCTCTGTGGGCTTCTTGATGAAATCGATGGCGCCGAGTTTTCTTACCCGCTCCCGCGCTTCAGTCTGGATATCACCGGAGACCACGATGGTCATCACGGGCAGATCTTCGTTGCGGATCTGCTCCAGTACCTGGTAGCCATCCATTCCTGGCATGTTCAGGTCCAGGAACAGTAATTCCGCTTCGTGATTGCGCAGTTTCTCCAGTGCTTCCTTGCCGTCCACGGCGAAACTGATGCTGGCCTGCAAGCCCTGCGGCAAAGCTCTGGCCATTTGTTTTCGGGCGAGGGCGGAATCGTCGCAGATCAGTATGCGGGTGGTCATTAATGTGGCCGTTGGAGATTAATCACAGGGTCGCCAAGTATACCAGCGGAGTTCGTTGTGTACACGCAAGCTACACCATTCGTAACGTTCAGTAAGGGTATGTAAGTATCTTTAGCGGAAAGTTTTGTGACTGTATTCAAACTTGGCCGAGTATTACTGAATTGTAAACAGTGATTGTGACTCCGCTCACTCTATGGGCCGATGTGCCTTGGTTATAGTGTGCCTGCAGCAAATAGAATAATAAGGGTTCTTCAGAGACATAAAACTATGAGACAGCAGGCGTATGGATACGCTGCCGTCACCCTGTTCTGCCTGGGTATTGCGCCCGTTGCCCTGGCCGAGCTGAAGCCCATTTCTGACGAAACCATGGGTGAGGTGACCGGGCAGGCTTTTATGCAGATCGAGAACATTCCGGACACTCCGGAAAACCCCCATAAGTTTACGCGCATGACGCTGACTATGGATGTGGAAACCCGGATGAATATAGATGATGTGAAAGCCGGCGAGATTGACGGCGGAGCGGATTTTTCTGCCCAGCATGTGGCCCTGGGGCACATTGCCCGCAATGATGGCGTTCAGTATAACGGCCGCACCTACAGTGCCGGTGATACGGTGCATTTTGAAGCCTTCAAACCTTATATCGAACTTGCGGAGGATCCCGGCGAGGGCAAGCTTTCCGGTTTCCGCATGGGCTTCGCGCAGGCGCGGGGTTCAGTCTCGTCACTCACCAGCAGCTTCAGTGGTGATATCGGCCTCAAACTGGTTGACGACAATGGTGCGGAATTCGACGCTACGTTGCTTGACCAGAATGCCCAGGCCACCCGCCGCCGGGCCAGCCATATTGGTATTGCCGATCCAGCTGCCGCGCCTGCTGACTGTACCGCAGGTGCAGCCACCAACTGCGCGCCCCTGACGCATCTGCAGTCGATTATTGTCGGTGAGAAAAACACCGATGGCACCACCGGCTTCACCAACGACTTTTTTATCGGTCTGCAGCGCGAAGGCGTGGACTGGCAAAGCCTCGATGGCGCAAATGTGATCAATGCCGGCAAGGGCGTATTTATCAACCTGCCCACCAGCATGACAGTGAACATGAGCGAACTCATGACCAATGGCGTGCAGCGGTTGCAGACCCACCGTGAGGATATGGGTACACAGTTGTTTTAAATGCTAAACTCCTGCCAGTATCTAACCCATTCGGCAGGAGCTTAGTCCCTTGATCCGCTCGTTTTACTGGCACGATTACGAAACCTTCGGCGTAGATCCGGTTCATGACAGGCCGTCCCAGTTTGCCGGTGTGCGGACGGATGCGGACCTCAATATCATCGAAGATCCGCTGGTGATCTACTGCAAGCCAGCGGATGACTACCTGCCGTCGCCGGAAGCCTGCCTGATCACCCGCATTACCCCGCAAAAGGCCCTCGAAGACGGTTTTCCCGAGGCGGAATTTATCGCCCAGATCAACGAGGCCTTCAGTCAGCCCGGCACCTGTGTGGTGGGCTATAACAGCCTGCGTTTCGACGACGAAGTAACCCGCCACACTCTGTACCGCAACCTGCGCGATCCCTACGCCCGCGAATGGCAGAACGGCAATTCCCGCTGGGACATCATCGATATGGTGCGCCTGACTTACGCCCTGCGCCCGGAAGGCATCAACTGGCCGCGCAAGGAAGACGGCAGCCCCAGTTTCAAGCTGGAGGCACTGACAGTTGCGAATGGCATCGCTCACGAAGCTGCCCACGATGCCATGTCGGACGTCGAGGCCACCATTGCAGTGGCCAAGCTGATCAAGGATAAACAGCCCAAGCTGTTTGATTTTGTGCTGCAGAATAAGGACAAGCACTCGGCCCGCGCCATGCTGGACACCGCAACCATGAAGCCGGTGTTTCACATCTCCGCCAAGTACCCAGCCAGCCGGGGTTGCTGCGCGTTGGTCGCCCCGGTGGCCGATCACCCCACCAACAAGAACCTGGTGATTGTTTACGACCTGCGGGAAGACCCGAGTGATCTGATTAACGCCAGCCCTGAACAGATTCGTGAGCGGGTATTTACTTCTCAGGCGGAACTGGGGGAGGGTGTTAGCCGCTTTCCCCTAAAAGGAGTGCAACTGAACAAGTGCCCGGTGCTGGCGCCGGCGACCATGCTATCCACGTTGTCGCAGGAACGGCTGGACGAACTGGCGCTGGATGGCGATACCCTCAGGGCCAACCTGGCCATGCTACGCAGAGCACCGGATCTGCCGGGAAGGATTGCCGAGGCCTTTGACCAGCCCCACGAAAGCGACCTCACCGACCCGGACGAGCAGCTCTACGCCGGTGGTTTCATCAGCAAGACAGACCGCGAAAAGCTGAACTGGGTACTGGAGCAGCCAGTGGAAACTCTGGGGGAGCTGGATGTGACCTTCGAGGATGACCGCCTGCAGACGCTACTGTTCCGCTACCGGGCCCGGAATTACCCGGGCACCCTGGCCGGCGAGGAGCTCGAGCGTTGGGAGGAATTCCGTAGCCAGCGGTTGATGAATCCGAAGAAAGGCTGGCGGTCTTTGGAAGCCTTTGCCAAGGAATTACAGCGGCTGGCGGCGGATCCGGAATTGACGCCGGAGAAGCGGCAGGTGTTGGAGGATTTGCATTTGTATGGGGAGTCGTTGATTCCTTATATCTGAAAAATGGGGTCAGATGAAACGTTCATCTGACCCCAACGTTACACTTACCGCCGCTTCAAAAAATAAACACTCAAATTCTGCCCCATCAAACTCTGCACCTCGCTCCCCAGCGCTTCTGCCTGAATCTGTTTCTGAACCGGCCCGGTTACCAGGCTGTGGCCATCAATATCCCGGGCCTTCACCAGCTTCCATTCCACTTCGTTGCTGACCATGGCCATCAGCTCTTTCAGCTGGGCGGTATCCTGCGGCCGGAACCAGCGGTCGCGGCAGCCGCCTAGGCTGTAGAAATCGGCGTCGGCAGTCAGTTCCTGCCAGGTTGCGTCTTTCCGGTTGGCCAGAACCATCCGGCGGAGCTGGCGCAGGGCCTGGCGGGTAGGTTGGAGTTTGTGTTCGGCAATCAGGTTGCGCACCTGTTTGTCAGCGCCGGTTTGCTCGGCAACGGCGGTGTGCATGTGAACGACAGCACCGGACCCGGTGGCATCATTTAACAGCGCCGCCAGTGACAGGGTGGTCATGGCCGCTGAGGGCAGGCGGCCGACTTCGATCCAGTGCACCTGATGGCCATCCGCCACAAAACGCTGGGCGATGGACCAGGGCCAGAACACGATGTTGTCCATGGTCATTTCGTTGGCCATGCGGGTGGCCTTGGCGATATTGGCCAGGGATTCGTCCACCGCGATCACTTCCACATCGTCCAGATAGCTGGCCAGTTCCATGGCGCGCTGGCCGGACTGGGCGCCGCAGACCATGATACGCAGGGTGGCCGGGAGGTTGTCGGTAGCCAGGCCCAATTCGGTTGCCATCAGGGTTTTCAGGCTGGTTTCAGCGCGATAAGCCAGCTGAGACCAGGAAGGCCAGGCCTGGGGCACGTTGGTTTTATCCAGGCAGAGTTCTTCGGCTTTCTCGTCGAAGTTCTGCTTGATGGCTTCTTCCTCGGCCCGGTCGTAATAGCTGGTGGCCAGAACCGGCTGCAGCGCCAGGGGCCAGTCCACTAGGTTCCACTGGCCCAGCTGGACGGCAAAACTCTGGTGGAAGAGGGCGCCGTACATGGCGCTGATCATCAGGGAGCCGATCAGGGTGTCCTGATCCTCGCCCAGGGCGAATTGCGCCTGGATACTGTCGTTGATGGCGGAAACCAATCGCTCTTCGTCATCCTCGGCGGCCTGGGCATAGCCGGTTCTGTCTGCATATTGGGCGATAGCCAGGGTCAGGCGCTGAAGCTCGTCGCGCAGTTCAACGGTTTGCGCGACTTCGGCCATGATGGCACGGCGCAACAAGGTAACCAGTTCTTCCACCGCCGGATTGGGCATCAGGGTTTTCTGGAGGGCCAGGATCAGCAGTTCATCTTCGCTGGCGGCTTCCAGAAAAATCTGCGCGTCCGGGTTGTCCAGATCGTACTGCTGGTAAATGATCGCTCCCACGAAGCGGCCAAGTTCCTGGTGCGGCAAGCCGTCCCGCTGGAGCAGGGCGATGGCATCCCAGGCCAGGGTTGAATCCGCCTTGTTCACTTCCAAATGCTGGGCGCAGGTGAGCATGCCGCTGTACACGGATTGCCACTCGGCCCCGGTTTCCAGCAGTTTGCGGTAATGCAGGTAGGCCACATCGAACTGGCCCTGCAAGCGCTTGGCGTGGGCAACGCCACAGAAAGCGGCGGCGGATTGCCGGTCGCACTCCAGGGCCTGGAGAAAATACTGTTCCGCCAGTGCCGGCCGTTCGGTTTTCAGAGCCCAGTAGCCCAGGTTGCAATACTGCTGCACCTGATCGGGCTGATGCTCCAGACTGGCGTTGAAGAGGGTGTGAGCTTTCTCAAGCTGCCCGTCGTCCATCTCGACCCGGCCAAGCAAGCCCAGAGCACCGGCGTCCTCCGGCTCCAGTGCAAGTGCGTCGGTCAGGTACGCCCGGCATTCATGGCGAGCCTTCAACCGCTGAATGTGGCTGAGGCCGTTGCTGTTGGACTCCCCATAGGCGAGGTTGGCCTGCAGAAGCAGGCGGGCAACCTGGGCCTGTTGGGATTGGGATACCTGGACTTGATGCTTGGCTTGCATGGGACACCTCGTAATACCTGCCGCAATAGGGAGCGGCAAAGGTCTGCAGTTTTTTGACCGTTTGCCGTGCTTTGGGGGAGATGTTGCGAAAGGTGTGCCAAGTGCAAATCGAAGAAATCAAGGGAGCTTAAGCGCCCCCTTAACATAGGAGGCGCTTATTAGGAATTACTCCGGATCATTTATCGACTGGTAGATCCATGGATCGGTCGTCATGTCGTAGTCTTTATGAGTCACCTTGTGAAAGTGCTTCGGTAGCGCTTCCAGACAATCAAGAAATCGGCTTTTCCAGGTCTTTAGAAAACCTGCCACGTCTTGAGAGTCATCCATGGCTAAGGCATGGGCAAAACCCACATACAGAAAGTGTCTGACTGCCCCGCGGATCATGTAGTAGAAACTGGGGTTTTGATTGATCAGGTTTTGTTCCATGTATCGACTTACTTCGGACGTAACTCTCGTAATATCCTTTTTCCCTTCCAATTTCTTGCCTTTGATCAGTTGAGATATTATCGAGTGAAGATTTTCTAAATCCTTCTCCGTTGCCTCAAGTTGGGATTTAATCCGACCAGTCCCCACTGGTTTCGCATCTCTGGAAAAGAGCGTGTTGAAGACACGGTTTCGATTCTCTCGGGATCCATAGCTTTTTACGGCTTCCAAAAATGCGCCGCTGTCCAGCCAATTCGCGCCCTCAATATCAGCGCCATCCGCACAGTTAAAATAATCAATTCGCTGATTTTTAGCCTTTTCCAGGCTTATCAGATATTCAACGCTTCGTTTTGCTGTGAAGTAAGTGGGAGTAGTGTGGACCCTCGTACCTTGAACACCTTTAACCGAAAACGTCTTGTTGCTTGAGAACGCCTTCGTAGCGCCCTCGGTGAGCTCTGTATGAAGAGCTTCATCCTCACTTTTCATGTAAACCGACTGCTCCGCATGATGCTTTGTATTGTCCGCAAAACCAAAGTCCGTACCGAAAAGATAAATATTGCGCAGCCCCATCTGGGAGCACAGAGCAAGTGCGGCGTTAGTGCATGTCGGAGTGCCATGGGAGATCGTGACCTCTGGAGTACCAAACAGTCCGCTAATGGGGCTCTCTTTTTTAAAATAAAGCCTCTGCTCGCCAAAAAGGTCCCAGACTAGTGGACAGACTTGTGAGGCGGCAACGATACAGATTTTTTTCAGTTTTTCCCGGTTATAGGAGGAGATAACCCGGTAGTTGAGGTAGTCCGATTCGAGTTCAACGTGGAAGTCGGGGTATATATCGTTTTCGAGAAGGACCCGAAGTCCTGTGCCTGCGCTGACTATAAATACCTCATCACGGACGGATTTTATGTCATCAATGCGTTGATCGAGAGAAGGGCCACTGCCAACAACGAGAACCGGAACGTCTGAGTCCAGGCTTCCTCGATCAGGTATGGTTCGAATGCCTTTATGAAATGCATGCAAAGCATTATTGATTTGCCGGACCTCATCATCGTAATGGCCCCAGACCGTAAGGGATGCGACTGCCTCTCGGTTCAGTCGACGCGCCACCTGCTCCATGACAGGGTCACCTCTTTCGTTGAGAAAGAAGTTCATAATAGGAAAAACCGGGGAAAAATGGAGTAAATTCTCCAGCAGCGCACCCCATAGTCCTTCCTCTGTGTGCTCAGCTCCGATCAGAAATCGTAATGATTGCCCGGATTTCTGAAAAGATTTATAAACCTTTTCCCAGTCAGTTGTTAACAAGCTCGCGGCGAAGATTTCTACATCGGGCTCCAGAACGATGGCGTTTTCAACGTCGTAGGATTCTATTAGCTTTTCAATCTGATAGCCCAAGCCAACGCCCTGGAAAACAACCAGAGGATAGAAGTTGGGAATGGGGTAGCCATTAAAGGTTTCGCGCGTTACGGGGGATAGCTTGGTCAGGCTATCTACGGCCATATGCGCAAATCTGGGATGGTAATAGTCGCCTGGCCAGGGAGGTGGTAAGGACGGGATTTTTTTGCCCGGAGCAAATGTGCTTACGAAAAGCTCTACTCCATGTTTGGCGCGCGCTCGCGCTTCACCGTTGTATAAGGACTTCCCATCAACCCAGAGATCTACCTCCTCCTCTTTGGCACTGATGACCACCTCAGCCCTTGTCATTCTATAGTCTTTAAAAAAGTTATAGATAGCGGGATACGTTTTACGAAAGAAATCGAGATTGCGGGTGCGCTGGTGGGCGAAAGAAAGGGCTAGGTTGTGATTCTGGCTTTGCGTGGTCACATCTTTCTCCGAGTGCATAATTGCAGAGGCCATATTGCCCAAGTTGGCAAAAGCCTTTTGGCAAGAATGTTAACACACAGAATAAATGAAACCTGCCCTAGCCATTGTAGGGCAGGTAACGTTTCGAGCATTGTCATCCATTTAGCGGTTCAGCCCTGAAGGAGCTGCAACACTTGCTGAGGACGGGCGTTTGCCTGCGATAGCACGGAAAGCCCTGCTTGCTGGAGGACCTGCGTCCGAGCCAATTCGGCGGTTTCTGCGGCAAAGTCGGCATCTCGTATGCGGCTGTTAGCGGCTGCGAGATTCTCTGATGTCGTGCTCAGATTGGATATTGTCGATTCAAAACGGTTTTGCACGGCACCCAGTTCGCTACGTATGCTATTGATAGTGGTGAGTGCCGAGTCCACGCGTTTTATGGCATCGTTCGCACCGTTTACCGTCTTAACGTTCACGTCCTCAAGGCTTCCGCTTACTGCAATGGTTTCACCTCCAGTCAGAAAGCCTGCTTTTTCTGGTGCGGTCCCCCCGATTGTTATAGCCTCCAGGGCTTCAATGGAGATCTGGCCTTGGAAAGTGGCCGCAGATCCGACCGTCCCGACGGCCGCAGCGACAACCCCGGTGGTTCCCAGTGCGGGACTTCCGCCGGTTGAAGTGGTAAGCGACTGAGCCGTAATTGTGAAGTTTTCACCTGCTTCTTCGGTTAATACCAGCCCGGCGGTACCCACGCTCGCAGTTAAGCCATCAATTCCGGCACTGTTAACAGCGGTGGCAAGTTCGTCAGTAGTAATCGTGTCGCCGGTAGTTCCCGACGTCGAGGCAGATACCGTGTAGGAGGTTGTTCCGACGCTGATGTCGATCGAATAAATGCGAGTCCCGGAGCCTGTAGCGGCAGCGATATCGGAAAAGGCGATGTCCTGGACATTGGTAGCAGTAACGGTTGGCAGTCCTGGAATATTTGCGGCGTCAATGGCTTCAGATTTCGCTTTGGCCGATGAATCAGTGCCGGTGCCAGGGATCGGGAAAGCCTCGCTGTCGCCCACAGCGATGGTTAAATCGCCCTCTGCGAGCGGAGTGTTGCTTACCTGTCTTGAGCCGGACAGAGCCAATGACCCTATTTGGTCGGCACGTGAGCCCTTGGAGAGGTTTACTGAAATTGTATCTCCCGCGTTGGCGCCCACCTGAAATTGCTGTTCGCCGAAAGATCCGTCGAGAACCTTCAGGCCGTTGAAGGAGGTCTGATCCGCGATTCGGGCAATCTCCTCAATCCTCTGCTGCACTTCTTGGTCAAGAGCGAGCCGGTCAGATGCACTATTGGTTGCGTTGGCCGACTGAACAGCCAGGTCGCGGATGCGTTGGAGGTTGTTAATGACTTCGCTTAGCGCCCCTTCTGTTGTCTGTGCCAAGGAAATGCCATCGCTGGCGTTTCTTTGAGCGACATTGAGGCCAGATATCTGAGATTGGAATCGTGTGGAGATGGCCAGGCCAGCCGCATCGTCCTTGGCAGAGTTAATCCGAAGGCCCGAGGACAGGCGTTCAAACGCAACGTTGGCATCGCGCTGAGATTCATTCAGGTTTCGTTGTGCATTTAGTGATGCAATATTTGTATTGATGACTTGGGGCATAACTTTTCTCCCTATTCAGCGATACCAGTTGCCCACGTTTCTGAATAAAACGGGGCGCAGGCAGGCCGGAATTAATTCATTTGCCGTTTTTAGGGGTTAAGCGAGTTCCATGCCACCTTTCTTTAATTGCTTAGAAGTTTATGAATATAAACAGATTTATAGTTTTAATTTTGGCTGGGAGGAGAGCCGGCTGCAGAATTAGTGAAGCAAATGATTGGCAGATCTTTGCCGCTTTTTACATTCCTTTACGAAAAAAACGTGTTTTTCGTTAAAGGACCGGAATAAAGGGCCGTTAAGCGGTGTAACAGGGAGGCGCTCCCAAATCACAGATCTCTTGGGCGCCACACCTTTTCCAAAAAGTAACGACATTTGTCGAAAGGAGAAGCACTATGGCTCTTGGTATCAACACCAATGTGGCGTCAATCAGCGCACAGAACCAACTTCAAAAATCTCAGGATCTTAGTAATCAGGCCCTTGAGCGCCTTTCATCCGGTCTCCGGATAAACTCTGCCAAGGACGATGCGGCTGGCCTGGCCATCTCCACCCGCTTTCAGTCTCAGATTCGTGGTTTGGACGTTGCTCAGCGCAACGCCAATGACGGCATTTCTCTGGCTCAGACTGCTGAAGGTGCCCTCGACGAGATTACTAACAACCTGCAGCGCATCCGCGACCTGGCTGTTCAGTCGGCCAACGCCACCAACAGCGCATCTGATCGTGCGGCTCTGGATCAGGAAGTGCAGCAGCGCCTTGCAGAAGTCGAGCGTATTTCTACTCAGACTGCGTTTAACGGATTGAAGGTTCTTGACGGTACCTTCGGTGAGCAACAGTTCCAGGTTGGCGCCAACGCGGGCGAAACCATTGGTGTTGACCTTTCGCAGGGTACTCGTCGTGACCAGATTGGGTCGCTGGCAACTCTGGAAGGCACTGATGTTACTGGTGCTCTGGCTGCCGGTGATCTTGAGATCCAGGTAGGTACTGGACCTTCGGTTGCGATTGGTGCTTCGGACAGCGATTCGGCAGCATCAATTGCTGAGGCAATCAACGACGCGAATGTATCCGGCTTAACGTCTGTTTCGGCAACGAACGTAAATGAGATTGCCTTTGGGGATGTGGCTGCTGCTACCGGCGCTGCGGGGACAACTCGAACCCTGTCTGCTGATATTAGTGTTGGTACCGTTTCATACACGGTATCTGTCTCGACGTCGGGAACTACCGGCGATACGATTACCGATGAAGAATTTGCATCAGCTGTAAACGATGCAGGCATTGAAGGACTCACAGCAGCTACGGGGACTGCCGGCCTTGTCTTCACTCAAGCCGAGGGTCAGAACTTTACCATCACAAGCCAAACGTTGAGTACCTCTACCGGTGGCTCTCCGGCAATTGGCGCTCAGGGTTTTGCAACCACAGGTACTGTCGGTAGCGCTGCAACCCAAAGAGGGCAGGTTACAGTCGAAGCCTTGGAAGATATTACATTAAGCGGGAATACTGAAACCGTCGCGGGCTTCACTGACGGTCAGACTCAGGCTGCTACAGGTTCGATTGATACCATTAGTGTTACAGATGTTGATAAGGCTAATGACGCCCTCAAGCGTATCGATTCAGCACTACAGTCTGTGAATACGGTGCGCAGTGAATTGGGTGCGGTCCAGAACCGCTTCGACTCCACCATTGCCAACCTGGCAACAACCTCAGAAAACCTGAGCGCTGCCAATAGCCGTATCCTGGACGCTGACTTCGCTGCTGAAACTGCGAAACTCTCTAAGTCTCAGGTGCTGCAGCAGGCCGGCATCTCTGTACTGGCTCAGGCCAACGCCCGTCCGCAGCAGGTTCTGTCCCTCCTGCAGTAATTGGGGCTTAGCGGTAACGGCCGGAACCTTCGGGTTCCGGCTTAATGCCGTTTGAGGATAGCGAGGTAAAGCTATGAATGACGTTAACCTGAACAACCCGAGTCTGAAGCTGGTTAGAGCGAGTGATCAGGTTCCGGTGAAGGCAATGTCGTCATCTCAGGCCGAGGGCAGGAGTGCCTCCGACCCTGCTCTTTCGTCTGCCGCTGCCCGCCCGGTTCAGAGTACTCAGGCCGCTTCAGAGCCGTCTAAAGCTGAGAAGCTGCAGGCGCGTAGTGAAGTCCAGCGAGAGGAACTCGACGACGCGGTCAGCCAGCTGAATGATTTTGTTCAGAATGTGCAGCGGGATCTGCAATTCGAAGTGGATAATGATCATGGGCAGACCATCGTGAAGGTGGTTGATCAAAAGACCCAAGAGGTTATTCGCCAGATCCCGGACGAAGTGGCATTGAGGTTGGCAGAGAACTTGCAGCAGAATGAGCCGCTGACGTTGTTTAACATCAAGGTGTAAGGGCTTGCTGCCTTTGCTTTGATAAAAATGACGGTATTTCAGCACCGCCTTACCCTTGGGTTTGGCGGTGCTTTGCGTTTTGGGGTGAGATTCTCCCCTGACTCCTTTCCCGCGAGGGGAATGAGATCTTGAGTTACGTGGCGTTACAAATCAGTGAGAGAAAAAGGCAAAGTTTTGCCGCTTTTTGCCGATAAACTGATCAGTATGGATTTTCGCCCCCTTGAGGAGGCATGAATATGGCTGGTATTTCATCGTTGGGTGTTGGGTCCGGGGTGCTGAACGCAGACCTGGTGGACCAGTTGGTGGCTGCGGAACGCAAGCCAACTGATACGCGCCTGAGTCGGGAGACCCAGAAAAACGAGGCCCTGTTGTCGGCCTATGGCAAGCTGCGTAGTGCGGTGACAGAATTGCGACTTCCGATGCGGCAACTGAGCGCTCCGGATAATCTGAAGGCTTTCTCGGCAAGCTCCTCCAACGAAGATATTGCGGTTTCTGTCGATGGCACCAAGGCCAGTCGCGGCACTTACAGTGTGAATGTTACTAGTCTGGCCCAGGCTCAGGCACTGGCTTCCAATGCGGTGTTTGCGGACCGGGATGCAACCAGTGTCGGCCAGGGCACGTTGACATTGTCGGTTGGCGATAAAACCACGAATATCACCATTGACAGTAACAATGACACACTCCAGGGGCTGGCAAACGCCATTAACGAGTCCGATTCTGGGGTTTCCGCAGGCGTTATTGATACAGGCAGTGGGTTCCAGCTTGTGCTCTCTGCGGATGAAACCGGCACGGCCAATGCGGTGAGTATTTCTGTATCGGGAGACAGCGGTGGCACTGACACCGATAATCAGGGTCTCTCGCGATTTGCCTTCAATGCTGGCATGGACGTAGGCGCAGGCCTGACTGAAACGATTGCTGCGACTGACGCGGTGATGGAAATCAACGGCGTTGCCGTCACCCGGTCCACCAATAGCTTCGAAAATGTGATAGATGGCCTGACATTTGATATTCAGGCGACAGGCACTTCCACCATTAAAGTGGAGCAAGACTTTGGTGCGGTAGCTGACCGTGTTCAGGGTTTTGTGGATAAGTTCAACGCCTTGCAATCAACGATTGACAGCCTGGCTGGGTTCAATGCCGAGGCGGGTGTGGGGAGCTTGCTGACAGGGGACTCCACTGTGCGTGGCATCCAGAATCAGTTGCGCCAGATCCTGACGCGGATAGTTCCCGGCCTGGAAAATTCCAATGTGCGCAGCCTCGCGGATGTCGGCATCACCACCAATTTTGAAACCGGCGGGCTGGAGCTTGATCGCTCAAAGTTTGAGGAGCAGCTCAAAGCCTACCCGGATGACGTGACTGCTTTGTTTGCTGAGCAGGGCCGGACTACCGATGGTCAGGTAGAGTTTGTGCGCAGCGGCCTGAGCACTGAGCCGGGCACTTACGATATTGCAATTACCCAGGCGGCAACTCAGGGCTCGTTGACGGGGAATGCCGCACTGGTTGCCAACGCCACTACTCCCGTGACTATCTCTGGCGCTAATGATGAGTTTACGTTGCAGGTAAACGGAAAAACCTCCGTAAGCCTGACATTGACCCAGGGCGACTACACATCTCCGCAGGCTTTTGTCGATGAAATACAATCCCAGTTGAATAGCAGTAATGCCCTGAATGCGGCCGATGTGTCGGTTCAGGTGGGATTGGATGCAGGTGGGAAACTGACGTTTACTTCCTCTGAGTATGGTAGTGAATCGAATGTGAGCGTGACCAGCGTAGAGGATGGCGCGGCCTATGGCTTGACGGTGGCGACAGGGGCTGCCGGAAAGGACGTTGCAGGGACGATCGGTGGCCGTTCGGCTGAAGGGGACGGTCAGGTGCTGTTCCTTGGGAGTGGCAACGGTGGCGCCTCCGGTTTGCAGGTGAGAGTCCTCGGTGATCAGGTTGGATCCAGGGGTTCCATTACCTTTGTGGAAGGCGTGGGTGAACGAACAGTCGATCTGGTGACTAATTTTGTGGGTTCTGGCGGTGCCATTGAAGCCCGAACCGAAAGCCTGAATCGGAACCTGGAGCAGATTCAGGAGAGTCGTGCGCGATTGGAGGAGCGGATTATTTCTTATCGCGAGCGCCTGGTCGCCCAGTTCAGTGCCGCCGATTCCCTGATTTCACAGCTCAACAGCACCCGGGATTACGTGACTCAGCAGTTGGCCGCATTGGCCCCCCAAAACAATCGGAATAACAACTGACCGGCGAACGCCAGTTAGCGAACGAAGAGGCCTTATATGAACGGTTTACAGGCATATCAGCGGGTAAACACCCAAACCAGCATTACCGATGCCGACCCGCACAAGCTGATCCAGCTTCTGTACAACGGAGCCCTGGAGCGCATTAACATGGCGAAGGCCCGGATGCAGGCTAAGGACTTTGAGGGCAAGGGCAAGCTGATTACCAAGGCCATCGAGATCATTGGCGGTCTGCGCAGCTTCCTGGATTTCGAGCAGGGCGGAGATCTGGCTGTTCGGCTGGAAGGGCTCTACGACTATATGGAGCGGGCTCTGTTTGAGGCCAATGCCAGGAATGATGTTGCCAAGCTGGATGAAGTGGCTAACTTGCTGCGCTCCATCAAGGAAGGCTGGGATGGCATTCGGGAGGAGGCGATGGGGCAGCAGGCTGCTGGCCAATAGCCATTCCCCCCGCTCTCCCGTACAATACTGCCCTTCTTTTCAACACATCCATTCTGTTCAGTCTGGAGCAAGGGCATGTCTGATATTAAAAAGGTGGTGCTGGCCTATTCCGGTGGCCTGGATACTTCCGTTATCGTTCGGTGGTTGCAGGACACTTACAATTGTGAGGTGGTGACCTTCACCGCCGATATCGGCCAGGGCGAGGAAGTGGCACCGGCGCGTGCGAAAGCCGAGGCGCTGGGCGTTAAGGAAATTTACATCGAGGACCTGCGCGAGGAGTTTGCGCGCGATTACGTGTTCCCGATGTTCCGCGCCAACACCGTTTACGAAGGTGAGTACCTGCTGGGTACCTCCATTGCCCGCCCGCTGATTGCCAAGCGTCTGATCGACATTGCTAATGAGACGGGTGCAGATGCCATCTCTCACGGCGCTACCGGTAAGGGTAACGATCAGGTTCGTTTCGAGTTGGGCGCCTATGCGCTCAAGCCCGGTGTAAAGGTTATTGCACCGTGGCGTGAGTGGGATCTGAATTCCCGCGAGAAGTTGCTCCAGTACTGTGACGAACGCAATATTCCGGTGGAGAAGAAGAAGGGCAAGAGCCCTTACTCCATGGATGCCAACCTGCTGCACATCTCCTACGAAGGTATCAATCTGGAAGATCCCTGGGCGGAAGCCGAGGAAGATATGTGGCGCTGGAGTGTGTCTCCTGAAGCTGCACCGGATAAGCCGACCTATGTTGAGCTGACCTATAAGAAGGGCGACATTGTTGCCGTTGATGGTCAGGAGATGAAGGCGCATGAAGTGCTGGAAACCCTGAACAAGGTTGCCGGTGCGAACGGTATTGGTCGCCTGGATATCGTCGAGAACCGCTACGTGGGCATGAAGTCCCGTGGCTGTTACGAGACCCCGGGTGGCACCATCATGCTGCGTGCCCACCGTGCCATTGAGTCCATCACGCTGGACCGCGAAGTGGCACATCTGAAAGACAGCATCATGCCGCGCTACGCCGAGGTGATCTACAACGGTTACTGGTGGTCACCGGAACGGGAAGCGCTGCAGGCGCTGATTGATCAGACCCAGCATTATGTAAACGGTACGGTTCGTCTGAAGCTCTATAAGGGCAACGTGGACGTGGTTGGCCGTAAATCTGAAGACTCCCTCTTCGACGAGAAGATTGCCACCTTCGAGGAAGATCAGGGTGCTTACGATCAGAAAGACGCGGAAGGCTTCATCAAGCTGAATGCCCTGCGGCTTCGGATAGCGGCTGGTAAAGGTCGCAAGCTCTAAGTCTGCTCTCTGGACGCCCGGAACTCTCCGGGCGTCTTGCCTTTCACAGCCTTGAACTTCCGGTGAAACGACGTGGTTTCGCTGTACCCCAGCCTCAGTGCAATATCCGGAATGGCAAGCTCGCTGTTTTGTAGGTAATCCTCGGCCATTGTTTGCCGCACTTCATCCAGAAGCTTCTGATAAGACACGCCGACCTGGCTCAGCTTCCGCTGTAGAGTGCGACTGGTCATCCCCAGGTCTTCTGCGACCATGTCCTGCCGTGTAATGCCGTGCATCAGCTGCTGCTGGATGCTATGCCGCACCCTTGAGGTCAGGTCGCTGTTGGTGTCCAAAGACGCCAGCTGACTCAGGGCGTGGGCTTCGAGGGTTTTGCGGAGCAGGGGATCTGGTTGCCTCAGGCGGGTTTCCAGCAGGGTCTTTTTGAGGGTGATGCTGTCTTCGTTGGCAGAAAATGTGACCGGGCACTGCCATCGCTGTTGGTATGCCCGCTCAAGCTCCGGGCCGGGAGAGGTGCGGCGAAGTTTTACGGAACTGGGTGAGGCCTCCTGGTCATCGGCCAGCCAGCGGGCATAGTTTACCCAGGAGGCAAAGACGTTATCCACCAGCTGTGGCCGGACTACGGGATCGGTGTAATTGCAGTTCCAGCTCAGTTTGATGTCGTTGCCTTTCACGGCGAGGCTGGTGGTGCCCATGTCTCCGACCAACTTCTCAAATGGTGCAATCCGTGCCACGGCTTCGCCCAGGGTGGCGCAGCTCATGGTGATGTAACCAAGAACACTGTAGGAGCCGGGCTGCACGAAATCCCCGGTTTCCAGCCCGAGTATCGGGTTGCCGGTTTGGTCGCACAGCCGATGGATGAAATCCTGAAACTGCTCGCCGTTAATGCGGCCGTCGTCGGTGTCCAGAAGGTTCGGGTTCAGGCGGGCTTTGGCGAACAGTTTGTTGATATCAACACCGGCAGATTCGGCAGCGCGAACATATTGTCGTAATGCGGCTACTGAGGCGGTTCCGAGGGTTTTCATGGTTACAGCACTGTTTTTGGAGTCGTTATAGGCGGAGTATAACGGAACTGGTGCGGAAGAGTCTGAGCGGGGAGTGCAAAAATAAAAAGGCCAGCTAAGAAGCTGGCCTGAAAAACAAGGAAAGAACGAAAGTGCCTGAAAAATTCGTTAATTCGGTGGATCTTTCCCCATATGGCGGCGGAGGTACTACACGGCTCCTCCGCCATGGGGGATACTGCTTGAATCCACAATTTCAGAATAAGTCTTCGGGCTCTTTCTGTCTGTTTGTGAAGTGTGTATCAGTGTTACGGAATGTGATGAGGTGGTGCTGGATACACGAGTGTCGGATTATGTTGTTGCGCTGACTTCCGGAGCGGTTTCGGTAAACCGCCGGGTATCATAGGCATCCACCAATCCCTGCACCGCTGCCCGCTCCATGTCCTGAATGGACGGCGTGCCTTTCTCGGCATCAGCCTTGCACAGCACCATGCCTGCTTCGACGGAAATATAACCGGCGGTGGTTTTCAGGGCTTTGTGGTTGATGCCGTCGAACACGCGCCGGAACGCGGTGGTGGTGCAATGGTCGCTGTTCGGAAAATACGCGATGAGGGCGAACTGGTTGTCGCCCACTCGGCACAGTGCGTCGATCGGGCGGATCAGGGTGCTTAGCCGGCGTGCAATGCCAATGGCGAGTTCACTCATTACCGTGGGCGGGTGTTTGTGTTTCAGCTCCTGCCAGTTCCGGATGCCACACAGCACGTAAGCGGAGCAGCCGCCACGGGATTCGGCGTGGCGCAGCATTTTGGTCAGCCGCTCCCGACCGTACCTGGTGTTGCAGAGGCCGGTTTCCAGATCAATGATGTTGGTGGATTCCAGCTCACGGTTGTTCTCGATAAGCAGGGAGTTGGCGCGCAGCAGGGTGTTCTGCCGGTCGGCCATTCGATCTGCCGCAAAGATGCGGGGGATCAGCTGTTTGGTCATGTCGGACTTGTAGATGAAGTCATCGACGCCCCGGTCAAAGGCTTCTGAGAGAGCTTCTACGCTTTCCCGGGCAGTGAGCAAGATCACATAGGTATAGTGGTTGTTCTGCTCGTCCTGCTGGCGAACCTGGTCGGTCAGTTCCAGCCCATCCATTTCCGGCATCAGCCAGTCGGCGATCAATACGCTCACCGGTCGCTGTTCGATCAGCTCAAGGGCTTCCGGTGCGTTGTTGACAATGCGTACGTCGCGATAGCCGGCTTTTCGCAAGGTGCGTCCAACAACCATGCTGCTGAATTTCGCGTCGTCTACTACGAGGATGGGAAGGTCCAGATTCGGCATTGTTATCTTCTTTTTACCAGTCCATTGTCAGATGCGGGAGTTGCCGGGGGTTGGTATCATCCCCTGCAAATGGAAGAAGTATACCTGCTTACCCTGCTTGGAGAATAACGACCATGCCGTCTTTTGACATTGTTTCAGAAATTGATATGCACGAAGTGACCAATGCGGTGGACCAGGCCAGGAAAGATCTGGCAACCCGCTGGGACTTCAAGAACGTGGAAGCGAATATCGAGCACGATGACAAGGGCATTACCATCAGTGCGGAGCAGGAATTTCAGCTGGAACAGCTGATGGACATGCTGCGAATGGCCTTTGCGAAGCGCAAAATCGACGCCCGCGCCCTGTCCGAGGACGGTGAAAGCAAGTCCGGCAAGCTGGTAAAGCAGCACCTGTTGCTAAAGCAGGGCATTGAAACCGATATGGCGAAGAAGATCGTGAAAATGATCAAGGACGCCAAACTGAAAGTGCAGGCCAGCATCCAGGGTGACAAGGTTCGGGTGACTGGCAAGAAGCGGGACGATCTGCAGGCTGCCATGGCGATGCTCCGCGAAGCTGAGCTGGAAATCCCGCTGCAGTTTAATAATTTCCGCGACTGACCCGGAGGCTCGATTATCTTAACCGGCACCCGCCTGACCCTGATCCGGGACACACTCTACACCTACACCCGTTGGCAGGTGATTGCCTTGCTGTTCCTGGGTTTTTCCGCCGGTTTGCCGTTTTTGCTGGTGTTTTCCACCCTGAACGCCCGGTTGGCGGATGTGGGGGTGGAAACAGCCACCATCGGGTTCTTCAGCTGGCTCGGTATTACCTATTCTATCAAGGTGTTCTGGGCGCCGGTGGTGGATCGCCTGAAGCTGCCGTTGCTGGACCGGCTGTTAGGCAAGCGCCGGAGCTGGATTATTTTTGCGCAAGTTGGCATCGCCACGGGGCTTTACCTGATGGCTCATGTGGACGCCACCGCTGCGCCGGAGATGATGGCCCTTTGTGGGTTGCTGGTAGCGTTCTCCTCTGCCACCCAGGATGTGGCCATTGATGCCTACCGCATTGAAATTGCCGAGGAGCGTCTGCAGGCGGCCTTGGCGGCCACCTACATTTTTGGTTATCGGTTGGCCCTGCTGGTGGCCGGTGCCGGCGCCCTTTACCTGGCCGAATTCTGGTCCTGGCAGGTGTCCTATGAGGTAATGGCGGCTCTCGTTGGCGTTGGCGCGCTGACGGTCCTGATAGTGCGTGAGCCCCGGGTAAATCATTTCGCGGCGGCCCAGGACATTGCCCACAAGATTGAGCAGGAAGCCGGCAAGCGAGCCCATCTCAATCCACGGCTGGCGCGGCTGATCGGCTGGTTCTATGCGGCCGTAGCCGGCCCGTTTCTGGATTTCTTCCGCCGCTACAAGGAACTGTCTATTGCGATCCTGCTGATGGTGGCGATGTATCGGATCTCAGACATTGCCATGGGGGTGATGGCCAATCCGTTCTATCTGGATTTTATGGGCTTCAGCAAAACCGAGATCGCGGACGTTACCAAGATTTTCGGTTTCTTCATGACCATCGCGGGTTCACTTATGGGGGGCGTGATGGTGGTTCGCTATGGAGTGCGGCGCATTCTGTTGCTGGGCGCAATCATGACAGCCGCCACCAACCTTTTGTTCGTGCTGCTGGCTCAGTATCCGCCCAATCTTGTTACGCTGGCGGCGGTGGTCAGTGCCGATAACCTGAGTGGCGGTATTGCCAATGTTGCGCTGATCGCCTGGCTTTCGAGCATGACCAGTGCCTCGTTTACGGCGACTCAGTACGCGCTGTTCAGCTCTCTGATGACCTTGCCGGGTAAGTTTCTCGGTGGTTTTTCCGGCATGGTGGTTGCCGGGTTCGGTTACGCCGAGTTTTTCCTGGTCTCCGCGGTGATGGGTGTGCCGGCGGTTCTTCTGGCAATGTTTATGATTCGTCAGGGGCAGCGGCTGGACGCTTTGGCTCCACGGCATGAACGCGAGGCGGAAGAAGGTTAGCCTGTGTCCGAACCGACTAAAGATCAAAAAATCTGGCAAGTGGTGCTGGCGGTTCCTGAGGGCAGGGTGGTCAGTTACGGCCAGGTTGCGGAAATGGCCGGTCTTGGCCGACAGGCTCGTTACATAGGCCGGGCTTTGGGCAAGTTGCCGGCCGGCCATTCGGTGCCCTGGTACCGGGTAATTCGCAGTAATGGTCAGATCGCCTTCCCGGAAGGTTCAGACATTTTCCGGGAGCAGGTAAGCCGGCTTGAGGCCGAGGGGGTGGAGGTTATCAACGGTCGGGTTTCAATGTCCCGGTTTCGTTGGTAATGGGGCGCCGGGATGCCCCATGTATTCCTCCGTTGATCAGCGCCGCAGCGCACTATCCACTTCAATCACCCGCCCGGACCCTGGCCGCCACCGGTAATTGCGGTCACGGAATCTTGAAGTTTCATGTTTTGCCCTAACTAAATTAAAAGGTTCAGCGGTTTCTGTGTGCCCGGTGGCGCATGAACTTACAATGTTGGCCGCGTTCTCATTTTGAAGGGCTGCGAGTATACCAGACCTTCTGAACTTCCTATTCAGACCGTGAGGGCCTGATGTCTGTGTTTCTGTTTCTATTTATTATCATGCCGATTGCCGAGATGGCGGTACTCATCAAGGTTGGCGGTATGATCGGTGTTTTCAACACCATTGGGCTGGTGTTGCTGACCGCTGTTATCGGTGCCTGGCTTTTGCGCCAGCAGGGTCTGGCAACGTTGCTGAGGGCCAACCAACGGCTGAACAGTGGTGAGTTGCCTGCCAAAGAGGTTGCGGAGGGGCTGATCCTCGCGGTGGGTGGCGCCTTGTTGCTGACCCCGGGTTTTATTACCGATGCCGTTGGCTTCCTGTGCCTGATCCCGGGAACCCGTCACTGGCTTGCCGCCCAAGCGCTCAAGCGCATGGTCGTTGCGGGTCAAAGCCGGAGCCAGAGCTTTTATTTCCGGGCCGGCGGCGGTTCGAATCCGTTCGGTCAGGATCCGTTTGGTGGCCAGGAAAATCCCTTTGGTCAGCAGCGGCCGTATGACCGGGATAGCAATGGCGACATTATCGAAGGTGAATTCCGGGACGAAACGGAATCCGATCGTGATCGCATCGAAAAAAAGTGAAAAATTTTTGTCTCGGGGTGTTGAAAACCCCTAGCTGCTACCCCAAATAGGTATCACAAGTTCGCTGCGGGCTGATTTCCACTGAAAACAGTTGGTTATCAGGTCGGGCAATTTGTCGGATTACGCTTCGCTAATCCGACCTACATCAACAATGTCATTGCCACATCAATCTGGCTATTGGAGAAATCGAACGATGAAAATTCGTCCGTTACACGATCGTGTTGTCGTGCGCCGTAAGGAAGAAGAAGAGAAAACTGCAGGTGGCATCGTGCTGCCGGGCAACGCCAAGGAAAAGCCGTCCCAGGGTGAGGTAATTGCCGTGGGCAATGGCCGTATCCTCGAGAACGGCGAAACCCGTGCACTGGCGGTCAAGGTGGGTGACACCGTGGTTTTCGGTCAGTACGCCGGTAATACCGTAAAGGTTGACGGTGAAGAGCTCCTGATCATGAGCGAGAACGACATCTACGGCGTGCTTGAGTGATCGCGGAAGCGACCGGCACGAACTCTTATTATTCCGATTGATTCAACGAATTCGGTTTAACGAACAGGAATTGAAGATATGGCAGCAAAAGACGTTAAATTCGGTGATAGCGCTCGTAAGCGCATGGTCGCAGGCGTCAACGTTCTGGCAGACGCGGTTAAGGTAACCCTCGGTCCGAAAGGCCGTAACGTGGTTCTGGAAAAATCCTTTGGCGCGCCAACCATCACCAAAGACGGTGTTTCCGTGGCCAAGGAAATCGAGCTGAGAGACAAGTTCGAGAACATGGGCGCGCAGATGGTCAAGGAAGTTGCTTCCCAGACCAACGATACTGCGGGTGACGGCACCACTACCGCGACGGTTCTGGCTCAGTCCATTGTCAACGAGGGTGTCAAGGCCGTTACTGCCGGCATGAACCCGATGGATCTGAAGCGTGGCATCGATAAGGCCACTGCTCAGGCCGTGAAAGCGATCCGTGAGATGGCCAAGCCGTGTGACGACGCTCGCAACATCGCCCAGGTAGGTACTATCTCCGCCAACGGTGATGAAACCATTGGTCAACTGATTGCAGACGCCATGGAGCGTGTGGGTCAGGAAGGCGTGATCACTGTCGAGGAAGGCCGTGGTCTGGAAGACGAGTTGGACGTGGTTGAAGGCATGCAGTTCGACCGTGGTTTCCTGTCTCCGTACTTCATCAACAACCAGGACAACATGTCTGCCGAGCTGGATGACCCGTACATCCTGCTGGTCGACAAGAAGATCTCCAACATCCGCGAACTGCTGCCGGTGCTGGAATCTGTTGCCAAGGCTGGCAAGCCGCTGATGATCATCGCTGAAGACATCGAAGGCGAAGCGCTGGCGACTCTGGTTGTGAACAACATGCGCGGCATCGTGAAGGTCGCCGCAGTGAAGGCGCCTGGCTTTGGTGACCGTCGCAAGGAAATGCTGCAGGACATCGCGATCCTCTCCGGTGGTACCGTGATTTCCGAGGAAGTGGGTCTGACTCTGGAGAACACCACTCTGGACGACCTGGGCACGGCCAAGCGCATCAACATCACCAAGGAAAACACCACACTGATCGGTGGTGCCGGTGCGCAGGCGGATATCGAAGCCCGCGTTGACCAGATCCGTAAGCAGATCGAAGACAGCTCTTCCGATTACGACAAGGAAAAGCTTCAGGAGCGTGTTGCCAAGCTGGCTGGCGGTGTTGCCGTTATCAAGGTGGGCGCCGGTTCTGAAGTGGAAATGAAAGAGAAGAAGGCCCGCGTTGAAGACGCTCTGCACTCGACCCGCGCTGCGGTAGAAGAGGGCATTGTGCCTGGTGGCGGTGTCACCCTGATCCGTGCCATCGCGGCCCTGGACAAGGTTGATGCTCTGAACGAAGAGCAGAAAGCCGGTGTTAACATCCTGCGCCGTGCCATGGAAGCTCCGCTGCGTCAGATCGTGTACAACGCCGGTGGCGAATCTTCTGTTGTGGTTGCCAAGGTTCGCGAAGGCGAAGGCGCTTTTGGCTACAACGCTGCCACCGAAGCATACGGCGACATGCTGGAAATGGGTATCCTGGACCCTGCCAAGGTAACCCGTTCCGCGCTGCAGGCTGCTGCTTCCGTTGCGTCTCTGATCATCACCACCGAGGCGATGATTGCAGACGAGCCGGAAGACGAGAAAGCCGGCGGCGGTATGCCGGACATGGGTGGTATGGGCGGAATGGGAGGCATGGGCGGCATGATGTGATGCCGGCCTGATCCTGGCCCCTGAAAAACCCCGCGCTGGTTCACACTGGCGCGGGGTTTTTTGTTTTTTTGTCATGAACTTGCGCCATGCCTTTGCTAGACTCGGCTTCCGGTCCATTTTCTGTGTGTAGCTGAATGAGTGACGCTGAACCAAAGTCTTTTCTCCGCCCAGGCAAGGTGTTTTTGCTGCTGTTGTTGGGCGCTCTGGTTTATCTGTTGTCATTGGTGTTTCTGGTACCTGCCGGCTGGGTCTGGCAGCAGGCGTCTGCCCATGTGCCGTTGCCGGCCCAGATCCAGGTCCGGCAGGTGGCCGGACGGCTTTGGGATGGTGAGGCTGGCGTGATCGTTGCGGGGTTTCCGCTGCGTGTGGACTGGCGCCTGCACCTGCCCTCAGTGACCCGCCTGGAGCTGCCGCTTCGGATTTCCGTGGAATCGTCACAATCTTCGCTGCATGGTGATGTTACGATCGGGTGGCCAGCCAGCGCCCGACTGGATGCGCGCGGGCAAGTGGCGGTTGCTGAATTTGAGGAGCTTATCCGCCGGAGTGGCGGCGCAATAATTGAGGGTGAGGTGACCATTGACCGCCTGGAAATGGCGTGGGCTGACAACCGGATTACCCGGGCTGAAGGCCTCGGGCGCTGGGGTGGCGGGCTGGTTACCTGGCCCATGGGCGATCAGCGGGGCCAGGCTGATTTCCCGCCGATGCAGGCGACACTGGATACGGTCGATACCAGCCAGGGTGGTGTGGCCCTGGCCGTCGCCGAGCAGGGCGGAGAGGGTCCGGCGGCGGATGCGACGATATTCTGGAACGGAATGATGGAGCTGCGCGTTTACAAGCGCATGGTGGATCTGGCCGGCCAGCCCTGGCCAGACTCTGCAAGCCCGGGTGACGTTGTGTTCCGGGTGCGGCAGCCGCTTATCCCGGGGGGACGATAGTATGGCTCTGCTGAGTGCCCAGGCCCAGAGCCGGATCGCCAGGAGTGTCGCGAACCTCTTGCTGGTGGCGTTGGTGCTCTACCTGGGCGTCGCTTTGGCGCGGATTACCTGGCTGATTGCCTGGGACGACAAGCCGGTTCCCCACTCACCGGTATCGGACGGCGCCGGCAGTCTGGCAACGGGCGGTCGCGTAACAGGTTCCATGGCCCTCTACGATTTCTTCGGTCGATCAGAGCGCGCGGTGGAGGTGGCTGAAGCCGTTCGCCGTTCGGCACCGGAGACCCGCTTGAGGCTTCGGCTCGAAGGCGTACTGGTTGCGCAGCGGCCCGAGGACTCCGGTGCTATAGTTGCAGGAAGCAATGGTGAAACAGCGTATTACCGGGTGGGAGAGATATTGCCCGGTAACGCAGAACTCGCTGAGGTGGAACCGGGGCGCGTGCTGATACGCAGGGGCGGGCGTTATGAATCACTGGCCTTTGAAGAATCGGTGTCTTCGGACCTGGTTGCAGAGGTAGCCCCAGAGCCGGCAGAAT
This sequence comes from Marinobacter sp., assembly GCF_048269445.1. GTDB lineage: Bacteria > Pseudomonadota > Gammaproteobacteria > Pseudomonadales > Oleiphilaceae > Marinobacter. The sequence goes on along the minus strand of NZ_JBLXIQ010000003.1, from coordinate 111,810 downwards.
CGTCTCCCGATGCGTTTCTGGCCAGCGCCCGTGAACAGATCGATAGCCAGGGCATTGCGGCACTTGCCCCCTTTGGGCTTAGCCAGGTGGATAACAGCGGCATGGCCGGGTATGTGTATGACGGTTCCAACGCCATGCTGAATGCCGTCAATCTACAGGCCGGTGATGTGATTACCGCCATCAATGGCCAGCGGCTGGGAAATATCGATCAGGACAAGGCCTTGCTTGAGAACTGGCGTGACCAGTCTCAGCTGGAGATAGAAATCGAGCGTGACGGCTCCATCCTAACCATCAGTTATGCCATACCCGAGCAGTGGCGCTGACCGGGTTCACCGAAACAGGAAGAAATCGCCAGATGTATAACCATAAGACTAATCTGTTACGGGCCATTGCTCTGCTCATTTTGCTGCCAATGATGTCATTGGCGCACGGGCAGGAAGAAACCTGGCGGCTGAACCTGAAGGACGCGGATATCCGCGCGTTTGTCACCCAGGTGGCGGACATTACCGGCTACAGCTTTGTGGTGGATCCGAGGGTAAAAGGCAAGGTTACGGTGCTCTCCAGCGCTCCCATGAACAAGGATGAGATTTACGACTTGTTTCTGGCGGTCCTGAATGTGCACGGCTTCACCGCCATTCCCGGCGAGGAGGTGATCAAGGTGGTACAGCAGGTGGATGCCAAGCAGTCCGCCGAAATCCTGACCCGCTTTGAGGAAACGCCCTCGGAACAGCTTATTACCCGGGTTATTCAGATTGATAATGCCAACGCCCTGGAGCTGGTGCCGATTCTTCGGCCGCTGGTTGCGAAGTACGGGCATCTGGCTGGTGTCGCTGCCGCGAATGCTCTGATCATCAGCGATCATTCCTCGAATATTGCGCGCATTGAACAGATTGTCCGGGAGCTGGACAGCCCATCAAAATATGAGGTTGAGGTCATCCAGCTCGAGGAAGCCTGGGTAGGGGACATGGTCACGCTGCTCCAGGAACTGGCGCCGGACGAGCTGGGCCGCGCCGGCGGTGATAATGCTGCCCGCAAGTATAGTGTTACCGCGGATGAGCGCTCCAATCGGCTGATTCTCCGAGGCGACGAAACCTTTCGCGACAAGATGCGGGGGTTAATTCGGCAGCTTGACCAGCCCTCTGCTACTGGCGGCACCACCAAGGTTCTCCGTTTGAAACATGCCGACGCCAAGAATCTGACGGAGATTCTCAAAGGCGTGATGGGTGAAGTGGCGAAGGAAGGTGCCGGTTCGGCAGGTTCCGCAGCGGGCGGCGGCTCTCCCGGTAATTCCTTTACGGTATTTGCCGATGAGGGCCTGAACGCCCTGGTGGTTCGCGGCGAACCATCATTGATGCAGGAAGCGGAGCAGATTGTAGCGGCCCTGGATGTGCGTCGGGCTCAGGTTATGATTGAAGCGGCTATTGTCGAAATCAGTGATGAAATGGGCCGGGACCTGGGTGTGCAGCTGGCGGCCGGCGACGAGTCGGGCGGTTCCACGCCGGTGCTTGGCACCAGTTTCGGCAATGTCGGTCGAAGCCTGGAGGATGTGCTGACGGCCATCCTGTCTGATACCCCCATCGCCCCGGCCGTGGGCGGGATCACCATCGGCGCCGGTGAGCGCAACAAAAATGGCGTAAGCTGGGGGGTGCTGTTGCAGGCCCTGTCCACATCCACGGCGGCCAACCTGTTGTCCACGCCGAGCATCATAACGCTCGATAACCAGGAATCGGAGATTACCGTGGGCCAGAACGTGCCATTTCGCACGGGCCAGACAGCGGTCACAGGCGATGGTCTGAGCAATCCGTTTACCACCATTGAGCGTCGGGATGTGGGGCTGACCCTGAAGGTCACGCCGACCATCAGCGCCGATGGTCTGGTGCGGCTGGTGGTGGAGCAGACCACCGAGAGCGTTGCAGCCAGTATTGAAAATGCCTCCGACATTGTCACCAACAAGCGTGAGATCAAGACCACGGTGCTGGCCGATGACGGCGAGACCATCGTGCTCGGCGGGCTGATTCGTGAAGATACCAATGTCACCAAGAGCAAGGTGCCGCTGCTCGGGGATATTCCCTATCTGGGGCGTCTGTTCTCATCCGAAAACACCAGCCGGATCAAGCGCAACCTGCTGGTATTCCTGAAGCCCACAATTATGCTGGGCAAGGCGGACACAGTGGCGGCCACGGAGATCAAGTACCGGGCCCTGTGGGAGGTTGACCTTGATGTGCGGAAAAAGCTCGGGCTGCCCCAGAATGTCTCACAGCCGCCCCTCGACGAGCTCTTCGATTCTGGCAGGAGCCAGCGGACGCAGTAGGCCGCTTACACCATCAGTGGCGGCATGGGACAATCCATCTGGTCCGCCACAAGCCGCATTAGCTCGTATTCCCGGGTATCAACTTTGCCATCGTGGGTGATGCAGTGCCCGCAGGCATCGATCACCGCCGGCTTCAGTAACGGGGACAGGCCATTCAGTGCGGTCAGGGCTTCCCGTAGCTGGCGCATGGTGACCTTCTCCAGGACCGGCTGGGTTCCATTCCGGGCATTCGCAAAGCCCGCCATGGCTTCCCGGTAAAGTGCTTCTGCGTCTGGCTGGGAGCTGGAGCCTGCGCGAGCCAATAGGCTCAGAAGCCTTTGCAGGGCCGGCAGTACCGGTTTGTAGCTTTTATAGCGAACCGGAACCACTCTGTCTGCCTCGGCACCGAGGTGGCGAGACAGGAAGCTGGTCAACGCCAGCTCGAACAGACTGACCCGGTTATCCGCCGCCACCAGTTTCTGGACGCTGGTAATCAGAATTTCCCGTTCTTCCGGATCCAGCTTGCGAAGGGCGGGCATGGCCAGTTCCAGGGCTGGAAACCGGACACCCTCGCCAATGGTCTTCAGGGCAGGCAGCAGTTTTCCGAGCAGGTCTGGCTGGCTGCCCAGTACCGGGTGAGGGGGCAGCAGGGCGAGCCTCTGCATCTGCTGGTCCCGGGAGAGTTCACTGATCAGCATGGCGTAGCAAAGCTGAACCGCACCGGCGCGGGTGTAAAGGAGATTCCGGAAGGTGGCCGGGAGTTGGCTCAGGAAGCGGAGGGCAAAATCCTCACTCTGCTGGCTGATGGTACCGACCTGGTCTGAAAACTTGCGGGCAGGTTTGGCTGTCGGACCTGCGCCTGTAAATCCCGATGTTCCGGCCACAGGTGCCGCGCCCGACCCCCGATAAAGATCCACCCCCGGCTCGGTATCTCGGAGCCGACTGCGCAGCCTGGCCAGCATGCCGGGCTGAATCGCGTTAATGCGCTCATCGATGGGGGGGTGGGATGCCAGCAGGGACGCAAATTTCATTCGGGCGCTTTCGCCAAAACACATATGGTTCATATCACTGGCGTGGCTGGTGGTGTCCAGGTAGCCACCCTTCAGGCCTATCTTGAACAGCGCGCCGGCAATCCCCTCGGGGTTGCGGGTGAACTGAACCGATGAGGCATCTGCCAGCATTTCCCGTTGGCGCGAGACGGCTGCCTGAATAAGCCGGCCGAAGAAAACACCGACGTAGCCAATCACAAACAGTGCCAGGCCGATAATGCCCATGGCGGCCTGTGCCCGACCGTCCCGGGATCGTCCTACCCGATGGCCCCGGTAAAACGATGCCCGGAGCAGGAAACCACCAATCTGGCCGATCATCAGAATGCCGGCAAGCAGGGAAATCAGTCGAACGTTCAGTCGCATGTCGCCGTTAAATATGTGGCTGAACTCGTGGGCGACGACGCCCTGGAGCTCGTCCCGTGACAGCTGGGTAATGGCACCGTGGGTGACCACCATCACCGCTTCGTTGGCTGTATAGCCGGCCACAAAGGCGTTAATACCGGTTTCCTGATTCATCACGTAGAGTTCCGGCACCGGAACACCGCTGGCAATGGCCATTTCTTCAACAATATTGCGCAGTTTGCGCTCGTCGCTGTCGCGGGTGTCCGGGTCTATCGGTTGGGCGCCCACCATTTTGGCAACCCGGCTGCCGCCGCCGGCCAGATCGATCCAGCGCAGCAGGGATCCCAAGCCAATCAGCAGTACGACCGTTGCGCCGGTTAACAGCCCGTGATTGGAAAGCAGCCAGTGGTGAAAGGCGAGGCTGGACGATTCACTGCGGGTCACAAAATACCCCACGAGGCAAACCGCCAGGGTGATAAAGGCGACCGCTGTCAGGAACAGGAGCACCAGAAGGCTGGTGTTGCGCCGGGCATGGGCCTGGCGCTGAAAGAAACCGGGATGAGCCATGCCTCAGGGCCTCAGAAGGCGACTTTCGGGGCCTGGCGGGCTTCCGGGGAATCCAGTTCCAGTTGGGCCGTTTCCTTGAACGCAAACATGCCGGCAATGATGTTGTTGGGGAACTGCTCCCGGAAAATGTTGTAGCTCATTACCGCATCGTTGTAAGCCTGGCGGGCGAACGCGACCCGGTTCTCGGTGCTGGACAGCTCTTCCATCAGTTGCTGGATGGTCTCGTTGGCTTTCAGCTCCGGATAGTTCTCTGCAACGGCATAGAAGTTGGCGAGGGCCTTGGTCAGGAGATTTTCCGCACTGCCGAGCCGCTGGATCTTGGTGCCGTCACCGGGATCTGTCGCCGCATCTTTCTGGGCACTGACCGCATTGTTGCGGGCTTCCATGACCTGGGTAAGGGTGCTCTTTTCGTGGGTGAGGTAGGCTTTGGCAGCCTCAACCAGGTTTGGAATCAGGTCGTGGCGACGCTGCAGCTGCACATCAATCTGGGCAAAGCCGTTTTTGAACTGATTACGCAGGGATACCAGGCGGTTATAGATAAAAACCAGAAAGATTACGGCGACAACAATAACGATCAGGCCAATGACGGTAGTTCCCATGGCAACTCCTCGGTGGGTAATGGGTAATGAATCAGGCGTTATTTTCCACAATTTGTTCGTGGAAACCTTTTACAAAAGTCTCAAAATCTTTCGGTAGTAGTGGTTTGCTGAAGTAGTAACCCTGTGCCAGTTGGCATCCGCGCTGGGTGAGGTAGTACTCCTGCTCTGCGGTTTCCACCCCCTCTGCAACCACGGAGAGGTTCAGACTCTTGCCCAGATCGATGATGGTGTTGGCAATTCGGGTATCTTCCTCGTTCACCAGCAGGTCGTGAATGAACTGCTTGTCGATTTTCAGATGTTTAACTGGCATTTGCTTTAAATACGTGAGGGAAGAATACCCGGTGCCGAAATCGTCCACCGCAATGCTGATGCCCGCCCTGTTCAGGCGGTGAAGCTTGGCCACGGCGTCTGAAAGATTGGTCATGAAGCTGGTTTCGGTCACTTCGAGTTCCAATCGGCCGGCGGGGATCTTGTGGCGCTTCAGGGTATCGAGGATGTCGTCAACGATGGTTGCCTGGCGTAATTGAACCGCAGAGAGGTTCACGGCGATCCGGAGCGGAGAACCATCGGAAGCCCATCGGGCTGCCTGCCAGCATGCCTGATCCAGTACCCATTGGCCGATCTCGACGATGGAGCCGTTGGATTCGGCCACGGGAATGAAAAAGTCTGGTGGTACCAGGCCACGAACAGGGTGCTCCCACCTCAGCAGAGCCTCGGCACCAATCACCCGTTTGCTCTCCAGGTTGATCTGAGGCTGGTAGACCAGGTAGAACTGATGATTGGACAGCGCCTGGGAGAGATCTTTTTCCAGCTGTTTCCTGTCCCGGATTTCCTGGTCAATACTGGCTACGTAGAACTGGAAGTGATTGTGGCCGTTTTGCTTGGCCAGGGTCATGGTCTGTTCGGCACTCTGAAGCAGCCGGTCGGCCTGGTCGGTGTCGGAGGGGAACAGTGCCACGCCCATGGTTGCCGTCATGGCGACGTTCTGGTCGTCAACCATCATCGGACTGCTGACGCAGTCAAGAATACGTTCGGCGGTATCGGCGGCCTGGAATCCGTCCCGGAGGCCTTTCTCAACAACCACGAACTGGTCACTGCCCAAGCGGGCAATGGTAAAGCGGGCATTATCCAGTTTGCTGGTAAGCCGGTCCGCCACTGTTTGCAGAATGAGGTCACCAGTGCGGAAACCGCATTGCTCATTCACGGATTTGAAATCGTCAATGCCGCAGACAATCAGGGACAGCACCGTGTTCCGTTTGGCGGCTTCATCAATGTCCCGAACCAGCAATTCCATGAACGTATCGCGGCTGGGCAGGCCGGTCAGCTGATCGTAGCGAGACAGGCGGCTGACCCTGTCTTCAGCATCTCGGTGACGTTTCTGGCTATCGCCAATGCCAACCAGGAGGTTGTTGGTGGCGTTTACCCAGAGGCCGAGTTCATTGCTTTCGTGGCCGGAGGGAATGGTCACCAGACGATCGTCCGGGTGGGCAGGGTCAACCTGCTTCACGGAGCGGACAATTCTCAGTAGTGGCCGAGTGAGCAGTAGGTGGAACACATAAAACAGCACCAAGCCCAGGATGAGGGCGGTGGCTATCCCTGAGGCAAAGGTGACTGCAGCCCGGTCCAGCCAGGTGCCTGCCGCCGGTTCGGTGTCGTAGTGAACTTCCAGGTATCCGTAAATTGTCTCCGGGCTTCTTTCTCTTGCCAGCGGCTCGCGGAACAGCCGCTCAGCGCCAAAGATCGGATCGGTCACGGGTCTGAAGGCGGTCTCGTTAAGGGGCCGGCTGCGATTGCCCAGCGGTTCGCCTTCCGGATGAACAATGCGGGCCATGTGAATGGCTTCCTTGGCAAACAGGCCGTCGACTACCTGCTGGGCCAGCTCGGCATCAATGCTGAATACGGCCTGGGTAGCGGCGTCTTTCACCATGGCAATGGTCTGCCTGGCGTCAGTGTCCAACCCCTCGGACACGCGACGGGCGTCCAAGATCACCTGCACAGAGCTGACAATGATGCCGCTGACAAGGGCCATGGCAAGAATCCATCGTAAGATTCGGTAGCCCAGGCGATGTTCAACCTCGAAAGAGTTTTGCATTCAGGCCCGTTTTTAATCCGGTTTCTTCAGGACGAAAGCGTCGCATAAGGGGTGGTGCGCTTTAAGTCTCACCCTGAGAATTATTTTTAAGTATGGTTCAGAGTTAACGAAAGTTCATTGAGTATCGGTGATTTTCCCAAAGATTTCAGGGTGCGGTTGTATCAATTTGTAATTGTTTCTGTGTGACAGATGCAAGAACGCCCGCGCAGGGCGGGCGTTCTTGGGCGGCAGCTTTTTACGGCTGCACTCGGAAGACTGGCTCTGATCAGGCCAGGTTTTCGTTCACGAAATCCCAGTTGACCAGGTTCCAGAAAGCTTCCAGGTAGTTCGGGCGGGAGTTGCGGTAATCGATGTAGTACGCGTGCTCCCACACGTCGACGGTCAGCACCGGCTTGTCAGCGCCGGTCAGCGGAGTTTCCGCGTTGCTGGTGTTGGCAATCGCAACGCTGCCGTCAGCCTTCTTCACCAGCCAGGTCCAGCCGGAGCCGAAGTTGTTGGCTGCTTTGTCGTTGAACTCTTTCTTGAAGTCTTCGAAGGAGCCGAAGGCTTTCTCAATGGCTTCCTTGGCAGTGCCAGTCGGCTCACCGCCACCGTTCGGGCTGAGGCAGTGCCAGTAGAAAGTGTGGTTCCAGACCTGAGCGGCATTGTTGAACAGCGGGCCGCTGGCGCTCTTGATGATGTCCTCAAGAGACTTGTTGGCGTTATCGGTACCTTCTACCAGGCCGTTCAGCTTGGTTACGTAAGTGTTGTGGTGTTTGCCGTAATGGTACTCAAGGGTTTCCTGAGAGATGTGCGGTTCCAGTGCGTTTTTTTCATAAGGCAGTGCGGGAAGTTCAAATGCCATGAGGTCGTTCTCCCTGTCTCTCTGTTTATGTGGATGTACGTCAACCCAATATAAGGTCGATTTGAGTCAGATCAACCCTTTGTCGTTAAAGAACTATTAAACTCCGGGCAACCGGGCAGGAACTGCGCGCAGTTCTTAACCCGCCAGACCAGCTCTTCGTAGCTCTCGGCAAGAATATTCACATGGCCCAGCTTCCGGCCCGGCCGTTCGCCTTTATTGTAGAGGTGAACGTGCGCGTAAGGGAGTTCGAGGATGCGCTCAATGTCGCCATGTTCGCCGATGATATTGATCATGCAGCTTACGCCTCGCGGCGCCACGTTGCCCAGAGCGTGTCCGCCAATCGCTCGGATATGATTCTCGAACTGGCTGGTCATGGCGCCTTCAATGGTCCAGTGCCCGGAGTTGTGGACCCTGGGCGCCATCTCGTTGGCAACAAGACCTTCGGCAGTCTCGAACAGCTCGAGGGTTAATACGCCGACGTAATCCAATTCGTTCAGTAGTGCCTTGATGTAACGTTCTGCGTCTTCCTGGACATGTTTCTCAAGCTTTGGTGCCGGCGCAATCGAGTAGCGCAGGATGCCTTCATGGTGGGTATTCTCCGCCATGGGGTAGAAAGCCAAGTCACCGTCTTCGGCTCTGACCGCGATAATCGATACTTCCCGGTGGAAATCGACAAACTTTTCCACGATCAGGCGCGGATGGCCGATGGAGTCCCAAGCCGCCCCGGCATCTTCCGGGCTTTGCAGCACTGCCTGGCCCTTGCCGTCATAGCCTTCGGTGTTGGACTTTGCCACCACCGGGCAGCCAAGCTCTTCTGCAGCGGCTTTCAGTGAGGCGGCGCTGTCGGCGATTTTCCACTTGGGTGTCGGGATGCCCAACTGGCCAAACAGGGTTTTCTCCGCTTCGCGGTTCTGGCAGACCTGCAGGGCCCGGGGGCATGGGTGTACGGGTTTGTGGGCGGCAATTTTCTCTGCAACATCTACCGGCAGGTGTTCAAATTCGTAAGTGACGCGGTCAACGCGGGAGAGGAAGTCATCCAGGTATTCGCCATCGCGGTCAATGATGACTTCTCCAAGGCCAGCGCTGGGGCTGCCGGACATGTCATAGAAAACAAAGGTCTTGGCCAGGGGATATCCGGCCAGTGCCAGCATTCTTCCCAGTTGGCCGGCGCCCAGTACACCAATTCTCATTTGTGTTCTCCTGCCTTGTTTGGCGATTAGCGTCTGACTTTTGGAGTGTGAGCGGGTTGGGAACCACTTTCCAAAACACGCTCCTTGCGGCACCCCTCCGGGGTCCGGCCTGCAATGGTAGATTGCAGTCGTGCGGCTGTCGCATGAAGCTTCGCTTCATAAGCGCTCGGCCCCACCCATGTGGCGCTTGGGCTCCGCCATCCATGGCTCCGCACAGTTTTGGAAAGTGGTTCCCAGCCCGCTCAGCAGGCCTTGGAGTCAATGCGTAGCAATATTTGACTGACCATGGTGCCATTGATGATGAATCACCAAAAGCTGAGGAGCCTTCGGGTGTGGCCCTTCCAAAACTGTTGAGGGCCATGGACGGCCCGAAACAAGCGCACATGGATGTGCTCGTAGCGTGTTTTGGAAGGGCCACACCCGAAGGCTCATGCTCCCAAGTTTGATTACTGATCCTTGGGATCAGGATTGTCCAGTATCGACTGTGTTTGAGTAGAGCGAAATTCTTCCACGGCTTTCCGGACGTTGTCGTCGGATGTGCCGATAATCTGTGCTGCCAGCAGGCCAGCGTTGGTGGCCCCGGCTTTGCCGATGGCCAGGGTGCCAACGGCGATACCGCCGGGCATCTGGACGATGGACAGCAGGGAATCCAGGCCATTCAGGGCTTTGGACTGTACGGGCACGCCCAGAACTGGCAGGGCGGTTTGTGAAGCAACCATGCCTGGCAGGTGCGCTGCGCCGCCGGCACCGGCGATGATGACTTTCAGGCCGCGCTCTGAGGCGGTTTTGGCATAGTCAAACAGCAGATCCGGGGTGCGATGGGCCGAGACGACTTTGGTTTCGTAGGGCACGCCAAGTTTGTCGAGCATGGTGGCGGCGTGTTCCATGGTGGGCCAGTCGGATTTGGAGCCCATGATGAGTCCTACAAGCGGCTGCATATGCAACTGTCCTATGATAATTGGAAAGCCGGCCATTGTATGTTTTGGCTACTTACCATGCAACAAAGCCATAGTGTAAGGCGCGGTTGGGATTCCTATGATGCGCTGTTATTTCATCCTGCTTATAAGTACAGGTATTATCGTTCCTTATTGTTTTAACCGTCCATAGTCAGGAGCTGTAATGGAACCCATCCGTCCAGATGATGATGAGCTGAGAGCCCAGCGACCGATTGGTAGTGCCGAGCCCAAGGCGGCGGCAGAGAAGAGGCCTGGGCCATCTTCCGCCGGGAAGGGGGAGCCGCCGCGGCGTGAGAGGTCAGCTGGCGGGGATAAAGGCAACAAGGGTGGCAGCGGCAGCGGTGGTGGCCGCGGGAGTCTGGCGATGCTCTGGTTGCTGGTGATTGCGGTGGCGGTGGCCGCCGGTGCTGGCTGGTATTCGCAGAATCAGCGGGTTCAGGTTCTGGAAAGCCAGCTGGAGGAGGCGGATTACTGGGCTCGGCAGAGTAAGCTGGCGTTGGCACGGTTTGAAGGGGATCTTTCTGAGACCGGGGAGAATCTTCAGGAGCGTGGGGCATCGCTGGCGGATCAGATTGCTGCGCAGAAGAAGCAGCTGGATACGGCGGACAGTGAGATCCGGAAGCTCTGGGCCATTGCCAATGAGCGCAACAAGAAGCGCCTGGATGAGCATCAGGAGCGGATCGCTGCGGTGGAGTCTGGCCTGGCTGAGAGCAAACAGGCGATTGGCGGGCTTGAGGCTTCAGTTGAGAAGGTCCGGACGTCGTTTTCGGCAGACGTTGCTTCCCTGAAGCAACAGACGGAGACGTCAGTAACAGCCCTGCAGGATGCAAACCGGCAGGCGACGGCACAGCTTACGAAGCTCAGCCAGCAACTTGCAGATGTGGATCAGGTGATCGAGAGTCGTATCCGGCGGTTTGAGCAGGAGCAAAAGCTGGGGATCAGCGGAATGGAAGGGCGGATTGCGGCTCTGGAGCGGGAGACAGCGGAGATTTCCGACGACGGCCGGGTGCAGGCCCTTCGGAATGAGCTTGCAAGCCTGAAACGGACGGTGGAATCCATTGACGCATCCCGTTCGCAGCTGACTTCCCGTCTGGTTCGGCTATCCGAGGAGGTCAACCAGCTACGCACTCAGGTGAGCCGGCAGTAGTCAGGATTTCCGATTAATTAGAGGTGGCATTTCGGGTTTTGTAACGGTTTGTAGTCATCCCATGCGGTAGCTCTCATTTCTGCCGTTTTGCAGTTGTTATGATCAGGCAACTCGCAATCAGGATGAAGAGTTAACAACAATGAAAACCCGAGTGCCCTCTGTTCTGTCTGTTCTCCGGCCGCTGGCTGTGTTGTCTCTGATGCTGGCGATGTCGGGTTGTACGGTTTACCAGTCCATAGGAAAGAGTGTTGGTTCGTTCCTGCATCCAGTGTCCGGCCACGACTTTGTACACATTGCTAACGACAGCTGGGACCGCCGGAATGCGGTGCTGTATTTCTACCGGACTCATTCCCAGTGGGCGGCTGATGAGATTGAGGCCCCCAGCGTCTACATCGATGACACGCACTATTTTAATATCCGCAATGACAGTTTTACCTGGCTGGAGGTCAGCCCTGGTGAGCGCCATATTGCCATGCGCCGACCACTGCTGGGCCTGGAGGGGATGAATTCCTTCAGTCTGAGCTTGATTGCTGACGCTACACTGCAGGTTGAGCCGGGCCAGATCTATTATCTGCGGTATAACGAACTCTCGGAGCCCGGGCAGCGGCACCCGGACCTGGATCCCGACCACCCGCTGGCGCAGGGCGATCTTCAGCTGGTGACTCGTGAATACGCGATGCAGGCCGAGGAGATTGTCTCAACCCGTTTTCTGAACAGCGATCTATTGGCACCAAATCATGCAGCGACGTCCATTGTCGAAGTTAATGAGGATATGGATTATGAGCGTCGGCTGGTGCTACTTGAAGAAGAGCGTGAGCTTGAAATCGAGCGTCTTAAGGAAGAGGGCAAGTACGAATCCGCCTCATGGTTCTGGCCCTTTGGCGGCGGCCCCACAGTTCCTTTGGAAGCGGATCGCAAGATCGAGAACCTGGAAGAGGAATATGCGCAACTGGAGCTGGAACGTGAACGACGTGAGGAGGCGGAATCCGGCGGCGGCTGGTGGATTTTCTGAGGGCTGACTACACTGTTTGCAGTTGAAACTGCATGGGAATTGAAAACAATGTCGCTCAAGGATTCTTTGCGAAACCGGCTGGAAAAACTGATGGATGATGTTGTTCCGCAGCTGCTGGAACGTTGGGGTGATCTGCAGAAAAGTCTCGACGATCTGAATTGCTCTTTGGCCAACCGTGCGGTTCCGGAAGACCGGCGCGGTCGTGTGAGTGAACTGTCTCTGCGGGAAAAAGCGCAGCAGGCCGGCCAGAATGGTCCGAAGATGAGGGGCGTCCAAACCGCTGGCAGGGCCGCCAGAAAGAAGTAAGATTGCTTGAAAATCATCCGCTTTTTAGAGGCTTGCAGGTTTTCCTGGAAAATTTCCTGAAAATATTTGACACCGCCAGCCAAATGCTTAAAATGCGCCTCTCACTTGATTGAGACAGCATTGCTGGCCGGCAAGTGAGCACCTTTGAAAGGTTTAAAAGCCTTTTCAGAGTTTTAGAGAAAGGCTTGAAAGTGGGTGGTTAGCTCAGCTGGGAGAGCATCGCCCTTACAAGGCGAGGGTCACTGGTTCGATCCCAGTACCACCCACCACTTTCAATAGCATCACCGGATCACCCCATCCGGTTTCAGATTCAGGCCTAACGGCCAGAATTGATGCGGAGCGGTAGTTCAGTTGGTTAGAATACCGGCCTGTCACGCCGGGGGTCGCGGGTTCGAGTCCCGTCCGCTCCGCCATTTTTCCCGGGTGGTTAGCTCAGCTGGGAGAGCATCGCCCTTACAAGGCGAGGGTCACTGGTTCGATCCCAGTACCACCCACCAGAATTCCAAAAAGGGCCGATCCGCAAGGATCGGCCCTTTTTTTATTTGCCTATCAGAGATTGCCCGCAAACCCGAACCACATTGCCGTTCACGCCATTGGATGCGGGATTGCAATACCAGGCGATGGTTTCGGCAACATCGACCGGTTGCCCACCCTGTGACAGGCTGTTCATGCGGCGACCGACCTCACGCACGGTGATGGGCATGGCGGCAGTCATCTGGGTTTCGATAAACCCGGGTGCGACAGCGTTGATGGTGATGCCGTTTTTTACCTGCCGGGCCATGGCTTCCACGTAACCGATGACTCCGGACTTGGCGGTGGAGTAATTGGTCTGCCCGAAATTGCCGGCAATGCCGCTGATGGACGAGATGCAGACAATACGCCCGTTCTCTTTCAGCAGCTCCCGCTGCATCAATTCCTCATCAATCAGTTCCTCTGCGGTCAGATTCACTGCGATGGTCATGTCCCAGAAGTGTTCTGGCATATTGCCGAGAGTCTTATCGCGGGTGATGCCGGCATTGTGGATGACCAGATCAACGCCCCCAAAATGCTCTTCCAGGAAATCGCCGATCAGCTTCGGGGCTTTGTCATCGGTGATGTCGCAGGCGAGAGCCTTGCCGTTGATAGCTCCGGTGACCTTTTCCAGCTCCTCCATGGCTGGTGGGATGTCCAGCCCGACTACGGTGGCGCCATCCCGGGCGAGGGTTTGGGCAATGGCGGCGCCGATGCCCCGGGACGCTCCAGTGACCAGTGCCACTTTGCCGGTCAGCGGTGAAACGGGGTTGGTTGCTGGTGCCGCCTCGCTCTTGCCGATTTTAACGACTTGCCCGGATACATAAGCCGAGCGGGGAGACAGGAAAAAGCGCACACTGGAATCCAGCTGCTTATCGGCCCCGGACACCATCCACAGCAGGTTGGCAGTGGAACCTTTCTTGCCGATTTCCTTACCGACACTGCGGACAAAGCCCTCAAGGGCCTGCTGTGCGGCGGCCTGAGGTGCCTTGCGGCAGCTGCTGGGATTCTGGCCGATAATTAGAACGCGGGCGTTGCTGTCCAGTTTTTTGATGGTGGGATGGAAGAAGTCGTACAGTGCCCGTAGGTCGCTCGGGCTTTTAAGGCCGGTGGCATCGAAGACCAGCGCCGAGAATTTCTGGTTGATTTCAGAATCCAGCTCCAGCGGCTGAGCCTTGTTGCCGGCTTTGGCCGATTCTTTCAGGCGGTCGTTGCTGCTGGCATGGTGAAGATTGGCGGCGCTGGCACTGAGTATGCTGCCCAGTGCGGCAATGGCTTTTCCTCCGCTGGCGGCGCCGATGAGCACGTCGCCTTCGATAAATGGCTGGTCGGTGCGCTTTAGTCGTTTGAGGGGCACTGGTGCCGGCAGACCAAGGGTTTGTGCGGCGGTTTTACCTGCGGGGGTGTTTACTATTTTTAGATAAAGGTCAGACATTGGGGGGCTTCCTTGTGGTTGCAATCGGTTTTCTGGATGCGAATCGTCCTACAGGGTAAAGAATCGGACAGTTTTTGGATTGACTCAATGCCTGTACGCTGTTGTCAGGGGTGCCAATGAGGCGCACCGAGGTGTCGCTACACTGTCTTTCGTTCACGGATTGCTGGATTGGGTGCAGGGAGCATTGGGGGCTGGCTTCCCAAAACACGCTGTGAATACGTCCCTGTACGCTCGGCTCCGCCCTTTAGCGCTTATTGCTCCTGCGTCGCGCTAAAGGTCCTGGGCAAGCCGTCCATGGCTTGCCCGTGAAGCGCTTTGCGCTTCACCCATGGCTCCGCACGGTTTTGGGAAGCCAGCCCCCAATGCCCCTTCGGACATCGTAACTTTCTCAAAAAAGGAATGTATTCATCATGGCACAGGCACCGAAAACTCATCAAAAGAAAGCGTCAACTTCCAAACAGCCCGTAAGTGCTCCGGCGGGTATCCGCCGAGTCGCAGTGATCGGCGGAAACCGGATTCCGTTTGCCAAATCCAACACCGCTTACAGCAAGATCAGTAATCAGGAATTGCTCACGTCCGCGCTTCGCGGACTGGTGGATAGGTACAGTCTCCAGGGCAAGCGTTTGGGTGAGGTGGCCGCGGGGGCGGTTATCAAGCATTCCAGGGATTTTAATTTGACCAGGGAGTCGGTACTGAGTTGTGGGCTGGCGCCGGAGACGCCGGCTTATGATATTCAGCAGGCCTGCGGCACGGGGTTGGAGGCGGCTATTCTGGTGGCCAATAAGATCGCCCTGGGGCAGATTGACTGTGGTATTGCCGGTGGTGCGGACACTACGTCTGACGCGCCAATTGGTGTGGGTGAAGGCCTTCGGCAGATCCTGCTGGATCTGAACCGGGCCAAGACCACCGGCGAGCGGTTGAAGATTCTGGGGCGGTTCCGGCCGGGGCACTTGAAACCAGAGGTGCCGGAGAACGGCGAGCCCCGCACCGGGATGTCCATGGGTGAGCACGCCCAGGTGACGGCCAAGGAGTGGGACATTCCCCGGGAGGATCAGGACTGGCTGGCCTGGGAGAGTCATCAGAAGCTGGCCAAGGCCTATGAGGCGGGCTTCTTCACGGATCTGCTGACGCCGTTGGCAGGGTTGGAGAAGGATAACCTTCTGCGGCCGGACACGACCCTGGAGAAGCTGGCAACACTCAAGCCGGTGTTTGATCGGGAGCACGGCACCATGACAGCGGCCAACAGTACCGCGTTGACGGACGGTGCTTCCTGCGTGCTTCTGGCCAGTGAGGAATGGGCGAAGGAGAATAACTACGAGGTGAAGGCCTGGCTGACGTTCTCTGAAGTCGCGGCTGTGGATTTCGTGGACAAGAAAGAGGGGCTGTTGATGGCCCCGGCCTATGCCGTGCCCCGGATGCTTGCAAAAGCGGAGCTGACGCTTCAGGACTTCGATTTCTATGAAATTCATGAAGCCTTCGCAGCGCAGGTACTGTGTACCCTGAAAGCCTGGGAGGATCCTGTCTTCTGCAAGGAGCGTCTGGGACTGGACAAGCCTCTTGGCAGCATTGACCGGGACAAGCTCAATGTGAACGGCAGCAGCCTGGCCACCGGGCACCCGTTTGCAGCCACCGGCGGACGCATTGTGGCGACATTGGCCAAGCTGTTGGAGGAAAAAGGCAGTGGCCGCGGCCTGATTTCCATCTGCGCGGCTGGCGGGCAGGGGGTAACCGCAATTCTGGAGAGGTAAGCTTTCGAAAAACCGGAACTTTCCTTTGACAGTGTCGGCCACACCCCTTATCATGCGCGCCACGTTGATCAGGAGATCCCTGAAAAACAACCAGTTTGATGCGGGGTAGAGCAGTCTGGTAGCTCGTCGGGCTCATAACCCGGAGGTCGTTGGTTCGAATCCAGCCCCCGCTACCACTATTGAAATAAGGCCCGCAATCGCGGGCCTTATTCGTTTTGGAAGGCGCTAATTACGTCATCTGCTTCTGTGTTTCATGTGGTGGAGCGTACATTAAGCTCCGCTTCAAAACCGTCCTGTCGTCCTGTTGCCGGCGACCGCAGGTGCAATGCAATACCAGCACCCGTGGCAATCGCATCCGCAATGGCCAGGCCCAGGCCGGATCCGGTCGCGTCCGTTTTTGAGCGGGCAAACCGGCTCCGTATCAGGGCGAGCTGACCCGGTGGCACGATGTCGCCGCCATTGCATACCCTCAGCGTCCCATCGTCTGTCATGCAGACCTCCACAGGCTGATTGTCGGAGCCGTGCTTGAGGGCATTCTCAATCAGGTTGCGCACCAGGATCGCGAAGGCGTCGGGATCAAGGAAAGAGTTCACCTCTCGCTCGGGCAGGTTCAGGATAATCCGGCCCGGTACCTGGCCTTCAAAATCAGCAACGATCATCGCCAGTATTGGCACAAGATTGTGCTGATCCTGTGATATGGCGCCCCCGCCTTCGGCTTTCGCCAATTCGAGCAGTTTCCCGGACAGCATCGACAGACTGTGCAGTGCGTCCTCAATCTCGGCAACATTATTCTTGAGCTGATGACTCTGTACCTGGGTTTTCAGTCGCTGCACTTTGGCGAGCGCGGTTGCAAGGGGTGTCCGCAGTTCATGGGCGCTGTTCGCGGTAAAACTCCGTTCTGCGTCAAGGGCGCGGTGCAATCGTTCCAGCAACCGGTTAACGGCAACGGCGATCGGCTCGAATTCTTTTGGTAGCCGATCTTCCGCAACGGGGGAGAGATCTCCAGCACCCCGGGATTCTATCGACTGCTGGAATTCGACCACTTTTCGCAGAGAAAACCGGACAATCCACCAGACACCCAGCAGGCTGATCGGAACCAGGAAAATCAGGGGCAACAGCAACGCCAGACCCGCCTCGAGTGCCGCTTCGCGTCGGTGAGCTAAAGGTTCGGCCACCTCAATGTAGATGGTGTCACTGACGGCAGATGCGCCGTATATCCGATGTGTCGCCGTGTTTGAAAACCCTTCCCGGGGCAACGTGCCAAACACTCGGGGGTCGGCATCGTGGGACTGGAGCAGGCGGTTACCTTCTTGGTCCCGGACCAGGTAAGTGAGGTACTCGTCATGAGCTTTCATGGCAGGGGCGGTTTGATTCCCGGTGCCATTTTCCCGGCTCAGGATGTCGGTGACGGCCAACGGCAGGATGCGTTGGGCCGTTTCTTCCAGGGCGCTGTCGAAGACCTCATTCATTTCGTGCTGTGCCACGAGTCCTGATGCTGTAACGCCTAACAGCCAGAGAACGGTGATGCCGAGTGTGAGGCCGATGCCCAGGCTTTTTTGTAAGCTGGTTCTACTGGTCATGTGTTTCCAGGCGATAGCCCATGCCCCGGACGGTTATGATGGCTTCGCGCCCCAGTTTTTTACGCAAACGGCTGACATAAACCTCGATAGTGTTGCTTTCGATTTCTGCCCCGAAGGCGTAAAGGCGATCCTCCAGCTGCGATCGCGATAATAGCATTCCGGGGCGTTGGATAAAGCCTTCGAACAGTGCCCACTCCCTGGCAGTAAGCTCCACTGGCTGACCGTTGCGACTGATGCGGTGATCACCGAGATCCACCTCCAGCTCACCCACGCGAATCAGCGGACTTGGGTTGCCGCGGTAACGACGGGCTACGGCGGCGACACGGGCTGACAGCTCGGAAAGATCGAAGGGCTTCACCAGGTAGTCGTCGGCGCCGGCGTTCAGTCCTTCAATCCGGTCAGATACCTGATCCCTGGCGGTAAGGATGATCACGGGTGTCGTGTTTGCGCTTGCCCTAAGCTTCCTCAAAAAGCCAAAGCCATGCCCGTCCGGCAGCATCAGGTCGAGCAGGATCAGATCGTAGTCTGTGGTCTGAACGCTGCCTTCGGCAAAGGCCAGGGTTTGCACCCAGTCCACCGCGTGGCCGTCATCTGTGATTTGATCCCGCACTGCCTCGCCCAGTCCGGCCGTATCCTCAACCAGTAGTACCCGCATAGTTCACCCTGTCCGGTTATCCAGGAAAGATACTACAGCCATTATCTGACAACAGCCTGAATGGCATGGTCATGGTTGTTTTCCCTTCCGTTGCGATTCCATGGAAAGGCGTTTCAGTTTCGCCGATCAGGGCCGGGCGCGTTCAGGCCAGTGTCAGGTTACCGGCATAGAGTGTTTGGTGTGGATTCAACAGGAGACATTTCATGAAGACCAAACCCGTGATTCTGAGCCTCGCTTTGTTGGTGGTGGGAACTCCGCTACTGGCCGACGACGATTGTGATGATCCGGTGGCCAATTGGCAGCCCCGGGAAAACCTCCGCCAGAAACTGGAAAGCGAAGGCTGGAAGGTATACCGCATCAAGGTGGATGACGGTTGTTATGAGGTAAAAGGCCTGGCGCCGGAGGGCTATCGGGCGGAGGCGTCTTTTGCACCGGCCTCCCTGAAGCTGATGGAAATGGAACGGGAAGAAGACGATGACGACGATGATGACAACGACGATCGGGGCTACGGCAACCAGATGCGGGAGGGTGCTCAGGGCAATGGCCAGGCGCCGGCTCCAAGCAATGGCATCGTCAAGGGTCGCCCCACTGTAACGGTTGAATAACCGGACTGTTCTTTCTGTTTACTCTTCTTACGCGCTTTAGGTTTCTACCGGAGAGATTGTATGAAAAAGATTGTTTTTGCTCTGGGCCTGGTTATTGCCGTTGCGTTGCCGGCTCTTGCACAGGCTCGTGAAGTGACCTTCACGACCGAATTGCTCAACTATGGCGGCGATGGCGCCTACCTGGCGCTTTACCTCACGGATGCTGCCGGGAACTACCAGGGGACCCTCTGGGTTGCGGGTAAAAAATCCAAATACTACAAGCACCTGAGTGGTTGGGCTCGCGGCAGCAGGCTTAATCCGGCTGAGTATGATGGCCTGACCGGCGCCAGTATAACCAGCGGTCGAACCCTGAAAATCACCCTTAACCTGGATGACGCCTTGATCGACAGTGGCCACGAAGTCCGTGTCGACACCGCCGTCGAAGATATGCGGGACAATCGGGCGGATGTCGCCGTACCGCTGACCAGCGAGGGTGCCGGCAAACCGGTCGCCGGGCGTGGTTATGTTGCCTCATTCCGCTACGACTTTTAACGGACTGGCAGGAGCTAAGGCAATGTTACGACAATTGCACGGTTTAACCGGGCTGCTGGCGGCGTTGTTCCTGATGACGCTCGCTATCACCGGGGCGGTCCTGGCCCTGGCGCCGGCGATGGACAGGGCTGCAGTAGTGATCCCGGCTTCTGGCGAGGTAAGCGTGGCAGAACTCGCAGGACGGGTGGTGGCCCATTACCCGGGAACCGAACAGATTGTGCGGGGCCCCTCCGGTGGCGTGATCGTGTATTACAACCGTGACGGCCAGCCCGGGGCGGACCTGGTCAACCCCTTAACCGGCGAGGGCATTGCGCCCTATGAGCCATCGCCGTTTTTCACCTGGATCAAGGATCTGCATCGCTCGTTTCTGATGGATAACGCCGGCCGGATGTTGGCCGGGGTGATGGCCGCCTTCATGGCACTGCTGTGCCTCTCAGGGATCCTGCTGCTGGTCCGCAGGACCGGCGGCTGGAAGGCTTTATTACGGCCGTTCGCCGGTTCCGGTGGCAAACGGATTCACTCCGAACTGGCCCGGTTTGCCGTTCTGGGCTTACTGCTCTCAGCATTGACCGGCAGTTACCTGTCGGCCCAGCGTTTTGGCCTGTTGCCCGAACCGGCCGAAATCGGGCCAATGTTTCCTGCTGAGGTTTCTGGGGGGCAACCAGCACCGGTGGCCACGCTGAGCGCCCTCTCGAATGTTGATCTCAGGGAATTACGGGAACTGGTGTTTCCCTATCCTGATGACCCCCAGGATGTCTATTCCCTGACAACCCTCGGTGGTTCCGGATTTGTTGATCAGGCGACGGGTGAGCTTCTGAAGTACCAGCCCCGCTCTGAAGGTAGCCTATTCCAGCAGTGGATCGTCAGTTTGCATACCGGCGAGGGCCTGTGGTGGCTCGGCCTGATTCTCGGAGTTGCGGCGCTGACAGTACCGGTGCTTTCGGTGACGGGGGTGACAATCTGGTGGCAGAGACGACGCTCGCCAGGGAAGTGTCTGGACAATGCCGATGCCTCTCAGGCGGATACCGTTATTCTCGTTGGCTCCGAAGGTAATGCCACCTGGGGATTTGCCCGCGCTCTCCAAGCCAGCCTGAACACCGCAGGCTTTCGGGTGCATTGTGCTGAGATGAATGCAATGGTTGACCATTATCCCCAGGCCTCCATGCTT
Organism: Marinobacter sp.; assembly: GCF_048269445.1. GTDB lineage: Bacteria > Pseudomonadota > Gammaproteobacteria > Pseudomonadales > Oleiphilaceae > Marinobacter. Next base: position 91,184 of record NZ_JBLXIQ010000003.1, on the reverse strand, counting down.
TTTGTGCTGACCTCGACCTATGGGGCCGGCGATGCGCCGGCGTCCGCTCGGCGCTTTATGGCGAGGCTCCGTGATTTCAGGGGTGAGAAGACTCTGAAATACGCTGTGCTGGGCTTTGGTGACAGGCAGTTTCCAAACTTCTGTCAGTTTGCAGTGGAGGTGGATGCGGCGCTCGCCAGCAAAGGACTCAGCCGTTTGCACAACGCTGAACTGATTGACCGGTGTTGCCCTGCGCAATTCAGCGAGTGGGGAAGGAGGATTAGCGAGCTGATCGGAACTCCGTTTTCTCTTACCTACAATCCGGTGCTGCCTCCCACGGTAAAGCTGGAGCTCGTGGAACGGGCGGATTACGGTCTGGCGGTACAGGCACCGACTAGTATCCTCCGTTTCAAGGAGGCGCATCAGGGTGGGCGGCTGAAGTTTCTCATCCGAACCAAAGCTCTGCCCTCATTCGAAGCGGGCGATCTGCTTGGTGTAATGCCTCCGCAGGGGCAGGCCGCGCGATTCTATTCTCTGGCGTCTTCTTCTACCGACGGGGTTCTGGAGGTGTGCGTCCGCAAACAGGATGGCGGTCTTTGCTCCGGGTATTTGCACGAGCTAAGACCAGGTGATCGTATTGATGGCTTTATCCGCCATAATCCGGGTTTCCGCCCAGCTACTGGCGGCAGCCCTGTGATTCTGATCGGAGCCGGTGCCGGGATTGGCCCATTGACCGGTTTCATCCGGAAAAATACCGAACGTAACCCCATGTACCTGTACTGGGGCGGGCGCAGTTCGCAATCGGATTTTCTGTATCAACCCGAGCTCGGGCTCTACCTCGACGACCATCGGCTGACGGGGCTGAATACGGCGTTTTCACGATCTGACGAACGCGCTTATGTTCAGGATAAGCTCAGGCAGGATCAGAGGGCTGTGCGCCAGATGGTTAATGCAGGGGCGCAGATTCTGGTCTGTGGTGGCCGGGATATGGCAGCGGGGGTAAGGCAGGTCATTGAAGACATTCTCAAGCCCCTGGCAATTGATGTTGAAGCACTCAGAGCCCAGGGGCGGTATCTGGAGGATGTCTACTGAATGGAAGGCCTGCCTGCTTTTCAAAACCTTGCCGGTTGCACAAACCCGGCAAGCCCGGCGTCCTCCAACAACTGCGCAAACCGGATAGTGGTCAGGTCCATTCCCGGCGCACCAATCACTTGAATATTGAACGGCAGGCCATCCTTCGTTCGACCGATTGGCACCGAGGTGGCCGGCAGGCCCAGCAGGGTGGCGAAGGCAATCCAGCAGAACTGGTCCATGTAGGGCCGAGGCTGGCCGGCGACGGTGATGCGGCGCTTGAAAACCGGGTGTGAGTGGTCATGCCTGATGGCGGTAGTGGGCGTTATTGGTGTTAGTAGTACATCTACCTCCCGAAACAGGGATTCAATCTGTGCCCGCATTTTCTCCCGCATTTCGCTCCAGGCCATCCACTGGTAGACGGGCTGATTCACACCTCGGCCGTACTCTCCGATGAACGGGGTCATGGGGCCGAGAAACTTCAGCCAGGGTTCAAGCCGGGCGATCCATTTCATTTGTCGGCGCTGGGCAGGCTTCAGGGAGATGCTGAGCAGGCTGCCCAGCAAGTTAAAGTAAGTGGGCAGAATATGCTCCAGACTGAGTAGGGGGTGATGGGCTTCTGTCACCAGGGCGCCCCTGTCAGCGAGGGACTTGCCCAGGGTGCGATAACCCTCGGTGAGCGCCTGTTCGACAGGGCATAGCGGATCCTCCAGCCAAAGGCCGACCCGGGCCTGATCGAGGGTCTGCAGCTCAGCCGGCGTCATGTTCAGGGCCCAGCTGCGCTCCTCTGAAGGTCGTGGGCCTGCAATGACCTTCAATAGCAGCTCAAGATCCCGGGCATTGCGGGCCATGGGCCCACCCTCCACCAGGTCCGGTCTGGACTGGGTGCCGGGCGGGCCAGGGATGTGGCCCCGAAAGGAGACCAGAGAACGAGTGGGCTTGTGACCAAACACGCCGCAGAAATGCGCGGGTATGCGAATGGAGCCGGCCAGGTCACTGCCCACTTCCAGGGGGGTCATGCCGGCCGCCAGCGCCGCAGCGGCACCACCTGACGAACCACCGGGGGTAAGGTCGGGATTGTGGGGGTTGTTGGTTACGCCAAACAGCTTGTTATAGCTTTGTAGATCGGTGGCATAGATCGGCACATTGGTCTTGCCCAAAATGATTGCCCCGGCATCCTCCAGGCGTTGCACCACATCAGCATGGGTTTCTGGCCGGTGGTTCCTGAGCGCCGGTGCGCCGGCAGTGCAGGCCATTCCTGCCACTTCCCAGGTGTCTTTCAGGGTAAGTGGTAGTCCGTGAAGTGGCCCTTTAACGTTATTTGCCGCACGTTGTTGATCGGCCTCGCGCGCACTGGCCAGTGCGCTTTGTTCATCCAGGGTCACGATCGCGTTGATGCCAGGGTTGTGCTCACGGATTCGCGCCAGCAGGGCCCTCGTCAGTGCCTCGCTGGTCAGGGTCCCCGCCTCCAGCTGACTCAGGAGTTCATGGGCTGGCTGATAGTGCAGTGGAGGGTGGAGTGCATCCATGAAGGTTCTCTTTGTTGTTGGGGTAATGGACGATTGCCTGTGTTCAGGGCAGTTCGGTACGCCAGTGTTTTACCCTCACCTGGCCTTTGACGGCATCGATGATCTCGATGATCAGATTGATCAGCGCTTCGTTCTGGGCTTCATCTGCCTGAACTTCACCAGGTGACGGCAGGAACACGTTCACGATGTCTTCAATGAAGGCGTGATTCGAAGCGGAGGCCAGGTCCTCCAGGATCTGGTGGATGACATGGGCAACGATGTCGCCTACGGCCTCTTCCAGGGTTTCCTGGATCGTGGGCCCGACCACCGGCAGAAATTTCAGTCGGGACAGCTCCAGATTCTGTTTGAGGGCGTTATCGACTCTGTCCTCCAAATAGCTCCTCAGGGCGCCGCGGTTGGGCACATAGCCCTCCTGGGCCGCTTCTGCCACCCGCTTGGAAATCCAGTCAGACAGCATGTCTCGCCGGGGGTAGAGAATGTCCTCCTGGATCTTGTCAAATAGCGGGGAGCCCCGTTTCACCTCCTGCTGAACACCGCTGAGTACCTTGAGTACGATGCGGTCCGAAAGTTCTTCCATAAACGCTTCGTAATAGAAGTTAACGAACCGGTAGATCTTGGTGTTCGTAACGTCAATGATCTTGTACTGGTGCAGGCGATAGACGATGGAGATCACCCTGAGAATACGAAGGAACCGCAGACTGCCGATGGGGATGCAGCCGACCAGGTCATACCAGTGGATGAACGGGTAGAAATACCAGCGGTCGTAAACCCGGGCCTTGAGGGCGTAACCCCAGCGGACGAAAAACTCGGTCAGGAAGACGGCCACGAAGATCAGATCGTAGAAAATGAACCGTTCGTGGATCGGGTGGTAGAGGGACTGGATGGTCGGCACTTGCTCTTTGAGCAGATTCTGGATGGCGATGAAATTGTAAATCGAGTCCCAGATGATGAACGCCAGGTTGATAATCAGCAGGCCCAACATCGCAAAATCGATGATGAACCAGATAAGCTGGTGGCTGGATTTCAGGTTTTCTCGGTTTATTTTCAGCATTCGCCAGAGCCCGGTTTGTTGCTAAGTATCTGGCAGGTTAGCGTATTTCGTTACGACAAACGACTGGCTGTGAAGGCGGTGCCCGGTGTCGGTATGGCCAACCATGGATTAACTTGACGGTCTGCCATTAAACTTCCACGCTTGAACGGAAATACTTATTGTTACCACCATCACTGATAAAGCCGGATGCTATCAATTTACCAATCTGTGAAATCGTGTCGGATCCGGCTTTTCGTGGCTTTGCTCTGGTGCGCACCCGCATGGGTTTCCGCGCAACAGGTCGAAGTGCAAGTGGAAGGGGATTATCCGAACCTTAAGGCCAACGCGGAGGCCTTCATTGGTGAGGTGGAGGGCCGCAGCGAAGGAAACCTTCGCCGCTATGCACCCACTGCGGTGAGCCAGGCCAGGAAAGCGTTACGGGCACTGGGATACTACAGCCCAACGATCGACTGGCGGATTCAGCATGGGGATTCGGATGCAACTGCAACGCTGATTTTGTCTATTGAGCCTGGTGAGCCCGTCAGGGTGAGGTCACGTAATGTAGAAATACGGGGCGCCGCGGCTTCTGATGAAAGCTTTACCGCCAATCTCCCGCCGCACCCGGCGGAAGGCGACATCCTCAACCATGGCCAGTACGCAAGCCTCCGGGACACCATCCAGACCCGAGCCCGCCGCCGTGGTTATTTTGATGGCAAGTTTGTCACCCGAACTCTGGAGGTGGACCCGGCAACCCGGAGCGCCACGATTACCCTGATTTATGACAGCGGCGATCGGTACCGCCTCGGCCAGGTGACCTTCGAGGAAGATCACTGGTTCGAGCTCGGCCTTCTGAAACGTTTCGTCACCTTCGAACCAGGTATTCCCTATCATTCCGATCAGATTGCAAAGCTGAACAATGACCTGCAAAGCAGCGGTTATTTCCAGGGGGTGGATATCGATGCTTCCCCAACCAATGCCGAAAATGGGGTGATTCCGATACGCATAGGGCTCACCCGGCGGGAGGCTCGCTCGGTGGCGGCAGGTGTCGGCTTCTCAACCGATGTCGGTCCCCGGTTCAGGGGTACCTGGCGGGAGCACTGGATCAATCCCATGGGGCACAAACGCGGTGCCGAGACCGAGCTCTCAGTACCCAGGCAGAATCTCAGTACCTGGTATGAACTGCCTCTGGATCCGCCCATGACAGACCTGATCCGGCTGACCGCCGGGTATCAGCGGGAGGACATCGAAAATATCGAATCGGAACTACTGACCTTCGGGCAGCAGTGGCAGCATCAGCTGGATAACGGTTGGTTGCAGGTACTGTCGCTGCGCTGGGAAGGTGAGCGTTTCAACATCGGTGACGATGAGACAGGAACGAGTACGCTTCTGTTACCCGGGGCCGGATACTCTAAGATTTTTGCCGACTCGCAACTGGATCCTTCCCGCGGTTACCGCCTGCAGTTTGATGCGACGGGGTCTCACCGGGCGGTCCTCTCCGATGTGGATATTTTGCACGTGAATGCTCTGGTGAAGGGGTTGTACACTGTTTTCGACCGACACCGGTTCCTCGCCCGGTTTCAGGCCGGGGCAGTTGCGACTAACCGGTTTGAAGATGTGCCGCCATCGCTGCGGTTTTTTGCCGGCGGTGACCAGAGTGTTCGTGGGTATGGCTACGAAACCCTGTCTCCGGAAAACGACAACGGCGTGCCGGTGGGTGGGCGTTTCCTGATGGTTGGTAGTGGCGAGTATCAGTATCAGTTTGCCGACAAATGGCGGGCAGCGCTGTTTGTGGATCACGGTAACGCGATCAACAACCTGAACGACCCGCTGGCGACCGGCGCCGGTGTGGGCATTCGCTGGATCAGCCCGGTGGGCCCCCTGCGGCTGGACATTGCCAAGGGGCTGGACCGGGAGTTTGGCGGCGGCTGGCGCATTCACTTTTCCATGGGGCCTGAGCTGTGACGCAGACGCCAGAACAATCGCCAGACCGGAATCAGGAACGGTCGAAAGGGCGGCACCATTTCCGGTTCTGGCTGCTTTTGTCCCTCGGCCTTCTGGTGCTTTTACCAGTCCTGCTGGTGGCCGCTGTTCTGCTTGCCTTGCGTTCTGAGACCGGTACCGCCTGGGTGATTGAACAGGTGCCCGGCCTGCAGGCCGAAAATGACCGTGGCTCGCTGTTTGGCCAATGGCAGGCCGATCATCTCGAATGGCGGGGGTATGGTGTTGAGGTGATCGTGCAGGCGCCGCTGGTGGACTGGTCGCCTTCCTGTCTGTTCCGCAAACAGCTGTGTATGGAGAAGCTTCAGGCACAAACGCTTGAGGTTGCTCAATTGCCACCAGCCGAAAAATCCGGCGGCAGCGGTGTAATAGCGCTTCCTGGTGTTGATCTGCCTCTCGCCCTGAGAGTCAGTGGCGTCCGATTGGGGACATTTACCTTTAATGGCAACAAGATCTGGGACCGGTTTGAGCTGGATGGCGGCGGTTCCGGGGCTGCCTGGAACATTGACCATGCCTGGTATCAGCGGGACGACTACACGGTTGCCGCATCGGGCAGGATCGAGACCCGTCGGGACTGGCCAATCAGTCTGGAAGTCACGGCAAATCTGCCCCCACCGGAGGGGGACGACTGGACCCTGGATGCCACGCTATCCGGCAGTGTTCGGGACCTCATGGTCACCGCCAGAAGTCGTGGCTATCTGGAAGCCGCCCTGTCGGGAAAAGTCGAGCCTCTGGATCCGGACCTTCCGGCAAGACTCAGGTTGACGTCGGATCAGTTCAGGGCGGTTGACGCGCTCCCGGAAACCCTGATTCTTCAGGACTGGTTTGTAGAGGCACGAGGCAGTCTGAAAGATGGCTTCGATGCCCGCGGACAGGCACGGTTGCCCGGTACTTCCGGACCGGTTCGGCTGTCTCTGGAAGGGCTGGTCACCACTCAGTCGGCGGAGAATATTCGCCTTGAGCTGGCAACTGACGGTGAAGCCCGGAGCGGTCAGGATACGGTGGTAGTCAACGGTGCGGTCGATTGGCGTGACGGGCTGGATGCAAGTGCGGATGTCCGTCTGCGCGGGTTTCCCTGGTACACGCTTATTCCCGGCTTCGAGCCTCCGGCTGTTTCACTCCGTTCGCTGGATGGCACCGTTTCCTGGCGGGCGGGAAGCTACCACGCCGAGCTGACCGCGGATGTTGATGGTCCTCAGGGCCAGGCCGAATTGTCGACCACCGTGGATGGCGACACCCGGCAAACCACATTGACGGATCTGAGCGTTGTAACCGGTGCCGGTTCGCTCACCGGCAAAGGATCGGTGAATTTTTCCGGGCCCCTGTCCTGGCAGGCGGCCCTCCGGCTTCAGGATTTCAATCCAGGTTACTGGGTGCCGATTCTTGAGGCCAGCCTAAGCGGTGATGTAACCACCGAAGGACAGCTCGGAGATGGTCCCATCCCCATCATGAACGCCAGCTGGAATCTCGAGGGTGACTGGCGCTCCAATCCGGCATCCCTGGCAGGCAGTCTGGATACCGCTTCGGGAAACTGGGAGCTGTCGGGCCTGGAACTGGTAGTGGGTGATAACCGGATAGAGGGAAGCGGGGCCTGGGGCACTATCGTCCGCGGTGACCTGGCTCTGAACGTACCCGATCCTGAAGCGTTCCTGCCGGGCTTTGCCGGCAGCCTGGAGGCGACGCTGAAAGCCGAGGGCACGCCCGAAGACCCGACGGGAGAGCTGACAGCGAATGCCCGCGACCTGCGCTGGCGGGATGAACTGGCCGTTGGGAATCTGAACCTGGAGGCGCGTCTGACGACCGGCCTGAGTCTCAGGAGCCAGCTGGATGCGGGCAATATTCATGGTTTTGGGCAGGAACTTGAAGCGCTGACGGTGGAAGCGAATGGCAGCCAGGATCGGCACAGGGTTACGATCGCCGTCAACCATGCGGAGGCTGACCTTGAGCTTGTCTTTGAAGGCGGAGCAGGGGCTGATTGGCGAACCTGGCAGGGGGCGCTATCAGAAGGTGTTATTGCCTTGCCGGAGCAGTCCCAGCGGTGGCAACTGGAGTCGCCGGCGTCTCTGGCCTTCAGTGACAGCGGCGAACTTACGTTTGGCAACCACTGCTGGCGCTGGCAGCAGAGCACGGTATGCGCTGACGACCAGACACTGCTGCCCGTGCCCCGTATTGCCTATCGTATCGACCAGTTTCCGACGCTGGCTCTGGCGCCGCTGCTGCCGGAAACACTGCGCTGGAATGCCCGTTTGAACGGAGAAATTGACTTCACGACCACCGATGCCGGCCCTGATGGCAGGATCTTCCTGGACGCCGGAGACGGAGCATTTGAGCTGATGGTGGACGGTGAATGGGAGTCCTTGGACTACAATGCCCTCTCAACCGAGGTGGGTCTGAAGCCGGATCAGGCGGATCTTGCAGTCCGTCTTTCCGGCCCCGAGCTTGGTGATTTTTCTCTGGATATGGCACTGGACCCAACTTCAGACGATCGTGCTGTTGATGGATCCTTCCGAATTGAAGGGTTGAATATTGCACTTGCCGGTCTGCTCTCCGGACTTCAGGAAGTTGCTGGCAGGGTGGATGGAGAAGGCCGCATATCCGGGCCGTTGATGAAGCCGGCTGTGAATGGGGAATTGCATCTGACCAAGGGCCGTGTGTCGGACCCCAGACTACCGGTACCCATGGAAGAGGTGGTTGCCAGCCTTGAGCTTACCGGCTACTCCGCCGGGCTCAGTGGTCGGATCCAGAGTAATGCCCGGAGCAGCACAGTTATCGATGGCGAGATTGACTGGCAGCAGGCGCCGCGGGGAGAGATAACTATTTCCGGCAGCCGGGTGCCGTTTAACCTCGAGCCCTATGCGCAGCTTGAGGTGGAACCGGACCTGAAAATTGTTTTCCGGGATGGATCCCTGCAGGTGTCGGGACAGGTCGGGGTTCCGAGAGGCAATATTGAGATCAAGGGCTTGCCGGCCCAGGCGGTGTCGGTATCCGAAGACGAAGTGATCGTTGGCGTGGAGCGGGAAGAGCCTGTTGTCCGGTCCCTGAATATGGACGTCACCGTTGTGGTGGGTGAAGACCAGGTCACTTTCGCGGCCTTCGGAGTGACCGGCGATCTGGAAGGCACTCTGCGGATTGGAAACGACATGGACACCCGGGGCACGCTGCAGTTGGTCAATGGCCAGTATGAAGCCTACGGGCAGGAGCTTGAGCTCAGGCGGGCCCGTCTGCTGTTCGTCGGCAATCTCACTCAACCCTATCTGGACATCGAAGCCGTGAGGACAGTTGGTACCGTCATCGCCGGTATTCGCCTGAGCGGCCCCGTTCAGTCACCCAATACAGAGGTCTTCTCCAACCCTGATATGCCGCAAACGGATGCGCTGTCCTATGTGATTCTGGGCCGGGCGCCCCAGAGCCGGGGCGATGAGGGCCAGATGAGCCGGGCGGCGCTGTCATTGGGCCTGACCCAGGCCAACAAGGTGACCGGGCAGATCGGGGAGGAGTTCGGTATTCGCCAGCTGACCCTGGAGGCTGAGGGCTCCGGCGAGCAGACATCGGTGGTGGCCAGTGGTTACCTGACAGATGAGCTGAGTGTTCGTTATGGTGTTGGCATTTTTGAGCCGATTACCACCGTCGCATTGCGGTACGATCTGGGCCGGTATTTCTACCTGGAAGCCGCCAGTGGTCTGGCGGCTTCCCTGGATATCTTCTATACCCGGGACTTCTGAGTTCAGTCCAGTTCAAAGGTGGCACTGACCGAAGCCCGAATTTCCCGTTCACTCACGCTGGACACGGTATCCGACATGCCTTTAGCTTCCGCCATCATCATCGGTGCCGGGCGATGGCCGCCATTGACGTTGATGGTCACGACATCGCCGCAGGTGTGGTCGAGCTGGCTGGCCACGAAGCTGCAGCGGGCTTTGGCATCGGAAACGGCTCTGGCCAGAGCCTCCTTTTCCATTCCGGTTTCATCCGAGTGGAAAAACTGGTGGGGTCCCAGACTGTAATCCAATCCCAGGGCCTGAGCCTGCTGCAACAAGGGGTTAAGGAGAGTCAGGTCGTTGATTGTGAAGCTGATGGTCTGGGAAGCCATGGCCTGCTTTTGCGACGCTTCCCCCCGTTCTTCAGGGGGAAGGGTGCGAGTGTAAAGGTTGAGAGTGGAATCGGAATACTCCCCGAGCTGATCCCGGTAGCGGCTGATGCCGTCTCGCCATTGGGTCACCATTGTTGCCACCTTTTCCGTGGCCTTCTGCGGAAGAGCATCTTCGGCACTGGCGGTGAACTGAAGCCGGGCACTGTCCGGCTCATATCGAACACTGCCCTCGCCACTGAGTGTGACTTCGCCCGCCAGGGACAGAGCCGGTACCATCAGGGCAAGGGTAAGAAGAAAGCGGGATTTTGGGTTCCGTCCGGCCATGGATGTTCCTCCTGTGCATACAGCATTGATATCAGGCCTCGCCGGTATTCGATTCCAGGCGCGCCAGTTTGAATCGGCGGGCGGCATCCACGAAATTGCCGAAGATGCGTCTATGCCCGCTGTGGTAAAGCAAATACTCTGGATGCCACTGAATGCCCATCAGCCATTGGCCCCGGGTGCTTTCAATGGCCTGGACAAACAGATCGTTGTCGACGGCGGTAACGCGCAGATTCCGGCCCAGGCGCTTGATGGTCTGGCTGTGAATCCGGTTGGCGCCGATCACCGGGGAATCCATCACTTGCCGCAGCCGGCTGTGCTCAACCAGACGAACCGTCTGCAGTGGCAATAACAGAGGGCGATGCCTTGTGTTCACGCGCAAGGGTGTCACGTTCTGGCACAGGGAGCCATTGTGGAACACGTTGATGAACTGAGCTCCGCGGCAGATGCCCAGCACAGGAATTCCAATGCGTTCCGCCTGTTCCAGCAGCGCCTGGTCGGTGGCGTCCCGCTTGCGGTCGTAACGCGCGGTTACCTTCGGTTCCTGGCCGTAGCGTTCCGGGTGCACGTGGGTGCCACCGGACAACACCAGGCCGTCGAGCAGGGATACATCGACCCGTGAGCCGGGGCGAATGTAGTAGGTCCTGGCTCCGTGCAGTCTCAGGCCAAGGCTGATCAACCGGTGTGCCAGGCTTTTTCGTGCGGGGCCGCTGATGCCTATCGTCAGGCCAGGAATTTCCGGTTCCCGGTCGGGCTTTGCAGACCGCTCAGACATAGCCCTTCCTGGCAAGCCAGTTTTCGGTGGTTTCCTGCCAGCTGTGGGTCAGATTGTGCAGGTTGAGTTTGCGGCTTTCACGGAACAGAACGCGCATCTCCGCCAGATCATCAGGGTTGTTGGCTAATTGTTCGAGCACCACCCAGTCATTCCACACCGCTGAAAAATGCCAGGCCGGGTTGTCGATATCGCAATCCGGAAGCCGGTAATGCAGGGTTGGCCGGCTTTTGATTCTCGGGTCCCGAACGTGGCGTTCAAGCCGCTCATGATCGAGATGGGCAAACAGGGGTAGAAGGTCCAGGGCTCGGTTCCGGGTCGGATTGAACTCCAGGTAATCCTCCATCAGTTGCGGCAGGTCCGGCTGATAGTCGTCTTCCATGAGCAGTTCTGTATACCGGGTGTGCCAGGGTTCAATATAGGTTGTGAACTTGCGGCTGACATCAAGCTGGTGCCTTGCCTTGAGCCGGTCGTACAGCATGGCGAAGGCCTGGAAATACCGCACCAGCGTTGCTGGCTTGAGGTCTGGCAGCTCGGGATTGAGCTGGAGCCCGAAGGCAAAGTAGATTGCATCACGGCTGCCAAGGGCGCCGGCATTCCGGAGACTATCGACCAGGGATTCGACCGCCTCCAGGCTGGTAAATGGCAGCGGTGGGCTGATGATTTCCAGAGGCACGATCCTTTCTGCAGCGGCGTCGATCATATCCATGGCCTGGCCGCCCAATTCCCGAACCGAACGGGGAAGCCGCTCATCGGTCAGATCAAGATCCTTAATGGGGTCGGAATCCAGTTCAACCGTGAATTCTCCCAGTTCCGTCTTGAGCGTGGTCACGTATCGCGACTGCAGGACCGGTGTTCCTCCGAGCAGCTTTGCACACAGGGCCACCAGTTCGTCGTAGCCAAGACCGGACATTTCAATTTCAATGCCAACCCTGCGTTCTTTTCCTTCTGCGGTTTTCAGAGCGTCGGGCATCCTGCAGGCTTTGGTCCGTGTCATGGAGCTCCCTGGTAGCTAGTAAGTGATTCGCTCACCATATCACACCGGTACTGATCGTCACCGTTAAGCGCTGGCAAGAAATTTCGGGTGTTGGCTTTACACTGGATAAAACACTGTATATAGTCAAATCACTGTATATAAAAACAGGTTTGCCGGCGCCCCTTGGGGTGCCCCTTTTTAATAGCGGGAATGCCGGCCCTGATCAAGCGGAGCAGCTTAATGAAGCTAACAGCAAGGCAATCCCAGGTACTGGATATTATCCGCCGTTACGTTGACGAGACCGGCTATCCGCCGACCCGGGCGGAAATCGCGGCCGAGCTGGGTTTTCGTTCAGCCAATGCCGCTGAAGAGCACCTGCGGGCACTCGCCCGGAAGGGCGCCATTGAAATGGTGCCCGGAGCAAGCCGGGGCATCCGTCTGCCTGAGGCAGAAGAGGATCTGGGTTTGCCGGTGATTGGTCAGGTGGCTGCCGGTAGCCCGATTCTTGCGCAGGAGCACATTGAGGATCACTGCACCCTTAAGCCGGAGTTCTTTTCACCTTCGGCTGATTACCTGCTGCGGGTGCGGGGCATGAGTATGAAAAATATCGGTATTCTGGACGGCGATCTGCTGGCGGTTCACAGCACCCAGGATGTTCATAACGGTCAGGTGGTCGTTGCCAGGGTGGGGGACGAGGTCACCGTTAAGCGTTTTCGCAAGGAAGGCTCAAAGGTCTATCTGATTGCCGAGAATGAAGAGTTCGCGCCCATTGAAGTCGACCTGAAAGAACAGGACCTGTTCATTGAAGGTCTGGGTGTGGGGGTTATCCGCCGCTCTGATCTTCACTGATCCGGCCGGACAACCACAGATTTATTGAGAAACGGGTGAATTATGGAACAACTGAGCTTTAACCAGAATCTGGCATACCAACACAACGCTCTGTCCTGTTCAGTGCCGGCAGCTGTCGCCCGCGAGCGACGTTCCGTCATTCGCGCCCGACGCACCCCGGATACCTCGGAAGCGCCCGCTACCGGAAACGTGACAGAAATTATCCTGCCGCAGGGGCAGGTAGAAAACTTCCAGTTGCTGCTGCCTATGCTGACTCAGCTGAACCAGGAAAAGCGCTGGCTGGCATGGATTGACCCGCCTCAGGCACTGGTCAGCAAATGGCAGAAGATGCACGGGATTATTGCCGGCGAGCTGCTGGTGCTGCGTTCAACCCCGGAATACCCCGCGCAGGAGCTGGCAGAGCGCGCCTTGAGCGCGGGAACTTGCCATGCGGTTGTTATGTGGACCCGGAAGCTGGGTCGTGCTGCCTTCGACTCCCTGCAAAAGGCGTCCGCAGAGGGTAACAGCCACGGTGTGGTGTTAAGGCAGCGTTAACCGCTCAGTGCAGCGTGTGGGAGGGCTGGGCGTCGGGGGCGTCCAGTTCGTCGTCTTCCCAATCGATATCGTGTGCAACGTTGCCGACTGCTTCGATGCCCGCCGCGATCATCGCCTTGGCAACGGACAGGTCACGATCCTCCATCATTTCCCGCGCTTCTTCCGAGAATGAGATCTTCACCAGGGGTGCACTGTCATCGTCGATGCGGCGCAGGGCATAGTCGCCATTGGTCAGTTGTACAATTTCAAAAAACGATGGTGACATTCAATAAACCTTTCAGTTGTTGAGATCCGGAAAACGGGCAGCTTTATGCGCTTACCACTCGCTGTGCTGCTCTTCCAGGTCGTCGGCAAAGTGTTTGACGGCATTGAGTGTTTTCAACAACGCCGTAGCAGAGCGGTCCGGGCCCGAGTCGGCGGATACCGCAATGATATTGTCCGTACTGACTGTTTTTCGGGTTGTCGGCGGCCGGCTTTGGGCCATTTCCAGCTGATCCAGATGGTTCCACCAACTTCCTGTTCTGTGCTCAATCTCCCGCAGCCCGTTTACTTCGCTGGGCTCCTCCCCGATTGCCCTGGCCAGATCGTCCAGTGTTGAAGGTTCGTCGGATCTTTTCTGGTATAGCCGGGCAATCATCACCAGTAGCAGACGCCTGGACCTCAGAAGTAGCTCCGTGGCGCCCTGTATCATCGCTTCGCGACATAACGCCTTCTCTGCTTCGTTAGGTGCATGTTCCTCATTCTGAGCCGTTGGCCGGTCGAGTTGACCGAGCAGTGTCCGGGCGAGGAACAGTTTTTGCGAAACCAGTGAATGCCATTGTGAGGCCATGTAATACCTGCGATCCCGGAATGGGGGTGTAATGCCGGAAAATTAATCCGTCACTATACCATTTCTGACAGAAATTTTCTGCAGCTGTCTTTTGGAGGGGTGCGGTGACAGAGAGTCCCCCTACGATGGCAGAGGGTTTCACAATTAAATACAAACATTCACTTGAAACGATCGTTTGAATTTGGCAAAAAGGCGCCCGGCTTTACGAACTCTGATCGTTGCAGCCGCCCAACAGCATGAATATCTGGAGGTGTAAGGGATGCGAAGCCACATAGTTGCAGGTGTTGCAGCGGTTTTTCTCTGTTTGTCCGGACAAGCCCTGTCCAAGGTCACGGCGCCCGAGGCCCAGCGCCTGGGTGATGATCTCACCCCAGTCGGCGCCGAGCGGAGCGCAAATGCCTCGGGCAGCATTCCCGAGTGGACTGGAGGTCTTGCCCAACCACCGGCAAATTGGCGTAAAGGCCAGGTGGAGATGGATCCATTCCCGGAAGATAAAGCCCTGTTTGTGATTACCGCGGACAATCTTGAGCTCTATCGGGACAAGCTTTCAGACGCCCACATTGCCATGCTCGAGAAGTATGGCCCGGATTTCTTCATGCCGGTTTACCAGACCCGGCGCACAGCGGCATTCCCCGAGCATGTTTACGACAAGTACAGGGAAAATGCGGTTACTGCCGAGTTGCTTGATAACGGCAATGGCGTCCGGAACACCATCATGACCAGCCCTTTTCCCATTCCTGCCAATGGCCTGGAGGTGATCTGGAACCACATTCTGCGTTATCGGGGCGAGGAGATTGCCTTTCGTAGCGCTTCTGCAACACCTCAGGTAGACGGTTCATTTAATCCCGTGGTCAACGATTACAGCTACTTTTTTGCCTACAGTCAGAAGGGCGCAGAACTGTCAGAAATTGACAACAAAATCTTCTACCTGAAAACCGATACCGTTTCGCCATCGTCGCTGGCCGGGACCATTACCCTGGTTCATGAAACCCTGGACCAGGTGCGTTCGCCGCGCCTCGCGTGGCGTTATGATTCCGGGTCCCGCCGTCTTCGCCGGTCCCCGAATCTGGCCTACGAGACGGATCTGCCGAACTCATCCTCACTGCGTTCGGTGGACCAGAAAGATATGTACAACGGGGCTCCGAATCAGTATGACTGGGAGCTCAGAGGGAAGCGCGAACTGTTCGTGCCCTACAATGCCTATAAACTTCACGGGCCGACTGTGAGGCCAACTGACGTGATCCGGCCCGGCTATATCAATCAGGCGCTGACACGATACGAGCTCCATCGGGTGTGGGTGGTTGAGGCCAGGCGCAGAACCGGCATCGGGCACATTTATGATCGTCGGGTGTTTTATGTGGATGAGGACAGCTGGCAGATTCTTGCGTCTGAGGAGTACGATGCGAAGGGCAATTTGTGGCGAGTATCAGAGGCTCACAACATCAGCTATTACAGTGAGCCGGTATTCTGGACTACCATGGAAATGACTTACGACCTGAAAGCCTCGCGGTACTACGTCGATGGCCTGGACGATGGCTTTCCGGCGTACGATTTCGAACCCGGGTTCCGGGGCAGCGAGTTCACCGCATCAGCGGCACGTAGGGCCGCGCGCCGTTGATCGATCAGGAGATCGGAATGACAGCTTTGCAAGCGCAACTGGAACACCTGGATCGGCTGATGGCCGATCTCGGTCGCGCATTGGCGGACAAGGACTGGGACGCTATGGCGCAACTGAATGACAAGGTAAAGCCCGCGGTTGAGCCTCTGATGGCTGCCCTGGAGTCTGGAGAACTTGAACCGGAGCCGTTGCGGCTTCGGCTGGAGGAGCTGCAGCAGTTTATTGACGCTG
The DNA here is from genome assembly GCF_048269445.1 of Marinobacter sp. Lineage (GTDB taxonomy): Bacteria > Pseudomonadota > Gammaproteobacteria > Pseudomonadales > Oleiphilaceae > Marinobacter. The sequence goes on along the minus strand of NZ_JBLXIQ010000003.1, from coordinate 75,360 downwards.
CGGATGAATCCGCCCACATCGCCCGCAAGGAAGCAGAAGATGGCCTCAAGGGGGTCAACCGGAATCGCAGTGCGGCCAGGGCCTATCAAAACATCTCTTCTAATCCGCCAAAATAGCGTCATAAAATTGACTCTGCGATCCTTACAGTCTTAAATACCGCACAAATCCCTCAAGAGTTTCGGTTGAATGTCTAAAAATAACAAAGTGCTGGTGCTGAGCGAGGATGATACAAGATTGCGTGACATGGTCACTATTCTCGAGTTCCTGGGCGAGGAGCAGGTCCTTGCCGGCGAGGACGCTAAGGCGCTTTTGAGCAGTGGCGATGAGGAGAGCCTTTCGGATATTTCGGCGGCGGTGGTGAACGGTGAAGATGCTGGGGCCGCCGACTCCATTATGGCTATGTGCAAAGCGGTTAAAGGGGTTCCTCTGCTTTTGCTGGGGCACCCGGAGCTCAAAGGCCTGTCCGATGATGACAATGCCCGTATTATTGCCCGTATAGAATGGCCACTGAATTACACCAAGTTCGTTGATTCGCTTTACCGTGCCCAGGTCTACCGGGACCAGTTCAGTCATTCCCGGGAACGTGGCCAGCAGCGAGACCTTCAGCTTTTCCGGAGCCTTGTGGGCACCAGTCGGAAAGTTCAGCACGTACGTCAGCTGATGCAGCAGGTGGCCGACAAGGACGTGAGTGTTCTGATTACCGGTGAATCCGGCACCGGCAAGGAAGTGGTGGCCCGCAACCTTCATTATCATTCCTCCCGCCGTGACAAACCGTTTGTTCCCGTTAACTGTGGCGCCATTCCCGCGGAGTTGCTGGAAAGCGAATTATTCGGCCATGAGAAAGGCGCCTTTACCGGCGCGATCACTGCCCGGGTCGGGCGTTTCGAGCTGGCAGAGGGTGGCACGCTGTTTCTGGATGAAATCGGGGATATGCCGCTCAATATGCAGGTGAAAATTCTGCGGGTTCTACAGGAACGCACGTTCGAACGGGTGGGTAGCAATCGCACCTTGTCGGCGGATGTCCGGGTCATCGCAGCGACCCACAAACATCTTGAGGTCATGATAGAGGCCGGGGACTTCCGGGAAGATCTTTATTACCGGCTGAACGTGTTTCCGATCGAAATGCCGTCATTGCGGGAGCGGGTAGAGGACATTCCTCTGTTGATCAACGAGCTGATTTCCAGAATGGAAAAGGAGAAGCGTGGATCTTTGCGAATGAATTCCGCAGCGATCATGAGCCTTTGTCGACATGAATGGCCGGGTAACGTGCGTGAGCTGGCCAATCTGGTGGAGCGGCTTTCCATCATGCATCCTTACGGCGTTATCGGTGTACAGGAGTTGCCCAAGAAGTTCCGGTACGTTGACGATTACGATGAGAACCGGCCGGTCGAAGACACAGGAATGCCCTCTGGCATGCCCGGTCTGGTGGGGCTGGATGCACCAGCGCTGCTGCCAGTGAACGGAATTGACCTGAAAGACTACCTCTCGAATCTTGAGAGGCAGCTGATCCAGCAGGCTCTGGACGAGGCGGGCGGCGTGGTTGCACGGGCCGCCGAAAAGCTGCGAATCCGGCGCACAACTCTTGTGGAGAAGGTGCGCAAGTATGGGCTTCGGGAGGAGGAGTCTGAAGAGTCCTGAAACCCTTATTACGGGTGGCAGCGTTTCCAGCAATGGCGTCAAAGGTTCGTAACCTGAGGCGCCTTTTTCGTTTCTGGACGACGTAAAATTGTCATTTCCCTCCGATGTGTTTCCCTTTCTATATGAAATATATGACAAAATTCAAGTTGGCACGGCGCTGGCTTAATAACCTGAAAACGAAGCATCCGAACAATAGGGTCCAGGCCAACGGGCCGATCGGGGAGTCAGGTTATGAGTCAGGCACAGTTTGTTATTCAGTCCGAAGCTGGCACAAAGGCCAACGCGGCGGCGGACGTTAATGACAAGGTTACAGCGTTGTTTCCGCAACAGGATGATGAGGCGGTGGATTCCGCTCTGGAACTGTTTAACCGGATGTCGCGCCAGATCACCGACTCCTACCGAACTCTGGAATCCAGGGTTAACCAGCTGTCCGGTGAGTTGACCCAGGAATCCCTGCAGCGCCAGCAGGAGCTTGAAAAAAAGGAACAGCTTGCAGACCGGTTATCCACTCTGCTTAATGCACTGCCCGCAGGTGTTGTTGTGCTGGATAGCCAGGGGGTGGTCACCCAGACTAACCCTGCCGCCATCGCCCTGCTTGGCGAACCTCTGGACGGCGCCCGCTGGATTGATGTGATTCAGCGCTGCTTTGCGCCGCGCCGGGATGACGGTCACGAAGTATCCCTGAAGGATGGTCGCCGGGTCAGCATCGAAATCCGAACCATGGAAAACCAGCCCGGGCAGCTGATTCTGCTAACCGATCTGACCGAAACCCGCCATCTTCAGGCCCAGCTTGCCCATGCTCAGCGGTTGTCCGCCATGGGCAAGATGGTGGCGTCTCTCGCTCACCAGATTCGAACGCCGTTGTCTGCGGCCATTCTTTATGGTGGCCATCTCAGCCAGGAAGACCTGGATGAAGAAATGCGTCAGCGTTGCGCGTCCCGTTTGATGTCCCGCCTGACCCATCTTGAGCAGCAGGTCCGGGATATGCTGATTTTTGCCCGCGGTGAAACCCGGCTGGCCGAGGAGTTGTCCGCCGGAAAACTGGTCGCAGCGCTGTCTTCCGCAGTCGAGGGGCTCCGACCAGCACCGGGGGCGGAGGTCACTCTGCAGGATGGGATTTCCGGGGAATGTCGTCTGATGTGCAACCGGGACGCGCTCGTCGGTGCCTGCACCAATCTTGTTAATAACAGTCTTGAATCCGGCGCCACCAAGGTTGCCCTTCACATTGTTGAAGAGGGCGGCGAACTGGTGATCCGGGTGGTGGATAACGGGCCGGGTTTTCAGCCTGCTGAAGCGAGCCGGTTGACGGAAGCCTTCTACACCACGAAATCCCATGGCACTGGTCTCGGGCTTGCGGTGGTGCAGGCTGTCGTAAAGGCTCATCAGGGCCGCTTTTCCATAGAATCGCCGGAGCAGGGCGGTGCTGTCGCCACTCTGCGTTTACCTCAACTGCGTAACAAATACTGATCGGAGGCAACCATGGCCAAGGCCCAGATTCTGATAGTCGAGGATGACCATGACCTGCGGGAAGCGCTGGTCACCACCCTCGAGCTGGCGAAGTTCCGGGTCCGGGAAGCGTCGAACGCCAATGAGGCACTGGAGCGGCTGGCAGAGTCTCCGGTCGATATGGTGGTCAGTGACGTCAATATGCCGGGCTTGTCCGGGCATCAGCTGCTGGCTGAGGTGCACCGCCTTTATCCCGGTTTGCCGATGATGCTGATCACCGCTTATGGCCAGATCAGCGATGCGGTATCTGCGATGCAGGCTGGCGCTACCGATTATCTGGTCAAACCGTTCGAGCCGCAGTTCCTGGTGGATGCGGTCAGCAAAGTTGTGGGCGGCGGGCGCCAGAAATCCAGCGATGAACCGGTGGCCGAAGACCCGATCAGCAAGCGCATGTTCCAGCTTGCCACGAAAGTCGCCGGCACTGACTCCACGGTGATGATCTCCGGCGAAAGCGGAACGGGTAAGGAAGTGCTTGCCCGTTTCATTCACCAGCAGTCCCCTCGGGCAGATCAGCCATTTGTGGCCATTAATTGCGCGGCCATTCCCGAGAACATGCTGGAAGCGATTCTGTTTGGCCACGAGAAGGGGGCTTTTACCGGGGCGGTGGCCTCGTCGCCGGGCAAGTTCGAGCAGGCCAACGGCGGCACCATCCTTCTGGATGAAATCTCTGAAATGGATCTGGGGCTTCAGTCCAAGCTGCTGCGGGTGTTGCAGGAGCGGGAGGTAGAGCGCGTGGGTGGCCGCAAGACCATCAGCCTGGATGTCCGAGTGGTGGCTACCACCAACCGGGATCTGGCGGACTACGTTCGCGAAGGCAAGTTCCGGGAAGACCTCTACTACCGACTGACCGTATTTCCCATGCACTGGCAACCTTTGCGGGAGCGGCCACTGGACATTATGCCGCTGGCCATGTCGCTGCTGAAAAAGCATTGCCGTAAGATGAAACTCACCGGTATCAGTTTTGCCCAGGATGCCAGAACGGCCCTGATGAACCATCGGTGGCCAGGCAATGTCCGGGAATTGGATAACGCCCTTCAGCGTGCCCTGGTGTTGCACCAGGGCAATGTCATTCATGCCGGCGACCTGTGTCTGGAGCTTGGCATCACCGGCAGGCCTGATATTTACAGCGTGGCGCCCGTCTCTGCCCCGCCGGACTTTTGCGAGTCGCGGCCGCAGGAGGACGTCTTGAGCCGCGCTGTTGCTGCAGACGAGCAACCTCAGGCCTCGCGCGACCAGGACGCTGATGGGGCCGGATCGCTGGGTGATGATCTGCGACAGCAGGAATTCCGTATCATTATTCAGACCCTCCGGAAAGAGCGTGGGCGTCGCAATCGGGCCGCGGAGCAGTTGGGGATAAGCCCCAGAACGCTCCGGTACAAACTGGCCCAGATGCGTGATGCCGGAATCGATCTGGATGCTGAAATGGCTATGGCCTGACCCCTGCAAAACGAACTCCTTCATTGGCACCCTCTGGGGTGCCTTTTTTTTCCTTTCTCCGATGTCCTTGGGGAACTCCCGTTGCGTCGTCAAAAGTCCGTCGTTGGTCTTCCTGTCTTACAGAAAAGATACCAGTAAGGCTATGAAATATAATAATAAAGTCTAGTTGGCCTGCCGATTGCTTTAGTCGAAGTAACAGAGTCCCAAGAGCAATTTCGTCCGTGGGAGGACGGAGCCAGGAGAGAGCTATGGTTCAGCGCGCCGACATCAACAGTGTTTTGTCCGATATCCGGTCTCTGCGTTCACAAATGATGCAGAACCAGCAAATCGAGCAGGATCAATCGGTTCGTGGCCGAATCGACGGCCCCCGCCAGGTCCGGGAAACTCAGGAGCCCTCAACCTTTAGCGATATGCTGGGCAAGGCTGTGAACAATGTTAATGACCTCCAGCAAACCGCCGGGGATCTCCGCACCGCCTACGATATGGGCGATCCGAGCGTGGATATCACCCGTGTCATGATTGCCGCCCAGAAGTCCTCTGTCTCCTTCGAAGCACTGACCCAGGTACGTAATCGGGTGGTCCGGGCCTATGAAGACATTATGAACATGCCGATCTGATAACGGAGCAGAGTCATGGCCAGCGTACCTGCACAAACCAACGCCTCTAATGTTCCGGCAGCCCGGGATGGTGATGCGCCTGAGAGCCAGAGCGATCTGTTCCTGGGGTTTAACCGACTGAATTTGTTGCGCCAGATTGGCCTGATGGTTGGTCTTGCTGCCAGTGTGGCACTGGGGCTTGCTGTGGTGCTTTGGGCCCAGGAGCCCAATTACCAGCCTGTGGTGGGGGATCTGTCTTCCTACAACCCGCAGGACGTTACCTCCATCCTCGAAAGCAATGGCATCGAGTACAAGATGGACCCCCGAACCGGCGCATTGCTGGTGCCGTCGGACCAGGTCTACAACGCGCGACTGAAGCTGGCAGCCGAGGGGGTAACGGACCGCAAAACCATGGGCTATGAATTGCTCGACCAGGAGCGCGGACTGGGTACCTCACAGTTCATGGAGACCATCAGCTACCGCAGAGGCCTTGAGGGTGAGCTCGCACGCACCATTTCCAGCATGCGAGGTGTGCGCAATGCCCGGGTACACCTGGCCATTCCCGAACGTTCGGTTTTCGTCCGTGATGCCCGGGAGCCGTCTGCGTCTGTGTTTCTTGAGGTTTTCGCCGGCGGTCGGCCAGAGCAGGAACAGATCAGCGCGATCGTGAACCTGGTTGCTGGCAGCATTCCGATGATGAACAAGGACGGAGTAACTGTCGTGGATCAGAACGGCAACCTGCTCACCGGAAGGGAGAGCAAGGGTAATGCCGACAGGATGGGGGATCAGTACGACTACACTTCCAGGGTTGAAGACCGACTGGCGCGCAGTGTCGCTTCCCTGATATCGCCGATTGTAGGCGATGGCCGATACCGGGCCGAGGTCTCCGCGGATCTTGATTTCTCCTCCGTTGAGCAAGCGGAAGAACTGTTCAATCCAGAGCAGCAAGCCGTGCGGAGTGAGCGTGAGCTTACCGAGCAGCGTAGCGCTGGGGCTCCCGGCGGGATCCCCGGCGCGTTGGCCAACCAGCCGCCGGCAGATGCGACAGTGCCAGAGCAGGCAGCTGGTGGTAATGGCGAAGGTGGTGCGCCCCAGCCGGTGAATGTCCGTCGCGAGTCGACGAGGAATTATGAAATGGACCGCACGGTCAGCTACGTGCGCCAGGAGCTCGGCCGGATCAAACGAATTACCGTAGCGCTTGCCGTGGACGACATGAGGGTGGTCGATCCCCAGACCGGCGAGGTCAGCTATGAGCCCTGGCCGGAACAGGAACTGCAGCGCCTGAGCATGTTGGTGCGGGATGCCGTTGGTTATTCAGCGGCAAGGGGCGACAGCGTTACCGTAATGAACACTGCCTTCGCACCGAAAGAAGCCGTTGAATTCGAGGCTCCCGTATTCTGGGAACAGCCCTGGTTTTGGGACCTGATGAAACAGGTTCTGGCCGGGCTGGTTATTCTGGTTCTGGTGCTTGGTCTTTTGCGTCCCACTCTCAAGAGCCTTTCTGGTGGTGGTCATCGGGGGCGGGGCATGGATTCCGGTGACGGCGGTTACGGCGGTCTGGACCAGATTGAGGGTGGTGATGAACTGCGCCAGGCCATGTCGTCCCAGGATGAGCTGCTTTTGCCCGGCGCGACAGACAGTTATGATAGGCAACTGAATGCACTGAAAGGCCTAATCGCGGAAGACCCGGCGAGGGTCGCACAGGTGATGCGCCAGTGGGTGAATGTCGATGACTGAACAAGCCAATCAGCAGAATGCCAACGCACCGCAGAAACTCCAGCGGAAAATTCCCAGGGTTGAGCAGGCTGCCATTTTGCTGATGTCCCTGGGCGAGACTGATGCCGCAGAGGTTCTCAAGCACATGGGGCCCAAAGAGGTTCAGCGTGTGGGCGTTGCCATGGCGCAGATGAAAGACGTCAGCAAGGATGATGTGACCTTTGTACTGAACCAGTTTGTCGATGCCGTGGGTGGTCAGACCGGTCTTGGCGTCGGCAATGACGACTACATCCGGGCAATGCTGACCCAGGCCCTGGGCGACGATAAAGCCGCCAGCCTGATTGACCGGATTCTGATTGGTGGCAACACCACGGGGCTGGATACCCTCAAATGGATGGAGCCCCGGGCCGTGGGTGACATCATTCGTTACGAGCATCCCCAGATCCAGGCCATTGTTATTTCCTACCTGGATCCGGACCAGGCCGCAGAGATTCTTGGCACCCTTGATGAAAAAGTCCGCCTCGATGTGATGATGCGGGTGGCATCGCTGGAGAGTATCCAGCCCCAGGCCCTGCAGGAACTGAACGATATTCTGGAGAAGCAGTTCTCCGGTGGCGCCGCGTCCCAGACCAGCCGGATCGGCGGTGTGAAGCGGGCGGCGGATATCATGAACTTCATGGATCGGAGCATTGAAGGCAATCTGATGGATTCCATCAAGGATATGGATCCGGATCTTGCCAGCACCATCGAAGACCTCATGTTTGTGTTCGACAACCTTAAAGAGGTCGACGACCGCGGTATCCAGGCACTGCTGCGGGAAGTGTCCTCGGAGGTTCTGGTGGTGGCGCTCAAGGGTGCGGATGACCAGGTGCAGGAGAAGATCTTCAAGAACATGTCCAAGCGCGCTGCGGAACTGCTTCAGGATGACCTGGAAGCCAAGGGACCGGTCAAGGTCAGCGAAGTGGAGTCCGCACAGAAAGACATCATCACCATCGCACGTCGGATGGCTGAAGCCGGTGAAATCTCCCTCGGCGGCGCTGGCGAAGAAATGATGTGATGAAAGATTCCATCCGCGACCTCAACCGGATTCCGAAAGAGCAGCTGACAGCCTATGAGCGCTGGGAGCTGCCTTTGCTGGATGCGCGTGGCAACGAAGTGGCCAGGGAAGAGGAGAGAGACGTCAAACCTCTAACGGCGGCGGACATCGACGAGATCCGCCAGGCTGCGCGGGACGATGGCTACAACGAGGGTCGGGAGCAGGGCTACCAGGCCGGGCTCGCGGAAGGGCGCGATCAGGGGCACCAGGAAGGCGTGGAAACCGGGCTGGCGGAAGGCCGTGAACAGGGCAAGAGTAGGGGCTACGACGATACCCGAAAGGAAATTGATACCAAACTTGACCGGCTCGAGCACCTGCTGGGCGAGTTGCTGCTGCCCATTCGTCGACACGAGGGCGAACTGGAAACGGCCCTGGTCAATCTCACCACGGTGCTGGCCCGGGCGGTGGTCTACCGGGAACTTACCATCGATTCTTCTCAGATTCGGCATGTGGTTCGCCGGGCACTGGAGGTCCTCCCGTCGACAGCCGAAAACGTCCGCATCCATATTCATCCGGAAGATTGCGAAATGGTCCGGGAAGTTGCTGTACGCCTCGAAACGACCGCTTCGGTGATTGAAGACGACAACATCCTGCCCGGTGGCTGCAAGGTTGAAACCCGGCACAGCCTGGTTGATTTCACGGTGGAGAAGCGCTTTCAGCGAGCTGTTCAGAGCATGCTGGACCAGCAGATGAGCGAGAGTGACAGCGGAGAAACCGAAGAGCTGGATTTGCTGATGGAAGATCTGACCGGTTTCCATCGAGATGTCCTGGATTCGCAGGAGCCGGAGAATTCCGGGGAAGACCCGAAGCCGGATCAGAATGAGGGTGACGGCGATGACCTCGAGCCTCGCTGACCGCCTGAACCGCTTCAAGGGTTTTCTGGGCAATGAGCCCGAACCCGAGTTATCCGGTCGGCTGACCCGCATGGTCGGTCTGACCCTCGAATGCGTTGGCTGTCCCATGGTGGTGGGGGACCGGTGCGTGATTTTTGGCCAGGGCACCGGCAATGTTGAAGCCGAAGTCGTGGGATTTGAAGATGACAGGGTTTACCTGATGCCCCTCACCGCCATTGAAGGCCTCCAACCGGGGGCAAGGGTGGTGCCCCTGTCGGCGGCGAGCCGCGTTCCGGTAGGCCCGCAACTGTTGGGTCGGGTGGTCGATGGCAGTGGTGAGCCCCTTGACGGAAAGGGATCCTTGCAGGCGGAAGCCCGGGTGCCGCTGAGCGGCGATATCATCAACCCCCTGAACCGTGCGCCAGTGCGCCAGTCCATGGATGTCGGCATTCGGGCGATTAATGCCTTGATGACCGTTGGCCAGGGCCAGCGCCTGGGTCTGTTTGCTGGCAGTGGCGTGGGTAAGAGTATGCTGCTGGGCATGATGACCCGGTTTACTGATGCCGATATTACCGTGGTCGGCCTGATTGGCGAGCGGGGCCGAGAGGTCAAGGAGTTCATTGAGGACATCCTTGGCGAGGAAGGACTTTCACGATCCGTGGTGGTGGCCTCACCGGCGGACGATTCACCGCTGATGCGCCTGCGCGCCGCCATGCTGACCACCCGGATTGCCGAGTATTACCGGGATCAGGGCAAGCGTGTACTCCTGCTGATGGATTCCCTGACCCGCTATGCCCAGGCCCAGCGGGAGATTGCCCTGGCTGTTGGTGAGCCCCCAGCGACCAAGGGTTACCCCCCATCCGTGTTTGCCAAATTACCCCAGCTGGTTGAACGAACTGGCAATGGCCGCCCTGGTGGTGGGTCCATCACCGCGTTCTATACCGTTCTGACCGAAGGCGACGACCAGCAGGATCCGATCGCCGATGCCGCCCGTGCCATTCTCGATGGCCATATTGTCTTGTCCCGCCGGCTGGCGGAAGAAGGGCATTATCCGGCAATCGATGTGGAAGCCTCTATCAGCCGAGTAATGCCCCAGGTCACGGACACCGAACATTTTGCCCGGGCCCAGCGGTTCAAGCAGGTGTACTCTCGCTATCAGCAGGCCAGGGACCTGATATCCGTTGGTGCCTACGTGAAAGGGTCCGATCCGGAAACCGATTTTGCCATTACCCACATCGGCAATATGCGCCAGTTTCTGCAACAGGGGCTTAATGAAAGGGCATCGCTGAAAGACAGTGTCGAACAGTTGCTGGCGGTTGTGCCTGAGCGCCGATCTCCCGAGCGGCGCAAAACTGCCGTACCGAATCCCGCCAGCAGTGCGGGTGATGGCTGATGCTGAGGTCACAGCGTCTGGCAGTGGTTCTCGCCCTTGAGGAGCGCAAAGAGCGGGAAGCCCTGGAGCGGATGGGCGACGCCCGCAAACTGGTTGACCAGCAGCGCCAACAGGTAGAAAACCTGAACCGTTACCAGGAGGAGTACCGCCAGCAGATCCGGAACAGTCAGCAAGGGGTGGTTCAGGTATCCCGTCTGCAGGCCTGGCAGGCTTTCATCGCGCAACTTGACCAAGTGATCCGGCAGCAGCAGACGCAGCTGGACCAGGCGGAGAAAGTGTTCGAGGTGCGCAAGCAGGAATGGCAGCAAGCCTGGGAGCGGCGTCGTGGCATGGGAAAATACATAGACACCTGCCGTCAACAGGAACGCAGAGAGCAGGACCTTCGTGAACAGAAGCTCTCGGATGAGGCCGCAGGCCGTGCCTTTAACCGCCGGCGGCGCTAAATGTTGTCCTGCATCAAACGAATGCAGATGCAATTTCAGGTCACTCAGCTATTCTTAACCCAGGAATAGCCGGAGGGTAGTTCCGGTTTGATGCTGCTATTGACGCCTTTGGAGGTTTCGGAATGCCGATTCAGACGCGCCGCGATGATGACGGTAAGACCCTTGTTATCAGGATTGAAGGGCGCTTTGACTTCAGCACGCACCAGGCCTTTCGGGATGCCTACGAGCATGGCGACCCGGATATTCGGGGTTATATCGTAGACCTGTCGGATACAACCTACCTGGATAGCTCGGCGCTGGGCATGTTGTTGTTGCTCAGGGATTATGCCGGCGGCGATAGCGCTCGCATTGTGATTGAGAACTGCAATAACGACGTCCGGCGAATCCTCTCCATTTCCAACTTCGAGCAACTGTTCAATATTCGCTGATGCGTGCGAATTGCCGGAGCTCTCATGGATGATGCCGTTGGAGAAGACAGCCCACTCAGAATTCTGATCGCCGATGATTCGGACAGCGATCGCCTCATCCTTAAAACCCTTTTAAAGCGCCTGGGCCACGAAGTGCTGGATGCATCGAATGGCCTCGATGCCGTCGCCTTGTTCCAGCAGGAACAGCCGGATCTTGTTCTGCTGGATGCGTTGATGCCGCTGATGGATGGCATGGAGGCGGCCCGGCAGATCAAAGCCCTGGCCGGCGAACGGCTGGTTCCACTGATCTTCCTGACGTCGTTGTCCGAGGCCGGCGCGCTGGCCCGGTGTCTGGAGGCTGGCGGCGATGACTTCCTGGGAAAACCTTATAACCGAATTATCATTGAAGCGAAGATCAACGCGTTCAACCGGATGCGGCTGATGCACCAGGCTCTGTCTGACCAGCGGGATCTGATCCGTGAGCGGCACCGGCAATTGACCGAAGAGCAGGAAATTGCCAAGCGGGTTTTCGATAACGTTGCTCATTCCGGTTGCCTGGACGCAAGCAATATTCGCTATCATGCGTCGCCGCAATCGATTTTTAATGGTGACGTATTGTTTGCATCTCCGAGACCGGCTGGTGGCATGCTCATTTTCATGGGCGACTTTACCGGCCATGGATTGCCGGCAGCCATTGGCGCCATGCCTGTTGCAGAAATTTTTTACGGAATGGCCAGCAAAGGCTTTAACGGTCAGGATGTATTGCGGGAGATCAATCAGAAACTCAAGCGAATTCTTCCCACCGGCATGTTTTGTTGCGGCGCCATGATTGAGGCGGATTTCAAGCTCAACCAGGTTCAGGTCTGGAATGGCGGTTTGCCGGACGGCTGGCTAATACGCTCTTCTGGCGACCGGCAGGTGCTGCCGTCGCAGCACCTGCCCCTCGGTATTCTTGCGCCTGGCCAGTTCAATGCGGAATTCGAGAGGCTTGGCACCGGGCCGGGCGACCGCCTGATGATGATGACCGACGGATTTCTGGAATCCGCGGACAGGGCCGGCAATGTATTTGGCGAGCAGGGTGTGGTTGATGCTCTGACACATCTTGATCACAATGAGCACCCGTTTGATTCCATGATGTCTGCAGTACACCGGTTTACCGGTGGCTTTAAAGATGGTGACGATCTGACGCTCTGTTGCCTGGAAATGAGCGACCAGGCGGGCTTTTCCGCTTTGCCGGATCGGGCAGTGCCTTCCGCGCTTGCCGGTCCTGCGGAGTGGCATTGCAGCTATGAGATTCGGGAGCAGACACTCGCGGAATTCAGTCCGCTACCGTTGCTTCTACATATCTGCATGGAGGTTCCTGGTCTTCGTCGGAGAAGCGGTGAGGTCTATGCCTTGCTGGCTGAGCTTTACAACAATGCGCTTGAACATGGAGTGCTGGAACTGCCGTCGGAGTGGAAGCACTCACCGGAAGGATTTGGCCGTTATTATCTGGAGCGAAAGCGACGGCTGGGAAAAGTTGAAGGCCATTACATTCGCTTCACTCTTCATCATTCCCTGAAACCGGATGGTGGCCGGCTGCGTGTCGTATGTGAGGACAGCGGTCAGGGATTTGATTTCCGAAACCATCCGGGTGCCATATCCGGAGTTCTTCCGGGCGGTACTAAGCAATTTGCCGGGCGGGGTCTGTCGTTGCTGAAGCGTCTCTCTGAATCAGTCAGGTTTCGTGAGAAGGGCAATCATGTTGAAATTGTTTATGACTGGCATTTCAGCGGCGCCGCTGTAAACCAGAGAGATTTGGGCCGTTAAATGTCATCAAACGCACCAGGGGGTTGGTCATGAATGATAAGCCACACCTTGACGAGGAAGCACTGGCTGAGCTTCGGGACGTCATGGAAGACGAATTTGAAGTTCTGATACAGACCTATCTTGCGGATTCCCGGGACAGGATCCGGAGTTTGCGAGAAGCGCTGGAGGCAAATGACAGTGATGCCTTCGCGAAAGCCGCACATAGTTTCAAGGGCAGCTGTATCAATATTGGCGCTCCCCGGCTCGGTGAACTTAGCCGGAATGCTGAAAAGGCCGGAAAAGATTCTCGTCTAAAAGAAGCCCCGGCATTGCTGGATGCCATTGATGTCGAGTTTCATCAGGTAGCCGAACGGCTGGAGGGTCTGCTGGAACGTTAATGGGTGCCCGCTTTATCAACCTCGGCTTTATTAAACAAGACTGCTCTGGCACCGCATTTGCAAAGCCTTTTGTAATAGTGGATAAATCGCCCCTGCATTGGCCAGAGTCCGGCAAGGTGAGGGCGCCAACATGACAAAAGCGGCAAGAGGTTGCCATGGCCCAAATGGTTCTTCCCCAAACTCCCGCGCCCGGGATTCAGAAGGAATCTGGTTCGTCCAGATCCACCAGCAGTGGTGATACGACTGACAGAAAGCGCGATTATGAGTCAGTTTCACAGGCTGAGCAAAAACGTCTGGACCGCCAGAAAGCGGAGCGAAACGACAAGGAAAATTCCACTGATGAGCCGCAGTCAGCCCAATCTGACGTCGGCCAGCGTGAGACCCCCGGCGACAAAGACATCGTCAGGAAAGGTGACGAGAAGGCCGCCGGGTCCTCTGAAGCAGCGGGTTCAAAGCCCACCGAGGCCAAGGTCGCCGATGAGGGAACAGACCTGGACGCTACCGCACTGCCACTTACCTTTGCCGAGTTGCAGGCCTGGCTAAGCCCTAAATCTGCTAGTTCGGGCGAGGTCGGCCGGTTTGCAGCTGCCCCCCAAACCCCCTCCGATGTATCGGCCGGAGTGCCGGGCCAGTTGACCCCAGGCAACGGGTTGTTCAGCGGGCTGTTGTCGAATGCTCCGGGTCAGCAAGCTAAGACTCCTGCCGGTGTCACATCGGATGTAACGGTTACGGAAGCCATGAAAGCTGCGGCGCTCACGGACCTTGGCCGGAACGCGGATTCGGGTACAGTGCTTTCCTCCGGTCGTTTCCAGTCAGCCCTGGACCTGGTGTCTCAGCAGGGGGCAAGCGGCACCAATGCGGCAAAACTGGCTGCCGAGACAGCAGGCTCACTGGCGGGCCCGTTGAAAGGTTATGCCACCTCTATTGATGTGCCGGTTGGCCACGCCGAGTGGGGTGACAAACTGGTTGGTAAACTCAGTTGGCTGACGGCCCGGAACATGTCGGTGGCGGAAATTCACCTGACTCCGCCCGATATGGGGCCGATGGAGGTCAAGGTTCGGGTTCAGAATGAGCAGGCGAATATCATCGTTCACTCTGCCAACCCTGTGGTGCGGGACCAGCTGGAACTGCATTCCCACCGGCTGCGGGATATGCTGGGAGAGCAGGGCCTGTCTCTGGCCGGGTTTGATGTATCTGATTCGCCCCAGCAGCAGACTGGTGATCAGGGAGCGGACGAAAGCCATGGCTCCGGTACAACCACGGCATCGCCACTTGCCGACTCCGGCCAGGATGACGACAGCCTGAACTCCGGTAACCTTGATCTCAGCTGGAAAGGCGAAGTGGACATCTTCGCCTGACGGCTGCCGAAATTCTCTTCCAATCTCTTTTGCCCATCCTTCCCGGCAACGCTAAACTGCTGTTCTGAACGGGAAGGGTGGGGTTTCTGGCCCAGCCTTTGCATCCACTCTGAGAAAGTCACGGAAAAACGCTCCCTCTGACGGATTTCTGGCAAAGCGATCACTATGGCTGAAAATAACGCGTCTGAAACGGCTCCCGCCAAAAAAGGCAAACTGAAGCTGATCATCATGCTGATGGTGGTCGTTATTCTGGCGATTGTACTGTCCGTTGTGGGCACCCTGTGGTTTCTTGGCGGTGGTTTGCCCGGAATGGGCGAAGACGATGGGGAAACAGTCGAAGCAGCAGAAGAAAGTTTTGCTCCCAGCACCTACGTGCTGATCGATAAGGCTCTGGTTACAACGGTGCAGGCCCAGGGGCGCCAGCGTTATGCTCAGGTCTTTCTGGCGCTGGAAGCGACCGACCCTCAGGCTCTGTCGGCGGCACAACTGCACTTGCCACTGATTCGCAGCCAGCTGGTCATGGTTCTTGGTAACAGTCAGTTCAATGATCTGCAGACGCCCGAAGGGCGCCGCGGTCTGGCCGAGCGAATGCTGATGACCGTGAACCAGGTGCTGGAGCAGGAAGGTGAACCGGCCGTCAAACGGGTGTTATTCAGAAATTTTGTCGTGCAATAGGGTACGGCCGAAGCCTATCAAGGGCAGGATTAAGTATGCAGGACTTGTTGTCACAGGATGAGATCGATGCCCTCCTCCACGGGGTGGATGATGGTGACATTGATACCTACGAAGAGACCGATGATACCGGCATAAAGTCCTACGACCTCTCCAGTCAGGACCGAATTGTCCGTGGTCGCATGCCGACCCTGGAAATGATCAATGAGCGGTTTGCACGCTATACCCGAATCAGTCTTTTCAATCTCATGCGCCGCAATGCCGACGTTTCCACCGGCGGCGTCAAGATCATGAAATTCGGTGAGTACATCCACACGTTGTATGTGCCGACCAGCCTTAACCTGTGCAAGGTGCGCCCGCTGCGCGGCACCTCCCTGTTCGTGCTGGACGCCAAGCTGGTGTTCAAGCTGGTGGACAATTTCTTCGGTGGGGAAGGGCGCCATGCCAAGATCGAAGGCCGGGAATTCACCCCGACCGAGACCCGCATCGTGCAGATGGTTCTGAACCAGGTTTTTCAGGATATGAAAGAGGCCTGGCATGCGGTGCTCAAGGTCGATTTCGAGTACCTCAGTTCGGAAGTAAACCCGGCTATGGCCAACATCGTCAGCCCCAGCGAAGTGGTGGTAGTCAGCACATTCCATATTGAACTGGACGGTGGTGGAGGTGAGCTCCACTTCGCCTTGCCCTATTCCATGATAGAGCCAATCCGCGACGTTCTGGATGCCGGGGTACAGAGTGATATCGATGATGTTGATGAGCGTTGGGTTAACGCGCTCCAGGAAGACATCAAGGAGGTTAGCGTGCCGATCAACACAACGGTCTGTCGCCGGCGGATTTCGTTGCGGGATATCGCAAGAATGAAGGCCGGAGACATCATCCCGGTGGAGATGCCGGAACACCTGACCGTTACCGCCAACGGCATTCCCATCTACAAAGCTACGATGGGTACTCGTGACGGAAAACTGGCACTGAGAATTCACGAACGGGCCACGCGGCCCAAAGTAAAGAAACAACTGAAGGTGGGACGCAATGGCTGACGACAAGAAGAACGAGCAGGAGCTCAGCGAAGACGAAAAGCTGGCTGCCGAGTGGGAAGCAGCCATGGAAGAGTCCGGCGATGAAGGCGGTCGTGAGGACGAATGGTCTGCCGCCATGGCCGAGGCCGGTGAGTCCGAGGAAGCGGGCAATGGCGTTCAGACCGCCCCCATGGAGGAATTCGAGACGGGAGCCCAGCCCGCCCTGGGCGATGACCTGTCACCGGATATCGACGTTATCCTGGATATTCCGGTCACCATATCAATGGAAGTAGGCAATACCCAGATTCCGATACGCAACCTGCTTCAGCTGAACCAGGGCTCGGTGATCGAACTGGACCGGCTGGCCGGTGAACCGCTGGATGTCCTGGTAAATGGCACTCTGATTGCGCACGGGGAGGTTGTTATGGTGAACGAAAAGTTCGGCATTCGCCTGACTGACGTGATCAGCCCGGGTGAACGAATCAAACGGTTGCAGAAGTAATATGTGGTCAAAGCTCCCGGGCCTCTCATTGTTGGTGCTGGCGATTCCCGTCCTGGCTCAGGAAACGGCCAGCACCACAGCTCCGGCTTCCCCGGTTCGGTCGCCGGATACCCTTGGTACCATTGTCAGCCTTGGTCTTGGCCTTGTCGCCGTGATTGCGGTGATTTATGGCTGCGCCTGGATCATCCGCCGGATGAACGGCATGACCGGCATGAACAACAACGCCATCAAGGTGGTCTCGGTCATGGCTATCGGAACACGGGAGCGTATCGCACTGATTGAGGTCGGCGGCCAGCAGATCCTGCTGGGGATTACCCCCTCGGCCATAAGAACCCTGCACGTCTTTGACGAACCCGTTGTCGAGGCCGGCAATGCCAATTCCGGTGACTTTGCCCGCCGTCTGCAAAGCATGATCGGCAAATCCTGGACCTCCCCGACAAGGAATGATTAGGCCCATGCTTGCCGTTACTCTCAAGCCTGCCATTATCAAGCGACTGATTCCGGCTCTGGTTGTGCTCGCCGGCCTGGCCTGGGCGCCACTGGCTCTGGCTCAGGAATCAACCGGTATTCCCGGCATTCCAGCGTTTACTGTGACCCCGGGGCAGGGCGAGGGCGCACAGGAGTATTCGGTGACCCTGCAGATACTGGCGCTGATGACCGCGCTTACCTTCCTGCCGGCCATGCTCATGATGATGACCTCTTTCACTCGAATCATCGTCGTGTTTGCCATCCTCCGTCAGGCCATTGGCCTGCAGTCCACACCATCGAATCAGATCTTGCTGGGCCTGGCCCTGTTTCTGAGCATCTTTATCATGAAGCCGGTTCTGGAAGAAGCCAACCAGGTGGGGTTGCAGCCTTATCTGCAGGAAGAAGTGACCTCCCTTGAAGCGGTTGAACTGGCTAGCCAGCCCTTCAAAAAATTCATGCTCGAACAAACCCGGGAAGACGACCTGGCCCTGTTCATGCGGATTGCCGACGTCCAGTACGACACCCCTCAGGACGTCTCCTTCTGGATACTGATGCCGTCGTTTGTCACCAGTGAGCTCAAGACCGCATTCCAGATCGGGTTCATCCTGTTCATCCCGTTCCTGATTATCGACATGGTGGTGGCCAGTGTTCTGATGGCCATGGGTATGATGATGCTGTCGCCCATCATTATCTCCTTGCCATTCAAGATCATGCTGTTTGTTCTGGTGGACGGCTGGGCCCTGATCATGGGCACCCTGGCTGCCAGTTACGGAATATAGGGGAAGGGGCTTATGACTCCGGAAACGGTTATCGACATCCTGCGCGAAGCACTCTGGTTGATCGTCCTGCTGGCGTCCGTCATCATCGTACCGGGTCTGGTCATCGGCCTGGTTGTCAGCACCTTCCAGGCGGCCACCCAGATCAACGAGCAGACCCTGAGTTTCCTGCCGCGCCTGCTGATTACACTGATTGTGATTATCGTCGCGGGCCCCTGGATGCTGACCCAGCTCCTCGATCATGCCAACCGCCTGTTCGCCAACATTCCCTACCTGATTGGTTGACGGATGACACCGGCAGACATCAGCGCGGACCTGATCGGCCAATGGGTAGGCCAACACCTCTGGCCCCTGTTCCGCCTGGCCAGTTTTCTGATGGTGGTCCCCATCTTCGGCACCCAGCTGGTCCCCGCCCGGGTGCGCCTGGGCCTGGCCCTGCTGATGACCATCCTCATTGTGCCCATGATCCCGCCGGTTCCCCAGGTAGAGGCTCTCAGTGCGGACGCTGTGGTGATCACTCTGCAACAGATCCTGATTGGCGTTGGTATGGGCTTCGCATTGACGGCCTTGTGGCAACTCTTCGTTGTTGCCGGCCAGATGATCGCCATGCAAATGGGTCTCGGCTTCGCCTCCATGGTTGACCCCGCCAACGGCGTTAACGTGCCTGTTCTGGCCCAGATTTACACCATCACCATCACCCTGTTGTTCCTGGCCATGAATGGACACCTGGTTGCCTTCGAAGTCTTCATCGAAAGCTTCCAAACCCTGCCTATCGGCATGGAAGGCCTGGGGCAAACCGGTGTCTGGGAACTGGCCCATCGCATCAGCTGGATGTTCGCTTCCGCTATGCTGCTGGCACTACCGGCCGTCACTGCCGTGCTGATCGTCAACATCTCCTTCGGTGTCATGACCCGTGCTGCGCCCCAGATGAACATCTTCGCCCTGGGTTTCCCGATTGGCCTGATTTTTGGATTGTTTGCCATATGGGTGCTGCACGCCAATTTCCTGCCGCACTTCGATCAGTACACGAGAGAGACGTTTGATTTCATGCGGGGGCTCCAGGGGCAGCCCTAATTTCGCTCGAATGAAGACGGAAATATCACGGGAATCTATCTCGAAAGTTTGATGAGGCCGGGAGGAACCGCTTCCCAAAACTGTGCGGAGCCATGGATGGCGGAGCTCAAGCGCCACAGGGATGTGCCGCAAGGAGCGTGTTTTGGGAAGCGGTTCCTCCCGGCCGGCACCGCCAAAGCCAAAGCCGGATCCAAAGAATGGCCGATGAAAACGACAACAGTCAGGAAAAAACGGAAGAGGCCACCCCCCGACGGTTAGAAAAAGCCCGGGAGGAGGGCCAGACTGCCCGTTCAAAAGAGCTGGCCACCATGGCCGTGCTCCTGGCCGGCGCCGGCGGCCTGCTCATGTTTGGCGGCAGTCTGGGGGCATCGCTGGAAGCCATCATGCGCGACAGCTTCGTTATCGAACGCTCCGCCATCTACGACACCCGGCACATGAGCCTCCAACTGTTGGCCTCCGCCAAGGAAGCCGCCTGGGCACTCGCGCCCATCCTGGTTATGCTTCTGATCGCCGCCGTATTCGGCTCCATCGGCATCGGTGGATTGTTGATCAGCGGCAAAGCCATCGCCCCCAAACTCAACCGCATGGACCCCATCAAGGGCCTTGGCCGGATGTTTTCCATGCGCTCATTGATCGAACTGGTCAAAGCCATCGCCAAAGTCGGTCTCGTCATGGCCGTGGCCATACTCATCCTTAATCTTCGCACCGAAGATCTGCTCAGCATCGCTGAAGAACCGGCGGTACCAGCGATGGAGCACGTACTCTGGACCCTTGGCTGGAGCTTTTTCGCGCTGTCATGCGCCACCATCATCATCGCGATGATCGACGTGCCGTTCCAGATCTTTGATCATCAGAAAAAGCTCCGGATGACCATGCAGGAAGTGAAGGACGAGTATAAGGACACCGAGGGCAAGCCGGAGGTCAAGGGCAAGATTCGCCAACTCCAGCGCGAAATGGCCCAGCGCCGCATGATGCAGGACGTACCCACGGCGGACGTGGTTATTACCAACCCGACCCATTATGCGGTGGCCCTGAAATACGATCAGCAGGCGATGGGCGCGCCGGTGGTGGTGGCCAAGGGCGCCGATGAGATTGCCTTCAAGATCATGGAAATCGCCCGCGAGAACAAAGTCGAGATCTTGCGGACGCCACCGCTGACCCGGGCGGTTTATCACAACACCGACATCGGCGAGGAGATTCCCGATGGCCTTTATATGGCTATCGCGCAGGTTCTTGCCTATGTGTTCCAGTTGCGGCAGTTCCGCAAGGGGCGTGGGGCCAAGCCTGGTATGCCTGACTTGCCTATTCCTTCGGATTTGCGGCGCGATGTTTGAGTTTGCGTTCTTTTATTAGCCTGCCTGTTAGGGAGTAAGCGTGGTTGTGAGCGGCCTTTTCAGGACACGCTACGAGCACATCCATGTGCGCTTGACTGTGGCCATCCATGGCCACAGACAGTCCTGAAAAGGCCGCTCACAACCACTTTTCAAGCCAATCGATATCGCTCAAAAAACGCTGAAGAGGTGTCGCTGGGGAACCGGAGGATTCCTGTGAAGTTGGTGAGGTTTGCGGGGTTACTTCCCAAAAATGTTGGAGGCCATGGATGGCCGGAAACAAGCGCACATGGACGTGCTCGTAGCGGTTTTTGGGAAGTAACCCCGCAAGCCTCCTCCTCTCCAATTTCAGGCTTGGGCTAGAGCCGAAGCCGAAAACCTACTTAACAGCCAGCCTCAATAACCCGAACCATCGGCTCCCCCCGGCTTTCCGGTATCGGCAGGATTCCATACCAGGACCGGGGATCATGCACGGTCGTGGCGTTGAACCCGCAGGAACGGAAATGCTCCCGGGCCTGTTCGTCGGTCTGGAAGTGGAAGGTAACCTGGCTTCGGGTGGCTGCTCCGAGCATGCTGCCGAGGGCTTTGAGGGTGGCGCTAAGCAGCGGCTGGGTGGGTTGGTAGTAGCTTTCGGACAGGTAGATGGAACCGGGGCGCTTTGCCGTGGCCGCGGCGAGCCGGCGCCAGAAGTTGCTGATGACATCCACCGAAAAATAACTTGTCAGGCCTTCGGTGATGATGATCACCGGCTGGGTGTTGTCGAACACCCGGTTGATCACAGTCTCAAGCTGATACTCGCCGTGGTCTGCCAGGATATCAATCGGTGTTACCTGGTGGTGGTCGCCCAACCGGCCGGTGGCCAGGAGTCTCAGGGCCTTGCGGCCGGCCATGTCGGGCAGGTCGGCCTCCACCATGTGGATCAGCGGGTGCCTTTGCCGGAGGCGGAGGCCCCGGGGTGACATGCCGCAGGCGATTTCCAGGACCTGGGTGAAGCCTCGGTCCCGGATTGCCCGGTCAATCAGGTGGTCGATGATGAGGTGGCGCTGGAGCAGAAAGGTGCGGATGTTGCCGCCGATGGCCGCCTTGCTGGCGGCTTCAAATGGCGTCATCAGGTGGTAGAGCACACGCCCCTTGGTGGTGGCGAGGGCGTCATCCGACAGCCCGTAACGGTGCCAGACGGCACCGGTGTACAGGGCGGTGAAACTGATGCCCGAGCTGTCAGTCGGCTTTCTGCTCATAGACTGCTTTACCCCAAGCCTCGCGGCTACCGGGCAGCACCAGGTTCAGGCTGATGGCGGCCACCGCGCACAGCGCGATACCTTCCAGGTTGCCGAGAACCATGCCGCCAATTCCGAACACCAGGGTGACACCCACGATAACCAGATTGCGGGACTTTGACAGGTCCACCTGATGGCGGATCAGTGTGTTAAGGCCAACTACCGCGATGGAGCCGAACAGCAGGCACAGGATGCCGCCCATGACCGGCGCCGGGATGGTCTGCAGCGCGGCGCCGAACTTGCCCACGAAGGCCAGAACGATGGCGATACAGGCGGCCCACCACATCACCTTCGGGTTGAAGTTCTTGGTCAGCATGACCGCGCCGGTGACTTCCGAGTAAGTCGTGTTGGGCGGTCCGCCGAGCAGGGCGGCGGCGCTGGTGGCGAGGCCGTCGCCCAGCAGGGTGCGATGAAGGCCGGGCTTTTCCAGGTAGTTCTTGCGGGTCACGTTGCCGATGGCCAGTACGTCACCGATGTGTTCGATGGCCGGCGCAAGGGCTACCGGAATCATGAACAGGACCGCGCCCCAGCTGAAGGACGGCGCAACGAAGTTGGGTGCTGCGAACCACGCCGCTTCCTGAATAGGCGTGGTATCCACAATGCCGGCGAATGCGGAGAGGATATAGCCGGTGATAACCCCAAACATGATGGGAATCAGCCGGAAAATCCCCTTGGCCCAGACCGACATGATGATGGTCACAGCAAGGGAGGTCATGGCGATCCAGATGGCGGTGTCGTGGGGAATCAACTGGGTCGCACCGTCGCCGGTGCGACCGGAGGCCATATGCACAGCCACTGGCGCGAGGCCAAGCCCGATGGTCATAATTACCGGCCCGATCACGACCGGTGGCAGCAGCTGGCGAACAAAACCGGTGCCGCGAAGGCGGATCAGTCCGCTCAGAATGATGTAGAGAATACCCGCGGCCATCAGGCCGCCGAGGGTTTCTTCCATGCCGAACCGGCCCTTGGAGGCAATAACGGGTGCGATAAAGGCGAAGGAAGAGGCCAGGAAAATGGGAATCTGGCCGCCGGTGACCACGTGGAAGATCAGGGTTCCAAGGCCAGCTGTGAACAGGGCCACATTGGGGTCCAGCCCGGTGATCAGTGGCATCAGAACCAGGGCGCCGAAGGCCACTAGCAGCATCTGGGAGCCGGCAATTGCCTGTTTCCAGACCGGGTCATTGGTGTGATCCTGCATGCTCAAACGTCCTTCTGCTTGGTGCCGAAGATCTTGTCGCCGGCATCGCCGAGACCCGGGAGGATATAGCCCTTCTCATTCAGGCGCTGGTCCACGGAGGCCGTGTAGATAGACACATCCGGGTGTTTTTCGAGAACCTTTTCAACACCTTCAGGGGCGGCGACCAGAACCAGGGCCCGGATCTCGGTGCTGCCTGCCTTCTTGAGCAGGTCGATGGTGGAAATCATGGAGCCGCCGGTAGCCAGCATCGGATCGACAATCAGGGCCATGCGCTGGTCCAGTTCGCCCACCAGTTTTTCCAGATAGGTGCTGGCTTCCAGGGTTTCCTCGTTGCGGATCTGGCCGACAACGCTGACCCGGGCGACCGGGATCAGACTGAGTACACCGTCGAGCATGCCAAGACCCGCCCGAAGAATCGGAACAATGGTGATTTTCTTGCCGTGGATCTGTTCCACGTTCACCGGGCCGGCCCAACCCTCAATGGTCTTCTCCTGCAGGGAGAAATCCTTGGTGGCCTCGTAGGTCAGCAGGGCACCGACTTCCTGTGCCAGCTCACGAAAATTCTTGGTGCTGATATCCGCACGGCGCATCAGGCCGAGTTTGTGGCGGATGAGCGGGTGTTTTACCTCGTGGATTGGCATGGGGTCACCTGTGTGTCTGGTTAGGGGTTCAATGTCGCGATCAAATGGCGCAAGGATACCGCATCTGGCAAGTCGCGTCAGGCCGCTGAGCGCTGGTCTGGGTGAAAATCCTCAAGGAGTGGTACGGATCTTGCGATAACCCCTTCAAACGACGTCCCGGCGTCAGAATCTCGACCTTCAAAATGCCTTCAGGCACGGCCAATCGGAGAATTTTCCGGCATGGACAGAGCTTTAGTCCTCAATAACGTCAAAACCCTGACGCGGGGCAATCTGGGCGTACCCGTCATGTTGATGGGGTTGCTGGGCATGATGATTCTGCCCATGCCGGCCTTCCTGCTGGACGTGTTTTTTACCTTTAACATCACCCTGTCGATCGTCATCCTTCTGGTGTGTGTCTATGCGCTTCGGCCCATGGAGTTTGCGTCTTTCCCAACGGTGTTGCTGGTCGCCACGTTGCTGCGCCTGGCGCTGAACGTGGCGTCTACCCGGATCGTGTTGCTCAATGGCCATGAGGGCGGAGACGCCGCCGGTAAGGTCATTGAATCCTTCGGCGCCGTATTGATTGGCGGCAACTACGCCGTTGGCCTGGTGGTCTTTGCAATCCTGATGATCATTAACTTCCTGGTGGTGACCAAGGGTGCCGGTCGGGTGTCCGAGGTAAGTGCCCGGTTTACGCTGGATGCCATGCCCGGCAAGCAGATGGCGATTGATGCCGACCTGAACGCTGGCCTGATCAACCAGGACGAAGCCAAGCATCGTCGGTCCGAGATTGCCCAGGAAGCCGATTTCTATGGCTCCATGGACGGTGCGTCGAAGTTCGTGAAAGGCGATGCTGTTGCCGGCCTGCTGATTCTGGCGATCAATATCATCGGTGGGGTGGCGATCGGCATGCTCCAGCATGGCCTGGATTTTGGTCTGGCCATGGAGCGCTATGCACTCCTTACCATCGGTGATGGCCTGGTCGCCCAGATTCCTTCGCTGCTGCTCTCAACCTCTGCCGCCATCATGGTTACCCGGGTAACTTCCAGCCAGGACATGGGTGGGCAGATTTTGCAGCAGATGTTCAGTGCACCCAAGGCGCTGTCAATTGCCGCAGGGATCCTGATCATTCTCGGCCTGATTCCGGGTATGCCGCATGTCGCCTTCCTGGGTCTGGGTGCGCTGGCAGGGGGGGCCGCCTGGTATATTTGGAAACATCAGCGCCAGACGGTAGAAGAAGAGGGCGTATTCCCGGGGCGCGGCGGGACAGCTGGTACGTCTCGTACGGCTGGTCGCGATCTGCCACCAGGCGGGGATGTGGGTGGCGATCCGGGTCGCCAGCTTCCGGCTCCGGGCGAAACCAAAGAGCTGGGCTGGGACGATGTTGCTACAGTCGATATCGTCGGCCTGGAGGTGGGTTACCGGCTGATCCCACTGGTCGACAAATCCCAGGGTGGTCAGCTCCTCAGCCGCATTAAGGGCGTGCGCAAGAAGCTGTCCCAGGATCTCGGCTTTCTGATGCCGTCGGTTCACATTCGCGACAATCTCGATCTGATGCCCAACGTCTATCGCATCACGCTGATGGGGGTGACCATCGCCGAGGCTGAGATTCACCCTGACCGGGAATTGGCCATCGATCCGGGCCAGGTGTTCGGGAAAATAGAGGGGATTGAAGGTAAGGACCCGGCTTTTGGCCTGGATGCCTGCTGGATCGAGCCGGATCGCAAAGATCAGGCCCAGACCCTCGGGTATACAGTTGTGGATGCCAGCACGGTTGTGGCGACCCACCTCAATCAGGTGTTGCAGAAGCACGCCCATGAATTGCTGGGTCACGAGGAGGTTCAGAAGTGGCTGGATCAGCTGGAGAAGGTCTCGCCCAAGCTGGCTGAAGAGTTGGTGCCGACCACCGTTTCCATCAGTCTGCTTCTCAAGGTGCTGCAAAATCTCCTCCGGGAAGAAGTACCGATCCGGGATATGCGTTCCATTGCCGAGGCTATCGTCAATGTCCATCCGAAGAGCCAGGATCCGAAGTTGCTGACGACCGTTGCCCGTCAGTCATTGCGACGGATGATCGTGCAAAGCATCTGTGGCAATGGGGCGGAGATACCGGTAATCACCCTGGATCCGGATCTGGAACAGTTATTGCTAAAGTCTGTTCAGCAGAGTCAACAATCCGGCGGACAGGAAGACATTGGCCTGGTTCTGGAGCCGAATATGGTTGAAAAGCTCCAGCGCTCCCTTCAGGAGAGCGTCCAGCGGCAGGAAATGCTAGGTAAGCCGGCCATCTTGCTGGTTTCCGGGCCGCTGAGGCCGGTGCTGGCGAAGTTTGCCAGCTACGGGGTAGAGCGCTTGCATGTGCTCTCGTACCAGGAAATACCGGATAACAAACAGATCACGATCGTGGCGTCCGTTGGTCAGTAACGGCGCGGATGACATAACGGACTACGCCGGAACGGCGTTGCCGGTGGAGGAAGAGGCATCATGAAAGTAAAACGGTTTTTTGCCAAGACTATGGCAGAGGCGCTGAAACAGGTCAGCGAACAAATGGGGCCGGACGCCGTAATTCTTTCAAACCGCCGGGTGGACGGCGGCGTCGAAATTGTGACGGCGCTGGACTATGACGAAAACATGGCGCGCCAGCGACTGGGTGACCAGGCGCAGGAAGCTACCAACGGCTCGCGCCTGGCAGAAATGCAGGCGAATCAGCACCGTCGTCTTGAGGACGAGCTCGGCCGGTCCCGGGATCGTATTCGCGAGGTGCGGGAAAGGCGGGCCTCCCAGGGGGCGGGTTATACCGGGGCGTCGTTCGCGGCGGTTCAAGAGACATTGGGTTCCGGGTTTGATGATCAGGATCCGGCTTTAAACCGATCCGGGGAAGTCTATTCCGATGAGCTGGCGCAGATGCGCGCGGAGATCAGTTCCCTCAAGGACATGATGCAGGGTCGTAAGCCGGAGCCTGAGGTGCCGGCAACCAATGCGGTTCAGCAGAGGCTGGCCGAGCGACTTCAGGAGTTTGGTCTGGGAAGCGATCTGGCGGGGTCAATTTCTCGCCGCCACAAGGCTGGGCGTCTGGAGGATGGCTGGAAGCAATCCCTTAAAATGCTGTGCACCGGCGTACGGACTTCCCGCACGGAATGGCTGGATCAGGGCGGCGTCTTTGCCCTGGTGGGGCCGACAGGCTCGGGTAAAACCACCACCATTGGCAAGCTCGCGGCGCGGTATGTGCTCAAGCACGGTGCTGATTCCGTGGCGCTGGTGACCACTGACCGTTATCGGGTGGCGGCCCATGAACAGTTGTTTGTCTTCGGTCGCATTTTGAATGTTCCGGTGAGAGTCGTCGACGAGAGTCATAGTCTGGATGATATTCTGGACGAGTTGTCAGACCGTCATCTGGTACTGATTGACACCGCCGGGCTCACCAGTTCGGACAAAGGCTATCAGGAACAGCTGGCCGAACTGGCGCGCAGCCATCACAATATCAAGACACATCTGGTTGTCTCGGCTACCAGTCAGCCGCGCATCATGAAATCCGTCTGGCATTGCTATAAGATGGCTAAACTTGCGGGCTGTGTTTTGACCAAGATCGACGAGGCCCTGACATTGGGCGAGTCGCTCGGCTTTGTGATGGAAACCGGCCTGCCGGTGGCTTATTACACAGACGGGCAAAAGATTCCCGAAGACCTGCACCACGCGGAAGCTGTTCCGCTGGTGCGGCTGGCCGTGGACCGGCTTAAAACCCTCCAGAAGCAGCAGGCAGTCGCTGAAGGAGCGTGAGAGAGCTAGCCTCCAAAAACAGCACCCGGCTAAACGTGGCGAGAGACTAAAAACAGTATGAGCAGAGCACAACCGGTACAGGTGATTGCAGTTTCCGGCGGGAAAGGTGGAGTCGGCAAGAGTAACGTGTCGGTGAACCTCGGGATTGCTCTGGCGCAGAAAGGCCGGAGAGTGGTGCTTCTTGATGCCGATCTGGGGCTGGCCAATATCGATGTACTGCTCGGTATTACCGCCAACCGGAACCTTCAGGATGTACTGGCGGGTGACTGTGATCTCAGGGATGTTCTGGTCGATGGCCCGGGTGGTATCAAGATTGTACCGGCGTCCTCCGGTACCCAGCGGATGACCCAGCTTAGCCCCATGGAGCATGCCGGGCTGATCAACGCATTCAGTGAACTCGGTGACCAAATCGATGTGCTGATCGTGGACACCGCGGCGGGCATTTCCGAATCCGTGGTGAGTTTTCTGAGAGCCTCCCAGGAGCTGCTCCTGGTGGTGGTCGACGAGCCCACATCCATCACTGACTGTTACGCTCTGATTAAACTTATGAACCGTGATTACGGCACCAACCGCTTTCGCATTCTTGCCAACCAGGTGAGGAATGAGCAGGAAGGCCGGCATCTGTTTGAAAAACTGACCCGGGTCACCGAGCGCTTCCTGGATGTGGCACTACAATATGTTGGCATGGTGCCGTACGATGAGGCTGTGAAAAAAGCGGTTCAGCGGCAGAGAGCAGTGCTGGATGCCTATCCCAGGGCGAAAGCGTCGCTGGCTATCAAGGCGCTGGCGGAAAAAGTTGATAGCTGGCCGCTGCCTTCCTCTCCCCGCGGCCACCTGGAATTCTTTGTGGAGCGGCTCGTCGAAGTCTGAATCGGATCCAGTCAAACAAAAAAACCGGATACATGACATTGGCGAAAAACCTCGGAATCTATAACCAGTCTGGCGCGCAGAAGCCTTCTCAGCTCGTTGAGGAGCATGCGCCTCTGGTCAAGAAAATCGCCCTTCATCTGATGGCCCGGCTACCGGCCTCTGTCCAGCTTGAAGACCTTATGCAGGCCGGAATGATCGGTCTGCTTGAGGCTGCTCAACGCTACAGCTCCACCAAGGGCGCAACCTTCGAGACCTATGCCGGTATCCGGATTCGTGGCGCCATGGTGGATGAGATCCGCAAGGGTGACTGGGTTCCCCGTTCCGTGCACCGCAATGCCCGCCGTATTTCCCAGGCCATCAAGACCGCCGAAGATCGCCTCGGCCGGGGAGCCATGGATATGGAGGTGGCTGAAGAACTGGGTATGGGGTTAAACGAGTATCACTCCTACCTCTCCGATTCCAACAGTGGCCGACTTTTTAGTCTCGATGAGCTCAATGAATCCGGCGAGCTGCCGATACAACAGACAGACCTACGGGATAATCCCCTGGAAGGGCTGTCGTCTGACGCATTCCGCCGCAGTCTCGCTGAAGCCATAGAGGATCTGCCAGAGCGGGAAAAACTGGTACTGAGCCTGTATTACCAGGACGAACTGAACCTCAAGGAAATCGGCGCGGTGCTCGGTGTCAGTGAAAGTAGGGTCAGTCAGATTCACAGCCAGGCGGCCTTGCGCCTTCGCGGACGGTTATCGGACTGGCGCCAGGATGCGGGCAACTGATCACCGCCTGTGTGTGACCGCAGCGGGGCAGTCTGTAGTTTTTGGTAACCGATGCTTTACAACCGAAGCAAACATCAGACAATAAGCGCTTAAAACAGCGGCCTGCTGGTTTTCGAGCAGAAAGGTCAAACGAATTCCGGGCGTTACTAACTGGAGGTCCCATTGGACAAGAACATGAAAATTCTCATTGTGGATGACTTTTCCACGATGCGACGGATCATCAAGAACCTGCTGCGTGATCTTGGCTTCACCAACACCGATGAAGCTGATGACGGCAACACGGCGTTGCCGATGCTCAAGAGTGGAAAATACGATTTTCTGGTCACTGACTGGAACATGCCCGGCATGTCCGGTTTCGATCTGCTCAAGGCCGTCAGGGCGGACGAGAACCTGAAAACCCTGCCGGTGCTGATGGTGACCGCGGAAGCCAAACGGGACCAGATTGTTGCCGCTGCCCAGGCAGGCGTGAATGGCTATGTGGTCAAGCCGTTTACCGCAGCGGTGCTCAAGGAAAAGATTGAGAAAATCTTTGAAAGAATCCAGTAACCAGAGGTCGGATGGCTCTCATGAGCGATAGCAAGAAGAACCATCGGGGCCTCGAACCAGAGGTTACGGAAAAGCTCCAGCGTCAGGCAATCGAACTGGCTGAATGCGTTAATGCCGGTGACTATGCCAAAGCCATGACCCTGATCAATGAGCTCAGTGAAGTCAGGGATCAGAGTCTGTATCGCGAGGTCGGGCGACTGACCCGGAGCCTGCACGAAGCAATTCGGAACTTTCAGATAGATCCCCGTAACGCGGAGCAGCAGGAAGCGCTGTCAAAAATGACAGACGCCTCTGATCGCCTTGAGTACGTGGTGCAAATGACCGGTGAAGCGGCCAACCGGACCATGGATCTGGTTGAGGCAACCATGCCGGTAGCCAACGCACTGAGAGACGAGGCGTCGGCCTTGCGAGACGAGTGGCAACGTTTACGGCGCCGGGAGATGCAGCCGGCAGAATTTCGCCAGTTGTATGGCCGGATCGACAATTTTTTTGCCGGCATGACCACGAACGCGGACATCATGTACAACAATCTTTCGGAAATACTGCTGGCGCAGGATTTCCAGGACCTCACCGGGCAGGTCATCCAGAAAGTCACCACGTTGGTGAAAGAGGTTGAAGAGCAGATGCTCAGCCTGGTGGTGATGGCCAGTCATGTCGATCAATTGACGGGCACAGTGCACCAGATTGAGGAAAGGGAAGAGTCTGCGGAAAAGGGCGTCGGGCCCCAGATCAAGGCCGATGAGCGTGAAGATGTAGTCTCGGGACAGGACGATGTAGACGACTTGTTGTCCAGTCTCGGTTTCTGAACAAAGAGGGTAACGCATGGCGTTTGATGCTGATGACGAGATTCTGCAGGACTTTCTGGTAGAGGCCGGCGAAATACTCGAAAAGCTGTCAGAGCAGTTGGTAGACCTTGAGCAACATCCAGATGACAGTGATCTGCTCAACGCCATCTTCCGCGGCTTTCACACCGTAAAGGGTGGGGCGGGCTTCCTGCAGCTTGATGCTCTGGTGAGTTGCTGTCATTCCGCGGAGAACGTGTTCGACATCCTGCGCAACCACAAGCGCAAGGTGGATTCAGAGCTGATGGATGTGGTTCTGGAAGCCCTCGATAACGTTAACGCGATGTTTGAGCAGGTCCGGAACAACCAAGAAGCGACGCCCGCCCCCAAGGAACTGATTGCAGCGCTCGACGCCCTGGCAAGGCCGGAGTCCGAAAGTGCCTCCCCGGCCACTGCTCCACTACAGGAACAAGTGAAGGAAGACGGCGGCGACATCACCGACGACGAATTCGAGAAGTTGCTGGATGCCTTGCATGATGATCAACCCGACGAACCGTCACCGCCGTCCAGTCCTGATGCCGGTGCCAGCAAGGACGAGAGTTCCGGTGGTGATGAGATCAGTGATGATGAATTTGAGGCGCTTCTGGACCAGTTGCATGGAAAGGGTCAGTTTGCGGGTGCGCCTGCCGGGGATGAGACGACAGGCAAGCAAGGCGAAAAACAGCCCCCGAAGACTGAAACCGGCGGTAGCGATGATCTGATCAGCGACGACGAATTTGAGCAGCTGCTGGACGAACTCCATGGCAAGGGCGGAAGCCCGACCATCGGCGGTCAGCCGGCGTCGCAGCCGAAAACGCAAAAACCGAAAGCCGGGCCACCCAAGGCTGACAAACCGAAGGAAGAACCGAAACCCGCTGACAAACCGGTCACCCAAGGCGGTGCGGCACCGGCCATGCCAGCGAGGGAACATGCCTCGGCGGCGGAAACCACCGTGCGCGTCGACACCAAGCGCCTGGACGACATCATGAACATGGTGGGCGAGCTGGTTCTGGTCCGGAACCGTTTGCAGCGTCTGGGCGCGGCAAGCGAAGACGAGCACATGCACAAGGCGGTCTCGAACCTGGATGTGGTAACAACCGATCTTCAGTCCGCGGTGATGCAGACCCGCATGCAGCCGATCAAGAAAGTGTTTGGCCGCTTCCCGCGAGTGGTCCGGGATCTTGCCAGAAGCCTCAAGAAAGAAGTGAATCTGGTGATGCATGGCGAGGAAACCGACCTCGACAAGAACCTGGTGGAAGCACTGTCCGATCCTCTGGTGCACCTGGTCCGCAACTCTGTCGATCACGGCATCGAGGCACCGGATGTTCGGGAAAAGGCCGGCAAACCGCGCCAGGGTACGGTGACCCTGTCGGCGGAGCAGGAAGGGGATCACATCCTGCTGTTCATCGAGGACGATGGAGCTGGTATGGATCCTGAAGTGTTGCGTCGCAAGGCGGTAGAAAAGGGGATTTACGAACAGGATGCAGCCGATCGCCTGAGCAATACCGAGTGCTACAACCTGATCTTTGCCGCCGGCTTCTCCACCAAAGAGCAGATTTCCGATGTCTCTGGCCGTGGGGTCGGCATGGATGTGGTGAAGACCAAGATTGGCCAGCTCAATGGCCAGCTAAGCATTGAGTCGGAGCTGGGTAAAGGGTCGCGAATTGTTATCAAGGTTCCGCTGACACTGGCGATCATGCCGACCCTGATGATCATGCTCGGGGACCAGTCCTTTGCCTTGCCGCTGGTAAACGTGGTCGAGATATTCCATCTCGATCTCACCAAAACCAATATCGTAGACGGCCGAGAATGCATCGTGGTTCGGGAAAAAGTGTTCCCGTTATTCCACATCAAGCGCTGGCTGTTGCGTAACAACGGATCCCGGGAAGTCCCGGCGAATGCCCACGTCGTGATAGTGGCCATGGGCACCAAACAGGTAGGCTTTGTGGTCGACCAGCTGGTGGGGCAGGAAGAGGTCGTTATCAAGCCGCTGGGTCGTGCCCTCCAGGGCACTCCGGGTATGGCCGGCGCCACGATCACCGGCGATGGTCGAATCGCGCTGATTATTGATGTTCCCAGCCTGCTGCAACACTACGGTTAACCCGTTGCCAGCCGGTGATTACGGAATAGGTAGGAGAAATGGATGACAGTTTCTGTCCTGGTCGTTGATGATTCAGGTTTTTTTCGAAAACGGCTGACGGAAATCCTGACCAGCTCCGGTCAGATCAAGGTCGTCGGTGCTGCCGCCAACGGCCGCGAAGGTGTCGAACTCGCCGAGAGGCTGCGTCCGGATGTGATCACCATGGATTACGAAATGCCGGTAATGGACGGCATTTCTGCGGTTCGTGAAATCATGCGCAAGCATCCAGTGCCAGTACTTATGTTTTCCTCGCTTACCTATGAAGGTGCGCGGGTGACTCTGGATGCCCTGGAAGCCGGCGCGGTTGACTTTCTGCCGAAGAATTTCGAGGAGATTGCAAGGGATAACAGTCAGCTCCAGAAAATCCTGATCGACCGGGTTCTGGATGTCGCCCGCAGCCGTCCCGGCGCCCGGCCGGCTGCCCCCGCCAGGCCAGAGCCTCCATCGAATATTGCCCGAACCACGGAGGGAATTGCTTCAGGACGACCCCGGCCTGAACCAACGCCGCATCAGCGCCCCGGCCTCCAGGACCGGGCCCCGGGTGTGGGATCCACAGGAGAGGCGGAAGCTCCCAGACGCCATCTTCGCCGGGGCCCCGCCAAGCATTACGCGGTAGTCGGCATTGGTACGTCAACGGGTGGGCCGGTGGCGCTGCAGCGGGTACTGACCGCCTTGCCTGCTTCGTTTCCGGCGCCACTGGTGCTGGTCCAGCATATGCCTGCCAGTTTTACGCCAGCTTTTGCCGAACGGCTGAACAAACTCTGTCGCATAGAGGTTCGGCAGGCAGAGGATGGCGATGTGCTTCGCCCGGGCCTTGCCTTACTGGCGCCCGGCGGTAAACAGATGATGATTGAAAACCGGGGCGGGCAGGCCCGTGTCCGGATCCTGCCAGGCGACGAGCGGCTCAATTACAAGCCCTGCGTCGACGTGACCTTCGGTTCACTGGCCAGGAGTTTCCCGGGCAAGACCCTGGGTGTCATCCTTACCGGCATGGGGTCTGATGGCAAGGATGGCTGCCGCATGATGAAGCAGAGTGGGTCGGATATCTGGTCTCAGGATGAAAAATCGTCGGTCATTTACGGAATGCCCATGGCCGTTGCCAAGGCCGGGTTGACCGACGAGGTCCTGTCACTGGATGAAATCGGGCCGCGGCTGGTGGAAGGCGTCAGCTGATGGATATCCTCAGCCTTCTTGGCGTGGTTCTCGCCTTTGCCGCCATACTGGGTGGCAACCTGCTGGAAGGCGGAGCGCTGGGCTCGCTCTTTAATGGCCCCGCGGCTGTGATTGTTATTGGTGGCACATTTGCCGCGACGATTCTCCAGACCTCGTGGCCTGTGCTCAAAAGAGCCTTTACTCAGGTGCGCTGGGTTTTTGTTCCGCCGTACGTCAATATGGAAGATGGTATTGGCAAGGTCATTGATTGGAGCGTAAAGGCGCGCAAGCAAGGGCTTCTGGGCCTTGAAGGACTAGCCGAGAGAGAGCCGGAACCGTTTGCCAGGAAAGGCCTTCAGTTACTGGTGGACGGTGCGGAAACGGAAACCCTCCGGGGCATTATGGAGGTGGATCTGGATTCCCGGGAACAGCGGGATCTTGAGTCTGCCAAGGTGTTTGAGGCCATGGGCGGCTATTCCCCAACCATCGGGATTATCGGCGCTGTCATGGGTCTGATCCAGGTGATGACCAATCTGGAAGATCCTCAGTCACTCGGCAGCGGCATTGCCACCGCCTTTGTGGCAACCATCTACGGTGTTGCCCTGGCAAACCTGCTGTTCTTCCCGGTGGCCAACAAGATGCGCGGCATCGTGCGGGAGCGTACCCGCTACGAGGACATGATGATTGACGGCATTATTGCCATCGCTGAGGGTGAAAACCCGAAATCCATCGAATTGCGGCTGCGGGGCTTCCTGCAGTAAGCATGCGCAGGTCAATTTATGCGGCGCCGTAGGCAACCTCAGGACGACCTGAACAACAAGGAACGTTGGCTGATTTCCTATGCCGACTTCATCACCCTGCTGTTTGCTTTCTTTGTGGTGATGTACTCGGTTTCATCTGTGAATGAAGGCAAATACAAGGTGTTGTCGGAAACCCTGACCGGGGTTTTCAATGCGCCCCAGCGATCCTTTCAGCCCGTCGAAATCGGCGACCAGCCTCGGCAGTCTCTGAGCGCGCCCGCCGAAAACGTGATACCCCCGGCGGTCACCGAAGCTCCCCGAAACCCTGAAATGGACGCCCAGGCCCGGACCGAGGCCCTGCGGGCCATGGCGGATCAGTTGACCATGGAATTCGACGAGCTGATCAGTCAGGGGGTGGTGACGCTGGAAACCAGTGACAAGTGGCTGGAGCTGAACCTGCCCAACAGTCTTCTGTTCGGAAGTGGGGATGCCGAACCGCACTATGATGCCTTCGAGGTGGTGGAGAAGATTGCTGCCGTCCTTAACAACCGTGATAACGCGGTGAAGGTCGAGGGTTTCACCGACAATCTGCCCATCAGTACGCCCCGCTTCCCATCCAACTGGGAGCTGTCCGCTGCCCGAGCGGCGGCCGTTGTCCGGATGCTGGTCATGGAAGGCATTGAGCCCGAGCGGCTTGCCGCGGTCGGTTATGGCCAGTATCAGCCGGTTGCCCGAAATGACGCGGAAGAGGGACGGCGCAGAAACCGGCGTGTGGTGTTGCTGATTTCCCGCGACGCCAGTGTCCGGGGCGCCATGAGATGATGCCGTTCCTCGGCAGATGCGTATGGCTCCGTTGGCACGGTTCCTGTATTACTTCCCGTCCATAAAAGGCGACGGCAAGAGCTTGCCGGAAACCCCCCTGTTATTCGTTCAAGTTGCCGGGGGGGCTGCCGATAAACGGGACTGTGGCCCCTGTTAATCCGGCCACACCGATGAGTATTCTGGAGAATCAAAGCGTGCGAATCTGGGCAGTAGCCAATCAGAAAGGTGGTGTCGGCAAAACCACATCCGTTGTTGCGTTGGGCGGCTTGCTCGCTGAGCGGGGCAAGCGCGTTCTCGTTGTTGATCTGGACCCTCACGGTTCGCTTACCAGCTGGTTCGGATACGACCCGGACACCATCGCCCACAGTGTGTTTGATCTGTTCCAGCATCAGGGCAAGGTCCCTGCGGGACTCCCGGCCCAGCTGATTACTGAAACCAGTTGCCGGGGGCTGTCCCTGCTGCCGGCGAGTGCTGCGCTGGCCACCCTGGAGCGCCGGATGATCGGCGTGGAGGGCATGGGGCTGATTATCTCCCGGGCCCTGACCCAGCTCTGGGATGATTTTGATTATGTGCTTCTGGACAACACGCCGTCCCTTGGGGTGCTTATGGTCAATGCCTTGGCCGCTGCCCAGCACCTTATCATCCCTGTACAAACCGAATTTCTTGCTATCAAGGGACTTGAGCGAATGCTCCATACGCTCAAGATGATCATGCGTTCCCAGAAGAATGAGCTGGCTTACACCATTGTGCCAACGCTCTATGACCGCCGCACTCAGGCTTCAGTGAAAAGCCTCAACTTGCTACGCAAAACCTACCGGGAATCCCTGTGGCAGTTTGCCATTCCCGTGGATACAAAATTCCGGGATGCCAGCCAGGCGGGCTTGATTCCCTCTGCGATGGATGCGGAGACTCACGGGGTCCGGGCCTACAGCCATCTCCTTGACGACCTGATGGCCCGGGTAGGGTCCGTGAAGGAACGTCAGCATGGCTGACGATAAATTGACACAGCTGGCGAGCCCGGAGTCCGCCATTGCCAGTTATCTCGACGAGTTGCTGCATATCGCAACGGATACGGCGTTGCGAGAGGAAGTTGTTGCTCCGGAAAAGACCGCCGAAAAACCGGCGGCCAGGCCCAAGTCGCCCAAACCTTTGCGGGAAAAGCCCGCCGTGGCTCGGCCAACGGTTCGTCTGGCACCGGAAGCCTCCATGCCGGAACCAGAAGTCGTTGCCGCGCCTGAGCCAGAACCGGTCGCGCCACCCTCGCGCCCCGAATGGTCCGAACAGCCCTTTGAGTGCCTTATTTTTACCGTTGGCGGGTTGCAGCTGGCGGTGCCGCTGATTTTGCTCGGTGCCATCCATCGCATTGAGGAAGAGATTCGTCCCATACCAGGAAGCCCGCGCTGGTATATGGGTATCCGGCCCGACCGGGATCAGAATCTCAGGGTGGTGGATACTGCGGAATGGATCATGGCGGGGCGGGTGCCGCTTGATGCCAGAGATAACTACCGGTTTGTGATCCGACTCGATAACAGCGACTGGGGACTGGCCTGCGACAACGTAGCCCAGTCCTTTACCCTGAAGCCAGATGAAGTGCGCTGGCGGACGGCCAGGAGCAAGCGTCCCTGGCTGGCGGGAACCGTGATAGACCAGATGTGCGCGCTCATTGACGTGCGTACCATGGCAGATCTTCTGGTGCGGGCCGAGCGGGAGCATCATCTGGATCTGAGCTGACACATATAACGGTTACCGAATGAAACCGAGCCGTGCTGGCACGGTTTGTGCCCTTAACTATAGTATTGGGCACTGACGATAATTTTTTGACGATCAGGTTGCCCGCCGGGCAGCCCAAGAGGAGAAACATCGCTATGGCATCCCCGAGCGGACAAACCAATCAGGCCCAGGATAATCAGGTACTGCAATACGTTACTTTCCGGCTGGATGATGAGACTTACGGTCTGAATGTCATGCAGATCCAGGAGGTGCTGAGATACACGGAGATTGCGCCGGTTCCGGGTGCTCCGGATTACGTGCTCGGAATCATCAACCTGCGGGGTAACGTGGTTACGGTGATCGACACTCGCCGGCGCTTCGGTCTTTCGGATGCGGAAGTGACCGATGCAACCCGAGTCGTGGTGATGGAATCGGCCAATCAGGTTATGGGTATTCTGGTGGATTCGGTAGCTGAGGTGGTTTACCTGAAAGCCAGTGAAATTGAGACTGCACCGAACGTGGGTAACGAGGAAAGTGCCAAGTTCATCCAGGGCGTGTGCAACAAGGATGGCGAACTGATCATACTGGTCGAGTTCGACAAGATGCTGTCAGACCACGAGTGGGCTGAAGTCGCGGCGCTGTAGATCGGAGCAATCCGTTTCAGGCCAGATGATGGATGCCTTCCGTGGAAATTAACGGGAGATATCCGTCATGTTTACAGAAATTCCTTCCTATCTTCCCTGGGCGCTGACTGTTGTCGCCTTGTCTCTGGTCCTCGTTCAGGGGCTGCTTCTGGGGCGCCAGGTACGCGGCCTGAAGGCATCTCTGAAAGAACGGTGCGACACGCTCGGCCGAGAATTGCATGCCACCACCAGCGCCAGCATGGGGGTGGGGCAGCGCCTTGTGGCCTGCGAGCGTCAACTGCATGAACTGCGGACCACACTGGACGAGATGCGCCAGAATGATCCGCTGCGAATCTCCTACGATGAAGCCTCAAGACTGGTTGATCTCGGTGCCGATATCGACGATCTTATGAATACCTGCGGAATATCCCGTCCCGAGGCCGAGTTGGTGTCAGCACTCAGAAAACGCCAGGCGGCCTGATCCCCGAGGGCTGCACCGGGGCAAGCGTTTCCTGCACGCCTGGACGCTCCGTTCACTGATCCGCTGAGCCATCCGGTTTCCGGTCATCCGGCGTGAGCCCTCGGATATGGAAGGCAAACGCAAGAATTTCAGCAATCACCCGGTACAGTGACTCGGGGATTTCCTCGTTGAGGGACAGTCGCGCCAGGATGCTGGCAAGTTCGGCGTTCTCATACAGCGGAACGTTATGCTCCCGGGCAATGCGGATGATTTCCTCCGCCAGTTCGTGGGTGCCGGTTGCGCTGATGGTGGGGGCTTTGTCGCCATCGTATTTGAGTGCGACGGCGGCCCTGGTGTCTGTATGATGCGTCTCTGAAGTCATGCCCGGGTATCCACCAGTCTGTGTTCGAGTCGGGTGATGCTGCTATGGGGTGTTCCGCGGCGGCATTCCAGATCCGTCACTTCCAGCCCGATGTCCGCCAGGCTCTGCCTCAGCATGGGGAGTTCCCGGTTCACCCGTCGCAGCGTCGTCTGTTTCTCCGCCCAGACCCGGGCGCTGACCGCGTGCTGTCGCAAAGTGACATCGAAATGAAGCGGGCCAGCCTCATCCAGATCCATGGCCAGTGCCAGCCGCCACTCGTTGGTAGCTGGCATCGCAGAACTCCGTTCTGACTCCTGCTCCTCCGAATACTGTTCGATTCGCAGCTGCGCCAGCCTGGGTTCGTTCTGGGGTGTCAGCCAGGGCAGATCCACTAGCAGGGTAGAGGTGGGTGCTGTGGCATCACCGCTACCCCGGGCTGTCAGCACCTGAGTGTGTAACTGATTCACCGTGATGCGGTTGAGCATCCCTGCCAGCAGGCGGAGCATTTGCCCGACGCTGGGAGGTTCGCCGTCGCTGGCTGCCTGGGGCGTCGCCAGAGGTTGTGGGAATTGCAGGGGTGCCTGCATTAATTCTGGTGTCGATATCGGCGTCAAACGGTTGAACTGTTCCGGATTGCTGCCCTGGTGCGCCAGCAATGCGGTAATTACCCTGCCAAGGGCCAGCTTGAGATCCGGGAGCTGGGCATCGGGGGTCTGGACGAGGCGGGATTCGGCAAACAGGCCGCTTTCGGATAGCCATTGCCGAACCTGTTGTGGTGTGACAGCCTGACCGCCGGAGCCGGACGCCAGACCGGTCCCCGAGGGAAGCCTTGCCACCAGCTGTTCGATCGCCTGCCGGGCGGCTATCGGGAGGGGTTGGGCCGGGCGGG
Source organism: Marinobacter sp. (assembly GCF_048269445.1). Taxonomy (GTDB): domain Bacteria; phylum Pseudomonadota; class Gammaproteobacteria; order Pseudomonadales; family Oleiphilaceae; genus Marinobacter. Next base: position 36,133 of record NZ_JBLXIQ010000003.1, on the reverse strand, counting down.
ATGAAGGTAACTGCCCGGGCAGCGGGTCTTGCCTGAGGCCCTGGGTTAGCGTACCCATAAGCTTTGCCAGCCCGGTGTCCAGGGTTTGCTGCCAGGGCAGTCGCTGGGCCAGGGCCCGGGCAATACCCGCTTCGGGAGCAGGCGCCAGTTTGCCCATAAGCTGAAGTTCGTTGCCCGCCCGCATCACCTTTACCCAGTCACCCGGCGAGAGTTCGGTTTTACCAATTGAGGCCTGAACCAAAAGGGATTTGCCGCGAATATCCAGCAACACATCGGCACTACTTCCGCTTTGCCGGTTCAATATCTCCGCCACCCGGGCCAGGGTGGTTTCCCGGTTTGCCAGCTGGATCTGGTCCAGCAGTTGCCTGGCAGAGGCGGCGGCGGGCTCGCGGCTGACTTCCGCGGTGCCGGTTGGCCGGGCCGTCCGGGATGCGGGCTGGGCAGGAGGAGTCGGGGGCTGTTGTCCGCTGGGTAGTTTCATCTTCACTGATTTGATGTTGGACAAGAGTAATCCGCAAGCTCTTTCGTTATAATACGCCGCGCCGGTCGGCCATGCGCTAATATGGCGCACCCGCCGTCTTTGTCACGAATGCACACGATGCCGTACACACGCGCATCGTCCTGGTTACGGGGCCCTGATGTCTGAGCCGTTATTACAGGCTGTCGATCTGCAGTGCGAGCGGGACGAACGGATTCTTTTCCGTGATCTCTCGTTCTCCATACTGCCCGGTACGGTTACCCGTGTCGAGGGCCCCAACGGCTCCGGCAAGACCACCTTGCTGCGAATGCTTGCTGGCCTGAACGATGCCTGGTCCGGCGAGCTTCTTTGGTGTGGCAAGCGAAGGTCCGCCCAGCGGGAAGAATTCCTCAGAAATACCCTCTTTGTTGGTCATCGGCCGGGCATTAAGCCGTTGCTGACGCCGATGGAAAATCTTCGGGCCCTGACGTCCGGGCGACGGCCGGTGCCAGATCCGGTGCTACGCCACGCGCTTGAGGGCACCGGGCTGGCTGGTTTCCAGGACGTGCCCTGCCGGAAGCTTTCGGCAGGGCAGCAGAGGCGGGTAGCCCTTGCGAGACTGCTGATCGCCGATGAGCCCCTTTGGTTGCTCGACGAGGTCTTTACGGCCATTGATGCAGATGGCGTCGGTGCTATTGAAAAACTCCTTCAGCAGCGAGCCGCCGAGGGGGGTGCAGTAGTTGTGACGACCCACCACGATCTCCGGATGCCCGGAATGCGGCGTATTGTTCTAGGCGGAGGGTCATCTGATGAATGCTGATGTTCGCCCCGTTCTGAAGCTGCGGGATGATACAGTAGGGGCTCTGGCAGCAATGCGAGGCGTCTTTGCCCGGGACCTGAAGGTGGCTTTCCGGCAACGGCAGGATTTGCTGAATCCGTTGTTGTTCTTTGTCATGGTTGTAACTCTTTTTCCCCTGGGGGTTAGCCCGGAAGTGTCATTTCTGCGGGAGGCTGGTGCCGGTATCCTTTGGGTCGCTGCGTTACTTTCGGTGTTACTGTCGCTTGATCATCTGTTCCGGCATGACTTTGATGACGGCACTCTGGAACAGCTGGTACTCCAGCCTCAGCCTCTGTTTCTGCTGGTGTTGGCGAAAACCATGGCGCATTGGGTGTTAACGGGGTTGCCACTGGTGATGCTGACGCCGGTTTTGGGCGTAATGGTTCATCTTGACGGGAACTCTATCGGAGTTTTGTGTCTAACGCTGCTGATCGGTACGCCGGTGCTGAGTCTGATTGGTTCAATTGGTGCGGCCCTGACCCTCGGGTTACGCTCAGCAGGGGTGCTCTTGTCCCTGTTGATCATTCCGCTGTACATTCCTGTCCTGATTTTTGGTACGGGGACAGTGGCCGCTGCAGCCGAAGGAGCTCAGGTTGGTGCCTATGTGGCCCTGATGGGGGCATTTCTCGTGCTGGCGCTGACGCTGGCGCCCTTTGCATCCGCTGCAGCGCTGCGTATCAGCCTGTCGAACGGCTAAAACAAGGTAACGGTAGGACGGTGACCATCTAATGTGGCAATTTTTTCACAAGCTGGGTTCCCCCAAATGGTTCTTCGGGATTGCGACCCGGCTTATGCCCTGGCTGCTGGCAGGTGGCGCACTGCTGCTGATGGCAGGGATTGTCTGGGGGCTGGCCTTCGCGCCCAAGGATTACCTTCAGGGCAACAGTTACCGGATTATCTTCATTCATGTGCCCACGGCTTTTATTGCCCAGTCGATCTACATCATGATGGCCGTCGCGGCGGTGGTCACCCTTGTCTGGCGCATGAAGCTGGCGGATGTTTTTGTCAAGGCCGTGGCCCCGGTGGGGCTGGTGCTCACATTTCTCGCGCTATTCACCGGAGCTGTCTGGGGCAAGCCGACTTGGGGAACCTGGTGGATCTGGGACGCCCGGCTGACTTCCATGCTAATCCTGCTGTTTCTTTATGGTGGTGTGATTGCCCTGGACAGAGCCATCAACGATGAAAAGTCGGCAGCTCGGGCTGTGGCGATTCTCGTTCTGGTCGGGGTAGTGAATATTCCGATTATCAAGTACTCCGTGGAGTGGTGGAATACCCTGCATCAGCCGGCCACTTTCAAGCTGACTGAAAGGCCCTCTATGCCTGCGGACATGTGGGTTCCGTTGCTGCTTTCAGTTCTTGGCCTGTATCTGTTGTTTGGCTGGCTGGCCTGCTTGCGGATGCAGACAGAAATTCTGGTACGCGAACAGCGAACTCGCTGGGTACGAGATTATGTTATGGCCGGGAGGGGCTGATCTATGGCGTTTGATTCCTTTTCGGCATTTATGGTGATGGAAGGCCACGGATCCTATGTCTGGGCCTGTTACGGTGTCTTCTTTATCCTGATGATCGCGATGATGGTCTGGTCTGTTCGTCGCCGCAAGGCAGCCATTGAATCCTGCCGGCGCGGTTATGAATTTCAGGCTGGCAAAAGTAGACAACAGGCTGCCCGTGGCTCAGCCGCTTCCTTCACCCGCGTAAACGTTTCCCAAGACTGAATGGCAGGTATGTGATGCATCCGATCCGAAAAAAGCGCCTGACGATTGTCCTGTTCCTGCTAGTGGGGCTGGGAATCGCTGTGGCGTTGACAACCTATGCCCTGCGCCAGAACATCAATCTGTTCTACGACCCCAGCCAGATTTCCGCCGGTGAAGCGCCGGTGGATGTCAGAATCCGGGCTGGCGGAATGGTCGAAGAGGGGTCGGTCGTGCGGGATCCGGACAGCCTCACGGTAGAGTTCCGGGTCACCGATTTCAACGCTTCGGTACCGGTTGAATACACCGGGATCCTGCCGGACCTGTTTGCCGAAGGGCAGGGCGTGGTTGCCATGGGGAGACTGAATAACAACGGTCGCTTTGTCGCTGATCAGGTTCTGGCCAAACATGATGAGAATTATATGCCGCCGGAAGTTGCGGATGCACTGGAAAAGGCATCAAAAGGCCAGAACAAGGCCAGTGAGAGTGCGACTACGAATACAGTATCCTATTAAACGCTTCACCTGACAGCCTGGTTTCTGGAGGGCTTTGATGTATCCCGAACTCGGACAGCTTGCACTGATACTCGCGCTGTTGTTGGCAGTGCTCCTTTCTACAGTACCCTTGGCGGGGTCCCTGACTGGCAGGGACAACCTTCAGGCATTTGCCAGGCCTCTGGCGGCTGGCATGTTTGTCTTTGTTGGCCTTGCCTTTGCTGTTCTGACCCACGCGTTTGTGACGGACGATTTTTCAGTGGCCTACGTTGCCAACAACAGCAACAGCATGCTGCCCTGGTACTTCAAGTTCAGTGCGGTCTGGGGCGGCCATGAGGGCTCACTGCTGCTCTGGATACTGATGCTTTCCGGCTGGACGCTGGCGGTGGCGATCTTCAGTCGCCGACTGCCTTCGGTGATGATTTCTCAGGTGCTTTCGGTCCTGGGCATGGTCGCAGTCGGATTCCTGTTATTCATCGTGGTCACGTCCAACCCGTTTGATCGCCTGCTGCCCAATGTGCCAGCAGACGGCGCGGACCTCAATCCGTTGCTTCAGGATGTCGGCCTTATCATTCATCCTCCCATGCTTTATATGGGGTATGTGGGTTTTGCCGTCGCCTTTGCCTTTGCGATTGCGGCATTGATCAACGGCCGCCTCGATGCTGCCTGGGCACGCTGGTCGCGGCCCTGGACCACCGTTGCCTGGGCCTTCTTGTCCCTGGGTATCGCTCTGGGCAGTTGGTGGGCCTACTATGAGCTTGGCTGGGGTGGCTGGTGGTTCTGGGATCCGGTCGAGAACGCATCCCTGTTGCCGTGGCTGTCCGGCACCGCGCTGATGCACTCCCTGTCAGTGACTGAAAAGCGCGGCGTGTTCAAGAGCTGGACCGTGCTGCTGGCGATTGTCACTTTCTCCCTCAGCCTTCTGGGCACCTTCCTGGTACGCTCCGGAGTGCTGACGTCCGTTCATGCCTTTGCTTCCGATCCCGAGCGGGGAACATTCCTGCTGGCGCTGTTGGCAGTCACTATCGTCGCCAGCCTTGCGCTTTATGCGGTTCGGGCACCGGTAGTTCATGTCCGTTCCCGGTACGGGTCACTGTCCCGGGAAATCTTCCTGTTGCTCAATAATGTCCTGCTGGTATCTGCAACCCTGCTGGTTGCCGTGGGTACGCTATACCCGCTGGTTCTCGATTTTCTGGACATGGGCAAGCTGTCGATTGGCGAGCCGTTCTTCAACCTCACCTTCAGCCCGTTGGCGGTGGCAACAGGTCTGTTGATGGGCGCCGGGATTTTTTCCCGCTGGAAGAAGACCGACGGTGGCTGGCTGGCGCGCAAGCTGCTGTGGCCGCTGGCGGTCAGCCTGATCGCCAGTACGGCCGTGGTGATTGGTTATGGCGGCTTCAAGCCGTGGGCCTTCCTTGGGGTGTTTACAGCCATGTGGGTGACGGTTGCCACCCTTTGGGATGTATGGGACAAGTCGTCTTCCAGGAAAGGTCGAATCCATGGGCTCAAGCGCCAGTCTCGTAGCTACTATGGCATGGTACTCGGCCATCTGGGCCTGGCAATTACCATGGCGGGAGCCACGGTGGTGTCCAATTACGGTATTGAGCGGGACGTTCGCATGGTGCCGGGTGACGTGGCGACGGTTGGTGATTATCAGTTTGTATTCAAGGACATTGGCGCACGTAATGGAGCCAATTTCACCGCACAGTATGGCAGTTTTGACGTCATGCTGGACGGTGAGCGCATTGCCGAGCTGCATCCGGAAAAGCGTCAGTACTCTGTTGGCATGAGCGTTATGACGGAAGCGGACATCGATGCCGGCCTGTTCCGGGACATTTTCGTGGCAATTGGCGAACGCATTTCCGACGACGCCTGGGCCATTCGTCTGCAATACAAGCCGCTGGTGCGCTGGCTCTGGCTGGGTGCGATGTTCATGGCCGCAGGTGGCTTCCTGGCCATTTCTGATCGCCGTTACCGGATCCGCGAGCGGGCAGAGGAGACGGTAGACACCGGTGGGCCTGTTACGGACACTGGCTCGGCGCGCTCGGCAGGAGCCGTCTCATGAAGCGGTTCCTGCTTTTCCTCCCGTTATTCGTTGCCGTCGTGATTGGCATAGTGCTGTTTGCTGGTATTGGTAAGGACCCCACCAAACTGGAGTCGGCGTTGGTGGGCAAGCCGGTCCCGGGGTTCAGCCTGCGGGATCTGCATAATCCCGATGCCATGCTTGATCCGAGCCTCTTCCGTGGTCAGGTTTCCCTGTTGAATGTATGGGGCACCTGGTGTCCGTCCTGTCGGGAAGAACACGATGACCTGATGTGGTTGGCAGAAGAAAAGGGAGTGCCAATTATCGGCCTGAATTACAAGGATAACCGTGAAGATGCCCTGGTCTGGCTTGACCGGCTGGGCGATCCCTACCAGAAAACGATTTATGATCCGAAGGGAACCCTGGGGTTTGATCTCGGTGTCTACGGCGCGCCGGAAACCTTCGTAATTGATGCCGGTGGTGTTGTTCGTTACCGACATGTTGGCGTGATCAATGAGACCGTTTGGGAGCAGACACTGTTGCCGGTCATCAACGAAGTCAGGGAGGATGGCTGATGATCCGGGTTGTATTAGTTGCCTTCGCTGTCCTTTTTTCCGGGCTTGCTGCGGCAGAAGTTGCCGACGTTTATAACTTTGAGGATAGCCGCCAGGAACAGCGGTATCAGACCTTGATCTCCGAGCTTCGGTGCCCGAAATGCCAGAACCAGAACATTGCTGATTCCAACTCCCCGATCTCGAAGGATATGCGGGAAGAGGTCTACCAAATGATGAAGCAAGGCGCCAGCAATGAAGCGATTGTCGAGGCGTTGGTCGCCCGGTTTGGTGAGTTTGTGCGTTATAAGCCGCAATTCGACAGTCGCACGTTCCTGCTTTGGGCAACGCCGGCCATCGCCGTTTTTGGTGGGCTCCTGGTTGTCGCCGGCGTGGTTATACGGTCCCGGCGGGCCGGACCCGATGCCCCAGCGCTGAGCGAGGAAGAAAAGGCCCGCGTGGATAAAATGCTGGCTGCTCACAAGCACGACAGGGCCTCCTGAATCATTTGATGCCGGCCCTGATGTTCACGCTGCTACTCCATTTAATTCTGAACCTGTGACTGGAACTCCATGACTGAAACCTTCTGGATTGCCGCAACGGTATTGATCATTCTTGCTCTGGCGTTCGTACTTTACCCGGTGTTTTTCCACCATACGGGTGCCAGAAAACAGGCGGATCGGAAAAACCAGAACCTGTTGGCTTATCGCTCCCGGATGAAAGAGCTCGATAACGAATACGAGGCCGGCATTCTGGACGAAGAGAACTACCGCCAACTGAAAGAAGAGCTGGCCGGCGCCATGTTAGACGATGTGCCGGAAAACGAGCAGTTGAAGCCTTTGATCAAGGGGCGGAGAAGCGCCATGGTGGTAGGCCTGGTGTCGATTCTTGTGATGCCGGCAGCTACGTTCTATCTGTATCAGCAGTGGGGCGCCATGGACCGGGTCGAGCAACTCATCACCATGCAGAAAATGGGCACCACGGACGCCTCCCGACAAGAACAGATGACGGAACTTTCAGGGCAGCTTCGCGAACGACTGGAAGCCAGCCCTGATAATCCGGAAGGCTGGGCCATGCTGGGCCGCACTTACATGCGCCTGGAACGCTATGACGATGCCGCCTGGGCCTTCCGTCAACTGGCGGACAGCGTCTCAGAGGATGATCGCTCCGAAGCCGTTGCCTATGGCCTGGCGGCCCAGGCGTTGTTCTTCGGCAGCGAGGGCGCCATGACAGAAGAAGTCAATGCCACCATCGAACAGGCCCGTAGTCTGGACCCCGATGAAGTGAATGCGCTTGGCTTGCTGGGCATTAACGCTTTCAGCCAGCAAAATTATCGCGAGGCCATCGAATACTGGGAACGTATTGGGGCCGTGGCTCCGGATCATCCCCAGATCGCCTCCATCCGTGAGGGAATACGTGAAGCCTATACCCGGTTGGGAGAGGAGCCGCCCAAACTGGCGGCCAAACCCGAAGCTGCCGGAGCAGGGGTTACAGTACGGGTAACGCTGGTGGAAGCGTTCCGGGATCAGGTGCCTGCGGATACTACGTTGTTCGTATTTGCACGCCAGGCTGGCGCCCAGCAAGGGCCGCCGTTGGCGGTGGCAAGGCTGACGGCGGATCAGCTGCCGGCGGAAATACGCCTGGACGACAGTTATTCCATGTCGCCCCAAGCCAGAATTTCTGGTGCGGAAGAAGTGGTGATTACTGCCCGGCTCAGCCGGTCCGGCAGTGTGAGTGCCCAGCCGGGAGACTGGCAGGGCAGCTCGGAGTCACCGGTTGCGGTGGGCGACGCCGGGAAAGAGCCAGTATCCGTTGTGATCGACCAGCAGCTGACCAACTGACCTGGTCTAGGCCAGTCCTTTCGGATAGAGCGGCGGCAGGTCAGTCCGGGTCTCGGGCTTTGCGGTCGCTTCCCTTATCTGCTGCAATGCCTTGGCCAAGGGGCGCCCATCCCAGTCGCCGGTGCCCTGACCGGGCGAGAAAAGCCGAGCCTGGAGTTTTCTGATCTCCGCGGTTAACGCCTCGCTCTGGAAGTGGCTGGCGACGTCTGCAGAAGAATGAAAGCCGTGACCGGGTGCGTGCAGATTGGCCCATTCCACCAGCAGTTCCGGCGTTGACGCAGCACCGTCCCGGGCGGCCTTGATGAGCCGTTCAAAAACGACCCGATCCTTTCTGTTTTCGTTGGTGACCGGTCGTTTTGCCGAGTTCCTACGTGACAGCCACCAGACCAGCAACGTGCCGATCCAGAGTGCTGCCAGCGCCAGGCTGAGCCATTTCCAGGGCATGGTCCGGCCTGGAGCCGGTAAATCCGGGGAGCTGGGCCCCGTGCTTATTTCAGGGGGCTTCCCACCAGTTGTCGTCGTGTTCTCCGGCGGTACTGCGCCGGTGCCGGGTGTCGGGGCTGTGACCGTCAGAGTTTTTTCCGGAAGCACGGCAACACGTTCGCGATCGGCTTGCGTGTCCCACCAGTGAATACGGATGGCCGGCAGGGTCATTTGCCCGGACTCAACGGGCACCAGAGCCACGGACTGACTCAATGACGAGGTAAGACCATCAGGGGTTGTCTCGGTGGTTCGTTCGGGCTGTTCGGGGTAACTCCTCAAACCCAGAGGTACGGCATCCGGCAGAGGTGGCAGCGTCTCCGAGGGCAGGCCGGATGCTGTCAGCCGGATTTTCCGGGTAAGGTTTTCACCAGTGTCGACTTCAAGTGTTGGTGGCAATCCGGATTCAGTCAGGTTTACGCTGCTCGCCGGCAACCAGGTTTTCCCGGTGAACTGCGAAGGGACGCTCTTGACCGGTATTTCAAACAACTCCTCGCTGTCCCTGAGGAATTTCAGGGTGCCCTGGGCGTCCCGGGCCTGCCCCTCAAATCGGATCGGCGCGAGCTTGAAGTTGCCCGGACTCTGGGGGAACAGAGCATAGCGGCGCTCCACCACACGATAGCGTACGCCGTCACGGTAGCGTGAGAATTCCTGTTGCCTGCCGAGCGGTTCGATAACGACATTGGGGTGTGTGGGTTCTGACAGTTCGCCCCGGATCAGATTGCCGCGGAAAAATAGACGTACGGTAAGAATCAACTGCTCCTGCACATATACCTCGGCCTTATCGGCAGACAGTTCAATAAAACTGTCGCGGCCGGTGTCCGCCTGGTCCGGTGGCGTGCCGTCCACTACTTCTACGGTGACAGGCCGGGAAACGGCGCCATTGAAGGTGAGGGCCGGAATGGTCAGTTCGCCGGTGGTTGTCGGGGCAAGCTGGTAGGTCCAGGTTATCTCCCCCACCATCTGGTTGTTGATGGTCTGGATGCTGTACTGCTGATTTTGCGCCAGGATCTCGAAATCCGGCTGTACCTTTTCGATATCGGGTTTGGGCAGGTTGGACATGTCGAAGTCGAACAGGTTGCCCAGGTTGATATCGATTTCCATGCTGCCTTTAACCGTTAGGGTCAGCACCTCACCCTCGTATAGCTGTGTTCTATCCGGCTCGACGGTGAGTTCTTGCGCCTGGACCGGCAGCCAGATTGCGGTCAGAAGAAAAAGACAGACAGCCGCTTTGATCAAGCGTTTTACCATGGTGTGTCGCCCTCATCGGATGGAGTCTGGCGTTGTTGATACTGTTGCAGGAACTTGCGTTGTAACAGGCCGCCGGGGTTGTCGGGAACACGCCTGAGCGATTGCTCCTGGCTTTGCGTCAGGGGTTTTTCAGAGATTGGCGCGGGAGCCTGGGCCTGGTTCGTCTGTGACTCCCGTTCTCCCGAGGCCTGTTCCTGAGCCTGTCCCTGCTGTTCATCGCTCTGCTTATCCGGTTCGCCTGATTTTTCGGGGTTCCCGGGGGAAGGCTGGCCGTTCCCGGAGTTCTGCTGCTGCTCGTTGCCAGCGTCACCGGGCTCTTTATTGTTTCCGGGCTGGTTCTGACTATCCTGCGGTTTGTTGCCTTCACTGCCCTGGGAGTCTGACGAGTCTTGCTGTTTGTTGCTCTGGTCGCTGTCCTGCTTTTTCTGCTTCAGCAATTCTTCGACAATCTTCCTGTTGTGACGGGCATCTGCCATGTCCGGATTTTCGGCCAGGGCACTGTCATAGGCCGCGAGTGCTTCTTCGAGTTTGCCAGCTCTGGCCAGCGCATTGCCGCGGTTGTAATTGGCGCGAGGTCCTTTGGCTAGGTCAAAGACCCGGGCCGCGGCATCGAACTGACCAGACCTATACAGTGCGGAGCCTTTCCACTCGGGATCATCCAGCCGGGCGGCTGCCTGCTTCGGATCGTTCTGGATCAGTTCGGTGGCCCTCTGATCCTGACGCTGCCATAGGTCGGCCCAGGTCATGGCCGCTGCCGGCTGAGGAAGCACTGGCAACAACACCAGAGCCAGGGCAGTGAATGCGCCCCGGCGCCACCCCAGTAAAATCAGGGGGACTGCCAGCCAGAGCAGCCAGTAACCGTCATCCTGCCAACGGCTAACCGTCAGCCCTGCTTTTGTTTCCTGCCAGTCATCGGAATCCCTCGGACTGAGTTCGAGGGATTCAATATCTGAGTCGTTGAGGGTCAGTTCATGGCTCAGTCCCCCGGTGCTCCGGGCAAGCTCCGAAAGGGCTTCCGGGGTGGCTCGACTGATCACAATGTCACCATCTTCACGAATGAATCCGCGGCGGGCGAGAGGGATGGGCCCGCCTTCTTTGGTCCCCACCACCAGGGTGTTGAGCGGATACCCGGCGCCGGACAGGGTGTCCCGTATTTCAGGCCAATAACGTTCACTGATCTCATCGGTGATTACCAGAATCCGGCCATTACCCGGCGCACCCTGTTTCAATAGATTGGCTGCCCTGGCGACGGCAAGATCAGCGCGATTGCCGGTGGCTGGCATAATGACCGGATCAAGCACGTCCAGCATGCCCTCGATGGTTCTGGCATCATCGGTCAGCGGTGTGACCACATGAGCGTCACCGGCATACACGAGCAGCCCGGTCAGGCTGCCCTGCCGTACTGCGAGAATATCCCGGATTTTTCGTTTGGCCCGGGTCAGGCGGTCTGGCTCTACGTCGGTTGCCAACATGGAAAGTGAAAGATCGAGTGCAATCACAAGGCTGTCTCCCGGCTGATTCAGCGGGGTAGGCGCCTCCCGCCAGGCCGGTCCGGAAAGGGCAATGGCGAGGACAACAAGGGCAATGGCAGCTGGCAACATAGGGGATTTCGGGGGCCGGCCTGATGTGCCCTCGTGACGTATGACAGGCGATAGCAAGCGAGGCGGAATGAGCCGGGACCAGCCACTGTCCCCCAGACGTAACCGGCGGAATGCCAGATACATCAATGGCAGCAGGAGAACCAATGCCAACCAAAGCGGGCGCAGGAAGTGAAAATCAGTCAACATGCGGTTCCCCCTCCCTTTGCTGGCGACGCTCGGCCATCAACTGACCCATCTGCCGGTAAAGAAACAGCATGGCCCATAATGCTGCCGCGAGGCCGGCGGGCCAGGCGTAAAGTTCGGTGACAGGGCGGTAGTATTTGCCCTCCAGTTCGATAGGCTCCAGCTGATCAATGCTTTCGTAGATTAGCTCAAGCTCTGGCAGGCTGCGGGCGCGGAAATACTCGCCGCCGGTCTGTTGCGCCATTCGGGTCAACAGGCTTTCGTCCAGATCCCGGGACGGGTTGACGCGGCGCGACCCCAACAGGCCGCGTTGCACCATGGACTCCGCGCCGATGCCGATGGTGTAAATCCGGATGCCGGCGGAAGCGGCAATCTCCGTAGCCTTGTCCGGTGTTATTTCGCCGGCGGTGTTGGCACCATCAGTGAGCAACACCATCACACGCTGATCTTCGGGTCTGTCCCGGAGCCGCTTGGTGGCAAGGCCAATGGCGTCACCGATGGCGGTGGCCCGGCCTGCCATACCGAGGCCAGCTTCCTGCATCAGGGTTCGGACGGTTTCGAGGTCAAAGGTCAGGGGCGCCTGCACGTAGGGTTCGGTGCCGAACAGGATCAACCCCAACCGGTCACCCCGGCGGTGTGAAATGAAATCATCAAGGACCCGCTTTACCGCTTGCAGTCGGTTAATGCTCCGGTTCTGAAGCACCATGTCCTGCTCGTCCATACTGGGAGAGATATCCACCACAAGCATCAGGTCACGTCCAGAAACTGGCATCTGCGTCTGCTCACCAACGTGCTGTGGCCTCGCAAGGGCGGTGACCAGCAATACCCACATCAGGAACAGCAGCAGTTTGTGCCACAGTGGCACAGCATTGCCCCGGCGGCTGACGCCGGGCAGGTCTGAGAGCCAGTGGCCAACTGGCAGGATTGGGGCATCCACCTGCTGCCCCTGCGGTTTGCGCCACTGAAGAAGCAGGGGAATGACTGCCAGAGTCAGCACCCAGGGCCAGGCAAGGCTCAGCATTTCTGGCCTCCCAGCCATAGCCTGGCAAATGCCAGTGCCTGATCAGGCTCAGTTGACACCGAAGGCCGCCACGCGCTTTCTACCAGAGCCTCTGCCACCGGTCTTGAGGCAACCCTGTGTGTGGGCGCTGTGGCCAATAAGAATTCCACCCAGGCTTCGCCGGTCAGGGCTTCGGGGTGTGATTCCGGGTATCGCTCCCGGGCCGCCTGTTTCAGGAGCGTATTCAGCAGCAAAAACCACCGGGCATTCGGTGCCGCCGAACTCTCCAGCAGGGCCAGTTCCGACCATGCCGCCCGGAACCAGCGGTTCCTCTGTCTGCGCTTGAGAATCTGCCAGATCAGTGCAGCGCTAACAGCCATGGCCAGAATGGCCAGCATCCACCACCCAGGGGCCGGCGGCCAGAAACCTCCGGGATCGGGCAGGTGAATGTCTCTGAGCTGGCTGAAGGGGTCCTGCGGATTCACCCGATTCGCCCTCCTGGTCCGAGCAGTGATTTCAGGGTCACCGCCGGATCCTCGCCCGTCGAAACAGTCGCAGCAATAACACCCGAGGTTCGGAAACAGTCTTCGAGCTGCTGTTCATGGTGGGCCACTTTCTCATGCCAGGCCCTCTGGAAGCGTGGGTTGGCGGCATCAAACCAGACTGGGCCATCCGGGCCCGCCACCGCGAACCGCCCGGTTTTAGGCAATTCCTTTTCCAGGGGATCGACGACTCTGAGTGCACTGACCGCATTGTGGCGGGCGAGGGCGCCCAAAAGTTTCCCGGTCTCTGGTGAGATCTCCAAAAAATCGCTGATCACGAAAATCCTGCTGCCGGTATGGGCGACCCGGCGCGCCTCGGTCAGGGCTGTATCCAGCTTGGCCTGCCCCGTACTTTCATTCTGCGCCAGGTCGCGACTCGTCCTGTGTTGCTGCTCTGCCAGAGTGTCCAGCAGCCGTAGTACCGATTTCTTGCGCCGGGCCGGGCGCTGGACATTCAGTGTTTCACCATTGAAGACAATGCCGCCGACCTGGTCGCCTGACCAAAGGGCCAGCCAGGCGAGAATGGCAGCCAGCTGGGCGCAACGCACCTGTTTGAAAGCGCCGGTGCTGGCGAAAAACAGGCTAGGACCGAGGTCGCACAGGAGGAGTACCGGCCGTTCCCTTTCCTCCTCGTAGAGCTTGGTGTGAGGAGCTTGTCGTCTTGCGGTTACCCGCCAGTCGATACTGCGGATGTCATCCCCAGGCTGGTATAGCCGGACCTCGGCAAAGGCCATTCCCCGGCCTCGCTGGGGCGATCGCTGAAGGCCGGCCTGCCGGGACCGAACCGGACGCGCCGAGGGCAGTTTCAATGCCCGTGCGTCTGCCTGTAGGCGGATGAGATCCGATAGGCCGATGTGAGTTACTGCGTCGGTGTTCGGCATTCCTGACGGCTCCCGTGAATTGCTTCCGTCGTCGCTTTCAGGCACTCACCGGAACACGTTCGATCAGCCGCTCGATCACGGTGTCTGCGGTCATGCCTTCGGCCTCGGCCTCGAAAGTCAGCAGGATGCGGTGCCGGAACACATCAAAGGCCATGGCCCGGACGTCGTCAGGCGTGACATAGTCGCGGCCATCAAGCCATGCGAGCGCGCGCGCGCAGCGATCCAGGGCAATGGTGCCCCGGGGACTGGCGCCGAAGGCAGTCCAGCGCGCAAGTTCCGGGTCAAGGGTGCCCGGGTCCCGGGTCGCCAGCACCAGTGCAAGAAGGTACTGCTCGACCGCCTCTGCCATGTAGATGTCGGCCACCTCGGCCCGGGCGGCAAAAACCTGTTTGGCCGTGAGGCGAAGGTCTGTCTTGGGCATGCCCTGCCGATAATCGTTCCGAGCAAGCTGAAGAATGGCTTTCTCAGCTTCCGCCGACGGGTAATGGATCATCACATGCATCAGGAACCGGTCCAGCTGAGCTTCGGGCAGGGGGTAGGTGCCTTCCTGCTCAATCGGATTCTGGGTGGCCATTACCATGAACGGCTGTTCCAGAGCGAAGGTGCGCATGCCCACGCTGACCTGTCGTTCCCCCATGGCTTCCAGTAGTGCCGATTGTACCTTGGCAGGTGCGCGGTTGATTTCGTCGGCCAGCACCAGATTGTGGAAAATGGGACCACGCTGAAACTCGAACTGGCCGGTTTCCGGCCGGTAGATCTCGCTGCCGGTGACGTCTGATGGCAGCAGGTCCGGGGTAAATTGGATCCGGTGGAAATCTCCGTCCAGGTGGTCTGCAAGGGCCTTGATGGCGGTGGTTTTGGCCAGACCCGGAGCCCCTTCCACAAGCAGGTGACCGTCTGCGAGCAGGGCGATCAGCAGGCGGTCTACCAGCTTTTCCTGGCCGATTATCCGTTTGGCTAACTGTACCCGTAACTCACCGAACGTATGCTGTAACGACATTGGAAGTGACTGCTCCCTCTCTTTGAGGATTTTCCGGAGAAACCCGTATCGTGCGTAAGTAGTTGCCGCAGTTTTGGCGTCTGGGCGGCAAAAATCAAGGGTTTGACTATGCTTATGTAACGATTCCGTGATTACGTTTATTTCACACTAACTGAGGTCGACCATGAATGCGCTGACAGTGGCCAGCAAGGATCAGTTCTTTGAGCAATTGGCTGAGGCCTTTGCAAAGAAGATTACCAAAACCGAAGCCAAAAGAATCAGCGAATTTGCCAAGCAACATTATGCACACATTCCTTTGGAAGAGCTGGTCAGCCGACGTTTCGCTGACACCTACGGTGCCGTACTGGCGGCCTGGCAATTCCTGCAGAAGCGCTCCTCCGAAGAAACCTCGGTTGCGGTTTTTAACCCTGACCTTGAAAGCGACGGCTGGCAGTCGACCCATACAGTCATTTTTGTTCTGCACCCCAATATTCCGTTTCTGATTGATTCCCTGCGCATTGCCATTAATCAGCGCGAAATCGGAACTCACTCGATTCAGCATTCAATTCTTCAGGTCGAGCGGGACAAGGACGGCAAGCTGAAGAAACTGCATACCACCAAAAAAAGTGCCTCCGGATCCGCCTTTGAGGCTTTTATCGTTCTGGAAATTGACCGACACAGTAACCCGGAGGATCTCCGGGATCTGGCAGACACTCTGCAGAACGTGCTCCATGAAGTCCGGATTGCCGTATCCGATTTCCCCGTGGTGAGCGCGAAGGTGACCGAGATCATCGGGGAGCTGGACAGTACTACCGCCGGGATCAACGAAGAGCAGAAGGAGGAAGCCCGGGCGTTTCTTGAGTGGCTGGCACGTGATCATTTCACTTTCCTTGGTTACGACGAATACGATTTTGCCAAAGACAAGAGTGGGATGGTGGTCCGACGGGTCGAGAATTCCGAGCTGGGCATCCTCAGAGTGAACAATGAGCGGCCAGACAGGGTGCGCCTAAACGAAATGCCCCAGCGTACCCGGCATGAGATGACCCGGACCGACGATATCTTTATCTTCGCCAAGTCGGCCCAGCGCTCGCGGGTGCACCGCCCGGCGTATCCGGACTATATCGCGGTCAAGAAGTTCAATAGCAAGGGTGAGGTTGTTGGCGAGCGCCGCTTCCTGGGGTTGTATACCGCCCGGGTCTATAACGAGCGGCCGGATGAAATTCCGCTGCTGCGCCGTAAATTCCAGAGTGTGATGAAGCGCTCCGGTTTCCTCCGTGATGATTACGCCGGCAAGGAACTGGAGCAGATCCTGACCCTGTACCCTCGGGACGAGTTGTTTCAGATCGAGTCGGACGAGCTACTCAAGGTGGCCAAAAGCATCCTGTACATTCAGGAACGCCGCCGTATTGAACTGTTCATGCGGGAGGATGTTTATGGCGAGTTTGTGACTTGCCTGGCGTTTTTCCCGAGGGATATCTATAACACCGAACTCCGCCTGAAAGTCGAGCAGGTGCTGGTTGAACGGCTCGATGCCGAAGACGTTGAGTTCGTTACCCATTTCTCGGAATCTGTGCTGGCCCGGGTCCAGTTCACTATCCGGGTGCCCCAGGTTGAAAATCGTCAGCTGCCAACTGCGGAAATCCGTGAAAAAGTCATTGAACTGGCGCAGTCCTGGCGTGACGGCCTCTCCGAGGCATTGAGCGAAGCTTATGGTGAAGAGCAGGGCAATGAGCTGTATCGGCTCTGGGCCGCTGGCTTTCCGGCCAGCTATACCGACATGTTCTCGGCCAGGCGCGCAGCGATCGATCTAGAGCATATTTCGGCGTCGGCCACTAAAGGCGCTCTGGCCATGAGCTTTTATCGGGCGCTGGAAGAAGATGAGAGCACGCTGCACTTCAAGTTATTCTATCCGGACGAACCGCTGCCGCTTTCAGACGTGATGCCGATTTTTGATAACCTTGGCTTCCGCGTCATTGGCGAGCATCCGTTCGAGGTGACTGACCGCCATAACAAGACAGTCTGGATTCATGACTTCACCCTTCAGGCTCACACCGGCAATGTGGTGGACATTCATCGTATCCGGCCGATTTTCGAGGAATTGTTCCGGCGAGTCTGGTACGGGCAGGCTGAAAACGATGCCTTCAACCGGATGCTTCTGTCCTCCTATATGAGCTGGAGGGAGATTGCGCTTCTGCGGACTTACGCCCGTTATATGCGCCAGATCCGTTTTTCCAACAGTCAGACCTTCATCTCCAACACGTTGGTGAACCATGTTGAGCTGACGCGGCTGCTGCTCGAGTTTTTCGAAGTTCGTTTCAACCCGGAGCGGTACCAGAGCCCGGGTAAATGCCAGGCGGCCCAGCAAAAGCTGGAGATTGAGTTCAATGCCGGACTGGAGGAGGTGGAGAATCTCAGTGAAGACCGTGTTCTCCGGCTTTACCTGGAGCTGATCCAGGCCACCCTGCGCACCAACTATTACCAGCAGGATGAAACGGGCGGCCCGAAACCCTATATCAGTGTCAAGTTCGACCCAGCCAGGATTCCGGATGTACCTCTGCCGCTGCCAATGTTTGAAATTTTCGTCTATTCGCCACGAGTTGAGGGTGTGCATCTTCGGGGCGGCAAGGTCGCCCGTGGCGGCCTGCGTTGGTCTGACCGGTTTGAGGACTACCGTACCGAGATTCTGGGCCTTGTGAAGGCCCAGCAGGTCAAGAACGCAGTGATCGTTCCGGTGGGCGCCAAAGGCGGCTTTGTTGCCAAACGCCTGCCGGATCCCTCCGATCGGGAAGCCTTCCAGGCGGAGGGTGTCGAAGCCTACAAAACCTTTATCCGTGGTTTGCTCGATATTACCGACAATCTGGTGGATGCCGGCATTCAGCCTCCGGAGCGGGTGATCCGTCACGATGAAGACGATCATTATCTGGTGGTGGCTGCGGACAAGGGCACGGCAACCTTCTCTGACATAGCCAATGGCCTGGCCTCGGAATACGGCTTCTGGATGGGCGATGCCTTCGCCTCCGGCGGCAGCAATGGCTACGATCACAAGAAAATGGGCATTACCGCCCGGGGTGCCTGGGTCTCGGTGGAACGTCATTTCCGGGAGATGGGTATCAACCCGGCGTTGGATGAGTTCACCGCCATTGGCATCGGCGACATGGGCGGCGACGTGTTCGGCAATGGTCTGTTGTCTTCGGAGAAGACCAAGCTGGTTGCGGCCTTTAACCATATTCATATCTTTATCGACCCGACCCCGGATCCGGAGCGCAGCTATATAGAGCGTAAACGATTGTTCGCGCTGCCCCGATCCGCATGGACCGACTACGACAGCAAGCTTATCTCAAAGGGCGGTGGCATCTTCAGCCGGAATGCCAAGTCAATTCCGGTCAGCCCGGAAATGAAAAAGCTGTTGGGAATCAAGTCTGACCGGGTTCCGCCAAACATGCTGATATCCCATATTCTCAGGGCGCACGTGGACTTGCTCTGGGTAGGCGGTATCGGTACCTACGTGAAGGCAACAAGCGAATCCCAAAGCGACGTTGGCGATAAAGCTAATGATGGCCTTCGGATTAATGGGTCGGAGCTGCGCTGCAAGGTTGTCGGCGAGGGAGGTAATCTCGGGCTGACCCAGCTTGGGCGTATTGAGTATGCTCTCAAGGGCGGGCGCCTGAATACTGACTTCATTGACAACTCCGGTGGCGTTGACTGTTCAGACCATGAGGTCAACATGAAAATCCTGCTCAACCGGGCAATGGCCATGGGTGATCTCACTTTCAAGCAGCGCAATATCATGCTTGAGGAAATGACCGACGATGTGGCTCAGCTTGTCTTGAAGAACAACTACCGCCAGACCCAGGCCATCAGTATTGCCAACGAGGATGCGGCAACGCGCCTGGAGGAATACCGGCGGCTGATGAACACCTTTGAGAGTGAGGGTAAGCTGAACCGCGCTCTGGAATTTCTGCCGGATGACGAAACCCTGTCTGAGCGCAAGCTGGACAAGAAAGGGTTGACCCGGCCTGAGTTGTCGGTGTTGATCTCCTATGTGAAAGGCGATCTCAAGCAAACTCTAATCAACAGCACGTTGCCGGACGACCCGATGCTGGCCGGTGAAATGTACAAGGTGTTCCCACGGGATCTGACCCAGAAATTCTCGAAAGAGCTGGGAGAGCACCAGCTGCGTCGTGAAATCATTGCCACCCAGATTGCCAATGACATGGTTAACCACATGGGTATTACCTTTGTGGAGCGGCTCAACCAGTCCACCGGTGCTGATGCGGCGTCGATAGCAATGGCCTGGATCATTGCCCGGGATGTTTTCCGCATTGATAACTGGTGGGACAGAATTGAGGCTCTGGATTTTCATATCCAGGCCCAGCTTCAGATGCAGTTGATGCAGGACCTGATGCGGCTGATGCGCCGTTCCGTGCGCTGGCTGTTGCGCAACCGTCGCGCTGAACTGAGTATCCAGAATCATATGGAGCGTTTTGCCGACAGCGTATGGGCCATTACCGCAGGCCTGCCGGAATATCTCGGAGAACAGGCCCGGATCAACTGGGAAAAGCGGCATCAGGCACTGGTGGAACTCGGGTTGCCGACAGAGCTGGCTTCCGTGGTTTCCGGTACCGGACATCTATACTCCTCTCTCGGTATTATTGAGGCTCAGGAAGCGTCAGGAATGCCATTGAAAACCGTCGCCAATCTCTACTACGAATTGGGTGACCGTCTTGATCTCAACTGGTTCGCCAACGCCATTGCCGCTCTGACGCCGGCCTCTCACTGGCAGGCCCTTGCCAGGGAAAGTTTTCGCGAGGATCTGGACTGGCAGCAGCGGGCTTTGACCACGGGTGTACTGAAGCTGGCAGAAAAGCCGGCCGACGTGCCCGCCTGTGTCGAGGGCTGGATGGAGCGATATCAGCAGATGATTGATCGCTGGAAAACCATGTTGTCCGAGCTCAAGGGCGTGAGAGAGCCAGAGTATGCGATGTTCTCGGTGGCCTTGCGGGAGCTTCTGGACCTGGCCCAGACCACCATGCACCAGCCTCATGGCGAGGTTGAGGCTGAGGCTCAGACAAACTGAGTATTGCTTTGAGACCACGATTCCCGTTCAATCGGCGGCCGGGAATCACTAAATGGAGTAGGGTAATGGGTCAGCTTGACCATCTTCTCGAAAAAAACCGGGCCTGGGCCGACGGCATCAAGGCCCAGGACCCCCAGTTCTTCCATCGCCTGTCGAACCAGCAGGCACCGGAATATCTCTGGATTGGCTGTGCGGACAGTCGCGTGCCGGCCAACCAGATTGTCGATTTGCTGCCCGGTGAACTGTTTGTTCACCGGAATGTGGCCAATGTGGTTGTGCATACGGACTTCAACTGCTTGTCGGTGCTCCAGTTCGCCATAGATGTGCTGAAGGTCAAGCACATTCTGGTGGTCGGACATTACGGTTGTGGTGGCGTAAGAGCAGCGCTGCTCAACGAGGGCTTCGGGTTGATCAGTAACTGGCTGCGACATGTGCAGGATGTGCGTGACCGACATCAGAAAGTGCTGGATGCCCTGCCGAAAGTGCAGGACCGGGTAGACCGGCTGTGTGAACTGAACGTGGTTGAGCAGGTAGGGCATGTGTGCCAGAACAACATAGTCCAGGGAGCCTGGAAGCGTGGTCAACCGCTGACGGTTCATGGTTTTGTCTACGACGTGGCCGACGGTATTCTCCGGGACATGGGGTTGTCGGTGTCTGGCGAAGAAGATCTTGAGCGTGTTCGACAAGCCAGCCTGGATGAGCTGATTCTGAGGCCGGTGCGCTCAGGGCGTCAGAAAATCGTCTAGAGAAGAATGTAAAATTGCGTCAAAAATTCGTGATGAGTGTCACTTCCTGACCCTCGGTGCCATCACAGTTGGTCACTTCCCGCTTTGGTAGAGTAAGTACTGCTTTAAGTGAGGAGGTGAACCGTGAAAGAACTGATGCAAAAGGCTCTGACAGCCTTAAATCATCGCAGAGGCGTTTCTATCGCGTCAGATGAGCACACCCAGGGACGCAAGCCTTCTGATAACCGACAACCTGAGGACTGGGGCATGTCCCCGGAAGATGCTCTGCGTGTGGGTACCGTTGCCCGATACAAGTGACCGCTATTTCCCTTCGCTCTGAAGCCCTGAGAGTCTGGCCTGCCATGGGAGACTCTAGGGCGCATTCCGGTTAAAGTATTCCGTTTTCGAGCCACCCAAACGGGATTGCCTGTTCAATGTCTTTGCCCAATTCCCACGAAGCCCTGTTGAAGAATCGCGACCTGCTGATAGGGGAGGTTGCCCTGTTGGGTGTTACTTCCGCTGGCCTGCTATCTGAGCTTTCCGAGTCCGGCGGTATCGCCATGAGTGAGCATGCGGGTGTTTGCGAAACGCTGCGAGGGCTGGAAAACTGGAAGGTCGGTTTCGGCTATGACGACCCGATCTTGAGTGCGGGTGCCTTCAACACCCTCGTGGTGTTTTTGCCAAAGGCTCGTGCCGAGCTGGAGTTGCGGCTGGCACTTGCCCGTTGGCTGGCGGCAAAAGGTGCCCGGCTGGTTCTGGTTGGTGAGAAAAAGGAGGGGGTTGCCGGGGCTGCCAAACAGTTAAAAACGGTGGCGCCGCGGGCGGCCAAAGTCGACAGTGCCAGGCATTGCCAGGTGTGGTGTGCAGAAGCCGTTGTTCCGCTGGCAGGGTTTGAGCTTCGGGAGTGGATGAGCTGGACCGGCATGGAATGCGCGGGTATTCATCTGGAGGTCGCCGGGCTTCCGGGAATTTTCAGCCATGGAGAGCTAGACGACGGCACCCGAATGCTTCTGGAAACTCTGAGCACCCACCCCTTGCACGCCCGTCACATTCTCGATTTTGCTTGCGGAGCGGGTGTGATCGGCGCCTGGCTCGATGCCCGGCAAAAACAAATGGAGCAGCCGGCAATCACGGTCGACGGGGTGGATGTGCAGTCCCAGGCTGTAACCTGTGCCCGGGCAACCTATCAGCGTAATGGTGTTTCTGGCGAAATAATGGCGTCGGACGGCCTGAGCAGTGTTGAGGGTGTCTGGTCGGCGATACTGAGCAATCCCCCCTTCCATAGCGGCGTGAGAACCGATATGTCCATGACCGAGCGTTTTCTGCGAGATGTGCTGCGGCATCTGAAGCCTGGCGGTGAGGTTCGCCTCGTTGCGAATGGCTTCCTGCCCTATGAGCCTTTGATGAAACGCTGCATCGGCCCGGTGGAGCGATTGCGCGAAGATCGCCGGTTTACCGTATACCGGGCTTTTCGTCGGCCCTGAAATAAAAAAGCCCCTGGGGTGAGGGGCAAAAGGTTTGCGTCCTGAAAAACGGAGCTAACCGGAAAAGGGATGTTCAGAGTGAACACCTGCAACGTTAGGGTTAATTTCTAGAATAATCAGCCTAAAATGGCACCTTTGTGACAAAACGCCCTCGGGATGCCTGAAATGACAACTGCTGAACTGGTTTATGCTGGCGGTACTCTGGTAGAGAACGAGCCCCGGACCCTGACTCTGAACCGGCCGGGTACCGGAGATCCGGCGCTCCGGGCCTGGGACGCGGCCGATGAGCTTCTGCTGACTGAGGCTCTAAGTGCCGCCAGTGGTCTTGCAGAGCTCAGGGTCCTGATCGTGGATGATCAATATGGCGCCCTGTCACTTGGTCTCTCCGGTTGGTCACCGGTGATCGTCACAGATAGTGCAACCCTGGTCTCAGCGCTGGACGAGAATGCTTCACTGAATCCTTCCTTAAATGCACCGGGCCAGCTACACAGCTGGATCTTCCCCCCTGAAGGGCCGTTTGATCTTGTGGTCATGCGAATTCCACGGCAGGCGGATTACCTCGGCTGGCTGCTGCGCTGGCTCAACGGCGTAATGGCAGACTCCGGTGTCCTGCTAGCTGGAGGCATGATCAAGCACCTCCCGGCCAGAAGCGTCGATGTCTTTGCTGAAGCTGTAAATACCGAACAGGTACTGCCGGCACGAAAAAAGGCGCGGGTCATTCGTTGCAGGAAGGGGAGTGCCCTTCTTGGAGATTGGCCGGGGATCTGGAAAGGCTATCTGCTAAACGGGCAAAGCAATTGCCGGGTTGACGCGCTGCCCGCTGTATTTGCGCGGGAAAAGCTGGATATCGGTACCCGGCTGCTGATGCCCCGCGTGGCAGAGGTGGTGATAAGTGCCGAACCCGGAGCCCGGGTTCTTGATCTCGCCTGTGGCAATGGCGTGCTTGGTTTAACGGCTCTGGCAGAGCGGCAGGATCTGCAGGTGTGCTTCAACGACGTATCGAGCCAGGCGGTGCTCAGCGCCCGCCACAATGTTGAACGGGCGTTTCCGGACGCGGAGGTGGCCTTTGTGCACGCCGACGGTATTGAGCCGGGGCAAGGCAGATTTGATCTTATACTCCTGAATCCGCCGTTTCACGAAGGAGGCGTGATTGGCGATCACATCGCCCTGCGTCTGTTCGAGCAGGCCGCCCGACATCTGTCGCCAGGCGGCATATTGTTGCTGGTCGGAAACCGCCATCTGGGCTATCACCGCAGCCTGCACCGGCATTTCTCGTCTGTATATCAGTTGGATGCCAGCCCAAAGTTCGTGGTCTTCCGGGCTGGCAATCGCTGACACGTCGGGCTGGTTATGGGCTGGCTAAAGGGTGGGTGTCGGGCGGTCATAGCCCAGTCGAGCCAGAGTATCCACAATGGTCTGAGTCTGGCTGTCTATTTCAATATTCACCCGCTCGCCTTCCTGAGCTGAGCCAAAGGTTGTGGCCCTGAGTGTTTCCGGAATCAGGTGGACATTGAACCGTCTACCCCGGACTTCGCCAATGGTCAGACTGGCACCGTTAATGGCTATGTAGCCCTTGGGGAAAATGTAGCGGGTCCACTCATCAGGCACTTCGAACCACAGGGTGACATTGTTCTCAGGGCGCAGGATTTCCACGATCTCTGCGGTGGTATGGATGTGACCGGACAGCAGATGCCCGCCAATCTCGTCCCCGATTCGGGCCGCGCGTTCAAAATTAACCGTGTCCCCGGCTTTCAGGTCCCCCAGTGTGGTCAGTCTCAGGGTTTCCTGCATGGCGTCGAAGTACAGCGCGCTGCCTTCCTGGCGGGTGACGGTCAGGCAGGTGCCATTGATGGCCACAGATGCTCCAATGGTGACGCCGCCCACTCTGTCTGCGGGGAAGCGGACAGCGAAGGTGCTCAGACCGGGTTCGGCAGTGACGTCTTCAATGGTTGCGATCCCCTGAACAATGCCTGTGAACATAACCTGACCTCATGAAGTGGTGTGCGGCTGCCGGTTTGGCAGGAGAGCAAAGGATAGCGAGCGGACCGCCCGATGCCAAGGTGGCGGCAAAGGATTCAAGAATCCGGTTTGGCAGTCGATACCTGTTAAAACCACCTTTAATCCGGACAACCTGCCATGGCTCAAAACCAGAGCAAAGCCACGCAAGCAGACGCGCCCGCTCAGGCTCCTGTGCTGCGGCCTGGCCGGGCTGCGGACCCTGTGCCCGCACCCTCGGCTACAGATGCACAGCCTTCGGTCCCGGCGACTGCCACGGACGGAGCCGTGGAGCTCGCATCACCCGGGCATGGTTCAGACGCTGCAGCTGCACCCGACGCCGGGACTGACGAGGATGGTGATAAGGCCAGTGGCAGTACAGAGCGGATGGTGGCGGAATCCAGGCAACGCAAGCTACGGCTGATGCTGCGACAGTGCGACCGCGTCCTGCTGATGGATTTTGATTTGCTGTCGATGAATGACTGGCCCGACAACTACACTCTGGCCGAGGCGCGCCGGGGACGGGACCTGTGGGTGTTCAGTGCACTGCTCGCGGCAGTCGTCTTTCTCAGCGGCTTGACCGGATTTGTGCCGGCCTGGATCGCAGGTGGCGGTTTTGGGGTCTTTGTGATGATCCTGCTGCTCGGAATACCGGTTGTTCGTCGAATCTACACGTCGAAACCATCCTACCTGGATCTCGTTGTCACCCGTCAGCGGATGCTTCGGGAGGCCAGGCGGCATGCCGCGCACCTGGAAGGCACCGACGGATTGATATGGCAGTGTGCCCATATGGCCGACTTTAATCCGGCCCTCAGGAATCCGCAGTTCAGTCACTTGCTGAGGCTGTCTGAAAGCCGCATTCTTCCCCGTCAGCTGACCCGGCGCGAGCATGTGCGCCTTTATCTGATATACCTGCTGGAGGCAGAGAAGGCCTTCGGTCGGGTTCAGAAGGCTTTTTTCGAGGGCAATCAAAAAGCCATTGACCATGGCTGGCAGGATGTTGCGGCAGAGCCGGAGCCCAGAACTTGACATAACTGCACTTCAAACGTATGTTTCAAACAGACGTTTGCTAGAGGCATTGAAAACAAAATGGCGCAGTCTGATACCGTTGACAGGATTCTCGATGCAGCCGAAGAGCTGTTCGCCGACCGTGGGTTTTCAGAAACCTCGCTCCGGATGATTACCAGTAAGGCTAAAGTAAA
This sequence comes from Marinobacter sp., assembly GCF_048269445.1. Taxonomy (GTDB): domain Bacteria; phylum Pseudomonadota; class Gammaproteobacteria; order Pseudomonadales; family Oleiphilaceae; genus Marinobacter. Next base: position 10,838 of record NZ_JBLXIQ010000003.1, on the reverse strand, counting down.
TCTGGCCGCTGTCAATTACCACTTTGGCTCAAAAAATGCCCTCATCCATGCTGTCTTCGCGCGTTTTCTGACGCCGTTTTCTGCAACTCTTGAAAGCGCATTCGACGAACTTGAGGAGCGCTGTGAGGGTAAACCGCCCACGCTGAATCAAACGCTCTGGGCCCTGACGGAAAGTGCGGTAAGGATGCCTCAGCGGAACGAGAAGGGTATTTCCATCTTCATGCGCCTGCTGGGGCTCGCCTACACTCAGTCCCAGGGGCATCTTCGGAAGTTTCTGGAGCAGGAGTACAGCGAGCCTTTCAGCCGTTTCATGCGCCTCCTCAAGGAAGCAACACCGCAGTTGTCTTCAGTCGACCGTTACTGGCGCATTCAGTTCATGCTCGGAGCAACTGCGTTCACCATGTCCAGCAGTGATGCCCTGCGAGATATTCTGCAGAACAAGCTGGGTGTCGAGACTACGGTTCAGGAAATTGCCGCCCGGCTGGTCCCCTTTCTTGCCGCCGGTATGCAGGCAGAGGACGCCATGCTGATTCCGTCGCCTGGCAGCAAGGTCTCGGTTGCCTGAACTCCTTCCTCTCGGTTAGGCTTCCCTATCAATCCATAAGGGAGCCTGGCCGGTTTTGATTCACTCCACAGCAGTCCGAATCGACATTGATCTGACCTTCCAGAGCCTCAGCCTCCTGGCCGGAGACGGAGAGGTTCTTGCATCCTACCCGGTTTCAACCGCACGTAACGGCGCTGGCGAGCAGGATGGCACTGGCTGTACTCCCTTGGGAAGCCATTACATCCGTGCCAGCATCGGCTACGGACTTGCTCCGGGGACCGTGTTCCGTGCCCGGCGTCCTACCGGCGAAATTTACGGCCCCGAGCTTGCCCTGGAATATCCCGATCGCGACTGGATTCTCAGCCGGATTCTCTGGTTATGTGGCCGTGAGTGGGGAAAAAACCGGGGCCCGGGTGTCGATACTTTCCGCCGCTTCATATACATTCACGGCACGCCGGACAGCGAGCCCATGGGGGTGGCGCTGTCCCACGGCTGTGTCCGGATGCGTAACGCCGACGTGATTGACCTGTTTGATCGTGTCAGGCCGGGAACGGCTGTTTTTATCCGTTAAACCTTTTGTCTCAGAGGAATCCGATGATCGGGGATGTCGTGGCCATGGTGAATGGCTGGATTCAAAATTTCGGGCTGCTGTCAGAAAGCTGGCGTGTCGGTATTGTTGTCTTTGCGCTTGTGTTCGGAACAGCTACGGTAGCGTATATCGCCAGCCACATCATCGGGGCGCTGGAGCGCAAGTTCAGCGATACCAAAAACCTTTGGGATGATGCGATCTTGCACGCGGCCAGGAAGCCGGTCGTCGCGTTTGTCTGGTTGCAGGGGGTGTATTGGGCTGCCGAAGTGGCCCACCGGTACTCGGACGCGGAAATCTTCACCGCCAATGATGCTGTGCTCCGGATGGGTTTCGTTTTCGTGCTGGTCTGGGCGGTGCTGCGCCTGATCAAGGAGGGCGAGGGTATTCTTGTCTCTCCTCTCAAAATGCAAAAGCCCATGGACTACACCACCGTAAACGCGGTGAGCAAGTTGTCCCGTGCCGTGGTTATAATTACTGCCGTGCTGACTGTGATGCAGTCACTTGGATACAGCATGTCAGGGGTTCTGGCCTTCGGTGGTGTCGGTGGCATTGCTGTCGGTTTTGCCGCCAAGGATCTGCTGGCAAACTTCTTCGGCGGGTTTATCATCCACCTGGATCGCCCGTTCAAGGTGGGTGACTGGGTGCGGTCTCCGGATCGAAACATTGAAGGTACCGTGGAGCATATTGGCTGGCGCCTGACAACCGTCCGGACCTTCGACAAACGCCCGTTGTATGTGCCGAATGCGGTCTTTACCACCATTGCGGTTGAGAACCCCTCCCGCATGACCAATCGCCGGATTTACGAGACCATTGGTATCCGCTATGCCGATGTGAGCCAGATGGCAACCATAGTCGACGACATCCGGGCCATGCTGGAGCAACACGAAGACATCGACAGTGAACAGACGCTGATCGTGAATTTCCTGGAGTTCAACGCATCGTCTCTAGATATCATGGTTTACACCTTTACCAAAACGGTTCAGTGGGTTCGCTTCCACGAAGTGAAGCAGGATGTGTTGCTGAAAATCAGTGACATTATCGAGGGCTATGGAGCCGAGGTTGCCTTCCCGACTCGGACCTTGCATCTGCCGGAGGGGGTGAGGTTGACCGGCGCGGATCGCGACCGGGGCCGGGACGCGGAGGCGTCATCGGAAGAGGCGCCTGCGAAAACCGGGCAGCGCCAGATAACAGGGGAAGTGGAAGAGTCAGGAGATGCAGAATGACGTCGCCGGAGCAGCGTCACCCAGTTGGTATTGTCGGTGGCACCGGCCTGACGACCCTCGCAGGCCTGGAGATCACCGGTGAAAGGCAGCTCGAGACGCCCTGGGGTGTTCCTTCGGCGCCTCTGGTTGAGGGTCGGCTGGGAGCCCAGCCCGTTGTCTTTCTGTCCCGCCATGGCAATCCGCACCGCATCCCGCCCCATCAGGTGAACTACCGGGCCAACCTTCGCGCTCTGTACGATGCTGGCGTGCGAACGGTGATCGGGGTGAATGCCGTTGGCGGGATTCACCGGGACATGGGGCCCGCCCATGTGGTTATTCCCGATCAAATCATTGATTACACCTGGGGTCGTGCGAGCACATTTTTCGAGGGCGATCTGGAGTCGGTGACCCACATCGATTTCACCTGGCCCTATGACGAGAGTGCCCGCCAGATTCTGGTGGATGCCGCTGGCGCCGAGAAAGTGCCGTTTTCGGGTTTTGGAGTCTACGGCGCAACCCAGGGGCCGCGACTGGAAACGGCTGCCGAGATTGTCAGGATGGAGCGGGACGGCTGCGATCTGGTGGGTATGACAGGCATGCCCGAGGCGGCCCTGGCAGCCGAGCTGGGGATGCGCTACGTCTGTCTCGGACTGGTGGTGAATTGGGCGGCCGGCAAATCCGACCACATCATCACGATGGCGGAAATTGAGGAGGCCATTGAGCAGGGAATGTCCGGAGTCAGGCGAATCCTTGAGGTCTCAATGGCCGGTCTTGGTGTACTTACTCCGCTGCCTCAATCTTCTTGAAGAAAACCAGAACGCCGATGGTGGGGGAGTCCAGAAAGTGGACTTCCTCGCTCCGCATCCGGCGTGTTTCCCGAATCCAGGTGAGCAATTCCAAGGGCGCCGGTTCAGCCCTGAGGGCCTGCGGTTGAGCGGCGGACCCGCTGGTTGAGCCTGTGGCCGGGTTTGCGCCCTCGGGGGTGGGCGCCTCTTCAGGAGTTGCTGCCGGGGCTGCTCCGGGCATCGGCTCATCAATTGCGGGCCGCTCCTCTTTCGCAGGCTGCCAATGGTTCAGGTGAACACCCACGTGGAGGTAGCGCTGGCGGTCGATGGTGATGTGGCCTTCCACCTCGCGGGTTCCTGCGCCTTCGATCCAGTCGCCTGCCTCGATCCTCAGGGGGATGCCTTCATAATCCGGCGGGAAGGCTTCGTACCAGCCGGCGCTGACCAGTACCCGGTATCTGCCGCTGCGCTCCAGTCGTTGGGCTGCGTTCGCAAGATACAGCTCATTCCGAGGCACCAGGTCCAGCGTGGTTTCTGTTGACCCGCCCTGAAGCACCGACCAAAGCACCTCATTTGTCTCGATCGGAGGTTCCACGGTCCGGCCCGACATGCGTTCGTTCACCGCCTCAGGCTCGACAATCCGCTCAAGAATGACGAGTTCTGCCCGGTAATAGTCCGCAGGAATCGATTCTCCCGGTTCCAGTGGCAAATTGGCGCGCTCAGGTTGCTGGGCACTGCCAGTGAGTGAAAAAGTCAGCAGGAGCGCTGTCAGAATGGCCCGTGTCGCGTATCGGAGCCAGCGAATTTCATCAATCTGCAAGGGTCGTACTCCACATGTTGATCGGGCGTTCATGAGCCGGATGCGCCACGTTTGGCAGGTTCCAGCTCACCAAGCATCCGGGAAATGCCGTCGAGTTTACCACCGGTTGTGGCATCCTTCAGCCGAAAACGGAAGCTGTTGGCACCTTCAAGCCGATATTGGTCCGGCCCGGATTGCACCTTTTTAACCAACACCAAGGGGTCCACCGGTGTCGAGCTGCCGAATTCCAGGCGCGCCCATTCCTTGCCGGCATCGACTTTTACGATGCCCAGGGCCTCGGCCTCAAGCCGAAGCTCGGTCTGGCGGATCAGGTTCTTAGCGGGATCCGGTAATAATCCGAACCGGTCAATCATCTCAACCTGAAGTTCTTTTAATGCGTCGATGTTATCCACGCTGGCAATTCGTTTATACAGCATCAGTCGATTGTGGACGTCCGGCAGGTAATCCTCTGGAATCAGCGCGGGAATGCGCAGATTCATTTCGGTGCCATGGCTCAGGGGCAGGTCTGCGTTAGGTGTCCGGCCCTCACGGATGGCCTTGACAGCTTCATCCAGCAACTGCATGTAAAGGGTAAAGCCGATGCTCTCGATCTGTCCGCTCTGTTCTTCACCAAGCAACTCGCCGGCGCCCCGGATTTCCAGATCGTGGGTGGCCAGCATAAAGCCTGCACCCAGGTCCTGTGCTTCCGATATCGCTTCAAGGCGCTTTTTGGCATCCGCCGTGATCGATTTTGGCGGCGGCGTCAGCAAATAGGCGTAGGCCTGGTGGTGGGAGCGACCCACGCGCCCACGGAGCTGATGCAGCTGGGCCAGGCCGAACTTGTCGGCCCGTTCGATAATGATGGTATTGGCGCTCGGGATGTCGATGCCGGTTTCGATAATGGTGGTGCAAACCAGCACATTGAAACGCTTGTGGTAGAAATCCGACATAATCTGTTCCAGGTCCCGTTCCCGCATCTGGCCATGGGCCACGCCCACGCGGGCCTCGGGAATCAAGGCCCGGAGGTCCTGAGCGGTTTTTTCAATGGTGGCCACATCGTTATGGAGGAAGTACACCTGACCGCCCCGGAGAATTTCCCGGAGAATGGCTTCCTTGACCATGGGGTTGTCCCGCTGCCGGACAAAGGTTTTCACCGACAGTCGCCGGGCCGGCGGGGTGGCGATGATCGACAGGTCCCTCAGGTGTCCCATGGCCATGTTGAGTGTACGCGGAATCGGCGTCGCTGTGAGGGTGAGCATGTCGACTTCCGCTCTCAGCGCCTTAAACTTTTCTTTCTGTTGAACCCCGAAGCGGTGCTCTTCGTCGATGATCACCAGCCCGAGATTTTTGAATCGGATGTCGCTCTGAAGCAGTTTGTGGGTGCCGATCACAATGTCGGCGTTGCCATTTTCGATGGCTTCCATCGCCTTGCTGGTCTGGCCGGCCGAGCGGAAGCGGCTGAGTAGCTCCACCTGCACGGCCGTATCTGAGAACCGGTCCCGGAACGACTCGTAGTGTTGCTGTGCCAGCAGGGTTGTTGGCACCAGGACGGCAACCTGTTTGCCGGACCAGGTCGCCATAAACGCAGCCCGCATGGCCACTTCGGTTTTGCCGAAGCCGACGTCACCACAGACAAGGCGGTCCATGGGGCGTTCGCTGGTCATGTCTTCAATAACGGACTCAATGGCTATCTGCTGGTCTGGGGTCTCCTCGAAGGGGAAGCCGGCGGCAAAGGCCCGGTACGCTTCTTTCGGATCTTCAAAGCTAAAACCCTTGCGGGCCTCTCGGCGTGCGTAGACATCCAGAAGTTCCGCTGCGGTGTCGCGGATCTTCTCCAGTGCTTTCTGTTTGGTTGTGCTCCAGCGATCCGTGCCGAGTTTGTGCAGCGGGGCGTGCTCGGTGTCGTTGCCGGCATAGCGGGAAATCAGGTGCAGACTGGAGACCGGCACATAGAGCTTGGAGCCGCCAGCGTATTCCAGCATCAGAAATTCGCTGGCTTCGCCCTCAACCGTAATGGTCTCCAGGCCCCGGTAGCGGCCGACGCCGTGGTCGATATGGACCACAGGGGCGCCGATTCGCAGCTCCGACAGATCCCGAAAGCCGGCGTCGTCGGTTTCCGTGGGTTTTTCCCGTCGCCGCCTTTGCAGTACCCGCTCTCCGAAGAGCGCGGTTTCGGTAATCAGAGCAACTGCGTGGTCCGGAAGCAGGAGTCCCTGCTCCATCGGAGCAATGGTTATGCCCAGGGCGCATGTGCTGTCCTCCAGAAACGCCTGCCAACCGGTGAGGGTCTCAAGTTCAAGGCCTTGACCTTCGAGGTTCTCGATCAGCGCCTCTCGCCGCCCGGATGATTCTGCACAGATCAGCACCCGGCCCTTGAACTCCCCGAGAAACCGTTTCAATCGACCCGAAGGGTCTGCGGCGCGGCCGTCCATGGCAATGTCCGGCAAGGTTTCACTGGGGCAATTGAACGATCCGGAGGCGTCTGAGGTTTCCGACGAAATCGATACTCTGGGAAAGGCCTTCAGGTGCCCGAACAGTTCATCCTGCTGCAAGAACAAGTGTCCAGGGGGCAGGATTGGCCGCAATCGATCGTGGCGGCGGTCCTCGTACCGATTCCGGGTTTCGGCATCGAAGTGGCTGACGGCTTCGTTCAGTTCGGCGGCGGTAACTACATGGGTTGTGCCCGGAAGGTAATCGAACAGAGTCGCTGTTTCGTCGAAGAACAGGGGCAGATAGTACTCGATGCCCGGGGGGGTGATGCCGTGGGTCACATCCTGATAGATGGGCGTGTCTTTGTCGGAGCTGGGGAATTGTTCGAACCAGCGGCTGCGAAACCCCGAGCGGGCCTCTTTATGCCAGGGGAACTCGTAGGCGGGCAGCAGCTCGATGCGGCCTATGCGGTCGATGGAGCGCTGGGTCTCCGGGTCGAAGGTCCTGAGTGTTTCGATCTCATTATCGAACAGGTCGATCCGGTAGGGCAGACTGGCACCCATGGGAAAGATGTCGAGGATCGAGCCACGAACGGCATATTCCCCATGCTCGTAAACGTTTTCCGCGTGCCGGTATCCGGCGGCTTCCAGTTGCATGCGCCAGCTGTCGATGTCCAGGGACTGGCCGACTTCCAGCAGAAGTGTGTTGCCCTGCAGATAGTTGACCGGCGGTAGCCGGTGCATGAGCGTTCGCGCCGGCACCACGAGCACGCCGTGGCTGGTGGCCGGCAGCCGGTGCAGGGTGCGGATACGCCGCGAGGTAATGTCCTGGTGCGGTGAAAACAGGTCGTAGGGCAGGGTTTCCCAGTCGGGCAGTGACAGCAGCTCCAGTCCGTCCTCGCTCACTGCCGGGCCATCTTCTTCGGCGGGCAGGCCAAGGAAAAAGCGCATGGCCTGTTCCAGGCGAATGGCATCGTCGGTGCTGCGGGTAATTACCAGCGTCAGGCCCTTGTGGGCGCGGGCACTTTCACAGATGGCCAGCGCGTCACTGCTGCCGTGCAATTGGCCCCACGTGCGATGATCGGCCGGCCGGCGTGGAAATTCCGGGGCAATCAGAGTTTGGGACGACGGGCGTTTGGTTGCACCTTGGCTCATGGGCAGTCTGGTTCTCCTGCTGTGGATGTCCGGGAGGCGGCGAGCCGCGTATTCTAGCGCTCGCAGATGGCGCTGTCATGGTCGCCCCGGCTGGCGGGCCTGCCAGCCTGCGGCGATGAAAAATTGTTACGAAGGTCTTGGGCGCCTGTATTTGCGGTCGGCTGGATTAAATTGGATAATATGCGCGCCAAATTCCAACTGCCAACTGCAGAGGTCCAAGCGTGAGTCACGAACAGATCAATCAGTACCTGTCTAACTGGACAGAGCGAGAATCCACCGCGGAAGCCATGATTCCGCTGATCGGCCGCCTCTACCGCAAGAACAACGTGGTAACTTCTGTATACGGTCGCGCCATCATCAACCAGTCGGTGATCGATATCATTCGTGCCCACCGTTTCGTGCGCCAGGTTGAGGATAGCGAGCTATCTGTTCACGACACCCTGCCGATCCTTCAAGTCATGGACAAGCTGGAGCTTGGCCGTGCCCACGTCGACATTGGCAAGCTGGCGGTGAAGTTCAAAGAAGACGGTGGCGACCTCACCGAATTTTTGAAGCGCGAAATCGGCCCGGTGGTTGGTCAGTATGCGGCGCAATCCGAGGAAGACGCCAACAACGACACCAAAGATGTGGTTCTTTACGGATTTGGACGTATTGGCCGTCTCCTGGCGCGCATCCTGATTGAAAAGGCCGGTGGCGGCAACAATCTTCGCCTGCGTGCCATCGTGGTTCGCCAGGGTGGTGCGGAGAATGATCTCGAGAAGCGTGCCAGCCTTCTGCGCCGCGACTCTGTTCATGGCCCGTTTGACGGTACTATATCCGTTGACGAGAAAGAATCGGCCCTGATTGCCAATGGCAACTACATCAAGGTGATCTACTCCGATGGCCCGGATAAGGTGGATTACACCAAGTACGGCATCAATAACGCGATCGTCATTGATAACACCGGTATCTGGCGTGATGAGGCCGGACTTGGCCTGCACCTCAAGTCAAAGGGTGTCAGTCGTGTGATGTTGACTGCGCCTGGCAAGGGCGACATCAAGAACATTGTGTATGGCATCAATAACGACTGGATCACGAATGAAGACAGGATCCTCTCAGCGGCTTCCTGCACCACCAATGCCATTACCCCGGTTCTTAAGGCGATCGAAGACGAGTATGGCATTGAGGACGGTCACGTTGAGACCGTTCACTCGTACACCAACGACCAGAATCTGATCGATAACTATCACAAGGGTAGTCGCCGTGGACGCAGTGCGGCCCTGAACATGGTCATTACGGAAACCGGCGCCGCCAAGGCAGTTGCCAAGGCGTTGCCGGTTCTCAAAGGCAAGCTGACCGGTAATGCCATCCGTGTGCCGACGCCCAATGTTTCGATGGCGATCCTGAATCTCAATCTCAAAAAGGACGTTGATGTTGAGGGGGTTAATGATTACCTGCGGGACATGGCTTTGCACTCCGAGTTGCAGAAACAGATCGATTTCGTGAACTCTCCGGAAGTCGTTTCCACCGATTTCGTGGGTTCCCGCCATGCCGGTATTGTCGACGCCCAGGCGACCATTGCCGCTGGCAAGCGCCTGATCCTGTACGTCTGGTATGACAACGAATTCGGCTACAGTGCCCAGGTTATCCGCGTCGTTAGCCAGATGGCCGGCGTAAGTTACCCGATCTTCCCCAAACGTGCGAGAGACTGAGCAAATCGCACTGACCTGGTGAGGTGAAAGGTATGAAAGCCCCGACAGTGAATGCTGTCGGGGTTTTTTGTTTTATCGGTCTGTGAATCAGGCGGTTTACGTTCGGGCACAAACCTGTTCCGGTTTCTGGTGGAAATAGGATTCCTTAAACTCTATAATTGGCGCGATTTTGGGTATGTCTGGCACTCCGTTTCTCATCATTTTCTGGGCCGCAGGTGTCGGGCGTTACAAATCCATTGAAAAGTTTCTGATGATTGGACGAGGCTAATGATTAAGATCAAAAAAGGCCTGGATCTTCCCATCAGCGGCGCACCCGAACAGACCATTACAGACGGCAAACCCGTTCGCCACGTGGCGTTGATCGGTTTTGACTACAACGGCATGAAGCCGACGATGGCTGTGAAAGAAGGGGACCGTGTCAAGCGCGGTACGCTGCTGTTCACGGACAAGAAGACCGAAGGCGTTCGTTACACTTCACCCGCCGCCGGCGTAGTGAAAGAGATCAATCGTGGTGAGCGTCGTGTTTTTCAGTCGATCGTTATCGAAATTGATGGCGATGAGGCTGAGACCTTTGCACGTTACACCGAAGCGGACCTTGCCGGCCTTGAGCGCCAGCAGGTCATTGATAATCTGGTGGAATCCGGTCTGTGGACGGCGTTCAAGACGCGCCCTTACAGCAAGGTTCCCGAGATCGATTCCGCCCCTCACTCCATTTTCGTGCCGGTGATGGACACCAATCCGCTGGCAGCGGATCCGACGGTCGTCATTGGAGAGAACAGCCAGGCGTTCGAGAAAGGCCTGACGATCCTCACCAAACTGACCTCCGGCAAGGTTTTTGTTACCGGTAAACCGGGATCCAATGTTGCTGTTCCCAAGTCTGATGCCATCGAAGTGCATCAGTTCGATGGTGTGCATCCGGCCGGCAATGTAGGTACCCATATCCACCATCTGGATCCGGTATCCGGCAGCAAGACCGTCTGGAGCATCAATTATCAGGACGTAATTGATATCGCCAAGCTGTTCGAAACGGGAGAAGTTCCGGTCGAGCGGATTGTGGCTATTGGCGGTCCTAAGGCCCAGAAGCCTCGCCTGGTCCGCACTCGTCTGGGCGCCAGTCTTCCGGAACTTCTTGATGGTGAGATTGCCACGGACTGCGAAGTGCGGGCGATTTCAGGTTCTGTGTTCGGTGGTCGTCGCGGCGATGGCCCCTGTGCGTATCTTGGTCGGTTTGCCAACCAGGTTTCGGTGCTGGAAGAGGGCAACAAGCGTGAGTTCATGGCCTATCTCTCACCGGGAGCCAACAGGTTTTCTGTCATGAACATCTACCTGTCTAAACTGGCCGGCGGTAAGCGGTTCGATATGACCACCACTACCAACGGCAGTGAACGGGCGATGGTGCCGGTGGGCATGTACGAAAAGATCATGCCACTGGACATTCTTCCAACCCAGTTGCTGCGTTCGCTGATCGTTGGCGATACCGAGATGGCGCAGAAACTCGGCGCGCTCGAGCTGGATGAAGAAGATCTGGCGCTGTGCACCTTCGTGTGCCCGGGTAAATATGAATACGGTCCGATTCTCCGCGAGAACCTGACCCGAATCGAGATCGAGGGCTAATACGATGGCAATCAGACAGTTTCTCGATGG
>NZ_JBLXIQ010000002.1:630608-636810 GCF_048269445.1 Marinobacter sp. | reverse complement strand
CCATGTGAGAGTAGGTCATCGTCAGGCGCCTAATGCCTAAACCCCAGTACCCAACGGTACTGGGGTTTTTTATTGCCCGCAATTTGGGGAATCTCAAAACCTCACTGGGCCCATCCCAGTGATATACTCTCTCCATAGAGAACCAACTCTTTGAATGGAGCCTGCCAATGTCCGCCACCGATCACTTGGTCATCTTTGATACAACGCTCCGTGATGGTGAGCAGAGCCCTGGGGCTACCATGAACAAAGCGGAGAAACTCCGTATTGCCAAGGCGCTTGAAAGGCTTCGTGTTGACGTCATCGAAGCGGGTTTTGCGATTGCCAGCCAGGGTGATTTTGACGCGGTGAAATCGATTGCTGAATCGATAAAAGACTCAACGGTCTGCAGCCTTGCCAGGGCTCTCGACAAGGACATTGATCGGGCCGCCGAGGCCATCAGGCCGGCCGAGCGTGGCCGAATCCATACCTTCATTGCCACCTCTCCAATCCACATGAAGCACAAGCTCCAGATGCAACCGGACGAGGTTGTCGAACAGGCTGTCCGAGCTGTGAAGAGAGCTCGTAGTCACGTCGATGATGTGGAGTTTTCCTGCGAAGACGCCGGCCGTTCAGAGCTGGATTTTCTTTGCCGCATCATTGAGGCGGCAATAGACGCCGGAGCCCGCACCATTAACATCCCGGATACCGTGGGCTACGCTATTCCTGAACAGTTTGGTGAAACCATTCGCCAGCTCCTGAACCGTGTTCCCAATGCTGATAAGGCGATTTTCTCGGTGCATTGCCATAATGATCTGGGTCTGGCCGTGGCTAATTCCCTTGCGGCAGTTTCTCAGGGTGCCCGCCAGGTGGAGTGCACCATAAATGGTTTGGGTGAGCGTGCCGGTAACGCTGCACTGGAAGAGATTGTAATGGCCGTTCGCACCCGTCAGGACCTGTTTAATATCGATACCCGGATCGAAGCGCAGCATATTGTCCAGGCTTCACGCCTGGTCTCCACCATCACGGGCTTCCCCGTCCAGCCCAACAAGGCCATTGTTGGCGCCAATGCCTTCGCCCATGAGTCCGGCATTCATCAGGATGGTGTTCTCAAGCATCGTGAGACTTATGAAATCATGCGTGCCCAAGATGTGGGCTGGCATACCAACAGTCTGGTTCTGGGTAAGCACTCCGGCCGAAATGCCTTTCGGACCCGGTTGCTTGAGCTGGGCATCCAGTTTGAGACCGAGACTGAACTTAATGAAGCGTTCACCCGGTTCAAAGCGCTTGCGGACCTCAAGCACGAAATTTTCGATGAAGATCTGCAAGCCATCGCCAGTGATACCCGCCAGAGAGAGGAAGATGGCCGTTACGGTCTGGTCTGTATGCAAGTTTGTTCAGAGACCGGAGTGGTTCCCAGGGCGAATCTGACCCTGACGGTAGACGGCAAAGAGCATAAGGTGGAAGCCGAAGGCAGCGGCCCGGTCGATGCCACTTTTCAGGCCATTGAGTCGCTGGTTGATTCCGGGTGCAATCTCCAGCTTTACTCCGTAAACAATATCACCAGTGGTACCGACGCTCAGGGCGAGGTAACGGTCCGTCTTGAGCGGGGCGGCCGGATCGTGAATGGCGTAGGTGCAGACACCGACATCATCATTGCGTCTGCCAAGGCCTACATTGAAGCCCTTAATCTGATCAGCAAAGGTGGTATTCGGCACCATCCACAGATCGCGGATGTCTGACGTTTTACAATTGATTGGAAATCACAGGCGAGTTCAATGATTAGGTCCGAAGCAGAGCGACAGTTCTACCTGGGAGCGGCAGGCATCCGCGTGTGGTATGCCCGGCAGCCATTGCCAGGTGCGGCGACAAGCCCGGAATTTGAATTCCCGGAGGAGGCATCTGCTGCGGAGGTGCTGCCAGAGATAGCTCAACCTGTCTCTGATCCGGGCGGGATTTCCGGAAAATCTGCCCGGCCAGTGCTGTCGGCCAGGCATCGCAATCAGGGCGCTGCACGAATTGCCGATCTCCAGGCATTAATGGAGAATGGTACCGAAGCTTCGGAGAAGCCTGCCTCTGAGATCCCGGAACAGAAATCTCTGGTGGAGCCAGGCCGGGATTCTCCGCAACCGGAACCAGTAAATAAGATCGCCGCAGGAGTTCCGTGGACCCCGGTCGGCAAGGTGAATCTGATGCTCTGGGTCGGAGATAATATAGTCCTGATAGCCGCTATGTCGGCAGAAGCCAGTACCCGGCTTCAGGAAATCCTGGCGCTGAACATTCTCAAGAGTTTAGGCGAGCAGCGTCCCCGGTTTTTGGGCCAGGTGCGCTGGCCTGTATTTAATAATCTCTTGGTTCCTGGAAATTCTACCGGGGACCTTGTTGAGGTGATCGGCAATGTCCTGTCCGGGGTGGATCGCCAGAAAGTGGTTTTACTTGGAGGCGAGGCCGAGACCGAAAAAGATTGGCTGACAAAGGCCCTCGGGCGCGATGTGGCGGTAAGTTTTCAGTACTCTCTCGCTGAACTGGCGAGCGAGCCCGCTATAAAGCGTTCGCTATGGCATCGGCTCAAGGCGTTGGCGGACCGCTGATGTCCGGTCCGGAAGCGTATCAGAACGTAATGGAGGCAGGTCTTCTGTTTCGACCATTAGTGCCACAGGACCTTCCGGAGGTGCTGGATATTGAATGTCAGGGCTACTCTCATCCCTGGAGCGAGTCGGTGTTTCTCGACTGTTTCAAGGACAGTTATCACCTCTGGGCGGCCTGCCTTGGCGATTCCCTTGTGGGATACGCTGTTGTCACCTATATGGTCGACGAGGCGCACCTAATGAATATCTGCATGCATCGTCGAGTTCGTGGCAAGGGAATTGGCAGGCAACTTCTCAGGCATGTTCTGGCTGCCGCGTCCCATGAAGGCGCGTCACAGCTTTTGCTGGAAGTGAGAGCCAGCAACGAAGCCGCCATAGCCCTTTATGAAGATGAGGGGTTCAGGGAAATAGGGCGACGCCCCGGGTATTACCCTTCAGGGAATGGTCGGGAGGATGCGCGGGTGATGGTTCTCGATATCAGCCGGTGACCGACATCGCTTGTGTTCGCGTAACAGCTACTTAAGCCCTATAATGGCTGCCTTTTCGCGAACATCAGATTCAGGTTGCTCTTCGACTATGTCTAACCTTTCTCAGGAAGTGGCTAAGCGCCGCACCTTTGCCATCATCTCGCACCCAGACGCCGGTAAAACTACCATTACCGAGAAGGTCCTGTTGTTCGGCAAGGCGATTCAGAAAGCCGGGACCGTCAAGGGAAAGAAGTCTGGCCAGCACGCCAAGTCGGACTGGATGGAGATGGAAAAGGAGCGCGGTATTTCCGTGACCACATCGGTCATGCAGTTTCCTTATGGTGGCAAGCTTGTGAACCTGCTGGACACTCCGGGTCACGAGGACTTTTCCGAAGACACGTATCGTACCCTGACTGCGGTCGATTCCTGCCTGATGGTGATCGACAGTGCCAAGGGTGTCGAGGAGCGGACCATCAAGCTGATGGAGGTCACGCGTTTGCGTGACACCCCCATTATCACTTTCATGAACAAGCTGGACCGGGATACCCGGGATCCGGTGGAGTTGATGGACGAAGTCGAGGACATTCTGAAAATTGCATGTGCGCCAATTACCTGGCCCATCGGAATGGGCAAGAGCTTCAAGGGTGTTTATCATCTGCTTCGGGATGAGGTGGTCCTTTATCAATCCGGTCAGGGCCACACCATTCAGGAAACACGGGTCATCGCAGGACTGGATAATCCGGAACTCGAGCAGGCAATTGGGGCATACGCTGAAGACTTGCGGGATGAGATTGAGCTGGTCAAGGGCGCTTCTCATCAATTCAATCAGGAAGCCTTTCTTGCAGGTGAGCTGACACCGGTTTTCTTTGGTACCGCGCTGGGTAACTTCGGCGTAGATCACATGCTGGATGGCCTGGTGGAATGGGCGCCGGCGCCCCAGCCCCGGGAAACAGATCAAAGGCTTGTGCAGCCCGACGACGCCGGCTTTTCGGGGTTTGTGTTCAAGATCCAGGCAAATATGGATCCCCAGCATCGTGACCGGGTGGCGTTTCTCCGCATTGTGTCCGGCAAATACACTCAGGGCATGAAGGCTCGGCATGTGCGGATTGGTAAGGAAGTGCGTTTCTCCGACGCATTAACGTTTATGGCCGGTGACCGGGAACACGCTGAAGAGGCCTTTGCGGGCGATATTATTGGTCTGCACAATCACGGTACGATTCAGTTGGGCGACACCTTCACTGCCGGTGAAGACATGAAATTTACCGGGATTCCGAATTTTGCTCCGGAACTGTTCCGTCGTATTCGTCTCAAGGACCCTCTCAAGGCCAAGCAGCTCCAAAAGGGGTTGATTCAGCTATCCGAAGAGGGCGCCGTTCAGGTCTTCAGGCCGCTCCGTAACAATGATCTTATTGTCGGCGCGGTCGGTGTGCTTCAGTTCGATGTGGTGGTCAGTCGTCTCAAGAGTGAGTACAAGGTCGAGGCTGTCTACGAGCCGATCAATGTTGCCACCGCCCGCTGGGTGACCTCCAGCGATGAGCGCAAACTCGATGAGTTTCAGCGCAAGAACAACGACAACCTGGCGCTTGATGGCGGCGACCGGCTGGCCTATATTGCCCCAACCATGGTTAACCTGAACTTGGCTCAGGAGCGGTACCCCGACATACAGTTCCACAAGACCCGGGAGCACTGAATACGCCGGGGCGGAGGTGACTTTGCAGCTGATCGACGCCCACTGCCATTTCGATTTTCCGCAGTTTGACGGCCGCCGGGAGATCGAGCTTCAACGGGCTCGTTCGCGCGGTGTTCGTCATTTGGTCATACCTGGTGTGCGCCGGCCGGATTGGGCAAGGGTTCGGCAAACAGCGCTGGCCCATAACGGTCTGTTTTACTGCCTCGGAATTCATCCCTGGTATGTCGATGAGCACTCAGAGGAAGACCTTGCTGCGCTTGAGCAGTTACTGAAGAGTAAACCTGAGCGTTGTGTGGCGATCGGGGAGTGCGGACTAGACCGGCTCAAGGGTAGCCTTGAAGCTCAACGGCCCTGGTTTGAAGCTCAGGTTACCCTCGCGACCGAACTGAATATGCCGCTGGTTATTCACTCGGTTAAAGCTCATGATGAGGTGCACCACCTGCTCAATGGCAAGCAATGGAGTGGTCAGGCCTTGATTCACGGTTTTTCCGGAAGCTATCAGCAGGCCGAAAAGTTGGTCGGTCTGGGTTGTTTCATCGGGGTTGGCGGCGTGATTACCCATCCGCGGGCACGTAAAACCCGCGATGCCATTGCGAGGTTGCCAGCTGAATCTCTGGTGCTCGAGACAGATGCGCCGGATATGGCTCCCGAAGGTGTCCGGCCAGGGCAGAATTCTCCGGTCTATTTGCCGCAGATTCTGGGTGCTCTGGCGCAAATCCGGGGGGTAGAGCCAGAGGTGCTGGCGCAAGTGTTAGGGCGCAATGTGTCGAGATTGTTCGGCTGGCCTGCGGTCGGTGTAGGGGAATAACGAAACAGTGCGACACAGGGTTGGATTATTCGGGAGGTTCGAGTATACTTCGCGCCCTGGCTTTTCAAGGCGATGTCACTATCTCAGCCCCGAATAGTGTCACTGCCGACTAACTAACAGGTATAGAAACCCCTCCGGATGCAAAGCATTTACCGGTGTGGTTTTTAACGTTTCTTATATAGCGTTCAAGGCGGAATCAATGAAGACTCTGAGTGCGAAACCAGAAACCGTAAAACGTGACTGGTACGTTGTAGACGCAGCCGGCAAGACGCTGGGTCGTCTGTCAACCGAAATCGCCCGTCGTCTGCGGGGCAAGCATAAGCCTGAGTACACCCCCCATGTAGACACTGGCGATTACATTGTTGTGATCAATGCAAGTCAGGTGCGGGTGACCGGCAACAAGGCATCTGACAAGATGTACTATAGTCACACCGGCTTTCCGGGTGGAATCAAATCCATCAACTTCGAGAAGCTGGTCGACAAGGCGCCCGAGCAAATTATTCAGAAGTCTGTCAAAGGCATGCTTCCGAAGGGCCCGCTCGGCCGCGCCATGTTCAA
Organism: Marinobacter sp.; assembly: GCF_048269445.1. GTDB lineage: Bacteria > Pseudomonadota > Gammaproteobacteria > Pseudomonadales > Oleiphilaceae > Marinobacter. The sequence continues at coordinate 630,723 of NZ_JBLXIQ010000002.1, read as the reverse complement.
GAAGCTTAAAATCTATGCCAGCGCTGAGCATCCTCACGCAGCCCAGCAGCCCAAAGAACTCGACATTTAACGGAAGGCGGATATGTCTGTAGCACAAAATTACGGTACTGGTCGC